>JAGDZR010000007.1:0-174442 GCA_049115695.1 Cyclobacteriaceae bacterium | reverse complement strand
TGGTGAAGACTCCCTGCCTGACGGACAGACAGGCCTCTGGGGTGATTAAATGGTCGAAATTAAAAAGCTCAGTGTTCAATCTTTCCCACAAGTCACGCCAGCATGGCGTCTTTAACAATCAAGGATACGCCTTAAAGGCTCAGAGTTCTACTCGCTCATATCAAAGATCCCTGCCTGACGGCAGGCAGGCCTTCGGGAATGCGTGCACGTGCGGTGATGGAGCTAGATAAAAACTCCATTCTGGAGTGACAGTCTGAGAAGACTGAAAGATTCCGGACTGATGAACACAAATTACCATCTTCTACTTATAGTTTATCCCTTTCGGACAAATCGTAATCCTTTTTGAACAAATGATCGAGTAGCGCAAAAGCCAGTTTTGCTATCAACAAAATCATTTAAAAACTCAGGTCAGTTCCTGAATTAAAACAAAAAGATTATGAACATTAAAAGAGCAATGCTCACAGGCAGTCTGGTATGGCTGATAACCTTCACGCTTTTTTCAGTTTATGGAGCTATTCCGGGTACTGCTGATTACATCGGACTGCTAATAGGTCTATCGCTAATTCCAGTGTCTATTCTGGGAGCTAGCATCTACTTCAAGAAAGCGACACCTACCAATGGTTTATTGGTAGCCATCACCATGGTCTTTACTGCGGTTTCCTTGGACATGCTCATTACTGTTCCTTTTTATGAGATTCCGTACAACAATGGGAGTTATCAAAGATTTTTGAGTGACCCGTTGCTGTGGGCACTGGTAGGAGAAAACATCATCACCATTTATACCTATTGGTATTTCAAAATAAGATCAAGACAAGTAGCGGCCTAGCTATCGACAGTCATCAACTCATTTTCAATTAATCAAAATTTTTAAAATCAATAAATCATACAATCATGAAAGATCAAACTTATTTAGTAATCGGAGGAAAAGGTAAAACTGGTAGAAAAGTAGTTGAAAAGCTAACTAGTCTTGGCAAAGAGGTACGTTCAGCTTCAAGAAGCACCAATCCAGGATTTGATTGGGAAGACCCCACGACTTATGCAGGCGTACTGGAGGGAGTAGATGCAGTGTACATTACTTTCCAACCGGATTTGGCCATTCCACCTGCCGAGAAGGCAATCAAGCTCTTTGTTCATGAAGCAGCTAAATATGAGGTAAAAAACCTCGTTTTACTGTCCGGAAGAGGTGAGGAAGGCGCTGAGAAGTGTGAAGAAATTGTAATGAATTCCGGAATTGACTGGACCATTGTGCGTGCTGATTGGTTCAGTCAAAACTTTAGCGAAAACTTCTTTCTTGAATCAATTTTGGCTGGTCAGGTGGCATTGCCAATGCACGAAACACCAGTAGCATATGTGGATACTGATGATATTTCGGATGTTGTCGTCGCGTCGCTTTTGGATAGCAAACATGTCGGGCAGATATATACGCTCACCGGTCCAAC
Source organism: Cyclobacteriaceae bacterium (assembly GCA_049115695.1). GTDB lineage: Bacteria > Bacteroidota > Bacteroidia > Cytophagales > Cyclobacteriaceae > JAGDZR01. The sequence continues at coordinate 173,003 of JAGDZR010000007.1, read as the reverse complement.
CATGTTGAAATTCGATGAGGTGATCAATGAGATAGCGGATGCAACTGGTCGTAACATTCAGTTTAATCCGGTATCACTTGAGCAATACCTGGACATGATGCGGGAGCACAATATTCCTGAAGATTTCCTTTGGTTGGTTGAGTATCTCTTTGGGCAGGTACTGGATGGTCGCAATGTGAGTACTACCAATGACATTGAAAAAGTCTTGGGACGAAAGGCAAAGGAATTTAGCGAGTATGTCAAGGAAACCGCTGCTACAGGTGTTTGGAATCAGACGGTTCCTCAGGTCAACGCATAAATAAACAATATCAAGGTTGGGGTAACCCACCCCTTACGCCTCCCAGGAGGGGAATTTCGTGGAAAAAATGGAACGTAGAAAATTTATTAACCAGAGTATGAAGTCAATCATCGCTGTAGGAGGAACTGCACTCCTTGGAAAGCAAGTAGTTTTTGGGCAGTCTGATTCGATTGCATCTAACATTATACTAAATAAGACAAAGACAACACAAGGTAATGTTTTGGTGGTGTATCAGAGCCAATTTGGATCGACTGCTGAAGTGGCGCAGGGAGTAGCAGATGTCATCGCCGAGGGAAGTTCTACGGTTGAGACCAAGCATGTCTCGGAAGTCACTGATCTGTCGGGTTATGACAAGGTGGTGGTAGGCAGTGCTATTCAATATGACCATTGGATGCCTGAGATGAGGAAGTTTGTGGTAAAGCATCAAGAGGAGTTGAAAACTAAGACAGTTGCTTACTTTTTTGTTTGTCTGACATTATCAGATCCATCTGAAAAAGCCAAGCAGGCCGCCAATGTTTATGCAGAGAAAATTAAGCAATTAACTCCTGAGGTCAATGCGCAAAGTATTGCAGGATTTGCCGGGGTATTGGATTACAGTAAAATCTCCTGGCCAGCCCAAATCGCTATGCGTATGATGATGCAAATTTTTGGAGTCAAGGAAGGCGACTATCGAGATTGGGTGGCTATTCGAACATGGGCCAGGAAGTTGAGATTTTAAGATTGAAACTAACCATTACTCCAATTCATACTGCCGAACCGCTCTGATGTCCTCTACTACATACTTGAAGACCTGGCTCCAGTCCAGCCAATGTACGCGGGCTAACATTTGCGGACGGTAATTCTTTTCTGAGATAGCGCGATAGTCTTTCCAATGTTCCACTCCGGTTTCCAGACTTGCCATGGATTTTTCTTTCCACGTTTCATCCTTGGTTACCTGGTAGTTAGCGAGATGGGTAGCCGCATCGATCTTTTGCGCATAGTATTGACCCAGGTAAGCCATGGCAAGGATATCATCCAATAGCGTCTCCAATTCCATTGAATTGGCTCCTGACCTTAGAGAGGCAGCCCCTTTAATGGATGCAATGGCCAGTTGTTTCAATTGCGCCACGACTTGAGGAGGGGAAATTTTTCCTTCCATTTCGCCATTCTCAGCAAAGGTCTTGGGATTGATGAGGTTGCTGCCCTGCATGGTGCGATTGTCAACAAAGTCGAAGACGTCTCGGTAACCACCCAACACGGGTCTTGCGAAGCTAGACTCAACTGACCATTGATGATCCCAATCCCGCCAGTGAAATTGATTGACTAGTGGAATGATTTTCGAAGCAGCTTGCCAGGTGTTCAGTAATTGTTTTCCATCGATTCCGGCAAACCGATTTTCTAGTTTTTTGATAAAGTATTCCTGAGAGAGCTTATTGTCATAGCCCAGCCTTCCCCATAGCATAAAGTTGAACCAATGCTTGTCAATTTCATATTCACCAGACAGCTCTTCGTTTTTACTGATGAATTCCTTACCCCACACATAGCCATCTGAGCCCATGTGAAAAGCTGCGGTGTGCTTTTCCCCCGGAAGTTGATTAATAAATGACCTTACATATTCAGGGTCTCCCCAACGATAGACGAATATGTCGTCATTTCTCAGATTCCACCATGACTTCAAACCGTATTGCTCCATGCTTGCAATGTGCTTTTCAGCAAAAGGAATGTTTGGTGAGGAGTAAAGGCGAGCTTTGGCGTATTTGAAGCTCACTTCAAACTTATCCGGGTATTCACCCCAGAATTTCATGATCTGATCCATGTCTGAGTCCCACACCCTGTGGATGAAATCCACCTTGCGATCGGGTTGCTCCTTTTTTGCATCCAGTATACCTAGTCCATAGGTATCCCACAGCCACTCTTCACGATTAATGGTGTCCCATTTTTTAGGCATATGTTCACCAGCAGTCACCCCAATCCCTTTTACATCCGGATAGGTCAGGAGAAACTGCTTGACCGCCTCGCGGTAGTATTTCTTAGTTTTTTCATTGTCCAGCTCATGTGTGATGCCATACTTGCCAGGTTGTTCAGGTTTTTCAAAATTGATCCCGTAGTTTTTGTAGTAAGCATCTACCGGGGTGGCCACACTGTTTGGACATATGTTCCAATTGATCCAATAGATATCTATTCCACGATGCTTAGCATGTCTCATCACCTTTTGCCAAAAGGCGATTTTTTCGTCGATGGTTATTTTCTTGACCACTTTCAGATTGTTCATCACGTTCTTTGAGACCAGACCAGGATCACCCCATTCGTTTTCTAAACCGGCAGGACTGAGGGTTGTGACGCATACATCCTCTAAGGCAACATCCGGATAATCTTCCATTTTAATCATTGATGGGAAGGGGTGTGGATTCCACAGTGTCAAGGTATTGTATCTGTAGAGAGCCATTTTATCCAGGAAGTTTTCCCAGAAATCCCATTCCCACATAATTGCAATGTTTTTCTGAGCGGCATCACCAGAGTCATCATAGCTGGGAGTGCGTGCGTCTAATGGGATATTGAACTTGATACCCCTTTTGGCCAAATCGGGAGTATTGGATGTGTTGGTAGTTACTCCGGCCAGCGCAATCTGATCTGCCACCTCGAGTCCACCATACATCAGACCAGTAGAGTCACTGGCGCTCACAATGATTTGCTTCCCTTTTTTAATAATCTGATACCCCTCAGGTGCGATGTTCTTATTGAGTTTGAATGAAATCTCAACTTCAGAATTGGTTTTCTGAACCTGGGTAGTGGCAAACTCTACTTGCGTTTGTGCCATCGCAATACTCGAAAGGAGCGATATACAAATAAATAGTCTTGACTTGAATGCGGTGTTCATGATTAATTGATGTTTTGTTGGGCGATTTCTACGTCTCTTTCAGCGTCCTCTATGTGCTTGCGCCAGGAAAAATCAGGGTCAAATTGATATGGAATTACAGGAAGATTATGTCGCTCCATGGTTTCGGTGAGATTTTTCCAATGAGCTAGAGCCTTGGTGAGATGCTCAACTGCTTCTGATTGCTTGTCAGGAGCCTGCTCTTGTCTGAATTGCGCTAATGCGACAGCACCTCTCAATTTTGCTGCGAAGTACAATCCATGATGGCTCCAGGCTTCAATGTCATTGAGTTCGATGTTCAGTTCTGGTTTTTCAGTGTTGGCATTGCGAATGGTTTCGGCTATTGACATGGCGGATCGACTTTCCGTCTCCAATGTTTCAGCCAACTGGAGTGGCGTGATTTGATCATCGCTGAAGTTACCAGCAACAAAATTGGCAATGTTGACATAACTGGAATCGAGGACAGGTCTCTTAATTAATTGGTTTATATCAATGAATTGTCCTCTTTCTCTGGTGAAACCCTCGGTGTAGAGCGTTGCGTCCCAGGTCCCTTGATAGAAACTGGCAAATCGATTGGCATTCATGGATGCTTGTTTCCATGCTTCCAATAATTGGTTACCCTCTTCCAGATCGAACTTATTAGCCAAAGCCTTTGCGAAATACTCATCTGGAGTGTTTTTATCAAATAGGAGGTTACCCCACACTTTGTAGAATAACCATTGACGCTCGAACGCATATTTCCATTGTTGTTTTTGAGGTTGGGTGATGTAGTCCTTAGCGGGAATATAGGTTTCGGAACCAATGATGACTCCACCCATAAAGTCCTGACTATTGTGGTTGATGAACTGTCGGATGAAATCTGGTTGTGCCCATCTCAAGGCTATGAAGTCTTCATTTCGGACCGTGTAAACTCCTCTGTAATTGGTTGGTTTTGGATCCCAATAGGTATCCGTGAGAATGCCTCCGTGTACGATGGAAAGTTTAGGAGAGGAATGTCCATGCGACCAGTTGAATTTGAAGCCTAGCCAAACATCATTACTCAACCCAATGTTTTCTATCGCTTCTCGAGTCAATTGCTCGGTCGAAACACTCACAGTGCCATGGCTGGATGTACCCGCAGATAGAGGTGCTCTGTAGAACAATCTCACCTCCCGATCCGCATTTTTTAATCCGGCAATCATAGTACGATCAATCCAGTCTCTTCGTTCCTCTGAAGTCATGCCGCCCATGCGTTCACCAAGGGTAATGCCAATTCCAGTTAGGTCTTCATATTCATTGATCGTTTGTGTGACTATTTCACGTGTGTATTGCTCAATCAATTCATTGGTTTCTCCCTCTCCCCAGAATCCACTTGGCTTGGAATAGTCGGCCATGCCATAAGCTTTTCCAAATTCTTCCGAAACGAAGATGTTCCAGTTAAAAATGTAGGTATCAATACCTCTTTCCTTGGCCATGCCAAACAAGGATTTCCAGAACGTTTGCCATTCGGCAAATTCCTCATCAGTAAAAGGAGATGCTTTGGGAAAATTGGTCGGCTGAACCATGTATTGGAAGGGGTGGAGGCTCCAAAGTGACAAGGTATTGATCTTATTCTCGACCATCATATCCAGAAAGGAGGTCCAGAAATCAAGGTCTCGACATGTTTCATCATGTAGTTTTAAGTGTTCTCCACTTCTATAGGACATCCACGGAAGGTTGAATTTGATAGCTCTGAAATCATACTGTGCTAGTACTTCCTTATTTGCTACTTGTGACAGTGTTAAGCCTTCTTGCAGTTGCTCGTTAAGATACATCAAGCCATAGATCAAACCGCGTCGATGAGAAGAGGAGAGCTTCAGTTTTTCATTATTATTGCTGATCGTATAACCATCATTTTGTATGTCAGATTTGATCAGTTCTACTACCAAGTCAGCATCTCCAGCTTCGGGAGTGTGTTGAATTGGGTTGTTGATGTCACGCTGGTCCAGCAGGTTCAAGGCGTGCGCCAATTCTGACTGATCTATACCCTGAATGGAAATGGTAACTGTTTTGTTATTCCTGACACACCCGAATAGGAAAAAGAGGAGTGAAAAGGAAATGATTTGTAAGAGTTTCATGCTTGCGATTTTTAGCGGTAGCACACTGAATTGCTTGAGTTTCAGACTAAAATAAAGATGCTTTATAAATCTATGATGATTACAGTAAATCACGCTGTGGGTACGATTGCGCATTTATTGACTAGATTGAATAGTGATGCATGGTGAAAATAATGAAAAGTGGTCCATTGGGAAGTCAGCATTATTGACGGACCTGTCCATGGTGATTAGCCATTATCGCCTACAAACTGATGGACTTTTCGCTTGTGTTAATGTGGGAATCAAGCTTGATGATCAGATGATTAATTACGAAAAGTTCGGTCCTGTGGAAATGAGCTAATGCCCACCAGCCGTGCTTCTCTAAAGTAGCTACTATTCTGCCGATTGATTATCGATTGATTTATTCTCTAAAATGCTTGTGCATCTTGATTTCGATTAGCAAAAAGGTGAGAGCGAAATAGCTTATTACCACGATCAGATGCCATTTGTCAGGATATTGACCATAAATATTTGGAAACCAACTAAGAACGGTGAAATAGGTCGATCCTATTAACGTCATGGCTGATCCATATAATCGATTAGCGTAAGCGTAGCTTTTGTGAGTTTTAATGGCGCGAGGAGATCGGTAACCAAATATCCAATTCCTGTTGCTGGCGAGAATAAGATTTGAAATACCAATGAAAATAAAGCTGATCGAAAGTTTGAACTCTATTGGCATGTTTCGCGCACTGTTATAGAAGTCAAACTTAATTTAAAGAATTATTGAGAAATAGAGAATGGCATGATAATCTTGATGAGAGGTAATTTTGTGCTACCTAGAAGGGATTGTGTGGAATGAGACGAAAAGCCAAAAGCTATGTTGAAACCAGTCATGTCTACCAAATGATCGTAATATCATCTAATTGCAATCGGTTCCTCAGATTGATTCATATAAATATTTGCTCCTTCGATGCAGTAATGATTATAACACACCCTGACTGTCGAATTTCAAAAGATTGATCAATTTGAATTAACCGCGTAAAACATGAATTATAGCATTTGGAGTAGGTCGTGCTAGAACTTGAACGACTTGTAGAGGCTTTTGACCCTTAGATAACTCAGTTTTACCCCTGATGTATTTCGTCCAGATGGTCTACCTTAATGCTTGAACAGATGTAGACCCAATAGTTATAATATTTGAAATCTAATTACAATGTATAAAGCACTAACTGCACTTTTCTTTATGCTAATTCTGAGTGATTGTGCTCAGGATACTCAAGAGAATGACAAAAGTAAAACGGATATGATTAATGAAATGGTTCCATTTTCAACTCCTGAATTAGATGCCAAAGTAGAAGCCTTGATGGCCACCATGAGTTTGGAGGAGAAGATTGCCCAGATAGAGGGTATTCGTCCAAAGGAAATTATGGAAGATGGTAAATTCTCTATTGAGAAAGCACGAGCAGTATTACCTCTGGGAATCGGACATTTCTGTCAGTTTTCATCCGGGCTCACCATGTCTCCAAATGAATTACGTGACTTTGTTCGGGATGTGCAGCGATACCTGATGACCGAAACCAAGACTGGTATTCCCGCGATTTTTCATGAAGAAGCCATCACTGGATTTGCTACACAAGGGGCAACCACTTTTCCTCAGCAAATTGGAGTGGGATGTTCATGGAACCCAGAGCTGGTTGAGCGGAATACGAACTCAACCCGAAAGAATATGCGAGCAGCGGGCGCTACGTATGCCCTGTCACCCATGTTAGATATTAGCAGAACGGCACATTGGGAGCGAATAGAGGAAAGCTATGGTGAAGATCCATATCTGACCGCTCGCATGGGAGTTGCCTTTGTAAAGGGATTGCAAGGCGATGATTTTAAGACTGGCGTAGCGGCTACCACCAAGCATTTTGCAGGTTATGGTACTCAAAATGATAATCCCAAAGAATTGTACGAAGATTACCTGATGCCACATGAGGCTGTGATCAAAGTGGCTGGTGCCAAAAGTGTGATGCCCTCGTATGGTAAATACAAAGGGCTTGCGGTTACGGTTAACCCTGAAATGCTAACTGGAATTCTTAGAGAGGAGGTTGGTTTTGATGGGCAGGTGGTCAGCGATTATGGGGCCATCAATTTGGTGTATAAAGGACATAAACAAGCTCAATCCTCAAAAGAAGCAGGCGTCATGGCGCTCAAGGCAGGAGTTGATATCGAATTATCACATCCTATTACCTTTCCCTTTTTACCTGAAGCGATTGAGGAGGGGTTAATTACGGAGGCTGAAGTAGATGAATCTGTGAAAAGGTCATTAATCATGAAAGCAAAGCTTGGTTTGTTGGATGAAAATCCTCAAATCGGTCAGGACGGTGAGTTAGACTTTGATCCACCCGCCAACAGAAAGTTGGCTTATGAAGCTGCCACTCAGTCAATTGTTTTATTGAAAAATGACGGAATACTCCCCTTGAAGGATGATGTGAAGAAGATTGCGTTGGTCGGACCAAATGCAGCAACTATTTACGGTCTGCTCGGAGACTATACTTATCAGTCGATGATCTCCTTTTGGTGGAGCACCGAGTTTGACCCAAACAATCCAAAGCTGGTTAGTCTCAAAGAAGGGTTGGAGAATGCTTTGGGTGACAAGGTTGAAATCCAGCATGAGCGAGGTTGTGACTGGAGCGCACCACTTGAATCAGTAGTCAAGGCAAATGGAGGAGATGACCGTTTAAGTAAGATTAAAATGATGACTATCAAAGGGCTACCTCAGCCTGACCTGAACAGGGCACTGGAAATCTCAAAGGAGAGTGATGTGATCATTGCCGGTATGGGTGAAAACATCTACTTGTGCGGAGAAGGTAGGTTTAGAGAAGGTATAAGGCTGCCAGGTGAGCAAGAGCAATTTGTAGGGCAGTTGATTGCTACAGGTAAACCAGTGATCCTGGTAATGTTTGGTGGACGTCAGCAGATGGTGGACAAGTTTGCTGACAAAGCAGCTGCCATTGTGCAAGCATGGTTCCCAGGAGAAGAGGGAGGAAATGCAGTAGCGGATATTTTGACGGGTAAAGTCAATCCATCGGCAAAACTTTGTGTGACTTATCCAGGTACAGACGAAGAAATTGAGATCAATTACAAAAACGGATATGCAGGTCAACAACCTCAGTATCCATTTGGTTATGGCCTTTCTTATACCACCTACGCGTACAGTGATCTGCAGCTTGATCCAGATGCTTCGATTAGTGATGATCGCATTTCTGTATCATTCAAAGTGAAAAATACGGGTGATCGTGAGGGAACGGAAATTGTACAGTTGTATGTATCCCCATTAGATGCAGGTAGCACTTTAAAACCTATCCAATTGAAAGGATTTGACAGGGTGACCTTGAAGCCTGGTCAGGAGAAAATGGTTACAATCGATTTGTCTCCAAAGCAGTTAGTTGAGTATAAGGATCAACAGTGGATAGTTTCCCCAGGAAACTTTGAGGTAAAAGTTGGTGCTTCTTCCACAGACATCAGACTCAAAGGACAAGTAAATATCAAAGGAGAGGTCTTGACGCTTGAAAAAGGCAGGCAAGTCTTCTTTTCCACATCCGCTCAATCTGAGTAATACTGACTATGCGATATTTCATCTGTCGCGGACCGTCCATGTTATTGATCCAATGATGGCAGCCAACTAATACAATCCTGATTCCAAGGCAAGCCAACGAATTCATAAACATCTACTAGGTAAAATGAATATTTTGATATATCCAGCAATTATGTCCTTAGTTCAACTTTTAAATGTCGATTTTCGTTTTGATTATAATTGTTTAAAACTAAAGGTATAAATATGAAATTGGGTGCATTTTCGATAAGTCTTGCCGTAAAGGATCTTGTGGTATCAAAGGAGTTTTATGAAAAGATGGGGTTCGAGGTATTTGGAGGTTCATTAGAGATGAATTACCTCATCATGAAGAATGGCAATGCCTTAATTGGTCTCTTTCAGGGAATGTTTGAAGGTAATATTATTACGTTTAACCCAGGCTGGGATGAAAGTGCAAATAAGCTCGATCAGTTTGATGATGTGAGAGAAATACAAAAGTCATTGAAAGCAAAAAAGGTTGAAATCAATACGGAAGCTGATGAGACTACTTCCGGGCCGGCGAGTATGGTAATCACTGATCCAGATGGCAACCAGATTTTGATCGATCAGCACGTCTAGATGATAGAAAGTATTTTAGTAAATGTGCCTTCAGGTTTGGTGCACATGAGAGATGATCGAGTAGGAAATAATTGGCAGGTAAAGATTGAGGGTTTCTATATTGCAAAATATGTATCACTCAAGATTTGTATGTGGATTTGATGGGTGAAAATCCAAGTAATTTCAAAGGGTCCAATTTACCTGTTGAGTCGGTATCATGGTTGGATGCAATCACTTTTTGCAACAAACTTTCAGAGCAAACTGGATTGCATTCGAGCTATGCGTTTAACGATGAAAATGATGAGGTGATCTATCTGGAATCCGCTAATGGATACAGGTTACCAACAGAGGCCGAATGGCAATATGCATGTCAGGCGAATAGTAAGTCGATTTCATCTGGAGACCTGGATAAGATTGCATGATACAAATCAAATACTGATGATCAGACAGAGCCTGTAGGTCTGAAAGAGTCGAACCAATGGGGATTATATGACATGCTGGGCAATATCTGGGAATGGTGCTCAGACATTTATGATGAGGAGGTCTATGGGGCATATAGAGTATTTCGAGGAGGTGGTTGGTGTGATGAGGAACGAAGTGTAATGTCCACAACCAGAAGGAGAAGCCATCCTGTATCTTTCAAAATTGATGATTTGGGATTTCGAATTGCCAGAAGCTTGGGTTGATTGCCCTTTGCGTCTTGGCGTTTACAGAAATCACTAGGTCTGCGCTCGAATTTTCTATTATCTTAATTGATCATTTAGTCTGCATCAATTTATCTTGGTATGAAACAATTTGGAGGAAGAGTAACAAAGCAAAGAGTAGAACAGTACAGCCAATCTCCTAACTGGAAGGAAGGCAAATTTCAAAACCTTGTAAAAACGGAAATGGAGTTTCATTTCCGGGATGTACCGAAAATGCTCAAACAACAGTTTTTCGATAAGGATGGACGCGAACCAAAAGAGCCAATTACTGTTATTCCATTTGATAGGACTTCTTTCTTCTCAAGTCGGACGCAAATCATCTGGTATGGACATTCAGTAATTCTCTTGAGAATGAACGGGAAGACCATTTTGATTGACCCCATGTTGGGTCCGGATGCTGCTCCTATAGCGCCATTTAAAAGTAAGCGGTTCTCAGAAAATACACTGGATTTGATCGATCAGTTTCCTCAAATAGATTTGGTTCTCATGACGCATGATCATTATGATCATCTTGATCTTGCTAGTATCAAAAGCTTGATACCAAAGGTGAAACAATACTATGTAGGTCTTGGCATAAAAAGACACCTGACTAAATGGGGAATCAAGGATGGATTGATCACCGAATTTGACTGGTGGGATGAAGAATCAATTGATGGAATAAAAATTACGTATACACCCTCCCGTCACTTTTCAGGGAGAGGAGCAACAGATCGCCAAAAGTCATTATGGGGAGGATGGGCAATCAAAACTAGCGAAGAGAATATTTATTTCAGCGGTGACGGTGGGTATGGAGAACATTTCAAAGAAGTTGGTCAGCGTCTAGGGCCTTTTGATTTTGGTATTATGGAATGCGGGCAGTATAACGAGCTTTGGCATCAAATCCACATGTATCCCGAGGAGAGCGTAAAGGCCGCAAAAGAAGCTGGGGTTAAGAAGGCAATGCCGGTTCATTGGGCTGGGTTTGCTTTAGCAATGCATACTTGGAAGGAACCGGTTGACCGTTTTGTTTTGGAGGCAGACTTAAAAAAGTTAAATATACTGACCCCTCAGCTTGGTGAACTTTTCAATTATAAAAGTGTTGAAAGACATAATTGGTGGACTAAACTGACCTAACATGATCATATCAAAAAACTTTAGTTTTCGAGGAATTCTGTCCTTTACTGGGCATCATTTCATTTGGTTGATTCCTTATCCAGCCATCATCGTAGCAGTCTATCATTACTTTGGGCTGTATTGGCTAACCATACCATGGTTTCCATTATCCATTGTGGGAACAGCAGTGGCATTTTATGTAGGATTCAAGAACAATAGTGCTTATGACCGGATGTGGGAGGCAAGGAAAATTTGGGGTGGAATAATCAATACCAGCAGATCATGGGGCATGTATGTCAAATCATTTATCACCAATCAGTTTGCTGAAAATCCTGTTGGAGATCATGAATTGGACGGACTCAGAAAACGCTTGATTTATCGACATATCGGTTGGCTTTATGCGCATAGAAGTCAACTGCTAACACCCACGCCATGGGAACACGTAAGCCTTGGAGGACAAGTTGGAAAGTATGCCAGGAAAAGACAAAAGAAGTTCGGAGTAGGAATGGTGGACGATGAAGTGTCAAAAACAGAATTGCATCGTTATTTACCCAAGGAAGAGTATGAGCACCTAATCGGCTATGCCAACACAGCTACTCAGATCATAGATCACCAATCACAGGACTTGAAGGAGTTAAGAGAAAAAGGGTTGACTGATGATTTCAGGCACATGGAAATGCAAAAGTTACTTTCAGAGTTCTACAATCTCCAAGGTAAAAATGAGCGGATAAAGAAATTCCCATTACCTCGTCAATATGCGAATATGAGCTTTATATTCATTGCATTATTTATAGTAATGCTTCCATTTGGTGTGGTTTCAGAATTCGCCAAATTAGGTGAGTGGGCGATTTGGATGACCATTCCTTCTGTAGCCATTATCGGTTGGGTGTATGTCACGATGGAGTTGGTCGGAGACTATTCTGAGAATCCATTTGAAGGTATGGCTAATGATATACCCATGTTATCCCTTTGCAGAACCATAGAAATTGATTTAAGAGAAATGATTGGAGATGAGGATATTCCAGCTCCTATTGAAGCAAAGAATAAGGTGTTGATGTAAGAATAATCAATGAGCAAACCATTGAGCTTTCTGAACGTTGAATAGTTTGATTTACAAATCTTATTATGCCTAAATGTCAACTCAGATAGAAACATTACATCTCAATAAAGTCCTGGAGAATCACGGTCAGGATATGTCTGGAAAGGTAGTAGCTATTACAGGCACTACAAGCGGAACTGGCTTTGTTTGTGCAAGGGAGTTAGCCAGACTGGGAGCCAAAGTCTTATTGTTAAATAGAAAAAGTGAACGTGCGGAAACGTCCCTTAGGACGCTTGAAAATCAAGTGCCAGGTGCTGAATTTAGAGCGATTTCTTGTGATTTACAGCGATTGGAGAGTGTTCAACAAGCAGCCGAGGAGATCAGAGCCAGTTTTGACCAGGTGGATGTAGTTGTTAATAATGCAGGAGTCATGGCACTGAAAGATCAGGCCACTGTTGATGGTTACGATATTCAAATGCAAACCAATTGTATTTCACATTTTCTGCTAACCAGGGAATTATTCCCCCTACTGTTGAGAAGCAAAGATGGTCGAGTGGTAAACCATTCTTCTATGGCCAGATTGGGAGGGCCACTCAGGGCTGAATACTTTGATAAACAGGGTGGCAACCTCGGTGGGGATGGTACCGAGCAGGAGAGTGTTAGTTTTCAGGGGCCGAGGTGGGAACGATACCATCAAACCAAGTTGGCGAACTGTGCTTTCACTTATGGACTTAAAGAAAGACTCGATGCAGCTGGCATTACCCATGTGAAATCATTGCTTGCACATCCGGGATTGGCATTAACCAATCTCCAAGTAACCACCGCAGCAGATGGAGGAATGGAAAGTGATTCAGAATTGATGACCCGTGCACAAACAGCTGAAGATGGAGCTACTGGGATCATCAGGGCAGCCATGGATCCTGAAGCAAACTCAGGGGATTTCTATGGACCAGCTGCTGGTTGGAAAGGCTATCCGAATTTATTAGAACCTGAAGCCTTGCTATTGGACCCAACTAACGTCCTTATCAACTGGGAAGGTTGTGAAAAGGCCGTTGGAGTTTTTAAAGTGTAGCAAACCATTTCTCTATTGAGTATCTTCATAGCAAACACATGAATTGCTATGAAACCTGAAGAATTACTATTGTTCATTAGCCGTGGGAGAACAGACTACCTTTTCAAATTATTCCAATTGAACAATTGGCAGCAGCTGTTGAATGAGGGTCCTGTTAAATTGTTGCAATGGTTGGTTTATTACAATGATACTACTGCACTAGGTGCAATACTCGCTAAGGGAGGAACATTGGTTAGTATTAATCTCAATGATGAATTAGGCAATGCCGCGTTTTTTGGTCATTGGAAAGTGTGTGATTTTTTAATCAATGAAGGAGCTGATGTAAATGCATTTGTTGATAAGACTAATGAATCCCCTTTGCACAATGCACTAGTCAAGTCAGGGCGTCCCTATTACTTCTATGTTGTCAAGTTATTAGTGGAGAAAGGTGCGGATGTAAATGCCAAAACTAAGCCTGGTGTTGAAACAGGCGCCTTCATGCGGGATGTTAGAACTTGTGGAGAAACCCCTTTGCACAGAGCAGCCGCCTATGCTGATGTGAAGACTATCCAATTTCTAATTGATAATGGAGCAGATAAATCAGCTTTGGATGCCCATGGAAATTCTCCCATGAGCTGGGCCAGTTTGCATCTACGACCAGGGGAGGTGCTTTTTTTATTGAACCATGGAGACCATCAGGTCAGCGCTGCTCACAAAACTCGAAACATTAGTGATCATGGACAGGGCTGGGGGAATAGCATAGATTGGAATTTATTAGGAGATTATTTGCCTGAGTAGTTTTTGGCATTTCTTTTGAGTGCATCATGCCAACCAATATTTACAAAATGAGATCGAAATTTTTACTGGGATTAGTTGTATGTCTAAACATCTGGGCTTGTGGTTCTGAACCAGATTTATCAGTGCTGTCCACATTGAGAGGAGAAGGAGGATTATCATATGTTGAAAGCAAATCGAAATGGTCTGAACTTAAGAATCAAAACGGCAATTCATATACCTATCAAACCACCTTTCAGTCTTGGGTGGGGTTTGGTCATACCACTGAAATTAAAGTAAAAGATGGAGTGGTAGTTGCCAGGAGCTATCAGGAATTCAGTATTGATCAACGGACAGGTAAAAGGACTGTAACCGATACATATCAAGAAGAAGGATCTGAATTGGGCATTCATGAAATCGGTGCTGAATTGTTAACAATTGATGAATTGTATACAGCTTGTTCAACATCGTTCTTGATTGTTAATCAGGAAGACAATACACTTTACTTTGAAACTGCAGACAATGGACTAATGACCACTTGTGGTTATGTGCCAAACGGATGTGTAGATGATTGTTATAGGGGTATCCGGATAAATGCTTTTGAATGGGACGAATGACCTACAGCATCAGGATATCTTGAGGAACCATTTGCCTTCACATAATTGGTCAACATTGTTCATTTTAGGGGATATGGATCATATCATGAACCTTTCAATTTGTCGTACCCTGTTAGGAATAATTTTAGCGGGATTAATCGCTGAGTCAGCTTTTGCTCAGAACATAAATAAACCCAACGTTATCCTGATCATGACTGATGATCAGGGGATAGGTGACTTAGGCTGTCATGGTAATCCCTGGTTGAAAACGCCTGAAATTGATGCATTCTATCAAGAGTCTGTTCGATTAACAGATTTTCATGTAAGTCCAAAGTGTACACCAACAAGGAGTGCCCTGCTGACAGGTCGATATCCGATCAATAATGGCACATGGGCCACCTACAAGGGCAGGGATGCACTTCCGGAAGGCTCTGCAACCATGGCTCAGGTTTTTAGAGAAAATGGTTACCAAACGGCCATGTTTGGGAAATGGCATCTGGGAGATAATTACCCCTCCAGACCATCGGACTTGGGGTTTGAACATGCGGTGCAAGGCAGGAATCTTTGTTATAAAAGAGAAGAGCGTGAAATTTATGCCAGTCTTCCAATTACCAAAGACGCCATTCTGGCATGACAGTAATTGGAGAATTGTCCATTTACGAAAAGGAGTTAGGAATGCGCTTAATCCTGCATGCCTTCCAGGTTGACGCTCATAAAAATGTTCCATGAGCATTGATGAAGACAGTTCTTAATACCGTCCAATACGCCATCTTTCTTAAGTTTTACTAAAAATGTAAAGCCATTTGAGTCTGTAGGAAAAGCACGATTATTGATCTTTTGGGCCATGTTGGCGTAATCCCATAAACATTGGCGCTATCGTGTTAAAAGCCAATAGGGCGATCAAATAATATTTGCCAGATACAATCAATACTGACAAATGACACGCTTAGTAAAATCTAAATGGCCCATCACCATTTTGGCAATATACCTCTCCATATATGGATATGCACAAACCATCGAGCATCAAGGAATTGTTAGCGGTGGAGGTAAATTGAGTAGTGAACACCACACACTAGAGTCCAGCGTAGGCGGACTCATTTTAGCAAATCTCTCTAACAACCAAAACACACTTAAGCACGGTTACCTTGGGCCGTCTCTGGTAGTTGATGCCTTATCAGTGAAAGAACCATCTGCTTTTGAAGTGGTGGTATACCCCAACCCATTTGCCCAAAGCTTTCGAATTAAAAGTAGCTCCAGCCATACACCTGTACAACTAAGTATGGTCAATCTGCAGGGGAAAGTGATTATGCAACCAAGGGAGGTCCACTTGACGGATGCTTTTGAGATGGATCTCACCGAGCAGCCAACAGGTATCTACCTGCTTTATGTTGAACGTGAATCGGACACAAGTCCACATATCTACAAACTAACCAAGACCAAATAACAGTTACCATGAAAAATTTTTTAACTCACTTCTTTATTGGAATCCTATCTATAGGGCTTACCGTCGCACAGACGCCCACTGGCTTTGGCTATCAGGCCATCATCAGAAATGCCAATAACGATCCTATAACCAACCAGGACGTGTCCTTACAAGTTTCTATACTGGAAGCGTCCGCTACAGGAACTGCAGTTTATACAGAAACTCATAGCGAACAGACCAATGGATTCGGACTAGTGGACTTAGTATTGGGAAGCGGTGATCCTGTGCGAGGTTCTTTCAATGGAATCGACTGGTCATCAGGTGCCAAATTCATTGAAGTCGCTCTAGATGATACAGGAGGATCAAATTTCACCGTGGTGGGATCAAAGGAACTTCTGGCAGTACCATACGCCTTACATGCGGCGAGTAGTTCGGGTAATACCCAGACCTTGACTAAAACAGGAAACACCATCACCCTTTCTGGCAATGGTGGATCTATTGAAGATGCTGTGAATGATGCAGATGCAGACTCTACCAACGAGCTTCAGGACTTAAAATTGGAAGGCAACATTTTGACTATCACTAAAAACGGGAATGCCACTGCCATAGACCTTACACCTTTTTTGAATAAGGATACAAAACTCACAGAAGCAGAGGTAGATGAATTTACGGCTAACAATGGCTACTTGACTTCTTATGCTGAATCCGATGGAGATAGTACAAATGAAATTCAAGATTTGAGCCTTACCAACAATGTGCTTAAAGTGACCAACAATGCCTTCGCATCCGAAATCGACCTGAGTGTTTACAAAGACAATACCGACACACAGTTAACAGAAGCTGAGGTAGATGCTTACGCAAATAACAACGGTTACTTGACTTCATTCACCGAAGTAGATGGAGATGTAACTAATGAAATTCAGGATTTAGATCTGACTGATGATATCCTGACTGTAACCAACAACAACACTGCCACCGAGATAGATCTGAGCGTTTACAAAGACAATACCGACACACAGCTGACTGAGGCAGAGGTGGATGCCTACGCAGATAATAACGGTTACCTGATTGCTGAAGTAGACGGAGATGTGACCAATGAAATTCAGGATTTAGATCTAACAGATGATATCTTGACAGTTACCAATAACTCCACTGCCACCGAGATAGACCTGAGTATTTACAAAGACAATACCGACACACAGCTGACTGAGGCAGAGGTGGATGCCTACACAAACAACAATGGCTACCTGACTTCCTTTACAGAAGTCGATGGAGATGTTACCAACGAAATTCAGGACTTAGATCTAACAGATGATGTTCTTACTGTAACCAACAACACCACTGCTACTGAAATAGACTTGAGCATTTACAAGGACAATACAGACACACAGTTGACCGAAGCAGAGGTAGATGCTTACGCAAATAACAACGGTTACTTGACTTCATTTACCGAAGTAGATGGAGATGTGACTAATGAAATTCAGGATTTGAGCCTGACTGATGATATACTCAAAGTAACCGGCAACAACGAGGCTACCGGGATAGATCTTGCCTCCTATAAGGAGTTACCTGCTTCACTGGGCACAACCGGACAAGTACTAAGCGTTACAGCTAATGGTATAGAATGGGCAGCACCAAGCGGTGGATCTTCCAGAGTTTATGCAACAGAAAGTGGAAGTTCACATACCATACCTGCCGGAAACTCCGATTACTTCCTCTATTTTTCAAACGCCTATGATTCAACTCTTTTTAGTACTTTCAACTGCACCGTAACCCTGCCAGATTCACCAAGCGCTGGTGATAAAGTAATCATTGCCCGACAATTTGGTTGGAATCCGTTTGAGGGTTCAAGCAAAAGGATGCTTCTAAGTTTTGGCAATAGTGACATCACTATAAACGGCACTCCAAAGTCCGCTTATACTAATCACTTTGAAGTAGAGATTGGAAATCCACAAGCAAGTTTTCCAAATGGAACTTCACATACAATCAATAGCATCTTCCTAGAATATATAGGTGGAACCTGGATTTTACATAGAGGAGATTTGATAGCTAATTGAGCATTACTATTCACAACAACCTGGGGTTACAACCTCGAATGGAAGGAGGGTCATCAACCATGTGGCTCTCCATTTATTTATCATATAATTAACAAATTCAAAAGATGTAATACTTTAGTCTTCCATTATGCATGTGTTCAAAAACTTTATGAGACTTCTGATGGTCTCTATCGTCCTATTCTTGTCAGTTTTTTGTTTTGGACAGCCGAGCAAGATAAAGTCGATAGGCCTTCCTTTCATTGAGCACTATGATCCGGCAGACTACAAGTTTTCAACTCAGTCATTCGAAATTCTCACAGGGCAAGACAACCGCATCTACATTGCTGGAAATGCCGGGCTTCTGGTTTTCGATGGCCATCATTACACACGAGTTACCACGTCAGAAAATGTATTGTTGCATAGTGTGGTGCAAGTGCCTGATGGAACAATCTATGTAGCAGGAAATCATGAAATAGGCATCCTTCAGTCTAATGAAAATGGTGCTTTGACCATCAACTCTATCAAAGATCAATACAGCGAACTCTCCAACAAGGACTTTACCATTTGGCGCACCTATACCTCCGGTAACCAAGTCTATTTTGTGGCAACTGATCGACTATTCTCTCTCAATCATCAGACAAAAGAATGGTTCACCGTACCCTTAGCACCTTATGGACTTATTGCTGGGGTTAACAAGGGTCAGCTATACGCATTTCAAAATCAAGAACTTTATGTACTCCAGAACAAAGAATGGAAGTTGGTTTCCGTCAATCCCAAAAGTGATGTACTGGCAACCAATCAAATGGTGATTGTTGAAACAGCCCGCAAATCTGTCGTCATCACGAATAAAGGGTTTTATGATTTCTCAACCTTCGAGAAAATGGATATTGATCGTCAGGCGGCTCAATTCCTCGCCTCCTCCAAAAGGATGAATGCAGTCGCCCTGCTCGATTCATATATCGCCATTTATGATGACAATGGCCTGTTAATCACAGATCTTAATGGCAATCCCATTCAGTTTCTTAATGAAAGCAAAGGGCTGTCCAGAGACCAGGTACTCGATATAACGTTGGATCAAAACAACCTCCTATGGGTGGGAACTAGCGGAGGTTTTGATGCAGTTGAAGTCTTTTCCCCATACACAGTATTGGATGAAAGAATGGGTGTAAAAGGAGTGGTCAGTTTTATTACAAAATTTGATGACGGATTGTACCTTTCAGCTACTTCAGGGCATTTCCACGAAAAATGGGATCACTTGATTGACCCGTTTTATCTTCCATCGTTTAATCGATTACATGCAAAGGAATCCTGGAGAACGATCGGGGTTGAGGACGATCTGATCGGATTAACCTCAAGTGCCGTCTATGAACTGAAACCCGAAATAAAACCAATTGCCGGTAGGGATGGTATTTACTGGGCAGGATTGCGTTCCCGCGATTCCAATGAATTATTACTGGGTAGCCATGATGGAGAACTCTTGCATTTGAAAAAGTCTAATGGAAACTGGCAAGTGAAAAAACAACACGAAAAGTTGTTCCCTTCTGTTCACTACATGGCATTGGGAGTGGATGACAATATCTGGATCAGCGAACGCAATTTTGGCATTTATCGGATCAAATATGACTGGGAACAGGGCGAAATCCTGGAACAGCAGACTTATGGAGCAAATGATGGTTTACCAGCTAATACTGCCAACTATGTTTACACCTATCAAGGTGATGCACTGGTAGCAACCGTGAATGGTATTTATCGGCATGAACCGAGTCAAAATCGCTTGATCATGGATGAACGCTTTGCAGCCTTAACAGAAGGCAAGGGAGTAAGCAAAATCAGTGAAGGACCAAATGGTGATCTTTATTATTACACAACCAATTCAGCTCATCGGCTTAAAAAGACTGCCACTGGTTTCCAAAGAATTGATTTTGCACCATTGAAATTCGATGGCTTACAGGAATTCCATACTGAAGTGGTCGATTCTGCCAATGTATTCTGGTCTACGGTTTCCAACATCATCCATATTGATCCCAGGCATCAACCCACTTACAACACTTTTCCGGTAAATCTGTCAGCTGTTCGTTTCATCAACCGTGACTCTGTTTTGTTCAATGGCTTTGAGGATTATCCAACGGATTTGCGTCTACCATTTTCACACAATTCGTTGCGTATGGAATTTGCCGCAGCATTTTACGAAAACATCGATAAAACACGCTATCGGTGGAAACTCGAGGAATTCGATCAAGAATGGTCTGAATGGAACGATGAACATCAGAAAGCTTACACCAATCTTCCCCATGGCACTTTTACATTTCGTGTTCAGGCAAGAAACACTTATGCTGTAGCAAGCGAGATGAAGGGCTTTACCTTTACGGTTTTACCTCCCTGGTACTATGCGTGGTGGGCTTATGGCCTGTATGCTGCACTGTTTGTTGGATTCATTTGGGGCATAGTCAAACTAAATACCAGGCGGCTGGAGCGTGACAAACTGAAACTGGAAGGGATCATTGAGGAGCGAACCAATCAAATCCGTATCCAGAAAGAACAAGCGGAAAAAGACGCGCATACCATCTCGGATCAACATGAAAAGCTGCTCCAGGCAGATGAGTTGAAAAGTCTATTCTTTACAAACATTTCACACGAACTTCGGACGCCTTTGACGCTTACCATGGGTACCGTCGATCAAACACTAAAAGGCAAGTTTGGATCACTCAATGATGAACAATATGCCAATCTTAAGGTGTCCTACAGGAACAGTGAGCGACTACTCAAGATGGTGAATAACATCCTGGATATTTCCAAATTGGAAGCGGGTAAGGTGCAATTGTATGCTACACTTGTTCACCCGGCTCAGCTGCTGAGCAAGGTAGGAGATTTCTTCTCATCCAAGTTTTTTGATAAACGAATTGATTACAAAGAAGAACTGCTTCCCGAAGCAACACTTTACCTGGACAAGGACAAGTTCGAAACTATTTTTGTTAACCTGCTGGCCAATGCCTTCCGATTCACCCAAAATGATGGTCAAATCGTCCTGAGAATGCAAGAGAAAGAGGATCGAGTTGTATTCAGTGTTTCAGATACGGGAGTTGGTATTCCAGAGACTGATCTCCCGTTTGTCTTTGACAGGTTTTATCAAAGTCCGCACACCAAAAGCGGAGAAGGTACTGGGGTGGGCCTTGCGCTCTCCAAAGAGTTGGTAGAACTCCACGGAGCGACAATAGCTGTTGAGAGTGGGGTTGACAAGGGAACTGTTTTTACCCTGATCTTTCAGAAAGGAAAAGCGCATTTGCAAGCTGACCAGTTGGTGGAGATTCAGACGGATGAACCTACTAGATCAATCGGAGATAAAGTAACAATCACCGAACTTCAGAAACATGCCATTGCAGAAGAAAGCAAACCAGCTATTCATCCTGGCGAAAAGAAACAGCATATCCTGATAGTCGAAGATAACTATGAAATGAGCAGATTCATTGCTCAAATCCTCAATGAAAGCTTCGAAGTATCAGTAGTCAATGATGGACAAAAGGGCATTGACTTCTTGCAACAACAAAAAGTCGACCTGATCATTACAGACTATCTCATGCCAGTCATGGACGGCTTTGAAATGGCCGCTGAGATCAAGAAAGATGCTTCGCTGGCGGAAATCCCGATGATGTTTCTGACAGCTCGTGTGCAGGAGCAGGACAAAGTTGATGTACTGAATCTGGGCGTGGATGATTATTTGTTCAAACCATTCAATGGCGAGGAGCTCAAAGCCAGGGCAACCAACCTATTGCGTGCCAAGCAACAACGAGCAGAATACTGGATTGAAAAGTCTATTGACCCACGTGATATTGAGTGGAAAGAATTTCCTTCAAAACTCAAAATTGAAATTGATAACTATATCAAAGAAAACATCAAATCAGAAATCAATGGGGCAATTTTAGCCCAGCATACCGGACAGAGCGAGAGGAGTTTGCAGAGAAAGGTCAAGGCTAATACCGGGCTTTCGCTTACTCAGTATATTAAAGAATACCGATTGAGAACAGCTCGTACATTACTGGAAGGGAAGAAGGTTTTGACTGTGTCAGAAGCGTCATTTGCAGTTGGATTTAGTCATTTGAGCAATTTCACAAAGAATTTCAAAGAACGTTTCGGTAAAGCTCCATCAGCGTACCTGGATTAATGTCAAGAAAGCTCTGAGTTTTAGGTATGTCAGTAGGCGTAGTACAAAGGCCGGGAAACATATTTGATGCATTTATGATGTTGACACCAACATAAAAGCAAGCGAGAACTATTCCCGCTTGCTTGTAAAGACTAGCAGCAGCTATCTCCTCCACAGCATCCTGTGGTAGAGCAGTCTTCTGTAGTCTCGCAACAACTTGTGTCTATTATTAACATGATAATTGTTATTTGTTTGTCTTAGGACGAGTGATTTGTAAAAGGACGCAAAAGAATTTCTAGTGAAACCAGCAGCAACGAAGTGTAGCCAAAAGAAGCACAAGGTAATTGGATGGTCTCTGTCCATTCCATTTTGACCAATCAGTATTAGCTACTTCTGAAGAGATGCTGATCATAGACAAAACGAGGAACGTTGTAGATAGTCCTAGGAGCATTGTAATGAACTAGAGGAAATATTGTATTAAATATTGGAGATGATTGTCTTTGCGAAATCATGACTTATAAACGCACCTAATTTTTTCAACAGCTAAATTTTCAAGATGAAAATCACATTGCTAATTATTTGCCTGATAGTGAATAACGTAATATTTGCCCAAAACCATTTCACCGTGCATCTAAATCCTGATGGAGATACTGTTTCTTACGACAACTACTTTTCTTATATTGTTTCAGGTGAATACAAAATAGCATACAATAGAAAATCCAATACGCGAACCTTAGTTGCTTCCTCAGAGGAAAAGTACATAAAGGAGGAAAGGAAGACAGAAAAAAGAATATCAATTGACAAGCATATTGGACAATCTTTTCCATCTTTTGAGTTGATAGATATCTCTGGGGAGAAATGCACTCTTGAACAACTAAAAGGTAAAGTGGTAGTGTTGAACTTTTGGTTCATTGGATGTGCTCCTTGCGAAATGGAAAGGCCAGTGTTGAATACGTTAAGAGAATTTTACAGAGGAAATGATGATGTGGTTTTTTTGGCTTTCGCAAAAAATGAGAAAGAGAAATTGAACAAATTTCTGATAAACCATCCTGTATCATATACAGTTTTTCCGAGCTCTAATGATTATTTAAAGACTCAATTTGATATTGATTCTTATCCGCAAAATATTATACTTGATCGCAAAGGGAATTATTGGTTTGAAGGATCAGGAAGTGGGATTGGCATAGCTGAAATACTTCGAAGGAAGGTCGAGCAGGCGCTGGTTAATTAAAACTTTCCGCTCAGTAAGTATTATCAACAACAGGTATCCTCAATGAGCCTTTGAATATTTAAGTGGTGCTACCGGGCACATTCATGTAATGAGTCTTTTGACACTGAGATGTAAGCGATTGCACACAACAGCAGAAGAAATAAATACACTTAACGGAAGGATAAACAAATAGTCCAGGTTGAATAGACTCAATTGATCATAGAGAGACAACAAAGACAACCGAAGAGCTGAATAGTCAAAGGACGAACAAGCTACTAACATCTCAGCTTGAATTCACTCTCATAGTTAAGAACAATCAACCTTGCACTCACTTTCTCTTATGCCAAGAATATTTCCGTATTTGTCAGCCTCCATGACACAACAATCAAGGAACGCTTGCTTTAGCTTTTCCCGGGCTCTTTGTACCCTTGATTTAGCTCCGGAATAAGAAATATTGAGTCGAATGGCCAACTCTTTTTGTGAGATTTGCTCAATCTCTGAGAGGAGTAGGGCCTCACTGTACTTATCAGGAAGTTGTTCTATGAATCGAACTAAGCAGCATGATAATTTTTCATTCAATGATTCTTCATCGGTCTCATTAATTAAATCTGGCATTGCCTTGTTTGACTCTCTGAAGAAATCAATGACCAGGTTGCGAGCAATAGTAAAAATCCAGGAGGCAAACCTTTTTTCATCCTTTAGTGAACCGACATGCGCATGAACCTTCAAGAAGGTGTCCTGAAAAAGATCATTTGCCACTTCTCGATCTTTTGTCTTGGAATAAATGAAATTCCAGAGTTTTTGATTGAGCTCATTCCAGATGTCTAATTCCTTTTCAGTCATGTCATAAATATGTCCTTATACAAGGACGTATCAACATCGATAAAGACGCAATTTTTTTTAATTTGGTTTTCTCAGCTTACTCGAATGATAGCTCAATTACTTAGCATGAGCTTTTGAATATCCAAATCCAAGGCAGTAACTGTTTGCTTAGTGGAATTGATATCATCAGATTTCACTGTTTCACCTCTGGTAAATCCAATGTATTCTAACCATCCCCTGGATCTTATTTTTCGTCTCTCTTTTACCAGAGGCCACATAGGATCTGAATTAACCTGTTGCAATTCGCTAGCATCGTTTTCAAACTCGATTTGAGGATATAGATCCAATAGTATCTTTTTTGCCATGTAAAAGTGTCCCAACTCATTAGGATGAACCGCGTCAGGAATAAATGTAGTATCAGGGTTGATTTGTTTCATCTCAGCCAAGATTGGATTCATATATCCATGTAAATTGATCACTTTCAAGCCTTCATCTAGATAGAATAATAGGTATTGGGCGAAAGAGCCTAGCACTTGATTGTAGTCATAGAAGGGAGTGGCGTACCCTTGTGGTTCACCATGCAGTGACAGTTTGTCTTTTTTAGCATCAGGATCAAATGGAGTTGGAGTGATGAGTATTAGTTCAGCTCCCGCTGTTTCAATTTTATTTCTCAAGGCAATGATACCTTCTTTATAGGCCTTAAATCCTTCTTCAGTTCTTTCTGAGAATAATCCATCATTCATGCCGTAACAAGCCAGTACAATTTCAGGTTTTATTAAATCCAACGCACGATCCACCCGATCGTGGATGTTGGGTCTGATGTAGGGATGACCTTCCTCGGTTAATCCATTAACGGTTTCAGAACCTAGCCCAATGCTGATAATGTTGAGTTGCTCATTGGGGTAGTTTTTACGGAGATAATATTCTAAAAAGTCCACATATCGCCCATTTTCAGTTATGCTATTGCCCAGAATCAGGACTTGCTTATTATGCAAAAGAGTTGTTGCTTTTTGCTTAGGAGTAGTTCCTTTTTGCTCCGCTGTGTCCTTTTGTTGTGAACAAGAGAGAGCAGCTCCAATAGTGAAGAGTAAAAAAAGTTTACGCATTGCGGCTTTATTTAATAAGGATGAAAGATATATAAACCTAGTTAACAGAGCAGTACCAAAATCTATTAGGAAAATTTAATTTCCAATGAATGACCAGTACTACTGGATAGGTTATTGGTTATAACACCAACAAGGAAGGAAACTCAACTTTGAGCTACTCCCAACTGGTGAGGATCTGTAATCCGAGCCCGATCATTACAATGGGTTGTTGTGTGGTTGCATATTAGATTTCTCCTACCGTCGAAATTGCAAATACGTATAGTCTGTCGCTTGTTCACGCTAGAAATGTGAAAAAAGATTTCCTGCACAGCGGAAAGCTAGATCCCCAGAACGTACTTCCAGGTGCCTGAAGGCAATTGTGTTTAGATGAAGCATGTATGAAGGGTTCATTAAGCTTTGTCTTCATACATGCCCTCTGCTGTGTCTATTGAAAGGTAAAGTTCACTTTCATTTTTCTATTAGCAATTCATTGACATCCAGCCAGTGTATAAAAGCATCAAACCAACGATTACTGGTTCGGTTAGGATTCCCTAAGCCAAAACCATGACCCCCATTTTGGTAAAGATGAAACTCAACAGGAATGCCGGCTTGATACCATGAATCAATCACGCCAAACTGACCTCTGAAAAGGAAATCATCAGTTGCAATAACGCTGAACATTGGTGGGGCGTCCTTCGGAACATCTACACTACCCATACCTCCATATATTGGACCGATGAATGCAAGGTCCATTATTTCTGAGTTTAATGTTGAGTGCATAGTCAGACCGGCACCTGCGGAAAAACCAATCATACCAATCCTGTTTGTATCGACACCCCATTCTTCAGCTCTATCAACAATCATGTTGTAAGCAGCCTCGGCATCTTCCAGTTGATTTGACAAATCCAACTCACGTCTACGTGGAGGTGGTGAGTCAGTATTTTCATCTTCATTATTGGCAGGAGGTGCAAACCCTCGATTCATCCAGGCACTAAAATCATCTAATACTGGTGCAGTCGGATGCAGCCGATACTTGAGCACAAAAGCGGCAATACCTTTTTCTGCTAGTGCTTCTGCAACTTCCCAGCCTTCATTACTTAATGAAAGCCATCTAAATCCACCGCCGGGAGCCACAATTACAGTGGTCCCATTTGCGGTACCAGATTTGGGTAAAAATGGAGTGAGTGTTGCTGTGGTGATATTGCGGGCCATCGGGTCACCCCACTGTTTAAACCAGGTTTCAGAGGCAGGTTGGTCCTCAACTCCTCCAGTTCCCAATGGAATCGCGTTGGGTTCATTTGGTGCGTCAAGAGGATAGATTGTTCCATCTTGAGCCGATGAGTGTTTGGCAATGAGCAAAATGACCAGCAAAATGGTAGATTTTGCAAGAGGTTTAAGGTGATAAGACATGATAAGTGTGTAAAAGGTTTTACTTAATGGGATGTGTAATCGAATATAATGTATATTATACATTTAAATATTGTTATAATGTTATTATTACAGTTAATATTTGATATGTGAAAAATAAAACCAAAAAATCAATGTGGATTGGTGTTTTAGAGCAGCGACAATCTCACGAAATATGGCTGATTTAAGATTAAACAAAGAGTGGATCTTTCCATTCGGAATTTGAGTTGTTATCCGCTCAGCTGCCCAGGTTATTGAAATGCTCTGGAGCATGACACAAGTAGTGACTACACGTTTTCAGTAGTTATCACAAATTATCAATATTATTAATGCAACCATTCCAGGAAAATACCGTGATTGCAGGTTGATTATGAATAGATTCAAGTTCAGCGTTCCTTTATTCAGTGCGATACTCCTTTTGTTTTTTACTCATGCTGGTTACTCACAGTCCAAACCCATGCAGTTGTTGAACAAAATGTTCAATGACACCACCACGACGGGTAAACCAAAATGGATAGCATATCCCACTTTAGCTTTTGCACCCGAAACAAGTTGGGAAGTAGGTGTTGCAGCGGTGATGGTTTACAATGCGAAAAGGGATATCACCAATCGATTGAGTGAAGCTGGTGGTTTCACATTCGTGACCTTGGAAGGACAGTATGGGGCACATTTTGATCATGCGCTTTACTCTGACCAGAACAGATGGTTTGCACTTGGTAAACTTAAATTTCAGAGCTATCCACTGCAATACTATGGGATTGGCTCAAATATTCAGGGGGAAGAACTGGCGATCGCCAATGCCAACTTTGCCTTGATAAGAGAAAGATTTTTGCGTAAGATCTATGGGCATTGGTACTTGGGGTTGGAAGTCGATTACGAACGATTAAGTCAAGTTGATTTTGATTGGTTTGACACACCTCCATTAGCTCCGATATTGGGAGAGGATGGATACAGTAATTTAGGCTTGGGCTTGGGGCTGGTCTATGATACCCGGCACAATGTTTTGAATGTTCGTCACGGGTTTTTATCCGAGATCGGTTATTTGCTTTATGAACCAGCCTGGGGTTCCACCAATAAGCTTAGGACCTTGTTTATTGATACCAGAGCATTTTTCGATGTGAGTGAGAATACTGTGCTGGCATTGCAAGGTGTAGGCCAGTTTTCTAGTGGTGAGGTCCCCTTCAATCAACTGAGTATGATTGGTGGGGAAATGATGATGAGAGGATATTATCTAGGTAAGTACCGGGATGAAAATATGATGGCCTTTCAGTCAGAGTATCGTTGGCTGCCATTTCCTTTCAGCAAGCGAATAGGGGGGGCTGTTTTTGCCAGTGTAGGGTCTGTATCACCAAATCTTAA
The DNA here is from genome assembly GCA_049115695.1 of Cyclobacteriaceae bacterium. Lineage (GTDB taxonomy): Bacteria > Bacteroidota > Bacteroidia > Cytophagales > Cyclobacteriaceae > JAGDZR01. Next base: position 144,884 of record JAGDZR010000007.1, on the reverse strand, counting down.
CTTTGATAAAGTGTTATGGTCTGCTGGTGGTGGGCTGAGAGTCTTACTTTTCCCTGGTAGAGATGTTTACACAAGATTGGATGTGGGTTTCAATCCCGATGGATATGGTTTTTACATATTTATTGGTGAGGCGTTTTAAAACGCTTTTCAATGAAGCAAGTTCTTTTAACTCACAACCCTTGTCCACAACTTCACTCCAGCTGATACTAGCAACAGGACCAAAAATCCAACTACAACACCGGTTAATGATTCGAATAGGATGCCGGGGAGGCGAATGCTTTCTTCCACATGATGGATGAATGCCAGATTATGGACAAATAGTCCTCCCGAGACCATAAACAATGCGATGGTGCCTATCACAGACAGACTTTTAATTACTTTGGGTAAAGCAGCTACTAATAATCTGCCCAGTTTATCAGAGAAAGTATTGTCCTCGGGGTTTAACCGGATAAGCTTGTAACCAAAATCATCCATGCGTACAATGAGGGCCACAATACCGTAAACTCCGACAGTAGCTAACAAAGCAATAAAAGAAACAACCGGAATTTGTATTTTAAGCGGTTCATCAGTTACTGTTCCTAATGCGATGATCACAATTTCTACAGAGAGAATGAAGTCAGTAATGATGGCTGACTTTACTTTTTGTTTCTCTATTGCCAGGATTTCTTCTTTTGGGAGATCATCTGTGTTTTCAGATTGTGCTGCATGTGCATGCGGTACAAAAAATTCATAAACTTTCTCGGCCCCTTCATACGCCAGGTACAACCCGCCAACGATGAGTATCACTGTAATGGTCACAGGGAAGAAAGCGCTGAGTATAAAGGCAAAAGGTAAAATAATCACTTTGTTGATCAGCGACCCTTTGGTGATGGCCCATAGCACAGGCAACTCCCTTGTAGCAAGAAAGCCTGATGCCTTCTCTGCATTGACGGCCAGGTCATCACCCAGGATGCCAGCGGTTTTCTTTCCCGCAAGTTTGCCCATGGTTGCCACATCGTCCATGAGTGCGCCAATATCATCTAAGAGTGCGAAAAATCCTGAAGCCATAAGTGTCAACTTTAGTTGGCTAAAATATGAGGAAAATGTGAACTGAACGTTGTTGATTTTCCTGAAACATTCCGCCGATCGGCACGAAGTTTCAGGAGCCTAACCTGGTGAGTAAATTCCACGGGTCCTGATTAAAGTAAGAAGTTAACTGAAATGCATAATTAGTTAGAATAAGTGGAGTAATTCTCATCATATAGGTACTCCGATATGCATGTTCTACATTAACGATCCAGGTGAAGTTAAGGTCAGTTAATATGACCAACCGGGGTTGATCAACATACATGGTTGAATTATGCGGTAAATCGGCACGCTTTACAAAAACGCGCCAGATAGAAACGAGATGATAAGCAATCCCTTTTGACTAGTCAATCATCCAAATCAATGGGTTTTTAACGGGCATGTTTCTTCTTATTTCGTATGTTTCATAGAAATGCTGATTGTTCTTCCAAAGGTCAAAAAAATCCGACCGGATATAAGCTAATGATCCGAATAAGAATGATGGATGTGCAACAGGCCAGTTTTCCCAATACATTACATCAGGCTTCATACTCCAACTGTTTTTGTCTTCAACAAATGGCTTCATATACTCCAGTCCAAGATGTATTGACTTGTTTTCAGTAGTTGTATAGCGCCATAGATCATTGGCTTCATCGCTAAGCACCACGCAATTCATGGCCATCGCATCAAGATTAAAAAGAGAATACCCGTAAGGCTTTGTTCTGGCTAGTTCCCGTGGGAAACTCCCATCAATGTCCATTTGATTGGGCAATAAATTGTCCTTGAAGTTTTGACGGCAAAAAGAAAGAATGCTATCATTTTTGGTAAACACGGCATACAATCCAACCTGCATATTCCAACCTGTACCATGATTGTTGGGATGTATCATTTCATCCTTGCCATATGGGTGCGTAGTAAGCCATTCCAGAAATTCCGAAAACCACATCCGGTATGCTTTCATTTCAGCGCCATCAATCAAGCCTTGTTTTTCCAGGATAATCAATGACTGAACAACTTCCATGAAATGAATGGCATCAATAATGCCAATGCCTCTTCCAGTATGCCTACCCTTGATGGCTTGCGCATAAAGTAAATGAGGATTCATTTTGCTGTTCTCATTGATCAACCAGGCTCGACAGTGATCAATGGCAGCATTGGCGTAAACGACATCTTTGGTAATGATATAGGCTGAGGTGAGATTACCCACTATCTCACTAAAGCGTAAGAGTGCATTTCTGTGTGCAACAAAATTATTGGGGTTGGTGAGCCCATCCCGTCTAACATAAGGGCTATCAGGATTGTCAGGATCAGGCCACCAATAATCACCTTCAGAATAAAAATCATGGAGCCCTCCAATACTTCGTTCACAAGCATTACTGGTGATAGTAATAGGGGACTTGTTTACATTTTCCTTTGCTATAAGTAAAACGGAATCTTGTAAGACGGCTATGGCCTCTTTGTCAAAATTAATCCCCGGGTCAGTGCATGCGCATATTGTGATCAGTAACAATATGTAAATGCTAGATTTTATCATCACGTGGTTATTTACTTGCCTTTTTAGAAAGCGATTGTCTCTTTGCATTCCTACAAACAGATGCCGAAGGTTGAAAGTTAATCGATCCCCTCCCTGACCGCAAAGGATATGTGATGGCTGACGCAGCGCCTGTTTTTGACATGATTGGCCCGGGTAATCATCACTAATTTCTGGCATAAAATCTTCGGTTTTTTGCCTTCACCACGCCGGGTGTTAATTCCGTCGCTTTTATACATTTTACTACATGATGAGTAGCCATTATACAGGAACTTTTTGGGGACTCCTGATCGTTTGCTATTACCGGGGTAAGTACTCCGATAAATTATCAGACAAGTCGTCTAAAAATTCAGTCACCTCTTCGAGGAACTCCGCGTCCTTTTCGGTTCGATTAATGGTCAGATGAATTACCGTTGCGTCGGGAGCAGGGGGATATCCGGTAGTGATGGTCCAGCAAAGTGCATTGGGACATTCAACCAAAGCAAAACGAACGCCTCCTCTAATTTCATTACGCGTCAATGTAAACTCACCCCAGATGCCGCCAATGTCAACTGATCCTTCTTCCGGCTCGCCCAAATTGAAGAGCTCAGAGCTTATTTGGTCCAAGTGATTCAGTGCTAGTTTAGTCTGAAGAACTTGCTCGGTAGTATCGGTATTTACAGTTCTAAAAAATTCCATAGGATCGTTTAACTATTCAATACTTTGAGCACATTCTCAGGTGTAAAAGGCATGTCATACAAATACTTGCCGGTAAGTGCGGCAAAAGCCGAAGCAATGGCTCCTCCAACAGCTGGTAATCCTGCTTCACCTATTCCTTCCGGTTTGTGTTCGGATGGTATGAATTCAACCTCAATTGACTCAGGCGCTTCAGACATCTTTAAGAGGGGGTAGTCATTGAAGTTGGATTGAACGACCCGTCCTTTTTCAAATTGAATTTGTTCTTTTAATGAACTCGACATGCCCATTATTACGGCTCCTTCGACCTGGGCGATAGCATTGTCCGGATGAACCACCACGCCAGCATCCAGTGCACACCAATATCGATGAACACGTATGATACCTGTTTTTTCATCTAGAGAAATTTGTGCTACTCCACATGATAATGAGTCCCTGTCTGCAAAAGAGATTCCCATAGCTCTTCCGTTCTTCGGAGTAGGATCCCAATTCGACATTTGTGCTGCTCGATCGAGTACTGTTCGGGCTCGATCATTTCCTTGCATCATCTCAGACCTGTAGCGATAGGGGTCTTTTCCTTGATCACGTGCAATTTGATCAATGAAGCTTTCGACAGCATATTTATGCGGACCATGGCCAACACCTCTCCAGTGTTTTGTACGAATCCCATGGTCGACATTTTTTCTCCTGAATCGTACATTAGCAATGTCATAATGTTTTATGCCAGCACCACCATCTGATAGGCCACCTCCCGGACCAATGGCAGTATGGTCCCATGAGATGATTTTACCGGATTGATCAATTCCAACTTTCATTTCGTGTTTCACCTGAGGGCGGAATGCGCCATACCTCACATCATCTTCTCGCGTCCATATTAATTTCACAGGTGCATCAACACTCATTGCGAGACTTGCACATTCTGCAGCGTATCCAGGCAATGTTCGTCTACCAAATCCTCCACCTAAAAAAAGCTGATTGACCTTTACCTTCTCTGGCTCAATGCCGATTGTCTTTGCAACAGCATTTTGAGCACCATCAGGTGCTTGTGAGCCTATCCAAACCTCTGCACTTTGTTTATCGGGAGACAGAGAGACTACTGCATTAAGTGGTTCCATCTGTGCATGATAGACGTATGTGTTGGTGAATGTTGTTTCAATCGTCCTGACCGCTTGTTGAACAGCACCGTCAACATCACCTTCATCCAGTTTTATTTCAGCGTCTTTAGCAGAATAGTTTGATAGGTCATTTGCACTAGTGTGTGCTTGTGCAGCAGCTTCACTCCATTGAATTTGCACTTTTTGTTTGGCTTTCATGCCAGATTCAAACGTTGCTGCAACAACCCCAATACCATGTTCAAGTTCGACAATGGATTGAACGCCTTCCATTTTTGCTATTTCCGACCGATTGGTTAGTGTGGGTTTGGCCCCATGAACAGGAGATCGATTGATAAAACCATAAAACATACCGGGCAGGTGCATATCTATTGCATATGTTGCTTGTCCGTTTGTTTTGGCCGCAACATCATGTCGAGCTACTTCTTTACCAATTATTTTAAAATCTCTTGTGCTTTTAAGCGTTACCTCTGCAACATCTGGCAATTGTTCAAAATTGCCGAATTCAGCCACTTCTCCATAACTCATTTGACGATTGGAGGTTGAATGGATAACTGAACCTGATGAAGTCGATAATTCATCAAAATTGACATCCCATTTATTAGCAGCATTTCTTAGTAATGCGCCTTTTATCTGTGCTCCTGTTTCACGCATCAGCTGATAATAACTCCTGATAGTTCTACTACCTGCAGTTGTCATGTTTTTTGTTCCGCCAGGGTACCATCCAACGCCAAATTTTTCAGCATCTACAGGACTGCTCAGTATTTTTACTTTACTCCAGTCTGCATCCATTTCATCGGCCAATATCATGGGTACTGAAGTGAGAGATCCCTGGCCCATTTCGGCAGCTGGTGTGTATATGACTACTGTATTGTCCGATAGTATTCGTACCCAGATATTGATTTGTTTCTCAACCAATTTCGAATCAGCGCTTAGCTGTTCAGTCCTGGATGAATAGAAACAACCAGAGATAAAGATGGTCGCACCTCCTGTAGTAATCAGAAATTTTCTTCTGGAAATAGCATTAGAATTGCTCATGACCTTTGTCCCTCCTCAACCACTTTATTTATTGCTTTTTTAATCCTAAGATAAGTGCCACACCTGCAAAGCACCTGATCCATTTGACTGATAATTTCAGCCTCTGATGGATTTGGGTTGGAGTTGATAAGTGAGGCTGCCTGCATGATTTGACCGGATTGGCAATACCCGCATTGTGGAACTTGCATTTCCACAAAGGCCTGCTGTAAGGGGTGATCATTCTCTTTACTAAGTCCTTCAATGGTCGTGATCTCACGACCGGCAATCGCGGATAGTGGAGTGGTGCATGACTTCATGGCCACACCGTCTATATGGACAGTACAAGCGCCACATACAGCTATACCACATCCATATTTGGTTCCCGTCAGTTTGAGTCGCTCTCTTATGGTCCAGAGGAGTGTTGCGTCATCTGGAGCCTCTACAGTGACATTTTCTCCATTTAGTTTGAAATCGATTTTCATATACAATCCATTGATGATCTTAATTTAATCAATTCAATTATCAGGATCACTGATCTTGTGCAATGATTTACTAAGAACTAATCTGGTTGGATGCGCTGGTTGATGTTACTTGAAGCGGGGATCACTTGTATTAGACTTTTCCTTAAGATATAGGAATAGCGGAAAGCCACCAGCTAACCCAAAAAGCATGGTTAATAGCCATACTAGCCATATGTTTTTGATACCCCATTTTTTGCCCTCATGATATGTCCAAATGAGGAATACGAGCACAGTAAAGAGCAAATCAATCATGAAAATGGTCGAAATGCGATTGACAAACATCCCTTCAATTGTTGCCAATGGATAAGTATACAACAATATATTACCAGTCTCAAATGATTCAATTGCCACCAATATGCTTGGTGAGATAAATCCAATGATGGCAAGTAATAAGTAGATCTTTTGCATACCTGTCTTAGGCCAAGATATTTAGAAAAGCTGAAATTGATTCAAATTTCAGCTTTTCCAATTCAAATTTCACTTCACAGCCCAGTTTTGATCGGCCTTCTTTACACGACCTGGAAGTACTTTAAATAAGATTTTTGCAACAGGATTGGAGAATCGATAAGTTTTTCCATTTTGTTCTAGCTGGTGCTTTCCACCCATCACGTCTAACTTGCCTGTGCTTACTGCAAATGCACAATGTCCTTCGTATGCTAATGATCCTTGATTATTCATGATTTTATAGTTTATGGTTGATTGATTAATTGATACCGTCCATTTGTTTGATTGGTCTTACTTCTATTGTGCCTGAAGCTTCTTCGAACATTGGATTTGACTTGGCAATTGCGATTGCTTCAGCTATGTCTTTGGCACTGATGTGGAAATATCCGGTGATTACCTCCTTTGCCTCATTGAAAGGGCCGTCCTTAAATGTTCCATTATTCCCATGTATTATAGCACCACCCATTTCGAGCGGTTGAGCGCCTTTTAATTGACCTGCATCCATAAGGCCACCGATGTACTTGCCGATTTTTTGAACATGAGCTTGCTGTTCCTCTGGAGAAAGATTTTCCAGATGATCGCCTTTTGTTTTAATGAATATCATAAACTCTTGCATAGACTTTTTTTTAAAAAGGTTAATTACGTTTTCGCCATAGAGTCAACTTCAGGATCATAAAAGGGACATCATGAGGCAGGAAAAATTTATATTTATTTTGAGTAATCCTCTATCTTGCTGTTAATCAAAGAGATAACTTTTTCGTTAGGCTTAAGCTTCAAGGCGTTTTCAAGTGTCTCAACCGCAAGGTGTGTTTGTTTGTTGTCGTAAAGCAGTTGTGCTTTTGCTGTATAATAAGGTAAATATGATTGGATGGTAGGTTCGTTCCTGATCGAATTGATCATATGGATTGCAGCCTTTGTTTGACCAGTTTTAGATAATACGATGGCATGGTTGAGTTTAATAAGGGGGGAGGGTTCAAGCGCTAACAACATTTCATAGAGTTCCAGGATACCATGCCAGTCAGTTGATGCATAATCAAGAGCCGTACAGTGTTGCGCAGAAATTGCTGCCAGAATCAGATATAATGAAATTTCATTTTGCTTGGTTGCAAACTCTAGGTACTCGAGCCCTCTGGCAATGAGCTTTTTATCCCATTTGTTTCTGTCCTGGTGCTCCAGGTCCAATATGTTCTCATCTTCATCTTCACGTGCATTGAATCGTGACGAATTGAGTGTCATCAAAGCCAATAGAGCGTAAACCTGAGAGGTGCTTGTTTGTGGTTGGGTAGCCACAATTTCCGCCATCCTGATGGCCTCTTCACACAGTTCGTAACGAATTAGCTTTTTGCCAGAAGTAGCATTGTAGCCTTCATTGAATAATAAGTAAATGGTTTCAAGCACGCTGGAGAGTCTTGGTTGTAAGGCTGACCCTACAGGAACTTCAAATTTGACATTTTGCGACCTGATGGCCTGCCTTGCTCTTACCAGTCGTTTATTGATGTTTTCTTCTGTGCTCAGAAAGGCACGTGCTATTTCCGGAATGTTAAATCCGCAGAGTGTTTTCAGGGTGAGTGCAACTTGAGAATCCTGAGAAATGCTAGGGTGGCAACAGGTAAATATCATGCTGAGTTGATCATCTGCTATCTCACTTTCTGTAAAAATGTCATCAAAATTTTCATGAGGATTATCTCCTGGGTGCAGGCGTTGTTCAATTTCTGAGACATGATCTCCAACGTATTTTTCCCGCTTGATGATATTGATAGCTTTGTTTTTTGCAACACTATAGATCCAGCCGACTGGATTGTCTGGAATTCCGTTATATGACCACTTGTTCAACGCTTCCAACATCGCCTCCTGTACCACATCTTCGGCTAGCTGAAGATTGGATGGACCAAAGGTCTTGGTGAGCACAGCTACCAGTTTGCCGTATTCATGTCTGAACAAATGATCGATTTGATGTGATGAATGATTAACCGTTTCAGCCATGCTTGATCTCAATCCAACTATGAGTAATTAACCGAGGACTATTAAAAGTAGAGAAATGGTTTGAAATGGACTCAATTTCTCCCTCATATCCAGTTTTTGCACGGTCGATTTAAAAGACTGACGAAATTGATTGCATAGTTTATATGCTGATTTCAAAACCGTGAAGTAGAATCAACCTTAATCCAACATAGGCGATCAGGACTGCCGTCAACCCTCTGATGATGTGCATATTGAGCTTGTAATTGGAGATATAAGAACCTAAGAATCCTCCTATTATTACTGAGATCACCAAGATTAATACAGTGGACAATTTCAGACTAAATGAATCAGCCATCAGTAGGCCACCAATCCCGGCCATCGAATTGCATAGAATGAATATAGAAGCCAGCGCAGCAACTGATCGCGCATTCGCCCAGCCAGACAGATTGAGAATAGGGGAGAGGAAGATGCCACCTCCTATGCCTGCTACTCCTGACAAGAAACCAACTGCACCCCCTAGTGATCCACTCTTCCCCAATGAGAAGGACTTGCCATTTGTTTTTCTTTTAAAGGCTTGAAGTGCCATAAATACTGATGCAAGGAGTAATGAAACTCCCAGTATCAAAAAGAAGATTCTTTCATCTAGCTTGAGTTGAGCACCAAGAAAAGCCATTGGCATGCTGAAAGCAATAAATGGCCAGAATTGTCTGAGATTGAAAACGCGATTTTTAACATACATGTATGTTCCAATCGAGACTACTGTAAGGTTCAGCACCAGTGCGATGGACCGAATTTCATAAAAGTCTGTCAAAACAATGCTGAGGATGGCCAGCTAGCTGGATCCACCACCAAACCCGATGGGTGAGTATCCAAAAGCGACAATGAAAAATATGATTGGCAACCACCAGTCTTGCAAGGGTCGAAAATAACTCGCTCAAGTCGAATCGACTCAACCTATTGATTGTTTTTGTCACTGACTTGTGAAATTGACCTTATTTGGTCTCGCCCGAGATGCTATCCACGAAGTGGTTTTGTTGTGATTGGTTCGCAATCTGCCAGATATCCGGACCCTTACAAAAAGCCAGATGATACTTTAAGCTACTTACCAGATAAAATACGTACAAACTTAAAAATCAAGTTTTACTTATAGATCACAATAGGAAAGTCCTGACCTGAGCTAAAACCGGTGGGGAATTGAGCTGAAGCTCCATATTTTTCAGATATCTGAGGAACAATATCTTCCATATAGGCCTTGAGTTCATTAACAGTGATTTTTCCATCTTTTTCCCCACCATCAGCCTTGCCACTTAGCCCCTCTAACAGTGAATAAGTAAAAACACCATGCCCCAATTGATCGAATTCTATAGCATACTGTTGAGAACCACTCGCTGCTAACATGACAGTTCCAGAACTCCTTGCAAGTTGAACGATTGCCTTTTCCTGAGGGGATCCTCTCATGGCAAAGTATTCAGTTGCTCCACCAGAATGGCAAGCATCTAATAAGATCAATTGTTTTTGTGCAGGTATTTGGGCAAAGAGCTGTTTGAGTTCCGCGGCAGAGATTGCTTTTTTCTCTAATATTTGACTTTGTCCATAAAGCTGAGTTACGTCCGATGGAACCAAGAAATAACTTTGTGTTGCGTTATCAAGGTCGATTGTTCCATGACCCGCATAGTAGAATACAAAAACATCTTGGGGCTTAGCATAGCTAGCTATTTCTTTAAATTTTGATATGATTTTGACTTTTGTGGCATCTCTATCATAAACTCCATGGATGTACACATTTTCAAAAATGTTTCCAGCACCATTAGCTATCTGAGTGGAAAATGCGGATGCATCTGAAAACGCATAGTTCAAGTTATAGTTTGGATTAAGGTATTTATCGATACCAACATTTAATACATGCAGATCAGCAGCAGCTTTGATATCTCCTGTATAATTGATTGTTTGAGCATCAGCACGAGATTCAATTCCTTGCAAGTTCTTAGCGACGATTTTAAATCTATTAAGTCCCGGTAATAAATTAACTTCATATTCTTTCTGATACTTCTCTTGTGATGTAGAAAAGTCATTATCGGAACTAATGAGTTTGGTGTTTTGAAAGATGGATACTTCAGCAATTCCTGAGCCACCATCAAAAACACTTGCTTGGATTGTTACTTTACTGTTATCGCTTTTGTAGACGTTTTTTTTCTTAGTTAGAATAAAACCCTTACCATTTTGATGTGAATAGGGTTGGTCGAAAAGGGCTGCTGCAATTCTTTGAATTTTGTCAAGTGCAAAGGCCCGCTCGCCATTTTTGGCTAAAAGTGCATTAACAGAAATCTGACTCTGAATACTTTTATGCACATCATCAGGTTGATACAGAATTGAAAAAAACTGATCACCGGTAAATAATGAAGCAAAACTGCCTTTATTCTCTAGTAACCAACCAAATTGACCACTGCCATCACCCATTGATTTAAAATAACCATCAGCTGTCCATAGTACCCATTCGTTTTCATTTTCCAGATAGAGACTTGCAAAGGGTTCTAATTTTTTATTCCTTGATGCCCTGTTCCAGAAATGGATAACCTCATCTTCTCCACCAGATATTATGTATTGGTCAGTGGCAACAATGGATCTCACTGCACCTTTGTGGCCAATAAATTCCTGAAACAATTGACCCTTTATGTATGACTTCAGAGAAAAGTCACTGCCAATAAGCATTGTGTCATTTCCAATATGAGACATCACCAAAATTCTTCCGTCCTTGTGGGATTCATTTTCAATTGAATAAGTGGCGTTTTTATACAAATAGGGAGTTTGTGTTTTTCCATAGATCTTTGAACCTTCTTCAATGATCTCTGTGGATTTAGAGATAAGCAATGAACTTAAGTCAAATTCATAATTGAATTGATTTTTGGAACCAGCATTGGCTATTAATAGCCGATCATTACTCCTTATTTCCAGTTTTTGGACCGGTTTCCCATTTCCATCCATTTGGTTAAGCAAAGCCCCGTTAATGACATTCCATATCAGGATGGAATTTCTGGTACCTCCAGCACTTGCAACAGTATAGCTTCCCTGGTTTGAGTTAGGATGAAAGTCCACAGCATAAGCGGTATTTCCATGCTCTTCGAAATTAGCCATTGGCTCACCGGAAGGTAAACTAAAGCTTCGTGCTTTACCGCTATTGTTAGCAATAACTGTTAACACTTTAGCATCATCCGAAATGCTCATTGTGCTTACTTCATTTGCTAGCTTGGCAATTTTGCGAATACGTTTTCCTTGTCTATTGTACAATGAAAGTAACAAATCCTGGCCTGCAGCAATGATATATTTTCCATCGGGAGTATACCGAATCGAACTGGTAGGTAGGTATTTGGTTTTAATAGTTTGTGTTAAGCTTAGGTTTTTCAGTTCATAAACCTGGAGACCATTCTGATCATTGGCAAATATAAGCTCCTGCTCATCTGGGGAGATATCAAAATCATTAGGTTTAGATGGCAAACTCAGTGAATCTCGTAGTGAAAACTCATTTAATCTATCCACCTCCCAGATCTTCACTACCCCATTCTCACCAGCAGCTGCTAACAGTGAACCACTTTTAGAAAACTTTAAAAGCACTGTAGACCCTTCAAATGCAGGAATCTCTGCGATGACCCTTTTTATGCCTGTATGAATAATACTTATGGAGCCACGTCCTGAATCCACAAATCCTCCAACAGCCAATAAGGAATTTGATCTTGAAAAAGATGAGGTGAAGATCATTCCATCAGGGCCCAAATCGGAGTTTAAATATTCTTTATGTATTTCAGAAGTCGTGTTCACATCCCACCATCGGATACTCTTGTCTTCAGAAACCGAGACTATCTCTTCCTCATTAATAAAATGTACTCCACGTACTTTTCCTGTATGTCCATCCGCATTAAGAATTAACTGTGGAGATTGGGCAAGTAGGGTTTGACTTAATAATGAAATAAGAATTAATAATGATGTACGAGTCATTTATACATTTTTTTTAAACTTACATTATCTTGTTTATAAATCCTCATCAATTTTCCCTATGAATATTTTGCGAGTCTTATTAATGTCCTTACTCGGTCTATGTCTTAGAAGCCTTGGTCAGGAGATTAGTTTAAGTGAGATAGATGTTTCAGGCCTGCCTGCGATTTCCAATGGTCAGGTAAGGTTTGGTGACATAGATTTAGACGGTGACCTTGATGCAGTTATTTCAGGTTTTGATGGAGTCGTCGCAATTACAAGGGTATTCATTAATGATGGGGCTAATGACTTTAGGGTTATGCCTTTTAAAACTACCGGGATACAGAATGCTCAATTAAGACTAACAGATTTCAATAATGACAGATACTTAGACTTTATTGTCCTTGGCACTGATGAGTCGGATAATCAAGTTTTTAAAGTATTTAAAAATCTTTCGGGGATAGATTTTGAGGAGTATAACACTGCTATAAGAACACCTGTCGATGGGACATTTGATGTGCAGGATTATAACAATGATGGGTTAGTAGATGTGTTTGTCACAGGAATTCTTAATGGGAAGCTTGAATCCAGGATATACTATTTTGACGGAACGAAATATCAGAGTTCTTCAAACTTGTTTGCGGGACTTACCAATTCAGTTGTCCAATCCGGATTTTTTTCTGACGATTCATGGTTAGATATAATCTATTCGGGAATCAATGCTAGAAACAAGCCAGAAACAATTCGACTGTATCAATCTGATGACGAAGGATTTTCGCTCTTTCAAGATGTGCCATTAAGTGAAGGATTTGTTCACCGAGCTGAAAGCCATGACTTTGATGGGGATGGAAATGGAGATTTAGTAATCCTACGAAACATATCTGAACAGCAAACTGAGACAGTTATTTTTTATGGAACTGAGGAGGGTTTTTCGAAAACCCCTACTTTAATGCAACATAGTGTGCAATATTCGATCGCCAACACTTGGGAAGCCCCAGATTTCAAAAGGACAACTCTTGTTTTGGAAGATTTCGATCAGGATGGAGACATGGATATAATTGAGTCGTATTATTATGAAGCACGTTTGTTGATTTTAATAAATGAAGGAAATCGAACTTTTACCAGCGAAATTATTGATCTATCAGCAGCATTCGATGGGTCTGTTCCATTATTAAATTATGCTTTTGGAGATGTCGATAGCGATTCAGATCTTGATTTACTCGTAACTTCCCAATCAAGTGTCATTTTCACTAATGAAAATGGAGTTTTTAACGCCTCGAATATTAGGGTTCCGTGGATATACGGAGAGATGGAATTTTTAAATACCTCTGAGGGTATTAAACTCTTTTGCCATGGAGAAATTCATTTGGATCCTGGGGCTAATCCACTAATAGGTAATGCCGTCCTTAAAGAATTGGGCAATGAAATCGTTTTGGATTCAGATTTTTTTACACCACAAGGTAATCAGCTAAGCCCAATTTCTGGATATGATATTGTGGATCTTACAAATGACGGATACGATGATTTGGTGCTATGTGAGCGGGATGAAGAAGGAGCAAACACTTGGATCATAGTGTTTCATGAAATAGCTGGAGTGTTAATCCCAATAGACTCTATTCTTATCGATGCTCCACGGTCTGGTTGGCCTTCGATTAGAGTCCAGGATATAAACGCCGATGGCTCCCTTGATATACTTTACAATAGCGAGATTTCTTATACAGAAGGACGAGAAAATATCTCTGAGCTCATAGCATATCTTAATATTGGTGGGACCTATGACTCACCGATTGAATTGCAATCTTTATTGACAATAACTCGCGATGGTGTTCTATTTCCTTCACGTGCAACGGTAATAAATTCAGATAAATTGAATTACCCAATGATTTTTAATGTGGGCATTAGTCAAAATAGGTATTCATTTGAGAGTGATGTCTTTGTTTTCAATGGTAGTGATTTCGAGTCAATATTTCGCATGCCTCATGCTTCTGGAGGAATGGATGCATTCGATATTGATTTTGATGGTGACTTAGACTTGATTTTGCATGATGATGAAACAAGAGCAGGACAAATCAACCTTCTACGAAATGATGGTTCCGGGATATTTGAAACTCAGGAATTAGCATTTCCTGGGAACAGTTCTTCATTAGTCATATCGAATGATTTTGACTTAGATGGAAAGAGAGAATTAGTTTTTGAATCTGTAAATGAAGATGCTCAGCCAGGTATCCATATTTATAAATACCATGAAGAATCGAACTCCATTGAGCTCTATAAAGAGTTTCTCCCTATGGGGCAGACTAATGTGTCTTTTGGCGATTTTAATGCGGATGGCATAAGGGATATCTATGTAAACGGGTATTCGCAAGAATCAGTGATTCATGATTCGTTTTTTATAAATAATAGCCCTTCAGTTAATCAGAAGCCTTCAATTCCCAGGGGTGTCAAAGTCTCAATTGATGGAAACGAAGCGAAGTTTTCGTGGGAGGCAGCAACTGATGATTTCTCAGCAACAGACATTTCTTATCATTTTGAATTGTATGCTGATGGTGTTGGAGTGTCACCGTTGCTGAGTGATTCCAGTGGTGCACGATTATCCCCGGGTTTCAAAGAGCCATACTTTAAGCCCGAAATGGTAATCAATCTTGATTCTGGTAACTATTCGTTTCGCGTTCAATCAGTTGATGATCAGAGTTTGTCATCAGGTTTTACATCATCTGTGGAATTCTCCATTGAGAATAAAAGTAGTATTTCTGATTTTGAGCTGATAGAAATAGGCGATTTGGACTATTTTAAAAGCAATACTTACAGTTCAGCTATCATCTCAGCATTTTTCAGTAATCGTGGAATTTGGGCAGATTTGAATAATGATGGATTACCAGAGTTTACTGTAATAGGATATGGTGAAGGATTCCAAGACGGGCCGTTGCTTATTTTTAAGAATGAGGGCAGTTTTAGTTTGGCTCTTGAAAATCAAATCGAATTATCTACCAGTATTATTGTAGGTAGTCCCCAGGTGGCAGATTTTGATAATGATGGGTTTCTCGATATTCTAGTAGGAAAATCAATTTTTCACAATGTTGGGAATTTGGATTTCCGTAAAATTGATCTCCCTATTAATCAAGACTATCCTTACCCTTCTTCTCTGGTAGACATCAATAACGATGGCTATACTGATATTCAGTTTGGTGATAGACTTCTTTTGAATAAGAAAGAGTTAGTCTTCATCTCAATGGAGGATTTTATTAAGGACAATGAGGCGCTAAATCTCAAAAAAGAGATAACCTCATGGGGAGATTTTAATGGAGACACCTATCCAGATGCTTTGATTAATACCACAAATGGGTTGAAATTATTCTATAATACAAAGGCGGGTAGTGTTGAATATTCGGGCCAAACTTTCGTATCACCATATGAAATAATTGATTTTAGTTTTGTAGACTATGATGGTGATGGTCAAACAGAAATATTTTTTTACGAGGGAGAAGATTTTTTTCCTACTCATAGTTTCTACATATCAGACTACAGTGTTGAAGGTGGCTTTGAAACCTCAAAAATTTTGGAGATCAATGAGGTTTATCAAAGTATGACAGGTAGTGTTTTGATTGATTTTGATCAAGACGATTTTATAGACATTATTACAAATACCGGACATTATTATCGAGGCACTCGTGAAGGACTACAAAGAGAAGTCTTTCCATTTGAAGAGGATTTTGAAGAGTTTGAGGAGATGCTGATTTTGGTTGACATTGATGGAGACCAGGATTTGGATATTCAAAATGGGCTGAAAATTTATAGGAATAACAAGAATGACATTAAATCAACTCCAGGCACTCCTCACTCGCTTCAGGCAAAACAAGCTGATGACAATGTAGTGCTTACCTGGGATTGCGAAGGTAACAATAGCTATCTCCTTGAAGTTTATAAGGATGGAAACCTGTTTATCTCTGACAAGAATAGTTTTGGTAAATTAAACTCTAAGGTCTTACCTGGATACGCTGGACAGAAAAAATCAATGGCTTTGAATCTTTCTTCTGGAGAGTACTCTGTAAAGGTGAAAGCAATTAATAATTCGTACAACGTGTCCTCATTTTCAGAACCACTTACTTTTAGCATGAGCCATTTCAATTCAATTGCCATGGATTTTTTTGATGGGTTTCAGGTGATCGAAATTCAAAGTGTCGATATAGATATGGATGAAGATCTTGATCTTGTCATTAGTATGGTTTCAAGATTAAGCGATGGATCTAATGGAGATTGGAAAAATGGATTTTTGATAAACGAAAATGGAAAGTTTGCGTTTACGCCATTCCCGATAGGTGCTGCCCATCCAACTAACTTTGATATTGAGGATATTAATAATGATGGAAGGATCGATTTGGTGGGAAATATTCAGAATGGAGGAAAGATCTTTATTAATAAAGGTGATTTAGGGTTTGATGTTTATCATTTTCAAAAAGCCGGAGAGGTTTATGCAATTGGTGATTTGGATGGTGATAGACGTAAAGATGTAGTGGTTGGTGAAAATGGATCTTTCGAATGGTATAGGCAACAGGGAGATGGTAGTTTTCAATTCGCAGATATCATTGCTGAAAATGCTTATAACATTTTGGATGAAGCTGTTTTGTTGGATTATGATCAAGATGGAGATCTTGATATGTTCATTTCAGGGACTTCATATTTTCTAGGTAATGCCGGGGACGAACGGTTTCTGGTCAATGATGGGGCTGGTAATTTTGTTGATATCGATTTATCACTTTCGTTGCGATCTACTATTGCACCATCACAAATAGAATTCACTGATATTTCAAATGACGGCATACCTGATCAAATATTTAGAGGTATTATTTCGTCCATTTCTATAGCCGAACCAAATGGTGAATTTGAGCAAATTCAAGATGTAATTCCAGCAACGACAGGTAGGTTTTTCAGTGGGGATTTTGACGGAGATCTTGATTCTGATTTAATATTTACTTCTGATTTTAGAGGAGAATCGAGTAGGTCGTTTGTTGAGAATATCAATGGTGGCGCGTTTCTTCAATTCAATATTGATCTACCGTATTTAACCAATTCCAGATTTAGTATGCAGGGAACCAGGGGAGATTTTGATGGTGATAATAAATTGGATATGATACTTTTTGCATACGATCAATTTGTAAATCCTATCACATATTTTATTCAGAATAAATTCTCAAGTAGCTTGAAAAAGCCTGAACCTCCGTTGGACTTGATGGTATCTACGGAGGGAAGTGAAGTGCTACTAAGTTGGGATGCTAATACAAAGGTGCCAATTACCTATGGACTGACGATAATTGACGAGGAAGGATATAAAGTCTTATCTCAAAATTCGTTGGAAAATGGTACACTCCTAATTCCAAATCATGGTAACAATGGCTACTTACAATCATATTCCGTTTCCTTGCCTGATGGTATTTATTCATGGAAGGTTCAATCTGTTAGCAATGGTTTTGTAGGAAGTGATTTTGTTGAAGGTGGAACATTTTACATATGCAAGGAGTTTGAAAGTATTGGTTCAGGTTTTGGTTTTAGTACTTTGGGCTCAGATAAAATAGGAATAGACGGTTCTGTTCAGTTTGTGGATACTAGCTCGATTTCAATAAGCGAGTACTTTTGGGAATTTGGAGACGGCTCAAGTTCAAATGATTCTACTCCTACTCACAATTATCGTCAACCTGGGTTTTTTACAATCAGCGTTACTATATATGATAATTTGGGATGTAGCTATACCTATGAAAAGGAAGTGGAGGTCATAGAAAAACCCAATATCCAAATAGCTAATATTCTTACACCTAACAACGATGGTAAAAATGACTATTTGTATATTGAAAATATTGAGAGGTATCCTGATAATTCAGTGAAAATATTTGGGCCCTCAGGAAACCTGGTTTACGCAAAAACAGGATACCGCAATGACTGGTATGCTGATCAAAATGGTAGGACACTGCAACCCGGAACATACTTATGTATCTTGAAAGTGGACCAAGTATCTACAGAGATTAGGCAGTCAATTACAATATTAGGGGGAAAGTAAGTATGAAAAATCTAATTGTTGTTTTTTTGATTTTAGTTGGCCATTATCTGACTGCTCAACAGCTGCCTTATTTTCAACAAAAGCTAACGGACGGTTTTATGTTCAATCCAGCGTATACCGGCGTGTCTGGAGGAGCTTTATCCTTCAATCATAAGCGGTTGTGGGCGGGGATAAGTGAATCTCCGGAAATCAATTACTTGTCCGTCCATTCTAACCTTTGGATACCTAACATTGGGGTAGGCGGTAGTTTCTATTCTGAAAAGCTCAATCTAATTGGTAATACAAGAGCTTCATTATCTACTTCCTATACGATTGGTCTTAACGAGTCATTCCAGCTTTCTTTTGGAATCGGTACTGAGGTATGGCAGACTAATATAGATCAGGGAAGGGTCTTTGCAAGAGATCCTGATGATCCACTCCTATTATTGGATAGAAAAGTAGCATCAGATATTTCTGCCGGATTTTTATTGGTTCATTCATTGTTTGATGTAGGTGTTTCATATGCTCGCTTGGCATCAGGCTGGTCCTCAAATGAGAACCCTTTACTCAACTCCTTTATTTCTGCCACCATGAATGGCTACTTACCAGTAAGATTTGGATATGATATCCTGGAGCCAAGAATCTTGTATCAAGCAAACAAATTAGGAGCAGATCTGTTGCAGTCTTCTGTTTTCTATACTTACGACAATAAATACATGCTGGGCCTGACTTATCGTACCAATGCTGTGGGTGGGTTAAGCCTGGGTTTACGTTTAGAAAACCGATATTTCATTTCTTACACGAGTGAGAGGCGTCTTGATTCTTCCGGATCCGATTTAGGTACAGGTCACGAAATCACGCTGCGATACGATTTTAACAGACAGTTTTTCCGAAGGGTTAACCCTTCAGAAAAAGAGCCATTGCGATCAAATACAGTTAAGAAAAAAGGTAACTAGGAAGTGGTTTTCAGGACTCTAATAACGTCCATGTTTTATGTGTTTGTCACCTTAAGCAAGGCATAAAACGACGATTTGGACTAGCTACTAAGTTATATGATATCTAACCCTACATGGTTAGTTTGTTGAAATCATACGAAAGATGATTCGAGTACTATTGGAATTAGTCAAAATATTTGCCTACCAACATCCTAGCAACTCTACCAAGTGTATACCCAATAAGGATCCACTCACATTGGCGATAAAGTCCCTCCATTCACCATTCCTATTTACATAGGGTTGGATGAGTTCAATACTTCCACTAAAGAGCGCAAACGCAATCAGCAGGAATATATCTTTGTGTGGGTTTCTGGTCCCTGATGGAAAGGCAAGGGCGGTATAAGCTACAAGGTGAAGGTCTTGTCCTCGCCAGGGACATCCGGAAGTTCGGGAAGTGGATAAAGGCTTAGAAATGTAATGATCAGAAGTGACCAGATAGTTGCAGCTATCCAGTACTTTTCTATGATTGTTGTAATCTTCATATAGACGCTAAGGCGTGCCCTTCATAGACAATGGCAAATAAAGCATGATTGCTTTATCAAATACAAAAAAAGGGACGGTATAAACCGCCCCTTCTAGGATGTGATTTAAAGAATTACTAGTCTATTTCACCGTCGATATCTGCTTCCTGATAAGCGCCCAAGATAATTTTAAATGCATGAGCATGTTCGGTAGGATACTCAGTTGGGGCGTTGATGATTAGCCCATCAGCATTTCTTTCCCATTTGATTTCTTCATCTGAACCAAGCAATTCTATTTTCTGAATGTTGGAATTCAACAAGCCAATGTAAGTGCTAAGGGATTTGATTGAGAGTTGTTCGTCAGGCTTGTCAAGGACAATAGCATAAAACTCAGTGTCAGACTTCTTAGTAAACCTAACATCAGTATTACCATATTCTATTTTAGCCTTCTCTTCAATCTTATGACCTCCGGATGGTAAACGAGTTGGCCCCTCACCGAAAATGTCCCAGGTTCTTGTGGCATAAATAGCTTCTCCATTTACTTGAAGCCAAGCGCCCATCTCTGTAAGCAATTTCTTCATTTCATCTGGAATTGTTCCGTCAGGATCTGGAGGGACGTTCAGCAGCATACAGCCGTTCTTGGCCACAATATCCACTAGAATATCGATCAGCTCATTGGCTTCTACGAACTTAGCGTTGGATCTGTAAAACCAGGTGCCGGGAGAAGTATCCGTTAGCCAGGCAGGATCTACGATTTGATTAGGGCGACCTCTTTCATAGTCATTAATTGCCGTTTCCTGTGTAAATGTTGCTTCCTTGTAACATACTGCGACCTCTTTGTTCCACTCAAGCCCTTTGTTGTAGTAGTACGCCAAAAATTTCAATCTTTCTTCTTCTGGGAAGTTTTCCAGCCACCAATCAAACCAGATCATATCTGGCTGATAGGTGTCAATGTATTCTTTCAGTTTGGCCCACCAGGATGCTAAGAATGCATCGCTCACTTCTGCTCCAAATTCTCTTGGCTCACCATACAAGTCATGCAATGAGGGATCAATTTTGAAATCATAGGCTTGTGCAAAGAATGCCCATGTGAAAGCATGGTGAAATGAAGCCATAAATTTCATGTCTAGTTCTTCTACCTCTCTTTTCAATTCAGCAGAGATATCAACGCCTCCATAGTTCATCGAGTTCCATCGCGTGGCTTTGCTATCCCACATGGCAAAATTGTCATGGTGCATTGCAACAGGTCCTGCGAATTTCGCACCAGATAAAGCAAATAGTTCAGCCCATTCTTTGGCGTCAAATCCAGTAGGTTTGAACTGGTCTATAATATAGTCGTACCCATATTTTTGTGGGTTGCCAAACTGCTTGACATGATGTTTGTAGTTAGACGAGGGTTCGCTACTTTGTGCTGTTCCTGTTTGCCAGCGCTTTGATCCTTTCTTACCCCACATATGCATCCCATGCCAACCCGGCAATCGTTGATTTTCCTCCATTCCTTCGAATGCTACAGATGTTGGTCCCCAATGGGTGTAAATACCAAATTTGGCGTCTTTAAACCATTCTGGGGTAGCCTCAACGTTGCTAACAGATTCCCAAGTTTGCTTGTATCCTGCCTGTGATGCTTGCCCCTGGGCTTCATTGCTAAGGAATGCGCCTGTAACTATTAGTGAGAGGCACATCAATCTTCTTATTGCTGTCTTCATTTATAACAAATTATTATTTCTATGACTACTTGGATTAAACTTATCACCCAGCCAAGTAATGGGTAGCACAAGTTTTGATCAGTTTGCAGGGGTATTTACTCATGAGGAAATCACCCTTTGATTTGATCATAAATGCCCTGCAAATTGCGATTACATGTTAAATTTTTGTGGCTCAAAGGGTTTCGCTTATTTCTGCTATCATACAATTGTTGTGATTAACTTGACCAGGAGTGAGTACCAAAGCAGTAGGAGACAAAGGGTTTCTCGAATTTTGCGCTGACATCCTCATAGTTTTGTTAAGTGAAAATTGAAAAAATGCAAAGCACCAAGTCAGCTGTATTCTTAATACTAATGTTATCTGTTTTTAGCGCACTTTCACAGCCAGAAATTGGTGTTAAGACGTCATTTAATAAGGGCTGGAAGTTCATTAAAGGGGAAGTTGTTGATGCCGAGCAAATGAAGTTCGATGATGCCGCATGGAGGGCACTAGATCTTCCGCACGATTGGGCTAGCGAGGGACCATTTGATGAAGTTTACAACGCCAGGGCCGGAGGTTTACCTTTTCATGGTACAGGATGGTATCGTAAGACTTTTACTTTGCCCACATCAGCAAAAGGAAAGCATGTTGAGATCGCCTTTGACGGGGCGATGTACAACGCGCATGTTTGGCTGAATGGAGAGTTCTTAGGTAACCGTCCGTTCGGATATATGGGGTTTCAGTACGACATCTCTGATCAACTTGTTGAAGGTGAAAACGTGATTGCTGTGAAGCTTTCGCCAGAGGATTTGTCATCACGCTGGTATCCTGGCGCTGGTATTTACAGGAACACCTGGATCTCCATAAACGATCCAGTGCATGTGCCCACATGGGGGACTTTTGTGACTACACCCCAAGTAAGTAACAGTAAGGCGACAGTCAATGTCAAAACAGACCTGGAGAATACAGGTGATTCAGATCAGACAGTTGTTTGGTCTACTAAAATATTGGACGCCAATAAGGCAGTTGTGGCTGAGAAATCTTTAAAAGTTACTGTTGCAGCCAACTCCAAGACTCAGCAGGAAACGAATCTCGTTGTAAAAAAACCAATCTTATGGCAATTGGATGATCCATACTTATATACCATTCACACACAGCTCGAACGTGATGGTGAGATTATTGAAAATTACTTTGATCGACTGGGGATCAGGACTATCAAGTATGTAGTGGGAGAGGGTTTTTACTTAAATGATCAGTTGACCAGAATGAATGGAGCATGTCTGCACCATGATCATGGACCGCTTGGTGCTGCTGTAAACAGTCGTGCTACCCAGCGTCAACTAGAATTGATGAAAGTAATGGGCGTAAATGCCATTCGAACCAGTCACAATCCCCCATCACCTGAGCAGCTTGCCTATTGTGATGAAATGGGAATATTAGTGCAAGTTGAAGCATTTGATTGCTGGGAAATCCCCAAAGTACCCAATGGATACAACAAATACTTTGTGGACTGGCATGAAAGAGACTTAAGGGATATGATTAGACGCGACCGCAATCACCCGTCTGTTGTCATGTGGAGCATTGGCAATGAGATCAAGGAGCAATGGCAAAAAGATGGAGCGAAATGGACGAAAACGTTAGTAGATATTGTTAAATCAGAAGATACTTCACGTCCGGTTTCAGCGGGGTTTAATTCTGGAGATCCAGCGATTGATAATGGTATGGCTGAGCTGCTTGATGTGGTAGGGTTTAATTACAAACCCTTACAGTATGAAAAATGGCTGCAGGAGCATCCTGATTTTATTCTGCTAGCTTCGGAGACATCCTCAGTTACCAGTTCACGTGGCGTTTATCACTATCCAATAGAGAAATACAAAACACACGATTCTCGGCAGGTTACCAGTTATGATATAATCGGACCAGTTTGGGCCTATCCTCCAGATATTGAGTTTGATGCGCTGGAGAAAAACCCATCTGTAATTGGAGAATTTATATGGACTGGTCAGGACTACCTGGGAGAACCGACTCCCTACGGTGGACGAGACAATTCCACCAATGGGTATTGGAATGATGATTGGCCTGTTCATAGTTCTTATTTTGCTCCTATAGACCTGGTCGGTTTTACCAAGGATAGGTTTTACCTCTACCAAAGTCAATGGACAACTGAGCCAATGATTCATTTGCTTCCTCACTGGAATTGGGAAGGAATGGAAGGGCGAGAGATACCAGTCTATAGCTATACAAATTGTGATGAAGCTGAGTTGTTTCTCAATGGGAAATCACTCGGTAAGAGAATTAAGGGTGTGGATAAAACTCCTATCAAAGTGGATTTTAATAGATGGGAAGG
This sequence comes from Cyclobacteriaceae bacterium, assembly GCA_049115695.1. Classification (GTDB taxonomy): domain Bacteria; phylum Bacteroidota; class Bacteroidia; order Cytophagales; family Cyclobacteriaceae; genus JAGDZR01. The sequence continues at coordinate 121,098 of JAGDZR010000007.1, read as the reverse complement.
AGGAGATTTTATGTCCAAATATCGATTGAGGTGGGATGTGCCTTATGAGCCGGGAGAGATCAAAGTAGTGGGCTACAATAAGGGCAAAAAGATCACAGAGAAAGTGATTAGAACAGCGGGTAAACCAGCTCAGATAAAGTTGACACCAGACCGATCAGAAATATCTTCCAATGGGAGGGACATTTCGTATGTTTCAGTTGAGATATTGGACAAAGACGGGAATCTATGTCCCAGAGCTGATGATAAAGTTCGGTTTTTTGTAGAAGGTGCCGGCAAAATAAAAGCTGTTGGTAACGGAGATCCATCTTCAATCATTCCTTTTACTGCAGATTATCAATATGCCTTTAGTGGTAAACTGATGCTCATCGTTCAATCTAGTGAAGGTGTGGTCGGCGATATTGCGATAAGAGCAGTGGATTTGAACGGTATACTTCCTGTATCTACTACTATTGTAACAACTAAATAATATTTGAATCAATCATGAAACGATATTGCCTTGCCTGTGATCTTAAGGATGATAAAGCCTTAATTGAAGAATATAAGTCTTACCATGCCAAGGGAGGAGCATGGCCTGAGATCACCAAGAGTATTGAAGACGCAGGAGTGCTCGATATGGAGATTTATCTGGTTGGTAATCGTATGTTCATGATCATGGAGGTTGAAGATGATTTTAGTTTTGAGCGCAAGGCTCAAATGGATGCGGACAATCCAAAGGTCCAGGAGTGGGAAGAATTAATGTGGAAGTTTCAGCAATCTTTACCCTTTGCCAAGAATGGTGAAAAATGGATGCTTCTCGATCAGATATTCAAACTGACAGATTAGATAGCTGATTGTGGTTCATTTTTTTTTGGTAAGGACTGTATTACCTTTCCAAGCGATTGACCATTTCAGATTGACCAAATTAGCGAGTAAACTCATTTATAGAAAAGTGTTTTTATACACTCCTGTCAATAGGAAGATATGGCAAGAGTTAGAACATTGTTGATGAAAGACTTCCGCTGCTAATAAATGAGGGTAAATGTTGACGAATAAAAAATACCCCCTCTTTTAATAGAAAAAATTCCCTGATATCACCATTTCATCACGATACTTTCGATGTTAGAATCTAAGTGATGGACAACTATGGTACAAGGAAGAGTAACTATCAATGATCTGGCCAATGAGCTAGGGGTATCCAAATCCACAATTTCCAGAGCCCTCAATAATCAAGGTAGAATCAGTGAGAAAACTCGAAAGGAGGTTGCGGATTTGGCAAAGAAATGGGGATACAAGCCTAATCCATTTGCCATCAACCTGCTTAAGAAAAAATCCAAGATCATTGGTTTGATCCTTCCTGAATTTACCCACCACTATTTCGCCAAAGTGCTGAAAGGCGTAAATCAAATTGTCAACCAACATGGTTACCAGCTGTTTATCAGTGTGCATGAAGGAAAGTACGAGGATGAAGTAAAAGCTGTCAATATGCTCAACAACATGAGAGTGGATGGTATCATAGCTTCATACGCAAAAGAGACTTCCAATTTTGATCATTTCCTGGATGCGATGGAAGATGACGTACCAATAGTGTTCGTCGATCGCATGTGTGAGGATCTGGATAGTTCATATGTGATCACCGATGACTTTCCTGGATGCGAGTTGGCCATTGAGCAACTGGCGAGATCCGGGGCACGCAACATTGCACATATCGCGGGACCAGAAAACCTGTCTACCAGTTTTAACAGAATGATGGGTTATCGCGAAGGACTTAAGACCAATGGGTTAGACTTTGATCCTCAACTCTTAATACAAAGCGATGATCTTGATTGGAGAAGACAAGTTCAGGACCTGTCCATGAGTGACAAGATTGATGGAATTCTCGCTTTCAATGACTATCTGGCATTTGAGGCTATCGAAGTACTGAGGATGAGTGGTAAACAAGTGCCTCAGGATGTAGCAGTAATTGGATTTGCCGATGAGCCTGTTGCACGATATATGTCACCCAGACTGACTACTGTTCATCAACCAGCTGAAGAGATGGGTAAGAGAGCAGCCGAGATTCTTTTCGATCATATCAAAACTGAAGATATTTTCAGCCATGTCTGTGAGTCCTTACCGACAAATTTGATCATTAGAGGTACGACCAGAAACACCGATGGCGCCACTGCAAGAAGCATTTCTGAAATCGTTGAGGTAGGTTAATCAGGGCATAACAAATCAGGAAAGTAAGAATTGCTTTTGAGCAACCGTTTTCTCTCTAGATATTCAAACCTTTTTCAGGTCAAAAACAGGGATTTTATGCCCTGTTTCATTTTGTGATATGAGCTATTAACTAGCTGATAATCAGATATAAATCGTTGTTTTAGGGTGGGGCAACAGTAAGTAAAACCTTTGCGCAAATGTTTCTCATAAAAGTCCCCAATTTGGTGAAATGATTTTACGAATAATGACATTAATTCTAAATGAATTGTTTGAAATATCATTTGATAAATGCTAAACCAAAATCAATAAAAATATGAAGAACTAACGATGAGAAATGAAGAAGTATTGAAAAGTAAATCCGGGATGCACGAATGGAAGACGACACCCCGGATCAGTTAATTAAGTGTACAATTTTTATGTAACCTAACAACAAGCGAAAATATGAATATGAAGTTGATTCCCCTTACGCTTAGGGGTTTATTTACCAAAATCACATCGCTTCTGCTGGTTTTATCACTGGTGGCTTTTTCAGGTTTTTCTGCCAAAGCCGCAACTAGCAAAGAAGATGGGACTTCATCTAATGGTGAAGTGCAAAGGACTGTCAAAGGACAGGTAACGGATGAGGAAGGCAATGGAATACCAGGTGCCAATGTCATCTTGAAAGGAACAAGTAGTGGATCGAGTACAGATATCGATGGGAATTACACAATCAATGTGACTAGCGATGATGACGTGCTCGTTTTCTCATTTATTGGATTTGCTTCACAAGAAGTAACCGTTGGTGCCAGATCGATAGTTGATGTCAGTTTGGCGGTTGATGTTCAAGCGCTGGATGAAATCGTTGTGATTGGATATGGTACTCAGAAAAAGAGTGACCTGACAGGATCTGTGAGCACTGTGAAAGGTGAAGAGATAGCTAAATTCTCAACGGCAAATGCCACACAGGCCATTCAGGGTCGTATGGCAGGAGTAAGAGTAGAGCAAAATGGAGGATCTCCAGGAGCAGCGGCTTTGGTTACGATTCGTGGGGCAGGAACTCTCTCAGAAAGGCAACCACTATATGTAATAGATGGTATGCTGGCCAACAACATGAGTAGTCTGAATCCTGGTGACATAGAATCAGTTACCGTATTGAAAGATGCTTCGGCCGCAGCAATCTATGGTTCTCGTGCTGGCAATGGTGTGATCATTGTCACCACCAAAAAAGGTAAGTCTGGTGAAATTCAGGTGGATTTCGATATGAACTATGGTGTGCAGAAGGCTGTCAACATGCTTGATTGGGCCAATGCTCAGGACTATGCTGCCATCATTAAAATGGGTGTTGATAATGATAACGTCAGAGGTGCTGGATTAGAGTATCCTGAAGATGTGAGTACGGGTTTTGATCCAAGCATTGATAGCGACATTCAAGCTGCAACATTGAGAAATGCTCCAATGGCAAATCAGAGCATGAGACTTTCAGGTGGATCAGAGAATGCGACTTATAGCTTTTCGATGGGGCACATGAAGCAGGATGGTATTGTTCAGGAATCTTCTTTTGAAAGATTCAATATTAGAGCAAACTCTGTATTCACCAAGGGAAGATTCAAGTTGGAAGAAACACTAGGGATTACTCGCACGATCAACAATCCAAATAATTACTTCAACAGGGAAAGAGATATTGTTCCCACCATTCCAATTTATGACTCAGAAGGAAATTTCACTGCGTCAAGAGAAGATGGAGTCACTACATATGCAAATGTTGGTAATTCTTTGGGTGTAGCAACTTTGCAGGACAGAACCAATACTAACAATGGTTTGTTAGGCAATGTAGCCGGATCCTTGGAAATCATCGAAGGATTGACTTATAAGTTGAACCTCGGATTAAGTTTATGGCAAAACCATAATTACACATTTACACCGTCGTATTACTTCAGTGATGCATCGACCAACGGTCGGAATGTACTGAATAGCCTAAATGAAGCAAACAATTGGGGCAACTCTTTGCTTGTAGAAAATACATTGAGATATGCCAGGGAATTAGGACAGCACAATATTGAAGTCTTAGCCGGATACAGTAACCAAAAATCGGTATCGAAAAGATTGGGTGTAACAGCAAATTCTTTTCCCAACAACGATATTAGGAATGCACAACAAGCGGCTAATATCCAGAGTGTTCCTTCATTCACCAATACGGTTGGTCTGGTTTCACAGTTTGGTAGATTGAACTATGTATTTGACGACCGATACCTTATTACGGGAACAATTCGTCGTGATGGATCTTCTTTGTTTAAGGAGACTAATAGATGGGGAGTATTCCCTTCTGCGGCTATAGGTTGGAATATCAGTAACGAAGGTTTCATGTCTGGTGTTACGGCAATCAGTGGTCTGAAACTCCGAGCAAGTATGGGTGAGATTGGTACTAATAATGCTGGTGCGTACGTAGGAGATGCAACCATAAACGTTTATAGTTCTTATCCGCTTGGACTAGGAGCTCAAGAGAGACAACCAGGTATTTCAATAACCAGAGCGGTAAACGAGAACCTGAGATGGGAGACGACTAGGATCACGGATATAGGAGTGGAGTTTGGTATTCTTGAAGACAAAGTTTTGGTAACGATGGATTACTTCAAAAAGCAATCTATCGATGTGATAGCACCTTATACCCCCCCACTTCACCATGGTCGTTCAGGAAGTGTTCCTGCAAACGTGGCAAGTATCGAAAATACTGGATTTGAATTTGCAGCAGATTACAGAAATCAGATTGGTGATCTAAACTTCGGAATAAATGCCAACTTCACTGTTCTGGATAATGTAGTGACAGAAATTGGCCCATCAGGTCCGATTGTAGGAGGTGGATTTACGTCAAATGGTCGTTCAGCTTCATTGTCTGATATCGGACAGCCAATTGCAGCGTTCTATGGACTCAAAGTTTTAGGTATCTACCAATCGGAGCAAGAAGCTATCGACGATGGCAGGTACAGGCTTGAAGATCCTGATGATCCGGGGAGTGCCAGAATTGCTACTGCAGGTGCTGGCGATTTGAGATTTGAAGATTTGGATGGTCTACCAGGACTTAGTGATGATGACATGCAGTATCTGGGCAGCCCAATACCGAACTTTGAGTATGGTTTCAATATAAATGCTGAGTACAAAGGATTGGATGTTACGATGTTCTTCAATGGTGTCTCCGGGAACAAAATAGTGAATGGAAACATATATAGAGCTTGGTTTGAGAATGACAATAACAAGTTCACTTCTATGCTGGATAGTTGGACTGAATCTAACCCTAGTGAGGACATGCCTAGATTTACGATTCAGGACCTAGCTGGAAACGGAACGAGAATGTCTGACTTCCTGTTGGAAGATGGATCGTACTTCCGCTTGAGAAACCTGATGATTGGCTACACCATACCAGGTGACTTTACAGATGTGGTGAAACTCAAAAGAGCACGTGTTTATGTATCCGCTCAAAACTTGTTCACAATGACCAAGTACACGGGGTATTACCCTGAGGTTGGCCAAGGTTCCAGAGACAGAGGATCTAACGAGAATATATTCAACGCTGGTGTGGATGAGAATGCTTATCCCATGGCTAAGAATTATCAGATCGGTATCCAGGTGAATTTCTAATAACAGAACGAAAAAGAAATGAAAATGAAATTTGATAAGACTTATAAGTCATTCATTGGCATGTTAGTGCTGGTTTTCGGAATGATCACTGCATGCGACGAGGATGAGCTGCTCGATCAGACAAATCCAAACGCGTTGGCTCCAACCAACTTTTGGAATAGCGCGGAAGATGCCAAGAAAGGCATCATGGGTGCCTATGCACCATTCAATGATATTTGGTATTACTCAAGATTCGAGATTTTTCTCTCGGATTATAGAGATGATTTGGTGAATGGTTATGCCATTTCAGAAAGAACGGCTGCTGGTAACTTCAACGCTGACCCTGCAAGTAATGGTGCCAGATGGGTTTGGTCTGCCATGTACAAAGGTGTTTCCAGAGCAAACGAAGTGCTGTTTTGGGTGCCGAGTATAGAGATGGACGATGCGGAGAAAGATGCCATATTAGGTGAAGCATATTTTATCAGGGCATTGAACTATTTCAACCTGGTGAACTATTGGAGGAATGTTCCATTGGTATTGGTGCCTGCTGGACAGATAGAAGATCCAAGAGCTGTTCCTCAAGCTGATCCTAGTGAAGTTTATGCGCAAATAGTGTCAGATCTTCAGCAGGCTCAAAACTTGCTACCAGCGTCATGGTCAGATGAGGATAAAGGACGTGCGAGAAATGTTTCTGCGACAGCTATGCTTGGTAAGGCGTATTTGTATATGGAAGAGTATGGCTTAGCGAAGGCTGAATTTGACAAGGTGATCGCAGATGGATCTGTTGACTTAATGCCTGACTATCGTGATAACTTCAGAGAAGCCACAGAAAACAATATGGAGTCGCTTTTCGAAGTTCAAATGAAGAATGCTGATGATGGACAGGGTGGATGGTGTGCTGACTGTGCAAATCATGGTGCAGGTGCAGCCTTTCATCAGGATTTGACCACTAGGCCTTTTGGAGGACAGGATGGATTAAGAATCAATCAATGGGCATTGGATTTGTTTTTGGATGAGCAAACTGTAAATGGGGAGATTGATCCGAGAGCTTGGTCTACATTACTATGGGACAACACAACCGATTCTACCTTGTATCAGGGAGATTATCTTAAGACAAGTTATTATCAAGGACAGACTTACGATGAAGCATGGGGAGATTCAGACGATAGAATTTTTGTAACCAAGCACCTGGATTTTGAGGTGGGTTACGGAAGTGCTAGTGAAGGTGGATGGCATAGGTCAGGTAATAATCTGCGATTGTTGAGATTTGCAGATGTATTACTGATGCATGCGGAGGCTGAGTTCATGTTGAATGGTTCGTCTGCTGCTGCATTGGCTTCTGTCAATAGAGTGAGAGCGAGAGTAGACATGCCTGCATTAACAGCTATTACTATGCAAGACATTATGGACGAAAGAGTGAAAGAACTTTCACTGGAAAGAACTCGATACTATGACTTGCTTAGATGGGGAATGGTTAAAGAGAGAATAGTGGATACACCTGGCATTAAGAGTGAAAGTGGCGGTGTAGCGGCTTATCGCCCTGGTAGAGAGTATATTGGAATCCCAACCAACGAGATGAACAACAGTGATGTGTTTGTTCAAAATCAAGGATGGGAGTCACTATAATAAAGTAAATTCTTCTTCATACTTGAAGCTGTTGCTGTCTTAGGGGGGCAACAGCTTCTTTTTTAGTCAATAGAATTGAAAAATACATTAACCATATTAGTTGCCTGGATGACGTTGATTGCATGTCAGCAATCATCCAATTTACGTACACAGCAATTTGAGAAAATAGGTGTTGATCAGTCAGGCATATCGTTCAATAATCAGATTATTGAAAACGACACCTTAAACTACTACACATTTCCCTATATGTACATGGGAGGCGGAGTAGCAGTAGGAGATATCAACAATGATGGATTGTCCGATATATTCTTCACAGGAAATGCCACGGAAAATAGACTTTATCTCAACAAGGGCAATTTGAAATTTGAAGACATTAGTACATCAGCTGGTGTGCTGGGGGATGAACGATGGTACACCGGAGTGACCATGCTGGATGTAAATCATGATGGCTGGCTAGATATTTATTTGTCAGTATCTGGAATTTATCAGAAGCCCGTTAATCAGCTATTGGTCAACAACAAGAACAACACCTTTACAGAACAGGCAGCTATTTATGGATTGGCTGATGCTACTGCTTCTATCCAAGCAACACCTATTGATTTTGATCAAGACGGATTACTTGATCTATTTGTCGCTAATTATCCCCAGGTAAATGTGAGCCAGGGTAATAGGTATTACTACGACCTGATGAAGGAGAATCTCCCTCAAAATTCAGGTCATCTTTATAAAAACACAGGAAAAGGGAAGTTTGAGGATGTAACTGCTGAAGCTGGTGTTCAAAATTTCGGATTGACACTTGGGCTGGTTGCCGCTGATCTCAACAATGATGGTAACACTGACCTTTATCTATCCAATGACTTTAACGTACCTGACTACTTTTACCTCAATCAAGGAGACGGTACCTTTCAAGAGGTGCTGAAAGAATCAACAGGACATACTGCAATGTTTGGTATGGGACTGGATGCAGTGGACTTCAATAATGATGGATGGGTGGATTTGGCTCAGGTAGATATGACGCCATCAGATCACAAGAGATCTAAGACCAATATGGCGAGCATGAGGCCGGAGAGTTTTTTTCAGGGAGTGGAAATGGGCTTTCATTATCAATACATGCAAAATGCTATCCAGCTCAATAATGGTAATCGTGGAAATACGCCATTTTTTAGTGACGTATCAAGGATCGCGGGAATGGCGACTACTGACTGGAGTTGGAGCGTATTGTTCGCGGATTTTACCAATAATGGTGAGAGAGATGCATTTATTACAAATGGGATATTGCGAGATGTCAACAACAATGATGTAAATGTTCAATTTGACAATGCAAGTTTTTTTGGATCAGCATTCGATTATACACAGTTGCCAAGTACACCATTGAGTAACTATGTGTTTGAGAACCAGGGAGATTTAGAGTTCACAGATCAGACAGTCAATTGGGGGTTGGATGAGAAGGGGTTTTCAAATGGCATGGCATATGCTGACCTGGATAATGATGGGGATCTTGATCTGATCATTAACAACATCAATTCACCAGCATCCATTTATCAAAACAACAATATATCAAATCAGACCTATCTAAAAATAAAACTGGTTGGACCACCAAGAAATCCATTGGGAATTGGAGCAAGGGTGTCGATAGTAACACGCAACAAAACTCAGTTTACAGAGCAAACACTTACGAGAGGTTTTCAGTCATCGGTTGATCCAATTCTGCATTTTGGATTGGGGACCACTGATAGGGCAGAGCAAATCAAAGTTCGCTGGCCAGATGGCATAGTGTCGGAGTTGACCAATCAAGCATCCAATCAGCTGATAGAGGTATTTTATGAAGGAAACAAATTGGATCAAACCAGTATTGTTTCAAGTCAACTTGAAAAGAAAATAGCTGAAATACCATTTCGACACACAGAAGATGAATTTGACGATTTTATAAATGAGCCACTTCTTCCACATCGGAATTCGGAATTTGGTCCAGGGGTTTCAATAGGAGATGTGAATGGTGATGGCCGTTCAGATATATTCATTGGTAATGCAAAAGGTGGTGTGGCCAAAATGTTGACAGCCAAAGAAGATGGGTATGAATCTCTTTCAGGTCCATGGGAATTGGATAGTCTGTATGAAGATACAGGTAGCATTTTGAGTGATCTAGATGGAGATGGAGATCTGGATCTTTATGTTGTAAGTGGTGGAAACGACCCAACATTAGGAAATAAATGGTATCAGGATAGATTGTATGTCAATGTTGATGGGCAATTTGAGAAGTCAAATAACCTTCCAGCTCCTGCAACAAGTGGAGAGGTTGTGCTTCCAATGGATTTTGATGAAGATGGTGATTTGGACTTGTATTTGGGTGGAAGAATTCAACCTGGACAATATCCTTATCCTCCCAATTCTTTCTTTCTTGAAAATAGAGGTGGGACAGATACTGATTTGAACTACATACTCGTTTCGACAGACGTGATGTCACCACTAAGCAATATAGGGCTGGTGACAGCAGCAGATTGGGTGGATTTGGATGAAAATGGTGAGAATGAATTGATTGTTACAGGAGAATGGATGGCGATCAACGTATTCTCTTATCAAAATGGGGCCTTTGTTGATCGTACCGATGAGTTTGGACTTACTCAAACCAACGGTTGGTGGAGAGCGTTGAAGGTGTTGGATATCGATTCGGACGGTGATCTTGATATTGTTGCAGGAAATCTTGGTTTGAATTACAAATACAAAACAGGACAAGAACGACCATTCTCTGTTTACGCAACAGATTTTGATGAGAATGGCACGTCAGATATTGTATTGAGTTATGAAAAGAAGGGCAAAAAGTTACCATTAAGAGGTAGGGAATGCTCATCTCAACAAGTACCAGCTATAGCAAGGCGTTTTGAGACATATGAATCTTTTGCAGATGCATCCCTTGAGGAAATATATGGTGATTTCATGCTGGAGTCTTCATTGCAATACACGGCACACACGTTTGCCAGTAAAGTGTTCATCAATGAAGGAGGTACTTTTCGAGCAGTTGATTTACCTAGAATGGCTCAACTCTCAACCATTGAAGACATACTTTCTGTTGATTTCAATAATGACGAACGACCAGATTTATTAATCGCTGGGAATCTACTGGGATCTGAGGTTGAAACACCCAGGAACGATGCAAGTGTCGGACTGATTTTAGAAAATAAAGGGGATGGAGTCTTTGAAGCAGTAAGTCCCACAAAATCAGGATTGATAGTGACCGGAGAGGTGAGGTCACTCGATCGTTTGGATGGTGATAAGGTATTAATTACCAGAAATGACGATACGCCCCTGATTTGGTTGTTCAAATAAGTCTTTTAAAATTTGATGTAATCAAAATGCAAAAGGAAGTGGAATGTTTTGTATTCAGTCGAACCGGATGTTTTCATAGTACTCCATTCCTGGAGCGATCCAGCTAAGCGCAAGCGTGTCGTCTTTGTAAGTGGGCAGGTAGAAAACTGACAGTTTATGAGTGCCGGCTGCTAGGTCAATAGATAACTCATGGTCTTCTGCATCTTTCCTGATGATAGTTTTTTGGTTTAAATGAAGCTCGCCTTGTCCGGTTTTCAAAAGTCTGAAAAAGTACTTGGCTGGTTCATCTATCGTTATGGAACCCTCAAATTTTAAGAGAGCTTTGGTGGGGATATGTTCAAAAGCTGAGTCGCCAAGCAGAGCTAGTGAATTGGCCTTGCGACTGAATATTTGAACAATGGATTCATCAAGCTTGGAAAAATTTCTTGGCCTTCTTTCATATTGCAGTACCTGCATATTTGCAGCTCCTTCATTTTCAGTAAAAGAAAGTCTTTGATTCACTTCATTTCTTCTATTATCAATTGATAATATCCAGTTGACTAATGTTTTAAGTTCAGCTTGTTTTAGGAAGGGATGTTTGGACATTACTCCTCCATACCATTTGCCTCCACCGCCATTTTTTATTTTTGAAATGAGCTCTGATTTGACTGTTGGAGATGAGGTATATCGCCTTGATATTTCCAGATAAGAGGGGCCGATTACTTTGTCTTCAATTCCATGACAGTGAAGGCAGTCGTTTTTGAGGATGATGTCCAGTGCGGATACTGGTTTTTCGGATGATGATTGGCTGCACGAAAAGGTAAGTGCGGTAAGCAGTAGTAAGTTTCTTATCACGATAAATTAAAAAAAAGCCCGCTTGCGGGCTTTAATGTTAAAAAATGTAGTATGAAACAAAAAATCTACTCTCTAAATATTCAAGTAATGTGAAGCTAAGATATTGGTAGGGTGATTAAACCCGTGCGCAATGCATTTTGCAAAGCTTAATATCAGTTCTGATTCCTCTACTCAGCCAATTCTCCCTAATTGACGCTCGTTCATATGGGACAATGGGTTGCTTGAGTTAAGCAACAAATGACGGCTATCTTCAATGAAGAATTAAGAATATATTTCATGATCAGAACATTTGTTTATACCCTATGTATGCTAGCGTTTGGACTAGCACAAGCACAATCAGTCAAAGGATTTCAGCAATCACCGAGATCTAAAGTCAGTATTAATCAGGGATGGAAATACAAGCTGGGTAGCCCAGAGGGTCAGTTTTGGCCCGCGGATTATAATGATGGCGAATGGGAAACTGTCCATTTGCCACATACCTTGGAGTTGGCCTCACTCAATCTCAATGATCATGACAACACCAAAAAGCAGGAAACCTTTCACAGGAATGTTGGCTGGTATCGCAGGACTATATCTGTTGATGACCTGCAGAAGAAAACGTTTATCGAGTTTGAAGGTGCTCACCAGGTGACTGATCTGTGGGTAAATGGCCAGCACGTTGGACAACATAGTGTTGGAGGGTATACCCCATTTCACTTTGATATTTCCACTTTCGTGAAATACGGAGAAAATCAAATTACAGTTTTGGTTGATAATAGAATTCGAGAAGACGTACCTCCAGATCCTGGTCCGTTTGATTATATCAAGTTCGGTGGACTCTATCGGGATGTCTATCAGGTTACTACCAATCAAACAAGAACAACTTTTAATTGGGAAGGCATGAATCATGGTGTATCCTTCACTACTCCTTCTGTTGATCCCGTCAACTTAAATGCGACGGTGGACATCAAAACACATGTACTTAATGAAACAAGTAGCTCTGCAGAAATCACACTGATTACAAGATTCATTGATCACAATGATTTAGTGGTATTGGCATTGGAAAATAGCAAAAATGTCGGAGGCGGAGAGGGTTATCTTTTCGCCCAGATTGGTGGTTTAGAAGATGATTTGCGACTTTGGTCGCCGGATGATCCATATCTGTATCGACTTCAAACTTCGATTTATCAAGATGGAAAGTTGATAGATGCAGTTGAGTGTAAAGTAGGTCTGAGAAAGTTTGAACAACATCCAAGAGAAGGTTTTCTATTAAACGGTCAACCTATTGAGTTGATTGGTGCGAACAGACACCAGCACTATGGCTACATTGGAGATGCTATGCCCAATAGTCTTCATAGAAAGGACGTGGAACAATTCAAAAGGCTCGGATTCAATGTGATTAGAACAGCTCATTATCCGCAGGATAATGCACTGATTGAGGCTTGCGATGAACTAGGGTTGCTGGTCTATGAAGAAGCGCCAACATGGATTGCCATTGGCAATGAAGAGTGGTTTAAAAATTTGGAAAAGGCTGCTCGCACTATGGTGAGAAATCATCGTAATCATCCCTCTGTTGTCATTTGGGGTGCCGGTATCAATCACAGAGGCTATGTCCCTGGCATGCATCTGGCGGTAAAGCAGGAAGATCCTACCAGACTGACTGCTTCTCAAAGTAGTCGGTGGACTGGCTGGCAAACATCAGGGTTGACGGACATTTATGGACAGATGATATACGGTCCGGTGCAATGGAACAGACATGAGCCTATGCTGGCGATGGAAGGAAGAGAAGGGGTTAAGTCTGTTGCAGACAACAAACGTGATCCGATGCTTACGGGAATCATCGCCTGGAATGCGCATGACTACTATACTTTTCATCCAGCAAATAACAGATGGCCAGATAAGGTAAGGCCTGGAGGTATTATGTCTGTTTTTAGGCATCCATATGGCATTACACCTTGGTTTCCAGCTGAGCTGAGGGACGAACCTTATCTTCATGTTGACAATGACTGGACTCCTGATACAGATCAGATTGTGGTGTACACCAATACCGACGAGGTAGAGCTGAGACTTAATGGTAAATCTGTCGCCAGAAAAAAACCAGACTTATCGGGAGATTGGCGGGCCTTGAATAGTCCTCCTATTACCTTTCAGTCGATTGAGTATGAGGATGGAGAGCTGCAGGTTATCGGCTATGAAGAGGGGAGAGAATCCGTCAGTAAATCACTATTCACATTTGGAGAACCAACTACGATCAAGCTGGTAATCGATGATGCAAATCGAGAGTTGGAAGCTGATGGTGCTGACATCATGCAGGCATATGCATATATTGTAGATGCTCGCGGCCAGGTGATAGGAGATGCCAATCACGACATCAAATTTGACGTGAAAGGCCCTGCAAGTATTGTGGGAGATAAAGAAGGAATTGGTAGTAATCCAGTTAAACCTTACAGAGGAAATGCCCCGGTGTTGATTCAAGCTGGATTAACCCCTGGAGATATTATCCTGACTGCTTCTGCAAGAGGTTTGAAAAGCCCAAAAATTACCCTCAAATCTGTTTCAGCAAACGAAAGCATTCCTGTTACCAAACCGTTTGTTGATCAGCATATTGCAAGAGTGGACATAGGAGCACCTGATCAGTTGTTGCAATTTGGATGGTCAGCATGGAATGAAGCGGATGGAACGTCCAACTCCACTATCAACCTTGATGGATTTGGAACTGCCACAGCTCAATTATCAACCACTGATGATGGTGTGTTACGGTGGTTGGGAGAGATGAACGTAATGGGAAAATATGGTTTTATCATTGGTGAGGGAGTGCTGGCTGTCGACCCGAAAGGGTTGTCCTTGAAATTTGAAGGACTTCCTGAAGGAAAGTACATGCTCAGGACCTATCATCATGCACCCAGGTCCAATACCGATTCAATGGATCCTAATAAGGAAAAGCTGAAGACCATCAAGATATTTGATATTCCATATGCTCAATCAATCGATGTGGCTGTCAATGCCGGAAGTCATTCCATGAGGAAGGGGGTAACTCTTACCGAAGGAAACATGTTACCACAAACTGGTGCTGCTTATGCTCAATTTGAGTTGGAAGTTGATGGGACGATTGATTTGACTTTAAGAAGCAAGGAAGAAGGAAAAGGTGTTTGGCTGAATGCCTTTGAGTTGATTAGGTTCGTGAAGTGATTCGGGGTTACTGGTTGGTGCTTATATTTTTATACCAACTTGTTAATGCGGTTTCTGACAAGTTACCTGCTGCAAGTTTGGTGACTTGAAGGTATACATCTGATTCGGATGCATTGATGTAACAACCATTAATATAGGAGAAATGTGATCCCGGCAATAAACCCGGTTCTCTTATTCTCCGCTGGTGCGAGCTTTGAGCTCGTACCTACAACTAATCTTTCTTACAGAACATCTATTTCTAATAATCCCTTTCCTCCAGCAAAATCAATTGCGCTGCTATACTTCCAGTGTTCTGGTTCAAGAACCTCATCGAAATAGATGTCACGCACAAAAATGTCTAGCCAGTATACAGTAGCGAAACTCACAAAGTACAAGCCTTCTTTGTTATGAAACTTGTATTTCCTGCTCATCGGCTAAAAATACAAAACCATTACTTATAAAAAACAATAATCTTGATCATAAAAAAGCCCATTCGACAATGGCCAGGATTTCCATTTTTTGCATTCAGTAGGTCACGAGCTACAAGCTCGCGCCAGCTTGAAAAGCTTTAATAAGAATCAAACTCTCTCTTTCTGATACTCAGTAGGTGTTGTGCCAAATTGTTTTTTAAAACAGCTTCTAAAGTACTTGGCATCCATAAACCCAACTTCATACATTACCTCATTCACAGAGTGTTGGTTTTTAGCTAATAGTTGTGCAGCCCGCTTTAATCGCATGGTTCTTACAAATACATTTGCTGTCTGACCTACCAGGACTTTTAGCTTTTTGTTCAGATGAAGTTGTGACATACCTACTTCTTTGGCAATCATATCAATTGTTAGTTCGGACAGGCTCATGTTGTCTTCAATAAATCCCATCACACGTTTCAGAAATCGCTCGTCCAGACTGGTGACCTGAATTTCCGATGGAGAGAGTTCCATTTTGGTTTGAAGCTTTTCTAACAGCTTCTGGCGAGAGGCAAGTAAGGAAGCCAAACGAGTATCCAACTCTTCAATATTGAATGGCTTGGAAATGTAGGCATCTGCGCCTTTTTCATATCCTTCCAACTTACTGTCCTGAGATCGCTTGGCTGTTAATAGTATTATCGGAATATGGTTGATGCGATCATCGGATTTTAAACGCGCACAAAATTCAAGCCCATCCATTTCAGGCATCATGATATCACTTATCACAATTTGGATGTCTTTGTTAAGACAGGTATCCAATGCCTGTTTACCATTTCTGGTCTGAATAATATTGTACTTGCTTTTGAAGTGCTCATTTAGGTAAAAGAGGATGTCTTCATTGTCCTCAACGATTAGTATGGTATGCTCATGAGCGTCTTGTTTTTCATTGGAATTGCCATTTTCGGATGATTCATCCAGTATCCAGTCCACTTCCTTCTGACGGATTTCATCCGGTTCTTCATCATGCTGTTTTTCAACAAGATCCTCAAATTGATGCTCGAGGAAAGGAAGCGTTACAACAAAGGTGGTTCCCACGCCTTCAACAGAATCAAATTTGATGGTTCCCTGATAAAGATCTATCAAACCTTTGGTATAAGACAAGCCGATACCTGAGCCATGCTCGCGTTTCACAAAAGTGTGAGAAAACCGCTCGAATAGATTGTCCCTGACTTCTTGAGACATACCAATTCCAGTATCACGCACCTCTAGGTGGAGATGGTCATTTTCAATCTCCAACAGTACATGTATTTCTCCTGATTCATCTGTGAATTTGAATGCATTTGATAACAGATTGAACAGGATGCGTTCAAGGATATCTCTGTCCAAGTATCCAAAAATTGGTTCTTCTTGCTCGTAGTGATACTCAATCTGTTTTCGTATTGCCAGGTCATTGAAGTTCTCGCACAGGCTCTTGATGTAATCTCCAATATTTCCTTTGGCTACTTTGATAGTCATTTTGCCTTGTTCGACTTTTCTGAAGTCTAGTAGTTGATTCACCAGATTGAGCAGAACGTGGGCATTGCGATGAATTTTGGAATAGTATGATTCTTTCTCAGCTTCTTCCACAGCGTTTGACTTAAGCTTTTCTGTAAGTCCCAAAATCAGTGTAAGCGGAGTACGGAATTCATGAGAGATGTTGGTAAAGAACTTGAGTTTGAGTTGGCTAACCTCTTCCAATTTCTCTTTTTCTAAATGTTCCAATTGGAACTGATTTTTTAAACTGTAGGAGATAAGGGTGTATTTCCTGAAAAACCATAAACTGATCAGAAATATCAAGATATAACCTGCTATTGCATAGGGTGTTTGCCAAAAAGGAGGCCTAATAGTGATGCTGATAGAACGATTATTAGAACTCCAAAAGCCATTGCTATTGCTCGCACGGACCTTGAAGACATAGGATCCTGGAGAGAGGTTTGTATATCTCGCTATTCTGTTACTTGAGGGCACTGAAATCCACGATTCGTCAAAACCATCAAGAAGATATTGATATTCGTTTTGTTCGGGAGCAGCATAGTGCAAGGCTGAAAACGCAATTGAAAAACTACTTTCAAGATGGGTCAAAACAATTTCTTCAGTTTCGTTCAGCGCATCTCCGAGTACCACTCTGTCATTGACCAAGTCACCAGGATTTATGGTTTTGTTCAATACTCTAAACTCCGTAAAGCCAACAGAGGCCGAAGTAGTATCCGGCACAATTTCAGAAGGGCGAAATCGATTAAACCCCTTAACACCTCCAAAAATCATCTCACCATTTTTTCTGGTGATGGATGCTATTTCTCCAAATTCCAGGTCCTGTAAGCCGTCATTAAGCCCATATGTGATGATCGATTTGCTTGCTATGTGGAGCTTCGATAGTCCTCGATTTGTTCCGACCCATAGATTGCCTTGCTCATCTTCCTCCAATGATTTAATGGTGTTGTCTGGCAGCCCATCCTTGACACCAATACGCTCAAAGCTGTCATTACTATTTGAGGTGCCGGGTATCAATTTATTAAGTCCTCCTCCCATAGTTCCTATCCAAATGGTACCATTGCTACTAGCATGTATGGGTAGCACATAGTCATAGCTCAGACTTGTTTCGTCATTGGGGTTGTGTTGATATTTGATAAAATTGGGATTATCAATCATTTTTTCCTGACGAATAAGTTTGTTCACTCCTTTGTCAGTGCCTATCCAAAGATTACCTGACTTGTCCTCCACAATACTCCTGATGATGTTGGAAGAAATGCTGGTCCCGTCCCATTCCTGCGATGTAAAATGCTTTTGTTCAATCAGATTTCCGATTTCGTCAAATTGTAGCCGATAGAGTCCTTTGTTGTAGGTACCAAGCCAAACTTGACCTTCCATGTCCTGGAAGATCGAGAAGACAGCTCCTTCTGTGTCTACTTTGATGGCATTGGCTGGTTCGGTTTCGATCTGATTGTAAGTTTTCAAGTCAATTATGGCGACCCGGGATGGTATTGAAGTACCAATCCATAATTGCCTTTTTGTACCGAGGGAAACTTCTTCAATAGCATAAACAAGATTGTCTTGTGAGTTGACTCTGAAACTCCTTTCTGGGTTAAAACCATTACCAGCCTTAATCATGAAAATGCCAGCTCCTTCAGTGCCAATCCAGATGTTTTCATCACTGTCTTCCTTTATCGCTCTAATCTTATTTGAAAGCAATGGTTTATAGGAAGGTTGATGATAGTATTGTTGAAAGGATTTTTGATATGGGTTGTAAAGATTGAGACCACCGCCATTGGTCCCAACCCAGATCATGCCAGTTTTGTCAAGATATATGGATTCGCAGTAGATCGAATTCAAACCCTTATCAATAACCGTTGAAGTTGAGTTTTTTCGATCAATTACCTTAATTCCCGAATGGGTTGTTCCCCATATTTGTCCATTTCGGGATAATATGATTTCAAAGGCGCTATAATCTCTGCCTACAATACTTACTTTGGGATTACTGTTGCTTGCTTCTTTAAAAGGAAGAGCGTACAAGTGGCGATTGGTTTGAATCAGTAGCGCTGTATCATTTTCACTAAAAGACCGAATCAATTCATCAAAACCGTATTTGATGAATTCGTACTGATCGTTTCCGGACTTAATGCATCTGGTAAGTCCTGTAGGAGTACCCAACCAGATGTTTTTCAGGCGATCCTGATAGATCGTATTAATTCTTGGAGTTTCTTGTTGGATGTCTCTGAATTGGCGGATAGAGACTTCTTGGGTCTTTTGATTGTATTTGATAAGATTGATACCATTTTCACTACCTGCCCATACATTTTGCTCGTCATCTATCTCGATGCACAATACATGGTTGGAGATGATTTGGTCTGGGAAACCGGATTGATTGCGTATCCTTAAAAATTGCTCATTATGGATATTGAGCATATTGAGACCTTGATCATCAGTTGCCACCCATATGTTTCCATGTGAGTCCTGGTCAATGTCACCAATCAAATTACTTGATAAACTCGTTTCGTCACCAATGCGATGGGTGTAAACCTTGAATTCGTACCCATCAAACCTATTGAGACCACCATAAGTTCCAACCCATATAAAGCCGTCCTGGTCTTGAAAAATGCTGCGAACGTCATTTTGAGACAATCCATTTTGGGTTGAAAAGTTGCTGAATGACGGATTGGAAACTTGAGATATACAGTTAGATACTACAGTAATTAGGAGCCATGCTAGAAGAAATAACCGGTTCAAGAACATTTCAATTTGGGTCAAAAACAACTCACCAATATAAAGTTGATGTTTTTAGTCTAAAATCAGATAGGATTGCCAAGGTAGGTATCTTGAATAATTAAATGCCCCTATAAATGGAAAGAAAATGACCCCATCAGGGTTGAAGAGGATAGTTCATATTTCCGTTTTAAATGAGTTTATTAAGAAAATGCGCGATTGTAATTGTGCAGGGGAATCAGAAATTTAACATGCGCTAGTTTTTGGAGCTGTCTATTTAAAGTCGAGGTTGTACAGCCGATTTACTGCCAGTCCCAAAAACTTATGTGTATATCTTTGGAGGCTATGAAAATAAATGTTTTGAGCTTGATGTTGGTGCTCATTCTCTTAGGCTGTGCTTCGAAAGACGAGACCATAACATTGAGATTTTCACACCTTGTAAATGAGCAGCACCCATGGTACAGGGCAACTGAATACTTTGAGGAAATTCTGGAAGAAAGGTCACAAGGACGCATACAGGTGGAGGTGTTTCATTCTGAACAATTGGCTAAGGAAATAGAAGCCATTCGATTGATTCAGGCAGATGTGATTGATATGTGTACCACCGGATCAATGCTCTCCAATTGGATCGACATTGTTGCATTATGTGATATGCCTTTCCTCTTTTCTGATTCCACAGAGATGAGGCAAGTGATTGAGGGACCTATTGGTAAGCAGATGGAGGAAGAGATGATTTCCAAGACTGGTATGAGACCAATTGCTATTCTCGCCAGAGGCCCAAGACATTTGACTTCCAACCGACCCATCCGGCATCCTGATGACCTGAATGGATTTATCGTAAGAGTACCCAATCTGCCAACATTTATCACTGCATGGGAAGCACTTGGTGCGAAACCAACACCGATGGCTTTTTCAGAAGTCTTTACTTCCCTACAGCAGGGTACCATTGAAGGGCAGGAAAATCCATTTGCCTTGATTCGTGCGGCAGGGTTTTCGGAAGTTCAGAAATTCGTCAATCTTACAGCGCATGTTCAAAGTTGGAATTACATCGTCATTGGAGAGAAGCAATATCAGAGATTTCCTCTGGATTTGAAGGTAATTTTTGATGAGGCAGCCAAAGACATGGAGAGGTTTCATCATCAGATTTTTCTGGAGAATGAAAGAAAGGTGCAAGTTGAGCTACAGGAATTGGGGATGGAATTAATAGAAGTAGACAATCAGGCATTCAAGGAAAAAGCTAGTGTAGCGATCTACCAGAGTCTAACACCAAAAATGCAGGAAATTTACAAACAGATAAAAGCGGCCAATGAGCTATGAGTAAGGTGGTGAGAAAACTATTATTGGCCGGAACATACATGGGAACCATTGGTTTAGTGGGTTCCGTGCTTTTGCAAATATTCGCCCGATTTTTCCTGGAAAGTGCACCACCATGGACCGAGGAGGCTTCCAGATTCTTTTTTATCTACACGATGAGTTTTTCGGCAGGACTGGCCCTTGAGAGCGGAGATTTTGTGCAGCTGGATATTGTATACGATCGATTAGGTTCGAAGTGGAAACATGGACTGAATCTACTTGTGTATGGTTTAGTCGCCATATTGTTTTTGGTTGTAGGAATTTATGGAATTCAATATGTGAAAATGGGATGGTCAGAGAAATCGCCAAGTCTCAAGGTGCCCATGGCGATTTCTTTTATTAGCTTATTGGTCATGTCCTTTTCAATAACCTATCATGCCATTTTATTACTGACTAAACAAGCGAAGGCAAAAAAATGATTATTATACTTTTTGTTCTTTTTGCGATTCTCATTGCGATTCGTGTGCCAGTTGCATTTTCACTGGGTATATCTTCATTGATCTATGTCCTGATCCAGGGGTTTCCTTTGATCTTGATCCCTTCTAAGCTCTATGCGGGTATCGATGTGTTTGTATTGCTGAGTATTCCTGGATTCATATTGGCTGGAAACCTCATGAATCAAGGAGGTATGACGGAGCGAATTATACGATTTTGCAATCATTTACTTGGTCATATCAGGGGTGGACTAGCACTAGCCAATGTAGGATCTTCCATGTTGTTTGCTGGTATCTCAGGAACAGCGGTATCTGATACAGCGAGTATAGGTTCAGTGATGATCCCTGCTATGAAAAAGGAAGGGTACGGTGGAGGTTTTTCATGTGCTGTGACAGCCACTTCATCGGTGGTGGGACCTATCATTCCTCCAAGTGTCCCCATGATTATTGCGGCATCTTTGACAGGTCTTTCAGTAGGTAAGCTGTTCTTAGCGGGAGCTATTCCCGGATTGTTATTAGGCCTTGGATTTATGATTGCTGTGTACCTGATATCCAGAAAGAGAGCTTATCCAAAGCATCCAAAGAGTAGTGCCAAAACCATTTTTAAAGGTTTCCTGGATACCTTTTGGGCATTACTCATGACCTTTTTGATCTTGTTTGGTATCATAGGAGGGATTTTTACTCCGACCGAGGCTTCCATCATCGCTGTGATTTATGCCTTAATTGTTGGTGTATGGATTTATAAGGAGCTGAAATTCGAGAATCTCAAGAAAATTGTGGTGGACTCCATGAAGACCAGTGCATCACTGATGGTGCTGGTTGGTTTTGCTAATCTATTTGGTTGGTTACTGATTGTGGACAGACTGCCGCAGGCAATCGCGGATGGTATTCTCGGGTTTTCTACCAATAAGTATGTCGTGCTGTTGTTGATTAACCTACTGCTGATTTTTGTTGGGACATTCATGGAGACAGTGGCCGCTTTGCTCGTGCTTTTCACTATTCTATTGAAAGTGGCAGTTAGTGTAGGAGTGGATCCCATTCACTTCTCAGTGATCGCTATGCTCAATCTGATGATTGGACTCACAACCCCTCCAGTGGGAGTTTGTTTGTTCGTGGCGTCAGGAATTGGAAAAGAGTCGTTATCTGTTGTGAGCAAAGAGAGTTTGCCATTCCTTTTGGTTTCCTTGGTGGTATTGATTCTGGTTACATTATTTCCCGTGATTTCACTGTTCTTACCTTCTTTTTTGTGAGATATCAAATGTGTAGTTCTAACTATTTCCAAAAATTGGTAATAGCGGAAATACAGATAGCACGCTTTTGCAAAAGCGCGTCTGAATGCTAAGGTTGCTTTAAGCTACTTATCCCAATACTCATCAATAACTGCCTGAATGTGCGGATAGTCGTCATCAGTTTCATTCAGTGCTACTCGCTGAGTCTTTAACTGATCTTTAAGGTCAGAAATGATAGTTGCATAAGCCGGATCGTCATAACGATTGTCCATTTCCTTAGGGTCTTTGGTTAGATCATAAAATTCCCATCCAGGAGGCGTGTGGTAAGTGAATCGATTGCCCCAACTATCCTTGTTCCAGTTGGCATTTGGATCATCAGTGTCGACCCAGTATTTTCCATAGAAGAATATCAGTTTGTGCTCCTTTGTTCTAATTCCAAAATGAGCAGGATTGGCATGTCGGTGAGCCATATGCATCCAGTAGCGATAGTAGGTGGATTGGGGCCAATCTGCAGGCTCATTTCCAGTTTCAAGAATGGTTTGAAAGGAATTGCCCTGCATGTAATCAGGAGTTGTACCACCAGCTAGGGAAAGGAGAGTAGGAGCAAAATCAACATTGTTGATCATGGCATCTGTTCTCGATCCAGCAGCGATGCTTTTAGGGTATCGCACAAAAAAAGGCATGCGATGAGACTCTTCGTACATCCAGCGCTTGTCGACATAATCATGCTCTCCCAGCATAAAACCCTGATCACCCGTGTAGACAATGATCGTATTTTCCAGGAGTCCGTTTTCTTCCAGATAATCTCTCAATCGCTTGATGTTGTCATCCACACCCTTGACACAGCGCAGATATCTTTTGAGATATTCCTGATAAGTAGCAGAGGTATATTCATCCTCAGTCATATCATCGTTAATGTATTTGGTTTTATCAAAGTCAGGATTGGATTTGGTGATGCGATCCCAGGTGCGCATTCCCTTGTGACGGATGTGATTTCTTTTAGACACAGAGGATCCGATTACATTTATTAGGGAATCGTTGGTCCCTCTTGTTGCAACAGACCCATGATTCCCGGATTCATACAAACTTTCTGGTTCTGGAATGAATGTGTCTTCTAAATATGTGTGGTATCTGGGGGCGTAATCGAAATCGTCGTGGGGAGCTTTGAAGTGGTGCATGAGGAAGAATGGTTTATCCTTATCCCTGGTTTCCAGCCATTCCAAAGTGAGATCAGTAATTACGTCACTTGAGTGTCCCTCTTTTTTAATTGTATTTTGAGGCCAGGGCTTTTCACCCTGAGTTCTGAAAGTTGGGTCATGATAGTCACCTTGACCTGGTAGAACAGTATAATAATCAAATGCAGCAGGTTCTTTTTCCAGGTGCCATTTCCCAATGATTGCTGTCTGATAACCTAATTTTTTCATTTCAGTTGGCAGGTATTGCTTTGCCTGTGGGATATTGCCTTCCAAATCCAGGACACCATTCGTTTGACTATACTGTCCCGTGATGATGGATGCCCTGCTCGGCGTGCAAATACTATTCGTGACAAAACAGTTATCAAAAATCATCCCTTCATTGGCAAGCTTGTCAAGGTTGGGTGTAGGGTTAAGATCGGCTAGACGACTTCCGTAAATACCAAAAGCCTGTGTGGTGTGATCATCTGACATGATGAAGATGACATTGGGCTTTTGTTCAGTAGTGTCATTTGATTGCTGGCACCCAAAAATGAGGACAGCTGTGAGTAGGATGAGGATATGTTTCATAGTATTTGTTCAAATTAATTCACGAACAGGGTATTCAAACTGATCAATCGTTTTTCTGTCTAATTGAAAGTAATGAAATAGGCAGGCATTGTAGTGCCATCATTGAGTTCAAACCAAGCGCTCATTTCAGTAAGACCTTGAGGGAGGTCAACCGTTAGTTCGGCAGAACTAAGTGAATTGTCAACGGCTGTTTCCCAGACTTGATCCTCTACTTTGAAAAAAGCTTTATTAAAGGTAATCGCACGACCGGCTTTAAGGCCGCTTAAATGAGGTTGATCTGGGATTTCATCCACAGCTGCATTCAATGGAAGCTGACTATGCAATGGCCATCGACTGAGTTTGATTTGATACTGCCGCGTTGATTTGATGTCAATATTGTAGTACCCTTCCGTTGTTGTTGTCCCTGTTCGAATGTGATTTTGGTTCCATGGAATCTCACCATTCTCAGCATTGGGATGCATGTCATGGATCGTGATTTCGACTGGGTTATTGTTTACACCAACTGGGATGATCGAGTGTCGTGCTTCAATTTCTACCTTTTCCCACCAGCTTTCATAAGCTTCCTGCAATTCGTTAACGACTTCAGGGAACTTGTCAGCCACATCATCCTGTTGAGACAAGTCATTGCTGGTATTGTACAACTCCTTATGGTTAACTAATCGCCATTTGCTTTTCATTACACTTGGGTTGCGATATTTTTCTGGCCACTGTTTACGCTGCGTATCTGTTATCAACACACGCTCTGGAAGTTTATCCCCTTTGAATACGCGAGAGATATCCAGACCATCAAGTTCTTTTTTCGGAGTAAAGGGCACCTTACACATTTTAGTCAGTGTTGGAAGGAGGTCCACATGAGCAGTCAATTCATCGACTTTCATTTTTTCAATTTTGCCATCCGGCCATCTGAGCAGGAATGGCACCATATGTCCACCATCATAGTGACTGCCTTTAGTTCCTCTTAATGGGTTGAAGCCAAATTCTTCCTGAGTTTCTTTGTTTCTTGCTACTCCACCCGCGGTACCATTGTCCGTAGTGAATATCAAAATGGTATTATCTGTGAGTTGCTTCTCATCCAGGTAGCTGGTAAGTCTTCCAAAATTGGTATCAATATTCGTGATCATCCCATAGAAGCGTTTTTGATGAGTCATCAAATCAGCATTTTCATAAGCCTTCATGCTTTCAATCGGCACATTGAACGGACCATGGGCAGCATTGGTTGCTAAGTATATGAAGAAGGGTTCTTCCTTGGACTTTTCGATGAAATTAATTGTTTCATCAAACCATACGTCCGTGCAATACCCTTCCGTTTTTTCAGGGACTCCATTTCTGAAATAGGTATCATCAAAATAGTCATTGTTCCAGTAGTCAGGTGTCTGCTGAACACCCCCACCACCATGATAAAAGGCTTCATCAAATCCTCGGTCATGTGGCCTGAACGGATAGTTGTCACCTAGATGCCACTTGCCGAACATGCCTGTTTTGTATCCATTTTGCTGGAACACTTCAGCGATAGTTTCCTCATCAGCGTTTAGGATGCTTGCACCGGCGATCGTGTGCCAAGCACCATTTCGGTTGGCATTTCTACCTGTCATGATGCCAGCGCGTGTCGGTGTGCAGGTCGTGCCTACATGAAAATTGGTAAACTCGACCGCCTGCTTTGAGAATTTGTCCAAATTGGGCGTTTTAATAATGGTATTATCATGAAATCCAACGTCTCCATACCCTTGATCATCAGTCACGATGATGATCACATTTGGCGGTACAGAAGGTTTTTGATCTGCACAGCTCATTAAGAGGAGGCAGACGGCAATATGGAAGCAGGTTTTTGGATGCATGGGGCAGGTGTATTTCAAGCTAATTTGTATTCTTTTTGTCTGTCACTGAGCGCAATCGGTTCCTTTCTTTGTGCTGCTGTGACTTACGGTTCAATACCTAAATTTAACACATGATACGTATCTTCATTGCATTGACATTGATTGGTGGTTTCGACCTACTTGCACAACCAAATTTTATTTTCGTACTCACAGATGATCAACCTTACGGGTATATGGGTTGTACAGGCAACCAGGTGGTCAAGACTCCAAATTTAGATCAATTGGCTAGTGAAGGGGTATTATTTACAAATGCGCATGTGACCTCAGCTATTTGCACACCAAGCAGAGCAAGTATTCTGTTGAGTCAGCATGAGCGCAAGCACGGTATTAATTTCAATTCTGGTACAAGTCTTTCCGAGGAAGGGTGGGAAGATACTTACCCGGCTCATATGCGAAAAGCAGGGTATTATTCAGGATGGATAGGTAAGAATCATGTACCTGTCGGGCAGGGAGGTTATAAAAGTGGGTTCATGGAGCAGCAGTTTGATTTTTGGTATGCTGGTCACGGACACCTGGGGTTTTATCCTAAAAAGCGCCATAAAATATTTGAAAATGCATCATCAGACTCTCAGGTTGAGATTATTGCTGAGGGAGTAGAAAATTTCTTATCTAATGAGCAGAAAATGGAAGGGGTGATCTCCTTTTTTGATGCCCGACCTGATGACCAGCCGTTTGTGCTTTCCGTAAGTTTCAATTTACCACATGGAGCAGGGGTTCGGTCAATGGAACAACGGGCAGCTGATAGTGATATTTACAAGTCACTTTATCGAGATCAGGATATTCCAAGAGTAAATCATTACCTGGCAAAACAAGCGATTGAAACACCTAAGATTCCATTGTCTATTCATCATGTAGCTGATCGACAAGCTGGCTATAATTATGCTGATACACCAGCAGAAGTTCGGGAGCGAACTATCAGACAATATCAAGCAATGACTGGAATAGATCAGATGATTGGAGGTATGCGGGAAATGTTGAAAAAACAGGGTTTAGATAAGAATACTGTAATTATTTTCACCTCAGACCATGGATTGATGATGGGCCAGCACGGATTAGGAGGCAAGGCCGTGGTATATGAACAAGTTACCCATGTACCCATGATTGTATTCGACCCCAAAAGAAAGGGTAAACGAGGGACTAAAATGGATGCATTGGTTCAAACAATTGATGTCGCACCTACTATGCTAGCAATGGCCGGAATACCAATTCCTGATAGTTTTCAGGGTGAGGATCTGAGAACTTTGTTGGATGGCGAAGTAGACCAAATTCGTGATTATTTATTCACAGAGAATTTATGGTCGACGCACTTTGGTAATCCACGATGTGAAGCTGTTCAGAATAAGGATTGGAAGTATATCCGATACTATGCTAACCACAATTTTTCAGCATTGAAGAAAATCGAGACTGCCGCACAATTCGACATCAATGTTAATCGGATGCTATATACGGTGCATGATCCAGACATTGCATTGTATAGAGATTACATCGAGTCTCCGTTGCGTGGAGAACCAGCTGTGTTTGAAGAGTTGTATCGCATAGGTGAAGATCCTTACGAGGTGAGTAATCTTAGTGATAATGCTGACTATTCCGATCAGTTGAGTAAGATGAGGGCAGTTTGGGAAAATGAGATTAAAAGAGCCAGAGGGACAGGTCAGCCAAAGGTGCTCAGATATACGGTTGAGAGTGAAGCTGAGAGGGGTGTGACAATACAGCCTGAGTAGCATTTACTGGAAATAAAGCACTGCGGGCCATTTGTTATAAAAATTATGGCGTAATTTTAAATGTAACAATTGCCGTAAAACAATGAGTAAAGGTCTGTTTTCAATATTGCTGCTAATTGCTCTTTTTAGCATGTTGTTTGGAGTCAAATGGTATATAAGGACATTCGAATCCAAAGTGTTGACAGATGAGGTTGTGAGGCCGGATCTTTTACTTGAGAACTCAAAACTTTATGCACGTGAGCACTCATATGAGCGCAGTTTGATCCAGCTGGAACATGCAATAGAGGCTATGAGGGAAATTGAAAAAGAATTTGATGAGTCGAGCGCAGGGATTCTGGAAGAGTCAATAGACGACCTGTTGGTAGTTTACAATGAACTATTGGAAGACACATTAGTGATGAATGATATGAATCAAGCCTATTCCAATGCATTGAATGCATTAACCCTTGCTGAGCTAAGGGTAACTGAAGAGCTCATAGCGCATGATCAATCGAAGGATGCAAGAGTAGCATTGAAATATGGTATGTATCACCTTAAAAATGCGCTGAGATTTACTTCCGGGCACAAAAAAGAGTATGAGTATCATATCTACAAGGAGATTGATTCATTACTCGTAGAGGATGGGTTTGATCAAGAAGAGATTATTGGTCGCCTTGAATTTATGATAGCAGAGTTGGACTCTCTGGTGCATGACGAAATAAAGTAGTTTCAGCCCATTTTCTGCTTCACCATGTCAGCTACTCGTTCGCCTATTGCTAGTGATGAAGTAGCCGCTGGGCTTGGTGCATTTCCAACATTGATAAATTTTTCTCCTTCAATGATCAGAAAATCATCAATAAGTCCTCCATCCTTGTCACATGCTTGAGCACGAACGCCCGAACCCCCAGGAACTAGATCATCCTTCTTGATATCAGGGAGCAATTCCTGAAGCGCTTTTGTGAATGCTTTTTTGGAATATGACCTGTACATTTCGCCAAAACCAGTCTTCCAATATTTTCCAGCGACTTTTCTGAAGCCGCTATAGGTGAGAGATCCAAAAAGTTCCCCCAGGTTAACGTCTGATTTACTATACCCCTCTCTTTTATAGGCTAAAACAGCGTTGGGTCCAGCCTCTATTCCACCTTTCATCATTCTGGTGAAATGAACACCCAGAAACGGGAAGTTTGGATCAGGAACAGGATAGATCAGGTTTTTAACTAAATATTCCTTTTCACTTTTTAACTTATAGTATTCTCCACGAAATGGAATGATCCTGTATTCCACACTCGCACCTGTGAGTTTTGCTACAACATCTGAATGTAATCCAGCACAATTCACCACAAGCCGAGTCGTAAAAGTTTGGCTGTTTGTTGTGACCTGTAAGAACCCACTATTTTCTTCGATACGTTTGACTTGGTTGTCGGAGTAGATCTCCCCACCAAAATGTTTGAATTTTTCAGCGTATTTCAGCGCCACTTCGGTGTAATCAATAATGCCAGTTTGAGGAACAAAAAGACCTTGAACGCCATGAATATAAGGTTCGTACTCTTTGAGCTCATCACCAACGAGCTTCTTCATCCCCTTAAGACCATTTGCCTCACCTCGTTCGTATAGCGTCTGTAGCGCAGGAAGTTGAGCTTGTCTGGTTGCTACTACAATTTTGCCACAGAGGTCATAGGGTATTTCCTCTTCATCGCAGAATCGAATGAGTTTATTGTAGCCGTCCACACAGTTCTTTGCTTTGTAGCTGCCGGGTTTGTAGTATAATCCCGAATGGATCACGCCGGAGTTGTGTCCTGTTTGATGTTGAGCCAGACCCTTTTCCTTTTCAACAATTGCGATCTTAAGCTTAGGGTTTGACTCTTTTAATTTGAGGGCGGAGGCAAGTCCCACTATTCCTCCGCCCACAATGATTACATTGTACATTTACGACGCTGTTTGTGTCGCAAAATTGCATATCCTATATCAATCTTCAAGTTTTACGGCTTTTATTTTCGATTCGTATACTGCTTGATTGAATTCTTCGATACGATCTCCAAGTATTTCATCCAGTGCTTTTGTTTGCTCGTCTATTGCTGAAGACACTTCCTCGTAAAAGGCTACCGCCTGATCGGTTGGTCGATTATCTCCGATTCCCATAAGAGAAGCCAGGTGTCCAACTTTGTTGTTCAGCCTGATTGGATAATTCAATGGATCTTGCCGGCTTTCATTTTTGGTTTGATAGAGTGCTTCCTCTATTACTTTCATATCTTTCATGATTGCCTTGCCTAATTCTTGTATTTCTGTAGCATCATCTCCGGCTTTTGACATTACATCCTTGATCTGAGTTCTTGCCTTTCTGACATCAATCACCGCCTGATTTGCTTCAGTTAACTTATCACGAACATTCATAAGGAAATCGAATTGCGCCTGAAGATCTGCCTGGGTAGCACTGCTTCTCGGGTCTTTCAAGAGTTCAAAATCCGTCAGCGTTTCTTGCCCGTTTACATTCATTTTTACCTGATACGTACCGGGAATAGCTTTAGGCCCCTGAGTGGTTGCCCACCATAAAATCATGCCAGGAAAATCTTTAGCTCCCTCATATCGCATGTTCCAATTGATCATATTCAAACCGGGTTTGACATTAAGCGCACTCTCATTTTCTTTTTTGTCGGGATGAGTGCTGAACTTCTTTATCAAATCTCCATCAGCCTCGTGAAATGATAATGAAATGGTATCACTGGCAGCCGTATCCTTTATGAAGTAGTGAACTAATGCGCCTCCTGGGTGATCAGTCCCTGCGGTTTTTGATGTTCGTCCATTTCCACCCCCAAGTCGGTAGGAGTCCATTGGTTTGAATAGATAATGCGATTTATTCTTAACCTCATCGTTTAGCTGATGCAGCACTGTCAAGTCATCGATGATCCAAAAGCTTCGACCCTGAGTTGCTGCAATCAGGTTGTTATTTTTAATGGTAAGGTCAGTAATCGGTACGATCGGAAGATTTTGCTGGAATGGTTTCCAACTAGCACCATCGTCAAAAGAAATATACATACCTGTCTCTGTACCCGCATACAACAACCCTTTTCTTTCCGGATCTGCACGTACTACCCTGGTAAAATGGTCGCTGCTGATGCCATTCGTAATTCTTTTCCAGGAGGCACCATAATCCTCTGTTTTGTAGAGATATGGCTGGTTGTCCCCAAGTTTGTATCGGGTGCCAGCTACATATAACCCTCCTTTGTTAAATGGATCAATCTCGACAGAATTGATCATCATCCACTCGGGCATACCGGCTGGCGTAACATTAGACCAGTTTTCTCCACCATCTCGTGTCACATGTATCAATCCATCATCGGACCCTGTCCAGATCACACCTTCTTCATGATAGCTTTCAGTTGCTGCGAATATGGTAGCGTAATACTCTACACCGGTATTGTCTTTGGTGATTGGGCCACCTGACGAAACTAGTTTGCTGGCATCATTTCTAGTAAGATCAGGACTTATGATCTCCCAGGACTGACCTTCATCAGTGCTCACATGCACATGCTGAGAAGTAGTGTAAAGCCTGTCTGGATTGTGAGGAGAAAAGAAGATTGGAAAATTCCATTGAAATCTATACTTCATTCCTTCAGCACCATGCCCCATTGGGTTGTCCGGCCAGACATTAATACCTCTGGTTTCACCCGTTTTGTGATTGACCCTGGTAAGGAAACCGCCATAACTTCCCCCATACACAATGTCATTGTCTTCCGGATCCACCGCAATATGTGCACTTTCACCACCTGCGGTTGATTCCCAGTCTTTTTCACCAATGAATCCATTGCCGGTTCTGTGGCTGATTCTCAAAGTGCTATTGTCCTGCTGTGCACCATATATTCTATATGGGAAATGATTATCCGTTGTAACTCTATAGAACTGTATGGTAGGCTGATTGTAATAGGTAGACCAATTTTCACCACCATCGAAACTTATTTGTGCTCCACCATCATCGCCGATAATCATGCGTTGATTGTCTTCCGGAGCTACCCAGAAGTCGTGATGATCTCCGTGAGGAGCATTATACGTTTCGAATGTTTTACCGCCATCCTTACTTCGATGATAACGTACATTCATGACATAGACGCGATCTTCATCCTGACTATCTGCATATATTTTCGTATAGTACCAGGCACGTTGGCGTAGTTTTCTTTCTTTGTTTACTAGTCTCCAGGTCTTGCCTGCATCATCTGAGCGGTAAACTCCTCCGTCTTTGTTTTCGATGATGGCCCAAACTCTATTGCTGTTGAGTGGTGAAACAGTCACCCCCGAAATGCCCCATAGACCCTTTGGTAATCCTTCATTTGAGGAAATATTGGTCCAGGTATCACCAGCATCTGTACTTTTCCATAGAGCCGAGCCTTCTCCACCACTTTCAAGGCTGTAAGGTGTTCTTCTAATTCGCCAGGTCGATGCGTATAAGATTCTAGGATTGTTGGGATCCATTACCAGCTCAACAGCTCCTGCATCAGCATTTGCAAATAGCACCTTCTCCCATGATTTGCCACCATCCTTGCTTCGAAAGACACCTCTCTCTGTAGAGCTTTTATAAAGGTCACCCATGACCGCTGCATACACCAGGTCAGGATTTTTCGGGTGAATAACTACACGCGGGATGTGCTTGGAGTTCTTTAGTCCTATCTGCTGCCAGGTGGTACCAGCATCGACAGACTTCCACATGCCATATCCATAGGAAACATTGCCTCGTACAGTCACCTCTCCACCTCCAACATATATCACATTGGGATCCCAGCTGCTTACTGCAACAGCTCCAATTGAGCCTCCAAAATATCCGTCTGAGATGTTTTCCCACGAGTTACCCGCATCATTTGTTCGCCATACTCCACCTCCCGTAGCGCCCATGTAGTATAGGTTGGGCTTGCCGGGCACTCCAGTTACAGCTGCAGATCGGCCACCTCTATGTGGTCCAATACTGCGCCATTCAAGACCTTTATAAAGGTTTTGATCAAAGCTGACAGTTGCCACGGCAGGCTTCTTTTTTCGTTGGGCTGAAAGGTTATTTAGTGAGCAAATCACCAGACCTAAAAGTAGTAATGTTGTTATTTTTTTCATTTGATCAATAATTGATTAAGATGGGTACGCGTATTGAATAGGGTAGATGAGCATATTTTCATCAATCTTTGATAAAGGTCATTTCACCCCTTCAAATGCGGGATTAATTTACAGCAAAATTCAAGTAAACAAGATGCCAAAAGTAGTAACGGCAGATCAAGCCCTGTCAATAGTTAAATCTGGTGATAGAGTGTTTGTTCATACAGCAGCTGCGGCCCCCGAAGTATTATTGGATGCACTTGTTGCACGAAGTAATGAGTTAAAGAGTGTTGAGATTGTTCATCTCCATACTGAAGCGAAAGCGGAATATGTTAAACCCGAATATGAGGGAATTTTTCGATTGAAATCTTTTTTTGTTGGAGCGAATGTGCGAAAGGCAACTCAGGAGCATCGAGCAGATTACATTCCGGTTTTTCTAAGTGAAGTTCCGGTATTGTTGCGTGAAAAAGTGCTCCCACTGAACATTGCGTTAGTGCAGATTACACCACCGGACGCCCATGGATACTCTTCTTTGGGAGTGTCTGTTGATGCTTCCCTGGCTGCCGTAGAAGTAGCTGATGTGGTTATAGCACAGGTAAATCCGAATATGCCAAGGACAATGGGGGATGCTTGTGTTCATATCAATCATTTTGATTATTTGGTTGAGCATAAATCCGAAATACCCAAGGCCATTATTCCAGGAATTAGTAATGAAGAAATTCGCATTGGTAAATATGTAGCCTCTCTGGTTGAGGATGGAGCAACGCTTCAGATGGGAATTGGAAGCATACCCAATGCGGTACTCGCTTCATTGAGTGATCACCAAAGACTTGGAATTCATACAGAAATGTTCTCAGATGGGCTGATTCCTTTGGTTGAGAAAGGGGTCATTACCGGAGAGGATAAAAAGTTAAATAGAGAAAAGATTGTTAGCTCCTTTGTCCTGGGGTCTCAACTCTTGTATGATTTTATTCATGAAAACCCTGGAGTGTTAATGATGGATGCTCAGTATGTCAACGATGTGGCCATCATTCGCCAAAATCCAAAAGTGACTTCAATTAACAGTGCCATTGAGATTGATTATACAGGGCAAGTATGTGCTGACTCAATTGGGACTAAACATTTTTCAGGTGTTGGTGGGCAAATGGATTTTATAAGGGGAGCTTCTTACTCTAAGGGAGGAAAACCCATTATTGCTTTAACATCAACTACCAACAAAGGGGTATCCAAAATAGTGCCGATGCTCAAAGATGGAGCCGGAGTTGTGACGACAAGGGCGCATGTACACTACATCGTTACAGAGTATGGTATTGCCAATCTTTTTGGAAAATCGCTGAAAGAGCGAACACGGTTGATGATAGATATTGCTCACCCAAATCATCGGGAGAGTCTCGAGAAGGCTGGATTTATTCGTTTTGGGAGGCTATGAAGCAATAAGTCTTCTATGTGTTTATTGATGCGCCCTTCATTCGGCGTTTTGACTTGGTCATTAGAATATTTTACTGTTCTATGAAGCAATGGCAAGTATTCGTTCTTTGAATGACTAAATTCGCGGGTCATTTAAGAATAATCATCGGAATGTCCGGATTTGGTACTTTTTGGAGAGTTAATAATGATATTCTGCCATTTATCAATTTTTTGGTCACAATTCGTAACAATTGTTCGTCAAATGCATTCAAGTAACTAGCCATAATGTGGCTATTGATTAAAAGAAATATCAAAACTCTCAATGAAAAAGCGACAATTTATTATTCTTGGTTCGGCAATTGCAATCATTGCTCTATCTGTGCTGGGTGCCAAGTTTGCAGCTAGTTTTAAGGAAGAACCAGTAGCAAAAAAACCGCCAGAAGCTAAGAAATACGTGAAAACAGTTCCTGTGGCCTATCAGGATGTGGAGACTGTAGTGCGAGCATTTGGACGTGTGGAAACAGCACAATCACTTGACCTGCTATCTGAAGTTGCTGGCAGGATGTATCAAGGAAAAGTTCGATTGAAGGAAGGCTCTAATTTTAAAAAGGGAACATTGTTGTTCCGAATTGATGATACGGAGGCTGAACTAAATCTAAAATCTCAAAAAAGTAATTTCTTACGTGATCTAGCCGCTATCCTTCCGGATATGAAGTTAGACTTTGATGAAAATTTTGAGACCTGGAATGGATACTTCAAGAACATCAAACTTGATAAAGACCTTCCAATTTTGCCTGAAGTAACAGACGACAAGGCCAGAACATTTTTGGCCACAAAGGGAATCTTCAGTAACTATTACAACATCAAAAGTGCAGAAGTAAGATTGAAGAAATACAATTACTATGCACCCTTCGATGGCAGTATTTCACAAATTAATTTCGAGACAGGTGCATTTGTGAACCCAGGTACCAATATTGGTAAAATCATCCGGGCAGGCGTTCATGAACTGCGTGTTAGCGTTGAGTCAAAAGATATTGCATGGATTAATGAAGGAGCACCTGCGCAGATAACTTCGGATGAATCAGGCCTTAGTTGGAACGGAGTTGTTACAAGAATCAGTGATTTTGTGAATCAGAGCACTCAGTCTGTTGACGTTTACATTGCGATTGAGCAAACCAGCAAACGACTTTATGATGGCCAGTTTTTGGAAGCAACCATACCTGCCCAAGTCATTAAGGATGGAATGGTCATTCCGCGCAATTTGATTTACAATGGAAATGAGGTCTTCGTGTTGGAGGATACATTGCTAAAAGTAAAGGAGATTGATATTGTGCGATTGACTGAGCAAGATGCGGTATTCAGCGGTTTGACTGAAGGAGTTGATTTGGTAAGCGAACCATTGATTGGAGCTTACAACAATATGAAGGTGTTCAAGAATGAGGATCAGGACATTGACCTTGAAACCAAGAACAAAAAAGAGACTGAGCTAGCAGCTTCAGTTTCTTCTGACGCAACTGCCTCAACTAATTAAAAATATACCACATGTCTTTTAGATATCTAATTGAATACTTTGTAAAGTATCCGATTGTAGCCAACATCGTCATCGCGATTACACTCATCGGAGGAGTCACAAGTATTCTTACAACCAACAAATCATTCTTTCCTTTAAGATCGGATAAGACTGTTATGGTAAGCGTAGCTTATCCAGGTGCTTCTCCAGAGGAAATGGAGGAAGGCGTGACGCTCAAAATAGAGGAGGCGGTTAAAAGTATTCCGGGGATTGATGAGATGTTTTCTACATCAGCTGAAAATTCTGCTAGCATCACAGTTATTACACTTGATAACTATGACATAGATGAGATATACACTGAAATTAAAAATGCTGTAGATGGTGTCAATTCATTTCCAGCTGGGGCTGAAAAGCCCATTATTTATAAGCAAAGACAAAGATCTACCGCGCAGTGGTTAGGATTGACCGGTGATGTTGATCTGAAAACTTTGAAAATGTTTGCCGAGGAAATTGAGGATGATCTGCTCAAGTTACCTGCTGTTAGTCAGGTGCAGGTGTCTGGTTGGCCTCCGTTGGAAATTTCTATTGAAGTGACAGAGCAGAATCTACGTCGATATGGTATGAGCTTTGATCAGGTCGCCAGCGCAGTTAGATTCAATAACAGAGACATGTCTTCAGGATCGATCAGATCCTCAAGTGAGGAGATTTTGATCCGTTCAAAAGCCAAACAAACAGATGCTGCTGCAATTGGTGAAATTGTATTGAGGAGTAATCCTGATGGTAGCAAA
Organism: Cyclobacteriaceae bacterium; assembly: GCA_049115695.1. Classification (GTDB taxonomy): domain Bacteria; phylum Bacteroidota; class Bacteroidia; order Cytophagales; family Cyclobacteriaceae; genus JAGDZR01. The sequence goes on along the minus strand of JAGDZR010000007.1, from coordinate 84,624 downwards.
GTATTGCTCAGAGATGTAGCAGAAATCAAAGAACAGTTTGCAGATCAACCAAATAAAAGTTTTCTGAATGGAGAGATGGCAGCATTCATTGAAGTCAGAAAACTGGAGAATGAAGATCTTCAAAGTATTTCTGAGGAAGTAACTGCGTATGTAGATGAGTTCAATGAGCGCAATGAGGCCGTAGAGTTAGTGGTTGCATGGAATTTTATGAGCATGCTGCAGCAGCGACTTGATCTGCTTACCTCCAATGGAGTGGTTGGATTGCTGCTCGTACTTGTGGCGCTTGGGACATTTCTTAGCTTAAGACTTTCCTTCTGGGTGGCCTGGGGTATTCCAGCTTCTTTTCTGGGGATGTTTATTTTGGGTTCTTTCGTTGGTTTGACTATCAATATGATCTCTCTTTTTGGGATGATCCTGGTAATCGGTATCCTGGTAGATGATGGAATCGTGATTGCAGAGAATATCTACTCGCACTTCGAGAAAAGCAAAAATCCAGTTTCTGCAGCGATCAACGGTACGATGGAAGTATTGCCCGCTGTAACTACATCTGTGACGACAACTATCGTAGCATTTGCCCCTTTGCTGTTATTGACAGGCGGCTTTGAATTCCTCAAGGATATGGCCATTGTTGTGATTTTCAGTTTGGCGTTCTCATTGCTTGAAGCATTTCTGGTATTACCGGCTCACTTGGCAAGTAAAAAAGTACTGAGCGTTAAGAAAGAAGATACGCGTAGCTATGCGATCAGATCCAAAATCAATGGATTCATCAATTGGATGAAAAATGATATTTATGGAAGCATGCTTCAGTTCACAATGAAGTATAAGCCGATATCTTATGCTGCGACATTAGCCTTTGTGATTCTGGTAATTGGACTCTTAATGGGTGGGCAGATTAGATCGACTTTCTTTCCTAACATTCCTTTCAATAGCTTCAATGTTAATATCTCCTTCAAACCTGGCGAACATGAAAGCAAAGTGGAGTCATATTTGGTGAAATTTGAAAGAGCCATTTTTGACGTGAACAGCGAATTGATGGAAGAATTTGGAACTGAGGATGATATCATTAGTGAAATGATCACCAATGTTGGTTATTCTCAGGATGGAGAAAACGGTAGTCATGCCGGGTCTATTAATGTCTTCTATGAAGAGTTGGATAAATACGGGATCAACCAGTATGATTTGATTTCAAAAATCAGAGAAAAGATTGGTCCTGTTCCTGAGGCTGAAAAATACAGTATCGGAGGTGGTAATCGTTTTGGTAAGCCCGTCTCAATCCGTTTGCTTGGCAAGAATTACGAAGAACTAGAGCAAGCCACCGCATATCTTAAAACTGAACTTAGTGGGTATTCTGAGTTGAAAGAGATACAGGATAATCAAGCCATAGGCAGAAGGGAAATGTTATTTGATCTTAGGAATGAAGCTTACTTCATGGGATTGAATCATAATGAAATAAGCCGTCAGGTGCGTCAAGGATATTTCGGTGAAGAAGTTCAGCGTTTTATGAAAGGCAATGATGAATTGCGTGTCTGGGTGAGATATCCACGAGAAGGACGCGCAAGCATTGGTCAGTTAGAAGATGTGAAAATCAAAACCACAACAGGTGGAGAGTATCCATTGACTCAAATTGCTGACTATCGCGTCGAAAGGGGCCTTTCGGGAATTCGTCACTATGATGCTTCCAGAGCGGTGACTGTGGAGGCAGAGATGATTGATCCAATGGGGGATGTTCCGCCGATCCTGCAGAGTATCGAAGCGAATGTGATTCCTGAATTGAAGGCCAATTTTCCTTCTGTTAAAATTGATTTTGGAGGACAATCGCAGGAAAGTCAAAGAGCCATGAATGAAGTCATGTTGTACTTCGGTGGCGCGTTTGTATTGATCTTTTTCATTCTAATGCTAACCTTCAGGTCTGTGTATCAGGGGTTGTTAATCATTGGTATGATTCCGCTTGGATGGTTTAGCGCAATGTTGGGACATGGTGTTGAGTCGTGGATTTCCGGTAGAGAGTTTCCTGTATCCTTGTTGAGTATGTGGGGAATGGTGGCCTTATCAGGAGTGATCATCAATGATGCGGTTGTGTTTTTGGCCAAGTACAATTCATTAATCAAGAATGAGGGTCAAACAGTTTATCAGGCAGCCTATAATGCTGGCCTTTCAAGATTCAGGCCGATTGTCTTAACATCGCTGACGACTGTTTTGGGTTTGTATCCTTTGATTAAGGAGACTAGTTTCCAGGCACAGTTCCTAATCCCAATGGCAATATCTGTTGCCTATGGTGTCTTGATCGGTACGTTCATTATCCTTTTGTTCTTCCCAGTCTTCATCTTGATTATGAATGATATCAGAAGATATACTAAATGGTTATGGACTGGAGAGAAACCAACTGCAGAGGAAGTAGAAAGAGTGATTTTGGATCAGAAAAGACTCGAAGAATATAGAGAGTCAGCCTAAAGAAGTAATAAAATGATTAAAAATATAATGTTAACCGCATTGGTCATTGTAACAATGACTGGTGCAACTTTCGCTCAGGAATCACTAACGCTATCAGATGCTATTCAAAAAGGGTTAGATCAGAATTATGATATTCGGATTGAGGCCAAGACTGTTGAAATCAATCAGAACAATAATGCATGGGGACAAGCCGGACGATATCCGGGTGTAACCTTGGAAGTAGGTGGTAATGGTGCTTTGTCTGATAACGTTAAAACTGCCAGCCCTTTTCAGGCCCAAGGAATTACACAATCTGTCGGGGTTAGCCCCGCATTGAATGTCAATTGGACTTTGTTCAACGGGTTCAAAGTGAACATGACCAAACGCAGGTTTGAGCAGCTAATGGCTGAATCTCAAGGGAATGCCTCTGTTGTAATCGCCAACACACTTCAGGCTATCGTACTGGGCTACTTTAATGTAGTAACTCATAATCAACGACTGAGCGAATTGGAGAAGCAGCTGGAGTTGTCTCGTGATAAGTTTGATTATATCAAAGTAAAATCGGCCCTGGGTAGTGCCGTGGCACAGGAACGATTAGTGGAAGAGGGTAATTATCTGACCGACTCGCTTAACTACATCGCGCAACAGCAGGTATTGAGGGATGCGAAACGTGCGTTAAACCTATTGATGGCTGAGTCAGATCTGGATAAGGATTACGATTTTCCAGCAACATTGGAGTTTGAGAACCCCGCTTACAATTACGATCAACTCAAAGAGAAAATGCTTGCGGCAAATGTTGATTTAAAGAAGCAGTTCATTACTCAAACTGTATTGGCGACCAACACCGAAATAGCCAGAGCAGATAGATATCCATCCCTGATGCTTAATGGTCGAGGCGGACTTAATTCCAGCTATGTGAATTTAAGTAAGGCTCAATTCTTTCAGGGAGGAGAATTTGTGCCTGGTCCTGAAGATTGGATCAACCAGGTTAGTAATCAGTATTCTCTTGGTCTATCACTTTCATTTACTTTATTCAATGGAGGTAGAATCAATCGCGCTATACAAAATGCGCTGATTCAGGAAGATATTGGAAACTTGAGATTGGATAAAATGAGGTTGTCAATGGATCGTGACTTGAGAAGAACACTTGATCTATACAATACCAGAAAACAGATTTACGATATCAATGAGCGAAGAGAGGAAGTAGCCAGAATAAATCTGGAACTGTCTCGTGATAAGTTTCGCAGTGGATCGATCAATTCATTTGATTATCGGGTTGTACAAAATAACTACCTAGGTGCAGCCACTTTAAAATTGCAGGCGCTGTATAGCCTAATAGAATCACATGTTGCCCTAATGCGTCTAACTGGCGGGTTAGTTGAAACGTACAATGATTGAGATTAAGGAAATGACTAGTCCGACTTCAGTTTGCATACCTGAAGTCGGACTTTTTTAGTAACTCTTTTTGATGTGCTCCAACGTCTGCTGCATAAATTCTTTCACCTCCGTAGTGCCATTGATATAGTGGTTGTTCATAAAGCTGAATATCAACTCGCGACCTGAATCAGTCACAATAAACCCACTCAAACAGTGATTGTGTCTTAGGGTTCCGGTTTTAGCGAATACATAGGGCCGAGTCGTTCCACCGTACCAGTTTTTGATTGTGCCTGATACTCCACCATTTGGAAATATTGTGGTGATTTCATCCCACGAAAGCTGAAAATAGATGTTCTCCAATATTTTCACAAAATTACGAGGTGTGTTCATGTTGTACCTGGACAGCCCTGAGCCATCTTCAATGATCAAAGGGTCAGGTAAATTTTGAAAAGTTGTATTTTGTAAATACTCAAAGTATTCACTTTCGGTATTAAATCCTTTCACTAGTCGAGCATTGATGAGTAGTTGTTCAGCCAGGAAATTGTCACTGCGTAACATCATAGTGGCTAATACAGGTAGTGCAGGCGTGTTGTAAATGGTTTCGAGATGACGAACAGGTCGTGCATCCACCCATCGAACATTTTGTTTAAGTGTGTCAGTGAGCAAGGCGCCAATCATTTCCTGAGAAGTGGTGTATGGAATGTATCTCGAAATGGTGTCTTTTGAGTAGTTGCTTTCGGCAAAATGAAATAGGTTGTGATCTTTGGCTCTGCCGTTGAAAGTACTGTGAAGATTTACATAGGGTTCAAAAAAATCAGGAATCATACTAAGATTTTCACCCTTCTTGTGGATGGTTAATACATTTCCGTATACTGGAAGCGTAGATCTTTCTGGTTGATAGGCATAATTATAGTCATCCCAAGCCCATCCGGGTCCAAATGGGGTAACACCTTTATTGTCACTGGCCAAATTGATGCTATCTGATTTCAATAATTGATTGAAGCTATTTTGTATGACAAAATCCTCATGCAAAAAAGACGGGTCACCTAGTGGATACAAAATATTGTTGATGCGATCATACTTAAAAGAGGCGATGGAATCACTATTAAGATCCAGGAATGCCGCCAGTGTAATTATTTTTGTGTTAGACGCAGGGGTAAAATACCTGCCACTATTGAGCTCAGCCAGGATATTGCCGGTCATTGGATCGTAGAGTTGAAAGCCAATAAAATAGTCCTGATAGTTATCAGAGCCTTTAATCGATTGCTGTAGTCTAACCCTTTGAAAGGGTGTACAGGAAATGCTAATTACGCATAATAAAAGGAAGTACTTTGAGATATAATATTTCATTCAGCCGGAAATTGTACTTTTGTCAATAAATTGGACAATATTAACAGTCTCATTTATATAGGGACACCTTTTTTTTTGTAATATTTTTATTTTTACTTTGGTCGTTCCAACAACATTATGGGCTTAATCCACAATTATCACCAATGAGCATACTTGATCTTATCACTCTCCTAATATTCATGGCGGCAGTTTTTACGCTGATCAATATTACAATTTTAAAATTGCCTTCAACTATTGGTCTTATGGCCATTGCATTAATGATGTCAGTTGTGATTCTATTGCTTGGAATGGTGTTTCCAGGTGTCACGGGAGGGGCTGAACATATTATTGAGGAATTTGATTTTCAGGAGGTTTTGCTAAATGTGATGTTGAATTTTCTGCTTTTTGCCGGAGCATTGAGCATGGACCTTAAGAAGATGTTGGAGGAGCGTTTGCCTATTATTATTCTCGCGGCTTTTGGTACATTAATTTCGACATTCGTTGTTGGAGCAGGTGTGTACTTCATCTTTCCGATGATGGGTATTGAAATGGAGATCATTCATTGCTTGCTTTTTGGAGCCTTAATTTCTCCTACTGATCCGATAGCCGTATTAGCACTTGTTAAGAAATTTAATCTTTCTAAAAATCTTGAAATCAAGATTGCGGGGGAGTCATTATTTAATGATGGTGTAGGTGTGGTTGTGTTTTTGACCATACTTGGGATTGCCGCTCCAGGTGCGATGCATGGGGGTGGAGGTCACGAGGAAGCAGCGGAGGCTGCTATTGGTGCTGGTGAAGTTGCTAAACTTTTCGGTGTTGAAGTGATTGGTGGATTGTTGATGGGAGGTCTTTTTGGATTTCTTGGATTTAGATTACTCAACTTTATCGATAACGATCATGTAGAATTAGAAGTGCTGGTAACCTTAACGCTTGTGATGGTTGGAGGAAGAATTGCTGAACTTATTCATGTGTCAGGACCATTAGCAATGGTTGTAATGGGACTTTTCATTGGTAATGAGGGTAGAGACGAAAATCTAGCCAATGCGACAGGCGAATATGTTTTCAAGTTTTGGCATTTGTTGGATGAAGCATTGAATGCCATATTGTTCATCCTGATTGGTTTGGAAATGATAGTCATTGCCAAAACATTCTCATCAGATATGATTCTTGTGGGATTTGTTGGTGTTACGATCGTGCTTTGCGCTCGTTTGATAGGCGTATCAGTGCCTATTGGAATCATGTCCTTTTTCAGGAAGTTCGAACCGGGTACTATCAAGATTTTAACTTGGGGAGGTCTAAGGGGAGGAATCTCTGTAGCACTTGCGCTTTCTTTATCGGATATTACTCAGATTCCTCAGGAAGCAAAAGAAATTATATTATTTGCAACATACTGCTGTGTTGTGTTCTCCATATTGGTACAGGGATTAACGATTCCTTTGCTATTGAAGAACGCCGGAGCAGACGATTAGGTAAATTGCTATTAGGTTGTGCACTTACGCTTGTTAATACCACCAACTAATACTTTATAACGTAAAAACACATAACCAGATGAAACTTAGTATTGCTGAAGGTCTGTATTTGATTGCACTGGATGATGAGGAGGGAAGATTGCTTTCGGCTGCCGAAAGGACGATTATTCCCGGATTGATCAGTGCAGCTATATTAGAGTTACATATTCATAAAAGAATCAGTTTATCTGATGAAGGAATTAAGGTTGAGGATTTAACAGGGCTTGGTAATGGTGTCCTGGATAAGATTCTCAAGAAGATTAGAAGTGGGGTAGGGTTGATTGATCAAATCGAAACGTTGGCTCATGACTTCAAGGATTTACAAACGGATATCGACGAGCTTCTGGTTCACAGAGGCATTCTTAAGCGTGAGGAAACCAAAATGCTTTGGATTCCGCTAAGCGAAAGAATGGGCAATGCCAATTATGCATTCGAGCAGGAAATTCGAAATGCGATGCATGCCATTGTATTTAAAAAAGCAAAAGCTCCTGCATCTTTCGTGGTATTGATGTCACTGATTTATGATTGTAAAATATTGGATGAAGTTTTTAGCGATAAAGATGATTTGATAGATGCGGTGAAAGTTGCAAAGGATATTGTGAATTCTCCTCAGATAGACGAGCCAACATCCAAAGCATTAAAGGAGCTACGCACCTATTTTGCAAACAAATAATTGATATCATTTACGCAATAAAAAATCAAGCCTTGGTTTTATCTGCCAGGGCTTTATTCTTCCTGAGAAGTTGAGTCTGCTTCGTTATCAGACCCGCTGGATAGCTTTGAATTTTCCAGTAGATAAATTTCCTCTAGTTCTTTTTCCAGATTTCCGACCAAAATCTCTCCGACAATGTCATCAGCCTGAACTTGAGAAATGTTTTTAATTTCTGACAGCATAATTGACTGCACTTTGATGAGGGTTTTCATGTAGGCTAGAATGGAATCTTGTTTTTCAATCAACTTATTGGCTCGAAATGCCATAAATCCAAAACCCTCATGGGGGTTGTTGTTGTCCTTCTCGAGGATGAGGTATTCAACGCCATCGACATTTATTTTATCAAAGTGAAACGTTTTATTCTCATGAATCTCCTTTGGGGCAAATTTTTCACCTTCTGTCAAAGATCTGTTTTCGCAGCTAGCAAATATTAGAATCAGTGCGGTGTAAATTCCGGCTATTCTCATCATTATGTTATCCTATTGCTGATATACCCCTCATCTACGTTGAATCGTTTCTTAAGAAGCTTAAATGCTTTTCCATTGAGAATTACAATCAAATAATCACCGGCCGTAATTTTCAAGTCACCTAGTGGGTTCTTGATCATTTTGCGGTTGCCATATTTATCCCGTTTCGTAATACCTATCAAGACTGAATTGTATTTGGTTTTGAGATCGAAAAATGCATCCTGATACAACTTTCCGATGTAGGGATTCGACTGTGTTACCAGAAATTGTTTGATGTCATAATCACTATCTGCTTTCGCGAAGGACATGATTGATTCAGAATACTCGGCAACATCTGGTTCAAATAAATAGCTGGCTAATAGCTTACTTGATATTTCGTGTATGGAAATACAATTAGTTACACCAGCGCTTATGAACGTATTTTTAAGATCGATGTTTTCGAGCGTTACAACAAACTCAAGGTCAGGGTATATTTTTCTCAGGTTCAGAATGTAGACCAATTTCTCAGTGTCATCCGGAAGATTGACAAAAACAATAGAAGATGACTCAATGTTTGCCTTCTGTAGGATCTCATAACTTTTGAAATCGCTGAATAACGTAAAGATCTTTTTGCTTGGAAATTTGTCTTTGATTGAATCAATGTCGTCTTTATTCGATGTAACAATAGCAACATCTTTATTGACTCCAAGTAACTGATCCGTTACCATACTGCCAAAATCATTCCAGCCAATGATTACTGCATGATTCTTGTAATTTGTACCGTTGTATCCCAATTTTCTGCTTTCTTTTAAGTTAGTGATGATGGTGGACATACCGCCAATGATGATTGCATAGAATACCATACTGAGCAAAACCATGCTTCCGCCTATAATCCGCCCGTAAGTGGTTGCTGGGAAAAGATCCCCGTAACCCACTGTCGTCAGTGTTACGATGGAATACCAGTAGGCATTTTCATAAGTCGTTAACGCTGATTGTCGACTCAACTTTTCAGACTCAACCAATGCTACTATCAAAAGGTTGTAAGTCAATATGGCCAGGAAAGCCAATAAGAATAGACGGTACCTTTTATTTTTTACTATTTTCCTAAACATTATCGGGTTGGATTCCATCAAATATAATCAAATCGCACTTTGTATATAATTAGCGATCGAGACAATTTTTAAGAACTCACAGTTTTACTTCCTGATCTAATGTTTTGTCCATTATAACTTTATATACCAGTTATATTTTATTTAATCATCAATTATGAAAGTCTTAATTAAATACTTTAAAATTTGATAAGTGGTTAATATTATCTTGTTATATTGATTATTATTCAATTTATTAGCTGAAATATTAAAAAGGGATGAGTAGACATACGTATGATTTCGGAGTGATTGGTAATTGCGCCTTTACAGCACATATCCATAAGGATACAAATGTGAGCTGGATGTGCTGGCCTAGATTTGATTCAAGTTTCATTTTCGGAAAAATGTTGGACGAAGAGAAGGGTGGCGAATTCTCTATTCAACCCCCTCATCAGAACTTCACAACCGAGCAGTCTTATATTGAAAATACCAATATCCTGCGGACAGTTGTCACCAGTGATGATGGTATTTATGCGGTGACGGATTTTGCACCCAGATTTTTTCAATCAGATCGCTACTATAAACCGTTGATGTTCACAAGGAAGATTGAAAGAATCGAAGGTAATCCGCGTGTGCAGGTAAAGTGCAAACCGGTGGGAGACTATGGAAATGTGGTGCCAGAAGCAAGCATGGGAAGTAATCATATTAGATTCCTCGGATTGGATGCCCATGTCAGGCTCACTACCAATATTGCCCTTAATTATATTGTCAACGATCAATCTTTCATCCTGAATGATACTAAATACCTTACACTGACCTATGGACCCCCACTTGAAGCATCATTAGCTGAAACTGCGGAGCTGTTCCTTACTAAGACAAAACAATATTGGAGAGGTTGGGTAAAGACCGCAAGTATTGTAAACTTCTACCAGCGAGAGGCGATACGATCGGCACTTATTCTGAAAATTCATCAGTATGAAGATACGGGTGCTATTGTAGCGGCGACAACAACCAGCTTGCCTGAGTCTCCGGGTAGTACCAGAAATTGGGATTATCGTTTTTGTTGGATGCGGGATACATTCTATACGCTGAATGCTTTTAATAATGCCGGTCACTTCGAAGAGCTTGAACAGTATTTTCAATACATTGTCAATACCACAAGTGATGAGACGAATAGGTATCAACCGCTTTATGGTATTTCGGGAGAGAAGCACCTGATTGAGAATTCAATCGATTTGAAAGGTTACAAAGGAGAACAACCTGTTAGGGTAGGAAATCAGGCCTATACACATATTCAAAATGATGTATATGGACAGGTACTTATTTCCTTACTTCCTTTATATGCCGACAAGCGCATCATTTTCACGGACCGTTTTGATTCATCTGAGCTAATTATGAAGACACTCCGTATGATTGAAAAGACTTTTGATGAAAAAGATGCTGGTCTTTGGGAGTTCCGAAATCTGGCACAGCATCATTGCTATACCTATTTGTTTCATTGGGCAGGCAGTAGTGCAGCCATCAAGATTGCCAAAGTGATCAAAGATCAGGAAATGGGTGAGTTGGCCACCAGGTTAATGGAGCGATCGAAAGTAATGATTGAGAAGTGTTATGTACCTTCTAAGAAAGGATATTCGCAGGCGGCTGGAGTAGAACGAATGGATGCTAGTACTTTGCAGTTGATTATGATGAATTACCTCCCAGGACATACACAAGCAGCCAAGGATCATTTAAAGGCTATGGAAGCTGAATTAGCGGCCGAAGGTGGATTGTTTTATCGTTATAAGCATCAGGATGACTTTGGTGAGCCTGAGACAACATTTTTGATTTGTGCATTTTGGTATGTGGAAGCACTAGCCTGTGTCGGGCGATTGGATGAAGCGATTAAGTACTTCGAAAATCTTGTATCTTATAGTAACCATGTAGGATTGTTAAGTGAAGATGTAAAAGAAAGTGATGGCAGTATGTGGGGGAATTTTCCTCAGGCTTATAGCCATGTGGGTTTGCTCAATGCAGCAACGAGAATCGCTAAGAAGTTGGATCAGCCATCTTTTCTCTAAATTAAAATAATAATATTGTAGTGTATTAAAGGCTGTGAGGTGAATTCATTCACCTCACAGCCTTTTTTTATTTTTTTGTCAGCTTTTTGAGTAGACTCCTAATGTCTTCGACTCCTGTGACGCTATACTTGGCAGCAGATGCAGCTCCACCGACTTTAATGGAGTATGCGTGATCGGGCATGACTTTAAAAGTGTCTTCATCCGTCCAGTCATCACCACAGGCCATGACAAAATCCGATTTATGAGCATCCAGCAATAACCTTGCTCCTTTTCCTTTATTCACTTCGCTATTCTTGATCTCGACAACCATGTCGCCTTCCAGAACTTGTAAATTCTTATCTGCCGTAATGTATTTTAGGTGACTGGTCAATTCTCTTGTTCTGACCTCACCGAGTCCTGTTTCAACCTTACGATAGTGCCAAACCAGTGAATAGTCCTTCTTTTCGACAAAAGATCCAGGCGTCCGATTTACATATTGTTCCAGTAAGTTCATGACTTCAACTTTCCAGCCGTCATTTAAACGGATGATAGTTTCAAACTCTTTATTCTTTCTTTTGATCCATACACCATGTTCGGCCACAATTTCAAGATCATAATCCTTCATCCATTCCTCAAGTGTATTTCTACCTCTTCCGCTGATGATGACAATATTGTTCTTAGGGTCTGCGGTAATTTTAGAAAGTATGCTTTTTAATTCTTTGTCGGGTCTTACTGAGTCGGGATTCGGACTGAATCCAGCCAATGTCCCATCATAGTCCAGGAATATCAGTCTACTTTCAGCTTTTTTATAATCTCTGAGAATCTGATCTTCCAAGATGTCATCAATGATGCGAGTTTTTAACGATTGGTTCGATTTTTTCACGAACTCGAGTCGTTCCATGAAAATTTTGACCCATTGATGAATATTATACCGTTTGAGTGAGTCTTGCATGACCTCCATGTGAGCCATTTGCTCTTCTTCAGGCATGATCAGTGCATCGTGCATCGCTTCAACCTGTTGACTAAGATCATTAGGATTGATAATGATGGCTTCAGATAGTTCCTTTGATGCCCCTGCCATCTCACTTAGAATCAGTACGCCTTTTTTGTCCAGCTTACTGGCAATGTATTCCTTACATACGAGGTTCATGCCGTCTCTCATTGGAGTCACCAACGCAACATGTGACATCCTATAGAATGCGGAGAGTGCAGGCAATGGAAAGCTCCTGTAGAAATAGTGAACAGGAGTCCAATTGAGACGCGCGTATTTACTGTTAATGCGACCCGCCATTAGGTCAATTTCTTCTTTGAGCTGTTTGTATTTCGGAACTGTATCTCGAGAAGGTACTACGATCATCAGAAATGAAACCTTTTCTCTAAACTCGGGGTAATCTTCCAGAAATTGTTCAAAAGCCATTAATCTCTGCGGAATGCCTTTTGAGTAGTCCAATCGATCAATTGACAACATGAGTTTTACCTGTCCAATTGATGTTCTGTATCTAACTTCTCTTGCTAGTGTATCCGCAGAAGATGCAGATTTTTCATATTTTTCATAGTCAATACCCATTGGAAGGGCATCCACCATAACGACTCGATTTTTAACCGTGATTTGTCCGTTACGATTACCCATTCCCGCAAGTCTGCTCACTGATGAAAGGAAATGTCGCATGTCATCATAGGTATGAAAACCTAAGAAGTCGGACCCTAACATTCCATTCAGCAATTCACGTCTCCAGGGGAGCAGTCGAAACGACTCGTAGGATGGAAATGGTATGTGCAGGAAAAAGCCAATTGAAACGTTAGGATGTTTTTCCCTAAGCATTTCAGGAAGCAAAAGTAGTTGGTAATCATGCACCCAAATCGTATCACCATCCTTCACAATTTCGCTGACTTCTTTTGCAAATTTCTTATTGACCTTTTTATAGGCCTGCCACAATTCTTCATTGTAAACCGAGTACTGGTTGAAATAGTGAAAATTTGGCCAGAGCGTTTCATTACTAAAACCTTCATAGAAATCCTCAATTTCTGCCGTGCTCAGAAAAACAGGTTTCATGTGTTCCTTATGAAGGTTTTTAACAATGTCCTTCTTTTGTGAGGTTTTGCTTACTGCCAGGCCTGGCCAACCAACCCAGACATTATCACCATCTTTGAATATCGATCCAAGACCAGTGGCAAGTCCTCCTTCGCTTGCATTATATACTAGTTTACCTTTTTCTTCCTTGATCTTAATAGGAAGTCGGTTTGAAACGATTATCGTCTTTGACATTTTTATTAATTCATTTAGCGTAAGGCACGAATCATAGTCCGGGGTTAGACCTAATCTTTATTGATTAAAACTACGCAATCGAAGTTGAGTTAGCTTTCTTTTGGTGTCCAAAGGGAAATCACCTTTCATCATCCAATCATAAAATGATGGTTCTTTTTTGAGTACATCAGCAACTTTTTTCCCTCTGTGTTTGCCAAAGTTAAACACTTCAATTCCATCTTTATCTAAAATCATTCGACCAGCAAGATCAACCATTTGTTTGTTCATCAACCCATCAATGATTTCCATGTCATTTTCAATGACACCTAAATCATTACCCAGTAAATCTTTAACCTCTTTGCCCTCATATCGTTCAACCTGGGCCTTGAAAACTTCATAGGTTGCCTGCGTATCAGCTAAGGCACTGTGTGCGTTTTCGAGTGTTTTATCACAATAGAATTTGTAAGCGGCAGTTAAATTTCTTTTTTCCATCATATGGAAAATCTTTTGAGCGTCGAGTAGCTTTCTGTTGCTAATATCGAAATCTACGTCTGCTCTCAGGAATTCTTCAACCAATAATGGAACATCAAACTTGAGAATATTGAATCCGCCAAGATCACATCCCTGCAGGTATTGCTCCATGGATCGTGCTACCTGCTTAAAAGATGGTTCATCTTTTACGTCATCATCATAAATACCATGAATCAGACTGGTTTCGAGTGGGATAGGAATTGTTGGGTTAATTTTTCGGCATTTCTCTTCTACCTCACCATCTGGCATCACTTTGATCATTGCGATTTCTACAATGCGGTCCTTGGATACGTTAGTGCCAGTTGTTTCTAGGTCAAATACAACCAGCGGACTTTTCAATTTTAACTGCACGTGTTAGTCTTTGAAGGTTTTCAATGAGTCATAAACCTGCTCATCACGGACAGAGACCCGATTAAGAAGCGTTTTGACAGCTCCTAAATGAGCGGGGAATTGATCGTTTGTAGTGTTGATTTCGATTGATCCGTTAACTTTAAATCCATCAGCTACCTTTTGATTTTCTACAGGCTCATAGATCAACAAATGGACATCAGGTCTTTCTTTTTCACCGACCATCATGGCGACATTGTCTTCTTTATTGTAAATGATGGAGCCACTTTTTGGTGTATGATCTGCAAGCAATTCATATTGCTCGGTATAGTCGTCATGTGACACATAACCTTCTGGTATGGCCTCTTTAGATATACGGTGAATAACAGCAATATGATGATCGTATTGATTGAACTTTGCACGACCGTCTGATCCCTTCTCATCATTACCATCAATAAAAATGATCGGTGCATCAGTGAGTTTGCAGTCTGTGTCATCTATATAGTAGTCATAAGGTTTACCTATATGGTCCAAAACATGGATGGCCAACTTGATGATTTTGTGGCGGCCACTGTTGCCCGTAATTAGAACTCGTTGCTTATTCTGAATTGAATTTAAATCTAGACTCATGAAGTGTTGGTTGTACTCCAAAAATACCATAAAAATGAAGTAGGACAAACATAAAGACCTTTAACTAATGTGGATAACATTTGTGGATATCTGTTGGGTAACTTTAAATGCGGAATCTCCCGAAATTGATATACAACATCGCTACGTTTGTGTCCCTTTTCAGATTGTTAACCAAAATACAACTTAATTATTTTTGATGGAAAGCTCCAAGCCCTCTCTCCCTGTGTCATCAACCAAAGCCCGAAGAATGCAGGTAAAAGAGCCGGTCGACATGTTAGGAAAGCTACCACCCCAGGCTGTTGACATTGAAGAAGCAGTGCTAGGTGCTTTGATGTTAGAGCGGGACGCCTTGACAACCGTTATTGATATTCTCAAACCTCAAAGCTTTTATAGAGAGGCGCATCAGCATATTTATGAAGGAATTGTTCAGTTATTTAACAATAGTGAACCTGTTGATATCAAGACAGTTACTCATCAGCTCAGGCGAAATGGAAACCTGGAAATTGTTGGAGGAGCCTACTACATAGCTGAACTGACGACACGTGTAAACTCAGCCGCCAATATTGAGTTTCATGCCAGAATTATTTCAGAACAATCTATTAAGCGGGAGCTAATCAAAATATCTTCTGAAATACAGCATGATGCATATGAAGACACGGTAGACGTTTTCAATTTGCTTGATCGAGCAGAACAATCATTGTTTGATGTTTCGGAATCGCACATTCGTAAGAACTACGATAAAATGAGCGATTTGCTTACGCGAGCGATTGATGAATTAACAGAAAGAAAGGATAAGACAGATGGCCTAACAGGAATTCCATCGGGGTTTACTGCTTTGGATAGAGTGACGGCTGGTTGGCAGCCGTCTGATCTGGTGATCATTGCTGCCAGACCGGGTATGGGTAAAACGGCTTTTGTGGTATCAGCCATGAGAAACGCAGCTGTAGATCATGGACATGGTGTAGCGATATTTTCACTTGAGATGTCGTCTGTTCAATTGGTCAATAGACTCATTTCTGCTGAAGCTGAATTGGAAAGTGAAAAAATCAAAACAGGCAAACTTGCGGATTACGAATGGGAGCAGCTTTTGCACAAAACTTCCAAGTTGTCTGATGCTCCAATCTTTATCGATGATACACCAGGTCTTTCGATTCTGGAATTGAGGGCGAAAGCCAGAAGACTGGTTGCTCAACATGATGTGAAGATGATCATCATCGATTATTTGCAGTTGATGTCCGGAGATACCTCCAAGGGTGGAGGCAATAGAGAGCAGGAAATTGCATCAATTTCGCGAGCGCTTAAAGGTATTGCCAAGGAATTGAATGTGCCAGTCCTGGCGCTTTCTCAGTTGAGTAGATCTGTTGAAACCAGAGGTGGAGACAAAAAGCCTATGCTCTCTGATTTGAGGGAATCTGGCTCAATTGAGCAGGATGCAGATATGGTGATATTTCTATATCGAGCTGAGTACTACGGTATTACCCAGTCAGAGGATGGTACTCCACTCAATGGGATGGGTGAAGTGATCATTGCGAAGCATAGAAATGGTCAAACAGAGACAGTGCCGCTTAAGTTCATCGGTAAGTTTACCAAATTTGCTGATCTGGATCCTTCCTTTAGTGAAAGCTATGGTACACCGTTCCCGTCAGCGTCAGGGGGTGGATCGGGAAGTAACTCCGATTTTACCATTACCCTGCCAAGCAAAGGAAGCGCACAAGGTGAAACTGACACTCCGGGAGGAGAAATGCCATTCTAAATGAAGGCGATTCAATACTCCGGCGGAAATGAATCAATCGCGTTGCTTGAAATCGATGTTCCGATTCCCGGCGATGGTGAATGTCTGATTCAATTAAAGGCTTCTGCTCTTAACCGTAGAGATCAATGGATCCGAGAAGGTTTGTATCCAGGTATTAAACCAGGGGTAACTCTTGGGTCTGATGGAGCTGGCATTGTGATTAAGGGGCCATCACAATGGATGAACAAGGAAGTCATTGTCAATCCTAATCAAAGCTGGGGTCCAAATGATCGTGCGCAGCGAACCGATTATACGATTCTTGGCATGCCACATCATGGTACCTTATCAGAATTCATCACGGTACCAGTTGACCGACTAGCGGAGAAACCCGGCCACCTCAATTGGGAACAAGCAGCTGGGTTACCATTAGCTGGCATGACAGCATATAGAGCTCTTTTTTACCGAGGTAGGCTGAAACCTGAGAATAGGGTGTTGGTGACAGGTATTGGTGGAGGAGTATCGCAATTTGCTTTACAATTTGCACTTTCACATGGTTGCAAAGTTTTTGTTACTTCAGGTAATCAGGATAAAATTGATAGGGCTTGTGATCTGGGTGCTGCGAAGGGCTTCAACTATCACGATGATGATTGGGCAAACCAACTATCAAGCCAGGGAAAGGTTGACCTGGTGATTGACAGTGCCGCTGGCGCTAGTCTTAATGAATATCTCAGTATTGTAAATCCAGGAGGTAAGATTGTTATCTATGGAGGAACCACAGGTAAAACGCCCGATTTCGATATCAGGAAACTGTTTTGGCAACAAATAGATGTGCTGGGTTCTACGATGGCCTCTGATGACCAATTCCTTGAAATGGTTGATTTCGTGAACAAAAATCAAATAACTCCGACAATAGACAGGGTTTTTACCACGAGTAATTATTTGGAAGCTTTTGATAGATTCAAGGCACACGATCACCTTGGGAAAATTGTAATTACCTGGGAACCCTAATGGTCATACTCAAATAGGAAATTTTGAAAGGCATTCTGGAGTTCACTTAAAGCTTTTTGGTCACGCTGCTTTTTCGCTAAATCTATTCCCTGTTCGTAAATATGTTTCACTTTTTCTACTAAGTTAAGTTCACAAAATACTTCCGCGGCATGATAGTATGCTGGTAAATACTCTGGATGCTCGGTTAAAAGGGTCTCAAATGATTGAGCGGCTGACGTAAGATCTGAGTTTTTGTATTCTAGCCCCAGTGCATATTTTGGAAATGGATCATCGGGCGTTTCCTGAATGAATTTTTGTAGTTGCTCAACACGGTTGATGTCCATTTTGTTGATTTTTATTTACTTCAATATTGACTAACTTCACGGGCAAAATTACGTCAAAATACATCGATTAAGAATCAGTATCAAAATGACTGATTTTAAATGTGTGACGGCTTTTTCGAGCAAATAAACAATCAATATTTTAACTTGAATATTGGTGACAGCAATCATAAATAACTAAAGTTAACCAATGAAAATACTGGTGTGCATAACCCATGTCCCCGATACCACTTCAAAGATATCGTTCACTGATGGCGATACTAAGTTTGATAAGAATGGTATTCAATTTATCATCGGACCCTACGATGATTACGCTTTGGCAAGAGCTGTAGAGCTCAAGGAACAGCTTGGTGGCACTATAACCGCCCTGAACGTCGGAGAATCAGAAACAGAACCCACACTGCGCAAAGCGCTTGCCATAGGGGCCGATGATGCGATTAGAGTAAACGCAGATCCACAGGATGCCTTTTTTGTAGCCAATCAAATCGCCTCTATTGCAAAGGAAAACAGCTATGATCTCATTTTAATGGGTAGAGAATCCATTGATTTTAATGGAGGACAAGTGCATGGCATGGTCGGAGAGATGTTGGGTATTCCATCACTTTCTCCTGTAATGACCCTGGAAATTGAGGGAACTACTGCCAAACTTTCAAGAGAGATAGAAGGAGGTAAGGAATACATGACAGTTGAGTTGCCATTCGTTGCAGGCTGTCAGGAACCAATTGCGGAATGGAAAATCCCAAATATGAGAGGAATCATGTCAGCACGATCCAAGCCTTTGAATGTGATTGATCCATCAGACAAAACTGAGAAGACGAGCGTGAGCAAGTTCGAATTGCCACCGGCAAAAGGTGATGTAAAACTTATTGATCCGGATAACATGGATGAACTTGTTGGTTTATTGAAAAGTGAAGCAAAAGTAATTTGAGATGTCAGTATTAGTATTTGTAGAATTAGACGAAGGGCAGGTAAAAAAGTCATCATTGGAAGCAGTGACTTTTGCGTCAAAAGTAGAAAGTGCCGTGACAGCCATTGTGTTCGGTAATACCGAGCAGACGGAGTTGAACGCTATTGGAAGTGCAGGAGCGAACAAGGTATTGCACGTGGTAGAAGATGCCTATCAACAACCCAATATTATGGCTTACTCGTCGGCAATAGCTGAAGCATTTGCTGAAGAAGGAGCCAATACACTTGTGCTGGCCAAAAGTTCACTGGGAGATCCGGTGAGTGCACGGGTGGCTATCAAAGTTGATGCAGCACTTGTTTCAAACGTGAGTGAACTGCCTGATGCTGACGGAAATGTCAAACGAAGTATTTACACTGGCAAGGCATTTGCGAACACTCAGTTGAGCGGAGATAAGAAAATATTTACAATCAAAAAGAATGCTGTTCCGGTTTCAGATGGAGGATCCGATCCTGCTGTTGAAACATTTTCTCCGAAGATCAATGACACAGACTTCAAGGTCCAGGTATCTTCTCAAGAGAAAGCAACTGGAGATGTATTATTGCCAGAAGCTGATATCGTCGTATCAGGTGGGCGAGGATTAAAAGGCCCTGAGAATTGGGGAATCATTGAAGACCTGGCAAAGGAACTGGGAGCAGCTACAGGTTGTAGTAAGCCTGTTTCGGATATGGACTGGAGACCACATCATGAGCACGTGGGGCAAACGGGTATCAAAGTAGCCCCATCCTTATATGTAGCTGTTGGTATTTCAGGAGCAATTCAACATTTGGCAGGTGTAAATTCATCAAAAAATATATTAGTAATCAATAAGGACCCTGAAGCTCCATTTTTCAAAGCAGCGGATTATGGTGTTGTTGGGGATGCATTTGAAGTTTTACCAAAACTTACCGAAGCAATTAGGGAGGCAAAAGCATAATAATGGCAGAAAAAATCAAACTGGAGATATTGGGATTATCTTCCAGTCAGTCGCAATCTGGTTCGTTTGCACTAGTACTGGGAGAAGTAGAAGGGAATAGAAGGTTGCCAATCATTATTGGAATGTTTGAGGCACAAGCCATCGCGATTGAAATTGAGAAGATTACCCCTAATCGGCCGATGACACATGATTTATTTAAGTCATTTGCCTTCAGTTTTGATGTTAAGGTTGAAGAAATAGTAATCAGCGATCTAAAGGAAGGTGTATTCTTTTCCAGGATTGTCTGTAATCATAATGGGAAAAGAGTCGATATAGACTCTCGCCCCAGTGATGCTATTGCAATAGGTTTGCGCTTTGGCGTGCCTATTTTTACCAATGAAGCGATACTCAATGAGGCGGGTATCATGCTCACTGATGAGGAAGATGAAACACCAACTGAGGAGCGAGAATCTGTAGAAGTAGAAGATGAAAAGCCGCAAAAGCTCGGAGATATGTCATCAGAGAAATTGAGTAAAATGCTTGAAACAGCCCTCACAGAGGAGGATTATGAACGAGCGGCTCAAATACGTGATGAACTGAATCGCCGCAACTAGCTTATTTCATGGATTATTTGAGGGGGTTATTTGGCCTGATTACGCTGATTGGAATTGCTTTTCTACTCTCTGGAAATAGGAGAAGCATTGATTGGAAATTGGTAGGTGCTGGTATTCTCATTCAAATTGTTTTCGGTCTGCTAATCGGAGAGGTAGCTTTTATCCAGCGTGCATTTGAGTGGATCAGTACAGGATTCGTAAAGTTTTTGAATTTTGCTTTAAAAGGGGCAGAGTTTCTGTATGGTGATCTAGCAATTAATAGTGATGCTGTATCATCAGCCAAACATAATCTGGGATTCCTATTCGTCTTTCAAGCGTTACCTACAGTTATCTTCTTTTCCTCAGTGACGGCAGGTCTTTATTATTTGGGTGTGCTGCAAAAGATTGTTTTTGGTTTTGCCTGGATTATGACCAAGACGATGAGGTTGTCTGGTGCAGAGAGCTTATCTGCGGCGGGAAATATATTTCTGGGACAGACAGAGGCCCCTTTGCTGGTCAGGCCCTTCATCAAAGGAATGACCAAATCTGAGCTTAACTGTCTCATGACTGGTGGGATGGCCACCATTGCAGGCAGTGTGTTGGGAGCATATGTGTCGTTTTTGGGAGGGGGAGACCCAGCTCAGCAAGCTAAATTTGCTACCTACCTGTTGAGTGCTTCCATCATGAATGCGCCGGCTGCCATCGTGATGGCCAAGATCTTCCTTCCGGAAAATGAGCATGATAAAATTGATAGTAGCCTTAAGGTCAGTAAAGACAGCCTGGGTGTGAATGTAATTGATGCACTTGCACAGGGCGCTTCTGATGGGGTTAAACTAGCCCTGAATATTGGTGGAATGTTGCTTGCTTTTATTGCCATCATATTTGCTTTGAATTGGGTGTTGGTGGATGGTTTTGGAGCCATTACCGGCTTAAATGAGTATGTGATTCGCTCAACTAACGGTGCTTTTGATGGATTTTCTTTACAATATATTTTGGGTCAGATATTCCGATGGTTTGCATTTGCAATAGGAGTAGACTGGAATGAATCGATCCTTGTTGGAAGCCTATTAGGACAGAAAACGGTGATCAATGAGTTTGTGGCCTATTTAAGTCTTGCAGATATGAAATCCAGCGGAGTGTTGAGCGAAAAGTCTATCATAATATCAACCTATGCCTTGTGTGGATTTGCTAATTTCAGCAGCATAGCCATTCAGATTGGAGGAATCGGAGGGATGGCACCTACACGTCAGGCTGATCTATCTAAACTTGGTCTTAAAGCCCTGGCTGCTGCCACATTAGCAACCATGATGACAGCAAGTATTGCAGGAGCTTTGTTTGCCTAATAGACAATTACTTGATCAGTGACTCCATTACCAACTTAGCGGTAGCTGGATTAGTCGCCAGTGGAATGTTGTGTACATCGCAGATGCGCATCAGCATTTGAACATCTGGTTCGTGTGGGTGCTTGTCCATTGGATCGCGAAAGAAGAAAACAGCATCTAGTTCCTTTTCAGCCGCTAATGCAGCAATTTGAGCATCTCCCCCAAGTGGTCCGGAAAGAAATTTGTGCACTTCGAGTCCCGCTTTTTCGGCGTGTCCACCAGTCGTTCCTGTCGCTACGATTTCTACACCTTGTAGTTTGCTCTTGTAATTGAGCAGAAAGGCTACCATTTCTGCCTTTTTACCATCATGCGATATAACTGCTAGTTTCATTTTTTCTGACATTAAAAAAGCCTGAGACGAAGATGCCCCAGGCTTTTGTTAAAAACAAGGTTAATTAATTATTCCCTTGGTTTAGGAGCGCCATTCATGATTTCTTCATTGGCAAATTCCTCATACTTTTTGAAATTTTCGTTGAAACGTTTTGCAAGATCATTGGCCTGAGCATAGAATGCCTCGTCGTTTTTCCAGGTTTCCCTTGGACTGAGGATTTCATTAGGTACCTCAGGGCAAGTCAGCGGAATTTCTGCTCCGAAAATAGAATGTGTTCTATATCCGACATTGTCCATCACACCGCTCAGGGCAGCAGTAATCATGGCTCTTGTGTACTTGAGTTTGATTCGTTCTCCCACTCCATAAGCACCCCCGGTCCATCCGGTGTTAATCAACCAGATTTTTACCTCGTGCTGCTCCATTTTTTCGCCAAGCATTTCGGCATACTTAGTAGGATGTAGAGGCAGGAAGGGTGCCCCAAAACAAGCAGAAAATACCGGCTGTGGCTCATCTACTCCAGCTTCAGTGCCCGCAACCTTGGAAGTATAGCCTGAGATAAAGTGATACATCGCCTGACCCTTTGAAAGTCTCATCAGTGGGGGAATAACACCAAAGGCATCACAGGTTAGGAAGAAGATGTTCTTTGGAATACCTCCAATAGATGGTTGAATTGCATTTCGGATGTGATGAATCGGGTAAGAGACTCTTGTGTTTTCGGTCACAGATCCATCTTCGTAGTTGACATTCCTGGTGCCCTCATGAAATCTGGTGTTTTCAATAATTGCTCCGTATTTGATGGCGTCCCAGATATCTGGTTCTTTTTCTCGTGTGAGATCAATAGCCTTGGCATAGCAACCTCCCTCAAAATTGAAGACGTTTTTGTCGGTCCAGCCATGCTCATCATCGCCAATCAAAAGTCTATTTGGATCTGCAGATAGTGTGGTTTTGCCTGTTCCTGAAAGCCCAAAGAAGATAGCCGTGTCTCGATCGGTAATACCCATATTGGCCGAGCAGTGCATAGATAGGACGTTATCTTCCGTTGGTAAAGTATAATTGAGCACTGAGAAAATACCTTTTTTCATTTCTCCCGAATACTCGGTTCCTCCGATGAGTATTATGCGTTTCGTGAAGTTTACGATGGAGAAGTTTTCCTGGCGAACACCATCAAGTTCTGGATCAGCGGTGAAATTTGGAAGGCATATTACCGTGAAGTTTGGTTCGAAAGACTCTAGTTTGTACTGCTCCGGCTGAAGGAACATGTTGTATGTAAACAGGTTGTGCCAGGCAAAAGTGTTGATGAACCTGACGCGCAACCGATGAGTTTTGTCTGCACCAGCATACATATCTCTCACGTATACCTTTCGCTCTTCAAGATAGCCAACCATTTTATTGAAAATACGATCAAAATTTTCTGGTGAAATGGGTTGGTTTACATTTCCCCACCAAACGGTATCTTTTGTGTTTTCGTCTTCTACAACAAATTTGTCTTTTGGAGAACGACCTGTAAAAGTTCCAGTATCAACTGTAAGGGCCCCAGTATCGGCCAGGTGGCCCTCTTTGTTTTTGATTGCTTCTTCAATGAGTTCAGCCTGAGAAAGATTCCAGTGAGCCTCTTTTACCTTGAGTCCTGAATTACGAAGATCGCTTTTTTGGGATTTCAATCCGAATTCTTGCATAGTTTGAGTTAATTGGTTTAAACTTGTTTGGTGTGATTCAAAGCTACAATATGAACCACTATATGTTGCTTATGCTTACAAAGTTCATTCTTTTTTCCTGAACATAATTACCAATAAATAATGAATAATTCCCAAAATGATACTGGCTTCTTTGGACATCCAAAGGGCTTATCCACCCTCTTTTTTACTGAAATGTGGGAGCGTTTTAGCTATTATGGCATGCGTGCACTCCTCACATTATTTATGGCCACACCAGTGGTCAGTGGAGGACTGGGTTTTGATGATAAAACATCAGGTGCAATATACGGCCTATACACAATGGGTGTGTACCTATTAGCGCTTCCTGGTGGGTGGTTTGCGGATCGCTTATTCGGACTTAAAAAGTCTGTTTGGTATGGTGGTATCATTATCGCCTGCGGACACTTTTCAATGGCAATTCCTGGTGCGTTGGAAATGTTTTCAAGTGCCCCAAAAGATGCAGTAGGGGCAGTCGATACGCTGTTCTTCTATCTTGGACTAATTCTGATTGTAGTTGGAACAGGACTTTTAAAGCCGAATGTTAGTTCGATTGTGGGGCAGTTGTATGGTAAGGATGACAGTAGACGAGATGCAGGATTCTCCATTTTTTATATGGGTATCAATATTGGAGCCTTTATTGCGCCTCTGCTGACAGGATTATTGGCTACCTATAACTGGCATCTTGGATTTGGATTGGCCGGATTTGGAATGGTGATTGGTCTCATTCAATACAAGTTGACGGCTGGTAATCTCGATGGAGTGGGTGATGAACCAAGTTTAGATTCTGATGAAGAGGTTACAAAACAGGCTAAGCTAAAGAAGAATACAGGCTTTGTTTTGGGCACAATTGTTGTCGTGCTTGTTTTATTGTTTAGCGGAGTGATACCCATTGACGCAAGCGCTGTGGCTAATGCTTCTAAGTATATAATCGCAGTAGTGGCCTTCTCGTATTTGTTCTATATAGTATTGTTCGGTGGGCTTGATATGGTTGATAAAAAGAAGGTGGTTGCTATTGGCATTGTTTTCATCTTCTCAGCGGTTTTCTGGTCAGGATTTGAGCAGGCAGGTTCGACCCTAAATCTTTTCGCTCAGCGTTTTACTGACAGAACCATGTTTGGTTGGGAAATACCAGCAGCGTGGTTTCAATCACTGAACGCAGTATTCATTGTGATATTTGCGCCATTTTTTGGTGCGATGTGGATTTGGTTGGCGAAACGCCATTTTGAGCCAAGTTCACCGTTGAAGTTCTTATTTGGTCTGGTAGGAGTTGGAGCCGGATTCTTTGTGATGTATTTCGCCGCTAAGATCGCCGCTTCAGGAGATTTAGCCATCCCAACCTGGTTGGCATTTACATATCTGCTTCATACCTGGGGAGAGCTCAGTCTTAGTCCTGTTGGTTTAAGCCTTACAACCAAACTTGCGCCAAAAGGCTATGGTGGTCAAATGATGGGTATATGGTTCTTGTCTGTATCATTAGGTAATCTGCTGGCAGGAATTATTGCAGGAGAGGCAAGTGGTGGTAATGCCGACGCATTAGCAGATATGCCAAACCAATATATGACCATCGTGTTAACCACATTTGGAGCGGCACTTTTGTTGGGTGTTTTGATCAAGCCGATCAGGAAATTAATGGGAGACGTGCATTAAACATATTTGCCCTTAGTAAGGGAAATGATGTTTTAATAAGTTCTTAGTGATAATGAGGTATGTCCTTTACATTTTGGTTGGTTGTTCTGCATTGATATCCCACGCCCAAGAGTCAGATGAGTCCCCAAACCCTTCCTCGTATTATGACTCAATCCTTGAGATTTATGAGGGTACCCTGGCGAGAAGTTCTTCTGTCTCTGCTATCGCTCATCAATTTTACGGAAATATGGAATGGGCAAGCGGACAAATCGAATATAACGGTCGTGTATATGACGATGTGCAGATGCTTTATGACGTGTACACTGATGTTTTGTTAGTTAAAAATGTTGCGGCTAAGGATCAGTTTGAGCCAGCGATCAGAATCAATCAGAATCGTATAGATGCATTTCGACTAAATGAAGCTCAATTCACTCAGCTTAGAGATGATGCCCCACAAGGGATCAGTAATGGTATTTACGAGGTAGTATTTCAGGGAGATAAAATCGAGCTGCTTGCTAAACGCGTCAAATTAAAGAAAATGTCGTCTGGCATGTCAGGTGTAGGAGATGTAGATTACTATCATCAGGATAGGTACTACATGTTTTATGATAGTGTGTATGTCGAATTAAAAAGTAACAAGTCGCTTTACGAAGTGTTTCCAGAGATGTCAAATGAGCTAAAATCCTTAGTGAAGGAGATGAGCATCAACGTGAAGAAACAGGTCGATACGGATTTGGTCAATTTGATGGGAAAATGCGAGGAGTTATTGAAATGAAGCATTACCTGATTTTTCTTTTAGCAATTCTAATTTCATCAGGTCTTTCTGGTCAGCAGTTAAGTGAAGGAGAGAAGCCGATCGCATCAATTTTGTCTGAAATTGAACAGGAATCGGATTTCCGATTCTACTACTGGCAGGATTGGATTAGCGGGATGACATTCGAAGGGAACTTGAACAGATCGTCGATATCATCAACTTTAGATCAGTTGTTCAATGATTCAGAAATCAACTATTTCATCGATGGCAATAAGATCATATTACTCAATAAAATGAGTGTTGATACTTTGCCAGCTATTGCTCAGGTTGATGTAGCTGAATCAACAGCAAGCGATGCTAAAATCGGATTGATTTTTACCCGGGAATATGAATCCAATAGTTCAAATGAGGAAGAAAAAGTCTCGACCGTGGGTGATAAAAGTGAGTTTGAAATTGGACAGAGCATTACCATAGTTGGCTATGTAACAGATAAAGAAAGTAATGAGCCTGTTGAAGGCGTATATCTGTTTATCGAAAAGCCCTTTACGGGGGCAGTCTCGGGACCTGATGGGTTTTATTCAT
The DNA here is from genome assembly GCA_049115695.1 of Cyclobacteriaceae bacterium. Lineage (GTDB taxonomy): Bacteria > Bacteroidota > Bacteroidia > Cytophagales > Cyclobacteriaceae > JAGDZR01. The sequence continues at coordinate 58,081 of JAGDZR010000007.1, read as the reverse complement.
TGACGATTCCAAATGGTCGACAACAGATAGTCATTCAGTCCATTCAGATGAAGAATACTTTTAGGAATATTGTCGGATTCTCAAATGGCCAGTTAGACATTGAATTATTGGAAGATCTGCATCAACTTGACGAGGTGGTGGTGGATGCTAATGCTGAAGCGAATATTCAAAGCACAGAGATGGGACTTACAAGGCTAGGTATGGAAGAGGTGAAGAATATGCCTGTTCTTTTTGGTGAGAAAGACATCATCAAAATGGCTGCCACGACACCAGGTGTTCAGCAAGTTGGAGAGGGTTCGGCTGGAGTCAACATTAGAGGGGGGAAAGCAGATCAAAATTTATTTCAATTGGACGGTGCTCCCATCTATAATACATCACACTTTTTCGGATTCTTCTCAGTGGTCAATACGGATGTAATTGATGACATGGAGATTTATAAGAGTGGAATTCCGGTTCAGCATGGAGGTAGGTTGTCATCTGTATTTGATATTCATTCAAAAACGTTTAAAAAAGAAAAGCTCTCAGGAAAGGGCGGGGTGGGTCCAGTGACTTCAAGTATCATGCTCGAAGGGCCCATTAGTGAAAATACTTCTTTTATGATTGGTGGAAGAGGGACGTACTCCAATTTTGTTCTGGATCGCGTAAAGTCCTCTTTTGGAAACAATGATGTGAGGTTTTATGATGCGATTGGTAAGCTCAACTATCAAGGTCGGAAAGATCAAATCAGCGTTACGGGATATTATAGTTTTGATAGTTTTCGACTCAATGCTGATACCCTGTTGTCCTTTACAGACTTCTCGTATTCCAACAGTCTTGTGAGTGTGAATTGGAAGCATGATTTCAGCAACAACTTGTTTTCAAAGCTTACCGCTGCGTTTTCCAAATATGATTTTCATACAGGGTATGACCAGTTGACCACTCAGGCATTTGGGACTGATTTTTCGGTCGAGGAGTCCATGGTCAATTTGACATTTGACTACCTTTTGAAAGAGGGTGTCAATTTCAATTTTGGTATTGTCAATAGACTGATCGGAATTAATCCCGGATCAAAATATCCGATTGGGGAAGGGTCCCTTGTATTAGAGGATCAGGTTGAAAAGGAACAAGGTGTGGAATTAGCACCATTTGCTTCATTGGCATATGATTTTTCCAGCAATATTTCGCTTTACGGAGGTTTGCGTTATTCGCTTTACAATGTTCTGGGACCAATGTCAGAAATACGCTATGAGGATGGTGAAAGCGTTGTAGCATCCAATCGGACTGATACAGTCCATCATGGTAAAGGAGAAATCGTCAAAGTTTATGCTGGCATTGAACCGAGGATTTCGATGAGATATCTCCTCAATCAGTCTTCTTCATTGAAGGCCAGCTACAATCGTACAAGACAAAATCAGCACTTGTTGATCAATGCAGCAAGCATTGCTCCTACGGATACTTGGAGACTCTCAAGTCCGCATATCAAGCCTCAGATTGCTGATCAGATTTCGATTGGTTATTACAAGAATATTTACGGGAAGAATACCTTCGAATTTATCTCCGAAATCTACTACAAGGACATTCAAAACCTCCTGGATTTTAAAGTTGGATCAAATCTGCAATTCAATAAACATATTGAGACAGAGGTTTTGCAGGGCGATGGTCGATCCTATGGATTTGAGGTTTCGGTCAACAAGACCAACGGTTGGCTTACGGGTTGGCTCAATTACACCTACTCACGGTCATTAATGAAATTTGATGGGAACACCCCAATTGAAACAATCAATGATGGAGATTACTTTCCGACTGGCTATGATAAGCCTCATTACATTAACTCTATTACCAATTACAAATTCACTCGTCGATATAGTATGTCTGTAAATCTTGTGTATTCGAGTGGTGTTCCGGTAACGTTTCCTGCCGGGAAATGGAATATGAAAGGAGTAGAGAATATTTACTATTCTGATAGGAACCAGTTTCGAATACCGTCTTACTTCAGGGCAGACATTGGGTTGAATATTGAAGGAAATCATAAAATCAAGAAATTAGGACATTCGTTCTGGTCTTTTTCCGTCTATAATGTCCTGGGACGAAATAATGCATACTCGATTTTCTTCAGTGTCAAGGACGGTGAGGTAGAAGCTTATAAACTCACGGTTTTTCCTAACCCAATACCTACTGTGTCGTACAATTTTTCATTTTAACATGAGCAAATATTGGTTCATATTGAGTTTGTGTTTTGGTGGGTGTATTGAGCCATATGCCATCAATAGTGAATTGAGTGTGAAAGCTGTCGCAGTGGATGGATTGTTCACGAATGCAGCCGACGGACATTATGTTAGGTTAACAAATACATACGCGCTTAGTGAAGCATCACCGGCACCTATTTCAGGCGCCAAAGTGATAGTAGAGGGGGAGACAATTTCTATTGTATTCGTAGAAACAAATCCTGGGTATTACGAACCGGTGGAAAATGTCGCGGGTGTGCCTGGGCAGGTTTATCAACTTATAGTGGAGCTGACCGATGGAACAATAATGAAATCAAGCACAATTGCAATGCCTTCAGAACTCGAGATTGACTCGCTGTATGCTTTACCGAAAATTTTGCCTTCAACCAATTCCAATTTAGATGAAGCGGGTTTTCAGTTTTTTGTAAGTGCACATGATCCGGAGAAACAAAATTTCAATGTACGCTACGAATTTCAAGAGTCCTTTCAGATCAACGTCCCACTCCCTTCTGAATACATTTTCGATTATGAAGACAGTATTGTTGTTCCTAGAGATACGCTGGTGGCTACCTGCTTCAGGAAGGATAGGTCGAATGAATACTTGATAGGCACAACCAGTGGCCTTGGCAACCCTCAATTGACAGAATTTCCATTACGATTCAAGAGTCAATTGGGACCGGAGCTGTCAAGTGCATTTTACTTATCTGTCAAACAATACGCGATAACCAATGAGGCATACGAATACTACCGGGTCTTATCAAAGAATAACACGTCAGCAGGATCATTATTCGATACGCAGAAGGGAAGTGTGATTGGCAATGTGCATGTGGAAGGAGACGATGATGTTATTGTTCAGGGCTTTTTTGAAGTGTCAACGATGAAACGGCAGGACCGGCAATTTGATGCAGTTGAATTATTCGAAAATAACGAAGATATTCCGATTGGTACAGCGTGTCTGGCAGATGAATTTGGAAATCCTGTCACGTATACAGTTTTGGCGTCCGAAGTAGGGAGGATTCTCAAAATAGAGGGTATACCTTTTGTGTCGTTCACAGGTGCGTATTGGAGAATTGTTCAACATGCGGGTTTTGGGCAAGCACCTCCCGGCCTGGCTTGGTCTGGGGGTACGGGAGCACTTGTAATCATTGCAAATCGGACGTGCAGTGACTGCACCTACTATGGTTTGATCGATAGGCCTGATTTCTGGAGAGTTGATTAATGAAATGTATTGGATACATATTGCCCATTTTGATTTTTATGAGCTGCATAGAACCCTATGAGTTTGAAGTAGAAGGGACAGCTGATGCTATCGTTATTGACGGGCAACTCACGAATGAAAACACATCGCATTTGATTAAGCTGTCAAATATCCCTCAGGGCGATACTTCCTACTTTGACCCAGTTCAGGGTGCAGAAATCAAAGCGGTAGATAGCGGTGGAACGGAAATCATATTTCAGGAAAGGGAGCCTGGTCACTATCGAACAGATACAATTCAAGGGGTAATTGGCGAGCATTATCAATTGTTTATTCAATTGTCAGATGGAACCGAGATCGTATCAAAACAACAAGAAATGCTACCCATTCAGGAAGTGGATAGCATTTATTTTAAGCGAGTGGCAAATCACTTGCAGGATGGTGTGCAAAAATCTGGATTTGAGTTTTACCTAGACAGTTATGATCACTCCAATCGATCCTTTAGTGCCAGATATGAATACGTCGAAGACTATGAGGTCGCTGTTCCATTGCCTTCCAATTATGAGTGGTCCAGTGATTTGGGTATGCCAGTGCCACGAGAAATTGCAGTAGATATTTGTTACCGGTCACGATTGTCGGATGAGTTTTTGATTGCCACGACTGAGGGACTTTCGGCAAATGCTGTCGAGCAGCTACCCTTGAGTTTTGTTGAGGAGAATAGTACAGATCTGTCAGGAAGGTATTCGGTTAAAGTAAAACAGTATGTAATATCAGCGGAACTTTACCAATACTACGATGCATTAATCAAGACAAGCTATACTACTGGCAGCTTTTTTGAGGCCCAAAAGGGGACGGTTTTTGGTAATCTTGAAGTGATTAACAATGAAAACCTTGTCATTCAAGGCGTATTTGAAGTGTCCACCGTTTCCGAAATTGTTAGATTGTTTGATCCTTTGGAGCTTTTTGGCAACTCTACTTTAATCCCAGATGGTATTTCTTGTAAGGTGAATATAGAGACTCGAATGCCAGAAGTTTTCACCGTTCTGGTGTCTGATCTTCCATGGATATTAAAGCATGAGTATGTGCTTGGCGTTTCATTTCAGGGTAAAGATTGGAGAATAGTTGAACTCATCGGTGATGGTGTCGCTCCGCCGGGTCCGAATCCATTCAAAATTTGGGAAGGGGGGCAAGGTCAACTTGCAACGATCGCCCATCGCTCATGTAGTGAGTGCACGGTGCATGGTAATATTCAAAAACCTTCATATTGGGATTGACGATGAAGCACTTATTATTTCTGTTGTTTTCTTTTTCTTTAACCGTGTCCTTTGCGCAATCACTGGAACAGCAGCGGGAGAGTGTGCTGCTGCATGTGAATAGTGCTGATTTAATTGTAGGAGAGGAGGTTAGTTTTTCAGCCTTTGTGACGAACTCAAATTCAGGGCAGCTATCAGGATTGAGTAAATACCTCTACGTTGAGTTGGTTAATGCGAAAGGCAATGCGGTCATCAAGTCTAAGCTGGCATTGGAAGCGGGTAGAGGTCATGGTCAAATGTTTTTGCCATCAACCTTAAGTACAGATCGTTATCGTTTGACAGCATATACAAGATGGATGAAAAACTTCCAGTCATATTCACAGGTTAATCTAACTGTGATAAATCCATATGAGAAATGGAAGCCAGGGAGTGGAGATGCTATACCTGGGCTGAGCATTTATCCCGAAGGAGGTGCATTGCGACCCGGTCAATTAAATCAAATTGTGATCAAGGCGAATGATTTGTTCAAGAGCAACAAAGTGCGATTAATCGATGAAGAAAATAATGAGATAGAGACCGTAGTTTTAGATGACTTGAACATGGCCAAAGCAGTATTCATGCCTAAAAATGACATGAAGTATCAGTTCGTTGGAGAAACGGCTGATGGATTCAAGTTTTTTCCATTGCCTGAGGCTTGTCAGAAATGTGCTTCTATCGAGATTTCTAAAAAAGCAGGCTACCATGAAGTGATGATCAATGGATACGGAATAGATGAGAATGGGAGTTTGCTCATTGAAAATGATGATGATGTTGTGTCTGTTGGGGAAGTTGGGATTGGTAGTAAATTGAAGGTAGACAATGAGAATATCGCAACTGGAGTAAATAGAGTTATCTGGAAATCCGCAACTCAAAGTGTGGAGCGGCTATTTTATCTAGCTTCAGGTCGATTAACAGCATCATCTTCTATTGAAAGTCTAAAGTCAAATAGCATTGTTGACTATACATTGAATGTGCCTCCAAATTCAAACTTCTCTGTTTCCATATCCAGTCACAGTCCGTATGTAGATCAGGGACACTTTATTGGATCAACCAGTCTATCAAAGTACTTAGATCTTGGCGAATTGCGACTTGGAGAGCTAAATGATGCTCAAATTGACAACTTACTGATTTCAACTGTCAACGCTGTTCAATTCCAGGAGAAGACTGATGTTATCAAATATTTACCTGAGTCGAATCTTGACATTATTGAAGGCATTGTTCAAGGAGAAGAAGTCAAAGATCTCCATGTAGCATTATCATTTCCGGGAGAAAATGCTCAGGTCAAAATTGCCAAAACCAATGAAAGAGGCCTTTTTAGACACGGAATAATTCCTCCAGAATTTGACACATTTGGTTATGTAGATGTTCTTTTTGAGGACAGTGATTATGAGATTGAGCTTTATGATGAATTTTATACAACGTATCCTGACGATGGGAACAAGACGATTTTGATAGATTCAAGCCGGTTGCGTGCGGTCACGAAAAGAAGCATAGCGAACCAGATTGAAAATGGGTATCATAATGTCCACCAATTGGCAGATTCGATCTCAACACCTTGGATTGAGCAATTTGAAAATTATCGAAAATATTGTCTTGCGGACTTTACACAGTTCCCTACGCTTAGAGATGTATTCATAGAGTACATTCCGGAAGTAGGCTTGAGTAAGAATTTAAATAACTACGATTTTCAAATAAGGGATAAACAGACCGGGGTGGTTTCCAGTGCTAATTTGCCGACGCTTATTTTACTAGATGGTTTGCCAGTAACCGGAGAGGAAGTATTGGCTCTCTCTCCACTAGATATCTCATGCATATTCGTGATCAATCAAAAGTTCTTTTTTGGGAATGCGTTGATGGCAGGTGTTGTATATTTTGAATCGTATGATGACGCGTATTCGTCCGTGATCACGTCCTACAAGCAACATAGTTTTGTAGGAGTTCAAACTGCAGGAATGAGGAAGATTAGACGCTCGAACAGCAGACTTCCTGATTATCGATCAACTATCTTGTGGGAACCTATGATGTCCTCTATTGACGGTGAAGTGACCATCAGTTTTAATACTTCTTCTCTATTGGGGAAATTTGAGCTGCGTGTGGAGGGGATTGATGCGTCAGGAAACCCCTTTAGTCAACAAGCATATTTCATAGTGAAAGACTAGCCGATATTGATTTTAAAGCAAGCACCTTTGCGCCGAAATAGGTTGTTGTCGCTTTGCTGGTCATAAGTTGAGATTTGATTCCCAAACTTCAAATAGAAGGGGAACGACAATGGGTGGGAAGAGTTGATGTATATGTGTCGGAAGCCCATCGATGCATAGTAAGGGATGAGCTCTTCTTGCAGCCAATAGGTGCCAAGCCCACTGCCTTTCTCTGTAATATGAAAATACTTAAGCAATAATGATTTCTTCGGATTTTCAATTGCATACCTGGTTTCAACTTTGTCAATGTGACCGGACGCCATCAAAACAAGTCCAATGATCTCATCCTCTTTTAAAATGTTATGAACGTCGACTTTGATGTTGTCATTGTTATCATATGCATGAACGAGGCGGCAAGCGTGGTGCAATTCATTATAATCGTCCCAATTATTCGCTAATTTCCAGCTGACATATTTTGCAATTGGATCAAGGTATTCATGTTTGAAATATGGCCTGATGACATATTGATAGTCGTTTGCCTGTTTCAGGATTTTCATGCTAGCATGGTTGACACTCCTCAGATTCGGCTTCAAATTCAATAGTGATATGGTCTATTTTGAATTTTGAGTGGATTACTTCTCTGGTTTTCGACTTCAGGACTGAGAGATTTTCAAAACTGCTATTATCAGCAATGACTGCATGGAAGGAAAGCACATGATAGTCACCGTCCATTGTCCATAAATGACAATCATGGACATCCTTAATTTCAGGTATCTTTTTGATGCTTTGGTGGAGTTCTTCAATGTCAATATCGTCCGGTGTGCCTTGCAGAATGATGTCAATGCTTTTTCTGACGTTTTTCACCACGTTCCAGAGGATGAACGCACTAACCGAAATAGACAGGATGGGATCCAAGATTGGGAGGTCCCAAAACATCAGGACTATCGAGACTATCAGTGTTGCCGTCCACCCGAGTACATCTTCAAGTAAATGCAAGTAAACAGCTTTTTCATTGATGGAGTGACCATGACTAAGTCGATAAGCTGCAATGCCATTGACCAACAACCCTAATATCGATAACCAGATCATACCGGCAGCATCCGGCATCACCGGGTCGATGAGTCGTTTGGAGGCCTCAATTAATATGAAAACACTACCTGCAGTCAGCACAACTGAGTTGATAATAGCTCCGAGTACTGAGAATCGTTTAAAGCCGAATGAGTAGGACGCTGTTTTTTCTTTTCCCGCTACTTTTTGGAAATACCATGCAATGCCTAGACTAATGCTATCACCCAGATCGTGGATGGCATCTGATACGATCGCCACACTATTGGTTAGCACACCTCCTATGATCTCAATAATTGAAAAAAGCAGGTTTAGAAAAAACGCTGCTTTTATGTTTTTGGTGCTATGATGCTGATCGTGACCCAAATTAAATGGATTGGTTGATATCGAACTGCTCGAGATAGTCTGCAACTCGACGAACTACCATGCCACCTAAAGCGCCATCAACTACACGATGATCGTAGCTATGTGACAGGAACATTTTATGTCGAATGCCAATGGTATCGCCTTCAGGTGTTTCTATTACCGCTGGTTTCTTTTGAATAGCTCCAACGGCCATAATGCCCACTTGGGGTTGCATGATGATGGGTGTTCCCATGACATTACCAAAAGAACCAACATTTGAAACAGTGAAAGTCCCGCCACTAAGCTCATCTGGTTTGAGTTGATTGTTGCGAGCTCTGCGTGCCAGGTCATTTACCTTCTGCGTTAAGCCCATGATGTTAAGCTTATCAGCGTTATGAATAACAGGTACAATTAGGTTGCCAGATGGTAGCGCCACAGCAATGCCTATATTGATATTGGCTTTCCGGATGATTTTGTCGCCATCAACCTGAATATTGATCATGGGGTAATCCCGAATTGCCTTGGCCACTGCCTCTACTATGATTGGAGTGAAGGTAAGTGCCTGACCTTCTCTTTCCTTTACAATGCCTTTCTTTTGATTGCGCCATTTCACTACGGTTGTCATGTCGGCTTCAACAAAGGAAGTCACATGGGCACTAATGGCCTTGGAAGCTACCATTCGATCTGCGATCATTTTTCGCATTCGATCCATTTCGATGATTTCATCCTCACCCGAAATACTTACAGGTTGGGGCTGTGGTGCAGGTCGCTTCTGACCATTAGAAGAGATTGCAGGGCCTGGAGCTCCCTTCTTGCTCTTTAGGTAATTGAGCATGTCTCCTTTTGTTACCCGTCCGTCTTTTCCAGTTCCGGGAATGGTTTCCAGTTCTTCAAACGAAATGCTTTCTTGTTTGGCAATGTTCTTAACAAGGGGAGAATAGAACCTGTCAGATTTTTGACTAGATACTGCACTAAACTCGGCAATCGTTTCTTCAACAGATGCAACAGCCTCGGGTTTGGAAGAAGCGTCAGCTTCAGTAGCAGGAGATACATCACTTTCATCTCCGTCTGTTTCAATGATGGCAATAGCCTTGCCTACTTGAATGACATCACCTTCCTGTGCGAGAATTTCTTTGAGCACTCCGGCATGAGTAGAGGGTATTTCAGTATCTACCTTGTCCGTTGCTACCTCGAGTACTGATTCATCTTCTTCTATAGGATCGCCAACTTTTTTTAACCAGGATAGCACTGTGCCTTCCATTACGCTTTCGCCCATTTTGGGCATAGTCATCTCAACAGTTGCCATATAAAATTCGTTTTTATGTCAATTTTGGGTTTAACAAAGATATAATATTTTGTTATCTGTTATTAAAATTCTGTCTAAATAGATTCAATACAGCCAGTGCACTCCAATGAATATTATACTTTCTTCTCTTAGAAAAGTTCATTTTTTTAGCAATTACCTGCGTTGCATCTGCATAGGCAATCCAAACTGTGCCGACTGGCTTTTCGTCAGTACCTCCATCTGGCCCTGCAATTCCCGTGGTAGCCAATCCAACATCACTGCCAAGTTTCAGCCTCACGTTTTTAGCCATTGCCTTCACCACTTCCTCACTTACCGCACCGTAGTTTTCCAAATCTTCATTGGGTACATTGAGCTGATCGACCTTGACATCATTGGAGTAGCTCACAATGGATCCTTTAAAATAGGCCGAACTTCCCGGAATGCTGGTTAATAAATGTGCCACATATCCACCAGTACAGCTTTCCGCTGTAGCAATGGTTTTGTTTGCTGTTTTTAGCATGTTACCCACAACACTTTCGATCTCGTCATCGCCATAACCATAGACATAAGGCTGGATGATGGGCATGACCGCTTCAATCAGAGCATCAGTGTCTTGTTCCAATTGCTTTGCGTTACCGCCAGTTGCTGTGAGTCTTAGTTTTACTTGCCCCATTGTGGGTAGATAGGCCAGTTTGATATGGTCAGGCAAAGTGTCCTCCCACTTTTCTATTTTGATAGCGAGATCAGATTCGCCAATCCCAATCGTTTTAATGATTTTGTGTATCAATTCACCTTTGGTGAACTTGTCCTTCAGCATTGGGATGATGTAATGCTCCATCATGTGTTTCATTTCATATGGCACACCAGGCATTGAAATAAACACCGTTTCATCTTCTTCAAACCACATACCCGCAGCTGTACCCATTTCATTTGTGATCTTGGTACAGTTAGTAGGCAAATCTGCCTGTGCCTTGTTGAGGTCTGACAATTCTCTACCTGTTCTAAAGAATAGATCAGTTAACTCCTGTAGCGCCTCATCATTCCGTTTGAGACCTACACCAAAATATTCCGCCAGCAAAGGTTTAGTTAAATCATCCTTAGTAGGTCCTAGTCCACCAGTTATTAAAACAATGTCCGCTCGCTGTTTGGCTTCCTCGAAACTTTTAAGAATTTGATCCCTGTTATCTCCAATGGTTGATTTTTGGTAGACCTTTATATTAATAGCATCCAGCGCGCCACTGATCCAGTGAGAATTGGTGTCGAGCGTTTGGCCATAGAGTAATTCATCTCCAATTGCGATGATTTCTGCTTTTACTGTCATTCGTGTAGTATGAAAGGATAAAATTATCCTATAATGAACTAGCTTTATTCATTCAAGACAGATATCATATGTTAAAGTTTAAATATTTGATTTGGGTGGCAGTTGTGACCCTAATGGGTTGTACCGCTGCACAAATTCAACAGGCTCAAAAAATGGCCAAGGATGTCCTGGAGACGGATCAATTGACTGCTGCACAGGTAGCAGATGGATTGAAGGAGGCATTGGTGCAAGGAACAAGTAAGGGGAGTACACAGGCGTCTCGACTAGATGGATACCTGAAAAATCCTGCAATAAAAATCCCTTTTCCGCCGGAAGTGAAAAAAGTAGAAGACAAGCTCAGAGAAATTGGATTGGGAAATGAGGTGGATAAGTTTGTTGTTACCCTTAATCGAGGGGCAGAAGAGGCAGCCAATGAAGCCAAGCCTATTTTCGTCGCAGCAATTAAGTCAATGACCATTCAGGATGCCTGGGACATATTGAAAGGAGAGGATGATGCTGCTACTCGATATTTGAAGAAGTCGACAACAGCGGAGTTGAAAGCAAAGTTTAAACCTGTAGTTCAACGAGCACTAGATAAAACAAGTGCAACTAAGTATTATGGCGACATTGTCAACACATATAATAAAATTCCCTTTGTTCAGAAAGTAAACCCCAATCTTAACGATTATGCCACTGATCAGGCGATTGCGGGCTTGTTCGTATTGATCCAGGAGGAAGAAAAAAACATTCGAGACAATCCAGCTGCGCGTGCTACAGAGTTACTGAAAAAGGTTTTTAGCCAGCAGGATTGAGTAGTTTGAGCCGACTTATGGCGGTTTGTACATTTTAATTAGTTTTGTTTGAATTCACTTTGACTTAACACATGCTAACTCCATTATTAAAAGAAAAATTAACCCATTATTTCAATCTGCTCGATTACGATAATAATGGCACAATCGAGAAAGAGGATTTTACTGCGATTGCTGAGAACCTCTGTGTGCTTTGGAGATTTAAGGAGGGTACAGAAAAATACAATCACTACATGTATGTGTTTGGTCAGTCATGGATTGATTTTAGAAACCTGGTAGATCATAGCGATCCGGATCATGCAACATTAGATGAGTGGTTGGACTTTGCAGACAAGCATATTGTAAATGGTTCGGAAGAGTTTTTTGACAAATACATAGGCATGCAGATGCGGGAGATTTTCGACTGCTTTGATGCCAATGGAGATGGATACATTTCGCTCGACGAATACATAGATTTATTCATGGCCTATCGCATTGAAGTGCGATATTCTGCGAAAAGTTATATCAGATTAGACCTGAACCAGGATGATTTATTGAGTAGAGATGAGCTTTTCAGTGCTATTAATGAGTTTTTCTGCAGCGATGATCCGCTGGCTCCTGGTAATTGGCTATATGGTTTTTGGTCTGAAGAACGGACAGTTTAGTAACCCCACTTGTACACAGAATCGCTGATGTATGCAGTAATGGTTGAGTTGAGCGATTGACGATTCGTGAGGTATTGAACAAAAGGCTGTTCACGGTTCATTGCTCGTATGATTCGATCTAGTTCTACATCATCCAAATTGAAGGTTGATTTGAAATGACCTCTGGTTTCGTTCAAGGCCATGAATTTTGAGAAGGTGATGGTTTCATTGGTTTGTTTGATGGCTTCAACCGCTTTTCTTTTTTCTTTTTCTGATTTTGTGAAATAAGTAAAAGGTCCCATTAAGGTGATACTTGGACCGATGGTCGGGAAGGGTCCATCCTGCATTTTCGTTCCAAACACAATAGAGCCAGGTTTTATTGGTTTTGCGTCAGGATCGGGTTCACGCACACCATTAATTTTCATGGCCTTTCCAATGTATCGCTTTGGTACTTTGATATATCGATTGCTGTAGACCCAAATAGAGGGTAACATTACCTGGTCTGGTACCATTGTAATCTCGAGCTGTCTTTTGGTCATGTCCGGTAACACCTCAATAATCACGGATTTGTATCCAGTAAATGAAAATCGGATTGTGTCGCCCACATGAGCGGGCAAAGCAAAATAGCCGTTCGAAGTACTAATGGTGCCGGATTTTGCTGTGAGATTGGCAATGTGCGTATAAGGTAGCTCTATGTTGTTTTCGTCTGTAACAAACCCTTGCAGCTCCCCCTGGGCCTTGGCCAAAAGCCCTGAAAATAAGATGATTATGATTCCAAAATATCGCACCAAGGCAAAATTGAAAAAAATAAAAATTATAAAATACGGATTAACCTTATTTAACCCATTGTCTTATTCTTGCCAGGCTGCTTCTACAGCATCTACGATTTGTTGCATCTTGGAATCAGAATAACCTCCCCTTGTCGTATGAATAATTTTGCCGTCAGGGTCAAGTACGAAAAAATAAGGAATGTCCTTTCCGTCAAATTGTAGCGCTTCTTTGTAATCCTTGAGTTTTCCTTTGTAAAACAAAACATATGGATGAAGTGCCTTGTCAACTTGTTTCTTCACATTATCCATGACCTTTGTGTAAGCCGGTCGTTTTGCCCCTGTAAACATGGGGATAAAAAACACATTGACGTCATAATTTCCAGCGAACAAAGACGGTGTTTCCGGTTTGTAAATAAATTGATTGTAGGTTGGAGAAAACCACGTTTTCAAAGCACTTTCGGATTTTTTCGAGTAAGCCAATCCAAGTAATGTGTATTTGCCACTTGCATCTGCAGGTAGGTTGAACATTTGATTAGTTAAACTCTCACCCTCAAGATCAGGAAACTGAATGCCGACCTGAGCAAAGGAGATTAGTGAAAAACAGATAAGTGAAAAGACCAGAAGCTTTCTCATGTTTAAAAAGTTTATTTGCCTCTAATTTAACCTGAACATGCTGGAAATAGTATACGAAGACGAGCAAATGATTGCGATCAATAAGCCACATGGTCTGCTGGTGCATCGATCTGCTATTGCCAGAGATGCTACCGAGTTTGCGTTGCAAATACTGCGTGATCAAATCGGTCAGAAGGTTTTTCCTGTTCATCGACTAGATCGGAAAACTGGAGGTGTACTATTGTTTGCTAAATCAGAAGAAAAACTAAAAGGGTTGCAACAGGCGTTTTGGAGTGGTGAAGTGAAAAAGTACTACCTGGCTATTGTTCGAGGGTGGACTGATGATGTAGGAAAGATCGAATATGCGCTGACCAACGATAGGGGAAAGGAACAAGCTGCAATTACCTACTATCAAACACTCAATCGTACAGAGCTACCTGTTCCTTTTGGTAAGTTCGAAACATCCAGGTATTCTTTGGTGAAGGTTAATCCCATTACAGGTCGAATGCATCAAATACGCAAGCACTTTGCCCATATTCTGCATCCTATTATTGCGGACCGTCCTCACGGGTGCAACAAGCAAAACAAATTGTTCAAAGAGAAATGGAATATGGAGACCATGCTACTGCATGCCTATCGACTTGAGCTATCGAGTACAGATGAGATCGTTCGAATTAAAGCTGGAATTCAATCTGAATTTAAAAGAATGTTGCTTCTAATGGGATGGCAACTAGATCCTGCGCTTTTCGTATAGCATTCGATCGTGAATAATCTTATCAATTTTGATTTTTGTACGATAAGTTGGGATAGAAGCTGCGAAAGCAATAAGTGCCATGATGAATGTTTGGGCAGAGAAGTCACCAGTAATGGCTGAGTAAAGGGAAGCCAAGATTGCTATTGCAGCAGCTGTCCATACCACAGCAAGTGCGATGGCGCATATCCTGCTTTTTTTAATGAGTTCAACTGTGGATAGTAAGTTTAGGTGGTTGGTCATATTTTAACTTTTAGAAAATGCAATGACTTGAGTGGGTGCTATTTGAATACTGACCCGATCTCCAATCACTAGTTGTTTTGAACGATCAAATGCAATTATTGTTTTGTGGGTAGTCTGGATCAAAACCTTGTGATAGGAGCCTGCGAATGTAAGTTGCACAATTTCATGTGGTGAATCTATATTTTGTGTAACCTTTATATCCTCAGCTCGGATGCCATAGCTAGCCTTTGATGTGATTTGGAATTCAGGTAACAGTTCTGTTAGTTCTTTACTGTCAAATGCTGTGATGAGGCCAAAGTAACCTGCGATTGTCAATGAGTTAGGCTGTTCATAAATGGACTGAGGACTACCACTTTGCACAATGCCGGATGGAGATAAAATGACCATGTGATCAGCCGCCTCCATTGCATCTCGCATATCATGTGTAACCAACACAATGATTGTTCCCGTTTCGTGGGCAAGGTGTTTCGTGTCCAGTAAAAGTTGCTGCTTGGTGAGAGTATCCAGATTGCTGAACGGTTCATCCATCAAAATAACCTCAGGTTCGGTTGCCAGTGCCCGCGCAATAGCTACTCGTTGTTTTTGGCCACCAGATAGTTTTGATGAATCAGATTTCCGGAAGCTCTCAATCCCACAAAGTTCAATGATCTCTTTGACTCGTTGACTTTTATACACTGGATCAAACCCAAGCAATGCGTAATTGAGGTTTTCCTCGACCGACATATTAGGCTTCAGTTCAAAATCTTGATAGACTAGTTTAATTTCTTCATGACCGGCTACAAGCTTGTCTTTTGGACCTTCAACCTTTTCATCATTGAGATAAATTGCTCCTTCATCGGGTTGCAATAGACCAGCTATCAGTTTTAGCAGTGTAGACTTTCCGGCACCATTTTCACCAACCAGGGCTGTAACTTGACCTGGTTTTGAATCGAAAGAAATGTTTGTGACTACAACTAGATCTTCAAAGGATTTACTGACTGATTTAAGTTTTAGCACTTATTGGAGGATTTGAGTTGCCGCTTGCGCTAGTTTTTTGTCGAGTGTCCACAAGCCTACCCGATTTTCATATGCAGCAGATAGGATGTAGCAATCAATGAGACCAACTCCCTTTGCATATAATTGATGAGTGTTGGACAATTCTCCGGCAGCAATAAACAACTCGGATTCATTCAGTTTGGGCAAATTCTGCCAAAGTAGTGTCACCAACTCAAATTCCCTTTTGTTCTTTACTCCTTGAAGAAGCTCCCCAAATACTGCACTGATTGCCAATACATGTCTTCTGTTGAGATAAGACTTCAAAACGTTGTAGTTGTCCTCATTATCCTTTCTGAGATAGGATATCCATACAGATGTATCTACGATTATCACCGGTTACGATTCTTTGCTCGTAGATATTCAACAGCTTCTTCGTTGAGAATCAAAGGTTCTCTTGCCACCTCATCCATTACTTCATTGATTTTTTTTTGAGAGATGAATTCTTTCAGGGCAATGGTGATGCTCTCGGTAATGTTTTTGCCTCCCGTATAGGCCTTTACTTCCTCAATTAATTCCTCAGAAATGAGTGCTGTAACTTTCATTTGGTAAAAATACGATTGCGCATCGTATTTTCCTAGTCGTTATATGAGACTCTATAAACCGCACCCGCTTTATCATCAGAAACCAGCATGGAACCATCTTCAAGGACCAAGATGTCAACAGGTCTTCCCCAGGCTTCATTGCTTTCCTTGTCAAGGAAACCTTCCATGAATACCTCATAATTTGTGCCTTGCCCGTTTTCCTCAGTCACCAGTGTGATGCGGTGGCCCGTATGTCCTGCTGAAGATGATCGATTCCAGCTTCCATGTTCTGCTATGAATATTTTATTTGTGTAGGTCGATGGGAATAGTGACCCTGTGTAAAATTTCAGACCTAAGGGAGCGACATGGGGACCCAGATTTTGTGCCGGTTGTACAAACTCATCACATGATCTTTTTGAACCAAACTCTGGATCAGAAATCGTACCACCATGGCAATATGGATATCCGAAATGTTGTCCTTTTTCACTTGCACGATTAAGTTCACATGGAGGTATTTCATCGCCAAGCGCATCACGTCCATTATCCGTAAACCATAGATCACCAGTTGTCGGATGCCAGGTGAAACCTACTGAATTACGTACTCCATGTGCAAAAATCTCTCGATTGCTTCCGTCAGGATCCATACGAGTGATTGAAGCGTATATTTCTTTTTTACTCTCACAGATATTACAAGGGGCACCTACTGGTATGTAGAGCTTCCCATCAGGCCCAAACGCTATGTACTTCCATCCATGGTGGCGATCCGTTGGATAGTCTTCATAGATGAGAACGGGAGTTGGAATATTCTCAAGATTATCTTCTATGTTATCATACCTCCATAGCTTGTCCACTTCTGCCACAAACAATGCTCCATCCTTGAAGGCAACCCCATTCGGCAAATTCAAGTCTTCAGCAATCGTGAAAAATTCATCAACTTTATTATTACCGTCCGTATCTCTGACAGCATAAACAGCACCACCACTGCGATTACTTATAAAAAGCGTCCCATTTTCACCCATTGTGATTTGGCGGGCGTTATTGACCCTGGCATAAACTTCTATCGAAAAGCCATCGGGAAGTGTCAATTTATCTAATTGAACCCCTTCTATACTTGTTAGCAGAGCTTCAACCTCAGTCTTAGATTTGTTTGATAAATCAGGAGTATTGTCGGTAGCTGACGTCTGACAGCTTATGATAACCACAACCAAAAGAGAAAGAAAAATACGCATCATGATAAACAGGTTTTATGCTAATCTAAACAACATAATGGTGAAACAGTTCAGTTTTCTACCTTTGCGCTCCAATGATTAGTATTAGTAATTTGAACTTCTACCTTGGGGACAGGGTATTGTATGAAGATGCCTCTCTTTTTATTACACCAAAAGATAAAATTGGGCTGGTAGGGTTGAATGGAACCGGTAAGTCGACACTATTGAAAATGATGGTAGGTGACGTGCAATTTGCAGGTGGAGACATTTCCAGAAGCAAAGACACTACTATCGGATTCCTCAATCAGGATTTGTTGTCTTATCAATCCGACGAGCCTATTTTGGAGGTCGCGATGATGGCCTTCAAGGAGGCACATGATCTGCAGCATCAGATTGACCTGATCCTCAAAGAAATGGAGACTAATTATCGGGATGAATTGGTCGAAAAATTGGCCAAGTTGCAGGAGCGATTCGAAGCAGTCGAGGGTTATACTATTCAGTCTCAGGCTGAAGAATTATTGGAAGGTATTGGTTTTTCAACTTCAGATTTAAAACGCCCACTCAGGGAGTTTAGTGGTGGTTGGAGAATGAGGGTGATGTTGGCAAAGTTGCTTTTAGAGAAGCCTTCATTATTGATGCTCGATGAGCCTACCAACCACCTGGATCTTCCTTCAATCAAGTGGATAGAAGAATATTTGCAGAGTTATGAGGGAGCCTACATTGTGGTATCACATGATCGCACCTTTCTAAACCGGACGGTAAACAAGATAGTGGAGGTTTCTGGCGGAAAACTGCATTCTTACCCAGGAGATTATGATCATTACCTGGAAGAAAAGGAACTACGTAATGAAGTGCAGCAAAACGCATATGAAAATCAGCAACAGAAAATAAGAGAAGCGGAACGGTTCATTGAACGATTCAAGGCCAAGGCGACAAAGGCTAAGCAGGCTCAATCCAAGTTGAAGCAGATTGAGAAAATGGATCGAATAGATGCAGTGGTGGATGACACGATGCAAGTAAATTTCAAGTTCAACTTCAAAACAAAATCGGGAAGACATGTAAAACGACTTGAGAACGTCAGTAAGTCGTATGGAGATTTATCCATTCTGAAAAATTCAACCATAGGGTTGGAGCGAGGGGACAAAGTAGCACTTATAGGCGCGAATGGTAAGGGTAAATCAACTGCATTACGGATCATTGCCGGTACTGAACCTCATCAAGGTAAGGTTGAAACAGGGCATAACGTTATCAATTCATTTTATGCCCAGCACCAGCTAGAATCTCTTGGAATTGAAAATGACTTGCTTGAAGAGCTTAAAATGGAGGGCACGGGCAAAACCGAACAGGAACTTCGTGGAGTATTGGGCTGCTTCTTGTTTCAGGGAGATGAGATTTTTAAAAAAATAAAGGTGCTAAGTGGGGGTGAAAAGTCTCGTGTGGCATTGGCGAAAACCCTTATCTCAGAGGCAAATTTCTTACTACTCGATGAGCCAACCAACCATCTCGATATGCTGTCTGTAGGCATTTTAGTTCAAGCATTACAGCAATATGAAGGTACTTTTTTGCTGGTATCCCACGATCGCCACTTTGTTTCTCAGGTAGCCAACAAAATATGGTGGATTGAGGATCAGCAACTTAAGGAATATCCGGGCACTTATGAGGAGTTTGAGTGGTGGCAAAGTCAGCAGCAAAAAAAGAAAACAGTAAAACAGGAAGTAACTGTTGAGAAGAAGGTCAAAAAAGAGAAGACCAAGCCTAAAACGGATAATGCCCAGGCACAACTTGAAAAGAAAATAAAAGGATTAGAAGCACAGATAGAAGAAGCTGAAGCGAAAGAATCGGAGTTGGAGCAACAGCTAGCAAGTCCCGATGTGTTCAATGATCCCGAGAAATCTCAAGAAATCAACAAGGCATACGAAGAAGTCAAAAATCTCGTAGACAACCTGACAACAGAATGGGAGGCCTTGGTTGAGGAGCTTGGCTAATCTTGACTGTTGAGCACCTCTGCTGGATTCTTTTGAGCTGGTTTGATACTTTCGAAAAACACTGTTGCAAGTGCTATTGCAATCAAAATCATGGACGGTATTAGCACATCCAGCAGACCTATTTGGGTTCTGAACGCAAAATCGTCCAGCCATTGACTCATTCCTATCCAAACCAGTGGAGTTGCAATTACAAAGGCGATAGCCAAATCTGTCACTACACTTTTGCCGAACAAGACCGAAATGTTAAAATTATCCGCGCCCAGGACCTTTCGGATGCTTACCTCTTTCATTCTTTTCATGGTCATGTATGAAGTAAAGGCCCAAAGGCCGAGGTATGCGATCAATAAGGCGAGCCCAGTGAAAGTAGCGATTAGTTTGTTATTTCGATCATTCATTTGGTATTGCTGTTGATAAAACGTTTGGACGAATTGTCGATCGAAGCTGGATGCAGGAAAAGCATCAGCCCAGATGTTTGCGACATATTGGTCAATATCAGAGTAGCCAGAACCATTAAATTGGAGCACAATGTATCTTGGATTGATCCAGGGTACGTTTCCATTTTTGATGAGCATGATAGGTGTAAACGGATTGTTAAGGCTTCTTTGATGCCAGTTTTGTAAGACACCTACAATCTCAAAAGGGTATTCTTTTGTTTCAATCATTACCTCCTGACCAATGGCCTGCTGAGGGCTTTCTATCTCCAATAATCCCAAAGCAGCTTCATTTACGATAAGCTTGTTTGAATCACCACCAAATGACTTATCATACTTCCTGCCTGCAATCATGCGTAATGCCATTGCATCAATGTATTCTTCATCTACAGCGAGCATTTCGTACAGTTTGTTTTCATTTGAATCCTTACGCCTATTAGAGGCAAAAGTGGCAACCTCACGTCCGGGTATTGCTCCGGCAAACGATACATTTTGAATGGCATTGTGTTGCTTAAGTTCTTTTCTAAAGGCTTCCAGCTTTTCGGGGAGACTACCAGTATTGACAGGTAATTTGATGGCCATTTGTTGATCAATTTCGATACCCAGGAATCTGGATTGCATGAATTGGTATTGCTTGTAAGCAATTGTGGTAGCAATAATCAAGGCAAAGGCACCTGCAAATTGTGTAATGACCAACCCTCTACGTAATAATCCTCCTTTAAGGGTAAGCTTGTCTCCTTTCAAAATGGAAATAATCGGTGAAGCGCCAATGGTAAAGGCAGGGTATAAGGCCGTCAGGCTTGCACCTGTCAAAATGATCATTAACCAAGGTAAGTACCAAGCCGAATTTTGAAAGAAAACGACCGGTATATCGATTTCCAGAAACTGATTAAGTACTGGATGCAGTAGAATAATTGCAACACCACTTAAAAGCAAGGCAAATATTGTCATCAAACCGGATTCAATAAAAAACTGAATATTAATTGATGCTCTGGTGGCACCACTGACCTTCCTGAACGCAATTTCGGCAGATCGTTCATGTGATTTGGCAGAAGTAAGATTGATGTAATTGATCCATGACATCAACAAGATGATAAGGCCAACCGAATGGAGCGTTTGGGTCACAGATCGACTTCCCTTGGCTTCCCGCTCATATTGTTTTTGCGGATTGAGGTGAATACTGGCAAGGGGGACCAATCGGATAGCCCATTTTAGATCTTTAAGGGCTTCTCCTGTCTTATATTTTTCAGCGAGAGATGGAAACGCACTTTCGATGGATGCAGGCATAGTTTCATGGCTCAGTCTAACATAAGTGTAAGTCTCATGATAGTACCAGAAATTTCTCATCCAATCGGGTAGTGACTCAAATGATAAGAAGTAGTCAAATTTGATATGAGAGTTACTGGGTATGTTGTCCAATACAGCTGAGATCTGATATCTCTTTGTTTCTTGAGTGGTGCCAAACTCCAGGCTTTTACCTATTACATCTGTAGTCCCAAAAAACTTCTCAGCAATTCGTTTTGTGATCATCACGCTGCTGGGATCTGATAGGGCCGTGGACTTATTCCCTTTAATCACGTTAAAGCTGAAAACATCCAGAAAGTTGGCTTCAGCGTAGGCAATTGTATTTTCACGTATATGTCGATCGCCCAGCGAGACCACTTGCTCAGTATTGTGTATAGCCAGACGAGTCATGGCCTCAATACCCTTTAATTCATCTCTCATGGCACTTCCATATCCAAATGAACTGCTTCCCCAATCATCGGTCAAGACTCCTGCTTTGTAAAACTGACTTTCGACTCGGTATGTGCGATCATGATCACTGTGAAATAGATCGAAACTATTTTCAAAAGCCACATAGTTGATAACGAGAAATGATATAGTAATGCCTACAACAAGACTGAAAAGATTGATAAGCGAAAACATCAATCGCTTATTGAAATGTCTGAGCGCCAGTTTTAAATGGTTGAACATAAAAACTTTTTCTGATTGAAAATTAGGTCAATTGGTTTGAAAAAACATTTAGTTTCAAACCATTCGTCAATTTTATCTACTAACCGAAACCTTTATTTGTTTTTCGAGTACAAAACAAATAGGTTGACACTATGAATTTAAGTAATCAGGAAGAGTTGGTACTGCTGAGCATTGGGATGTTACACCCGGAAGGGTATGCATATGGTGTTAAGCAGCAAATAAAGGAGGAATCAGGAAGCGGTATTTCACTAGGAACTATTCATACCATTCTTTACAGATTGGAGAACGAGCGCTTAGTGAAGTCCAGGATGGGTGGAAGCAGCAACAAACGAGGAGGAAGAAGTAAGCGCTTGTATACACTAACAGCTAAAGGGTATAGTCTGGTAAAGGAGATCAGTAAGGTGAGACAGTCGATGTGGGAAAAGATGTCACTCGATAAGATGATGCTGGATGCTATCTGATCAACAAAAACTCCCCAATTGGGTGGTTACTTTCATAGAGTGGATCTGTGACCCTATCTGGCATGATGAGGTAATTGGCGACCTGGAGGAGTTAAATGAGGACTTGGGAAATGAGTGGTCACGAAACTGGGTCTTGATTTATGAAGTGCTAAGGTATCTGAGACCACATTTATTAAAGAAAAGGACAAAAACTACATACACAATGATGACCATCAATCACGTCAAAATTTCTTGGCGTAATCTCAAAAGAAACAAAGTATATGCTTTCATCAATATTCTAGGGCTTTCAGTAGGGTTAGCCAGTGTTAT
Organism: Cyclobacteriaceae bacterium; assembly: GCA_049115695.1. Taxonomy (GTDB): domain Bacteria; phylum Bacteroidota; class Bacteroidia; order Cytophagales; family Cyclobacteriaceae; genus JAGDZR01. Next base: position 35,525 of record JAGDZR010000007.1, on the reverse strand, counting down.
TATGATTGGCATGTATGTACAATTCGAAACTTCCTATGATAAGTTCTTCAAAGACAGTGATCGAATTTACAGAGCAGCGCTGCATCGTGTCTATCCCGGACGAACAAAAGATTTTGGTACTTCGGCTTTCGAACTTGCGCCTACGCTAAAGGAAAACTACCCAGTTGTGGAACAAGCCACCCGGCTTCACCGACTGTTTTTCAACAACGAGATAACCGTTCGACCGGAGGGAAGTGAAAATAAATTTATTGAAACCAGGTTCCTTTTTGCGGATTCTGTGTTTTTTGATGTGTTCTCCTATGATTTTTTGCATGGAGATCCGAAAACGGCACTTTACGGAGATCAAAATGTGGTGTTGACTGCCTCAACGGCCTTGAGATACTTTGGAGCAACGGATGTTGTAGGTAGAACAATCCAATTAGATAGCTCGTTGATGGTTTCTGGCGTTATTGAAGACCTACCTGATAATTCACATATTCATTTTGATCTTTTGGGATCTGTTGATGCACTTCCATTCATCCGCAATTCTGGCAGCAATTGGATGAGCCCCTGGGTTTATACCTATATCAAGCTCAGAGAAAACGTAAATCCGTCTGTCCTTGAGGGAGAATTTGAAAGTATCGTGGATACATACGGAAATGCAAGTCTAGCAAGTACCATTGGAGCTGACTGGAAATTAAATGGCCATGCATTTGAGTATTACCTACAACCGCTAACTGATATTCACTTGAAGTCAAAAACAGATGTGGAGGTAGAACCCAATAGCGATATTGCGTATGTCTATGTGTTGACTGCCATTGCAATTATCATACTGGTGATTAGCTCTATCAATTTCATCAACCTGTCGATCGCAAGGTCTACTGAAAGAGCTAAGGAGGTCGGGATTAGAAAGGTCATGGGCTCATATCGTAAACACCTTATCGGGCAGTTTTTGACTGAGTCAGTTTTCGTTTGCCTGCTTTCTTCTGTCATCTCAATAGGTATTTTATACGCTTTCATTCCAAGGTTCAACTTTCTTGTAGGTACCTCATTAGATTTTAACTCATTGATCGATCCGCTTGGAGTAGTGCTGCTACTGGTGTTTGTAGTTTTGATTGGCATAATATCAGGATTGTATCCTGCAATATCCATTTCATCTATGATGCCGACCCGCGTTTTAAAGGGCTCATTTAAAACGAGCAGTAATGGCGTCTGGCTCAGAAACTCACTCATAACATTTCAGTTCCTGATATCCATTGTGATGATTTCAGGTTCCATAATTGCGGATCGACAGATGAGCTATTTGCAGGATAAAAATCTTGGATTCAATAAGGATAATTTATTGATCATTAAGCAGGCGCAGAATCTGGACACTGATTATCAGGCCTTTATTAACGAGTTGAAATCCATGTCTGCTGTGAATTCAGTTGGAGCGGCAAGTATCTTGCCAGGACAATTTCATGGCAGTAATGTATTTCAGGTGAGTGATCCGAATATTGCGGACATTCGAACCAACACCAGCAATGTTGATGATGAGTTCATTTCAGCTATGCAAATGAGATTGGTCGAGGGTCGTACCTTTGATCCAGCATTTGATGACTCATTGTCTATTGTGGTGAATGAAGCGGCTGTTCGAGCCATGGGAGTGGCATCTGGTGTTGGAATGAAGTTTAAAACAAGCGCATTCAATGGTCAGGGAGATGGCCCAACTTATAAAATTGTTGGGGTGGTTGAGGACTATAATTATTATTCGTTACACTCCGAGATTGGACCAATGGTCATGTTCAATATTCAACCTGACAACATCACAGGTAATTTGGTCGTCCGATTAAACTCAACGAACGTGCAGTCAACCCTGGCGGCTTTAGAGGCCAAGTGGGCGACTTTTACAGAAGAGACTTTCGTCTATTCATTTTTAGATGAGGAGCTTCAACAACAATATGAGTCAGATCAGAATACGGCACGTATTTTTGATATTTTCACTTACCTGGCCATCGTGATGTCTTGTACCGGGCTATTTGGTTTGGCTACTTATGTGGTGAACCAACGCAGCAAAGAGATGAGCATCCGCAAAGTTCTGGGAGGTTCACTGTTTCATATTATTCAGGTGTTCTCCAGAGAATTTTTGATCCTAATTGGGGTGGCCTTTGTGATTGGCGTTCCACTTGCTTACTACGCTTTGAGCGAATGGTTGGTAAACTTTGCCTATCACGTTGATATCGGTGCTTTGAGCTTCATAGGAGCGGGTTTACTTACTACAGTTTTGGTTTTTATCACAGTCAGTTATCAGGCGATTAAAATCGCCAGGGTAAACCCGGTGAAAATGCTACGAAGCGAATAGGTTGGTCGGATGTTTACCAAGTTATATTAACACACTAGTTGTTCAAGGCAAAAATGTTTACGCTCATGGGTAAATTCATGTCGCTCATGAACTTGTCATAGGGTATCAAGTGCATTGTGAGGAGATTGTTGAAAATCAAACAATTATCTCATGACTCACAAACTTAGAAGTATCGTTTCACTCTTATTTATGCTGTGGTTGAGCGGCCCAATCCTCGCTCAGGAGAGCGTAAATGACTTTATTGGCAAAATCAATTCACAGAAATATTCAGAAGCTTATGCCCTGTTATCTGCAGATGATAAGGAATTGATGGATGAAAAGACATTTACTGGCTTGTTTCCAGAGTCAGCCATGTCTAGTGCCTTTAGGACATTCAATGATCAGTTTTTTGTTTTTAAAAAAACTGGGGAAGAAGGAGGTCAGTCGGTCATTAGCACCGTTTCAATTGAAGAAAATAGCCCATTTGCTGGGCGAGGCATGCCAACGGCGGATCAATTACTCGCTATGATGGAGAAGAAAATGCCAGATGCTACTAAGGAGGACTTGCCAGAGATACTAGCTGCCATTGGTATCAGTGAGGCAAAGTTCAAGCCCATTAGTTTTAGTCTCGATACTGATGCTGATGGACTAGTGCTTATCGGGCTCAAAGCATTGAAAGAAAAAGAATCAGCTGACAAATTGAAGAAGGATCTTTCTTCCAAACTCAGTCTGGGGTTTGAAAAGAAGTACTTGTGGCCAATGGGCAAATGTGCGGATTACAAGGGTGCAATAGCACAACTGGATGAGTTTTCTAAATTATTGCCAGATGAACCTACCCTTAAAGACAAGAAGTCACTTGTGCTAAGCGAAATGGAAGCACATGAGAAACTGGTTGCAAAAGGGGAGGTCAGGATGGCAGGCACAAGTCCAAGCCTCTATATCACAATTACCAATAATTCGGAATTGACCCTTTATGCTGGCAATGTAAAAGCCACCTTGTTGGATGGTAATAATGCGGTATTGAATGAAATTTCAGGATCTGGGGGTCAACCGATGAGATTAAATCCCAACATCGCTCCAGGTGGATCACAAGAATTTGTAATAGCTACTAAATCACCGATAGATAATGCTGATCAAGTGCAGTCGATTTCAGTGGAGATTTGTACTGCAGTTTTCAGGAATTAAGAAAAGAGTATATCAATTGATTTAAATATCATAAAATGAAAAAATTAAAGAATAGAAGTCTTCGAAGTTTCCTTGCCATATTAACAATTGGAATTTTCCTTGATTCAAGTGCTCAGAAAAATGTGGTATGGGAAACTGTTGAGTTGACCATGAGTAAGCCAAATCCCTATCAGCTAAAAGAAGGTACACAGACTTATTACGTTACATTTGATCAATACGAAGACACAGAATTGTCAGGCGCTAGCAGGACCTTTGATTTCGAACAGCGAGCTAAAATGTTTAAGCAGTTTGACTATTCAGTACAAATAGAGTTCAATGCTGATCCTCCTGGATTAGAGAAGGTGAAAAATTATGCTGAAACTCGCTTTGAATTACCTCTTGAAAAAGTAGAGGACGAAAGTAGTGCGGATGTGGTTGTTGCATTTAAAGCGGCCCCATGGAGGCTGGGTGTTACAACCAATTTTTCAAAATTACCCAATTCGAGCAGCTATATAGCTGGAGTATTCTATTCATACCCCATACTTTTGACCTTTAAGTATGCTGATGGTGAGCTAGTGATGTATCCCATGGGGTCTCTGGATAAGACCCCAGGTTCAATGGTGCATAGTACCAAACTGGTAATGCCTGAAAATGCGCGTTACAATAGTGAAGAAATTAGTCCATCGGGGTTATTGAAAATAAAGTCCAATGAGAGTATTGTTGAGCATCTCGAAGAAATAACGGCCATGACTGAGTCATTCAGCAGTAATGTAAAGGTGCCGGTATCCGCGAGCCTGGCATTTCTTAAGAGTTCTAAGAAAGTTGACTTTAGTGATATTGAAGCCTTGAAAGGTCGCGCAAAAAAGGCGCTGGAATCAATCGAAGAAAACATGTCACTTCCTGATGAATCCCTGACCAAAGAGATTGAATCGTGCGCTGCTCAATATCTGCAAATATTAGAGGAGGGGAACTATAAAGACAAAAAGGATGGAAGAATTGAGCCAGTGATGGCAGCACCATTATTTCAGTCGAGCTACAACTTGTATCTGGTCACAGGAAATTTTGATAAAGCTGAAGGGATAACCACTCAAATGGAAGAATGGAAACCGGCCTTATCCTATACCACAGCTATCATGAAGGATAGTATGAAAGTAAGAAAGGAGCAGTTGGGAATTGAGGAATAGTCATTAAAAAAGCGGCTATGCGTTAATAGTCGCTTTTCTTCAGTTTAAGATAAAGGGCTATTTTTTCTTCATGAAGTAGTATACAATGGCGGTGATGATGCTGAATAACAAGGCGCAGATGACCCAGATTGCTTTGGTTCCTCCGCTCATGCCTTTTTGGTTGGCTACTACATCGTAGATGACCCAAATGGCACAAACGAGGTGAATTACGTAAAAAATAGAATCCATTGAAATGTTAGTTTGATGTGAACATAATCTCAGTAATTTCACGGACATTTCAAAATTCAGGTAGTGTGACATTGATCATCGCTTGTTTGGTAATGTATGACGTGAAAGCTTGATATTTTTGTGAACTGTACCTCGGGAAATACCATATTATGCAAAGGCTATTTTCACTAACATTGGTTATTGTGTTGGTCATTGGTTCAATGACATTGAGTGCCAAATCAACGCTAGATAGTCTTGAGAATGTCTTGCAACAAACGAATGATCCATTGCAGCAAGTTGATATTCTCTACGAATTTTCAGCCTGGTATACCAGTTTGGATTATTACAAATGCCTCGAGTTTGCTAATCGATCTCTGCAGCTAGCTGAGGATTTGGATTATCACCTTGGCATTGCGAAAGCGTACCAACGGATCGGCATGACGCATTGGTTTCATGCAGATTATCCAAATTCACGAATTGCATTGGTTCAGGCCATTGATATTTTCAGAAAACTCTCAGCTTCCAAATTATTAGCAGAATCATTGAACACGTTTGGGTTGACCTATTACTATACATCTGATTATGACACGGCCCTTGTATTATTGGGTGAATCCCTGGATTATTTTGAATCTATTGCAGACTCGTCCAATATTTCACGGGTCATGAATAATCTGGGGCTGGTGAATCGTGCAATCGGGAACTTTGAAGAAGCGATCAGGTTGATTGTGGATGGATTGAGATATGAAGTGCGTTACTCTTCGCTGATAGATCAGGCGAATTCAGCACATCTCAATACGGACATTCATAGCAATGAATTTGTGGTGGGAAGTATAATGAAGGATAAAATGTCAAAGATTAGAGAGCTTGAGCAATTAACGGACACCTTTCGGTTGGCAATGGCAATTTCCGAGGTTGGAGCACTCTATCAGTTGATTGAGGAGTATGATAGTGCATTTAGTTACTTTCATAGATCTTCAGCCATGTTCCAGCAAATCGGTATTAATTCACGATACCTGTTAGAGCTTATCGACATTGGAGATGGTTTTATGCAGTTAGGGCAACTTGACTCAGCCAAATATTATTATGAGCAATGCTGGGATGGCCTTTTAGCGGAAAGAATGCTGGCTCCTTTTGGTTCGTTGATTTACAAGTTGGCCAATATTGAACGAGAACAGTCAAGACCACTGCAAGCGTTGGCTCTCTATGAACAAGGAATAGTGTTTGCGGATTCGATTGGACATAGGGCAAGTAAGTCTCGATTCTTTGCATTGATAGCTGAGACGAACCTATTATTAGGTAAGGTGAATGTTTCCAATACATATGGTGTTAAGGCATTAGAACTTGCTGAAGAGCTGGGTTCATTCCTCCAGAGAAAGCAAGCCTTGAAAGTTCTTTACGACATACAGGAGGCCCTAGGTGATCATGTAAAAGCATTGACTTATTTCCAACAGTATACAGCTATCATTATTGCTGAAATGGAAGCTGAAGTTTATCGCGAAAGTGAGGAATACAAGGCAAAAATGGAATTGAACGTAAAGGCCATGGAAATAGATCGATTGTCTAGAGAAAATAAGAATATCTCAGAAAAGGAACGTGTGCAAAGAGACTATATTCTAGTGATTCTGATCGGTTTTATGATTGTCTTAATCCTGCTGGTCAAGGTAGTGACTAGAAACAAGCGGATACATCAATTAAACAAGGAAATCACGCATAGAAGTGACCAAAACGAAATGCTACTCAGAGAAATTCACCATAGGGTCAAGAATAACCTCCAGATGGTTTCGAGTATCTTGAGTATGCAGGCTAGAAGACTGGATGATCGTGATCCTGCGGAAATTTTGCAACTGACACAAAATCGCATTCATACCATTGGATTGATACACGAACACCTTTATCAGAATGATAATTACCACTCTGTGGAAATAAAGTCCTATGTGCCGCGTCTGATAGATTTGGTGATCAGTACACAGACCCATAAGAGACCACAAGTCGAGTACCAATTCAAAGTGGAAACAGTGGAACTGGATCTGATGATTTCTGTTGGATTGATCTTGAACGAGTTGATCACAAATAGTGTGAAATATGCATTTCCTCAGGTGGAAAACCCGGTGCTCTTCGTTTCAATGAATTCGGCAGGCGGAAAGTGCATATTGACCTGTCAGGACAATGGCCCAGGAGTCAAGGATATGAAGAAAGGGTTTGGCTGGAGTATTATAGATAGTCTGGTTGATAGTTTTGATGGTTCAGTGACGCGCAATTCTGACAAGGGAATGTTTGTCAAAGTGGAGTTTTTCGTTCGGTAAGAATCTTAAAAGAGTTATTTGTTAAAGCAGATTTCATTTACAACAGTGTCATAATTTGTAGCTCATAACTTGTCGTTCACAAAGTATAACTGTTGTTTACAAAGAAAAACTGGTTACGATTACCCTGTGGTGTTAGTTTAAGGTGTTGATAATTACTAAATCCTGAATCAGAATGACTAAACAATTACACCTTAAAATTTTGCTTTGTAATGTGCTCCTTTTTTCTTTATGCACCCTCAATGCCAACCCGTCTATAAGTGTATCCAATGGTGGCGCTGCGTTCACATCTGGAGATAGCTTTGACTATAATGATGTAATTATTGGAGACTCTGCATCAAATTACTTTATTATCACCAATACAGGAACGACTGATCTTACGCTGGCTGCAACTAATGCCATTACGCTTTCAGGTTTATATGATGAATTCATCTTGGATACAGATTTGTCAGGATCGGTTTTGGCCCCTGATGATACTGTAGTTTTTGGTTTAAAATTTAAGCCGGAAATGCTATCAACCTATGGTGTGACACTTTCCATAGTTTCAGACGATCCTGATGATAATCCATTTTTTCTTAATATTACCGCGACTTCAAAATTTTCACCAGGAGAATGTTTCTTGCACGATTTTGGGTCTTCCGAATATTCCGTACATTCTATACCCAATTATGGAGTCCTTGGATTAGGTGATTTTGATGGGCTTATTAAATATACCACACCATTGGGCTGGAAACCCTACACCAGCTTAGCGTTTGCTCAACTTTTAGGAACAGAAGTCAACGTGAGTTATATTAATGGATTGCGACTACACTCCAGATCTGGTTTATATCAAGGTTTTGCAGATGTGGCAACCACCATATATTGTGGGAGTTCTCCAACTGCTTTTGAAGGGAAGTACAAGATGAATGGATCTGTTGCTGATACGGCCTTCATTATCGTTTCGAGTGGTGGTTATGGCTCTCAGACAGATGCCAATACCGATACCCTTTGGATTACCTCTGATAAGTCAGTGTACACTGATTTCTCACTCGACATTCCTTATGATGCAAATTCAGGTGACTCTATTTTCATGAGTTTTTACATGACAACAAATGGCACAGTAACGGATTTTTATGCCAATGAACTTGCTTTAGTTGGGGCAGATGTTGGTTCTTCACCTTCCAATCTATCACTTGACTATGATACAATTAGTGAGAATAAACCTACAGGAACGTTGGTAGGTACATTTATCGCAACAGATGCTGATAATGATGTTTCTCATTTTAAGCTAGCCTTTGGTTCAACTACTTATTTTGATTTATTTAATGATGGTAAATTATATACCCTTCAAGAATTAAATCATGAGAGCTTTAATGGAAATATAACCGTTGAAGTATATGATTCAGGGGGACATGTCTATGAAGAGGACTTTGTGATTAAGGTGGTTGACATTGCGGAATCTCCGACTAATATCATACTAAGTGAGAAGTTCCTAAATGAGTCTTTTAACAAAGGTACAGAGGTAGGCCAATTGCTACCCGAAGATGAAGATGATGTCAATTCTTTCACTTTTTCATTGGTAGATGGGGAAGGCGATTCAGATAATGATCGATTTTCGATAACAGGAGATAAACTTTACACGAATGACCAATTTGATGCTGAAACGGAAGATTCGCTATCAATTCGTGTCCATGTGAACAATGACGACTTATTTGAGATTGATACTACGATTATCATCCGTGTAAGCGACAACTACGACCTGCATGACGGCACAGCGTCCGATTTAGGTGAATTTATTGCTGGAGAAGAGCTATTGCACGGTGTAGCCGTTGATAGTTTTGGGAATATTTACACGAGTGTTTATATCGATGATGAAGTGTCGTTTGGAGACAGTACGTACACTCAGGAAGATGTTTTGGTTGTCTATGATACAGAAAAGAACTTGCAGTACTCTCGCCCTGGGATATTCCCCAAGTTGCAGATTGATTCAGCCAACATTTATCACCTGCATAATGGAAAATTGAATAAGCTTGATAGCCTTGGAGAGGAGATGTGGTCAGTGTTGCCCTCAAGTCTTCAAACAAGTTCAATTTATTTTAAACCATCGATTCAGGGCTTTAAACTCTTGGATGACGGTATCATAGTAGCAGGGCGCGATGCGTATTCATCAGCACTTATTATAGCGAAATATGGCTATGATGGAGAATTTCTCTGGTCAAAACCTCTTGCACTAAGCAATACCTCTTATTCTTTATTGTTCAGAGATATTGCCGTGAATGAAAGTCATATTGCATTGAGTGTTACCATGTCACCTACAAGTCTTACACAAAACGGTGTAACGGTGACCAATAGCTCTGGAAAATATTCTGCAGCCTTACTGGTGCTAAATGAAGATGGCGAATTGTTATGGGGTGAATCATTTCACCACGGGATTTCAAGTTTAACGGCGGCTGGAGATGTTGCATTTGATGAGACTGGGAATGTTTACGTAAGTGGAGCTTTCAAGGGTGTAATTTCCTTTGATGGTAATTCACTTGGCTCTCCTGGCGAAGGATTCGCTTCATATTATGCGAAGTATACACCTGACGGTACTTATTCATATTCAAGATCCATAGCAGACGCAAATGAGAGTTTGGTTTTTCAAAACCTTGTGACGACCAGTGATAGTGTGTATCTGTTTGGTTATGAGCAGGAGACTAAGGCGAGTTATATCCGCAGTTATCACCATGATGGTACTTTTGGTACTTTCCAATCAATTTTAGGTGCTCATGTAACCTCAAAAGAAATGGTTTTGGGCCCTGATGATGAATTGATCATTTCTGGACACTTTACAGATGGATCCCTAACATTTGGTAGTGATGATAGCGAGGTGTCAGGGGATGATGGATTTGGGCAAGATGCGTTTGTGGCATCATTCTCTGATATTCATACAGACGAATTTGGCCTATTCTTTCAGTCCAAAGGAGGTAATTATTTCTGGGCAGATGTAGATTTAGGACCGGATAATAAGACTTATGTTGTAGGACAATTGTCCGGACAGGTTGAATTCGATGATCAGCCTTACGAAAGTGGAGGAGATGACGATATTCTTGTTGGCTGTTTTAGTGCTGATGGTTCGTTAGATTGGATTAAAAGATTTGGTCAGTCTGGCAATCAGAGAGGGCTCAAACTTGAGGTTTTGGAATCTGGTGATATCTATATTTTCGGTAGTTATGATAGGCAATTTCAATTTGACGGATCAATCCCAGTATTCAACTATACGGATAATGTTGATAATTACTTCATGGCTAAGCTTGAAACAAACGGCACAATTTCCTGGAAGCAGGAATTTTGGAACCTTGACGATTATTTCTTAGAGCTTGATTCGGATGAGGATATCATTATTGCCGGAAATTTTGAAGACAGTACAGTTGTAGATGGACTGGTATTGAAGGCAACTGGAGATGATGATGGATTTGTTACCAAGGTAACAACAGCTGGTGTGGTTGATTGGACCAAACAGACGGATGTAATAGCTGAGATGGATGTGTATCTTGATGATGTTTACTACTTCTCCGAAAGCGCACTCATCAAGTTGAACGCTGACGGCACAGTTGTAGCAACCAATGCGGATGATTTTACATTCGGAGACCATGAGCCTCTGGCGATGGAGGTGAATTCATCTGGTGTAAGCATGTTAAATTATGTAGAGTATACTAGCGGATCCTTTAAGTACTTGCAAGAGTATGATTTTGATCTTGAGCTTCAATACTCTAATGAAACCGCAAATTCTTACTATAGCTTTGAAGGGAAGGGAGATTTCTTTATTGGGTATAACACCAATAACATCCTGGAACTGTATTCAAAAGACATATCGCTATTGAATTCGTATAGCGCACACGTAGCGAACTTTGATATTTCCGACAATGCAGATACCATTGTTTTTATACCAGGGAGTAATTCTAAATCATTTAAATATGTGACAATCAATGAAGGGCCTGAAGATTTCAAAATAGATGAAAAGGGCTGGGATGAGGATTCGCTGGGTTTTCATGGCTTAATTGATTTTGAAGGTGATCTGACATTCAGTTTGGAGGTAGGTTCCGGTACTGTTGAATTGGAGCAAGATTCCTTATTTATTATAGGAGCGACCAACTTTGAAATGGACAGTACAATCGATCTTAGGATTCGCGCTTATGATTCATTTGGAGGGACAATTAGTCGATCTTTCGAGATTGGTGTCAATGACATTCCGGAGCATCCTACAGATATAAGCGCGGTGACGATTCCCCTAAGCGAGATGAATGCTGCTGGTAAGGCGGCATTTGCATTGTCTACTTCGGACGAAGATTTAAATGAGTCATTCACCTATCAATTAGTGAAGAACTCTTCTTATCCATTGGATAGTTTGTTTTTTGTTGACGGAGATTCAATTAGGGTTAATCAAACGCTTAATTATGAAGATTTTAGTTTAGGAGGAACCTCCATTTTTTTGACAATCGAGGTTCAGGTTACTGACAAAGATGGGTTGAGCAGGTCCGAAACACTCAGCGTGAGGTTGAATAATGTGAATGAATCTCCTGGAGGAGTTATGCTTGAAACTGATACAATCGATGAAAATCTTTCATCACTGGTTATTTCAAATTTGGAGGTAGAGGATCCTGACGGTAGTGCATTTCAAAAAAGTGTTACATATACTTTGGTGGATGGTACTGGAAGCGATGATAATGATAAGTTTCATGTCTCAGGAAATCAACTAAGACGTAACAACACGTTTAATCCCAATTTTGAGGAAGATTCTCTATTACATATTCGAATATTGGTAGATGATTCACAAGATGCCTATGCTGGAGTTGAAAGTATGCGACAAATTGTTGTGAGGGATTTGAATGAACACCCTATCTCTGATGATGTAACACTTTCAAACGATACTATTAAGGAAAATTCGCCAGTTGGGACGGTAATTGGAATTGTCCAAATTGAAGATGAGGATTTCAATGAAATCTATTCGTTGAGCCTTACTTCTACTACTGATTCGATCTATTTTTATTTGGATGGAGACACTTTGAAATCGAATAAAGAAGAAGATTTCGAGGGTTTGTTAAATTCAGGCTACAAGAGATTGGTGAGCATCAAATATGATGATGGACGAGGTTATGCTAGAACTAAGTCATTTGATATTCATATAGAGAATGTTCCAGAAGGACCAAGTGAGATTTATGCCAAAGATCATCGTGCCGGCACAAAAGATGCTATTGGAGAGAATGATGTCGACTATATTTCGCTGGTAGCTCTTGACGCGGATAAAGGGGCAATTCCACATAAATATGGGTTCCAATTGGTAGTGGGAGATGGGGATGATGATAATGATGAATTCACCATTGATGGTTACAACCTTACCAGAAATGCAGGAGTTTTCAATTTTGAGGAGGACTCTATCTATAATATCAGAGTGAAGGTGTCAGATTCATTGTCAGACATCAGTATAGAGGTGCCTTTAGTGTTCCGAGTGTTAGATGAATCAGAATCGATTTCAGGCTGGACATTGGATGGAGTCAGAATAGATACATCAAAAATTGAAATGTTTGAGAACCTGGCAGTAGGGACTTCATTGGGAAAAATAGCAGTGGTAGATGAGGACTATGGAGATGAATATGTGATTACCGTTGATGACTTCTGGGCAAATGAGTTTGAAGTTGATAATGATCAGCAATTAAGAGTCAAGAAAGTATTTGATAAGGAAGGAGTCCAACCAACTAATCAGGTTGTCATGCTTATTGCAAGCAAGGTGAATAGCTCCGAAACTTACACTCGGAATATCAGTATTGAGGTGTTGGATGTCAATGAAGCGCCAAGAATCGAGTCCCTGAGTGCCACAGCTCAAGTTCAGGAAAATTTGATTGGAGATGGATTTTATACATATGGATTTGATCCTGAATATGATAATATTTCATACAGTCTCGTAGAAGGAGAGGGTGATGACTACAATGATTACTTTTCATTTGACCAAGGATCCAACTGGTTAAGTACTGTAGATTCATTGAACTATGAACAAGCTTCACAAGTCACCATCAGGGTGCGACTTTCGGATTCACTTGAAAATAATGCTGACTCTGTACTCACAATTGCTGTGAGCGATGTAAACGAAGCTCCAAGAAATTTAGTATTGAGCAATGCTGAAGTAAATGAAAATGAAGAATTTGGAACAGTTGTGGGTACTTTATCCGCTATGGATGAAGATGCTGGCGATAGTTATTATTTTGAGTTCAACAACAATGAGTTCAATGATAATAACAAGTTCTCAATTCAAGACAGTAGTTTAATCACGAATACTATTTTTGACTATGAAACTGATTCGATCTATGAGGTTCATGTTGTAGCCATTGATAATTCAGGATTTAATAGTGAAGTACGTCGCTTTATTGTCAGGGTTCTTAATGTCGATGAAGGATTTGAACTTTCAAACAACAGGGTAGATGAAAATGCAGGTGCAACCAACATTGGTACGTTGACGAGCACGGTATCCGGAATGACCTATTCTTTGGTAGCTGGAGAGGGAGACATAAATAATGCTTCATTTGAGATAGTAGGTGATCAATTGAATAGTCTTGAAAGCTTCAATTACGAGGAAAGTGATAGCCTCTCTGTTAGAGTAGAAGGAGTATCTGCTGAAGGGAGTATTGTTGAAATATTGACCATACTTGTTACAGATGTAAATGAGGTAATTACCGATGTATCATTAAGCAATATGTTGATACAAGAGAACCTTGACTCAGGAACGGAAGTCGGCACTGTCATCATTGAAGATGAAGATGAAGATGATAGCTATACCATTTCTGTAACCAGTGATGAGAACTTCACAATATTAGCTGGAGCCTTAGTCAGCACCAGGCTGTTCAACTATGAGCGGGAAAGAACAGTTTCTGTGGAAGTTACGGTAAGCGATGAAGCTGGTCATGCAATGACCAAGACATTCGAAATAGCCATTGAAAACGACCCATCAGACGATGACTCAGAACAGGATCTTGCAGGTGTTGATAATATCTTACTCAATATTCACCCTAATCCGACGATGCAGTTTATCAATGTACTAGATGGCGTATCGCGTAAATCCACTTATCAGGTTCTAGATGTTTCAGGCAAGTTGTATTTGTCTGGAAAGTTGGATCAAAAAAGAATTGATGTATCCAATTTGAATCATGGCGTATATCTGATCAAGGTCATTGATGATCAAAAACACTTCAGTGCGAGGTTTATAAAGCAATAATTTCCGCCGCAACTATGTGAACCCCAGAATTGGGGTTCACTTTCTTTAGGTCTATTAATTTTAAATGCCACTTAAAGTAAAATTGAATTTTGAAGGGTTATATCACGTTTTACATACTGGTTATGCTATGCTTGTCCTCATTGGCACAAGTAAAACCAGTAGTGTCACGTGTGCAAATCGACAGTTTAATTACCGTTGGATTTGATCAGATAGAATTCAATTATCAAAAGTCTCTTGACCTACTACAGTCTGCGTTGATCCTAAGTAAAGCAATTGGCTATGATTGGGGAGTCGCTGAGGCTAATCGAGGAATGGGTTTTTGCCACTGGAGACATTCTTATTATGATGTAGCCAAAGAACATTACCAGATTGCATCTCAACTATTTAAGAATCAATATGATACAGTAGGTGTTGCGCTTGTTGATATTCATTTGGGAATGACTAGTTTTTACCTGGCGGAACTTGATGATGCTGTTGTGTCGCTTACAAATGGCTTGTCGAAACTTGGTGACACGTTGTTTGAACGTAAGGCCTATGCGCATTCGCAGTTAGGATTGGTGCTAAGTGTTCGAGGAGACTTTGAACTATCCAATCATCATTTTATTGAGGGAATAAAGCTCAGTAGATCTCCGGAAATGCTTGGTGCGGTTAACTCTACTGGTTTGACGATTCAGAAATCTAATGTGTATGCTGATTCGATTATTCTCAATGAAATTATCCCAGATTTGCACAATGAGATTGCTCAGTCGGTCAGTGGGAGTTTGGAAGTTGGGGTTAGACGTTCGGTTTTGTCCGGTTTGTACGCCACATTAGGCCAGATGGCAGATGCTATTACAAGTAGCAGATTGGCATTAGAGATTTTTAAAAATCATGATGAAACTGCTCGTGCTGCTAAAGAGAGCATGAAGCTGGGTAAGTATCTGACGGACGTGGATGATTATCAGAACGCCCAATCACTCCTCTTATCGGCTGTAAGCCTATGCATTCGAAGTAGGATTCATCCACAATTAGCATCTTCAATACAACATTTAGCAGAGGTTCATGAGAAACTAAAGCAAATTGATTCTGCCATTTACTATTATCTGATGGTGTTCCAGCTATCAGATACACTCGGACATAAAATGGATGTAAGTAGATATGCGCTAACTCTTTCCAAGGTATACCTATCATCTGACGAGTTTGATCGGGCTGAATTTTGGGGTAAAATAGCGCATGAAGTTGCAACTGATATTGGTTCGTTTACACATTTGATGAACGCCGAAAAACAACTTTACGAAATAAGTAAGAGGAAGGGGTTTCATGATCTTGCCCTCCCGTATTTTGAAAGTTATCATGAAAAGCTCCTGAAAATTGAGGATGCGAGGTTGGCCCGAAGCAACCTGGAGTATCGTATGAAGTATCAGCAGGACAAGCAGATAGCAGAAATAGCACAATTGAACTTAGAAAAGTCAATGATGGCTGTTCAGGTGGAGGGAAGAAATCAAGCTTTGCTCTTCATGTCATTGTCAGTAGCAATATTGTTAGCATTCGTGCTCCTTTTGAGATCGAAGCATATTGAATCAAAACGATTGAATGCCATAATTTCTTCTCAAAATAAAAGCAACGAGCTGCTTTTAAAGGAAATCCATCATCGTGTCAAGAACAACCTACAAATGATCAGCAGTATGCTCAATCTTCAACGGAGACGTTCTGGAAATAAAGATGAGGTTTCGGTCATAGACATCACACGGGGGAGAGTAAAGTCGATTGGTCTTGTGCATGAGTTGCTTTATCAACATGACAACCTTGGAAAGGCTGACCTGAAAGAATATGTAGAAGTTTTGGTGGACAGTGTGATTGAAACTGCCCAAAAAAACGATCAGATTTCGGTTAGTTGTGATGTTGATAACATCGAGATTAGCTACGAAATATTGGCGTCAATTGGACTCATTCTTAATGAGTTGCTGATCAATACCATGAAGTATGGTTGTGATCCTGCCGGTTGCGAAATTAGTGTTTCTGTGAAGGTGGTAGAGAATCAAGTTTGCCTGAATGTGTCAGACAATGGACCAGGGGCTGAAAAATTTGAATTTGGTTTTGGTTGGACGATTATACGCAGTATTCTGAAAAGCTATGACGATGGTGAGTTTTCAGTAAGTCATCAGGATGGATTTACTAGTGAAATTTCTTTTAGTCTATAGTGATCATTAAATGCCATTTGACGGGCACAAACAGTTCTTTTTGATTCTTCATTTTGTTTTTCGACTACAAGATTTAATGGGTTGTGTTTGGATTGTTATAAGAATGCCTAGTTTTGGCAAATGTCGATAGAGGTATTGATAGTAGAAGACAATCCTTTAACTGCTCAGGATTTGTCGGAACAACTAACTGAAAATGGGATGACAGTAGTTGGGATTGCTAATTCGGCGGAGAAGGCCAGGGAACTGTTTGAGGAATACACCCCTGATGTCCTACTTGTCGATATCAAGCTCAAGGGTGAGGAGACAGGAATAGATTTTGTCAAAGGTCTCAATGGTGAAAAACCCATCATCTATCTTTCTGCAAACTCCGATAATGAAACGGTTGATGAAGCGTTGATGACCAATCCAAGTACATTTTTAACGAAACCATTCGACGAGAAAGATGTGAAAATTGCTATCGAGTTGGCCTTTAATAAGCACTCCCAACAGCTCATTGAAAATGAACGTTCCAATAATCATCAGGGCGATTTACCAGTTTTTCTGAAGTCAGGTAATCGGTATGAGAAGGTTCGTGTTGATGATATTACTTACCTGGAGGCAGATGGCAGCTATTGCAAAGTGATGACCAAACAAAAAGAATTTCTCATTGCTGGTAATCTCAATAGTTTCAATAGACAGATTGGTAACAATAAGTTTGTGCGTGTGCACAGATCATTTGTGGTCAACCTCAACGCGGTTAGTGGAATGGACAATGATTATATTTTTGTAGGAGATCAATCCATTCCTGTGGGGCGAAGCTATAAACCAGAAGTCAAAGCAGTCTTTCGCAGGTTTTCTTAACCCTAATCATACTTTAAAATCTCACTAGGGTTTTTTCGGGCATTGCGCCGAACAATGGCAATAGAGAGGAGAATCACCAGTGAGGTCATGGCAACAACGGTCACCACCCAAATCCATGGCGAGATATTAATTGTATACGTGAAGTTATTGAGCCAATTTCCACTGTATGACCAACTGATCAACATGCCAAGTAATGTGCCAACGCCCAATAATTTCAGAAAATCTTTAGTGATCAATGCAACCAAACTTCCTTCTGAGGCACCTAGTACTTTCCTAACTCCAAATTCTTTGGTACGCTGCTCAGTCGCAAAGCTAATCAAGCCAATCAGGCCAAGAGATGCGATGAACAGTGCCAGTAGTGTGAAAACGTTGATCACCTGACCGAATTTGCGTTGTGCGCTGAAAGCAAGATCAAATTGATCATCCATAAATTGATAATCAAAAGGTAATGATCCGTAAATTTCATTCCACTGGCTTTGCACTGAGGATATCGCTTCTTCATACTCGTTTTGAGAAGCGGCTGACAACCTTCCAAGTAGGTAATAGTTGTTTCCATATACCTCGCTGTTCTGTGTGAAAATTGCCATTGCCTCTACTGGTAAATCAAGTGACCAAAAATTGAAATCATCGAGCACTCCAACCACTTCAAAAACAATACTATCATTGCCCGGTACACCTAGTTGACTACCCAAAGCTGCGGTAGGGTCATCCGCGGCTGAGATCCAGCCACATAATACCGCACATTTTTTATTGACAATGATCTTTTGACGATCTCCCTCTCCTGATTCGAAAAAATTGCGACCCGCAATCAATGGTAGTTTTAGCGTTTCTATGAAGTGAGGATCTGCCTTTATGGTGGAGATGGCCACATTGGAATGAACATCAGAGTTGCGAGGAATAAATGAGTCCTGGTTCCAAATATTGGGTGGTGCTGAATTGGTGATGGCAGTGGATTCAAATATGCCAGAATTATCCAGCTGATCCTTGAATAACTTACCATCGTCATCACTCCATTCCATGTGTGGTATGATCATCACGTGTTCATCATCAAATCCAAGAGAACGATTTTGAAGGTATTCAAGCTGTGATTTTATGATGAATGAACCGGAAATCAGCGCAGCAGAAATAGCAAATTGGAAGACGATTAACCCACTTCTTAGATTTCCTGACAACCCATTGTTTTTTTTCGTTTGAAGTGCGTCAGTCAAATTGAATTTCGAAAGGAACCAGGAGGGATAGCTTCCTGCTATCAACCCAATGGCCAGAATCAGGCCAATGAGTATTAACCATAGTTTGGGATCGTTGATTAAGTTGATGGACAGGCTTGAACCAGCTAATTCGCTGAACCAGTTAATTGAAATTTCAGCCATTCCGAATCCAATGAATACCGACACAAAACTGTAAAGCATTGATTCGGCTAGGAATTGTGTGCCAATTGATTTTCTGGATGAGCCCATCACTTTTAGAATACCCACTTCTTTTGCGCGCTCAGAAAACCGTGCCGTGGATAAGTTCATGAAATTGACACATGAAAGTAGAAGTATCAGGAAAGCAACGGTTGAGAATATCAAGACGTTGTTGATGCTGCCTACAGTCCCAAGCCGATTAGGAATGTTTGCAGAATAGAGATGGATGTCACTTACTTTTTGCAAGTAGAGATGCCAGTTCTTTTCCTGCGCTCTATCCGATCCAATGTATTTGGTAGGTAAATTGAAAATCTTGTCTGCTACATTTTCCTTTAGCGTTGCATCCTTGAGTGTGAGATAGGTAACGAAGGTGGTCCAGTACCAACTATTGCTGCGCTCTTCGATATCTCGAAAGCTGTTCATTGACAGCAGAATATCAAAATCAAAATGGGAGTTAGTGGGGATATCTTGCAAAACTCCAGTTACCTGAAAGGATCTTTTGTCTTCATTCCTACCTATTTCAATAAACTGTCCCAGTGCAGATTGATTGCCAAAATACTTATTGGCATATTCTTCCGTCAATACAACAGAATTGGGATTACTGAGTGCAGTGGTTTGATTTCCTTCTTTTAAAGGGAAGGTAAAGATGCCTAGAAAGTCAGGATCGGCAGATAATATCCAATCCTCATCATATTGCTTGTACTCTCCCGTAGGTGTCTTAATAGACACAATTTGACTACCAAAATACTGCTGTCTAACTCTGGCAATCTTATCTATTTCAGGGACATCATGCTTGATGGCAATCGCAGGTGCTGGTCCTGTGGAGCCAAATACATCATTGTTTTCAATCCATATATTGGTCATGTTGACACGATACATACGGTCCTTGTTGGCATGATACTGATCAAATGATAATTCGGTGGTGATGTATGAATAGATCAATAAAAAACCTGCAGTGCCAATTGCTAGTCCTCCTATGTTCAAAAGAGAAAAGACCTTTTGACGGAGCATCACCCTTATCGATATTTTCAGTCTGTGAATCAGCATATTTCAAACAATTTAGAAAGAGTAGGGCTAATAATCATGCCGAACTCACAACTAGTTGAATGTGAGTGGTATAGGTTTTAGTAATGGGGTATGATGTAGATTAATGGGCAATGAGGTGTTTGATTTTAATACACATTTGGACACAAAAAAAGCCCCAGCAAGAGCTGAGGCTTTGATATATATGGTAATGTGTGAATTACATCATTCCACCCATTCCGCCTGGCATTCCACCACCACCTGGCATTGGAGGCATTTCAGCTTCTGGCTGATCAGCAACAACTGCCTCTGTAGTCAACAACAGACCGGCAATTGATGCAGCGTTCTCCAAAGCAAGTCTGGTTACTTTAGTTGGATCAATGATACCTGCCTTAAACATGTTTACATACTCATCTGTACCAGCATTGTATCCGTAATCATCTTTTCCACCTTTGATAGCGTTTACAACAACTGAAGCTTCGCCACCAGCGTTTTCAACGATAGTTCTCAAAGGTGCCTCGATAGCAGCTCTTACAATAGAAACGCCCGTTTTCTGGTCAAGATTGATAGCATCAACCTTGTCAAGAGCAGAAGCCGCTCTGATCAAAGCTACACCGCCACCAGCTACAATACCTTCTTGTACAGCAGCTCTTGTTGCGTGCAATGCATCATCAACCAAGTCTTTCTTTTCCTTCATTTCTACCTCAGTGGCAGCACCGATGTATAGGATAGCTACACCACCTGAAAGTTTAGCAAGTCTTTCCTGTAGTTTTTCTTTATCATAATCTGAAGATGTGTTTTCGATTTGCTGCTTGATTTGGTTCACGCGAGCTTCGATATCTTCACTTGTTCCAGCACCATTTACGATAGTAGTGTTGTCTTTGTCGATATTGATTTTCTCAGCAGTACCCAAGTAGTCAATTGTAGCGTTCTCTAGCTTGTAGCCTCTTTCTTCAGAAATAACAGTACCGCCAGTCAGGATCGCAATATCCTCAAGCATAGCTTTTCTTCTGTCACCAAAACCTGGAGCTTTTACAGCTGCAATTTTCAGAGAACCTCTGATTTTGTTTACTACCAAAGTAGCAAGCGCTTCACCTTCTACATCTTCAGCGATGATCAAAAGCGGCTTACCAGTTTGCGCAGTAGCTTCAAGTACTGGAAGCAATTCCTTCATGTTAGAGATCTTCTTGTCGTAGATCAAAACATAAGGACTTTCCATTTCGGCTTCCATTTTTTCAGTGTTAGTCACAAAGTATGGAGAAAGGTATCCTCTGTCAAACTGCATTCCTTCTACAGTTTTAACATCAGTTTCTGTTCCTTTTGCTTCTTCTACTGTGATCACACCGTCTTTGCCAACTTTGTCCATGGCATTTGCGATCATTGAGCCTACTTCCACGTCATTGTTAGCAGATACAGTAGCTACCTGAGCGATTTCTTCGCTAGTCGAGATAGGCTTAGACTGCTCGCTTAGGTTAGCTACAACAGCAGCAACCGCTTTGTCAACACCTCTTCTAACGTCCATTGGATTCGCACCCGCAGCAACGTTTTTGATTCCGTGGTTGAAAATAGCCTGAGCCAATACAGTAGCAGTAGTAGTTCCATCGCCAGCGTCATCAGCAGTTTTAGAGGCTACTTCTTTTAGAAGCTGAGCTCCCATGTTTTCAGTTGGATCTTCCAACTCGATTTCCTTGGCCACTGAAACACCATCCTTGGTTACAGATGGAGCTCCAAATTTCTTGTCAAGGATTACATTTCTTCCTTTAGGTCCAAGCGTTACTTTTACAGCGTTAGCAAGTACGTCAACGCCTCTTTTTAGTGCGTCTCTTGCTTCGGTATCAAAAAAGATATCTTTTGCCATGATATTATGTCTTGTTTAAATAGTTCTAAATTTTGATTTTATGCGATTCCGTAGATGTCTGATTCTTTCATGATCAGATAATCTGTATCGCCGATTGTGATTTCAGTACCGGAGTATTTTCCGTAAAGCACTACGTCACCCTCTTTGACTACAAGAGGCTCATCTTTCTTGCCAGTACCAACAGCGATGATCGTTCCTTTTTGTGGTTTTTCTTTCGCAGTGTCTGGGATGATGATGCCGGAAGCAGTTTTTTCTTCTGCCGCTGCAGGTTCAACCAAAACTCTGTCAGCAAGTGGTTTGAAATTTACTTTTGACATGTTCGTTAAGTGTTTAATTATTAGGTTTCTAAAATCTATGATTCAATGAATGGCATATATCATATCTTGTGCCAATTGATGAAGTCTGTCAATAATTCAAAAAATGCTGACAAAGTTGCCGATTTTAAAGAATAGTGTAGCTGAGCGTGTCAGTTTTTAGGCAAATGCTGATTATTTTAATAGAAAAAAAGACAGTATGACAAAACTTGAAGTTTCATGGCTGACAGATGGTCTTATGGATTTTGAATATAAGAAGTATGTGCTTTTGGCCTATTTAAAAGACATCAAAAAGGAATTTAAATGGACAAGGCTGTATCCGTTTTTATCCGAGCTTATTTTTCATTTCAATAATCTCAAACAATTGAAAGAAAATACGGATCAAATGTCCGAGCAGTTTCCAAAGGAATTGACCGGTATTGACAAAGATCAACTCAGACTAAACTATCGGAAAATTATTGAGGATAGTGAGACCATGAGTTTACTTGAGGAGTTAGTGACTTATGCACTGACCCAAATGGAAACAGTGATTCGGGAAGGGACTGAGATTTTTGATTTCGTGCAAGACAATGTAAGCCTGGATCCAGTGGGATTGACACCTCTCTATAACAAGGAAGGATACATGATGCTCACATACGATCAGTCAAAAAATGTTTCTGTTTACAGGTACAAGGTTTCGATGCTCAGTCATGCCAATGATCGCTATAGAAGCATCTCTACAACGCTGGTAGGCAATGAGCATAAATCTATCGCACAACCCTTTGAAGGGATCAAAAGAAAGCTTACTAAAACATATACCGATTTACCTAACCCTGCGAGCTATGCAGTAGTTAGTAAACTCAAGTTTCCTCTACCAGAGACATTGCTGCCAGTGGCAAAAAGACTTTTAATACGAAATATTGATATTGATTAGTTGGATGCTGAATCGTCATCCATAAGGCCCAAATCTTCGATAGGTGCCTGTGTGTTTGCGTCAGTGCTTTGCTGCAGGGATGGGCCCGGCAGAGTAGACTGATTCTGAGCATTTTCAATATTAGGACTGTTGACAAAGTCCTGTGGCTCCTCAATGAAGAAGTTAGATGCTATCGAAAGAGTCAGAATTGCGATAGCAAATCCCCAGGTTAATTTTTCGAGAAGATCTCCAGTTTTCTTAACACCCATTACCTGTGAAGCACCTGATCCACCAAACTGACTAGACAGTCCTCCTCCCTTTGGGTTTTGTGCTAAAACAACCAATATCAACAACACAGCGATGAAAAGGATAACCCCAATAATTAACGTGTACATCTACTTTTTCTTTAATTCCTCAATCTTGCGCGCAAAGAAAGACTTTTTTTCAGGATATTTCAAGGTTAAGTTTTCATAAATGGCAATTGCACGCGAATATTTTTCTTGTTCGATATAGATTTCGGCCAAATATTCAGTTCCTATGTCTGCTTGAAATCTCGTGCTTTCCTGTGAAAGGTCCTCATTGCTGGTAGGTTTGGCAGCTTCTTTGGGTGACGGCCGCTTAATACTCGGCTCCTTATCCATAAAGTTCTTGATGATTTTAACCTGATCATCAACAGTAGCACTTGCTGCCAGGTCTTCCCGTTTTATGGAGCGATATGTTTTCTTACCTCTTGCTGATGAATATTTATCATCATCGTCTTTTTGCTCTTTTTCCTTCGATTTGGCTGGTGCCTTCTTTTTTACAGCTTGTTTTTTGGCAGCTTGTTTCGGTTCAGGGCTTTCACTTTCAGTCTTTACAGCACGCTTACTTTTAGCCTTCTTTGCACTAGGCTTAGCTTCTTTTTTCTTGGTTGTCGCTTTGGTGGTCTTAGCGCTGCTAGATTTTTTGGTGGGTTTCTTCTTTTCTTCCTCTACGGTCTTAGCTTCACTTTTGACACTACTTTTCTTCGCTGTAGTTTTCTTTTTATTGCCTGCCTTTTCCGCTTTTTTAGGTGTGCTTTTTTCTTCTTTTTCTTCCTCTTCTTCCTTCTGATCTTCAGCTTCAGAAACCTTTTCAGTTTTGATAGGTTTGGTTTCTGGGACAAGAATTTCTGCTTCTACATTATCCTCTTCACTATCAACTGATTTTGCGGCTTTACTTTCTTCTTCAGTAGCTGCTGCTTGATGCTTTGAAGCTTGGTTAAGCGCTTTTTCTACCGCTTCTTCCTCCTCTAGCTTTCGTTCTAGCTCATCGAATCGAGCTCTGGATTCGCGAAGGTTTTCAATGTCCTGATATACTTCAGCGATCAGGTCATCAAGATGAGTATCCTCGGGAGCTAAAAATTCTTTAAGGAATTCTTCCGTGCTTTGTTTGGGAGGTGCAGTAGGGTGAGCCGTGGAGTCCTGCTCACCTTTTGGTTGTTGAGAACTAAGCTGGCCTCTTTTCTTCAGTATTAATTCCTTTTTCTTTTGAAGGATCAGTGCTTTCTTTTTAGCAATGAGCGCCTCTCTTTTTTTGGCGATCAGTTCTTCTTTGGAAAGGGGAGGACCTGCTTGTTGCTTGTGCGCCAGTATTTCTTGTTTTTTTTGCTCAATAAGTTGACGCTTCTTCCTTGCAATTAGTTCCTCTCTCGACACAGGACGACTTGGTTGTTGTTTTTGTGCCTGTATTTCTTGTTTTTTCTGTTGAATAAGTTGCTGTTTCTTCTTAGTGATCAACAACTTTTTAATTTCTTCTTTTGACCTGACAGGCTTTTCTACATTTGGTGTAGGAGTGTTTGGCGTCTCGACAGGTTTCTCCTGAGCCTTTGGTGTCTCGATTGGTTTTTCCTCTGGTACTTGCTGAGGCGTTTCGTCTTCTTCTACAGATTCTTCCTTATCCAAATCCTCTTTTGAGTAGATGAAGAAAAGCTTATTGTTTACAAATTTTCTTAATAGAGCTCGATCGGAAGCGTATACAGCTGCCGAGTTGACCAGATCGTCGGCTATTTCAGATGCATTCGACTTTTCCCCTTTAGCCAATAAAATCCTGGCATTTTGAAAGTACGGGTGCTCCGAAATGACGTTATTCAACTCAGCTAATTGCTCAGGGGAGAGCTGAGATTGATTCCTAAGCAGGTGTAAAAACTTTTGTTTGTTCACTCTGTAGTGTTAGCGATAGATGATAAAATTAAGGAAAATTACCAATTTGCTACAGAGGCATTGAAAATATCGATGATTATTTGCTCAAATACTTCATTCATTATTTCTTCTTCCAGAGTGCTTATGTCCTCATCCTGAGGGACATCCTTGAAAAATGTGAATCTCTTTTCAAAATCAAATGTATCATCAGTTTTGTTGGTATAAGTAGCAAATACTGTAATTGTTACCCTTGAAAGTTCCGAAAAATCGGCAGTATTGGATCTGCCAGAGGCATTTGCACCTACAGGGGTAATGGTATAATTGTCTATATAACCGTCGAATTGAAGGTCACCATCATCATCGACCAACGTGAGACTGGTGTTTTGTTGAAAATAGTCTTTAATGTTTTCGGTGAAAACAGCACTCATCTCAGATGGTCCCAATGGTGCATTATTGAAAAATGTCTGGATAGAAATGGTCTTCACATCTGGAGATATGGACGCCCCTGTGAACGAATAGACACCACATCCGTAAAGTGGGATCAAACAAAGCATGAAAAGCCTATAGGCTATCGATTTCATAGTTTTTGATTTTCCTGTAGAGAGTACGCTCAGATATACCCAAATCTTGTGCAGCATACTTTCTTTTATTGTTATTCTTTCTTAGGGCACGAATTATCATTTCTTTTTCCTTTTTTTCAAGGGAAAGAGAATCGTCTTCCTCGAATTCATGACCAATGTCTTCAATGACCTCTTCATATTCAGGTTCATTGGTTTTTGGCTCAATTAGCAAAGGAGGTTTGGTTCCTGAATCTTCAGTTGAACCGTCAACTTTTGGCAATGGAGTTGTAGGCATATCTTCAAACAGGTTACCATGCTCCTCCATGAGTTCATTTCTGGTGCTATTGCCTTGTATCAACTGCAGTACCAGCTTCTTCATGTCCGTCATGTCCTTTTTCATGTCGAACAACACCTTGTAGAGAATGTCTCTTTCTGAGAAATCATCGTCATCACCTGCTTTTTTGAGGACAGCAGGAAGGCTGTTTTGATCACTCGGTAAATAGGAGAGTAGCTTTTCGGTACTGATATTTTTATCGATCTCCAGGATGCTGATTTGTTCTGTTAGATTTTTTAATTGTCTAATATTTCCCGGGAATCGATATTTCTTTAACAGCTCTTCAGCTTCAGGAGAGAGTATGACGGTTTTTGTGCGATAGTTTTCCGCAAAATCAACAGCAAATTTTTTGAATAACAATAATATGTCGCTTCCTCTATCTCTTAGCGCAGGTACATGAATCGGCACTGTATTGAGTCGATAAAACAGATCCTCTCTAAACTTCCCTTTTTCGACAGCTTCTTTGAGTTTGACATTGGAAGCTGCAATGACCCTAACATCTGTTTTTTGAACTTTTGATGACCCAACCTTTATAAATTCACCATTTTCCAATACTCTCAGTAAACGTGCTTGTGTGCTCAATGGCATTTCGCCAATCTCATCGAGGAAAATGGTGCCACCGTTAGTTACTTCGAAGTATCCTTTTCGCTGATCAGTCGCGCCAGTAAATGCACCCTTTTCATGACCAAACAACTCTGAATCAATAGTTCCTTCAGGGATTGCACCACAATTGATCGCAATAAACTGGCCATGTTTTCGGTGTGACAGGCTGTGAATGATTTTAGAAAAAGATTCCTTACCTACTCCACTTTCGCCACTGATCAGTACGCTCATGTCCGTAGGAGCGACCTGCATGGCCACCCTGACAGCATTATTGAGCAGTGATGATGTCCCTACAATCCCAAATCTGAGTTTTACACTCTGTACTTCTGCATCAACTTTGAAATCCATATCAACCTATTGCTTCACCCAATAATGTAGCTGCAGTACAGTCATGCACCTTGACGTCTATATACTGACCTTTGCTATAGCCATTGTCCTTGAAGACGATTACCTTATTAGCAGTATTGCGACCCTGAACATAGTCATTGGACTTTTTACTCTTCCCCTCAATCAAGACTTTAAAAGTCCTGCCGATATCTCGTTGATTTCTTACGAGAGATATTTCCTGTTGTCTGGCAATGATTTCCTGAAGTCGCTGCTTTTTAACATTTAAAGGAATATCATCTTCATATTTTTTTGCTGCCAGTGTGCCGGGTCTTTCAGAGTAATAAAACATGTAAGAAAAATCGTATTTGACATAGTCCATCAAAGAGAGTGTCTCCTGATGCTCTTCGTCAGTTTCAGTACAAAAACCAGCGATCATATCTGAGCTGATGCCGCAATCCTCTCCAAGAATGTTCCTGATCGCATCAACTCTGTTGATATACCATTCGCGATCGTAAGTACGATTCATAATCTCCAATACCCGTGAATTACCACTTTGTGCTGGTAGATGAATGTATTTGCAGATATTCTCATGCTTCTTCATAGTGTGGAGCACCTGATCTGTGATGTCCTTTGGATGAGAAGTTGAGAATCGTACTCTTAAATCAGGATCTACTTGTGCAACCATTTCTATGAGGTTCGCAAAGTTTACCACTTCAACGTCTTCCTTTTTTTCGAGTCTGGCTTTGTTATTTTCTTCAGAGGACCACTTGTAGGAGTCTACATTTTGACCAAGTAGTGTTACTTCCCGATATCCTTTGCTAAACAATTCTTGCGCCTCTGCAATAATGGATTTTGGATCTCTACTTCTTTCTCTGCCTCGTGTAAAAGGCACCACGCAGAATGAGCACATGTTATCACATCCTCGCATGATCGAAATAAATGCTGTAACTCCATTGGAGTTTAACCTGACCGGTGAAATGTCAGCATACGTTTCTTCCCGGCTTAGAAAAGTGTTTACTCCTTTGTGTCCTTCATCTGCTTTCCGAACCAGATTGGGTAGGTCCCTGTATGCATCTGGACCTACTACCAGATCAACAATCTTTTCTTCTTCAAGTAATTGAGCCTTTAGCCGCTCAGCCATACAGCCAAGCACGCCAATTGTAAGATCGGGCTTATTGCGCTTATATGAATTGAAATGCCCCAGACGTCTTCGAACTGTCTGCTCAGCTTTGTCCCGTATCGAGCAGGTGTTGATGAGGACCAAGTCTGCCTCTTCAAGATTGGAAGTAGTGCCAAAGCCAGCTTCAGATAAAATGGAAGTCACAATCTCACTGTCCGAGAAATTCATCTGACATCCATAACTCTCAATGTATAGCTTTTGGTTTCCTTGTTGGGAATCTTTGCTTACACGTACCTCACAATTCTCCTCTTGTTGCTGCGCTTTATCAATAATGTCTATGTCTCCAATCAATTGCTCCATTATCCTTCTTGAAATTTTGGAATGCAAAGATAAGAGAGTGAGAAAAAATAAGTGTCATTATGTCAGTAATAATGGCAAATCGTCATTATTGCGCTGGTAGCAATAGTACACTTAAATCGACAGTGTCTCGGATTTTTTGGTAGGGGATGCTAAATCCAAGTGAATGTTCCTTATCATTTTTTATAATGGTCAATGGTAAAGTATAATTAGAATTATTGATGAGGATCGAAGCATCAGTAAAAATGGAGTCTCCCAAAACGGAAAACTTATTAACATCGAATGAAACGCTAATAAGCATGTCGGCAACCACTGAGTCCACTTCCTGGCTGGCGTCTGATGAACCTATACTGAATTGACCTTTCGATAAGGTGTCATTTTTCAGTATAAATAAACCACTATTGATGCCAATCAGTCCATCCTGAGTTTTGCCGTCTGAGGATACAATCCAACTGGCGACTGAGCGTTCATTAGAGATTTGCAAAGTATCCAACTGAACCTTGACTTCTGAATCTAACGTTGATACAGAAGATTGACATGCCATAAAAGTCATGACTAAAAAGAGGAGTATCAAAAATTGAAATCTGTGCATCATCGTTATATTCGAGTAGATTTTTATCAATCACAAAAGTAGATGGCATTAATAAAAAAAGTGAGAGGTTTTGAACCTCAATTTGACAAAGACTGCTGGTTGGCTGAAAATGCCACTATTGTAGGAGAGGTGAGGTTGGGGAAAAATTGTACGGTTTGGTTTGGAGCAGTGGTAAGGGGAGACGTAAACGCGATAGATGTGGGAGACAATACTAATATTCAGGACAATGCAACCATTCATGGGACATTTGAGACAGCTCCCACACGAATCGGCAGCAATGTGACGATTGGACACAATGCCATTGTGCACGGATGCACGCTTGAAGATAATGTTTTGATAGGAATGGGGTCAATCGTTATGGACAATGCAGTAGTGAAGAAAGGCTCAATGATTGCAGCTGGGGCGGTTGTGCTAGCCAATACGGTCGTCGAGGAGAACAGTATCTACGCTGGGGTACCCGCCAAAAAAATAAAAAATGTAGAAGGAGATAATCTCGCGATGATGACTAGGATTGCCAATAACTACAATAAATATGCTGGATGGTTTAAAGAGGAAGAACAATGAACTTTATCGTTAAAATATTACTCTCGTCAGTAGGCGTACTGATTGTTTCCTACGTGCTGCCTGGAATTGATGTACAGGACTTTTTCACTGCTGTTATGATTGCGCTTGTATTGGCGATTCTGAATTATATAGTCAAACCCATTTTGATCATACTCACATTACCTGTTACGATTGTTACCCTGGGGCTTTTTTTGTTAGTGATTAACGCACTTATCGTGCTTTTGGCAAGTGGTATGGTAGATGGTTTTTACGTTAGCGGCTTTTGGTGGGCACTATTTTTCAGCTTATTGCTAAGCCTGATTAACGGGATATTGTTTGACCTTAATAAGAAGTAGCTCCGGTTTAGAAGTAAACCGGACATTGAGGATCCTTCCTGTAATTTTTCAGCTTAATGCGATAATTGACCATGATTTCATGGGAGCCGGCTGATCCGTCTTTTAGCCCATTGGTAGTAGCATCGTAGGCATATCCAATCCTCAAGTTTTCATTCATGATAACTTGCCCAAAAAGTGTGACATCAGCTGTATTTCTGACATTGATGCCTATATAGGCAATTTCATCAAAAATCAGATGACCGGCAAAATCCCACTCCACTCGGGCTTGTTCCTGTAGTCTCAAAAGTACTGAAGGAGAAATCTTGATGGCATCTGAGAGTCTTAGAATCAAACCAGAAGTCACGTAGTAATACCTACTTTCATTAGAGATCTCGTCCGAAGTAGGGATCAGGTCTGCCAAATCCTTTGTGGTCTTGTTTTCGACCAAATAAGGAATGGAAGCACCTGCATAAAACACAGGATTTGCAAAGTATACCCCAGTTCCAAAATTGGGTGAAAAATTGGATCTGATTCCGGAGAGGAGTGGATCATCATTTAAAAGTATAATAGACCCATCTGTAAAATCAGATTTTCTTTGATTGAATCCACCTTGAATACCCATTGCCAGAATGCCAATCTTTGTTTTGATTTTATAAGCATAACTACCATATAGTGCAATGTCGTTCGTTACACCTACCTTATCATCAGTCAGATAAAAACCAGCACCAATCCGGTTGCTCATGAAAGAACTGTGCGCAGAAATGGCTGATAATTGAGGCGCACCTTCCACATTGATCCACTGTTTTCGATAAACTCCTATGACGGAAAGCACATTCAAACTGCCAGCATATGCTGGGTTCAGGAGGAGTCCATTATAGGCGTAGGTAGAGGTAATGGGTCTCTGCTGGCCAAAGGCCGACAGAGACATTACCAAAATTGTAGTAGCGATCGTTAAAATGCGGAGCTTCATGATCTTTAAATTTATCTAACTAATTCTAAATAACCTTGGATCAAATCAGATCCGTCACCTCTATCAATAATGTAGAAGTATGTTCCGACAGGAAGTTTCTTACCTGCAGCTCCTACGTTAGAGAATCCATCAAAGTATATGTTTCTGTTGTCATATCCCTTCGCCTCATAAACTCTGGTTCCTGTTCTATTGTAAATCGTGATTACGTTTTCAGGGAATCGATCGATACAATCAATCAGGAAGAAGTCGTTGAGTCCATCTTCGTTGGCCGAGACACCATTGTAGATTTTGACTGCTGCAGTGACCTCAAATTCAGCGGAGTACTCACACCCATTGTCTGACTGGAAGTATACAGAGTATAGCCCTGGAGCAGCATCTATTAAGGTAATATCATCGGACACTTCAAACCCTCTTGCATTTACCCATGAGATCGAATCTATGTGGTGGTATTCAGAGAAGTTGACAAATGCCTGACCTGAGAACTGATTCACAGCACCGTCCTCTGTTCTCAAACAAAGCGAATTGGTTACCTGGATGGTAAATACTGGGTCTTCAATACCGTTGATGATCTTCACAGTCGTCTCCGGAGATTGACATCCAGATTCAATATGAGTGGCAACTACTACGTATTCAGTCGTATCCAGTACAAACACTTCTGATCCGGTTGTTACCACATTCATATTAGGATCATCTGCTCTGAACCATTCGAACCTGTATCCTTCTGTCTCACCTGCAACATTCACAACCGCATGACCGTTTGCAAAATCACAGTTATTTCTGTGTCCAATCACATTGATGGATGGCTCAGGAATAATTGGTGTTTGATCCTCAATTTCAAAAGGAATCAACTGCTTACAACCTGTGATGATGTCAGTGACAATCGCAGTGTACTGACCTGCTGTAAGTGAATCAGCAAAGATGCCATTGTCAAAAGGAGTAACACCGGTAGTGTCTGTACCAACAACCCAATCAACGCTATATCTGAACAGGTTGTCTGCTGGATCAGTAATCACTACATGTCCATCAGCTCTTTCCGGATCACAAATCGTCAAGTGTGTTATGTCATCAGGGTTGATGATCAGTTCAGGAGTTGAACTTTCATCTTCAACTTCAACAACAGTTGGTTCTGAAGTGAAACAATCCAATACATTATCAACAGCTACTACGGTGTACATGCCACCTGGTAATCCATCGATAATTTCACCCACATAATCTGCTTGTGTTAGGTCTGGACTGGTTACTTCACCATCAAACCAGTAGTAAGTGTAATTTGTGCCTCTATATTCAGGGTTGTCCGCCACATCCAATACACTTGCTGCAACCTGTCCATTTGGATTAGCACAGTTGGTGTTGGATGCAGAAGATGCGTTGATCACCAATGGTGTTCTGATGTCATCCACTACGTTAAATGTTCGTGTGCTTGAACATCCACTACTATTCAGTGCAACTTCCACTGTGTATGTTCCGGCAGATAAGCTATCGGCCGTTGATGTGGTTGCGCCATTGCTCCATGTAAATGTGTAGAGTGAATCAGGCTGGCCGCCATCAACTGTCACAACTATTCTTCCAGTTGGTCTATCAGGGTCACAGCTCGTCTGGTTTTTCGAAGCAGATCCTAATGTGTTAAAATCAAGGTTGATCACTGGATAAGTAACAAATTCATCAGACATATCAACTTGCAGTAGCGTGCTTTCGCATCCATAGTCCGCGTGCTGTGCCACCACAAAGTAGGTTACTCCAGGTTCCGCAGATGAATAGGAACTGAGCGTACTATCCTGCACCAACGTGCCACCTTCTGTAGGATCTCCTACATAGAACATGTATCTGTAATCAGCCAGTGTCTGTGAAGACATTTCGATAATTTCAATGATCCCATTAGCAGGGTTACAGTTAGTTGCCTGCGAAACCTCATAGTCCGTAATTCTTGGCTCTATTGGTACGTTTGGTATGGTGAATTCACCAGTGCTCGCACAATTGGTTTGCGTGTTGACGATTTCTACCTGATATGATCCGGCCAATCGATTATCGAGTGTATCATTAGTTGTAATGAAATCACCTCTTGTATCGGTCAACGAATCATACTCATACCAGTTGAAGGTAAATCCATCATAACTGTCGTCTTGACCGTCCGCTGTTGCTACGAGCATTCCGCTAGCATTGATTGGATTACAACTTGAATCCGCTTCAACCATCTCAATGAATACCTCAGGATATAGCTGATTGTCTTCGATCTCGAATTCTACCATACCCGAAGCACAATTAGAATTGATGTGTCTCACCTGTGCATAATAAGTCCCCGCAGGTAAGCTATCCAGTACGAATGGGGTAGAAGCATAGTCGTCATTTACGACTGTACTTTGATCAGCTGCATAATACTCGAATACGAATGCTGAGTCGATAGTTGCTGAGTCATCTGCTACAGTATAGATGTTACCCTGGTACCTGATCTGCGTGATGCCAAATGAACCACTACCATCTTCACCGGTAGGTGAGCTACAAATCAAATTCTTGTTCACTTCGAAGAATTCAAGAATTGGCTCTTCCGGATCGCTTTCAAGCGTTACTGACTGGTACCTGATACATCCTGTAGTGGTATTGGTAATCACTACAGAATAGGTCTGATCCCCAACGACACCCGAAATCATGGTATTGTCTTCAGAAGCTCCAGTGACTGTATTTACCCTTGTTCCACTTGCAGCTGTCGTGTCAGTACCTACGTACCAGGCGTATGTGTACCCGGTTTCTGTTGCAGCAGCACCATCAATGGTGAGCAACTCGATGCTACCGTAAGCAATGCTACCACCACATGTATAATCCT
This sequence comes from Cyclobacteriaceae bacterium, assembly GCA_049115695.1. Classification (GTDB taxonomy): domain Bacteria; phylum Bacteroidota; class Bacteroidia; order Cytophagales; family Cyclobacteriaceae; genus JAGDZR01. The sequence continues at coordinate 1,915 of JAGDZR010000007.1, read as the reverse complement.
CAGTGATGTCCATCAGATCAATAACTGGTCCGTTGGTGTCATCCAGGATTTCAACTTCCACGCGAGCTGATGTACAGCCTGTAGTATCATAAGTTGCTTCAACATAGTACTTGCCAGCTGATAAGTTAGTCATGCTTAGCTCTCCAGAAGAAACGTCCACATCCGAAGCAAATAATCCGTCTTCATCATAGACATTCCAGGTGAAATGTGCCATGGTCTTACCAGAAGGAGAGATGATTTCGCTAGCTGATAAGCTGAAGCTACCATTCGGATAGGTACAGTTCGTATTGTCTACAATGTTATCTCCATCAATATCAAAGTTAGGGTAGGTAGGCACCTCGTCAATCGATATTGATCTCGTTGCAGAGCAACCATCCGCTTTGTTCTCAACCACTACATAGTACGTTCTGGAAGCACTTAGGCTGTCAAGAGTCAATATTGAAGTAGTTGAATCTTCACTACCACGCTGAGCATTAAACAGCTCACTGCCAGCATTGGTGTTATTCACATACCAGGTGATGTTGTAATCATTGCGATCAGCACCTCCATCTATCTGAACAGTCACACCACCTGTACCTGTGTCTGCTGCTGGATCACATAGGGTAGAGTTGGTCAGCGACGTAATGTCAATGATTGGATTAGAGGTATCATCCTCAATCACAATGTTGATAGAAGCAGACGAACAAGCATCATTGCCTGTGCTTATCAAGCTTACGGTATAGGTACCAGCAGCAAGCGAATGAGCGCTATCCTCAAGGTTAAAGCCTCCAGCAGAAGTAATGTTTCCAGCACCAATACCTGTCCAGGTAAAGTCAACTGTATCTGCACCTAGAGCATTCATCTCGATGGCCACACCATTGCGATACACACGGTTGATCTTGATCTGACCATTTGACGTGCCAGTACATTGCGTGTTATTTGAAACTTCGATATCAGCCCTGCGAATCTCATAGACGTTGTTGTCTTCGGAGATCGTGTAGGTAGCCAGTGACTGACAGCCTCTGTATGGATCATTACGATCATATGCTACTACCGTGTAAGTACCAGACGGTAATCCAGATATCTGCGTACTGTCGCCATTTGTAGTGATAGTACCACCCAGTGTGTTTGAAGTATGGGTGATTTCATTATCGTCAGAAGTCGTATCGGTTGCTACCCACCATCTGAAGTAATAATCAGTAGACGAGTTGCTGATTGTAATCTGTCCGTCACCTGTGTCTACCACTCCTGAGCAGAACGTGTCATCCGTCATGCTCGATAGGTTGATGACAGGGTTAGACGTATCGTTACCAACAGTTACTTCTACTGTATCAGTTGTACAAGTAGTGGTGGTGTTTGCGATGACTACTTTGTAGGTATCTGCATCCAATGCTTCGATTTTGTTATTAGCAGCATTCGTCAGTGTAGCATTATCAGCAGTGATTGTGCCAGCGAAAGCAGAGTTGTCCTCATTCAACCAGGTGAAGGTGTATCCAGTCTGATCAGTGATGGTTGTACCATCGACAGAGAATCCATTGACTGTGATTGTACCATTACCAGGTCCAGCGCAATTGTTGTTGTCTTCCACTGCAATGAATGAAGTAGCAATACTGATTGTGGCGTTATCCTCACTGATGGTGTAGGTAGCTAGCGACTTACAACCGGCGTAAGGGTCATTTCTGTCGTATGCTACTACCGTGTAAGTACCAGAGGGTAAATCAAATATCTGCGTACTGTCACCATTTACATCAATAGTACCTCCAAGGGTATTACCTGTATTGGTAATTTCAGTAGTAGTTGCTAACGTATCTGTTCCAACCCACCATCTGAAGTAGTAATCAGTAGCCGAATTGCTGATTGTAATTTGTCCACTACCTGTATCTACCGCGTCATCACAAGAGACATCATCGGTCATGCTTGACAGTCCGATGACAGG
>JAGDZR010000006.1:0-587886 GCA_049115695.1 Cyclobacteriaceae bacterium | reverse complement strand
GAATAGTCAACTTCCCTTTTTTTATGAGTTATTGAACATTACTTTCTATTGAAAGTTTGCATTATGCCTTTAATGTTTGATTACTTTGGAATATGGAATTCATTTCAAATGGATCGGCTTGGTATTTCTTACTAATTGCAGTTCCAATTATCATTCATCTTTTTCGCCTAAGGCGATTTAAGAAAGTCAAATATTCCAATGTTCGATTGCTAATTGGTCTTGTCGATGAGGTTCAGCGTAAGCGCAACCTGAAGCATTATTTAATTTTATTTAGTAGAGCTGCTATGCTCATATTCTTGATAGTGGCTTTTATCCTACAAGTTGTCTCTACTCAGAAGTTAGGTAGTTCAAATTCAATATTTATCGATACTTCTAAAAGCATGCAAGTGAATATTGCGGAAGGTCAAAGCGCAATGAATAAGACAAAGATTCTGAATGAAATAATTAACGAAAACAGCAGTAGTCAATATATAGTTACAGAGGAGATAGCATCGGACAAAGTAGCTGATCGAATTATTAATGATGGTAAGAGATCTGACGCATTTTTAATTTCGGACTTTCAAAAGTCGGATTTTAAGGCTTTTAATTGGTCTGAAATAGAGAATAGACAAGTTAAAGTATTAATGCTAGGAGCTGTGAATACATCAAATGTGGCTATTGATACTGCATATTTCAAGGAGTATCGATCAACTGACCCCATAAACCAGCTAGTTGTTATTTGTCATAATTATGGAGATAACAAAGGAGGAATTCCGGTAAAGGTAGTTTCAGACAACAGATTACTATCAACTACTTCAGTGGAATTTGATGATGAAGCTGTCAAGGAATTAACAATTGATATTGCAGTAAAAGACATTATTGATAATCAGTTTGAAATAGTTATTTCTGACTACCCTATAGATTTTGATAATGCTTATTATTTGACAGTTCAGGCTGAAGATCCTCCGAGGGTAGTACATATTAAGGAGAACACCTCTCAAAAATATGTGGAAACAGTGTTTACGAATGATGAGCTCTTCAAATATTCTCAGTTTAGTTCCAATGATGTCAATCAAGATGCACTTGAAGGTTCGGATTTAATTGTGATAGAAGGGCTGGGAGAGATTCCAAATTCTTATCGTAGGTTTTTATCCAGTAAGGATTTGTTAATAATACCCTCGGAAAACACGAATTTAGATTCATACAGAGCTTTGCTTGGCGAATTGATAGAATTGGATAATGCTGAGTTAGAAAACATTAGTTTAAATCAGGAGGATGAAAGCTTCTTTGGTAGAATGTTTAATAAGAAGGCGGACATAGATCGAATGATGAAGGCTAAACTTCAGTTCATTTGGAAGTCATCTTCCAACTTGCTATTGATAAATACTTTTGGCGATGCTTATCTTGCATACGAAAACTACGGAAATAACCGAACTTATTTCTTAGGTGCTCCATTAGAAGTAAACTCCACGTTTGGTAGCCATTCCATTTTTCTTCCAATCATGTATCGTATTGCTGAAATAAGTAAACAAATTGGGGAGCCGCTTGCATATCGACTCGATGATGAGATAATATCATTTACCATTCCATCAGAAGTTAAGTCGATTACAATCAGTGGCCCAAATGGAGCATTTGTTCCAAACAGTTTTCGAAGGAACGGGCAATTGCACATTGAGTTATTTGAGGATGAAATAGATGCAGGACATTATGAGATTCTAAGTGGTGATTCTACGATATCAAGGTTCAGTTTGAATTATCCCAAAAGTGAATCAGAAATGGAATTTTGGTCACTAAACGACCTGCGAACACAAGTTGCAGATTACGACAACATTGAGATTATAGACGCTGAAGATGAAGCAGCGTTTAAAGCAGGTTTAGTATCTGCAGATGAAGCATCAGACATATGGAAATATGCTTTAATTTTGGCCGTGTGTTTTACGCTCTTCGAATCCTTGCTGATAAGGTATATTAAATGAATCATAGTCTGAAGAATGTACTTGTGAAGGATAGCACTTCACAGTTTAATGATTGTGTTTGCAACATAGATATTGAGAATGGCTTCATCAAGAAGATTGAAGTAATTGACGCGCCTTCAAGTGGTGTAATTGTTACCAATAGCTTCATTGATCTCGATTGTGAATTGGATGATCCGGGAAACGAGCATAAAGAAGACATACGTTCGGGGCTTCAATGTGCTGAGGCTGGTGGTTTTTCAGCAATTTGTCCATCTCCCAACACAAATCCAGCGACGGACTCTAAGTCTAATGTAGAATATTTACAATCTCGAGGAAGCAATTATACCAGTAGTGTGATTCCATTTGGATCTATCAGCAAAGGCTGTGAGGGAAAGGATTTGTCCGAGATGCTTGATTTGGAGTCTTCAGGAGTTCGAGGCTTCACAGATGGAAAGCCAATCGAAAATTCAGAACTTTTACTCAAAGCACTGCAGTATGCTCAGAAGTTTGATGGGCTAATAATTGATAGACCAATGGACAGAAATTTGTCATATTTTGGTCAAATTAATGAAGGAAAGATCAGCACATATCTTGGCATGAGGGGCATTCCCAATATAGCTGAGTATCTGGTCGTCGAGCGGGACCTCTCAATCTTACGCTATGCAGGAGGGAAATTACATTTGTCTGGTATTTCGTGCAAAGAGTCAGTAGATCTCATAAAAGCGGCTAAAAAATCCGGCTTAAATATCACATGTGATGTAGGATTGTTTCATCTAATGTATGATGAGGAGACAATCGAACCATTCGACACCCTTTTTAAAGTAATGCCACCTTTCAGATCCTTGACTGATCAGAAAGCATTATTTAAGGGTTTGAAGGATGGGACAATTGATGCTGTGACGACCCAGCACCGACCGCAGGATCAAGAAAGTAAAGCTTTGGAATTTGATCTGGCGGACTTTGGATTGATTGGACTGCAAACAACTTTCCCGGTTATAAATGCGCTCAAAACTAAATGCAGCATCGATTTATTGATTGAAAAGCTAAGCCACGGACCAAGAAAGGTTTTGGGCATTGATCCAGTTAAAATTGATGTAGGTGCAACTGCTGAAATTGCTGTTTTTGATGAGTCATCTGAATGGGAACTTGATGGAGACTCGAACCTTTCAAAATCAAAGAATACACCCCTGTTTGGAACCAAATTGAAAGGGAGTTGTATTGGTTTAATTAACGGAGATAAATCCAATTTATCTCAATGATTAAAGTTGCCTTAAAATATGGGATTGTAAATGGTGCTTTCCTGATCATTTTGTTCTTGGTTGGACTGAGTTTAGGAATTCATCCATTTCTTGAAATAAGACACCTATTTTTTGATTTTACTTTGTTTGGTCTTTTCATTTTCTTCACACTCAATGAGTTTAAGAGGTATAGAAATGATGGGATCCTGCATTTCTGGCAAGGAATGAGTCTTGGTTTTTATGTGATAGTAATTGCGATAGCACTATACGTGATATTCATTGGAACCTATATTGATCCTGATTTTATTGCCGAATATCAAAAACTAGCGCATGAGTTGCTAGCAGCCAAGGTTGATCAATTTCCTGATGACTTTAACGAATCTCAGTTAGCGGCTCATCAGCAGGCGATCGATCAATTAACTGAATGGAGACTCATTTCTCAAACTGCTGTCAAAAAAATAGTCACAGGGTTCTTCGTAACCCCCGTGATATCCATATTTTTAAGGAGAAATAAATAAAAAGAATCATGGAAGAATCATCGTCGTTACCATCTGCAAGAAGTATTGGAATGAAATACGGGTTAATACTAGGTGTAATTAGTATTGGCTTTACCATCGTTATTGATATGATGGGACTTGTAGGCAATCAGGCTATTCAGTATGGCTCGCTAATTATCTCTGCTGGAATTGTATTCCTTGCCCATAAAGAGTTTAAAGACACGGGTGATGGATTTATGAACTACGGAGAAGGGTTTAGTGTTGGTGCCTGGACATCAGTAATATCGGCTTTGCTCAGCAGCGTTTTTCTCTATATTTATATTACTATGATCAATCCAGGTTACCTGGATGTTATCAAAGAACAACAAGTCATTGCCTTGGAAGAAAGAGGAATGAGTGATGCTGAAATCGATCAGGCTTTAGAAGTGGCATCATTTTTCACTAAACCAGAAATGATAACGCTGTTTGGATTGCTTGGTGGAGTTTTCTTTGGAATTATAGTCGCATTGATTATCAGTGCGTTTACAAAAAATTCAAGACCTGAACTGAGTTAATATTGAAAGTACAGCCAGATTTATCACTTGTTATTCCCGTATTTGAGGAAGAGGAATCCATTCGTGAGCTATATGAATGGATTCTTCGTGTATTGGATAAAACACAACTAAGTGCGGAGATCATTTTTATAGATGACGGAAGTGAGGATCAATCATGGAGTGTTATTAGAGAGATTTCAGATCATGACTCGAATGTAATTGGTTTAAGGTTTACGCGAAATTTTGGCAAATCTGCCGCCCTGAGTGCTGGTTTTCAACAAGCGAATGGCAGGGTAGTTGTGACGCTAGATGCAGATCTTCAGGATAGTCCGGAGGAAATTCCAGCTATGTATAACATGATTGTTAATGAAGGTTATCACCTTGTTTCAGGTTGGAAGAAAAAAAGACATGATCCACTCGAAAAAAGACTACCATCCAAATTTTTCAATTGGGTAACGCGTCGTGCTTCTGGTATCAAATTGCATGACTTTAACTGTGGCCTAAAGGCCTATGACCTTAGAGTGGTTAAATCAATTCATGTCTATGCTGAAATGCATCGATATATACCACTATTGGCAAAGTGGGCAGGATTTAAGAAAATAGGTGAATTAGTAGTTCAACATCAGGCTCGAAAATATGGCACTACCAAATTCGGTATGAAACGGTATGTGACTGGCTTTCTGGATTTGTTATCCGTGTCATTCGTCACTCGGTTCAGAAGAAGTCCAATGCACTTTTTTGGAACGTTAGGTACTTTATCTTTCTTTGGCGGCTTTGCCATTACCGTCTATGTGATTGGAATGAAATTGTACAATCAGGCCAATCAGTTAGAGGTTAGGGATGCTGTTGACCAACCCTTGTTTTTTCTGGCGCTTGTTGCGCTGATTATCGGGGTTCAATTATTCCTCGCAGGTTTTATTGCTGAAATGATTATTCAATATAGCCCTAGTAAGAAGAACTATTCTATTTCTGAAGAAGTGAATGGGCGCTCCTAAGTACTCGGTCATTGTTCCTGTTTATAACAGACCGGAAGAGTTAGAGGAGTTGCTGCATACACTTTGCGATCAGACTCATGGAGATTTCGAAGTGATTGTTGTCGAGGATGGATCAACTGTGAAGGCTGATGATGTTGTCAAACAATTTCCGAATCTGGATATTGCTTATTACTTCAAAGAAAATGAAGGACAAGGGTTTGCCCGAAACTATGGATTTGAAAAAGCGAAAGGTGAGTTTTTGTTAGTTTTTGATTCTGACGTTTTGCTTCCAAATCACTATTTCGATTCTCTTGACTCTTTCTTAGCGAATAATGAAATTGATGCCTTTGGAGGGCCAGATGCAGCGCATCCTTCTTTTACAAATATTCAAAAGGCTATTAGTCATAGTATGACCTCTTTTTTAACCACAGGTGGAATCAGAGGAAAAAAACAACATGTAGGACAATTCCACCCGAGAAGTTTCAATATGGGTATGAGAAGAACTGTCTATGAGACTATAGGTGGATATAAGATCCCATTTATGGGCGAGGACATGGAATTGAGTACAAGGCTCATTGAAAGTGGATTTAAAACTGCGTTGATAGAGCATGCATTTGTTTATCATAAACGCCGAACTAGTTTCATCAAATTTTTTGAACAGCTCAAATACTTCGGTCGCGCGAGAATTAACATAACAAGATTTTTTCCTGATCAGCTCAAGCTGGTTCATTTGTTTCCGACCTTTTTCACTTTTGGGATAATTGCCGCGATTTTAATGCTTCTGTTGATTCCAGCTGCTGGAATGATAATGGTGGGCTTCTATTCTCTTTACTTTTTGGTCATATCAATTGAAGCAGGAATTAAGTATAAGTCTATTGGAGTGGCACTTTTGGCTCCAATTGCCGCCTTTCTGCAACTAACAGGATATGGATTAGGTCTTGTGTATGAATGGATGAGAAAGCTGATTGGTATTGATCCAAATACTCCTTATACCAAGTTGTATTGATTATACTTTAATAGCATTGAAGATTGGTTCGTCTGCAGGAAGTGCATACCGTTTTATTTGATCGGCACTCAACGATTTGATGAAATCCGCACCCTCAACTTTAAAGCCAACACTTTTTATCCGTTCTGTATAATCATGACCATAAAGCCTTACATGGTCATCCTGTCCGAATGCTTTTTCGCGTTCTTTGGCGCTGGTTATAGAAGAATCTTCGTAAGTTTTTTCAGGGAGTGGGTAGAATAATGGTATTTGAAGTATAGCCCAACCTCCGGGTTTTAGTACCCTATACATCTCTGACATTGCTTTGATATCATCATCTACATGTTCCAATACATGATTGCAAAATATGACATCAAATGTATTGTCATCAAATGGAATTTCGTGAATGTCCATTTTTACTTTGGCTAATGGAGATTCAATGTCTCCGGTTATGTAATCCAGGTGCTCTAACTGCTCAAATCGATCGATGAAACAGCGTTCCGGTGCTACATGCAACATTTTCGATTTCTTAGAAAAGAAATCTGTTTTTTGCTTTAGGTATAACCAGATCAGTCTGTGTCTTTCAAGGGATAAACAGCTAGGACATAAGGCATTAGCTCGTCCCACTCTTCCATAGGGCATGAATTTCCTATATTGAGCACTACATACGGGACATTGGACGTTGTTACCTTTATAGAATATGGATAGTACTCTGAGGACGTGATGACTTACTAGCTGAAGATATTTGCGAGGTATTTTCCTCAAGAAAAAACTAATTAGTTGCTTCACGTCTTATAATTTAGGGTGCCAAAGATATAGGTTCACCAATCTTAATGAAAGGATAATAATTAATGAGGTATATATTTTTCATACTGACTTTTACAATATTTTCAGTCAGCGTAAATGCTCAACGGACCAGCATAGATGAGTTTGGGCCAACAGATCATATTGTGAAGAAAAAGTCTCAGGTGAAGAAAAATGCACCCAAGAGAAAGAAAATCTCTTATGTCGTAAAGAACAAATCACAGCATTATTTGTATGGAAACCCTTGCATGAAAGAAGCGACCCAAAGGATGGGTTTTGAATATATCGTTCAAACTCCGGGTTTACCAGGTAGTGTGAAGCGTTGGAGACAAATACTGGATAATTCCTTGATTTTTGGCAAACTGATTGTTACGCGCTCTCCTTTTTGGAAAATGATTCTCAATAAAAGAGTTAAGGATTGCCGACAAAAGAGTGGTGACTGGGTAGGTTAACCATATCGCATCCGGTTCATCGCGAATTATTCCGGTTTATATCCGATTGGGAAGCATTTTGAAATAACTGTTCTATCATTAGAGAACCAACAAACTATGGAGATATGATGAGATCAGTATTATTACTCACACTAGTTGTCTTTGCACAAATCTCGATTGCTCAGACTCAATCTGTGGTGGATGACTTGGACGTCCCTACGATTGTTGCCCAAAATCATTTTGTTAAGTATCCGAACTGTGAAGTAGATGAATGGAGCAAATTGATAGATAGTAAGGAAGCTACAACCTTCCAAGCTGAATTTACCTTTCGTAAAAAAAGCATGTATGCTTACTATGACAAGGATGGTAAACAGTTGTCAGAGTGGATTGCCCTTACGCATATCCCTAAAACGGTAAATGGATTTATCGATGAGCAACATCCAAAGTTTAAGCTTAATGCTTACTGTTATGTAACAGATTACGTTAAAGAAAAAGTATTCTTTGTTGCAAGAATTAAATCAAAACAGACGGGTTTTGAGGATATATTCTTTGATGAGGCGCTGAATAATGTACCAACCAATTATGGTGTGTATGCATTGAATTGATTGGATAAAATACGATTAAATGATTCCCGGGAAAATTGCCTTTCGATTAGGTGGATACTCCGGGAATTTTTGTTTGTACCATTTATGATTGGCAAGTGCCCGGGGAAACAAATTAGCAAAGGTGAAAAAGAAAAATCCAAAACCTGCCAGGGACCAAGTCAGTATTCCCCATCCCAACCACTCCATCAGCTCTCCGAGGTAATTGGGGCAAGAAACATATTTAAAGAGTCCTTTTTGTGGGATGTGATATTCTCCACTGTTTTTAAGTTCTTTCAGAATGGTATCGCTGTGTTTATTGATGATGAAACCGCTGACAAATATGATCACTCCCAATACGAATTGAGGGGAGTAGAGCCATTCCAGTTCGTAGTTGTTCATTGAGAATATTTCATGACCATTTAGTGAGCCGTTGAGGCTATTAAAAATGATAGCAAAGATCACCAGCAGGAGCGGGTAGGGTTTGTCTGGATGATTGATTTGAAAGGGATATACAACTCCCCTGTGCAGATAATGAGCCTGCCAGATGATGAAAAAAACCGTCGTGAGGACATTTAAGTAGCCCTGGTGATATATGAACCAAAAGGAAATCACCAGAATGGCAGGAAGTTCCTGGATGATCCAGGCTAATCTAGCCGAAACAGTGGGGCCCCATCCTTTTTTGACATGTCTGCCGTAAGGAGCAGCTATAAAAAACAAAATAATAAATGCAATGAGGCCGTAAATGGCTTCTGTTACAAGCAGGGATTGAAATAAGGACTTGCTCATCAGCTAGAGTGATCAGCTACTATCAGCCATTCACCATTAAATTTTTTCCAAATGAGCGAGAAATGACCGTCAAGATCTCCTATGGAACGAGACAGTTTCCATTGACCAACAACGAACCAATGATTTTTAGAGAGCTTTTCGAACTTTTTGAGGTCAAAGGACAATTTGCCCATGGCTTCTTTGTTTGGGTATCCTTTTCTGTAGTTGTCTAGTGTTTGTTGCCACCCGTATGTAAGCCCTTTAGACCCTATAAAAAGAAGCTGTTCTGAATTCCAATAGGTTTCCATGAAGCAATCAAGATCTCCAGCATTCCAACAAACTTCTTGTTGGGTCATTTTTTCACGTATAAGGTCCTCGTCTGATTGAGCGAATGCAAAGGTCAAGGGAAGGAGAAAAACGGTTGTAATTGTCGATTTCATGACTTGATTAGTATAAATATTCGAACACACTATGATACCAATTATTTTGTTGATAATGCTGGATCATTTTATCCATGAAAGCATTATTACTAAGTGTGGCACTATCACCGACTAAAACTAATTGGTGTCGAGCGCGAGTCATGGCAACATTTAAGCGCCTTTGATCTGCTAAGAAACCAATTTCACCCCGATCGTTACTTCGAGTCATGGAGATGATTATCACATCTCTTTCTTGCCCCTGAAAGGCATCAACTGTGTTGATTGTTACTTGTTTCAGAAAGTTGTCCGGCCATTCGAAATTGTGGAGCGCTTTTCTAAGCTGTTCTATTTGAGCCTTGTATGGAGCAATGATTCCAAAGGTGAGTTCGGTTATTCTAGGTTGTTCGTTTGTTAATTTGTTTAAAAAACTGATCACAAATTGGGCCTCTTCCAAATTGAAGGTGCTCAATGTTTCTGGGTTCATCTGATCGCTGTAACCTGCTCCGGCAGTATCAATAAAAACTGCTTTTTCATCGAAAATAGTTTCCCTTTCAACTACTTGTTTATCAGTAATTAATTGATTTTGGTAAAAGCATTCATTGGAAAATGAGACAATGTCAGGATGCATCCGGTATTGTGTCTGGAGCATCGTGTCAGCATGATGTAGCTTGATCATTCTTTCAAAGATCGTTTCGCCTAATCCTCCTTTGTCTGCTTCTTTTGACTTGATCGTAGGTGGCAGCTGCTTATGATCGCCGGCCATAATTGCCCTGTTGGCTTTCATGATAGGAATCCATGCGGCAGCTTCAAGAGCTTGAGAGGATTCGTCGATAAATACGGTCTTGAACCATTTCTTCTGGAGATACTGGTTGTTGCAACCTATCAATGTGCATGCAATCACATCGGCCTTATTGATCACATCGTAGACAATGTGACTTTCCAAAGCACGAGACTCACCCTTTAACCGTTTAGCCTCAATGAGCATAGTTTTACGTTGTTGTGCTTCTTCCCGCCCAAACTTTCGTTTGTATTGTTTAGCCAACCGTCGCATTTGTTCAGCTTGCTTCCTGAGCTCTTTCAGCAATCTTATGTCAGAATGATTGCTCATATGGGCGTCAAGAGTATGGCTTACGACTTCCTCGGTAACACGTGCAGGATGCCCGATTCTTACTACGTTGATGTTCTTTTGATGGAGCTTTTCGACAATAATATCAACAGCTGAATTGCTTGGAGCAGTTACCAAAACTTGTTTTTCATTTTTGACGGTTAAGCAAATCGCCTCAATTAACGTTGTGGTTTTACCAGTGCCAGGAGGGCCGTGTACCAGACAAATATCTTCAGCTGATAATATATTATTCACAGCCTTATTTTGACTTTCGTTTAACTGATCCAGGCTGACCCCATGCTCCTGTTTGAAGCCAGGCTTGCGATTACCAAGGCTGATATCTATTAACTCCTTAAGTCTGGCATTATCTGTTTTGATCAACGTCTCAATTGTACGCTCCATTTCGTTGTAAGTGGACTCGTCAAAAAGCAAATCAATACCCAATATGCCATCCTCAATCCAGTCTGGTGGCTCATCTCGGTGCAGCATGAGGTAAATTGAGTTGTCCTCCACCTTACTGATGATGCCAGGAGCGTGTTGTGTTTTTTTTCCATCCTGTACAAATAGGCCTGCTGATGAGCCCACTTGAAACATATGTCTTTGATTTTGACCTGATTTCCTTCGGACTTCTACAGTCCATCTCTCACCTATATCCAGAAATGATTTTGTCATTTCAAGTGGATACCAACTAACACCATCCTTCTTACGATCTTCAATAGATCGATTTTGAATTTTTTGCTGGTATTGTTTTCTGTCTTCTGCTCTTTCGATTTTAAGCAATTCCAGAAGATGCGAGAAATGAGTTCTGGAGTTTGCCAATTACTTAATCAAAAACTTTTGAATAGCAGACTTAAGAATGGCTTTGTCAGTAGTAATATTGGGATCACTATAAATTTTCATCATCAGCTCTAGCAGCACTTCTTCATCATAGCCAAGCTTACTGACTATTTTCGCGCAGTATTTGATTTCTTCTTTGTAGAGTCGACCATCGATCTTCATGAGCTGTACGATGCTGTATATGTACTCATATTTTTCATCGTCAGACAGTTCTATTAGCGTATCGACATGATCATCCTCAAAGCATTGGGAGATGTCCTCTGAACTTAGACCATTTGCCTGACCGATTTGCTTAATCAGATCGATTTCGTCCTGGACTACTACGCCATCTGCTTTTGCGAGTTGTACTAATATTTTAAGATGTGTAAGCGACATAAGCGAAACAATATTACTAATCTACAACTAGTATTCACAAAACTAATACTTTTAAGTCTTGGAGGAATTGTATTTTAATATCCACCGTAAAGCGGAATTATGAATTTTCTTGCGCACATTTATTTGTCAGGGCAACATGAAAAAGTGATGTTGGGCAACTTTATTGGTGATTTCGTAAAGGGAAAAGAGATTGATAAGCTGAATGCGCCATTTAAACTTGGCGTTTCCTTACATCGTGCAATTGATCAGTTTACCGATGAGCACAGCGTGGTACTGGAAAGCAAAAAGCGAGTTCGATCTGTTTGTGGTCACTACGCCCCAGTGGTTGTTGATATGTATTATGATCATTTTTTAGCAGCAAATTGGTCCAGGTTCTCATCAACAGAACTAAAAAGTTTTACGAGCACCTTTTATGATATTACGGACAAGTATTGGTCAGAATTGCCGCAGAAGTGTCAGCATATGCTGGTTTATATGAAAAGAGATGATTGGTTGTATCAATATCAGTTTATCGAGGGAATTGACAAAGCTTTTAACGGGATGTCCAGGCGGGCAAACTTTGAATCAAATATGGAGAAGGCAGCCCATCTCCTCACCGCGCATTATGGCGCATTTGAAGATGAATTCAATACATTCTTTCCTGATTTGGTACTTATGTGTAAGCAATATTTAATGGATAAAAATGCTTAAGGATATAATATTTGTTGGTTTGGGTGGTTTTCTTGGTAGTGTGAGTCGCTATTTGGTGGGGATAAAACTGCTACAACTGGGGTGGCAAATGCCATGGCCGACATTTTTGATCAATATTGTTGGATCGCTAATCATCGGAACATTGATGGCACTCACTTTCAAGCTTGAGCAAGAATGGAAACTGATAGCAATAGTCGGTTTTTGTGGAGGTTTTACAACCTTTTCAACCTTCTCATGGGAGAATATGAAGTTGTGGCAGGAAGGTCAAATGTTAACAGCGGTGACATATGCAATCCTCAGTCTTATCATAGGCTTACTGGCAGTTGGATCCGCATTTTGGGCAACTAATAAAGTGCTATGACAGTATAAGTTGGAAATTCATTGGATGCATGTCTACCTATTACGACATATTAGAATTGGAGTTGAACGCATCGGAGCTAGAGATTAAGGCGGCTTTCAAAAAGCTGGCGCTCAAGTATCATCCTGATCGACATTCGGGTTCAACCGAGATGGAAGAAAGATTTAAAGAGATCAATCAGGCTTATCAGGTGCTAAGCAATCCCTATCAAAAGGCCCGATACGATCTACAATTAAAGTTTCCTTCAAGTACTCAAGCTTACTCATACCGTGAGCAGACATATTCACCTCCACCACCCAGATCGACTTACAGCACAAGGGTTGATTACAAAGAAAACTTAAGAGCAACAGGGTATGCATTTCTTTTCACGCTAGTGGTAGCTAGTGTGGTAATGACTTTCATTGGAGTGAAGTACTTGTATGACACAATGAAAATGGAAGAATGGCTTGCTGAACGGAGAGGTCAATATGATCAGGTTCAGAAATTGTATGCATCAGGAGACTATGATCCTGCCTTTTCAATTTTGAATGAATTGGGCGTCTTTCAACCCTCGGAAGAGGACATGGCAGATTTTAAGCAGCAGTTTACTCAGGAAATGATCGATAAAGGGCAATACTACTTTATCAATAGAGATTTTGCTGAGGCATTGTTATATTTGGATATACTCGAGAAGCATACAAATATCCCGAGATTGACGTTGCAGGAATCCAGGGCAATCGCTTATAGAGAACTCAACAAACCACGAGAGTCATTGAAAGTCTATAGCCAGCTTTTGATTCTGGGTTACACCAGCATTGGTAACTATCTCGAAATGGCTGAAATCTACAGGGATCAGTTGAATGAAATGGAGGAAGCCAGACGCTATTTTGAAATGGCTAATCAAGCAGCAATTGAGTATTATAAATCAGCGTACGGTGAAGCGTATCCAATTGTGCTTTCTGGTAGACATTTGCAGCCGTTGCATTATCGATTGTATGTGGGGTTAGCAGAAATCTACCTGGCGACCAATCAGCCTGAGAAAGCAGTAAGTGCTACCAAATGGAATATACGAGTATGGCCAGAGCGTCCGCACTCTTATATGATAGCTGCGAAGGGTTATTTTGCAATGGAAGATTTTGACAATGCGTGCGAAAATTATCGCAAGGGTGTTCAAAGAGGGAGCATTGAGATTTTTGATGCCGGTTGCCGATGAACCCAGCAGGTTACTCAAATACCCCGCTTGTAAAGAAGCTAGGTATCAAAGAGGGGATGAAATGTATTTTCGTCAATACTCCTTCGCACTATGTGGATCTATTGATCGATATACCTGATATTTCTGTATTGAATATCGAGGATGCAGAAGAAGAGACTACAGATTTCGTTCATCTATTTGTAAAGCATCAAAAGGAATTGGAAAATGCTTGGTTACGTTGTAAATCAACGCTAAAAAAGACTGGCAGTTTATGGGTGAGTTGGCCAAAGGCTACCTCTCAATTACCAAAAGACATTGACGGAAATTATGTTCGCAGGTTTGGTCTATCAGGAGGTCTGGTTGATACCAAAGTGTGCGCAATTGATGCAGATTGGTCAGGTATCAAGTTTATGTATCGAAGAGAGGATAGGTAAAGCTGTATCAAAACCGTGATTTTGATACAGCTCGTCTTGTTTACTCGAAAATTACTTTTAAGTCAGTGTTAAACCACTCCCTGTAAAAATCCGAGTGGATTTTTTCAATTTGATTACGCTTGACCTTCATCGTTGGTGTGAGGAGGCCATTTTCAACTGCCCAATCTTCCTTCATTACCACTGCTTTTTCGAGCCTTTCATGTTTTTCTAAAGATGGATTTATTTCTTTAATAGAGGCTTCCAGACTCTGTATTAGCTCCTCATTGGACTTTGATTTCGCTTCAAGAGAAGTTACGATCAGTGCAATAGGTTGAGGAATTCCCGTTCCAACAACACATACCTGCTCAATATCTGGATTTTTCATCAACTCTAATTCAATTGGCGCAGGCGATATATATTTTCCTTTGTCTGTTTTGAACTGATCTTTGACTCTACCTGTAATCAGCAAATAGCCATCATGATCATATTCTCCAATATCACCTGTTTTAAGATAACCTTCTGAATCAAATGACTCAGCGGTTTTATCCTCCATCTTGTAATATCCCTTCATGAGACCTTGTCCCTTCAGGCATATTTCACCTTCAGCAGACAGTTTCCCAACACACTCTGGCAATGGTTTACCGACTGTACCCTTTCGATTAGCTCCAGGCAGGTTAAAGTGAGAATGGATAGTGTCTTCGGTCATGCCATAACCCTGCAGGATTTCAATTCCGATTTTCTCATACCATTCGAGCATGCTGACGGCTATAGGAGCAGCACCCGAGAATATGTATTTCGCACGTGAAAGACCGAGCGCTGTTTTTAGTTTTTTCTTTACGATCCCCTTAAGAATAGGAATTTTCAGGAGTGTGTCCAGCTTTTTCTGGGGCATTTTCTCCAGAATTTTCTCCTGAAATTTTGACCAAATCCTGGGAACTGCAAAAAACAGATGAGGCTGTGTGCTTGCCAGGTCGGCAGCAAACGTGTCAATAGATTCTGGAAATGTGAAAGAAGCTCCTCGATAGGTACCCTGCATTTCAATGCCTATTCTTTCTGCTATATGCGAAAGCGGTAGATATGAGAACATGTTGGCTTGCTCTGGCATGGTAAATATGTCCAGACACAGATTCCCCATGAAGTTAAAACTACTGATTGTGTGCATTACCCCTTTAGGAAGCCCTGTGGTACCTGAAGTATAAATAATGGTAATGAGGCTTTCCGGATCTTGTTCGGCCATTTGGTCTATTGGCTCATGATTTTCCAGAAGATCTTCCCACTGATCTCCATCGTTCATGTCGTACATGCCGACTCCTATCTTTTTGATGTTTTCAGGTATTCCGGATCGTTGAGATTCGTAATCATCCAGTTTTCCAAGAATCACAACCTGCGATTCGCTGTGTACCAATATATGATTGATGGTGTCAGCCCCAAGTGTTGGATAGATAGGTACTGAGATGTATCCCGCCATCATAATGGCCAGATCGGCCATCATCCAATGGGCACAGTTTTTAGAGATCAATGCAATTTTACTATCATCAGGCAAATTGTAAGATTTGAGCGCTGCAGCAATTCGTCTGATTTCCTGTCCGCTTTCCTTATAAGTATATTTTTTAGTTTCACCTGGAAGTAGTTGAATCAAGTGTTCATTGTTTGGGGTATTTGTTTCCCAATACAAAAAGGCTTCAAGTGGGGAATCAAATTTCTTCATGTTCTTTATACGTTGATAGTTAGATCAATTAAGGATTTTTCCAGACAAGGTACTGAATAAAGGTGCTATTCCCAATATTGATCTTTCAAGAGGTATTAGGTAATTTGATCAATTCAAGGGTGCTTGGTTCAATTAAATCCTTATTTTTGAGGCAATATGATAGGATTGGAATATAATACACAACGAGATAATCTTCTTTTAAGAGAGTATGGTCGCAACGTGCAACGAATGGTGAGCTATTTGTTGACGATTGAAGATCAGGAAAAGAGAAATAGCTACGCCGGAACAATAGTTGAATTGATGAAGCATTTGAATCCTAATGTTAAGGATTCGCCTGAATATGATCAGAAGGTATGGGATGATTTATTTATTATATCTGGATTTGAATTAGAGGCACAGGGTCCATATCCCAAGCCAGCTCCTGAGGTTTTGGATAAAAAGCCAAACAGGGTTCATTATCAAAACAATCCTATCAAATACCGTCACTATGGAAGAAGTCTCGAGATTTTGATTGAGAGAGCTTGCAAGCTTACGGATCCGGAGGATAAAAAAGGGGCTGTTGTGCAAATAGGAAAACTGATGAAGTCATTTTATCTAACATGGAATAAGGATCAGATCGAGGATGAGCAGGTGCTTAAGACCATTAAAAAAATGACTGACAATCAATTGGATATTGACATTGAGGAGGTAAAGGAGTACAAATTGTTCGATATGGATCGTCCTGCTAGCTCTGGACAGCAGCATCGCAACAGAGGTGGTGGACCTAAGCACCGCAATGGAAGAAAAGGTAACAATAACAACAACCGCAGAAGAAGAAATTAAATGGCATCATTTAGGGTTGAGGGAGGTCGTCAGCTCAAAGGCGAAATAATTCCTCAAGGAGCTAAAAACGAAGCTCTTCAGATCATTTCAGCAGTATTGTTGACTGATCAACCTGTTCATATTCATAAAATTCCCAATATCAAGGATGTCAATAAGCTGATCGAGCTGTTGGCGGATTTGGGTGTTCAGGTTGAGAAAACCGGACAAGAGTCGTACCGATTCGTTGCAAAGGATGTCAACATAGACTATCTGGAAACGGAAGACTTTAAACAAAAGGCAGCTGGATTGAGAGGTTCCATAATGATACTAGGACCGCTACTTGCTCGATTCGGAACAGGGAAAATGCCTAAGCCAGGAGGAGACAAGATTGGTCGGAGACATGTTGACACACATTTCTTTGGTTTTGAAAAACTTGGAGCAAAATTCGAGTACCATTCCGAAACAGCATTTTATACTGTAGATGGGCGCAATTTAAAAGGGGCTTATATGCACCTTTCGGAGGCGTCAGTAACGGGCACTGCCAATATTGTGATGGCGGCCGTACTTGCTGAAGGGGAGACGACCATTTACAATGCGGCGTGCGAACCCTATTTGCAGCAATTGTGTAGTATGCTCGTGCGAATGGGAGCTCAGATAGAAGGTATTGGTTCCAATCTCCTGAAAATAGCCGGGGTTAAATCATTGGGAGGTACAGATCACACCATGTTACCAGACATGATCGAGATAGGTTCATTTATTGGTTTGGCGGCAATGACCCAATCGGAACTCACGATAAAAGATGCAAGAATTGACCAGTTGGGGATTATTCCTCAGACTTTCGAAAGTCTTGGTATTAAGATGGAATTCAGGGGAGATGATATCTATGTGCCTGCTCAAGATCATTATGAAATTAGTTCATACATAGATGGCTCCATCCTATCTATTTCGGATGCCATTTGGCCCGGATTCACACCCGATCTCCTGAGCATTGCATTAGTCACAGCAACACAAGCCAAAGGCACTGTATTGATCCATCAAAAAATGTTTGAAAGCAGGCTGTTTTTTACGGATAAGCTGATTGACATGGGCGCACAGATCATTTTGTGTGATCCGCACAGAGCAACTGTAATTGGATTAGATCGAGCATTTCCATTAAGAGGTATTAATATGACTTCCCCAGACATCAGAGCAGGTGTTTCATTGCTCATAGCAGCATTGTCTGCTGATGGGGTGAGTATGATTCATAATATTGAACAGATCGATAGAGGTTATCAGTACATTGATGATCGACTCAACGCTTTAGGCGCAAGTATCCAACGACTCGAGTGATGCGAATTTCCCTGATCGGGTTGATAATCCTCATTGGATCGGTGCTATGGGTGAATTATCCAGGAGATCGGGTTGAAGTTGAAAAAGTCAATGGAGTATCGCTGGTCTCTTCCAGAGAACCTGAATCAGCTCAATACATTAGAGATGTTTTAAGAATTAATGCGAATTGGGTAGCCATTGTACCTTATGCTTTTTCTTACAAAGACGATCCTAAAGTAGTCCATTCTCATGCTCGCCAGTGGTGGGGCGAGCGCCCTGAAGGCGTCAAGGTGATGATAAATGAGGCAAAAGCACATGGTCTCAAGGTGATGCTCAAACCACATGTTTGGGTTAGAGGAGATGGATGGCCTGGAGACTTTCGATTGAAAAATAAGGAGGAATGGGATCAATGGGGAAAAGATTATTCAGACTATTTGCTGGAGTATGCCAAATTAGCTGACTCACTGGATGTAGAAATGATCTGCATTGGGACTGAGTTTCGAAACAGTGTTCGGGACGTGCCTGAGTTCTGGATTCAACTCATTAAGCAGATTAGGTCCGTCTACACGGGTAAGCTGACCTATGCCGCTAACTGGGACAATTACCAGCATGTTCCCTTTTGGGAGGAGCTGGATTTTATAGGTGTTGATGCATATTTCCCCCTTGACACTACGCTAAACCCAAGTGTTGAGCGCATTGTTGATGGATGGCAGCTTTCATACGATGAATTAAGGAAGTTCAGTAAGCAAATGGACCGACCTGTACTTTTTACTGAGTATGGTTATCAAAGTAGTGATTATACTGTCTCACGACCCTGGGAAAGTGCAAGACAAAAGGAACCCAATATGGAAGCACAGTGTGATGCTTATGTTGCCCTATATCAGGTTTTTTGGAAGCAGGACTGGTTTGCTGGTGGTTTTTTATGGAAATGGCATTTGAGATCAGACTATGGCGGTATTGATAATTCACGCTATACCCCCCAACAGAAACCCGTTGAATCAGTTATTAGGGAGGCCTACCGCATTAATTCGTCTTCGGCTGAGCATTGATTTGCTGAATAAAATCAAGTATTTCTTCCTTTCCCACTTTCTGCTCAGATGAGCTGACAAATTGGGTGGGTAGCTCTTCCCAATGCTTTTTCAACACCTTGCGGTAATGCGCAAGATTCTTTTGAATTTGTGTTTTCCCTTGCTTATCTACTTTAGTATAGACCATTACAAACGGAATTCCTTCAACACCTAGCCACTCCATAAATTCGAGATCAATTTTTTGGGGTTCGTGTCTTGAATCAACCAGAAGGAATACACAGTAAAGGTTTTCTCGATTGATAAGGTACTCCTCGATCATTTTTTTCCATTTTGCTTTATTGGTTTTGCTAGTCTGCGCCCATCCATATCCAGGAAGATCGACCAGGTACCATTTTTCATCAATAAGAAAATGATTGATCAATTGTGTTTTGCCAGGTCTTCCCGAGATTTTAGCAAGTTTGTTACGTCCGGTGATCATATTGATAAGGGAAGATTTACCAACATTTGACCTGCCAATAAAGGCATATTCGGGTCGCGCGTCACTTGGGCATTCACTAAGTTTGGAACTGCTCTTTACGAATTCAGCTGTTTTTATGCTCATTATGAACTGATTTATCTAACAAAAAACAAAAACGAGGGGTTAAACTCACTAATATTGCGCCACCATGAGTGTAGTACCTTACAAAGATAAGCAGGGATCGAAGAAGGAGCAGGTTGCCGAGATGTTCGACAACATCAGCAGTAAATATGATTTTCTAAATCATTTCCTGAGCCTTGGAATAGATATTGCATGGCGTAAAAAAGCGATCAAAATGCTTCGGGCAGATCAACCCAAGCAAATCCTTGATGTAGCCACCGGTACCGGAGATTTTGCAATAGAAGCTTTAGCCCTGAATCCGGATAAAGTGACAGGGGTTGACATATCTGCTGGGATGCTTGAGGTTGGCCGGGAGAAATTAGAGAAAAAGGGACTTAAGGATAAAATTGTACTGATCCAGGCGGATTCTGAAGGATTGCCATTTGATGACAATATGTTCGATGCGATCATCGTTGCATTTGGTGTGAGGAATTTTGAGCATTTGGAGAAGGGACTTGAAGACATGCAACGTGTGTTGAAGCCTGGTGGAAAGATGATCATTTTGGAATTTTCTAAACCAAAGATGTTTCCGTTCAGGCAGATTTATCAGTTTTATTTCAAGTGGATTTTACCAAAAATCGGTCAGTTGGTGTCTAAGGACAATGCTGCCTACACTTATTTGCCAGACTCTGTTCAGGCTTTTCCGGATGGAGATAAGTTTCTGGATATTTTACAAAAAGTAGGACTTCAAAATACTAAATGCAGATCACTAACGCTAGGCATAAGTTCGATCTATTCAGGCGAGAAATAATCCTGGTAGCGTTACTCCTCGTTGGTTTTATGTCCGTAGGGCAAGAAAAAATCAAAGAGAACCTGGCGGATTATGATGAACAGTGGATCCACTTTGGATTCCTTATGGGTATTCATACATCGCATTACCAGACTGAGTATGCTCCCATATTTACCACTCCTACCATGGATAGTGTGCATTCCATTGTGCCAGGAAATCAAGGCGGATTCAAATTAGGATTTGTGGTGAATATGTTCATGTTTCAATACCTGGATTTCAGGATATTACCTACCGTTGGATTTTACGAATATGATCTTACTTACAGGTATGTGGATGAGTCGACTCTTCGGGAGTTGAAAGATGCTACAATGATGGAGCTGCCAATTTTGTTGAAATACAAATCAGTCCGCAGAGGTAATGTCGCCATGTATCTCGTTGGCGGGTTCAATCCGCAGTGGGAAGCTGCCGGAAAAGGAGATGAAATCATTTCAGGAGATGTATTAGAATTGAAGAATTTCAATTTTGCGGTAGACCTGGGAGTCGGGTTTGATATGTATTATCCATTATTCAAGTTCTCACCTGAACTCCGCTATTCCTGGGGACGGAGAAACCTGCTTCCTGATTCAAAGAATAGTTTAAGTCTTAATTTTGATAGGATTGTGACGCACAACCTTGGGCTCTTTATCACTTTCGAAGGAGGTCCCAGCTATTTAAAACGAAGAAAAAAACAGAAATAAATATTCTGGCAGACGGTTGGTCAAGGATTGGATTTTGACCAAATTCACATACAAAACAAATCCGCATGAAACCAATCGCATTTATAACAGGGGCAACCAGTGGTATTGGCGAAGCTTGTGCTAAATACCTGGCCGATAAGTATTATTTGATCATTTGTGGTAGGAGAGCTGATAGGCTTGAGTCATTGGCAAAAGGACTTCAAGTAAAAACTGCCGTTCATACACTGACATTTGACGTCAGTGATAGAGCGGCAACAATGGCTGCTATTGAGTCTTTACCAGACAACTGGAAGGAAATTGATGTGTTGATCAACAATGCGGGAAATGCGCATGGCCTGGACCTCATCCATGAAGGCAATGTAGATGATTGGGATGCCATGATTGATATCAATGTGAAGGGGCTGCTGTATGTGAGTAAGGCTGTTCTGCCAGGAATGGTGACCAGAGGTCATGGACAC
The DNA here is from genome assembly GCA_049115695.1 of Cyclobacteriaceae bacterium. GTDB lineage: Bacteria > Bacteroidota > Bacteroidia > Cytophagales > Cyclobacteriaceae > JAGDZR01. The sequence continues at coordinate 566,366 of JAGDZR010000006.1, read as the reverse complement.
GTGATCAATATTGGTTCCATTGCAGGTGTTGAGTCATATCGCAAAGGTGCAGTTTATAATGCTTCTAAGTTTGCCGTTGATGCCATTTCACAAGGAATGAGACGAGACCTGGTCGAGAATGGGATCAAGGTTTCTGAGATCAAACCTGGTCTGGTGGAAACCGAGTTTTCCTTGGTACGGTTCAAAGGCGATGAAGAAAAGGCAAAGCCTGTATACGAAGGAATTGAGCCACTTTACGCCCGAGATATTGCTGATGCCGTCATGTACGTGGTAACTCGTCCAAAGCACGTAAATATTGCTGATATGCTCATACTCCCACTGGCACAAGCAGGAGCAACACTGGTTCATAGAAACAAGGATTAGTCTACATTACGAATAAACAACACCCCTAGAATGAAGAAAATATTAATACTGGGGGCTGGCCGATCATCTACGTCACTGATTGATTATCTGCTCAGCTATCAGCAAGAAAAATCATGGGAAATCATTATAGGAGAACTTGATCCAGAAGTTGCTCGAAAGAAATTTCCCAAAGCACAAGTGATTGCTTTTGATATCATGAATGAGCAAACTGCTTCGGAGCAGATCAAGGGCACTGATTTAGTAATTTCCATGGTCCCAGCTCATTTACACATTCATGTAGCGAAAATCTGTGCTGGATTAGGTCGCAATATGCTAACCGCCTCGTACGTCTCTGACGAAATAAGGGCCTTATCTGATGAATTCAAGGCAAACAATGCATGCTGCATTATGGAACTGGGGCTAGATCCCGGAATAGACCATATGTCTGCCATGCAGGTTCTTGATCGATTACGACAGGAAGGGCACGAACTCAAAGCTTTTGAGACTTTTACTGGAGGTTTATTGGCAGAGGACAAAGAGCGTGATAATCCATGGGAGTACAAATTCACCTGGAATCCAAGGAACGTCGTGCTGGCAGGTACCGGGACTGTAAAATTTATTCAACAGGGTAGGTTTAAGTACATCCCGTATCATCAATTATTCCAGAGAACCGAGATTATTCATATTCCGGGGCACGGATATTTTGAAGGTTATGCCAATCGGGATTCATTAAATTATCTGGATTTATATGGTCTGAGAGGAATTGACACCCTTTATAGAGGAACACTTAGAAGACCTGGTTTCTGTAAAGCCTGGGACATATTTATTCAGCTTGGGGCGACAGATGATAGCAGTGAGCTGGAAAATGTTGCCGGGATGACTCATCGTGATTTTATCAATTCATTTCTGCAATACAACCCGCATGATAGTGTAGAATTAAAGCTGGCACACTATCTCAATATTGGACTGGAATCTGATGAGATGTACAAACTAAAGTGGCTAGGTGTTTTTGATGAGGTACCGGTAGGGCTGAAAAAAGGAACTGCTGCTCAAATATTGGAGCATATTCTCAAAAAGAAATGGACGCTGGATGAATCAGATCGTGATATGATCGTGATGTGGCACAAGTTTGACTACCTTGACAATGGCAGGCCAAAGCAAATTCAATCACATATGGTAGTTGAGGGGGACGATCCAATCAATACAGCAATGTCCAAGACGGTAGGACTACCGTTAGCAATTGGTGCTAAAAATGTTTTGGAGGGAAATATTTCGGTTACTGGAGTTCATATTCCGACAATAAATGAAATATACAGGCCAATATTAAAAGAACTGGAATCAATGGGCTTTGAGTTCATGGAAAGAGAAACCATTTCTTAGGAACATTGATCTGCATTGCACGATCCTCTTCATATTATTCATGGTTTCATGCATTTCGGTGAAGAATGGTGCTTCAGAAGTTCAGCCCAATTATAATGAACTAATTGATTATTTAAAGCGGTTATCGGGACTTCAAATCACTTCAGCAGGTAGTGGAAATTCAAATAAAAGGTATGTAATCAATTACCGGCACTGGAGAACGCTTGTTTATTGTGGACGGCAACCAGGTTGGCGGATATTTACAGGTAACTGGTTTGGTAGATCCCAACAATATCAAATATGTTAATGTTTTGAAAGATATTGCCTCTACTTCTTCGTATGGTATGAGGGGTGCGAATGGCGTAGTTGTGATTTACTCCAAGCGCTAGAGGTTCAGGTAATATGGCTTTAACAGCTTGATGAATTCATGTGAATAATCATTGGATTGATCCCTGATCAGCAAATTTTCGGTTTCTAGTGACTGTTGTGTGCTACTGTATGTGACAATCTGCCTTAGGGGCTCAATATCCTGCGGTCTATTGAATATTGATAGTTCTTTATCAGGGTAAAAATCAAATCTCCTCATAATGTCCTTCATTTGGCTTTGTTCATACTTCGGATAAAGAACTGTAGCTTTCCCTAATGGATTGAGAAGGGTTTTTATACGCCTGGCCAGGTCTTCTGATGTTAGAGATACTGTATGAATTGCGTGATTTCTTCTGCTGTTATCAGAAAGTGCATGATTTTTAAAGAAAGGAGGATTGCAGATTATTTGATCAAACTTAGCTTGAGTTTTGAACGCCTGTAGGGAAGTGTTGAGGCAGCTGAGTCTTTCCTTCCACGGAGAGTGCTCAAAGTTTGATTGTGCTTCCCTGGCGGCTTCTCTGTCGATTTCCAATCCAATGATGGATGCTTGCGTTCTCTGTGCCAGCATCAAACTGAGGAGGCCCGTGCCCGCTCCTATATCCAGTATATGTTTCGCTTGATCAACGGAGGTCCACGCGCCCATTATGCAAGCTTCAGTCGTCACCTTCATTGATGACAATTCTTGATTTACCAGGAACTGTTTAAATTGAAAATAAGTGTTGGGCATAAAACTTATTGACTTTTGGCCTGATCAAAACACAACTATTTCGGTTAATTTTAATAGTTCAATTAGAGCCTTGAAAGTTATGAGTACCATTTACAAGTTATCCTTTCTGATCCTAGCGTTTCTATTTATTCAACCCGTTGAAGCACAAACCTGGGAAACCTTTTTTGAAAAAACAGAGAAAAAATGGGAAAAGGGTGCATACTCCAAAATATACAAGGACCTAAAAAAGCTCCGAAAAAAGCACATCGCAAAAAAATGGGGAGATGACCCGACCATGTACGTATTCGCGGATATCATGGAGGCCAAGGTTGCCAATGGCCTGAAAGATTATGCAAAAATGAATGATGTCATTAAGCAAGCAGCAATTGGTTTGTCCGAAATTAAATCAAATGATCCTGTAGGATATCAAATAGGAATGTTAAGGTTAATTGATCTATATACCGATTATGGGAATCATTTGATCGCTGATAGTCTTGTGAAAGAGTTGAAGAGGGACATGTATTATGCGATTGATGAATTGTTACCAAACGAGATACTGATTCGTGAAGCAATCACACTTAAGAACAATGGCCTCTATGTTGAGTCTGATTCTGTGTTGTCGATTGTCAAAAATACATGGTCCACGCTGTACACAAAGGCATATGAAATGGAAGTGACTGATAAGGTAGATATTGCCTATCGGAATGACTTGATGGCCAAACTGATGATGTTGGAAGTTGAGTTGTTGTCGTTGGAAGGAGATTATCAGGCAGCCATTGACTTGCAGAGTGAAAAGGAAAATAGGCGGGTGTTTGAGCGATTGGAAAAGAAGGGTGCGACAATTACACAAAATCAACAGTTAGAAATAGACCTCTACTTCAATTATGGAGACATTGATCAGGCGTTAAAGTTGAATCGAAGATTAATCTCAAGCAATCCATTGGGAGTTGGAAAGGAGACCGCTCTGTTTAGACAGCTGGATTTGATTTACGCTTCAAGAGATGAAGTGAAGAAGATTGATGTGGAAAATATTGAAAAGGCCCTACTTGCTCATTATTCGAAAAGCAATTTCAATAGTGATTATCACAAGTATGTGATGCGCTACTTTGAATCTTATCAGAACATGATGCGAGAGGAAATCCCTAAAGCATTAAGCACACTCAACTACCTCTATAGCTTCAATCCGGTTTTCATTCCGTTTGATCATCCATTCAGAGAAATGACTGCTCGTACGGCGATTAAGTTTGCCTTGAATGGAGCTCCTGAAGATCAACTATCGGCGGAGCGTTTCTTTACAGGCCTTAATGAAAACATTGAATTAAGATATTTAAATAATTCACTTGTCCATGATTTGTTTGAGGTCGAGTTGGCGGGTTATTACATGAATCATTCGGAAAAGCCGGGTGAAGCTTTTGAAATTTTATCCAGGGAACCCTACAAGCACATTCAAAATGAGCTGAGCTTTAGACACCAAATCTGGCCGGAAATTTACACCCACCTTGAAGAATACTTTAGCTATACCGCAGACTATCAAAGTGGTATTGATATTGTGAACAACATCATAAAGGCCATGGAGGAAAATCCAAATACAGATAAAGTTGATCTGGGTGCCCAATATGTTAACCTGGCTAAGATGCAAGTCGGTGATGGACAATATCAGAAGGCAGAAACAAATGTTGATGATGCGCTGACGATGATTTTTTGGTCTGGTGAGAGGGTGTCGGAGGAGAATGTAAAAGCATTGAATACTGCAGCCTTTATTTATGGAACAATTGGGGTGTACGACAAGGCAGAACGCCAAATGAATCGAGCTGAAAGAATTGCAAAAAAAATAGACAATGATCAACTCTTGATGGCCTCTGTAGAAGACTTGGCTTCAATGCTGATAAGAGTTGGAAACTACTCAAAGACGGAAGATCTGTTAAACATCCTAGTAGACAAGAAACTCGAATTGTATGGACCAGAGTCACGTCGATTGATCAAGCCGATGAGAGCGCTTGGGGAATTGTATATGATTAAAGGAGATTTTGGCAACTCAGAGAAGAATTTGATTCAAGCATTGGACAACACAGCAAATTTGTTTGGAGATACAACATTGATGTATTCTCAAACATTGGCAATTTTAGTTGATCTCTATCAAGGTTTAGGTAATTACGAGGGTGCATTGGAGCAAATTGAACGTGTAATTGCCATTCGCGAGTCACTGCTTAGGGCCGATCACATTTTATTGGCAAGACCGTATTCACAGCTGGGCTTAATACATTTTCACCTCGGAGCGGATTTTGAAACGGTGGATCATTATTTTCAAAAATCGAAGAATATTGTAGCGGCCAATTTTGATCAGACTCATCCGCTGTATGCTGAGGCGATCAAGAATATCGCGTTTCATGATGTTCAACATGGCAAACTGGATAATGCGCTTAAGCTGCTCAATCAGGCAGATGAAATTTGGGCGAGTGCTTTAGGAAATAAAAATAAAAGTTCAGGGGAGGTAGCTCGTCTAAAGGGTGATATCTACAGCTACCGTCAGGATTTTGGAAGCGCTCTTGATGAATACAATCGATCATCAAAGTTTTTCAAAGACATATTTAGTGATCAGCATCCCGAGTATCTCAATACTCAGAGTAAGCTGGCGAGATCATATTTTATCAATAATGAGCTTAACAAGGTAGATAACGTACTTGAAGAAACTACTGAGTCTTATTTGAATTATACAAAATTGTATTTTCCCACATTAAGCGAGGAGGGAAAGTCCAAGTTCTGGACCAAGATCAAACCTGATTTTGAATTCTTTAATACCTATGCCATCACTTACTATGAGGATAAGCCCAAGTATGTGGAGGATATGTTTGATTTTGCCTTAGCTACAAAAGGTCTGTTGCTCAATTCTTCTATCAAAACAAGACAGTCCATATTGAACAGCGGAGATATGGAAGTGATCAATTTGTTTGAGTCTTGGACTGAGAAGAAGGAGTTTTTAGCAACTTGTTTAGCCAGAACACCTCAGCAGTTGGAAGAAGATGAAATCGACATAAAGGCATTGGAGAGTGAAATCACTGATCTGGAAAAGGAGCTAAGTGAAAAATCTGAAGCTTTTGCTGATGATCAAAAAAGTAAGGATGTAGACTGGAAGGAAGTAAGGAAAGTATTGGCAGATAATGAAGCAGCTGTTGAGATTGTGCGATTCAGAGAATTCGATACTGACTTTAATGAAAACAAGGTGAGGTATGCAGCCCTGGTGGTAACTAACGAAACATCACGAAGACCCTTACTTGTTTATCTTCCAAACGGAAATGAAATGGAGGGGAAATACTTCAAGGCGCAACGTGCCAGTTTTAAATATAATATTAAGGATAGAACATCATATGATACCTTTTGGAAACCCATTCATGAGGCGATTGGTGATAAATCAGTCGTCTATTTTTCTCCGGATGGTGTGTACAATCAGCTCAATGTTGAGTCGTTTCTCATGCCTAGCGGGGAATACGTGATTGATCAACAAAATGTGCGGGTGATTAACAGTACCAAAGCATTGGTGATGTCCAGGTCTCGTGCTGCCAAAAGACAAGAGCGTAGAGATAGCCGCCGAGTTAGATCAGCTGTACTATTTGGCAATCCTGATTATTATCGAAGAAAAGAAGAGCAGATTTTCGTCGCAGATACAGCTACAAGGGCCATCTCACTTGATTTCGTTCCGCAACTGCCGGGTACTGAAAAGGAGGTAAAGGTTGTTGAAGATCTGTTGGCTAAGAATCAATGGAAGACAAACTCTTATATGGGTATGGATGCTACTGAAAAGGTGCTAAAAGACCTGGACAGTGTAGACTTGATTCATATTGCAACGCATGGATTCTTTGATGATGACCCGACACCTGTGAACAGTCCGTTTAATCTGCTAAACCAGGACAATCCACTTAACAGGTCAGGTTTATTAGCAATGGGGGGCGGAGATCTTTTAAAGAAAAGCCATGGTAACTATAACCTGGAGGATGGCATTCTAACAGCATATGAGGCGATGAGTTTGAATTTTGAAAATACTGAGCTCGTGATCTTAAGTGCTTGTGAAACGGCAAGAGGTGAAATCAGACAGGGTGAGGGTGTATTTGGTCTGCAACGATCGTTCTTGATTGCAGGAGCTGACGCCATCGTAATGAGCTTGTTTACCGTGTCGGATGAAGTTACTCAGAAACTCATGGTTGAGTTTTATGATAAGTGGCTTTCAGGAATGGATGATGGAATTGACAAGCGAGTAGCTTTTAATCTTGCACAGAAGGCAATCAAAGAAGAACACCCTGAGCCAAAGTTTTGGGGTGCTTTTATCATGGTCTCAAACAAATAGCTTTAGTATCTAGTACTAAGTATTAGGTATTAGGTATTAAGTATCTAGTACTATGTGTTAAGTATCTAGTACAAAGTACAAGGGCTATCTTCTTTGTACTTGCGACTATTCTATCGTATTCTCGTACTCTTTGTCAATTAATAGGCCGCTACCTTCGGCTGCTTGCACAGCCAGTTCGTCACAGCGCTCATTCTCAGGATGTCCGGCATGCCCTTTGATCCACTTGAAGCTTACATTATGCTTTTTTGCTACCTGCAGATAGCGTTCCCATAGATCGCGATTTTTCTTGCCTTTGAATCCCTTCTTGACCCAGTTGGTAAGCCAACCTTTTTCAACGGCATCAACGACGTACTTAGAATCGGATACAACTTTTACCTGCCATCCATCCTTTTTAATGGCTTCCAGGGCTACAATCACAGCAAGCAATTCCATTCGATTGTTGGTTGTCATTCGATAACCTTCAGAGAGCTCCTTCCGCTTGCCTTTAAAGTCAAGAATAGCACCATATCCTCCATTCCCTGGATTTCCTTTGGCAGCTCCATCAGTATAAATTGTTATCATGTGATTATCCAGTGATTTTTAAACATTTTGATCGATATCGAAAGTAAAATGATGCCAAAAACTTTTCTCAATACATTGAACCCAGCATTGCCAATTTTCTTCTCCAGCCATCCGCTGGTTTTTAGCACCAAGTACACAAAGATCAAATTGATTACAATACCTATCAGAATATTGGCAGTTTGATATTCCGCTTTAAGTGAAAGCAAAGTGGTCATCGTTCCAGCACCGGCAATCAGAGGAAATGCGATTGGGACAATTGAGGTAGATGAACCAGTGTCTGCTGGATCTTCTTTGAAAAACTGCATGCCAAGTACCATTTCCATTCCGATTAAAAACATAACCAAAGCCCCTGCAATGGCAAATGAACTGATATCCAAACCAAAAAGTGTGAGAATGCTTTGACCTAAAAAAAGGAAAATAACCATGATGGCTCCAGAAACGATTGTGGCCTTCTCGGATTTGACATGGCCAAATTTTTTTCTCAGGTTAATAATGACTGGAATGCTTCCCAAAATGTCAATAACGGAGAAAAGAATGAGGGAAACCGATAAAATCTCCTTAAAATTCAGCATACTATTGAACAATTAATTAACACAAAGCTAATTCTTGCGTTAGTCATTAAAATTATATTTGGAACAAATAGGACAAAACGATACGCTATGAAGCGACTATTATATCTGGTGATTATGTTTTTTGCTTTTTCCGTTGCAGCTCAACCTGGATGGAATTGGCCCTCAGATCCGGAATTGGATGTGATGGCGAAAGAAAAGCAAGCTTTTTATAAAGTATCAATGGGACTCGAGAATTGGGATGACTCGTTTCAGGCATTGAAATGGCTCTATAAAAACAACCCAAACCTCAATAAGTCTATCTACATAGATGGGGTTAAATCCATTGAGAATTTACTGAAATCCAATGTTGACGAAAGTCGAGTATCAGGATTACAAGACACATTGCTCTTAATACACGATTGGCGAATCGATTACTTTGGAGAAAAAGGTAATGTGCTAGACCGAAAGGCCTTTGCGGCATTCAAGATGTACTATAACAAGCCTGCCAAGTATCAGCTGCTAACCGAACTGTATGAGGCTGCCTACCAGGAAGCTGGGGTAGACCTTTCAACATTCAATCTTTCACCCTATATGACGCTGGCTAAATATTACCATCAGCGTGATAAAGATTCCATGACGGCTGAAATGGTATTGGAAATCCATACAAGACTCTCCAATATCATTGATTACAAGATGGAAAACAATCAACCGGAAGCATCTTCTTTGCAAAAAGAGATGGATAGGATTGATGCATTGTTGAGCTCGATTCCGGACCTTTTGAGCTGTGAGTATATTTCCGAGTCTTTAGTACCAAAACTGACTAAATATCCAGATGATCTTAAAATGGCGAAAAAGATTTTTTCATATTCACTAAAAGCTAAGTGTTCAGGTGAGCCATATTTTGTTCAGGCAGCAGAGCTGATATTTGTCGATGAACCAACTTATGATTTGGCGTATTTGTTAGGAAATCGAAAGCTTACAGAAGGGGAGCTCGACGAAGCGATAAAATACTTTCAGCAGGCCCGGGATTTGAGTGAGGAGATAGAAGATACCTATGAATCACTCATAGCTCTGGCAAAGGCCAATTCTCAAAAGGGGGCAAAAATTGAAGCAAGATCCTTCGCCAAAGAGGCAATAGCAGTAAAGCCCGGAGATATGTCGGGGTATAATATTATTGGTAATCTTTACTTCACTTCATCTGAATCTTGCGCTGGAAAGGAAAGCATCACCAAGGATCGTTCGTTATTCATTGCGGCATACAATATGTATCAGAAGGCTGGTAATTCAGAACAAATGTTGGCATGCAAGGAACAATTTCCATCAAAGGAGGAAATTTTTAATGAGAACTATGAAGCAGGTGACAAGATAATTGTCGAATGTTGGATCAACGAGACGGTAAGCCTTGCGACCAGGGATTAGGACTTAAAGGACATCAGAAAGGTTTCCAGTCGATCAATTTCCTTTTTCTTAATACTGGGATAGTTGGCAATGCGGAAGGAATTGTGCTTCCATTGGCCATATCCATTGCCTAATACCAATCCATTCTGTTTTGCAGCGAGTTTGAGGTCATCGACGGCATGATGCGTAATAGCAAGCACGGTTGGGGATCGGAGAGCTGGATTATCAAGTAGCCATTTAATGTTCGAATGTTGTGCAATTAGTAGCTCATAGCGGTTCATTCGCTCCCGTAATTTCTCCTCAATTTTTTCAATACCTTTTGATTTACTCAAAGTCTTGAACAAAAGGAATATGTTGAGTGCATTGGGCGTGTAGTGTGTCTGATTGTTTCCAGAATGCGCCAACATGTTTAACAAGCTGTTGTAATGATTCATTTCGCCAATTGCTGTTGCTTTTTTTACAGCTCGATCAGACACTATCAAAACGGCCAAACCAGCGGGCAAGCCAAAACACTTTTGGACTGAGGCAAACCAGTAGTCTGCTAGACGAAAATCAATATTGAGTCCACCCATTGTAGCAGTGGCGTCAACAGCAATCAGCGTTTCGGCAGCCTGCTCATGGACTTTTCGAAGGGTATTGTCGTCAATGTAACTACCGTTTGAGGTTTCGCAATGTGTAAGACAAATCCATTCAGCATCAGCCGATATTGTATTGTATGGTATTGTTTCATTTAGATCAAACTGCGTACGAATAGTATTTCGACCTATTGATTCGGCTACTTTTGCCCATTTTTCACCAAATGCTCCATTGTATAGATGTTGACTGGTTCCCTGAGTACAGGATTGTGCGAATACTTCCCAGCACTCAGTCGCCGAACTAACGAATACAATTTGGTAGTCCGAAGGAATATTTAGTTTGTCACTCAACGATTTTTTGGTAGAGGACATAAGGTTCATGAACTCATCTGATCGATGATTCATTGATAGAATACCCTGCTCGTAAGCTTCCTCAATAAACCGGGGAACTTGAGAGTTGATCCTTGAAGGACCTGGATAAAATGAGATTAAACTCATCGATTAATTAGGTGTTGAATGGCCAATCTATATCCATCCAACCCCAGACCCGAAATAATGCCCAAACTCACAGGACTGACATAACTATGTGATCTAAATTCTTCTCTTTTGAACACGTTGCTGATGTGTACTTCAACAACATCAGCAGTAACACCGGAAATGGCGTCTGGAATGGCTACCGATGTATGAGTATATGCTGCAGGATTGAGCACAATTCCATCGAAATCAAAACCTACATTGTGAATCTGATCAACAATAGCACCTTCACTATTGGATTGGAAATATGATATTTCATGATCTGGAAATTCTTCCCGTAGTTGCTGATAAAAAGATTCAAAATCCTGTTTGCCATAAATGCTGACTTCCCTTTTTCCAAGGAGATTCAGGTTCGGTCCATTGATGATTGCAATTTTCATTGTGCAAAGATTACGGTTTAGATATTTACAAACTTAATAAGTCCAGATGTTACGAGATTTCCCAACACTACTTATCTACTTTTGCGTCCAGTGAGTTGGGACATTTACATTAAGCAATATGGACATTACTTAAAGATCGAGCGATCGTTAGCTTCTAATTCTGTTGAGGCCTATGTGCATGATGTGGTGAAACTTCGACAGTTTTTGGATTTGCGTGAAATAGACAAAAGTCCGCTAAGGGTTGAGCAGTCAGATCTAATTGATTTTGTTGAGTTTATTGCCGAACTAGGTATGTCTCCTTACTCACAGGCCAGAATGATCTCAGGGCTAAAATCATTCTTTAAGTTTTTGCTATACGAAGAAGTGATTAGTATGGATCCTTCAGAGCTGCTTGAAACACCAAAACTAGGAAGAAAACTACCAGACGTACTGAGTGTCAATGAAATCGACCAACTGATGTCGGTGATAGATATGAGTAAGCCGGAAGGGCACAGGAACAGGGCGATGATTGAAGTAATGTATAGTTCTGGTTTGCGTGTTTCAGAATTGGTTGAGCTTAGAATCAGTAATATTCATGAGGATATCGGATTCTTACGGATTATTGGTAAGGGAAGTAAGGAAAGATTGGTGCCAATTGGGCGTTCTGCTCTGAAGTTTATTAAAATCTATAAAGACGAGGTGCGCAATGATGTCAAACAAAAGATAAAACAAGGGCACGAGGATTTCTTGTTTTTGAATAGACTCGGAACCAGATTGTCGCGCATTTCAGTTTTCAATATGATCAAGGACTTGGCAATCAAAGCAGAATTGAACAAGAACATTAGCCCTCATACGTTCAGGCATTCATTCGCTACTCACCTCATCGAAGGAGGCGCTGACTTGAGAGTTGTTCAGGAGATGCTTGGGCACGAGTCGATTACCACAACAGAAGTTTATACGCATTTAGATAGAGATTACCTCAGGCAGGTGATCCAGGAATTTCATCCCAGGAGTTAAGGATATGTACAGCATTATTAAACAGTTTCTCTTTTTCATGTCGGCCGAGAAGGCCCATCATTTTACAACCAGCATGCTGAGCGTGATGCTAAAAGTGCCGGGGATGAAATCAATTTTGCAAGCTGTGTTTGTTGTAAAAGACAAAGCTTTGGAGCGACAATTATTCGGATTAACTTTTCCAAATCCAGTAGGACTTGCTGCAGGTTTTGATAAGAATGCAGAATTTATCCATGATTTTCAATCCTTTGGATTTGGTTTTATAGAGATTGGCACACTTACTCCAAAGGCGCAACCAGGCAATCCGAAACCCAGGCTTTTTAGATTGGTTGAAGATGGAGCAGTCATTAACCGGATGGGGTTTAATAATGACGGTGTGGACAATGCTGTCGAAAGACTTAAGAAAAGACCTGGAAACCTAATCGTTGGTGGAAATATTGGGAAGAACAAAATCACCCCTAATGAGGAAGCGACAAGCGATTATTTAAAATGCTATGAGGCATTGTTTCCATATGTAGATTATTTTGTTGTCAATGTAAGCTCTCCCAATACACCTGATCTGCGAGCCTTGCAGGACAAGGAGCCACTGATGGAATTGATCTCTACTTTGAAAAAAAGAAACGATAATCAGGAAACCCCAAAGCCAATTTTGCTCAAAATTGCCCCAGACCTTACGAATGAACAATTGGACGATATATTGGAAATTGCGGATAGTACTAAGCTCGATGGCCTAATTGCAACGAATACAACTATATCCAGAGATGGATTAAGCACCGATCCAATGAGAATTGAGGAAATAGGAGCTGGTGGGTTGAGTGGAGCACCTTTAACAAAACGATCTACAGAAGTAATTGCTTACTTAAGAAATAAAAATTCGGAAATACCCATTATCGGGGTAGGCGGAATTGTTGATGAAAAATCAGCCCTTGAAAAAATAAATGCAGGGGCAAACCTGTTACAAATCTACTCTGGTTTTATCTTCGAAGGACCAGGACTTATCAAGCGGATCAATAAGGCATTATTGAAATAACTTGACGAACTACATAATCTCAGTATTTTTGCAGATCAATACGCATGGCCAAAAACACCTATAAGAAATCAGTTCCAAAAAAGAACGAAAAGGGAAACTTTAAAATACGATCTACCTTTTTCACTGATGAGAAATTCAAGTATGCCGTTGGATTGGCTTTCATTTTGGTGGCGGTTTTCCTGTTGATTTCATTTCTTTCCTATCTATTTGAAGGTAAATCGGATCAGAGTGTTGTTGAGGCATTTACCAGGACTGATGTCAAATCGTCGGGTCAGGAAGTAAATAACTGGTTTGGTCTGTTTGGAGCTATCACAGCTCATTATTTTATATTCAACTGGTTTGGCATCACAGCATTACTAATTCCCCCATTTCTATACAATTTAGGGCAAGGTATACTCAGCGGGAGATGGTTGCTATCGGTTCGTAAATCTTTTTCATTTGTTGTTTTTTATCTGATTTGGACAAGCCTTTTCATGGGGTATATTGTTATCAATACCGATGAAGTAAGTGAATGGGGCTTTTTAAGTGGAGGAATTGGTTTTGAGTTGGCGATAGTGCTTGACAGTCTGATGGGCTGGGGGACCACCCTGTTCATTATTTTCTTGTTTCTGATTTTCAACATGTACTTCTTCAATGTCACCAGTATGCCAGGAATTGGGATGTTCGACCTGAAGTTGGATGCGCTGTTGGGGCGATTTGGTTTGAAAGATGAGATGGATGAGGATGAAGAAGAGCATGAGGAAGAGGAATCCTCCCCTTTGTTGGTCAATAGTGACCTCAACTCTGTGATCGAAAAGGTAAAGCAAGAAGTTGAGGAAGAGGACTTATTTGAAGAAATTGAAACAGGTGTAGAAGAGAGCTCTGAAGAGTTGGATGAGGAAGAAGAAGATGACGATGAGTGGATCTTAGGTGATCAGGCTAAAAATAAGGCAACTGATTCAACACTGGATTTAGAAGTTGAAACATCAGACGCACCAGCACCAAAGGAACCTGATTTCACCAAGTTGGATAAGCTAGATTCATTGGATACGCTGGACCTTAGTTTTGATAAGCCCGAACCAAGGAAGCGAGTACTTGCTGAAGACCTTGAAATGAAGGTGGAGAAGGCACAGGAAACAGAGGTGCATACTGATCAGGTTGAAAATTATGACCCAACGCTCGACTTGCCAAGATATCAATATCCAGGACCAGATCTTCTGATTGATTATCCTCCCAGAGATGTTAAGGTGAGCAAGGAAGAATTGTCAGCCAACAAAGACAAAATCGTAGAGACACTTATCAATTTCAAGATAGGAATTAGCAGTATCAAAGCGACAATCGGGCCAACGGTTACGCTATATGAGATTGTACCTGAAGCGGGAGTCAAGATATCTAAAATCAAGAACCTTGAAGATGACATAGCATTGAGTCTGGCCGCACTAGGCATACGAATCATTGCGCCAATACCCGGTAAAGGGACGATTGGTATTGAGGTTCCGAATAAGAACCGTGAGATGGTAGATGCCAAATCGGTCATCACTACCGAGAAGTTCATGAAGTCTGATAAAGACTTACCTGTGGTGTTAGGAAAGACGATCTCTAACGAAGTATTTGTGACCGATTTAGCCAAGATGCCTCACCTGTTGATGGCGGGAGCAACTGGACAAGGAAAGTCTGTTGGTTTGAATGTGATTTTAGCTTCATTGCTTTACAAAAAGCACCCATCGCAAATCAAATTTGTACTGGTGGATCCTAAGAAAGTGGAACTCACACTTTTCAATAAAATCGAGCGCCATTTTCTAGCCAGACTGCCAGATAGCGAAGAGTCTATCATTACCGATACAAGCAAAGTAGTGAATACGCTGAATTCGCTATGCATTGAGATGGACACGCGATATGACTTATTGAAAGATGCCCAATGCAGGAATCTCAAAGAATACAATAAGAAATTTGTTAATCGTAGACTGAATCCAAAAAAAGGACACAGATACTTGCCTTATATCGTATTGGTTATTGATGAGTTGGCCGATTTGATGATGACTGCTGGCAAGGAGGTTGAGACACCAATTGCGAGGCTGGCTCAATTGGCGAGAGCCATTGGAATTCATTTGATTGTGGCGACTCAACGTCCATCGGTAAATGTGATTACGGGAATCATTAAAGCCAACTTTCCTGCGAGACTCTCTTTCCGTGTGACATCTAAAGTAGATTCAAGAACCATTCTTGATGCGGGAGGAGCCGAGCAATTGATTGGTCAGGGTGACATGCTTTTGTCCATGGGAAGCGAAATGATTCGACTACAATGCGCTTTTGTCGATACGCCAGAGGTTGAAAATATTTGTGATTTCATCGGTGAACAAAGAGGCTATGATGAAGCGTACCAGCTCCCAGAGTTCTCGGCGGAGGAGAGCACTGTTGGTGAGGTAGATCTTGCTGATCGGGATGCCCTTTTTGAAGATGCTGCTCGCATGATTGTTGTTCACCAACAGGGAAGTACATCTTTGATTCAAAGGAAAATGAAGTTGGGTTATAATAGAGCGGGTAGAATTATCGATCAATTGGAAGCTGCCGGTATTGTTGGGCCATTCGAAGGAAGTAAGGCAAGAGAAGTTTTAATTAAGGATGAATACAGTTTGGAACAGTTATTGAATGAGATTCAATAATTAGAATATCTTAAGAATTATTATGAAAAAACTAGGAGTTTTGGTCGCGTTGATTTTCGTTGTGCAAATAGGATTTGCGCAATATGATCCGGAAGCTAAGGTGGTGTTGGATGCGATGAGCGATAAGTATCAAAAGGTTTCTGCCTTTACAGCAGTATTTAAACAAAAACTGACCAACGAATCGGCTGGTTTGGAAGAAATCATTGACGGGACTATTCAAGTCAAAGATCAAATGTATAAGCTCGAGATAGCTGGACAACAAATATTTAATGATGGAACTGATATATGGGCCTATAATCCAGATGGTAAGGAAGTAACCGTTTCTGCGAACGATCCGGAAGAACAGGAAATATCATTGAGCAATATTTGGGACCTATACAAAAGCGGGTTTAAGTATATATTGATGGCAAACAATGATAATGGTAACCAAGTGGTAGATCTTGATCCATTAGATAGATCCAAAAGCTATTACAAGATTCGAATGTTCATCAAACAGAACTATGACTTGCATTCTTTTCTCGTCTTTGAGTCTTCAGGGAATAAGTATCATTATGCGATCACCGAATTTTCTGAGAATAATGATCTGACGGATAGTGATTTTAAATTTGATCCATCAAAATATCCCGGTGTAGAGGTCATTGATTTTAGAGATTAAAATTCACGACAGCTTATGAACAAATACTAACTTCGCGTCAAACATTCCTTTATGACGCGTCAGCAGCTATTTGATAAGATTAAAGAAAAGGAATCTTTTCTTTGTGTGGGGTTGGATCCTGATCTGAACAAAATTCCGAAACACTTGCTCGATTATGATGATCCCATTTTTGAGTTCAATAAGGCAATCATTGATGCTACTTTGCCATATGCTGTAGCTTACAAACCAAACATTGCTTTTTATGAGTGTCTAGGAAGCAAAGGGTGGGATTCATTGGCAAAGACTGCTGAATATTTACCAAAGGATGTGTTCAAAATAGCTGATGCTAAGCGCGGGGATATTGGTAATACTTCTCGAAAGTATGCTGAAGCATTTTTCGAATCCATGAATTTCGATTCGATCACAGTTGCGCCTTACATGGGGAGTGATTCTGTTACTCCTTTTCTCGACTACAAGCACAAGTGGGTTATTCTATTGGCTGCCACATCCAATAAGGGTGGGTTGGATTTCCAGGACATCATGGTCGATGATGATGGGGAGAAGCTATACGAACGTGTCATTCGAAAAAGCACTGAGTGGGGCACGAAGCACAACCTTATGTATGTGGTGGGTGCTACACGAGCTGAAACACTTTTGAGCGTAAGAAAGCATGCACCTGATCATTTTCTACTAGTGCCAGGTGTGGGCGCACAAGGTGGCGATTTGAAAGCGGTCTGTAAATTTGGCATGAATCATCAGGGAGGTTTATTGATCAACTCGTCCAGAGGGATTATTTACGCCAATCAGGGTGAAGATTTTGATGTGGCCGCAGGAAAAGCTGCTGCAGAACTCCAAATGCAAATGGCTGCCATTATTTACAATCAAAATCTGTGGGTTTAAATTGGCGGAATAACTAGATTGTACCTAAAGGTGCAATCTCATGGATGAACTATTTCTACACTATGTGTGGCAATATCAAAAGTTTGAAAAAAAACAGCTAAAAACAACTGATGGGCAGACCTTGGCAATCTATAAGGTTGGCTTCAAAAACCTTGATTCCGGTCCAGACTTTAAGAATGCACGAGTAAGAATCAATGACCTGGAATGGTCTGGAAATGTAGAGATCCATATCAAATCCAGTGACTGGGATGTGCATAAACATGGGAATGATGCTGCTTATGATTCGGTAATCTTGCATGTTGTTTGGCGTGATGATAGACCCATTTCACGGAAAGATGGTACGAGGATTCCTACATTGGAGTTAGGAGCGATTACTGATAAGGACTTTCTAAATGAATATAGGAAGCTTGTTTCTAATCCAGATGTGATCCCATGTGCCAGTCATATTTCACAGATTTCAAATATTACATTTCAAGCTACCATCGATAAGTTGGCAGTTGAACGATTGCAATTCAAAAGTTCATTTTTCCGGGAACTGCTGAGGAATCAGCATGATGACTGGGAAGAGGCGAGCTATCAATTTTTGGCCAGGTCATTTGGAATCAAGATCAATCAAGATTCTTTTATGCGGTTAGCCCAGTTGGTTCCCCTTAAAATAGTTCGAAAACATGCTGATCATCCTGGTCAGGTACAAGCGCTGTTTTACGGAGTGGCAGGATTTTTAGACGATATTGATGGTCAATACGGGATGGAGCTGAAAAACGAGTGGGTGTTTTTGAAACATAAATATCAGCTAAATGAAATGCATAGAACACATTGGAAGTTCAGCAAACTTCGGCCTCCATCGTTTCCAACCATAAGAATAGCTCAGCTAGTAAAACTGATTATTGCATACGATTCCATTTATTCAATGCTAGTAAATTTGAATGACCATCAAATATTGTCAGATGCAATGCGCTTATCAAAAGATGATTATTGGTATGATCATTATGATTTTAATAAACCGTTGAAGTCGGGCATTAACAATGCTGGTAAGGCCTTTTTGCAAGGGATCATGGTGAATGCCATAGCGCCTCTGCTGAGTTCGATTGCTTTGGAACATGATAGTGATAAGTTCAAAGAACAAGCGCTTTCCATACTGGAAGGATTGCCAAAAGAACAAAATAAGATCACAAGATTGTTTCAGGAATTGGGTGTAAATAATGAGAGCGCAATGGATAGTCAGGCATTGATTCAACTGCACAATGAATACTGTGTTAAAAAAAGATGTCTCGCCTGTAACATTGGTGTGAACATTCTTAAAAAATAGGATGACAATCTATCTGACACATGCCATAATACTGGGAACTCTTATTTTTTTGATAGAGGGTAAACTTCGGGGCAATATGTCCAGGTGGATTTTCTATCCTGCCCTTCTCTTTAAATTATTTTGCGGAATAGGGCTGGGTTATGTGTATTTGACGATCTATCAGGGGGGAGATACTACTCACTACTTTAAGGAGGCAGCAGACTATTTTGGATCAGTTAAATCGCCACTTCATTACTTTATCAATCTTTTTTCAAACAACAATTTCCTTACTGCTCAATCTCCTTCAGCTGCATTTTTCATAAAGTTGAGTGCTCCATTGGTGAGATTGGCAGGATATGATTACTGGATTGCGGGATTATACATTTCATTCATTTCGTTTATTGGATTTTGGGTGTTGGCCAGAGTGCTGATTCGGTATCATCCCTCATATCAGAGCGCCATTGTTTTTTCACTTCTATTCCTGCCATCTGTTGTATTCTGGAATTCAGGATTCCTGAAAGATGGATTGATTGGAGGGGCAGTTGCGTATACATTATGTCTTGGATATAGGTTTTTCAAAGGAGAACGGTTAGGGTGGGTTGAATTGACCATGGGAGTCGTATTTTGTTATTTGCTATTTAGTCTGAGGTATCAGGCATTGTTTTTCGCAGCAATTGTAGGACTATTTCTTTTGTTTGCGCGCTGGAGACCATTTGCGGAGAACTATAGAAACGTACTCCTCTATGTTGCCTTTAGTGCGTTGGTCATCATAAGTGCGAGTATTTCAAACCCATTTTTTTCTCTGGAGAGAATTCCGTTGACAATTGTTGAGACTTATCAGGCTTTTGATGTCAAAGACTTTACCTATGATTTGGAGCCGGACTATTTCAGTTTGTTATTGAATTCACCAATGGCATTAGTCAATGGACTATTCAGGCCATTTCCATGGGAAAGTCCTGACTGGATTGCACTTACAATAAAAATTGAAAACATTGTGTTAATGTTCTTTTTAGGGTGGACGTTCTGGCAAGTTCGTAAATGGAAATTAAATTTTGCGATCATTGCCATCATTGTTTTTGTCATTGGCTCTGCGATTTTAACAGGACTTACCACACCTAATTTTGGAAGCCTGTCGAGGTATAAAGTACTCTACTGGCCCTACTTTAGTTTGTTGGTTACCGCTATGCCGTTTAGATACATTTTCGCGAAGATTAACATTCCGATTTTTCAGAAGTAGCCGATTCACTACCTTTGCAGCCTATTTTTCAATACTATGGACAAGCCAGTAATAATTTTTGGTGCTACGGGGATTGCAAAGGCAGCTCTGGAAATTTTTGAGAGCAACAATGTTGTGGTCTACGGATTCCTTGATGGAGATAAGAAGCTTCATGGTCAGGAAATCGGAGAGATTCCAATTCTTGGTGATCCTGAAGATCATGGTTATCTAAAATTGATTGGTCAGAAGTGCGAAGCTTTTGTTGCAACAGACGACAATGTGCTTCGTGAGGATCAGGTAGACTACCTGATTGAGCAGCGCAAAGTTATGCCTACAAATGCTGTGCATCAACAGGCTCACATTGCAAAATCTGCTGCGATCGGTCATGGTAATTTTATTAATGCCGGAGTTTTTGTAGGAGCAGATGCCAGCATTGGTCAACATTGCATTCTGAATAGTCAGGTGACAATTGAGCAGGATGTAGAGGTTGGAGATTTTGTACAGGTTGGTGCTGGGGCAGTTATCAATCAAGGAGTGAAAATTGGGAAACGTGCTTTTATTGGAACAGGGGCAGTTATTGTAGGGGGCGTGACTATCGGTAAAGGAGCCAGGGTGGGTGCCGGATCTATGGTGGTTTCCAGTGTAGATGACAATGCTACGGTTTTTGGTAATCCTGCCGTCAAGGTTGAAAAATAGATCAACAGTTATCCATAGTTGACTACAACTGAATTATATTTAACTAAGCACCTTGCTGAAACAAGGCTGAGCTATGAACAAATATTCTGTATTACTTTACTATTGCTACACTCAGATCGAGGATCCTGAGCTGTTTCGCGAACAACATCATCTTTTTTGTTTGGATTTAAATCTTCGCGGGCGAATCATTGTGGCCCAGGAGGGTTTGAATGGTACAGTTTCCGGACTGTCGGAGGACTGTGAGACCTATATGAAGGTTGTCAAGTCTGATCCTAGATTTGATAAAATTGAGTTTAAGGTAGAGTCGGTTCCTGATCATGCTTTCGCCAAGATGCATGTGCGTGTTAAGCCTGAGATTGTACATTCAAGCTTACGTGGAATTGATCCGAACCAGCGAACAGGAAAATATATCGAACCTGAAGAATTTCGAAAAGTCCTAAAGGAGCAGGATGAGGACACTGTCATTTTGGATGCAAGATCCAGCTATGAGCACAAAGTAGGTAAGTTCAAAAATGCCTTAACACTGGACATTGAAAATTTCAGGGATTTTCCAGAGGAGGTTGATAAGTTGAAGGATGAGTTGAAAGGCAAGAAGGTAATCACCTATTGTACCGGAGGGATCAAGTGTGAAAAAGCCAGTGCCTATTTACTCGAAATTGGACTTGAAGATGTTTATCAATTACATGGAGGCATAATCAAATACGGGATTGAAGCTGAAGGTGAAGATTTTGAAGGAAAATGCTACGTCTTTGATAACCGGATTACAGCCGATGTAAACAAGGTGAACCCCTCTGTGATAGCAGAATGCTATGTTACGGGTCAACGGTCAGATCGAATGGTCAATTGTGCTAACCCGGAATGTAACATCCATGTGCCTATGAGTGAGGAAGGTGCTGAAAAATATAAAGGATGTTGTTCCGAGGAATGCATGAATCACCCGAAAGTCAGGGCTTATAATGGGACCGGATACTATCAAAAAGACACGAATGGATATAACCCTTTCAAAGGTGTGAAGCGAGAGCCAGCCAACTTCTAATTATTTATGCCAGAAAGAATCTCTGATACTGATTTGATTATTAACCCGGATGGCAGTGTCTATCATTTGAATTTAAAGCCCAGTCATGTATCTGATGTAGTCATCACAGTAGGAGATCCTGGTCGAGTTCATCGCGTGAGTAGTCATTTCGATTCAGTGGAGTTTGAAATGAACAAGCGTGAGTTCATCACACATGTTGGTAAGTACAAGGGAAAGAGAATGACTGTTATCAGCTCAGGAATGGGAACAGATAATGTGGAGATTCTCTTAACGGAATTGGATGCACTTGTCAATATTGACCTGATCAAGCGTCAAGTCAAACCAAAAAAGCGAAAGCTAAAAATAATCCGAATTGGGACGTCTGGGAGTATTCAGGTAGATGTAAGATTAGGAACTCATTTGATGAGTGAGTATGCGATTGGAATGGATCCGTTGATGTATTACTATAACCTGGAACAAACACCTTTTGAACAACAGGTTGTTAATAATTTGAAGGAGGAAATTCATCTACCTTATACACCATATTGTGTGAAAGCATCGGATGAGCTGATTGAGCTGTTCAAAGATGTGAGCACGCCGGGGAATACGATTACTTGTCATGGTTTCTATGCGCCACAGGGACGATCTATCAGGACACCCATCAAGTACCCGCATTTGGTGGATTCATTTTCAACTTTTCACATGGATCAGTTTTGGTTAACCAATCTTGAAATGGAAACGGCTGGATATTACGCCATGGCTAGAATACTCGGGCATGATATGATCAGTCTCAACGCCATTATTGCCAACAGACCAAGAGGACGTTTTTCCAAAGACCCTAATCAGGTGATTGATAGTTTGATCAAGAAAGTGCTGGATAAAGCAGCGACTTTATAATGAAATATTCAGTCGGATTCATTCTTGTCTGGATGCTTACTTTCGTAAAGGCGCAGGATTCTACGAAACAGAAAATGGGCATTGTGGCCTATCCTGTGTTCAGCTACACACCGGAAACGAGACTGGAAATGGGCGCGGTTTCATTCATTGTGATTGACAAAGAAGCTGAGCAATCCAGGCAATATAATCGACCAACAGTCATCGCGCCCTTTGTCTTGTATTCACTCAATAAACAAATGACAATTGGAACCGACTATGAATGGTACAGTGAAGGAGGTTTTAATCTAACGGGTGACTTGCTTTTTCAAAACTTTCCAAACAAATACTATGGAATCGGGAATGAGACTTTGCCTGATATTTTTGAGCGATTTACTAATCAATATCTAAAGATTTCAGGGAGGGCGCTTTACGGATTATCTGAAAATTTATTCATGGGGGTTAGTTACGATTTTAGGCACAACAATATTAGAGACCTGGTGCCTGAAGGTCTGATGGAGGCACAGCTCCCACCAGGAATAAATGGAGGTCGTAACATGGGGATTGGTCCTTCTGTGATATTTGATACCAGAGACAATACCTTATTTCCGTCGAAGGGTCTGTTTATCAATGCCAGTATCGAATTATACTCGAAACTTTTTGCAAGTGATTATCAGTACATTAGGTATTTGATTGATGCCAGATACTTCAAAGCCGTTTGGCCAACGGGTGTCCTGGGAGTTCAGTTTAGAACAACTATGTCGTCTGGCGGTGATGTTCCGTTTTATCGCCTTAATAAAATTGGCGGTGATGACTTTTTAAGAGGCATTGATCATGAAAATTTATATCAGGATCGACAAGCTGCCTTTTTGCAATTGGAAGGTCGCCAACATTTGTTTTGGAGGATCAAGGGAGTCTTGTTTACCGGGCTTGGCCAGGTATATGGTTCGCCAAATCAATTTGATTGGAACAATACCAAAGCGATTTATGGGATTGGTGCCAGATTCAAGGCGTTAAAAGATCAGGATCTCAACATAAGAGTAGATTATGGGAGGACCTTTTCTCACCAAAGTGGGTTTTATGTTACAATCAAAGAGGCCTTTTAGGTCTTTTTGAAAAGCGATTCCACGGCCTGCTTCAGTTCTTGAAGTGCCTTGCTGAAGTGAGACTTGGCGTCTTGCCATTTTTCTTTCTCTTTATATTCATTGAACTCATCTTCGAGCTTTTGTTTGCGCTCTTTCAGGTCCTGAATTTTTTCCTCTATATCGTCCTTAACTCCTTCTGACGCCTGCTTGGTGTCTACAATTAAGTCGTCAATTTTCTTGCCTAATTCGCGTAAAATCTCCTCAACTTTCCCTTGAGTTTCTGTAGCCATGATTATGTAATTATTTGTAAAAACAAAAGATAAGTAATATCCTTCAAAGCAGTTTACGTGCACGGCACTTTTGGGTTTGTATATTGCTAATAATTATGGTAAGACAGAAGCTGATCATCATCATCATTGGTACTATTTTGTTACCAATTGCAGCATACGTCATGTATGAACTGTCGAATATCGATGAGAATGAGGAGGTAATTGAAGGTATTTACAGGGATCAGCTGGAGACCATCTTATTTTCTGTCAATCAATACTCCAACGATGTTATGAGCTCGTTTGTGGGTAAAATCGAGGAGCAGTATGACCCGGGAAGTGTTGCGTTAAAGCAAGACCTGACTGCTTTGCTGTCCCTAAGCGGATTCAATGCGTTTATCATTTCGCCTCTAGATTCTGTTTCAACGGTAAAGCCTTTCAGTTACAATGGGACACCTTATCCCAATTTTATGACCCGAATAGGAGAGCGATTTATTGGGAATGTTTCATTCGAAGCGTTTGCGCAGGGGCAGGAAGTGCAGCAGCTCAAACAGTACGCCAGAACAGGATATCGGAAGCTAGAGCCTGTGGCATTGGTCAATATCGAGGAGGACATGTACCAGATCATTGCTTCTGTGGTTATCATTCAGGAGCAACCTTATTTGTTCACAGGATTTATAGAGCCATTGAGTTTTGTGCAGGAAGTGATGAGCCCTAAAATGCAGGAGATTTCTCAGGATCAAATGGTCATTGCATTATCGAGAGAGGATGATCCAGGGTTGTTGTACAGCACGGACTCATTGAACAATGATATTTTTGTGACGAGCAAAATGTGGTTGTTTCCGGAGTTTTTGGTTGGTGTAAGCCCTCAGAATGAAACCGTATCGCAACTGGTAAGTAAAAGGCTGAGAAATAATCTTATCGCCGTTGGCTTGCTGATTGTATTGTTGGTAATAGGATTTACGCTCATCATCAAAAGTTTGAACAATGAAATGCGCCTGGCCCATACAAAGGCAGAGTTTGTGTCAAATGTCTCACATGAGCTACGTACACCGCTATCCCTGATATCTATGTTTGCTGAAACATTGATGCTGGGTAGGGTAAAGCGGGAGGAAAAAAAGCAAGAGTATTTTGAGATCATTTTTAAGGAAACTCACAGGCTATCTAACATTGTCAATAGGATTCTGAATTTTAGTCGAATAGAAGCCAACAAACGCATTTATTCCATGGCCCCTGTAGAGCTCAACAGCCTCATGGCAGAAGTTATTCAGGATTATGCTTTCCATCTTGATAGAAATGGTTTTAAATATAAGCTGACAAAAAGCGCAGGTGAAGCGTTGATTGATGGGGACCGAGAGGCGATTTACGAGGCAGTGGTTAATTTGGTAGACAATGCAGTCAAATACAGCAATGAGAAAAAGGAATTAGAAATAGAGGTTAGTTTGGCTGGTGACGAAACTAGCATCAGAGTGACAGATTGGGGAAGGGGCATACCAGCAGAGAAAAAAGAACATATTTTTGAGAAATTTTATCGTGGTGGATACGGGGATGTTTACTCTACCCAAGGAGCGGGATTGGGGTTATCCATTGTTAAACATATCATGGATGCACACCATGGTAGAATTGAGGTTGAGAGCAAAGAGGAGAGAGGAAGTACATTTGAATTAGTATTTAATTTAACATAATGGCAAGGATATTAGTAGTGGACGATGAGCCAAGTATGAGACTTGGTCTTCAGGACAATCTTGAATTTGAATCGTTTGATGTCAGTTCGGCAGAGAATGGCAAGCAAGCCCTTGACTTGATACGATCCGAAACGTATGATTTGATTTTACTCGATATCATGATGCCCGAGATGTCTGGTATTGATGTTTGTAAAATTGCCCGAAAGGAGGGGTTGACCACTCCGATTGTTTTTTTAACGGCCAAAGGGGAGGAAATTGACAAAGTACTTGGATTAGAGCTTGGGGCTGATGATTATATCACAAAACCTTTTAGTATTCGTGAGTTAGTGGCTAGAGTAAAAGCTATTCTAAGGCGCACCGGGGTTGATAAAAGCAATCAGCAAACGGAGTTTACAATTGGTCGACTTTGGATCGATTTGTCTCATTTTGAAGCAAAGGTTGACGATGAACCTGCCAAGCTTTCACATAAAGAGTTTGAAGTCATTCAGTACCTGATTTTGAATAAAAACAAGGTCGTCAGTCGATATAGTTTATTGGAAGATGTCTGGGGTTATCACACACATCCAACCACACGAACCGTTGATAATTTTATTTTGAAGCTGCGTCAAAAAATAGAAATCAATCACAATACACCGAAGTTTATTCTTACAGTGCATGGAGAGGGGTACAAGTTGATCATGGATTGATGCTTACATGCGATGACATTAGTTTACGCTAGTGTGACAATCAAACCATCTTAAAAAACGTTTAATCATCAATAAACTTCAGTTTTTCATACTATTGGTAGAGTCCCTTCACCTGAGTGAGGGGACTCTTTTTGCCTTTTGAATAAGTTGACAATTCATGACAAATGAATGTTGGCTTATTGCAAAATTGACGCTAACATGTGATGTATTAACTCTTTATTTCAATAAATGCTTCTCAGGGCCCTTATTTGTGTAATACCCCTACTGGCCATGTCCATGAAAATGAATGACCTGGAGCTTGTGCTAGACTTGCGTGGTTCCTGGAAGTTCAATATTGGAGATGATCCGAATTGGGCCAAGCCGGAGTTCGATGATAGTGATTGGATTGATATTAACGCGCCCGCACCATGGGAAAACGAGGGATTTCATGGATATGATGGTTATGCCTGGTATCGAAGACAAATTCGTATTGATCCAATGGCAAAGGATGATGGTAATATGTACTACCTCGATTTGGGTTATATAGACGATGTGGATGAAGCTTTCTTTAACGGTGAGTTGATCGGATTTAATGGAGACTTTCCTCCAGAATTCCGTACGGCATATCGTTCTCATAGATTGTATCCTATCCCTAAGGCATTGTTAAGAGATGATGGCAATAATCAGATTGCCATTCGGGTATATGATGTAATTTCATCGGGAGGGATGAATTCAGGCTCACCTGGAGTTTACCGAAAACCAGCCGGGAAAATCAGGAAAATCATGGTGCTTGAAGGTATTTGGAAGTTTCATTACGGGGTAGATCCACTGTATCGTCAAACCAATTTTGATGATGAAGATTGGCTACAACTAATGGTGCCTGGTTTTTGGGGGAGCATCAAAAGTGTTGAAAGAGAAGAGTTTGGTACCTATCGAAAACAGTTTGTTCTTACGGAAGGACTCCAGCAAGAGAAGAATCTGATCTTGTTTCTGGGGAAGATCGATGACTATGACAAAGTATACCTGAACGGTACATTAATTGGAGAGATGAAAGACGAACTACCTATGTCACAGACCTACTCATGGCGAACTTATCGGGCCTACTCAATCGATCCTGATGTACTTAACCGGTATGGTGAAAACTTAATCACCGTTGAAGTAGAAGACATTGGTGGTAAGGCGGGAATCTATGAAGGCCCGGTAGCCATTGCAACTCGAGCTAATTATAAATCATTGCTTGGAGAGTGAATCTGCTTGGTGAATGAAAACAAATTCATAGCTTTGCATCCTTTTTTAAGAGGTAATTATGGAATACAGTGACATTGCATCTGTCTCCGGAAAAGGGGGATTGTTCAAAGTAGTAAATCCAACCCGAAGTGGAGTCATTCTTGAATCAATGGATGCTGCCAAGAAAAAATTGGTAGTCGGCATGAACGCCAAAGTTTCGGTGCTTTCCGAAATCTCTATCTACACAACAGATGGAGAGGGGTCTGTCCCTTTGGAAGAAGTGATGCGAAAGATTCATGCTGAGTTCAACGGTGATGCAGGAGTGGATAAAAATTCCGATCCTGATGAATTGAAGTCTTTCCTTCAGCATGTACTACCAAATTATGATGATGAACGAGTATACGTTTCAGATATTAAGAAACTGGTAAACTGGTACGGCCTGTTGGTTGACATAGCACCTGATCTATTGGCTGAAGAAGAAAAGTCAGAAGAAGAGAAAGGATCTGAATCGGAGGAGAAATCTAGTTGATTGCTAGTTTATTCTGAATCTTGATGACGGTATAATAGAGGACAGCCAAGACCATCGCCCAACCCCAGAAGTCCATTTTCCAAGTTTGATTGTCCATCCATAGTCCAAGGCTATGATAGATTTCAATAAGGATAAATAATGCTGCTAGACCATTTTTTTCTTTCCTGAGTACTTTTACCCATTGAAACGGATGCTGAGCACTTGAGAACTGCTTGAAAACAGGAATGATTGCCGGTGTTTTTGAAGACCACTCTATAAAATCATGTTGAAATTTTCGTTGTAGAAATTGTTCCTCGGTGTACATGATTCGCTCGTAATAAACCCAATAGATCAGTAGAAATAGGAGCACAAACCATACATGTTGGCTCATCATCGCAATTCCTAGCCACATAAACAAGTTGCCCAAATAAAGGGGGTGTCTTACGATTGAGTAGATGCCACGGGTATTGAGCGTGTCTGCCACCTGTTTGTTTGTATTTCTTCCCGATGTTCGAGGAGGAGTAGAGCCCACTGTGTAGGCGCGGATGATTTGACCTACCAATGCAACGGATAGGCAGATTAATTCATAAGTAAATTCACCAACTGGCAATTGATCAGGGGCCCGATGAACAGCATAAACAATCAGACCTCCCACTATGCCCACTACAGGCAGTGTACCTCTATGTTTAAAAAGAAAGCTACCCTGAGCCTCTAGTTCTTGCTGAAGTGCCATGATTGGCGATAAATATGGTGTAAATGCTAGTTAGGATACCAATTTCTAAGTCGCACTTCTACATTGGGGGCACTGTCATTGACCAGACTTTTAAATCGATCTATATCACTTAAGCCACCCTGACCCCTATAGTGATATGGATACACAATTATTGGTTTAAATGCTGAAACAGCATTTGCTGCCTGGTTCACATCCATTGTATAGGGAAGATTCATGCATACGAAAGCTATATCAATAGATTTTAGTGCTCGCATCTCTGTGATGTCTTCTGTATCGCCTGATAGGTAGATTCTTTTGCCACCAATGTTCAAAACATATCCGTTACCTCTTCCCTTAGGATGTCTACTTTCTTCGTCCTCCGGAAGATTATACATCGGCAAGGCTTCAATTTTAATATCCTTCCAGGTTGTCTCCTCTCCATTGCTCAAAGTTTCACTGTTATAATCGCTCGGAAGTTTCTCTATAACCGCTGCTGGAGCAATAAATTTTGTACTACTGAGATCTAAGGCGTCAAGTGTTTTTTGATTGTGATGGTCGCCATGGATATCTGTTATGAGAACCAGATCTGGACTTTTTTGCTCTTCAAATGCTTCTTTCCCACCATATGGATCAACGTAAATGGTTTGATCATTTACGGTAAGAACCAATGTGCCATGCAAAATGGGTTGAATAGTGATTTCTCCTAGTTCTGAAGGGATCACATCCGGAGTGGCACGCTGTGCAAATACATTGACTCCCAAGCCGAGCAATAGTATAAGTATTAATGACTTCATTCTCAATTGTGAATTAAATATGGTACCATGAGATCTTTGATTGTGTCTTTGTCCATGCCTTGATAATTGATCAAAAAGGTGATCACCTCCTCTTTAAAACCCAATTTACAGGCAGTTTGTTTGGCAAACTTTTCTTCTGCTTCCTCAATATGGGCGTCAGCCATCAATACGACAATACAGTCCAATAGAAAATCCATTTTGGCTGTAAGCGTCATAGGAGCCAGACTTTCCTTGATTTCATTAGACTCGAACAAAATCTCCACTTCTGCTTTTTCTGCACCATGCTCTTTACCGATTCTCAATATGGTTTCCTTTTCAGAATCAGAGAAATAGTTGTCTGACTTGGCTAGTTGAATCAATAAGTTCAACTGTTTTTTTAATTCATATTCCATTTTCGCTGTTCTTGTTTCATAAAATACGAATCATTTTTGGGAATGTAAAGTTAAAAGTCAAGGGTGTAGCTAATAACAGGTACCAAACCAGCTTGTTCTTCAAAGCGAATTTGAGTGGTCAGGTAATCAAAGTACGGTCTTTTGAAGTTTTGGTTGACGGTAGTATTTTGAATATCCAGTGATACTTTCCACGATGTTTTAGGGTTATTCTTCCGGTAGGCCAATCTGATATCAAGTCTTGAGTAGGGATCATTCTGAAGTTCGAATGCTCGATCCTGCTCTTCAACAGGTGATTGTGCCAATATTGATAGGCGTTCATTGATTGGGGTATACCTTAATCCTCCAGCGGCTAAAAACCTAGTGGTGAATTCAATGGCTCTGTCGTTTTTGAGTGGCCATTCTTTACCAACCATTACGCTTCCATTGTAATTGCTGTTATACCTTGTGCTGAACCACTGTGTGAAGCCGCCATTGTTCATGTTGTAAACGGACTTGTATCCAGATCCCGACATCAGGAAGAAAATGTGATTTGAAAAGAACTTTTCTATCGTAAGATCTGCCCCATAATTCATGCCCAAACCTTCAGAGACCAACTGCTGCACTGTCAGATTGTCTTCCTGGTTTAAACTCCAGTAGCTACTTGTTATATCTTGACTCACTGGTACATGAAATAAGCGCTGGAAATAAGGTTCCACTTTTACATGAAAGTTGTTTTTAAAGTAGAAGTCCTGACCCAGGACGACATGGTAAGCTTTTGGCAATAGGAGATCATTGTTACCAATATTGGCTTCTTCCAATGCAAAAGGCATGGTTTGGCTATGCTTGCCCACTGCAAGTGTAGCAATATAATTGGTTCGGGGTTGATACTGCAACGCCACACGTGGCTCCAGCGAAAACTCATTGTTAAGGGCATAGTACATGGAGTGCAATCCATATAAGAGATTGAAATTGCTGCTAAATGTCTGTTTGAATTGTAGGTAGGGTTGAGCAAGATATGTGTGATCAGCATTATCAACAATTGGTGATCCTGTTGGACCTAACAACGGATCATAACTATCATATCGAACGTCATAAAACTTTCGACTCAACTGAATGCCGGCATCCATTACATAACCAGGCTTGATTTTTTTATGGTATTTAGTATTAACAATGAATCGTCCATCGAGGTAGTTTTCTTCAATTTTTTCAAGATAATTTGGATGGTGCCAGTTTTGATTCCAAAACACGTTAATTGCAGAAGCAGAAACAACTGTCTTGATATAAGCATCATTTTTGAGAAGATTGGTCATGGAGATGCCCATTGCACCTGTATAGGTATCAAAAGCGTATTCCCATGAATCTCTATAAAACTCCCAATCATTTACATCTTCAACTTCTATATGATCCCGCCTTTCTTTACTGATCCCGCCAAATCCGAATACATTCAAGAAAGTTTTGGACCCAATTCTGTGGTAAACGTTGAATGACAAATCCTGAAAGGTATTAGAAACATTAGGCTGGACTACTCGGATACCCATTGCAGCGAGAATGCCGAGCGTTGAGTATCTGTAGTTTACCAGATATGAACCTTCATTTTCCTTGATGGGGCCTTCAGTAGCCAGGTCGATTCCAATCAACCCTATTTGAAATCTACTTTCACGGTTTGAGGTGTTTCCTTTTCTGAATTTGAGATCCATTACACCGGCCAGCGCATTACCATATTCTGGAGCAAATGCTCCCGTCGCAAAGTCTGAACCTCCCATCACATTAATGCTTAAAGCACTGATGCCTCCACCACCTGTAAATCTGTCTGCAAAGTGATTGGGATTGGCAATGTCAACCCCCTCCAGCCTCCAGAGTACACCCATTGGAGAATTGGCCCTGATCACCATGGTGTTTTCATTGTCTTGCTGTGAAAATTGAACTCCTGGAAGCGACATGGCCATTCGACCTACATCATTAAGACTTCCTGCATATCGTTGCGTTTCTTCTACATCAAAAGACCGCACACTTATCACAGAAAATTCATTATTGGCTTCTGTATTCAATTTTTCCGCTGATACGGTTACCGCATCCATGTTCACTACAGATTCTATCATATTGATATTAAGCACGACTTCTTTACCCGTTGTTATTTCCTGATAACCAGAGGTCCATGGATTATATCCAAAATATGAAGCATAGATAATTTGACGACCAACAGGTGCGTCAGGTAATTGGTAGAATCCATCAATGTCCGTAACACCACCTTTTTGGACTGAATCCTGATCGTAGTAATACACCGTTGCACCGATCAACGGCATTTGAGAGTCTCCGTCTATTACTCTCCCCTTTACCAATTGTGTTTTTTGCCCGAATACTAGCGATGTGGTAAGCAGCAATGCCAGTGAAGCATTTATTAATCGTTTCATAATATTATCCGTACTACTATGTAGCAAGATACAAAATCATTCACGGTATTTGCGATACCTGGTTTCCTCTCTTTTCAGCAAAGAGTAGAACTTATTGGGAACTCCAATTTCTACTTTCAACTCCTCATTGGTTATCGGATGTTTTAGCTGGAGTGCCGTAGCGCAAAGGAATAATCCCTTGTGTTGAAGGGTATTCCCGACTTCACCATAAAGTTTATCTCCGACTATCGGATGGTCAATGCTTGCCATGTGAATTCTTAGTTGATGAGTTCTCCCTGTTTTAGGACTCAGTTCAATCAGACTTAAGTGCTCACTTCTTAATGAAGGTACAACTTGCAAGGAAGAGAATGTGCTTGACGCAGACTTACCTTCAATATCTTTGTCAATTAATCCTGATCCTTCCAGATTACCCATTACGATCGCATGGTAGGTTTTCTGGACTTGTCTTTGTTCAAAGGCTTTTGAAAGCAAGATGTGTGCGCTCCTGGTCTTAGAGACTACCACCAGGCCAGAGGTTTGTGCGTCAAGTCGATGAACAGGTCTGGCATACTTAAGAGCATCATTGACTGAAGTAGCTGTGATATTTTCGGGGAGGCAGTTTTGGAGTGTTCGCCACTGGTTGCCGCTAACCACTAGTCCGGCAGGTTTGAGCACAATGGTCATGTGAGAATCTTCATATATGACATCTAGGTCAATTGGGTACGGACGTGGTTCAATGGTTTCGTGATCGATTAGCTGAATCAAGTCTTGTTCACGAACGATATGGCTGGTTTTACCAGGTAATCCATTGACAAGAATTTCCGACTTTTTGATAGCTTTTTTCAGAGAAGATTTAGTGTGGCACTGCTCGAATTGATTAATCAAATAATCAGCCAACCTGATTGAAGGGGGCACATTTTGAGCTGTAAGTTGATTAATTACTACCATAAGGCAAATCTATCGTTTCGTTAAAAGGTTCACGACTTTTCTAAGTATTCAGTTATTATTGTGTTCTCGCTTATGTAATTATTGTATTACAATTTTTTGGGTTATTCCATTAGTCACCAATACAACACAAAAAATGAGGTTATCTCTAGGGAAGAGGCTGCTCTTTCTGATTTTTTTACATATAGCTTTTGTTCATGACGAACTAACTGCTCAACAAGTTTATCAAAGGAGCATTGTGACTTCCTTGGATCAACTGCCCGAAAATGAGCTTAAGATTGGCTCATCAGTCGAGAAGCGGGCATTAAGGCAGGAAATCAGACCTGCTGAGATTGTGGACATAAAGGGCCAGCTCGAAATAAAAACAATAGGTCAGAAAGGTTTAAGCCAACCTCGTAGAGGAGTGTTGAAGCCGGACATCAAACGAGCCATCTATAACGAACCGATTACAGCGCTTGATCCAAGATTTAAGGATGCTGCGACCATGAACCTTCAATATCTTGATGTTGATCAGGGATTAGGTTCTTCATATGTCTGGTCATTAGCCATGGATAAGGTTGGAAACTTTTGGGCAGGAACCTATGGTGGAGGAATCTACCGATATGATGGGGTTAGTTTTTACCCATTTAGTGAAAAAGAAGGTTTACTGAATGATTTTGTTTCCAAATTAATATTTGATTCAAAAGGTAGACTTTGGATTGGGACCAATATCGGGCTCTCCATCTACGATGGAACTAGTTTCTATAATTTCTCAGACAGCTCCGGTTTGCCTGGAAGTGGAGTATGGGATGTCTTCGAAGACAGTCAAGGTATTTTCTGGTTGGCGACAGAAAAGGGCGTTTTTAGGGTTAGGGAAACGGGTGACATGGAATTTCAATACGAATGGTTTGATGAAACCTCAGGTCTTCAGGGTTCTTTCACATGGACCTTTTATGAACACGATGATGGAAGTATTTGGAGTGGAAATGATGTTGGTGTCGACATATTTAGATTCTCAGACAGTGCGGTAACAGAAATAATGTCCATCACACCGGATGATGGAATCAAGTCCGAAGGAATATGGAATATTGAACAGGACAAGACAGGAGCAGTTTGGCTTGGGACCAATGGGTGGGGTGCTTTCAGATTGGTCATGTCTGAAGCAACAAAACAGCCTGTTGAGGTACATAAATTCTATCATGAATCGGGTTTTGTTGGTGATTGGGTGTGGGATCTGACAGCTGATTCAAATGATAACCTTTGGGTAGGTAGTTACGGTAATGGATTAGCCAAATTGGAGTTTGAGGACAATCGGATTTTTACTTCAAATATCAGTGAGGAAAATGGTCTTTCGAACAACTATGTTGTGTCCATACAGGAAGATGGCTATGGTAGTTATTGGTTTGGTACTTACGGAGGAGGCATTGCAAAGTATAACGAGTTATTACCATTTCAACATTTTACAGAACATGAAGGGCTGTCAAGTCGATATGTACTTACATTCAGTGAAGATCGAGATGGAGCCATTTGGTTTGGAACAGAGGGAGGAGGGATCACAAAAATGATCGAGGATGGTGCCGGGAATAGGCAATTTGAGGTTTATGATGAGGAGTCAGGGTTATTGGACAATTGGATATGGGATATCATTGAAGATAAACATGGTCAGACATGGGTGGCTTCTGACATGGGAATCAGCATCATAGATGCCTCCCGTAAAAGTATCAAGCACCTTACAAGCGATCAAGGTTTGGTGACTTCTAAAGTATGGGCACTCTTTGAGGATAGCAAAGGGAATATTTGGATTGGAACAGAAGGAGCGGGGATCATGCAGTATTCAGCTCAAACTGGAGAATTTGCCGTACTATATGAAGGGAATGGTCAGTATAACAAAGGGATAAGCAGCATGCTTGAAAATGAGGATGGCTCCCTGCTCATAGGCGTGTATGGAGAGGGGTTGAAAAAACTCGATCGGGATGAAAAAGGTGATTTTTATCTTGAGGCCGTTTCCACAGGACTCCAGAACGAGCAAATCACCTCTCTTATAAGAGATGATCTAGGGAGTATATGGGTTGGGACAGAAGGGGGCGGGGTATCAGTTATTCAAGCAGACACTACAATAAAGTTTAACTCCGATAATGGATTATCGAATAATTACGTCTGGTCCATATTACAGGATCAGGATGGTAAAATTTGGATAACGACTGAAAACGGCCTGAATGAGGTGGAACTTGTAAATGGCTCCTATGAAATTCGTAAGTATGAAAGGCAGGACGGATTAAAGGCACCAGATTTTTACACAAGCAGTGGGTATGTTGATAGTAAGGACAGAAAATGGTGGGGAGGTGGCAAAAGCCTGACAATGAGGGGGATGACGCCCACCGTGGATAGGGAAAGTGAGGTCTATCTGCAGCTAAACAATGTAAAGTTGATGGATAGTTTTGTTGATTTTAATAATTCAAGTGATCAGTATTTCTCAAACTCTCGTCCTTTTTACAATGTGCCAGAATCGTTGGTTGTACCGTACGATATTGATCATATAGCCTTTAGCTTTTCGGCTATTGGTTGGATGCGACCAAAAGGACTCTTTTATAAATACAGATTGGTTGGATTAACTGAGCAGTGGAATGAAACTCAGGAAACGAGTATTGATTATCGAAACCTGGATGCTGGTGATTATAAATTTGAATTGATCGGTCGCTCCACTGAAACCGGTGATAGTGAAATGATATCTTATTCATTTCACATCGATCCTGCTCCATGGCACACTTGGTGGGCTCGATCAATTTATCTAGTGTTGGTGGTATATCTGGCGCTTGTAACAGTGAGATGGAGGACAAACTCACTGCGCAAAAACAGGGACCAGCTTAGGCGAATGGTTAATGAGAAAACCAAAAAACTACAGGAAAGCAATGTGCAGTTAGAGGCTTCTCTTAAGGAAATTGCATTGACACAAAGAAAGCTGGCGAACTCAGAAAAAATGGCGGCATTGGGCCAGGTTTCAGCGGGAATTGCCCATGAGATTAATAATCCTATTTCGGCGATCAACAATATTGCAGATATACTTATAAGAGATTTGGCCGACGTAAAAGAACTGCTTAAGAAGTATGAATCTTTGGACGATGATGCAATCAAACTGATTAAACATGAGATAAGCTATACTGACCTCATGGAAAGTTTGGACAGCAGCACCCATCATTTGCGTATTGGCGCGACTCGAACACTTGAGATCATAAGAGGTTTAAGAAATTACTCTCGACTTGACACCAACAACAAGGTGATGGCCGATATTCATGAAGGGCTTGACAGTACGCTCATATTATTAAACAACAGGATTAAGGATATTGTTGAAGTTGAAAAACAATATGATGAGAGGATTGAACTTATAGAATGCTATTATGGCCAATTGAATCAGGTCTTTATGAACATCATTAGTAACGCCATAGACGCTTTGGGTGAGGATGGGAAAATTTCGATCTGCACAGAGAAGGTTGATGATCAACATATAGAAATTCGCATCACTGATAATGGGGCTGGTATTTCCGAAGAAATTCGCGAAAGCATATTCGAAGAATTATTTACAACCAAAGAAGTGGGAGCAGGAACAGGTCTTGGACTTTCTATTAGCAATCAGATTATCCAAAAACATGGTGGCACAATTCGAGTCAACTCTGCCCTGGGACAAGGTTCAACATTCATTATTAGCCTTCCGATCTATTAAATCGATCATCCTGGCACGAAAATCGTCCCTATACCAATGAGATTTGAACAGCTTGGTGGGCTTATTCATTTGAAGGTCTTAATTTCGAGGGTCAATTTTTATTTATGCGAAATCTATTAATACTTCTGGTACTCACTATTGCTTGTACAGTACCTAAACCTGAAAAAACATCGACCATGACAATTGAAAAAAAGCCGGATGCTGTTTACGTGGGTTCGTATACGCGTAAGGAAGGTCATGTGGATGGGAAATCTGATGGAATCTTGTTGATGTCAAAGGATGAAGAAGGTCGATTACGTTCAGAGAAAATTGTAGATGAAGTGATTAACCCTTCATATTTAACAACAGCGAGAGATGGTCAGTTTTTGTTAGCTGTAAGTGAAATTGGTCCCGATGATGGGGTTTCTGGAGAAATAAAGGCTTACAAAGTCAATAAAGATCAATCACTTACATTAATGAATACCCAACCGACGGATGGGTTTTATCCATGTCATGTATCTGCAGACAAGGAAGGGCAATTTGCGTTTGTGGCGAACTATGTTGGCGGAACCGTGAAAATGTTTGCTATTGAGCCCTGGGGTTCGATTAAGTCAAAGGATGTTCAGAAATTGGCAGGAAGTGGACCACATGCCAGGCAGGAAGCACCACATTTACACATGACACGACTTTCTCCGGATGAACAATACTTGTTCGTTCCTGACCTGGGAACTGACAGAATCTGGAATTTTAAAGTCGACCGTGAAAACGCAAAACTAGTCGCCAACGAATCCCAGCCTTACCTCGAATTGGCTCCCGGTTCAGGCCCCAGGCATCTTGATTTTCATCCAGGGGGTCAAAGGGCTTTTATTATCAATGAATTGAACAGTACGATCACTGTGCTTGATTACGATTCGATGGCTGGATCATTTACTGTCGGAGAGTCTACTTTGACCATTCCTGAAGGATTTGATGAGTTCAATGGAACTGCTGATATACATGTCCATCCCAATGGTAAGTTTATTTATGGGTCAAATAGAGGACACGACAGTATAGTCATCATGTCTTTTGATCAGGAAACAGGCACCCTTACTCAGATTGGACTGGAAGGTACCAGGGGTGGTTTCCCTAGAAATTTTTCTTTGGATGCAGCTGGGCAATATCTTTATGTGGCCAATCAGAATTCCGATAACATCGTTCAATTTAAAATTGACCAATCAACAGGCATGTTAGCCTTTGTGGAGGAGGTGGTTGATGTGATGACACCTGTGTGTATCGATATGTAAATATTACTGTAAGGTTCATTATGCTTGATGATTAATTGGTATATCCGAATTATTTCCTTATATTATTTGGCTATCCTATTAACTAAAAGATATTCTTATGGTAAAAAGCTATCGCGGACTCGAAATTCCCCGTGTGGAAGTGCCTCAGGCCGTACATGTTCAGGATTACATGGCTACAAAACTGGTGACATTTCACCCAGATCAACCCATCTTCGAAGTGATGGACCTGTTGATGAAGAAGAAAATTTCGGGTGGTCCTGTTGTGAACGAATCCAATGAACTGGTCGGTGTTATCTCTGAAGGTGACTGTCTCAAAGAAATTGTTAAAGGGAAGTATCACAATATTCCCATTGCCAGTGGGAATGTGTCAGACTACATGGCCAAAGATGTGGTGACTATTGCACCGGATGCAAATGTTTTTGAGGTGGCTAATATGTTTCTAGAGAAAAGATTAAGAAGATTCCCAGTTATCAAGAATGGCAAATTAGTAGGTCAGATTTCTCAAAAAGACGTCATGAGGGCATTTACGAAACTGAAAAGTAGTACCTGGAAGTAAAGTTTTTTTTAAACGGGAATGAAAGAAGTGTGAGTATTACAAGTTAGTTTGCGAACAAGCAACTAAAATCATATTTTTGAATAGCAATTAGAGATTATTATGTTCAAAGGTCTTTCAGATTCTATCAACGCTTTTTTTACGTCGTTTAAGCCGACCTATTCAGTAAGCGCAATTACCTACTTTGTTGTTCCAGGTATTCCTATCAACAAAAATGTGAATCGCCATGAATTTGGTAAAGGTGAATATGATAGGGCAAAGGAATTTTACAGCAAGGTTGTTCAAAAAACGAAAGATATAGGATTTGCACCTGCAGAAGTTCAACTCATCAAGGGAAAGAAGACCGTGATAGAGCAGCAGCAGTTTGGTCCTGTATCTCAGCTACAGGACATGCCGATGACAGAGAATTAAAATTCTAATTACCAAAGGCTAGATTAAATTCTGGCCTGATAAGTGTAGAGATCGAAATAGCGACCTTTTCTTTCAATCAGCTGATCATGGGTTCCTTGCTCAGCAATTTTACCTTCCTCAATTACCAGTATCTGATTTGCCTGGCGAATTGTGCTCAATCTGTGAGCAATTACAAATGTGGTTCTTCCCTTCATAAGGGAGGCCAAACTCTCCTGGATCAAAGCTTCGCTTTCAGTGTCAAGATTCGATGTAGCTTCATCAAGTATCAGAATTCTCGGATCGGCAAGCACCGCTCTGGCAATAGCAATTCTCTGTCTTTGGCCCCCTGATAGTTTGACGCCTCGTTCTCCAATCAAAGTATCCAATCCATCATCGAATCGATCACTGAATTCTGTTACATGGGCGATTTTAGCTGCAGCCATCAATTGCTCATTAGTTGCCTCAGGTCGAGGAAACAGGATGTTCTCTTTAATAGATCCCTCAAATAGAAAGTCGTCTTGCAGTACTACACCGAGTCTGCTTCGATAACTACCTAATGTAATTTTGGATAAATCCTTTTCGTCAACCAGGATTTCACCCTGTTCTGGCGTCAGAAAACAAGCTGCCAGGCCTGCAATGGTCGATTTGCCTGACCCGGAGGTCCCAACCAATGCTGTCACCGTACCTGCTGGGGCATCAAAGGAAATGTTGTGTAATACCTGTTTTTCTTCTTCGTATCCGAATGAAACATTATTGAACTTGATGTCGCCATTTAGGTCACTTAGTTCAATTTCCCTTTCTCCGTCATCCTCAGGGCTCATGTTCATGATTTCCTCGGTTCGATCAAGCCCGGCAAATGCTTCGGTCAGCTGACTCCCGATGTTGCTCATTTGAACAATAGGCGCAATCATAAAGCCGAGGTATAGCGTGAATGCCAAAAACTCACCAACTGTCAGTTGATCATGCATGATCATATATCCTCCTATTCCCATGATACCTGTACTTGCCAGGCCAAGTAGGAATGTGGCTGAGCTTGTGACAATACTTGTAGATGTAAGACTTTTCTTTACATTTTGGAAGAGTCGTTCAGCACCATCTTCGAATGTTTTGATTTCCTGTTTCTCAGCATTGAATCCTTTGATGACCCGCACACCATTGAGTGTTTCTGTAAGTCGGCCCGTAACTTCGGCGTTGATTTTTCCTCGCTCCCTAAAAATTGGGCGAATGTATGCAAAGGCTTTCAGTGAAATCAGTCCAAAAATCACCACTGGCACTAACACGTATAGTGTCATCATGGGGCTGATGTTGATCAGCAATACTAAGGATATAATGGCTGTCAACATACCTCCAAACAGCTGAACAAGACCGGTTCCCACCAGGTTTCTAACACCTTCCACATCTGTCATTATTCGGGATACAAGTTCTCCTGATTTTGTGTTGTCGAAAAACCGAATGGGCAGATACATGATTTTTTGTTGAACTTCTACCCTCAGTTTAGCAATCAGATGTTGTGCTTCAACACTGAGTAATTTTGTGAGTAGAAAAGAGGTGGCGGCCTGGACGGTTATGGCTGCAAGTACAACGCCCAACAACAACTTAAGCATATCCATATCTCCATTGACGATGACATCATCCATCAGGTATTTGGATGCACCTGGAAGTATTAAACTTGCTAGCCTGCTGATGATGATAAGTATCAGACCAATAAATACAATATCTCTTCTTGGCCAGATGATCGTTTTGAAAACATGACCTATTGTTACTTTGGATTTTTTTGACATTTTGTGGGATTTTCACCCAATATATCAAAATAAGGTCCAAAAGGTCAATTACTGACATGATGGCACTATGCGGCCATTTCTACCGATAGCGGATGAGGAATCTTGATTTTGATGGTAAGTCCAGGGGGCAAAGTGTCTTGCTTTAACACCATATGTCCGTTGTGCTGCTCAATAATTCGCTTGACAACTTGCATGGGCAATCCGCTAGAAAGGCTCTCTGAAATGGACTGGATATGCGCTTCGGTATCAATAACAATATTTGACATGCTCACAGGGCATTTGATCTGAAGTTCAACATTGTTCTTGTGTTTCATTGAGGACATTGCAATGCAAGAGTTGTCGATAGAAATTTGACCTAATTCTCTTAGAAGTGTTTTGATCACGCTTCCAAATGAATCCTGGTTTACGAAAATCAAATGATCATTCGGTTGATCGTAGGTGACGCTGATGTTCCTATTGTCTAATTGATCCTTATTGCTAAGTATAGAGTTTTCAACCAATTCAGAGCACCATATACTCTGTTTTTCATATTCCTTGATTTCAAAATCTGTTTGTGAAAGCAATCGAATTACGTCGTTGATTAGGGAAAGCTGTCTGTATCCGTAATTTTTGATCCATTCGGCACTTAAAAGGGTTTCTTTGTCCTTGCTTTCTTTGATTATCAGTTCAGTCAGGTTCACCATTTTGGTGATATGATCTTTTCCCTCATGATTGAGTATCGAGAGTAATTCCTTTTTTGATTTTTTCAATGTGTCCAGATGGCGCAGTGTTGATTGCATTTTACGCATAAAGTCACCAGCCTCATCATTATAGTTTGTGCTCAGGTCAGGAAGTACGCTATGATTAAGATAGTTGGTGACGGCTGACTTTGTTTTCTTGAAAGGGGCAAGCAAATTATTGAGCACCAAAAATGTAGCAAAACCGGCAGAAATTGTCATGGCGGAGATGAACATCCATTCTGTTGAAGTCAAAAGATTACCACCCTTGATGAGCAGTAACCCGATCAATGGCAGGTTAGTACCTATTAAAGATATGATTAGAATTTTGTGCCAAAATCTGCTTTTAAACCCAATTTTGGTCAATGAGTCATATACCCACATGCAGTTTGCTGATTGTTTACAATTGCAAATGAATACTAAAAGGAGAGGTCAATAAAAAAAATGTGAATGAGGGAGGTAAAGGTGATCTCAAATGGGAATAATCCGATCTAGATAATAAAAAAGGGCTGATCAATGACCAGCCCTCTAGATTGTTAGGGCAAGTGGTTAAAACCAGGCTTTCGCGATATCGTTGAAGATTGCAAAGGTCATGATGCCCAACAGAAGTATCATCCCAACCTTCTGAGCGTTTTCAAGAAATTTATCAGATGGCTTGCGGCCACTGACGATTTCCCAGGTAAGGAACATGACATGTCCTCCGTCCAATGCTGGAATTGGTAAGAAGTTCATAAACGCAAGTACCATTGAAAGCAACCCTGTGATGTGCCAGAAATGAGCCCAGTCCCATGTGCCACCAAAGAATTTGGCAATACCGATAGGGCCTGAAAGTGATTTTCTTGCAGAAACTTCTCCAGAAAACATTTTCTTAAACGCCTTAATGTTTACCCAGACCACATTGAATGCTTTGGTGGTTCCCAGATTGATAGATTCTCCGAGACCATACTCTACCTTCGAAAGTTCAAATTGATCAAGGTTTTGAACAAATCCTATCGTGCCTTCCTCAGTGACAGGTATTTCGAGCTCGATGGTGCTGCCATTACGATTGGCATTGGCCAGCAGGGTTTTACCGCTTAAGGTATCCAGACTTGATTTCAATTCGTCAAAATAGGTGATGCGTTGACCAAAAACACTCACTAATTGATCTCCAGTTCTTAACCCAGCCTGATAGGCGTTTCCATCTTCAGGAACCTCCTGGATGTCTAGTACGAACCTG
This sequence comes from Cyclobacteriaceae bacterium, assembly GCA_049115695.1. Taxonomy (GTDB): domain Bacteria; phylum Bacteroidota; class Bacteroidia; order Cytophagales; family Cyclobacteriaceae; genus JAGDZR01. The sequence continues at coordinate 523,705 of JAGDZR010000006.1, read as the reverse complement.
GGGGAAATAAATGCTGGCGCATCATCCTTGTCTGAGAAATGATCAATAAAATCGCCGGGGATTGGAATATCGATTTCTTTTCCGGCACGCACTACGTTGTAAACTCCGTTATCACTCAATAGGACATTCCCACTAATGATATCTCCATATCGATCAATTTTTTCACCATTGACCCCTACAATTTTATCGCCGGTCTGAAGTCCGATCATTTCACCAAGCTCCATGGCAACAATTCCATTCTTGTTTACCTCATCAATGCTCATATAGGTTTCACCTTGATAAAACGTGAGGGTGACAAAAATGAAAATACCTGTGATCACATTGACAATGATTCCACCCATCATTACGATAAGTCTCTGCCAAGCGGGCTTAGCTCTAAATTCATAAGGCTCTGGTTCAGCTCCTAGGGTTTTCACATCCAGAGATTCATCGATCATCCCTGATATTTTCACAAACCCACCCAATGGGATCATGCCAATCGAATATTCTGTTTCTCCAAATTGCTTGCCCCATATTTTGGGTGGAAACCCAATAGAGTACTTCTCGACACGCATGCCAAAGGCCTTGGCTGCAAGTAAATGTCCCAATTCATGCAATCCCACTAATATCGATAATCCCAGCAGCAGCTGGACCGTCATTACAATTCCTTCCATCACTTAATTATTTCTTCCGCTTTAATGCGGGTCTCTTTGTCTGTATTTACAAAATCTTCTAAAATCGGGTTTCGAATATACGCCACTTTTTCGAGGCAGGTTTCGATAACATCTGATATTTGCAGGAAACCAATTTTGTCCTTCAAAAAAGCATCAACTGCTATTTCATTAGCTGCATTTAGTATGCACGCCTGATTGCCTCCTTTGTCAAGTGTCGCATATGCGAGCGCTAAGTTACGAAACGTCTGTGTATCAGGTGCTTCAAAAGTCAAAGAAGGATAATCTTTAAAATCCATTCTTGGGAAGTCAGCTTTAAGTCGATCAGGATATGAAAGCGCAAATTGAATGGGCACTCGCATATCGGGGAGTCCCATTTGAGACTTAATACTGCCGTCTTCAAACTGCACCATTGAATGAATAATGGACTGTGGATGAACAACCACTTCTATCTGCTCAGCCCTAAGTGCAAATAGCCATTTTGCTTCAATGACTTCCAGTCCCTTGTTCATAAGGGTAGCGGAATCAATGGTGATCTTCGCACCCATTTCCCAGTTAGGATGTTTGAGGGCTTGCTCTTTTGTGACATTGGCCAAGAATGCCTGGTCCTTACCTCGAAATGGTCCTCCTGAAGCTGTCAGAATGATTTTTTCGATTGGGTTGTGAAATTCACCGACGATGCTCTGAAAGATGGCTGAATGCTCTGAATCAACAGGAAAAATATTGACTGCATTCTCCTTAGCCAGATTGGTGATCAGCTCACCTGCAACAACCAAAGTTTCCTTGTTAGCCAGCGCAATCGGTTTGCCAGCCTTGATTGCGTGAATGGTTGGCAGCAGTCCTGCATATCCGACTAGTGCAGTCAATACAATATCCACACTATTCATTTCGACCACACTGCACAACGCATCCTGACCGGCATACACCTTGATATCTAAAGGGTCTAGTTGATCAAATACCTGATGATAGATATCGTCACCAACGACCACCACATTGGGCTGGTGTCGCTTGGCCTGTTGGATAATCAGTTCGGCCTGACTTCTGCACGAGAGTACCTCTACAGCAAAATGATCAGGATGCCGTTCAATGACATCAAGGGCCTGAGTGCCTATGGATCCTGTGGATCCTAAAATCGCGATTTTCTTCAATAGACTATATCTTGTATTGCATCAACTCATCCGCTATTTTCCGATCATTGCTCAATCGAGGCACCTTGTTTTGTCCACCAAGCTTGCCGATTGACTTCATGTATTCGATAAATGCGTCAGGTTGAAGTTTAATGATTTTCAAATGGGTCAACACTGATCCAGTTATTAAATCATCGTAATAGGTATTTTGTTTTTGAAGTTGCGAATTTAATTCATTTCTGAAAGCTTCTAAGTCTTGTGGTTCATTTGCAAATGAAATAAACCATTCATGCCTTGGTAGCCCGGATTCGGGTGTTACATTGGGTGCTACGGTAAATTCTACCAGCTCGGTTTCAGGGAATTTTTCACAAGTAAATTTCATGGCCTTTTCTACTTCCTCTCCAATGACATGCTCTCCAAAGGCTGATATGAAATGCTTGATTCGTCCTGTAACCAGGAGTCTGTGAGGGTCTTTTGATACAAATTTGACTGTATCTCCTATGGAGTAACCCCAAAGTCCGGCATTGCTATTGATAATGACAGCATAATTGACACCAATTTCTGCTTCATCAATGCTTAGTCGAGTGGGGTTTTCATTGAAGTATTCATCCGTAGGGACAAACTCAAAGAAGATGCCACTATTGGCAAGCAGAAGTAGCCCTTCTGCATATTGACTGTCCTGATAGGCAATGAAGCCTTCAGAGGCTGGGTAAGTTTCTATGCTGGGGATTTCTTTGCCTATGGTTTCAAAAAGTTTGGCTCGATAAGGTTCAAAATTGACTCCTCCATAAACAAACATTGAAAAATTTGGGAAAAGGTCCTTGATAGGTTTGTTCATCTTTTCAACCAATTTGTCAAAATACATTTGGACCCAGGGAGGAATCCCTGAAATAAGGCTCATGTCCTGATTGTAGGTCTCTTCGACAATCTGATCTACTTTCTCCTCCCAGTCTTCCATGCAGTTGGTGTCATAACTGGGCATTTGGTTGGTGCGCAAATATTGCGGAACATGATGATTGACGATACCTGATAGTCTACCCGTATGCACACTGGCACTTTGAGTCAACACAGGACTTCCAGAGAGGAAAATTAACTTCCCATCCAAAAACCTTCCATTTCCTGATTCATGGATATAGCTGAGAAGTGCATTTCTGGCACTGTTGATATGATTTGGTATAGATTCTTTTGTCAGCGGAATGTATTTGGTGCCACTGGTGGTGCCACTTGTCTTCGCAAAATAGGCTGGTTTACCCGGCCACAGTACATCCGAATCCCCATCCAGAATCTTATTGACGTATGGAGATAGACCTTCATAGTCCCTTATTGGCACCTGCTTTTTATAGTCTTCATATGAATGGATGTCTGAAAAGCCATGATCTTGTCCAAAGATTGTTGGAGATGCTTTTGCAACTATTTGATCAAATATTTTCTTTTGATATGCGCCAGGATCTAATGACCATTTGCGCTGGTCTTTGGCGATGATGGCTGCCAGAGGTTTACTTAAAACGGACCTGATTCCCATGTCGTGAAATTAGTTGAATTTACGCTGCATTGTTTCAATCGTTTCAGGAATTACCACTTGAATCTGCAAAAATGTCAGGTTTGTAAAAGAGGTATCGTTTTTGAATTGAATTCGTTTGAGTTAAACATTCAATGATCATCTGAGATATAAGGATATGAAAAAGGGAGTTTATACAGCACTTATTGGATTTATCACTGGCTTTTTGGGATTTGTTGTAGCGTTGAGCGTTTTTCAAGATCGATTATTGTCAAATGAACCGGAAGAAGTTGCAGCTGTCAATGTTGGATTAGATGGCGCATCCGAGGTTATGCAATCCCGCATAACCCCCAGGGAGTTCATATCGAAAGATGAAAGCCTGCCATCATTTGTGATGGCAAGCGAGGTAAGTACTTCTAGTGTAGTGTACATCACAACATTGTCTGAATATGAATTCAGAAGTGGAACCCCTTTTGATTGGTTTTTTGAGCCAAGGACTTCTCAACGTGTAGGTAGTGGCTCAGGCGTGATCGTCTCAGCAGATGGGTACATTGTTACCAACAATCATGTGATCAATGGGGCAGATGAAATCAGGGTAACACAGGGAAAATATACGTATAAAGCTAATTTGGTAGGAACTGACCCATCAACGGATCTGGCCATCCTGAAAATCGATGCGACTGGTCTTTCACCACTTCCATTCGGAAAATCTGATGAGTTGAGAGTTGGGGAGTGGGTGTTGGCTGTTGGCAATCCGTTTAACCTGACATCAACGGTTACAGCGGGCATTGTCAGTGCTAAAGGAAGGAACATCAATATCTTAAAAGATAAATTTCCGATAGAGTCATTCATCCAGACTGATGCTGCAATTAACCCTGGAAATAGTGGCGGTGCGCTGGTAAATCAGGAGGGAGAATTAGTAGGAATCAATACTGCGATTTTATCAAGAACTGGTTCCTACGCGGGCTATGGATTTGCGGTACCTGCCAATCTTGTTAAGAAGGTTTATCATGATCTCGTGAAATATGGTGAAGTTCAAAAGGCATTTCTTGGAGCTGATTTGGTTGAGATTGACAGTGAGTTGGCAGAAAAAATGAGTTTGGACAATCTCGATGGCGTAATGCTCATGAATGTGCAAAATGATGGAGCTGTTTACAAAGGAGGCGTAAGGAATGGTGATATTGTATTGTCGATTAATGACCGGAAAATCCAGAATAAGTCACAAGCGGAAGAATGGCTGGCCAATAAATATCCGGGGGATCAATTGACTTTGACGATCAAGCGAGAAGAGGGAATTGTCAACAAATCAGTGATCTTGCTGAATAAGGAAGGGGAAACGGGCGTAATCGTCAGAGACATTTATCACTCAGAATTCCTGAATGCTAAGTTTGAAGTGATTTCTAAAGTTGAGAAGGATTTACTTCGAATTAAAAATGGCATTAAGATTGTGGATTTTGAAAATCGTGGATTCTTTGCCGACTTTGATCTTCCAAAAGGTTTTATTATCACACGAATCAACCGATATGAAATAGAAACGCCCGAAGAGTTCGAAGAGATACTCAAACGCGTATCTGGAAGGATTGAATTGTACGGAGTGAATGAATCAGGCCGAAAGGTTTACTACACTTTCTATATGAGATAGTACTTAAAGGACCCTTAGTTTCAACTTCTTCTTCAGTTCGTCAATCGAAAACCGGAACTTGGCATTGGTGTCAATCATATCATTAACAGATTGAACAGCGTGAATGACTGTACTGTGATCCCGTCCGCCAAAATGATAACCAATAGACTTTAGCGAATGCTTGGTATAGTCTTTCGAAAAGAACATGGCCACCTGACGAGCGATCACAATGTCCTTTTTTCTGGTCTTTGCTTTCAGATCGTCTTGAGAAACGCTGAAATAATCAGAAACTGTTTTTTGGATATAATCTATACCTACTTCAGAATCGATTTCAGTTACAATATTTTTAAGGATGTTTTTCGCGAGCTCAAGGTCTACTTCTTCCTTGGTGAGCGATGCATGAGCGATAAGTGAAATAATTACACCTTCCAGTTCGCGGATATTTGTATCCACACTATAGGCAAGGTATTCCAATACCTGATCTGGAATCTCAATGCCATCAGACATCAGCTTTTTGCTAATGATGGCCATCCGTGTTTCGAAATCTGGCTGCTGAAGGTCAGCAGTTAGTCCCCATTTGAATCGGCTTACGAGGCGTTCTTGTAAACCTTGTAAATCTCTCGGGGGGCAGTCAGATGTCATAATAATCTGCTTGCCATTCTGGTGAAGGTGGTTGAAGATATGGAAGAAAATTTCCTGAGTCTTTTCCTTTCCTTTTAAAAACTGGACGTCATCCAGCATCAATACATCAACATTCCTATAATATGCAGTAAATTCCTGAACACTGTTGTTTCTTAGTGCATCAAGGAATTGATTTGTAAATTTCTCTGATGCAACATAGAAAACATACTTGTCCGGATGTTGCCTTTTGATTTCATTACCAATGGCCTGAATCAAATGCGTTTTACCCAGACCTACTCCTCCGTAAACCATAAGCGGATTGAATGAAGTAACACCAGGCTTGTTGGCCACAGCGAAACCGGCAGACCTAGCCAGACGATTGCAATCGCCTTCAATATAATTGTCAAATAAGTAGTTTGGATTCAGGTTTGAGTCGCTCGCCAACTCCTGCATGAACTGTGGGTTTTTGTATTTGTCATACCCATTAACCCTGCCCTTATTGAAATTAGAGTTGTTTCCTGAAACATTTACTGTAAAAGGCTTGCTCGCATCACTAGACTTATCCACAACAACAGAATATTCCAATCTGCCATTTTCACCAATTTCTGATTTGATAGATTGGTGCAGTAGATGTACGTAGTTTTCTTCCAGCCACTCATAGAAAAACTGACTGGGAACCTGAATGGTAAGTACGTTCTCTTGAAGTTTTACAGGAACTATGGGAAGAAACCATGTATTGAAACTTTGTTCAGGTATGCGCTCCTTAATAAATAGGAGGCATTTTTCCCATAATTGTGCTTGCATTAATTTGGTGAATTTTGGTGGTTTAAAATAAAAAGTTTCCGTCCAATGATTTTTAGGAGGGCACCAAAATTGAGGTAAAAAAAATTAACAAAAAAATGATTTTTATCTTGACTTTTTATAATCCATCAATAGTTCATTTTTATGTGGATTTCTTTTTAAAGTTCTTTAAAAAATGCAATTAAATATTGGCCGGATAATTATTCTGTTTTCATGTGTGTACATCTTTTTTAACTTTAAGACATGAACACAGAGCCCCTCATTTTTGATGAATTTTCGCATTGTACTTTTTTAGATTGGTATGACCAGTTAATTAAAGATTTGAAAGGCAAAAACCCGAATGACCTTGATTGGGATATTTTACCACAATTGAATCTGAAGCCTTACTATGATCAATCAAATGATCAGCGTATAGCCTATCTGCACCAGTTTTTTAAAAATAACCAACGTCAGGGGTTTTGGCTGCTTGAGAAGGTCAAATCACTTGACAAAGATTCCAATCTGCCAAATGCAGGATGTGATGGCGAGATTACTGATTTGGAGTTTAGGTTGTTCGAGGGAGATTGCAAATCAATTGATGTCGTTGAGCAAAATTGTCAATCCATTGAAGATCTTGCCACGATTGTGGTGAAATGCTTTACCATGATAAAAAATCGTGGAAGTGCAACAGTCAAATTATCATTAGGACCAAGTATTCATTTTGAACTCGCCAGGATAAGATCAATTAGGTTTCTTGTTGCAGCATGGTGCAAGTCTGAAGATGTTGCTTTTGATTCATCGCAACTGATCATTTTGGCGGAACCAAAAAGAGGACAAGACTACAAAGAATCAATGTTGCGGAATACTAGTGTTGGGGTAGCTGCAATATTAGGAGGTGTTGATGGTATTTGTTTTGATCTGGACTCAGAAAAGGGCAAAGATTTTTCTACCAGGATAGCGCGTAATGTGGCAATACTGCTTCGCAATGAAGGTAAGATTGATGGTGCCTATGACGCGGTTTCTGGCTCGTATTTTTATGACCATTTGACTCACGAGGTAAATAGGTTAGTATGGGAAGAGTTGAGTGAAATTGATTATCATTCGTTAATTGTCAGTTTTGAGAGCAAACCACTCATAAGAAAGGACCATGAAGTTTTTGGTGCTGGCACACCACCCTTTTTGAGAGGACCGTATTCTTCCATGTATGCGATACGACCTTGGACCATTAGACAATATGCAGGGTTTTCGACCGCCGAAGAATCCAATGCATTTTATCGAAGAAACCTGGCTGCTGGACAAAAAGGATTGTCAGTGGCTTTTGACCTAGCTACGCATCGTGGATATGATAGTGATCATCCCAGAGTTGTGGGTGATGTTGGTAAAGCAGGGGTCGCAATAGATTCAGTTGAAGATATGAAGGTGCTATTCGATGGTATTCCGCTTGATCAGATGTCTGTGTCTATGACCATGAATGGAGCCGTAATCCCAATTATGGCCTTCTATATAGTGGCGGCAGAGGAGCAGGGAGTCAAACCAGCCCAACTTTCTGGCACGATACAAAATGACATACTCAAAGAGTTCATGGTGCGGAATACCTATATCTATCCTCCTTCTCCGAGCATGGGGATTATTGGCGATATATTTAGCTACGCATCGCAGAAAATGCCAAGGTTTAATTCCATATCCATTAGTGGATACCACATGCATGAAGCAGGAGCTTCTGCCGAAATTGAATTGGCCTTCACGCTCGCCGACGGATTGGAGTACATTCGAACGGGAATTGCCGCTGGAATGAAGATTGATGACTTTGCACCAAGGCTTTCATTTTTTTGGGGAATAGGCATGGATTTCTTTACTGAAATCGCCAAAATGCGAGCTGCTCGTGTTTTATGGGCTAAACTGGTGAAGCAATTCGACCCACAAAACCCAAAGTCTATGGCATTGCGCACTCACTCACAAACATCAGGCTATAGTCTTACTGCTCAGGATCCTTATAATAATGTCGCGCGAACTTGCCTGGAAGCAATGGCTGCCGTATTCGGTCATACACAATCCTTGCATACAAATGCACTTGATGAAGCGATCGCCCTGCCAACTGATTACTCTGCAGAGATTGCCAGGGATACTCAGAAATATCTACAGAATGAAACATCAATTACCCGAGTTGTAGATCCCTGGGGAGGATCTGAATATGTGGAGCAGAAAACGGAGGAACTGATCAACAAAGCCTGGGCTGTTATACAGGAAGTGGAGGAGATGGGAGGAATGGCAAAGTCTATCGAATCTGGCTATCCAAAACTTAAAATTGAAGAATCTGCCGCACGAAGACAGGCGAGAATTGATACAGGTGATGAAATTATTGTAGGTGTCAATAAATACACCGTCGAGGATAATGTTGCCTTTGATATACTGGAGGTTGACAATCAAAAGGTACGGCAAACTCAAATTCGACGACTAGATGAATTGAAAGCAAAACGGGATGAAGTCTTGGTGGCCCAGTCATTAACAGAATTAGGAAAGTGTGCGAAAACAGGAGTTGGTAATTTGTTGGAGGTGGCCATTGATGCGGCAAGAAATCGTGCTACATTAGGTGAAATATCTAGTGCAATGGAAGAACATTTTGGTCGATATCAGGCTCACCAGCAGAGTATTTCCGGCGTATATTCTTCGGAAATCAAAGATGATCCTTTCTTTCAAAAAGCGGTGAAACTGGCGGACAGATTTGATGAGTTGGATGGACGCAGACCCAGGATTATGATCGCTAAGATGGGGCAGGATGGTCACGATCGTGGTGCTAAGGTGATTGCTACCAGTTTTGCGGATATGGGGTTTGATGTTGATATCGGACCTTTGTTTCAAACACCGGAAGAAGTGGCCAGACAAGCTGCTGAAAACGACGTTCATGTTATTGGAGCATCTTCCCTGGCAGCAGGACATAAAACCCTTATCCCACAATTGATTGAGGAGTTGGATAAAATTGGGCGATCAGACATCAAAGTTGTCGCGGGAGGTGTTATACCACCGCAGGATTATGACTTTTTGAGAGAGGCTGGAGCCATTGCGATATTTGGTCCGGGAACCGTGATTAGCAAGGCGGCTATTAAGATTTTGGAGGTGTTGATGAACGCAGAACTAAGGTCTTAATGCTAGTAAATTCTCCTTTTGATTATTTCCCTTAACAAATCTGGAATAATTTAGTAGTTTGAGTTCAAATTCTTGATAATGAAGAAACTAATATCCAACCTATTTCTGTTGTCAGTTTTATGCCATGCAGCATTTGCACAGCGGACTGTTTCGGGGCGTGTATCCACTGATGGATCTACCCTGGGGCTAGAGCAAGTGACTGTACAGGTCAAAGGACAATCCACCACTGCGATAACTGATTATGACGGTAATTATGAGATTAACATTTCAGGAGATCAATCCATTTTGGTATTTGCTCTTGCAGGTTTTCAAACCATAGAAATGTCCGTCGGAGCATTGGCTGTTTTGGATGTGAAAATGGTCAAATCCTCAAAGGAGAAGGGAGAAGAAAGTATATCCGTTGGTTTTGGCACCCAGTCCAAATCCGAGATGACAAGTAGTGTTGCTTCCATCAATACCGAGTCATTGGCATCACAGCCGGTTGTGGACCTTGAGCAAGCCAATCAGGGGAGAGCATCAGGAATGCTTGTTCAAAATAAAGGGGGTAAACTGGGAGAAGGCACTTCAGTGACCATTAGAGGAGGATCTTCATTGACAGGGTCAAATAGTCCATTGTATGTAGTCGATGGTGTGCCGCTTAGTTCAGACAATCAGTCTGAAATAAACCCGGCGAATATTGCGAGTATGCAAGTGCTTAAAGATGCTTCTGCAGCAGCTATCTATGGGTCGCGTGCTGCCAATGGTGTGATCATAATCACTACAAAGGGTGGCCAGTCTGGTAAAATGAAAGTAGACGTTGACTACCAGTTCGGAGCGGGACAGGCGCCCAAACGGTTGAATTTGATGGGACCGGATGAATACAAATCCTTATTACTTGAATATGGTTTAAGAGAAGGTGCCTTGCAATTGGAAACTATTGCTCCTTTTAGTCAGGACGCCAGAGATGAGTTAGAACTATTTGATGCAATTCTCGCCAGTGCAAGTCAGGAGAACCTGCAGAAATGGCATCAGGAAGGCAGGTTTGCATTAGATGATGGCAGCACCATCGAGTTTACTGATGGTAGTTTGCTGAATACCCTTAAATCTCGATTGGATTCAAACTCTTTCAATACCAATTGGCAGGAAGAAATATTCAGAACAGCACCTTCTCATCGAGCAAATATTAATGTTTCAGGAGGGTCAGAAAAGTTCAACTACTTTGCTGGTGTTGGTTATACTGACCAGACAGGGATTCTGGTGGGTAATAGCTACAATCGATTCAATGGCAATTTGAATTTGAGAAGTCAGGCTTCAGCAGCGTTGAGCATAGGTGGAAGTTTGAATTTTTCACACTCAGTCAATAATCGACTTAATGATGATCAGGATCTGGGTTCACCGCTTCAGGCGATTGTACTTCCTCCATCAGATTCGTACGATCCCAATAACGAATATAAACTTAGATGGAGATCGCTGGAATACAATCCATTAACTGAAATCAATTTCTCCGATAATATTGAAACAAGCGATAGACTTCTGGCCAATTTGAATATTGGGTATGGCATCATGGAGGGATTGAAGTTTAACCTGGATGGTGGAGTTGACTATTTAGATTATAGGGCAGAAAGGAGGCAAGGTCCTGAAACTTTGGATGGAAAGCCAACAGGACTTTCAAGACTCACTCAGACTAACATTTTCAACTATACAGTCAATGGTTATTTCAGCTATGACGCGCCGGTTGGAGGGAATAAGCTATCCGCGATTCTTGGAAGCTCTTATCAATTGTCAGAAACACAATCAGATTTTCGACTTGCAAGGGTGAATAGCATTGAGGATCTGGAATCAAAGACAGGTGCTGATGCTGATTTGTTCAATCCACCGATACCTAATACCGGATTTTCATTCTTGTCATATTTCACTCGAGTGAATTACTCAATCGATAGTAAGTATACACTACAGGTAAGTGCTCGAATGGACGGTTCATCTAAGTTTGGACAGGAAAATAGGTACGGCGTATTTCCCGCCGCTTCAGCGGGATGGAATTTATCTGAAGAGTCCTTTTTACAAGGTTCTTCATCGATTAATTTCCTGAAGTTGAAAGCGAGCTATGGTTTGGTTGGCAATACACCTGATGATGATTTTATCTATCGATCAAACTATTTCACTGTGAATTATGGGGTTGAAGAGGCCTACAGGTTGTCAAACCTGTCAAACCCGGATTTGAAGTGGGAGACCACAGCACAGTTGGATGTAGGGCTTGATTTTGGCTTGTTTGGAGACAGAGTAACAGGTAATGTCGATTATTATATCAAAAACACAACGGACCTGTTATTTCCGGTTCCGGTCAGTATGACCAGTGGATTTGACCTTGTTTTGAAGAATGTTGGAGCCATGGAAAACAAGGGTGTTGAGTTTGTGCTGAGTTCTGTAAATGTTTCATCAGGTGATTTTAGCTGGTACACAGATTTTAACATCAGTATGAATAGAAATAAGATTACTGACCTTGGAGGTGATAACCTGATATCAGGTGTCAATACTTTTAGGGAAGGTGAGCCTATGGGTGTGTTTTACATGCCAGAGTTTTTGGGTGTTGATCCATTGACAGGACTTGCTCAGTATGACAATGGTAGTGGTGGTATTACCAATGATTATGACATAGCATTGGCCAACGGTCGTAAGGTAGTGGGTAACCCTAATCCAGATTTTTTTGGTGGACTAGGCAACACATTGTCTTACAAGAATATTGATTTGAGCTTTCTATTCCAGTTTGTTCAGGGAATTGACATGTATAATCAGACAGGGGAGTTCCTCGCCAATAGCGGCATACTTACACTCAATCAAAAAGCAGACCAGTTGGATAGATGGTATAAATCCAGAGATGAATCAACCTATCCCGTATTGGATCCACGTCAGGAAAACACATATCCTTCTAGCAGATGGCTGGAGGATGGAAGTTTCATTAGGCTGAACACAGCTACACTAACATTCAACTTACCGCAAGACATGATAGCAGGTTGGAAAATGTCTTACTTCAAGATTTACGTTGGGGGACAAAATTTACTCACGTTCACCAAATATTCCGGATATGATCCGGACGTCAATTTTGTCTCTTCGGATGGAGGAACGCTTGAAGCGAATATAAGCCGCGGGATAGATGACTTCACGACACCTCAGGCGAGAACAATTACAACAGGAATTAAAATCGGATTTTAATCATGAAAAGTCTACATATATATATCATATTGATCGTGCTGGGTGTTGGATTTTCATGCTCAGGAATTTTGGATATTGAACCAGACGGGGTAATATCAGGCGATATTTATACAGATGCAGAAAGCATTGAAAAAGCACTTACCGGAGCTTACTACAATTTCACGGGTATTTCCGACGGTAATGGCGGAGGTGAGCTTGTAGGTGGTGATTTCATTATGATTCCTACCCTATTAGCTCGTCTGGGTGATCAGGAAATTTTTTGGTCAACGGTGCAGGCGCCAGCGTACTCTGATTTTATCAACAAAAACATTCTCGAAACCAATCTCAGGGTAAAGCAGAACTGGCAAAGGGCCTATGAAACCATCAATACGGTGAACAATATCCTGGCCAATCTCAACAACATTGAAAGTGTCGCCGATAGATCAAGAATTGAAGGAGAAGCTCGGGCCATTCGTGGAATTCTGTATTTTGAAATGATCAGATTGTGGGCGCCACAAGCGGATGCTCCCGGTGTGAATGCAGCATCACAAACGGCTATTCCATTGATTACCGAACCGATAGTTTCGATTGACGATATTTCGGCAAAACCTGAGCTGGCCACCATTGATGCGGTGTATGCACAAGCCGAAACTGATTTGACAAGTGCGTCTGGCCTGCTTGAGCCATTGGGAACAAATGGAACAAGATTGTCCTATTATGCATGTCAGGCTTACCTGGCCCGTATGTCAATGCAGTTGAGTGACTTTGGAGCTGCCTTTAACTATGCCAATACTGTTATTTCATCCGGCGCTTATGATTTAGCTGATACGCCATTGGAAGCATTCAATAATAGTGTGAATGGTTCAGAGGATATTTTTGCTGTACAACAAACACTCGCTAATAATACAGGAGACCGAAGTTCAGGAGGCGGCATCACTACTTTTCATTCTTCACTGGCGGAGAGTGGACTTGGAATTTTTGTTGTCCTGAGTTCATCGTTCAATTCTTCATTTATGATCAATGCTCCAAATTTTAGTGCCAATGACTTGAGAGCATCAGTTGATTTGTCTGTTACGTCCAGTAGCAGCAGTAGTGATATTGATGCCGCATTTTATAAAAACCTATACAACAACTTTGATGAGCTGATTTCACCGGCTAAATATTTAAGAACAGATCATGTGTTGCCAGTTGTGAGACTTGCTGAGATGTATTTGATTAGAGCAGAAGCCAGCAATGAAATATCAGGGCTGAACGCTCAGGCTGTTGAGGATTTGAACATGATTAGAACACGCGCAGGAATATCAGCTGTACAGCTCACTGATTTTGCTAATCTGGATCAGTTCTGGGATAGTGTTCGCCTCGAGCGAAACAGGGAACTTCTACATGAGGGCCAACTGCTTCACGACCTGAAAAGGTGGGGTGGAGAAATTGGCAGCTTGTTTGATGCCATTGATGCCTGGGACGATGAATTGGTACTCCCGATTCCAAGAGCAGAGCAAGATGCCTGGAATGATGAGTAAAGGAATTTAAGCAAATGAGGGCTGCTGTTTATGGCCTTTTTTGTTTGGTTTAGCATTGCTGAAAACTCACATTGCAGTTTATATTTACTAGCACAAAATCATATAGAAGCCAGTGGCTGAGTTAGAAGCATTTGACAAGAGTACTGAAGTAAGTGGGCGAAGTATAGTTGCTTTTATCAATGCATTTCCAAATCGACGGGAAATAATGGAAAGCATTCTAGCAAGACATGACATTGAGAATCCAGATAAAGATCATTGGTATCCAATGTCACTTTGGTTGGAGGTACTTCAGGAATTGACTGAAAGGTTATCTAGTAGAATTATTTTTGATATTGGTCAGGCTATGATCAAGTCCATCAAAATTCCATCACATATTGAATCCTTGAGGGATGCGCTAAGGTATCTCAATGTTGCCTATCGTGCATCACATCGCAATGGGGATATTGGAGGATATGAGTTATGGGAGTTCAATGAAAAAAGGAGGATAGCGCTAATTGAATGTACCAATCCATACCCAAGCGAGATGGATCGTGGTATTATCAGCGCCATTACAGCACGGTACAAGCCCCATGATGGTCATTTTGCGAATGTTACCCTGGATAAGTCGGCCCCTTCGCGAAAAGATGGTGCTGAAAGTTGTACGTTTATTGTTTCCTGGTAAGTTACTGAAGGGGCAGCAGGAACTTAAAACATGTGCCTGATGAATTGTTTACTGAAAGCTCTGCCTGCAAGAGTTTAGAAAATGAACGAATCATATTGAGTCCAAGACTTCCGGTTTTGCTCTTAAGATTGAGATACTTGTCTGGCACGAATGAGCGCGGGAGAGACAAACAAAGAAATAGCAGAGACACTTGCTATTAGCGAACGCACCGTGGAAGCACATAGGTCTAATATGTTGAAAAAGTTGTCTTCGAAAAACAGCATGGAGCTGATCAAAAAAGCCTTACAACTTAAACTTATTAGTTAGCACTAGAAAAGGGTCGGTAGCAGGTATTATATTCGTGCAAACAATTTGGTATGCTACTGAATTTTGAAAAGATCGTGCGTGATGCCTGGATGGCATATGATAACTCCCGGCAAGTAAAATATATTACCGATATCAGTGCACGGGTCTCCACCAATCATGTTTTTAAGGTAACACTTGAGAATGATGATGTGGTCATAGCCAAGCTTTCATATTTTGGAACTTTCGATAATTTTCTGGAAGATCATTCATTGATCAATAGTCTGTCAATCAATCTTCCATACCCGTATGATCAACTACTTTCTAAATCATTGACCAAAAATGGTGAATTGTTCACCTATCGTCATCAGGATAGTTTGCTTGACGCCTGGGTGGTATTTTACAATCCCATCAGGTATGAGACAATGCTTCCGAAAGTATTGAATGAAGATCAAATCAAAAAACTTGGGGCAGAACTTGCCAGGTTTCATAAAGTATGCACCAGTCTGACTAGCGTTTTACCCTCATGGTCTAAAAGCTTGCCGGATGATCTGGATCATTTGAGGCAGGTCATTGAATCGGAACAGGGCATGTATGAGCATAGAGGAAACATTGATACTATCAAAGCTCATATCGATGAATTTCATGTTGGATTAGATAAACTGGGTGCAGAAAACTGGACTTCTATTCCCGTTTTTGTGGATTGGAATATTGGAAATTTTTCAGTGACCGATGACTATAAATTTTACTCCCGATGGGACTATGATTGGTTTAGAATGAGCTCCCGGGTAATGGATTTTTATTTTTTTAGCAGAGTGTGTTCGACCATAGGTGATCGTACAGCCTTCAGTTATTTACTTGATCCGTTGATGGAGGATCGTTTTATTCTTTTTCTGAAAGAATATCATAAAGTTTTTCCATTGACTCGAAATGAAATTCTTTTTCTTAAAGAAGCCTACCGCTTCTTTATTTTAAATTACGTCATCAAAGATGGTCGCTATTTCTTTCATGAGATATATGCAACGGCACTTCAAATGGAAGCATATGATATCTATTTCCCACAATTGGAGAAATTTAGTGCTGATAAAATTCTCAAAGCGTTGAACCTTTAGCAAATATGGAAATTACTCATTTCAGGAAAGTAGTAGAAAAGTATAAGATCGTTTTTTTTGACGCATACGGTGTGCTTAAGAACTCCCAGGGGTTAATAGAAGGAATTGATCGAACATTCGAATTTTTGAATCAAAAGGGGATTGATTACTATATTTTGACAAATGACGCCTCTCGCGGGCCGAAGGAACTGTCCGGCTACTATACTGGTCGAGGATTAACCTCTATCACACCTGACAAAATCATCTCATCAGGCATGCTGGCCAGAGAATATTTGCGCTTGAAGGTCAATACTGGAACAGTGGCCTATATGGGAACACAGGGTTCTAATCATTATTTAAGAGAATTGGGTCTGCACACCATCTCAATGTCTGAGTTAGATATTAACAACATTGATCGGGTAAACGCTGTGGTATTTATGGATGATGAAGGTTTTGACTGGAATCACGATATCAACAAGGCACTTAACCTATTGCGAAAAAGGAACATTCCCGTGATTGTGGCTAACACAGATAAGTCCTATCCTGTAGATACAGAGGAAGTCGCAATTGCAGTAGGTGGTATTGCCAATATGCTGGAGGACGTGCTCGGTAAAAAGTTCATAAAGTTCGGAAAACCTGATGCACAAATGTTCATTTTCGCCTATGAACATACCAATACAAGCGTAGACCGCAACGAGATTTTGATGGTAGGGGATACTTTATTCACTGATATCTTAGGTGGTAACAAATTTGGAATTGATACTGCTTTGGTCCTGACCGGAAATACGTTTCATGAAAATGCGAATGACCGAATTAAGGTTACAGGAATCATTCCTGATTACATCTGTAGGTCTGCGGTGGTCTGATCAGCTAAATCTAATATTAAAACCTTCCTTGACAAGCGATTTATACTTCTTGCGATCAAACTGATAATGATATGATCCCTTGCGCGAAGTGCTTTTATCTTTGGATGGTTGCTTGATAATCAAACCTGTTGCTAACATCTTTTTTCTAAAATTGCGATCGTCGATCTGCCGTTGATAGATCTGTTGGTATAGCATTTTGATTTGACGCAGTGTAAATCTTTCAGGCAATAGCTCGAAACCAATCGGCCTATGACGCGCCGTTTCGCCCAACTTCTCCAATGCGTCAGCAACCATCTTGTCATGGTCCAGTACGAGCGGCGGGAGATTGTCGATATCAATCCATCTGGCGTTGTGCGCTTGCACCAGAGAATCATGCTGTTGATCCAATCGAATGAGACTGTAGTAAGCCACAGAGATCACCCTGGCACCTGGGTCGCGAGCTACTTTACCATAAGTCTTCAGTTGTTCCAGAAATACATCTGAAACACCAGCCAGATCGTATAGGATGCGCTGAGCTGCATCGTATAAATCTTCATTTTCGTTAACAAAAGAACCCACAAGAGAATATTGCCCAGCGTGAGGTTCGACTTTTCTATTGAATAGCAGTAGTCTTAGCTTTTCAGTTGCAGTATCAAAACCAAATATGATACTATCCACTGCTACCAATAGGCCACCTGTGCCCTGATAATATTTTTCTCTGACCTTATTCGTCGCGATCTCTTCTGTCATCGTCAGTAAATATAGGGTAAACCTTTTATAAGCGTATTTTGTACGTTAATTAAATAAGCGTTAGATTTAAGTTTAAACTTCTTCATACAATTACTTTAATTGGTTTTCCCGGGACGCGGTGGTCTCGGGATTTCTTTTTTCACAATCATGTCAACACTAGAAAACACAACATCAAACAATCTTGCCGCCCGGGTGAAAGAAATGTTTATGAATGATTTTGGACCCTATGACCTGTGTGTAGCAGCTCCGGGGAGGATAAATATTCTTGGAGAGCATACCGATTACAACGATGGATTTGTGTTACCGGCTGCAGTCGATAGATGTGTTTATATGGCTATAGCGCAAAGTGGAACTTCCGTGTGTCGGATTCATGCCATGGACCTGGATGAGGAATTTGATATTGATCTAAATGAGCAACTCAAACCATCAACAGAAGTAGGTTGGGCCAATTATTTCCTGGGAGTTGTTGCCGAAATGCAAAATCAGGGATTGAAAATCCAGGGTTTCAATTTGGTATTTGCCAGCAATGTGCCAATAGGTGCCGGGATGAGCTCCTCAGCTGCTATTGAATGTGGTTTTGGATTGACTTTACAGCAATTGTTTGGGTTGGCGCTCTCAAAAGAACAGATCGCGCTTATCGGCCAGAAAGCAGAACACACTTACGCCGGTGTAAAGTGTGGGATCATGGATCAATTTGCTTCCAGTCTTGGAGCAAAAGACCATGTGATCAAATTGGACTGTAGATCTCTTACCTATCAATTGATACCGGCCAAATTTGGTGACTATTCGCTAGTATTATTTGATACAAAAGTCAAACATAACCTGGCAGGTTCTGCATATAATACCAGGCGGGAGCAGTGTGAGACGGGTGTTGAGGCTGTTCGTGCCATTGATCCGTCAGTCAAGTCTTTGCGGGACATTTCCATCGATCATTTGGATCAGGTAAAGTCAGTAATTGATGAGAAGGTTTACCAACGTTGCGAATATGTGATCAAAGAAATACAGCGTACTGAGCTGGCCTGTGAGGCAATGTCAACCGGAAATGTTGATCAGCTTGGAAAGCTAATGTATTCAACGCATGAAGGACTAAGTAGACAATATGAAGTGAGCTGCAAGGAACTGGACTTATTGGTGGACCTTGTCAAGGGTATGGAGACAGTTGCAGGCGCAAGGATGATGGGAGGTGGATTTGGAGGGTGTACCTTGAATTTGATAGCTACGAAGCACCTCCAACAGGTAAAAACGGAGGTAACAAAAGCATATCTGGCAGCTGTTGGGCATGAGCCAGACGTTTATGAGGTAAATATATCAGACGGAATCAGGACAATCGCGTAATATGAATTTTGATATTACTGAACACTCTCATCGCAGGTATAATCCATTGACAGGAGAATGGGTACAGGTTTCTCCGCATAGGTCAAAGCGTCCATGGCAAGGGCAGGTTGAAAAGATCGAACAACAACAACGGCCCATACATGACCCAAGTTGCTATCTGTGTCCCGGAAATGAAAGAGCAGGAGGGTCAATGAATCCTGACTATGAAGGCTCTTACGTTTTCACGAACGACTATGCGTCATTGCAAAGTCATTTCGATGATGGAGAAGTTAATGAAGGATTGCTTCAGGCCAAAAGTGAAAAAGGTATCTGTAAAGTGATATGTTTTTCTCCCAGGCATGATCTCACCGTTGCGGACATGGAAGTCAGTGGAATTGCGGAGGTTGTGGATACATGGATCAATGAGTGCAATGAACTAGGTTCAATTGACTTTATCAATCATATTCAGATTTTTGAAAATAAGGGTAGTGTGATGGGATGCTCCAATCCTCATCCACATGGACAGATCTGGGCACAGCAGGCTATTCCAGTCGAGCCAGCCAAAAAAGGAAATAATCAAAAAGTCTATTTTCAGGAAAAGGGGAGGACAATGATTTCCGATTATCTGAATCAGGAATTGAATAAAGGAGAGCGGTTAGTTTATGAAAATGAGCACTTTGTGGTCCTAGTACCATTCTGGGCTGTTTGGCCTTTTGAGACAATGATAGTTCCAAGGAGAACTATGACTCAAATCACAGAGATGAGCCAGGAAGAACGAGTTGCCTTTGCGGATGCTTATAAATGTCTGACAGGTAAATATGATCGATTATTTGATGTGTCTTTTCCGTACTCAGCCGGGATTCATCAGGCACCTTTTGATAAGCAAAAGCATCCTGAATGGCATTGGCACATGTCATTTTACCCACCCTTATTGCGGTCGGCAACAGTGAAAAAATTCATGGTTGGATATGAAATGTTGGCCAATCCTCAACGAGATATCACACCAGAGTCTGCGGCTAACTTGTTGAGTTCATCACTATAAAAAAAGCCCATTGCAATGGGCTTTTGGTATTTTAGCTGGTATGAGGAAGGTTGACCTACGGTTAAGTAGGTTTATTTAACAATATTCAGGAATTCGTTGTATTCAACCCATTCTTCGGTGCATGTCGCTCCGAAGGTAGTCTTGACATATAGCCAGGGTGTTTCCTTTTCATCTCGGATAGCCATCGCAACATTTTTACAGACCAAGTTCCCGTCCTCCAATACATTAAATGACTTGTAAAGAAGATTGGTAAAGCTCTGATGGTTGAGGTTGATATTCATGTCCTTATAGCGTTAAATTCGTCAATGATGTAAAAGTATAATGCGCTGATAACCTGACATAATAAGAAGAAGTGAGCCGGAATAAATCGACTTTAATCAAGTGAATATTTGGACGGTCCTTAAAGGGAGATTACATGCTGGGAAGGTGCACATATAACGCTTCTGCAAAGTCATGAAGTTGCATAATTTCATTTGCGCTGAGCAGTCTTTCTTTTCTGTAAATCAATACCTCATTTTCAGCTCCCTCAACATAATAACTTGCATTTTGCATAAGGTAGTTGCTAAGATCACTGGCAAAAGGATTTGCCTCATCCTGGGTTCTGATCATGTCCTTGAGTTGTTGAATATTCTCCTTCGTAATGGCGAACTCTGTGATCTTATGGTTCAACTTTATTATCATCAAAGTAATATGGTGCTCCTCACGTGCAGCCAGCACACCATCATTGTAAGTGATATCGGCTATCTCCCATTCAATATCGCCTTGAAACGTACCGCGCAGGGTATTGTGTTTGAATTCTAGCAACCTGAATTCGAAAAACTCGAACTTCTCAAACCGTCCCATGTTCCAGCTTACATCAGGTAAATATTGATATTTCTTTGCTCTTGCATATTGATAAATGGTATTCTGACGGCCGGTTAACCTTTTTTGCATGGGTCGTTTCAGCACATGCAGCGCCAAGGGATGTGGAGATGAAGTCTTATGGACATCCAACCCGACGAACTCAAAATCGTTTTTGGTAAAGTACTTTTCGCGGTGCTCATGAATAAATTCCATAACCGTGCTATCTACGAGTTTGGTTCGGCTGAAGTTGACAACAAAATGATGATTGCTTGGCAGATTTTTTAATGCATTGATCAGCGTCAACATGATCGCGAAATTGGCAATACCCTTAATTTCAACATGGACTTTGTTGCGAGACTCATTTGAGACTTCAATTTCAGGGTTGAATAAATGCTTGATGAAAGTGGTGAAGTGTAGCTGAGTTCTCAGCCAATGAATCAGCAAAGTGGTCAAAACGCCCAGCATTATTCCCCATAGGATGTCAATAGCCAGGGTAATAAAGAGCGTCATCGACAATATGATGAGCTGTTCCCACCCTTTCATCAGCGTGGCTTTGAAGACGCGAGGTGATGCCAATTTGTAGCCTGTATAAATCAGAATTGCAGCAAGGCTCGCTTTGGGTATTTCTCGAATCACCATGGGGAAAAAGAAGACAAGGGCCAGTAATATTATTCCATGATAAAAATTGGACCACTTGGTTTTGGCATTGTGATTGACGTTGACCGAACTACGAACAATAACTGTAATGATGGGAAGACCACCTAGACATCCTGACACCACATTACTCAATCCTATTGCAAACAGGTCCTTGTTAAGATCTGTCCGTCTTTTGTAATGATCAAGCTTGTCAACTGCCTTGGCAATGATCAAAGTTTCGATGGATGCCACCATGGTGATGGATAACACCACCATCCAAAAATCAAGCGTATCAATCTTTGAGAAATTAGGAAACATTAACCCATCGATCAGACCATCAGGGATATCGATCAAGTAGGAGATTTCAACATACATGCGTTGACCAAGCAGGGTTGATTCAGGCGTATTTATTGTGTTGACAAGAAAAACAATTGGTACTGTAATGATCAGTACCCACAGAGGTGCAGGGACTGACTTGATTCGCTTACTTTGTATAAATGGATGGACAATCAGAATGACGATGCTGATAATGGCAATTGCGGTAATAATTGGTTCTAATTTCATGATGCTATCAGGAATCTTGATCAAGGCATCTAGTGCTGAGCCTGTTTGGGCGTCCACGCCCAATGCAACATGAAACTGTTTGGCTAAAATGATTAGACCAATTGCCGCGAGCATTCCGGTGACGACCGAGGCGGGAAACAGATCGCCAAGTTTCCCCATTTTTAGTAAACCCAGGATCATTTGAATACCACCAGAGATAACTGTCGCAGCAAGCACATAGCTTAATCCACTACCAGCATCATCCTCGAGGGCATAGATTCCGTTAAGCACTACCACGATAAGACCAGCAGCCGGACCATTTATTCCGACATGACTACCTCTGAAAAAAGTTGTAACCACACCACCTACAATCGCAGCGATCAATCCGGACAGTGCCGGGGTTTCTGATGCTAGTGAGATACCTAACGCCAGAGGTAATGCTACCAGTGATACGCTGATAGCTGCCAATAGGTCATCTTTCCAGTGTTTTGTAATTCCCTGAATCCCAGTTGCGGGTGGGGTTAGATCCATTTGTAATTAGTAGTCAAACCCAAAAGGTAATGACAAATACTGTACATACACTAATTAGAACGTGTAGAAAAAAGGCCCGGATTGGGATTTGGCCTTGGATTATTTTTGAGATTCTACTGTGATTAATACGCTATAGGATGCAGGTTGATATTCAAATCAGTCAAGACGGCAAAGTCTTCACCCATTTCCATCATGTCTTCATCATCCTCATCATAGTACCAGTTGATTTCTATTTCCTTATCATTTGTTCCTACTTTCTTCAATGAATAAAGTACATCTAGCAAACATCTTGAAGTGCTTGTATTAAAATATTCGAGTTGAAAATTGGTAGTGAGTCTTGGAGTGGTGTAGGAAGAGAAGTTATCAATCGCTTCAATTACCTGGTCAAAAAAGCCAGGAGCATTTTCTGGATGGGATCGTCCACTTATCACTAAAGTTCCTTCTCGAGGTTGGAATTTTACCTCTGGCGTGATTCTGGTAGATGCTAATCGTAGTTCGTCCATGTGTCTAAGGGTCTTCTGGTTATTCCAAAAGTAAGAATCAGGATTTGAACAGCCTCATAATTGGGAGTGACTGGGGATAAGTCGGTAGTAAGTAACAGTTCTTCCGATATAATCGACAGTTGGGTAAGGCTTATTGGGCTGTCCTTTAGTCTCGGTTCACTTTTGAGGTGTATCAAATGAATGATTATGAGACGATTTATCATATTTCTAGGTTTGCTAGTTGCAGTTATTAGTCTTTGGGCGCAGACGAAAATCTCAGGACTGGTGACGGATGAGTCGGGTGAGGGCATTGTGGGTGCTAATGTTTACCTGGTTGATTCCTATGACGGTGCTACAACAAACATCGATGGTGAGTTTGACTTCAATACTTCAGAAGAAGGCATGATGAAGCTGCTTATCACTTTTGTCGGTTTTCATGATCATACCATTGAGTTAAATCTCTCTTCATCTCATTACCTGGAGATTTCGATGCGTGAAAAAATAGATGAGTTGAATGCGGTGGTGATTACCGCAGGAGCATTTGATGCATCTGATGAAAATAAGAAGGTGGTCATGAAATCGCTGGATATCGTGACCACTGCGGGCTCCACTGCAGATATCACAGGAGCCTTGAATACACTACCAGGAACACAAACCGTAGGTGAGACTGGTCGCTTGTTCGTTAGAGGTGGAGATGGTTACGAAACCAAAACATTTATTGATGGGATGGTTGTCCATAATGAATATGGACCCAGTGCACCAAATACTCCGTCCAGAAGTCGATTTTCTCCATTCATTTTTAAAGGAACCAGCTTTTCAACCGGTGGGTACTCTGCGGAATACGGTCAGGCACTTTCATCAGCTTTAATCCTGGATTCCAAAGATGAGGCCACCATGGATCGTACAGATTTGTCCATTATGACAGTAGGAGGAGATGTTGCTCATACACAATCCTGGGACAGAGGGTCTGTTTCTGCCAAGCTTGGTTATACCAATCTGTCTCCCTATTTCTGGGTCGTAAAGCAACGTGTGAATTGGCATAAAGCGCCTGAGGAAGGGAATGCCAATTTTGCCATTCGTCAGCGGACTGGTGAAGCTGGAATAGTAAAAGTGTATGGAAATCTCAGTTATTCAAACCTGCAAATGAGTCGCGAAGGATTGGGTGATGAGCAGCGCTCTTTAATAGATATCAACAACAATTATGGATACCTGAACGGCATCTACAAAAATGCATTCAACGAAAAGTGGGGCATCAAAGTAGGGGTTTCAGCAACAGTATCTCAGGAAAACCTGGAGGTTGATAACACCTCTATCGCATATCAACAAGACGGACAACATGTAAAAGTAGTGGGGTACTACAACCCAAACGATAGAGTAGGGCTTCAGTTCGGTAGTGAATTACTGTCATCTGGTATGGAACGTGTATTTCATGAAGAGCTGGATTTTCAACAGGGAATTCATGCAAACATCCAGGCTAATCACATTGAAGGGCAGGTATTTGTTTCCAAGAAGTTGGCGATAAGGGCAGGAGGTAGATGGGAATTCAATTCGCTCAATCAAGCAAGCAGCTTGTCTCCAAGAGCTTCTCTAGCTTATCAAACCGGCAAGAATAGTCAGGTTTCGTTAGCCGCTGGTCAATTTTATCAAAGTGCCCGAGAAGAAGATCTACTGGTCAATGACCAACTCAGTCCTGAAAAAGCCAATCATTGGATTGCCAATTGGCAATGGGTAAAAGATCGACGAACCTTTAGGGCAGAGGCATACTATAAAGGCTATGATCAATTGGTAAAGTACGAAGAGGGGGGGTACACCAACGATGGGAATGGATATGCCAGAGGCTTTGACCTTTGGTGGAGAGATCCTCAAACGATTAATGGACTGGATTACTGGGTTTCATACTCCTACCTTGATACTGAGCGTGAATACAAAAATTACCCAGGGCAGTTTACCCCATACTTTGCTTCCAAACACAATTTGTCAGTTGTGGCCAAAAAATGGATCTCCAATTGGAATACACAAGTTGGTACAACTTATACCTTGGGGAGTCCGCGTAATTATACGGATAAGAATAGAGAGGGATTTTTACAGGCCCAAACACCGGCCTTTCAGGATTTCAGTTTGAATGCGAGCTACTTGTTGAATGCTCAGGTGATAATTCATGGAATGGTCAATAACTTATTCGGATTCGACAATGTATTTGGATATGAATACGCAAACCAGCCTGACGATCAAGGATACTATGATTCCCGGCCTATCAAACCAGCAGCAAAACGATTCATATTTCTGGGCGTGTTCATCACGCTTTCAAAAGAAAAATCATTAAACCAATTACCAAATCTATAATCATATGAAAATCTTAGTAACAACACTTTTGATCACATTGACCATCGGGACGATGGCAAATGAGAAGTTCGAAAAAGTCATGGGAGAAAACATTGCAAAGATGTTTGGCGCACAGGACCATGCAGCACTTACAGCCACGATCAACCAGCTCGTGCGGATCGGGGATGCGGAGAAGGATAAATGGGAGCCTTATTATTATGCAGCTTTTGGATACATCCGATTGATGCAAATGAATCAGGATAAGAGCATTCAGGATCAGCATCTAACCGCCGGATTGGAACAAATTGAGAAAGCAGATAAAATCAAACCCAATGAATCCGAAATTACGGCTATGCGAGGATTTATCTACATGATGCAACTGACGGTCGATCCGGCAAGTCGAGGGCAGCAGTATAGCGGAATGGCATTTGAACAATTTCAAAAAGCTACAGCTCAGAATCCTGAAAATCCAAGAGCTCAATATTTGTTAGGGCAGATGCAGTTGGGGACTGCACAGTTTTTTGGTGGAGGTGATGGAGGATCATGCGCGACCTTTGAAAAGGCCCAGACTTTAATTGAGCGCGAGCAACTCAAGTCACCTATCGCACCATCATGGGGTATAGATGGTATTATTCAGGCTTTAGAAGGATGCAAGGGAAATAGTGAGGGGTAGTAGATCAAGGTAGATTGATTTAGACATAAGTACTAATCGACAATTTCAAAGGCGCTATTCAGCGCCTTTTTCTTTTTTTTAGGCGTTGGTAAATATTTTAAAATACTACATCTGTGACTTTCGGCATGTTTTTGGATTGATAGGTAAAAAGTCGAATTGTCAAATTCTAACCGACGTAGTAGTTTTCAGGAAGAACAGCAATGGATCAGGAATGCCCAAAAAGACATCAAGGGTTTTGAGCCACTGTACAATCGATACTATGAAGCTGTTTTTCGATTTCTATTTCGTCGAACCGGCGAAGAAGACCTGACCGCTGACTTATGCTCTCAAACTTTCTACAAAGCACTATCGAATATTTCGAAGTTTAGGTGGCAGGGTAAACCATTTGGTGCCTGGCTATTTGTGATTGCCAGAAATGAATTGAAAAAGCATTACCGAAATCAAAAACAAGTATACCTGATCGATGAAATCGAATTGAAAAACTTATTCGAAATAGATGAGCCGACAATGCAACCACTTCTGGATCGGGTGCTGAGTGAATTGCAACTATTGAAAGAACTGGAGATCAGGATTATTGAACTCAAGTATTTCGAGGGTGCCTCTTTTAAGGAAATCAGTGACTTACTTGGCCAAAAGGAGAGTACCATAAAAATGAAAATGTATAGAGCCATTGACAAAGTAAAGAAGGCAATTGATCATGACGAAGAGAGATTTTAGGACGAGAAGAGACCTCTTTCGAAAGGGGCAAATTGAAAGGTTCAAAGACTTCAAAAAATTTGAGCGACAATATATTGTCCGCAGGAGAGCGGATCGAAACAGGACTGTGGCGATTGTGATTGCGATTGTGTTGCTCACGGCTGCCTTGTTCTTTGGGGCATTTGCCAAACCAGCCCATCATGTCAACAGTCATCCAGAGCAGCGAGTAGAGATAAACGTTAATTCACTTTAAAACATAATAGACATGGAACACAAAAAAAATCCGAATATCAATCTTGAAAGCAGAAAAAGCATGTTCTTCTTTCTTGGACTCTGTATTGCCCTGGGATTGATCATTTCAGCCTTTGAGTGGAGAAGTTACGAGCGATATCTAGTTGATCTGGGAGATGTAAAGCTAGATCCATTTGAGGAGTTGGAGATCATGAATACAGTTCAGCCACCTCCCCCTAAACCCCCAAAGCCGAAAGTGTCAAATGTAGTACTCGAAGAAGTGGAGGATGACGAAATCATTGAAGAACACGATTTTGAATTGGACACTGAGTTTGATGAGAATTTTGATGAAGAGATAGTTTTTGAGGAACCCATAGAAGAGGTAGAAGAAACTTTGACCATTGCGGAGGTCATGCCTGTGCCTGTTGGAGGATATAGTGCGTTTTATGGCTTTATGGGCAAAAACATGAAGTATCCTTCTCAGGCACGAAGAATGGGTGCTGAAGGAAAGGTATTTGTTCAGTTTGTGGTAAATGAGAATGGCGAGCTTTCTGAAATTAAAGTGATCAAGGGAATGGGGCTTGGCTGTGATGAAGAAGCAATGCGGGTACTCGCCAAAGCGCCAAACTGGGTACCAGGGAGACAAAGAGGACGGCCTGTTAAAGTCCGGATGGTGATCCCAATAGCATTT
The DNA here is from genome assembly GCA_049115695.1 of Cyclobacteriaceae bacterium. Taxonomy (GTDB): domain Bacteria; phylum Bacteroidota; class Bacteroidia; order Cytophagales; family Cyclobacteriaceae; genus JAGDZR01. The sequence goes on along the minus strand of JAGDZR010000006.1, from coordinate 495,943 downwards.
AAGCTAAGCAACTAGTAGTTGCTTGATTGGTCAGACGCCACTGCAAATATCCAGGTATTTGCGTGGCGTTGTTTTATACCAGCTTACTCAACATTTTGATCTGACCGAGATGCATGCTTTCGTGCAGGTTAAGGAAAGTAATAGCCTCTTCTACAGTGTTGATTGTCACACCATAGCTTGTCGTAATTGCGTTGTAAGCACCAAAAATACCGTTGTTATAATCGTTCAGCATTTGATCGAGCGTACTTATCAATTGTTTTTTCGTTGAGTCTATCAAACTCGAGTCATTGGTGGAGTCAGGAGCAGTTCCTTTTTTGAATTGTTCTACAATAGATGAGTCAATTGCGAATGCGGTGTTGGAATTTTTGTAAACCAACAGTTGTTGTGTTGCGATAAGGTGCATAGCATTCCACAAGATATGATTGTTGAATGGACCAGGAATGCTAAAAAGTTGCTCAGTGGAACATGCGTCCATTACGCTGATGATATTGTGGCGAGTAGTTCGTAAAAGTTCGATTTGTGATTTCATTCAGCGAAAATAGGTAGGCTGTGTAACTATCGCTTGATTTTCTCTTCATAAATCCCGATCCAATCCATTGGTGTCATTTTACCGACAAGGGCACCAATAAGTTCATATGGGATTTGATCCATTTTTTTGAACCGTATACAACTCTTGCCCATGTCTAATTTGTGCGGAACATGCGTTTTGTATTCTTGCGTAAACCATTCCATTAGTTCAGGGTTTGCATAAATCCCCATGTGATACAGCGCAATGAAATTCTTTTGGTTGGCAATATTCAGGAATGGTAAGGGTAATTTAGGATCGCAATGATAGCCTGGAGTATATAGGTCATGAGGAACTACATAACCGATCATTCCATAATTCAGCTCTTCCTTAAACCCCTTTGGTATGTTGTTGAGAATCACTTCTCTTAGTTCCGAAAAGTACGATTGACGTTCTTTAGGTATGTTTGACAGGTATTCCTCTACGCTGTTGGCCTTTATTTTCATTTTGGCATTTTGAAAGTCATTGATTTTATTCAACTCGAAATCTAGCCATTTTACTCTAGGATTAACCCTATTCATTCGTCTTCATTAGTTGCTATAGTACCATAACAGTACGTTTGTGTCATTACCAGTTAAGACTTATGAACAAGAAATTAATAATATTAGCAATGTCCTTTGGTCTGGTCATATCAGCCTTTGCGGACATGGAACAACGAAAGGCGGGATTGATTTACTATCTTCTTAAGAACGTTGAGTATCCTGATACAAAATCTACTACTGACAGCTATATCATTACGGTTTATGGTAGTGACGCCATGCAACAACAGTTAGAGAAAATTACAGCCAATAAGAAAATCGCCAATAGATCGATTGTCATCAAAAGAGCCAATACTATTCAGGAAATAAAGGATAGTCATATTGTGTACCTGGCAGATGAATATGCGAAAGACTTTTTAAAAGCCAGATATGTCGCCAACTCCTATGGTGCGATGCTCATCACAGAAAGTGAAGGCTTTGGAGCTAAGGGAGCACAGATAAACTTTGTCAACTTTGATGGGAGTGTTGAGTTTGAAATTAATAAGACAGCACTCAAAGAAGTAAGCGTCAGACTAAGTGCACGACTTATGGATATGTCCAGCTAATCTCAATTAGTTCAAATAGAAGAAATGAGCAACTCCAAAAGAGTTGCTTTTTTGTTTTAAGGAGTTCGCGTTTTCCTGCACTCAGCTCAATTACTCGTTTAAACATCAAAAATGCCACTTCATTCAAGTTCATGGATTTACCCCGAATTCCATATCTAGTTTTGCCCGCTCAATTATATAGACAAAATGCAAAAAATTATTTCATCCATCACGCTTTTATTGATCCTGCTTGTTTCAGCAAATGGAACTACGAATCATCAGAGGAAAGCTGGATTAGTCTACTACATCATGAAAAATGTGGAGTGGCCCTCAGATAAACCCGTAAACTCAGATTATATCATTACCGTCATTGGTAGTGCTGAAATGAAAGCTGAACTGGAAAGAGTAACGGCAGACAAAAAAATAGCCAATAAACCGATCAAAGTAGTTCGAGCATCAAAAGCAGAGGATGTTCAGAATAGTCACATTGTATATTTGACTGATGATTATTCAAACCAGTTTTTGAAGGCGCGGTTCATAGCCAATTCATTTGGAGCCTTGTTGTTCACAGAAAGTGAAGGATTTGCTGCTAGAGGATCTTCAATCAATCTGGTAACCGATCAGGGGCGCATTGCTTTTGAGATCAATAACAAATCAATTAGCGCTGTAAACGTTAAGCTTAGCTCAAGAATAAAAGAAATGGCGTATTAATCAATACGCCTGATTTCTTCTTTATATATCACACCTCTTGCTTCCAGATACTGTAAAAAGTATTGGAAGCAAGCTTCATGTTTCCCGACGAGTTCAGGAGGAAAAACTCCCTTCTCATTGAATACACCATCAAGAAACAAATTAACAGCAGCAGTGGCTGTGTAACCTGTAGTTCTGGCCATTGAACTGGTTTGAGTTTCGGCATTGTATTCATCATGCAGGTAATACACTACCTTTTTTTGTCGACCTTCGACATCAGTTCCTGCAACGGTCACGCTCATTACCGTAATCTCGGGTTCAGTATCCCCTAACTTCCACTCATCAAACAAAATTTTTGAAGTAAAATCAATGGGTCTGATCGACTGACCATTCATTTCAATGGCTTCAGTATCAAGGAATCCACCATCTCGCAAAGCAATAATTTTATCAATGTGCCCGGGGTATCTTAGCGTCTTCTCCTTCATGTTTGGAATATGCGGCATAGTGTGAATGATGGACCTTAGTCCGTCACTGTTGAATGACTCAAGTGTGCCAACATTATCGAATTCCACATGATCAATATCACTCATTGCAGGTTTGATGACCTCATGGCCATTTTCAACATACCTGGCAGGTCGCGTGTACTCTTCTATGACGTCTATAGGCGAGAATGGTGCCTTGTAGTTGTAGGGCCATTTCTTGATTTTAGGCAATCCGCCGACCAAACATTCAAAGTCTGTTACCGTCATTTTTTCATTATAGTAGCCCAAAATGATATTATCCATGCCTGGTGCCACCCCGCAATCTACTATGGCGGTTACACCCTTATCCTTTGCCAACTGATCAAGCTCCAAACAGTTTTCCGGGAAGAATGAAATATCAACAACATTTTTTCCAGCGAGGATAATCTGTTCCAGCGTCTGGTAACCCAGAAATCCCGGGACAGCACACAATACGAGATCAAATGTGGAGATCGTGTCATGCAAAGCTTTGAAATCGGTTACATCCAGCAACTTGGTAGCTATATCAGGATGACGCGCGGTTAGTTTGATCAATGCCTTTTGGCTTACATCTGTGCAAGTCACCTTATGTTTTGAAGTCAGGTCTATGGCCATGGCACTTCCAACCATACCAGCACCTATCACGATTATATTACTCATGTTTTAATGTTTTTGAAATTGTAAATGATAACTTTTTGAGAGGTTGTGTTGTATGCTCACAAGCCAGGTAGCAGAATCCAGGGAAGGATATATCTTCTCTTTTGAATAAAAGTCATCCTTCAAATATATAGCAACCTTGTACTTCTGATATCTGATTTATCTACCCGATTATCAAATGTTTACACCATTGGTCAGTATGAAGGATGTCAAGGAATGGAGATCGTCTATCTTAACTACAATCAATTATGTATTTATCATGAAGAACATTCTGGTCGCATCTTTTTTATGTCTGTCGGTATCACTTTTTGCACAGCGCACAATCATCCACGCTGGTACACTTATCGATGGTGTGAGTAAAAAGCCTATCAAAGCGCAATCAATCATCGTTGAAGGTGAAAGGATCACCGGGGTAGAAAAGGGGTATGTTGAAGGCAATGATGTAGATGAGATTATTGACTTAAAAAACATGACGGTTATGCCAGGATTTATTGACCTGCATGTGCACATTGAGTCTCAGAGTAGTCCGGCGACCTATTTGAACAGGTTTCGACATAACCCGGCTGACGTAGCATATGAGGCAGCAATGTATGCCAAGTCTACCTTGATGGCTGGATTTACAACCGTACGAGATTTAGGAGGAAGTGGAGTGAATGTATCCCTTCGAAATGCGATTAATAAAGGGCTAACAGATGGTCCGCGAATATTTACAACCGAAAAATCATTGGCGGTCACAGGCGGTCATGCCGATCCAACTAACGGATATAGAGCGGATTTGCAGGGTGATCCAGGGCCAAAAGAGGGAGTTGTAAATGGTGTTGAGGATGCGGCAAAGGCTGTCCGTCAGCGCTACAAAAATGGAGCAGACCTGATCAAAATAACAGCAACAGGAGGCGTGCTGAGTGTTGCAAAGGATGGCATGGGACCTCATTTCAAGGAGGAAGAAATTAGAGCGATTGTTGAGACGGCTCGTGATTTCAATTTTCATGTGGCAGCACACGCGCATGGTGATGAGGGTATGGCCAGGGCAGTAAGAGCTGGTGTGCTTACTATTGAGCATGGGACTTATATGAGCGAACAAACAATGGATCTAATGATTGAGAAGGGCGCTTATCTGATTCCGACAATTAGTGCTGGTATGTCCGTCGCGAAAAAGGCTGAAATACCAGGATACTTTCCCAAAGTAGTGGCAGATAAAGCCAGGGTAATTGGTCCTCAAATATTGGATAAATTTTCTCAGGCTTATAAGAGAGGAGTGCCCATCGCCTTTGGTACGGATGCTGGTGTTTTCAATCATGGTGAAAATGCTATGGAATTTATGTACATGGTACAGGGAGGAATGCCAGCAATGGAAGCAATCATTTGTGCCACATCAACGGCCGCAAAGGTGCTCGACGAAGGGGAAAATATTGGGGGCATCAAAGCTGGACTATATGCTGATATAGTTGCCGTCACAGGCAATCCGCTTGAAGATATCAAACAGCTTCAAGACATAGATTTTGTAATGAAAGGCGGAACAGTGTATCAAAAATAAGTACGCAAAATACTTAGAGAAGGAGTGGGGCTTAACACTTAAATCAGCCAGGATTTCACCTAGTTTTAATGGAGATTGACTAGCATTTTCGGACAATTGGTGCTAGCATTTTCCTCGTTATTGTTGCATATAACTGTAATTAGGTGGAATTTTTAGGTTTAATGTGTGAGTAAATTGAAAAAAAACAAGCTGCTGATATACGGCGTGATTGATTCTCTTTTGAGCAGTGCGCTGGAAGATGAGTTTGAATTACTACAGGCGGACACCTTGTCGTCATTTAAAGACTTTGTCCGTAATTCCCCTATAGACATTATCATATTCACAGTTACTGATCAATCATCACTTACGGCACTTGTAACGGAGCGGGTTACCTTAAAAGACTCACCAATGAGCTCGCTATGTCCCCAACAGGCTCTGGGCTACAGTTAGAAATCAAGACTGACTTTTATCCTTATATTATTGAAGTGGACGGAGCTGTCAATTTTGGATTACTGGTCAATGAACTGATGCTCAATGCAACCAAGCATGCGTTCAAAGACCGGGAATTATGAGCTATAGATGTTCGATGAAGCAAAAGGAAGACAGTTATAAATTTGTCTTTAAGGACGATGGTGTAGGACTTCCCGAGGAAAATGTAGATCTTAAAAATAGGACAGGGAGCTTGGTAATGAGTATGATTCGATCTTTCGCTAAAAAATTGGGAGCTAGTATTCAAGTGGAAAATAATGGTGGCACGAAATATATATATAGGAATTGAGGAATTAGGAAAATTAAAACCAACAAGGAAAAATAACATGACCCATATTCACGAAAACATGAGGCAGGATGAAATCCAAAGGGTTTTTCCAAAAACCCTATGTGGAAAAGGAAATTCTTGATAGGATTGATGCTATCTATGATTAATCATCTAGCGGAGGAAGCCTAGCCCGCATTATTTTTACGTCGTAAGACGATCTGAATTCATTGCCGTAGAGTATATAGACATACTCACCAACAATACACATTTGATGAATTGTCCAAAGTTGATCACTGCTAAGATTAGTCAACACAGGGAAATACTGGTCCGTTCTAGTATCAAAAACACCAAATAATATATCAAGATCCAGTGTAAAAACATCCCGGTCAATTATCTGACCTGCTACGTATATCAAGTGACCTTGAGAAGCTGAGTAGGTTCTTTTGGTAGAATCAGGTAAGAAGAACGTCTCTGACTCTTTTGTGTAAAAATTGTATTTGTAAATCTGATTTTCGGGCCATGTGTTTTGAAATTGTTGCTGGCCACCAAATACATAAAGCCGATCTCTTGCGATAGCACCTCCAGCCCAGGTCTTTGGTCCGGGCATTCTTCCTATTCTATTAAATTTGTTTTTACCCCAATCCCAGACCAGAATCTTATCAGAATGAAGCCTCTCCAGGTCACCACCCCACACAATCAATTCATTATCAAGCACCGCACTTCCAAATCGGGTCAAACTTCGATCATGACGAATTACCTCGGGTGCATCATCCAGATTTTGGCCGTATATGGTAATGTGTCTGCCTCCGACTACAACGAGTCGCCCATCTACAATCTGAGGTCTTTTAGTAATAAAATCAGCTTGCTCATTGTACTGTACTCTCTGTTCACCATTAGTGGTATTGATTCTCACTACTTTTTCCGAAAGTTCATCGGTGCGAGGGCTTGTCGAGCGAAATACAATGAAAAGATGCTTATCATCGCTTGATCCAATCATGCCAACTCCTTCAATCAATGATGGCTCTGATAGATCACCTATCTCCTCAAACTCTAAGTACCTTGGGACAACTGGACCATCAATTTCAGTGCAGCCAAGTAGGGCCAGGGCCAATATGATGAAATAAACATTTTTCATTTAATTATCAGAACATTTATACCGCATCAAACCACTACTTTCTTAACACAATCACGTTTCCCATTAAGATCAATATCACCCCTCCAATGGCATACCAGGAGAAAATAAAGCCTTCATATAGGGTAGAAATTACCAGAGAAACAGCTGGAATAACCACCAGTACGTATGACGCCTTTGTCGGACCGATTTGGCCGACAAGTGTAAGATATGAAGTAAATGCAATGATTGAGCCGAATAATGAGAGATATACCAACGAACTAAGGTATGCGGTCGAAAAATCAAAAGTTGGTAACGTTCCTGTGGTTAGCGCAACAGCCGACATGAGCAGCGCTCCATACAACATGCCAAATGCATTTGAAGAGATGACGGGGATATCAAATTTTTGATTGGCAGCAGAAGTAATATTGCCCAGAGAGGCAACACCTACTGATCCAAACGCAAATACAATGCTGATCATGGGTAATGATTCCCATGTAGTGTCTTTCAGATCTTGAAAAAAAATAAGGAAGGTGCCAAAAATACCCATGATGGCACCAAACAAAACTTTCCCCTGTATGCCATTCCCAAGAAACAACTTACCGAACAGCATGTTCATGAAAATAATCGTACCAAATGCCACAGACATCAAAGCAGATGTGAGCTCAAGTTCTGCCAGATAGGCCAACCAATAGTTAATGCCAAAAAGCAAACAACCCTGCATGGCCATACGCAGATGTTTTTGCAAATCGAACTTTAGTGAAATACCTCTTACACCACAATAAATAAATAGCAATGTGCTTGCCAGGTAAAAACGATAAGCTACCGACCAGGCTGGCGGGACATCACCTAGCTGAAACTTGATAGCAAACCATGTGGAACCCCATATGAGCGCTGGAGCGGTAAATAGTACCGCCTTATTAAGGTTCATCTTTATTTGTTAAGATGTACATCCATTTGAGGGAAAGGAATAGATAATCCTTCTTTTCCAAATTCTTTATAAACTCTTTCATTCATGTGAAAGAACACTGCCCAATAGTCGTCAGGGTTGACCCAGGTTCTTACCACAATATTGACTGAACTATCTGCCAGTGCAGCAAGCGCAATGAATGGCTCGGGATCTTTAAGAATACGCTCATCCTCATTGATGTACCTGGTGAGTACCTCTTTCGCCTTGTCATAGTCATCGCCATATGCGATTCCAAAAGTCCAATCAACCCGACGCTGTGGTTCGGCTGAGAAGTTAGTAAGCGAATTACCGGCTAGCGAACCATTGGGAATGATGATTCGCTTATTGTCTGGAGTGTTAAGAATAGTGTTAAATAGCAGGACTTCTCTGACCGTCCCCATATATCCTGCGCCTTCAATAAAGTCTCCTACCTTATAAGGCTTAAATATCAAGATCATTACCCCACTTGCAAAGTTTCCCAAAGTGCCTTGCAAAGCCAAACCTACCGCCAGTCCTGCAGCACCCAGAACAGCTATGAAGGAGGTCATCTCAATGCCCAAAATCCCAATGACTGATATGATAAGCATGACTTTAAGAGAAATGCCAATCAGACTTTTGAAAAATGGCACTACAGTTGGGTCCACCTTACGGTAAAGGAACATTCTGCTGAGACCTTTCATGATGATCGTGATCACGATCCATCCTATAATTAGCGTTGCTGCTGCTTTGATCAAAGTAGGAGCAAATTCAACCGCCATTTCGGTCAATCCGGAAAGCTTGTTGAGGTAGTTAGATTCGTCCATGCGAGATATACTTTCTTATAGCAACTTAGTCAATTGATTTATTACTGCGGGATACTTATGCTGAATTTTACACCGTTTTTTTCATTTACAAAATTGATTTTGCCTTGGTGATCTTCAACGAGCATATGCGTAATCCATAACCCCAGCCCTGTACCCTTACCCGGTTCCTTTGTCGTGAAAAATGGATCAAATATTTTATGGCGAAGATCCATGTTTATAGATGGTCCGGTATTGAAAATATTGATGATCAAATTACCGTTCGATAGACACACGTCAACTTCTATTCTTTTATCCTCACTTGAGTTGGTAGCATCAACCGCATTACTCAATAGATTCAGCATAATTTGACTAAACTTGTCAGGAATGATGGATATCTCGCCAACTTCATCAATATGCTCGGTATAGTCAATGCCATTTTTAAGCTCTTTGGAAAGGTAGGATTTTACCGAACTTAACATTTCGCCAAACATCACTTTTTCCCAATCCCGACTTCCCTCACTTCCAGTATGTGAGTAGAACATCAAAGACTTGATGATTTTGGAAGATCTGGTCGCACCATCACTCGTAATTGAGTAGGCTTCTTTTAAACCCTCTTTTAGTTCTTCAGTCGACATATTGTCAATTCTTTCCAATAATTGTTTGATCAATTCGATACCACCGAATACATAGTTCAATGGGTTGTTGATTTCATGGGCGATTCCTGCTGTAAACGTACCAATGGAGGCCATTTTTTCTGAGTGGATCAGCTGTTCCTGAGCGGTTTCAAGCTTTTTGACTGTATCTTTCAGGACCTCCTCGGTTGTTTCACGCATGTTGATTTCAGTACTTAAATCACGCGTGCGCTCGTTAACATTTTTCTCCAACTCGGTTTTCCTGGCAATGATGTTTGCCAGTCTGAGTCGATACATTGCAAATAGGACCAGGAATATAAGTATGACGAGAAATGTCCGAAAAACACCTGTTTTCCAAAAAGGGGGACTGATCGAAATAATAATTGACTTGGGGGCCGACCACTCTCCATTCTTGTTCATTGCCATTGCGTTGAATGTGTAGGAGCCCGGCTCCAGGTTCGTGTATGTAGCAATATTTTGGTCATCAACATAGTTCCAATCATCATCAAAATCATCTAGTTTGTAAGCGTATGAATTGCGCGTGGGATAGTTATGCTCAATAGCTGAATAGCTAATGGACACGACATTCTGAGCGTGATCCAAATGTATCTGGTCGAGGTAGTTGATATCCCCAAACATCAGAGGGTCCACTTTTCGATGAAACAAGTAAAAATCCGTAAACACCACGTCCAGTGAAGAAGTGGACTTGTCCACTTTTGTAGGATCAAATCGATTAAATCCATTCAGTCCACCCAGGTATATGTTGCCATTTTTGCTCAGTAGAGAGGCTCCTGGTCGGAACTCCTTATCCTGAATCCCATTGCCAATATCAAATACACTCACCTCCCCACTTGAGGTAATTCGGTTGAGGCCATTTGATGTGCCAATCCAAAATTGATTGTTTTGATCCAAAATAATTGATTTAGGAGAACCACTAAGCTGATTTGAAAATTGAGCTTCCTGAAAATTTGTTCCGTCAAATTGATAGATAAAGTACTTGGAGGTAATCCAAAGATTATCATTTTCGTCGATAATGAAATCTCGCAGATAGTTGCGACTGGGAACATCCTTATTTGGTATGTAGCTTCTGAATTGATCGTAATGAGGTAGATATTCGCTCAACCCATCTGGTGTGCTAAACCACAATCGGCCTTTCTTGTCTTCTCTAATTTGAAAGACAACAGAAGACACAATGCTGGTGGAGTCTTCTATTGAACTGTCAAATCGCCTGAATCTGCCGGTATTTGGATCGAAGATATTGAGTCCAGACAATGTTGCTGCCCATATGGTACCCCTGCTATCCTGATAAAGGGCCCATACATTATCGTTAGATATGGATGCAGCGTCTTTTGGGTCATGCTTGAAAACCTGGATTTCCTTTGTGGCGTTGTATAAATAGTTTAAACCTCCGGCATAGGTTCCTGCCAACATATTTCCCCGATTGTCAATCAACAGGCTTTTCACTACATCACTACTCAAGCTCGTCTTAAAGCCCAGCTCTTCGAGTGAGAGAAATTGTTCTGTTTTTGGTTCGTAGCGATACAGTCCAGCTCCATCGGTCCCTATCCATATGAATCCAAAACTATCTTCCACAAAGTCGAGAATTGTATTCTTACCCGTTGCGGTAACGATGGGATGTAAATTTTTGCGGTGGCCAAACATGCCATTATCAATCCTAATTATCTTTAATCCTTTGCGAAGCGTCCCAATGAAAATATTGTCATCGTACTGAGCGATACTTTTTACGCTCAAATTATTCAATTCATTGAATGGGTCTTTGAGCTGCTCAAATGTCTCATTTTCGTAAATAATCACCCCTGCACCATCTGTCCCAATCCAAATTTCTCCCCCATGGCCTTGAAAGAGCGAGATGATAATGTTTGAAGAAAGTCCATCACCGTCTTCCTGGTAATATGAATTGAACGACCTGTCGTCAATGTTAAGTCTATATAGGCCATTAAGTGTACCGATCCATAATTGATTTTTATGATCGATGATCATTGTTCGAATTGTATTATTTCGCATCCTTTGTTCAAATGCGTCAGTGTAGCTAGAGAGTTTATCTGTTGCTGGAGAGTAGGACATGAGCCCTTGATCGGTACCTATCCATATTGTACCATCAGATTCAATAGCAATTGTCAGGACATGTATATTCCTGTTCATCGTTTTGGCTATTGGTTCAAATATTTGACTTCCTGGTTTTAAAATAAGAAGACCATCATGTGTTCCTTGCCAAATATTTCCTGATTGATCTTCAGCAATGCATAAAGCAGTTTTTTGCGCCGGGCTTGCCTCGTTGGGAAGCTTTTTAAAGCTGACATTCGATTTATCATAAAGATTGATTCCGCCTCCATGGGCTGTACCTACCCAAAGGCGACCTTGAGAATCTTCAAATAGACTGATGACCTGATTCTCAGATAAGGACATTGAGTCGTGCCTGTCGTATTTATGGGTCTTTAGATTATGACTGTCAAATCTATTGAGGCCATCATCTGTGCCTAACCATACAAACCCCTCTGAGTCTAACAAAATGGCATTGACATTACTTTGAGCCAATCCATCATCAGTGGTGATGTGGTGGGTATATCCAACCGAAATGGTTTGGGCGCTTACACCAAATGATGTAAGCGCCAGTAATATTACCCATAATGGCTTGAGGTGAGGTGTGGTCAAGTAATTTGCTTTTAGCTAAGAAAGCAAAAAGATACTAATCTAGGCGGTTATGTCAGTAGACTTTGTGAAAAGAATAACTACAATAATGCCCCAGAGAAAATTGGAACTTGAGGTTTCAATAGCATGATAGAATCTTACCATGTCTGGCATGATGTGGTTTGGCAACAAGTGTCCTGAGTTCATAATGACAGCAAACAACAACCCTAGCGTAATCATTGCGTTTTTACGACTCCCGTTGAATCCATTTAGCATGAACCAGCCAAGCCCAAGCCACAGCAGTGTTCTGAATATTTGGAACACATAGAGGGTGCTCTCAAAAATGTTGTGGTACATCATGGTGAGAAAACCAGCATTATCCGTAGACCCAGTATAGTACTCGCGTAGGTCGGGAGATTGCCAGGCAATGAAATAACCAAAACAAAAGTAGATAGCAGGATAAATGAGCAATGCCGCAATAACAGTTCTTATCACCAATTGCTTGTTGGACAGCCAACTGATGTCACTGGTCTTAGCCACAAATGGATAAGTGAAGTAGGTCATTAAAGCATAGAACAGTGACATCAGGATGCCATTGATGATCAGAAAGATGATGAATGATCGGCTCATCACTGCTTCATCAATGAAAAACCATGACTCCATTTGAGACATGAACCATTGGATGCCGAAAAGCAATACAAATAGATGCAAGGCTCTTTGCAGTTTGGATAGACCGGTATTGACCAAATACAGATGCAAGACACTCACATTGAGTAGGCATACCAGCCACATCAATAGAAGGGATAGTGCAGGGTTATCCTGTTCCGGTTCCTGGATATCAAATAAAGGCGTGAGGATCATACTGCTCATTATCCAAAAAATGAGCAAAGCTGTTGAGTGTCCGAGTAATTTGAGAGTAGTTTTCATAATTAAAGATGTATGTACAACTAATTGGTTAAATTTATTTTGAGATGTTATTGATTAAACGATGCATCACTTTTAAAGCAGATTTTACATCTGTGTCCTCAATACCTTCTAGAGATTGCATGAAAAGTTTTCCACTAATCGAAACCAGTTTTTCCTGTAGTTGCTTACCATGATCTGTTAAGCGTATCAGTTTTGATCGTTTGTCGCTTTCTGATTTTTCTCTTCTCAGCAGGTTTCTTTTTATCATGCTATCCAGGACTCGGCTAATGGTCGTCTTGTCTCGCTCTATGGCAGTTGCGATTTGCTGTTGGGTAATGCCATCCTGATACCATAGCACTGCGAGAATGGCGAATTGCTCACTGGTAATATTATGGCCAGCTTTTTTAAAGGCATCCGTCAGACGTTCACTGAAATGCTTAGTGAAGCGACCGGTTTGATAAATGATATTGTCTTCTAAACTGCTAGGAATCATAAATGGTAGTATATACAACTAATTACGAAGTAAACCGAATAAAGTTGTAAATACAACTAATAATTATATTTCAAGGGTAAATGCGACAGCTTGATAGAAACTTTTGTTACAACCACCCTTGCTCTGCTTCACAGCGCGATTTACCGCTTCACTTGTGCATTTTACCATCCGTCGAACCAGGCGAATCAGCACAAATTGCCCAACAGAGTAAGTTGAAAAATCACTGCTACACATGAGTAACTATCGGATCAAGAATGGGAGCGAATGATGAAAATCAATCCAGAAAGGCGAGGACACTTTATCTACTAGAGATCCTTATGGGACTGGTACTAATACTGATCACTGTACTGGTGATTAGCATTTTCACATAGAGATGAATACCAAATGAATATGAAAAACTATTTATATAAACGATTTTCAAAATGGCTGTTGATTCAGCTATTTGCGCTTGTGCCGCTCTTCACTTTTGCACAGGAGTTGTCAGTGAAAGGCACAGTATATGCTGACGATGGATTTGCACTACCAGGTGCATCCGTCATGATTCAGGGGACTAGCAATGGGACAGTGACTGACCTGGAAGGGAAATTCACTCTTTCTGTACCTCAGGGAAGCATATTGAATATCAGCTTTGTAGGTTATATGACCAGTCAGGTAGTTGTCAATGATAACTCCAGTATCAATGTAACGCTTGACATGGATGTCCAGGCATTGGAGGAGATTGTCGTGGTAGGATATGGAACTGTCGAGAAAAGTGACCTCACAGGTTCAGTAGGAAGCATTGACATGGAGCAGGTACAAAAAATTGCTTCAGTAGATGTGGCTAGAAATATCCAGGGCAAAGTAGCCGGTGTACAGGTCACAACTAACTCTGGTGCTCCTGGTAAGGGTACAACTATTCGAGTGAGAGGTGTAGGCTCATTTCAAAATGCCAATCCATTGTTCGTTGTGGATGGTTTTTTGACAGGAGATATCTCAACCATCAGCCCCAATGATATTACCTCGATGGAGGTACTTAAAGATGCTTCGGCTACAGCAATCTATGGTTCTAGAGGCGCTAATGGCGTTATTATCATCACAACTAAGAAAGGACTTAATAAAGGATTTGAAATAGAGGTCAATGCTTATGGCGGGATTCAAACTGCGTGGAAAAAAATGGATTTGTTGAATGCAGCTGAATTTGCAGAACTATACGTCGAGTCTGTATCTGGACCAGGTGAAGATTGGGATATTGGGGAGGTAGACGACTCGGGACGCAGAAGTTGGATCCGAGATGCATTAGGCGGAAATATTGGAGAGACCAATTGGCAGGACGAAGTGTTGAGGGTGGCAGGAGTCCAAAACTATAATCTGTCGATTCGTGGTGGCACTCAAAAAGTGAGATACAAAGTATCGGGAACTGCCTTTAACCAACAGGGTATTGTACACAATACTTATGGTAAAAGATACCAGGGACAAGCCAATCTGGAAGTCAAGCCAATCAAGAAAATGACCCTGACGGGTGATGTGAAAGTATCATTCAACGACTACATCAATTACGACGAAGGAACCTATAGTAGTGTGTTAGGTACAGCGCTGCGAAAAGATCCCATTAATCCTGTGAAAGATCCTGCTACCGGACATTGGGATCGTACAGGTTTGACGGATATCGTCAACCCTGCGCGGATGATGCATGAGCAGCAGTTCAGATTTAGCAATGCCAATCGTATTCAACCAGGTCTGTCTGCAAAACTCAACATTGCGGAAGGATTGGATTTTAGTTCATCCCTGAGCTATGATACGAGGATCATCGATTCCGAGAGCCTAACACCAGCGAATACGACTATTGAAAGTAGATTTCTCATTAATGATGAACCGCTGGTCTCTCCCAACGAGTCGAGAGCAAATGATGTATTGACAAGTAACAGAAATGAATTGACCGTTTGGCAAAATTCAAATGTACTGAGCTATGCCAATGACTTTGGTAAGCACTCAATCAATGCCATCCTGGGTTATGAAACTTATCGGCAATTCAATGAGAACGTAAGTGTAGATGCTACTGGTGCAGAGATTCCAAGGGATAGAAGGTTCATCCTGATGTCATATTTTGCGCGGTTAGTCTATTCATATGACAATCGATATCTGCTTACCATGACCGGTCGTCGTGATGGGTCCAGCAAGTTCAATGAAGGTAACAAGTGGGGTACTTTCCCATCTTTTTCCGCTGGATGGAATGTCAATGAAGAAGCGTTTTTTCCTGAAAACAGTGTAGTGAATGGATTGAAACTCAGAGGAGGTTATGGAGAGATTGGCAATCAGGATCCTATTGCACCTTATGGATACTTGTCTACACTTTCGCAGGGTTGGGCATATGCCTTCAATAATGATACTACTTCATATGGAGGAAATGCCGCTACGCAAATACCTGCTGTGGATATCAAATGGGAGGTGTCTGAAATGACCAACTTTGGCATTGATTTGGAAATGCTGGATTACAGATTGATTGTGTCGGCTGAGTACTTTATCAAAAACACAACTGATCTGCTGGTACAGAATATTCCGGTACCCAACTTCGTGGGGGCAAGTGGTCCTACCTCCAATGCGGCATCCATGACCAATAGAGGCACTGAGTTGACCTTAGATTTCAAGCAATCATTGGGTGAATTCAATTTTAACATTGGGGGCAATATCAGCTTTATCTCTAATGAAGTAACCGGTTTGGGTTCGGGTGATCGAATCGATGGGGCCAATTTCGAGCCCAAGATCGGAATGCCTGTTACACGGACCATAGTAGGTGAGGAATTCTCGACATTTTATGGTTTGCGAACACTGGGTATTTTTCAGACTCAGGAGGAAATAGATGCCTACAAAGCTTATAATCGAGAGGGACAGCCCATCAATAGTGATGGAGAGGTAGTTGCGGAAAATTCAGCCGATCACAAAGCGGTCATGAACAGGGCGTCACCTGGTGACGTGATTTATGACGATGTAAACAAGGATGGTGTGATTACTGCGGACGATGCAGTTTCGCTTGGCAGTGCAGTGCCTGACTTTACTTATGGTCTCTACCTGTCAGGAGAGTACAAAAGTTTTGATCTGAGCATGTCTTTTACAGGGACATATGGCAATGAAATAGCCAATGTCTTTACGTACTACATCAATGGGTCTTCTGCGTTGGACAACAACATGTTGACCACCCGACTTGATAGATGGGTGGGGCCAGGCAGTAGCAATACCCAGCCGCGAGTGACGCAACAAGTCAATCAAAATGACCTGTTCAGTGATCGATACATCGAGGACGGTTCATTTATGAGAATGAGAAATCTACAAATCGGATACACCTTGAATGAATCATTTGCCAGCAAGCTAAAAATGAAGTCTCTGAGGGTGTACCTGTCTGCTGACAACCTGCTGACCTTGACTAAATACACAGGGTTTGATCCGGAAATTGGGTTGGCATATGGCAATTCATTTGCTCCTGGAGTAGACCTGGGAAGTTATCCGCTCGCTCGGACCATCATCATTGGAACCAATATCAAATTTTAATTCTGACAGTCATGAAATTATTAAAAGCAATATCGATTTTCAGTTTGATACTAGCGGTTTCAAGCTGTGAAGATTTTCTGGTAGAGGAGCCCATAACAGAGCTAACCGAAGCTTCATTTTTTGATACAGAAGAAAATGCCCAACTGGCAGTAAATGCCATGTACGATCCGCTTGGTTATGCTGAAGCAACGCTGGTAGGCAATGGAGGTCATGCGTATGAATTCGTCATTGGAGACATGGTGTCTGACGATGCTGAAAAAGGTTCTACTTCTGGTGACCAGGCTGGCATGCAGCACTTGAAGAGCTTTACTGCAAATGGTTCAACTTCCAACATATTTGGGCTTTGGAACAAACACTATGTGGCGATTAGCAGGGCCAATATGGTGCTTGCCAATCTTCAGGATGCTCCCCTTTCAGATGCAGTGAAAGCGGAGTTTGAAGCGGAAGCAAGATTTATTAGAGGATACAGCTATTTCGTACTTGTTAGAATTTTTGGAGCTGTCCCGCTTTTTGCCGGACCTGTCAGCACTAGTGTCATCAATGATCGTGCATTTACAAGAGCTCCTCAATATGAGGTGTATCAGCAGATCGTAGCTGACTTTCAGTTTGGAGTGGACCATCTGCCTCAGAAAGGAGTAAAGGAAATTGGTCGTGCCAATCAGGGAGCCGCTGCTGCGTTCCTGGCGAGAGCCATCATGTATCAGCTGGGTACAGACAATACCAACGGACATGCATGGTCCGAGGTATTGGAAATCACTGACAATTTTATCTCAGGCGCTTATGGTAGCTACGCGTTGACTCCCAACTATGCCACAATATTTGAACTAGAGGGAGAAAATAATGAGGAATCCATTTTCGAGATTCAAGCAGTTGACAATGGCATTGGTCCATTTAGTCAGGGGCCATACATAGGAACTGGCTGGACCGTGGTTCAAAATCCATTGTTTATGGGCGGTTGGGGATTCAATACTCCCACGCAGGATTTGGTAGATACCTATGAATCCAACGATCCAAGAAGACACTCAACAGCGATCGGAATAGGGGAATATGCCTATGGGATAGAGATGGTAGCGTCAGAGCGTAATCAGACTGGATACTATCATAGAAAAGCCATTGCCGATCCAGATACATGGATAACGGAAAAGGGATCAGGTGAAAACATACGAAAATTCAGATATGCGGATATCCTGTTAATGAATGCCGAGGCTGCTTACCATACAGGTAATGCAAACCAGGCCATTCAAAGATTGGTGGAGATCAGGGAGCGCGCAAGCAACAGTACTTACCCGAAAGGATGGGATCCGGCCGATCCGGCTAATTACGTACCAACAGGTTTTACCCCATTGGACAACAGCATCATACCAGCCGGTGGTCAGGAATTATTGCGATTCATATGGGATGAAAGAAGACGGGAATTGGGCATGGAACAGCTCCGTTTCTGGGAGTTAGTGCGCACAGGTCAGTTTGTTGACAAAATGGAAAGTCTCTATGGTTTTGGCTCCAATATCCTGGATCACGCCGTAACCACGGGTCACCCAATGGCAGCTGATCAGGTAATTGTCAATCCCATTCCGGTATTTCCAATCCCTGGGACAGAAACCGTCAACTGGGGAATCGATCAGAATAGAAATTATTAATCAAAAACTAATAGACTAAACACGATAATATGAAAACTAATATGCAGAAAATGTGGAGCATGATCTTCGTTCTAGGAGCGATGGCAATGCTTGTTTCTTGTGGAGGAGAGGATCCAGACGATGTTACATTTGATAGTGATCCGGATGCCTTTTGTGCAGCCAATCCATTTGATAGTAACTGTTGCTTACCTCAATACAATGTTGAGTGCCACTGTGAAACTGGTACTAATGCTGAAGATGATTTAGTTAATTGCTGCTTATTCGATTTCAACCCAACATGTTTCTGTGAAAACAACCCGGATGACGAACAGTGCCAGCAGGATTTCGGACTTGACAATGGACTCGGTGTGATTCTTGATTTTGAGAGTGGTGATGCCAGCTTCCCAACAGACGTTTGGAATCCTTCAGGATTGATGGGTTTTGATACAGATGCTGAAATTGAGGCAATTGAAGGAGATCACTATTATGGATTAAAAATTGCAGCAGGTACAGACAATAAAGCATGGCATGATATCAAGTACTGGCCATCGGCTATGGATGATGATGAGAATAACGATGCTGACGCTTTGATTGATTTGTCTACCATGTCTAACCCTACATTGAACATGTGGGTGAATTCTGGAACTGATACCCTAGGATTTACTATCGCGTTCAGAGAAGGTGATGATGAGTACGCTGTTCATCCGTTATTCAAAGCGGGTACAGGAGGCGAATGGAAACTATTTAGCTTCCCGATAGTAGATATGACTGCTCAGGAAAATTGGGATGGAGGATCTCACGCCATTGATTTAAACAGGAAATGGCAAATGATCAAGTTTGCTTATTTGCCAGATGACTGGCATGTGCCAGGAAATTATAATGCTCAGTTGGATGCAGTTTCCATCACGGATGGACCGATTGAGCAATTACCATGGGTAAAGTAGGGTAAGGTATTTAAAATCACTTCTTCATAGTTTTATAGATGAAAGGCCAACTATATTCGGTTGGCCTTTTTACACTATCCCAAGAGATTCATGAGACACCTTATTTTTTGCCTACTTTTTATCACTTTGTTAGATGTAGCAGCTCAGGCAGTAGATCCATCGGCAACTAAGAAAACCAAAAACCTCTACAGGTTTTTGGAGCAATCTGCTCAACTGGGCATGATGTTTGGCCATCAGGATGATGCTGCTTATGGGATAGGTTGGCGTGAAATACATGGAGAATCAGATGTAAAAAGACTCGTAGGAACATATCCGGCAATTTTTGGATGGGACCTTGGAGAAATAGATAGTACCGACAATCTCGATGATGTGAAGTTCGATCTGATGCGTGATCGTATCAAAATGATCTACAAGATGGGGGGCATCAACACTATCAGCTGGCACATGCGCAATCCACTTAATGGCGCGAGCTCCTGGGACAAAACAGAAACAATAAAAGAGTTATTACCTGGAGGATCTGCCCATCAAGCGTACATTGACAAACTGGAGGCGTTTACGAGCTTCATTAAAAAGTGTAACACACTTTTCACTAAAGTACCTATCATTTTCAGACCTTACCATGAGCACAATGGCGATTGGTTTTGGTGGGGCAAGGGGTATTGCACCGAGGAAGAATACATTGCGCTTTGGCGGTTTACAGTGGAGTATTTGAGAGATGAAAAGGGGCTTCACAATTTGATTTATGCCTTTTCGCCAGATAGAAGTCGCATGGATTTATCAAAAGGAGCAGCATCTTATCTGTATGCTTATCCCGGGGATGAATATGTGGACATCATCGGATTTGACAACTACTGGGATGTTGGCCTGAAATGGAACAAAGCTTCCAGAGATCAACAACAAAAAGAATTGATTGAAAGCCTTAAACTAGTTGCTTCGGTAGCCAGGGAAAAAAACAAGGTGTTTGCGCTGAGCGAAACAGGTAACGAAACACTCAATATCGATGATTGGTACATGCAATCCCTGTTAGATCCGATTAAAGCGTCGGGGACTAATCCGGCCTGGGTATTGGTTTGGCGAAACTTTGACGAGTCACATTTTTATGTACCCTACGAAGGCCAGAAAAATGCTCCGGGATTTATTGAATTTGAGAAGGATGATTATACTTTTTTTCTAAAGGACATAAGCAACCCTTATCGAAAATCACCAAAGAAACATGCCATTGAATAGATCAGTCCTTCTTATTGCGCTATTCCTGGCAGTAGGTTCGGTATTTGGGCAAAATCAAGCCCCACAAGCAAAAGCTGGTTCAGATACCGTAATAATGGGAACACTTCCCATGGTGCATGCGCTGGATGCTTCAGCGTCTTATGACACGGATGACAACCTGACCAACTACTACTGGGTACTTGAAGATGATACCATTTCCTTTGAAAAGCAATATCAGGTAACACTCACTGAAAAAGCATCAAAATTTAAATTGATCGTGGAAGATGAGCTAGGAAAGACAGATATTGATTACCTGTCCATTTTCGTAGGTCACCCCACCAATCATGGATTGAATCGAATTCCATTTAGAAATGGCAGTTTCCCCTTGTTTGCCTCTGGTATGAATATCGCCTGGCGAAATTTTGCCAGAGACCTGGATGAGTTCACAGAAGATGACGAGTTGTTTTATCGTCAACTTATGGATTCGATCAAGGCCAATGGGGGAAATGCACTGCGCTGGTGGTTGCATACAAATGGGAGCAATAGCCCGATTGTAAATGCAGATGGAATGGTGACAGGTATTGAATTTGATAATATTTTGGCTATGAAGCGAGTGCTGGACATTGCCTTTGAGAAAGGTATAGTTTTTAGCATGTGTCTCTGGTCGTTTGATATGTTGCAGACAGGTCAAGGACAGGACACAGATGCAATGCTGAATTTGATGGAAGACAGTGCCAATATTCAGTCATACATTGACAATGCACTCAACCCAATTCTTGACAAACTAGCGATTCATCCGGCTGTATTCACCTGGGAAATTTTTAACGAACCGGAAGGCATGTCTCGACAATTCGGTTGGACCAGTGCGGGAAAAACAGATATGTCCAACATTCAGCGCTTTGTAAATATGACTGCAGGAGCTATCCATCGACATACTCCATCTGCATTAGTTTCTAATGGGTCATGGTCCTTTAGGGCCAGTACTGATATTGAAGGAAATACTAATTATTATGCAGATGATGCACTCATTGCGCAAGGAGGAGATCAGGATGGAACCTTGGATTTTTATCAGGTTCATTATTACTCAGAACATGCTGGAAATGAATTTTCACCCTTTCATCGGCCAGCCTCCCATTGGGGGTTGGACAAACCCATTGTGATTGGAGAGTTTCCTGCAGATACGCTAGACCGCAAGGCGGATCCGGATTACGCTACAGCGCAAGCCTATGAATTGGCAGTGAAGTATGGTTATGCAGGAGTCATGAGTTGGGCCTGGACAGATAATCAATTCAATGATGCATTTGCTCATCGAACAGGAAAAGGCTTGAGAGTAGTTCAATCTTTGATCCCAGAGTCGGTTGATATTGATAACTCCACCATTCAATTATCTGAGATGCCGATTGTGGCGGCCCAAATAGCTCCAGTAAAAGTGATGATCGAGGACACAGAAAAAGAATTCGAGGTAGACTTATCATCCGTTTTTCAGGACAAGGAAGACGGCACTAATCTTACCTACTCTTTTATCAAAAATTCAAATACTGAATTGGTCGAAGTAATACCCCGAGAGCAATTAATGTCCTTGACAGTAAAAGATCAAGTTGGTTATTCAATATTGGACTTTGAAGCTAAAGATGCTGAAGGCTGGCCTGTAGTGGCCCAAGGACTTGTGATGGTAGGTTCAACAGCACTTCAAGGAAATAACCTTGCCTATTTCGGGGATATTGCTTCGTCGAACAATGCCGTTGGACATCCGGCCGAATTGGTGACAGATGCTGATCTCAACTCAACATGGGAAAGCAAGCAATCGGGCAATCAATGGTTGCAACTTGATCTGCATCAAAATACAGCATTGAATTTCATTGGCTTGCAATGGAAAAACGACTTTGCTGACCAATATCTTATTGAAATGTCTAGTGATGGACTGACTTGGGAGCAAGTTCAGCAAGTCACGGAAGGAGATGGCGAAAAGGATGTTTTCGTGATGACTGATCCTATACAACCGAAGTACCTACGTTTGCAAATGATGCATGATAAGTATGTTGGATATGAATTGCGAGAATGGACCGTGATGAACATTCCGGACAATCAGGCGCCCGCAGTAATTAGTGAAATTGATAATTATGAGGCAGGTTGGTCCATGACGGAAGATGTTAATTTATACATTCGTTTTGAGGATGTGTTTAGTGATGAGAGTGGGGTCGAATACCTCACATATGAGGTTAGGAATACGAATGAAAGTGTGGTAAATGCTTACATACCGATCACTAATAAGGGGGTAGGGTTAGATTTCAAGAGAAGTTCAATACCGGGTGCGGCCACTATTACCATCGAAGCTACTGATCCTTTTGGCGCGAAAGCAGATGCGTCTTTTGAAGTTGTAATTGATAATGATTTATTGAAAGTTGCAGAGAAGCAAAATGATCATGTTGTCTATCCAAATCCAGTTAAAAACATATTGACCATTGAAGGGCCAAATATTGATCAATTGCGGTTATACGATTTGCAGGGTCAACTTTTGATTGAAACCAATAATTCCAATCAAATGGATTTAGAAAGAATAAATCCCGGTTTTTATCTGCTTAAATTGAAGTATCAAAATCGATTTCATGCAATTAAAATTATCAAAGAATAGCGGTTCGTTCCATTCATCTATTAGGTGCTTTTTGGGAGTGTGGGTCCTCTTCAGTTTGTTCGTATTGATAGGGTGTTCTGCGACAGAGACAGCAACAGCACCTCCCAATATACTTTTGATTATCACAGATGATCAAGGATGGGGAGATGTTGGTTTCCATCAAAACGATACGATTCGCACGCCGAGACTTGACGCATTGGCTGATGAATCTTTGGTCCTTGAACGATTCTATGTTTCGCCTGTCTGTGCACCTACCAGAGCCAGTCTGCTTACTGGTAGGTATCATTTGGCAACCGGGGCATCCTGGGTGACCCATCGCAAGGAGGTCATGAGACAATCAGAGGTTACCATAGCCGAATTGCTAGGAGATAATGGGTATAGAACGGGGCTATTTGGCAAATGGCACAATGGTAAGCAATATCCGCACGATCCTGTTGGCCAGGGTTTTGATCATTTTCTTGGTTTTACAGAAGGTCATTTCAACAACTACTTTGACTCCAAACTATTGAGGAATCATGAGGAAGTTGATTTTGAGGGTTACATGCCCGATGTGTTGACCGACAGTGCTATTGCCTTTCTATCGAGCGATGATCCATTTTTTTGTTATGTGTCCTACAATACTCCTCATGGTCCATTTCAGGTACCGGATAAATATTTTGACCCATACAAGTCATTGGGATTGGATGATAAAACGGCTTGCATCTACGGCATGGTGGAGAACATCGATGACAATGTTGGAAGACTGTTGGATGCATTGGAACAAAGTGGCAAAGCCGAGAATACTGTGGTCATATTCATGACGGACAATGGACCAAATTCATGGAGGTACAATGGAGGATTTAAAGGACGAAAAGCGCATGTGGATGATGGAGGAGTACGTGTACCCTTTACGATTAGGTATCCAGAGAAAGGATGGAATACGGGTAAAAGGATAGCGGAAATGTCAGCTCATATCGACTTATTTCCAACCCTTGCAGGTATTGCGGGGCTTGAGATTCCGGCTGATCTGGAGTTGCATGGGAGAGATCTCATAGCAACGTTTGAGGGTAGCGATCAACCTGATCGGTATTTTTTCACCCATCAGATCAGAAGAGAACTGGATACTATTCCCGGAGCTGTTCGTAACAATCAGCATGGATTGATTTTATATCCGGAACGCAAGGAATTATACGATTTGATGGCAGATCCCTACCAAAAGGAGGATTTGATGGACTCGCTACCTGATGTGGCTCAAGACTTGGAAAGCAGATATAGGAATTGGTATACTTCCATGACTTCAGCAGGCATGGAGCCTGAATTGGCGGAGATTGGTCATCCAGCAATCCCGTTTGTTGACCTACCAGCTCAGGAAGTGATTGCCAGGGAAAATGTTGGTTTTCATGGTGGCTTTGGCTGGGCCAACGATTATTTGATTGATTGGTCTGACTCATCTCGGGTTACCTGGCGAGTAAAGTGTGTTGAAAAAGCACAATATCGCTTTGAGATCAGTGCAGATTTTCAGGTTAATCAAATGTCCATTGTACAATTTCAAATCAATGAAAACCAATTAAGTATACCTGTTGGGGTAACACAAGAAAAAGAGCTTATTCCTAGTCCTGATCGCGTCAACCGAGGAGAGGTTTATGAATATGAATGGCCAGTGATAAAAGCAAAGACATTCACCTTCGAGCCCGGAGAATATGATCTCAGCATTGAGATACAGGGAATTGAACATTTTGAATTGAAAAACATAAGACTAATAAAAGAATGACAGGTAGACTAGAGCAGCTGAAGAAAGAGCATGAGGAGTTGATCACTCGAAAAAACGGACCTACAGCGACCAATGGTGTTGTGCAGAGATATAAGTATCCGGTGATTACGGCAGCCCATACACCACTCTTTTGGAGATACGATCTCAATCCCGAGACCAATCCATTTATGATGGAGCGCCAGGGAGTGAATGCGGCTTTTAATTCGGGGGCAATGATCTTCAATGGTAAGATTTGTTTGGTAGTGCGTGTAGAGGGATATGATCGTAAGTCCTTTTTTGCAATAGCAGAAAGTGAGAATGGGATTGATAATTTCCGTTTTTGGGATCACCCTATCACACTTCCTGAAACCGATGAGCCTGATACCAATGTATATGACATGCGCCTGACTCAGCACGAAGATGGCTGGATCTATGGTTTGTTCTGTACCGAACGGCGAGACCCTAATGCACCTGAGTATGATCAGTCGGCTGCTGATGCGAAGTGTGGAATTGCCAGAACCAAGGATTTGGTGTCCTGGGAAAGATTGGCTGATTTGGATTCAGGAGGCGCACAACAACGAAACGTGGTATTGCATCCAGAGTTTATTGATGGGAAGTATGCACTATACACTCGCCCTCAGGATGGGTTCATTGATGCAGGCAAAGGTGGCGGAATCGGTTGGGGACTCACCGATAGCATGGAGAAGGCTGTGGTTAGAGATGAGAAAATCATCGACCCGAAAGTTTATCACACCATCAAGGAGGTAAAGAATGGTCAGGGACCAATGCCTATAAAGACGGACGAAGGATGGCTGCACCTGGCACATGGCGTAAGGAATACAGCAGCTGGTTTACGCTATGTACTGTACATGTTTATGACAGCTTTGGATGATCCGGCAAGCGTGATTCATAGACCGGGGGGTCACTTCATGTCGCCACTGGACGATGAGAGAGTGGGGGATGTTTCCAATGTATTGTTTACCAATGGGTGGGTGGCGAAAGACAATGGCGAGGTGTTGATTTATTATGCGTCTTCAGATACTCGCATGCACGTGGCTACCACCACTGTAGATCAATTGATCGATTACTGCAAGCATACACCAGAGGATGGTTTACGATCTTACGCCAGTGTCCAAACACGGAGTGCATTAATTGACCAAAACTTGGCGTTTTTGAAGCGCTAATTTGTGAATAGTTTACATTATCAGTAAAGCATGAGGATAGTTTATCAATTTATGAGTTTGGTGTTGAATTTTTCATATTCATTGAGGTCCTGTTCTTCATCCATGTTTTTTATTCCCTAACGTCATTCCCGCAGGGAATCTTTTTAGCCGTAACAAATGAATCCAAACGAGTTTAAAACACATCTCACCACTAATATTTTACCATTTTGGAGGACGAAGATGGTAGACAATGAAAACGGCGGTTTTTATGGTCGGATTGATGGTAATGATACGCTGCATCAGGATGCGGACAAAGGAGTGATCCTTAACACCCGAATTCTTTGGACTTTTTCAGCAGCCTTTAGAAAGACAAATGATATTGCTGATCGGTTCACGGCTGATCGTGCTTACCAATACCTGATGGATCATTTTTTAGATGCAGAGCATGGTGGAGTTTTCTGGACAGTCGATGCAAAAGGAAATTGTGTGAATGATCGTAAGCAAGTCTATGCACAGGCTTTTATGATCTATGCCTTGGCTGAGTACTATAAGATTAATGGTGATCCCGGGATACTGGAAATAGCCAAAAAACTCTTCTACTTGCTTGAGCAGCACAGTTTTGATAATGAATTGGGTGGATATCTGGAGGCACATACTCGAGAATGGGGAACCATTGAGGATATGCGACTTTCAGAAAAGGACATGAATGCCGAAAAGACTATGAATACCCATTTACATGTATTGGAAGCTTACACTAATCTCTACCGGGTTTGGAAAGATGCTGAATTGGCTACTCAGTTAAAGAAACTGATCATCACCATGTCTGCAAAATTTGTAGACCCTACCGGACACTTCTATCTATTCTTTGACAGGAAATGGACACTCCAATCACACGATTTTTCTTATGGTCATGATATTGAAGGAAGTTGGTTGCTCTTCGAGGCAGCAGAGGTATTGGGAGATGAAAGTCTACTTTCGAAAGTCAGACTGCAGGCCATCCAAATGGTGGAGGCTGCCCTTGAAGGATTGGACGAAGATGGGGGGTTGATGTACGAGGGAGATAAGGAAAAGTTCATTGATACAGACAAACACTGGTGGCCTCAGGCAGAGGCATTGGTAGGGTTGGTGAATGCCTGGCAAGTATCAGGAAAGGAGCGATACCTTGAGCTAGCACAGAAAGTATGGTCATTTACCCAGGACAATCTGGTTGACCCAAATGGTGAGTGGTACTGGAGTGTATCACGCGATCGCAAAGTCAATCGTGTGGATGATAAAGCTGGTCCATGGAAGTGTCCCTATCACAATGGACGGGCTATGATTGAGTTGATGGAGCGTTTGGTGTAGCGTTTCTGACCGAATTTGGACTAGTATCATATGAAAAGAGAGCATGTATAACTTCCAGGCTACTTATCTAAAAATCAGCATGTAGATAGTAGGATTTTTCTTGATTAATAGAGGATCCTATTAAGGCTCCTACTCCAGTTCCTAATGCGGTTGTTAATAAGGTTACTTCTCCAATATTGTCTCTTAACACAAGATCGGGATTACTTTGAACTTGAAGGATTGATGAAATTATTAATATAAAAGCTGAGGATCCTCCAATAATTGCACCACCTTTAGCTTTGCTGCCTTCTCTTATTCGGATGTAATTGATATTACCGAATGGTTGCACCACCTTCCTTTTATTGTAGTCATAAGAAATACTGTCAGTCAGTATTTCTAGATTCTTTATTTTGTATTTTTTGAAATCCTTCATACCGATTGTTGCTTCTGCATAATGTGAATTAGGCGGTAAATTCTGAGCAAACGAAAGTTGTGAGATTAGAAGATTTACTAAAAATAGGATAATCGTAATGTTAGAGTAAACCTTCATTCGATAATATATTTAGCCAATTCTTTCGCCATCATTTCGGTCAGAATGGAGTAATTGTCTAATTGCAATTCATACTCTTTGATTATCCTGCCCTCTATATTGCTATGCTTAGTCCACCCATTCACCTCAATCAATAGGTCACCAGTATCTCTGTAAATGAATAAATTGGTTTCTAGTCTAAGGTTTCCCCAAGTTCCAATCATTCCTACTCCAACTACTGAAAGTCTGTTGAAAGAAATCATTATGGTTTTGACCCCTAGATTTCTACATACTTGTGAAATCATTGGCTTTAATTCTTCATTATCTTTGAAGACAGCTGGTGGATTTTTACCATTTCCAAACTCATAGAAATGCAAATCACCATCCCCAAAAAATACTACGGGGAAATTATTATTTTTAATTTGAACCGATTGAACCCGAAGGTTATTAATGTATTCCCCTTTTAATTCCTTGGAATCATTAACTGTAGTCTTTAGATGCAAACGGAGGTCCTTTAAAAGCTGTTCTTTCAATGGTTGAATTCTTTTTTGCTCTAAATCCAATATTTGATCTGCTATTTTGTTGGTTTTTTCATTGAAAATTCCAGCATCAATAAGCGGGAAAATTGGTTGTCCAACAGGGCCGATCATTGTCGACACTAAATTAATTGATTCGATAGGCAAACCGTTTGAATATTTGGTAACAACTCGAACCTTCGTTGATGCACACGACCCGGCTACTAGTATAGTGATAAGTATAATGGAATAGAATTTCATAATGAACTGTTTTGGTAAGGCGAATATATGAAATGCAATGAACAGATCAATATTCGGAATTTGGCCAGTATCCATCATTGCATTATACTTCAATCAATATCACCTTTTTCTTTTTACTGAAGGATTCAAAGAAAAATTTTGCTTGCTGATTTCCTCGTGTTGGAGGTATCTTGAGTTCAAGCAAAACTGATATAGGCAATCTTTGTTTATAATTCAAAACTCATTCTTCTCTTCGATCATGTCATTGATCTTTTTCAATTGGGTATCGATTAAAATGTCAAGGTTCTTGAGTTTCTTTTCCAGTCACTTCTTGCCTGAATGTTTCAGCCTGGTCAGTCAGAGGTAAATCTCCTCGCTTTTGATCAGCTATGAGGAAAGCTAATCGATTGTTAATCCGAATGCCAAAATTGAGAGGATCTTGATAGGCCTCAAACTGATTTAATAGATAAGTTTGCTCCGAAAATTATCTACTTCTGAGCAATCAACAAGAGACGGCATCCCCTTGGGTTGTGGGAGCAGTCATTATAAGCATGTTTTTGTGGGGCATCAGCTGGCCCACTTCTAAAATTCTTACAGCTTACGGGCAAGTAGAAGTCATCACCTTTGGCCGGTTCGCGGTAGTATTTCTGTCCTTATTGCCGCTCGCCATTTTCATTAAGGGACAATTAATTGTCAAACGAAGTGGATGGTTGAGTCTGGTTGCAGCCTCTGTTTTGTTGGCATTTTACAATTTTCTTTTTTTTTCAGGATTAAATGTAGGACTGGCGGGAGCAGGAGGTGTATTGGTAACAACAGTAAACCCGGTGTTTGCTTACCTCATTGGGCTGATCATTTCCAAGAAAGTATTAACAAGAAGGGTTATGCTCGGTTTATCTTTTGGTCTGATTGCCGGGTTTATTCAGGTGGAAGGCTGGAACAGTATGGATCAACTCCTTCAATCCGGCAACATCTATTTCCTGACAGCTGCCCTGGTTTGGGCCATATTGAGCAAAATTACTTCTCAATCAACCCAATACGGCAGCAACCTGGGTTTTAGTATATGGCTGTATGGTTTGACCACACTGATCATGTTTGTCTATGTGGATAAAAATGCTGTTGTGCAAACCATTGGCAATACTGATTTACGTTTTTGGCTAAACATGGGCGTGAGTGCCATACTGTCAATGACCGTAGCTACAACTGTCTATTTCTATGCAACGCGCATTTTAAGTGCTGAAAAAGCCAGTAGCTATATATTCCTCGTGCCTGTTACTGCCGCACTTTCTGCCATGATCCTTTTGGATGAACCGTTAAAATGGACAACTATTGTGGGTGGGGTTTTGGGTATTGGGGCCGTCATTCTTTTAAACAAAAAATAAAACCACTCCGCCTATTGCGGTATGCCTGTTCATTGCATCCAGTTGGTAAAACGCCTTTGGCTGAAGTAAGTAAAGCCGGGTTCCCATTTCTTGCAGTCAGAAGTCCTGTTACTGGTTAGCTATATTCCGAAGATTTCGATGTGGTTGCCGGGCTTGTTTTGAGTTAATTCATCTTTTTGTTGACACGCTTCACATAATACCCGTCCTTCGATTTTAGCTGGATCAAAGTGGATTTCCTACAAATTCAAATACCTGTATTTTGCCCACTGCCGACCTCCAAATAATGCTTAAATCAAATGGGATCATTCAATCAATTCACATCTTCCTCTCTGGACTTGATCATTTTTAAGCCTTTTTCCTCGATCATGTCATTGATCTTTTTCAATTGGGTATCGATAAGGATGTCAAGATCCTTCAGCTCCTTCTCCAGCTCTTCAGTCACTTCTTGCCTGAATGCTTCAGCTTGGTCAGTCGGTGGGAAATCTCCTCGTTGCTGATCAGCCATCAGGAATGCTAATCGATTGTTGATACGAATGCCAAAATTCAAGGGGTCCTGGTAAGCTTCATTTTTTGTCATGTGAATATTGTTTTCAATGACCTCTAGTTGTTTCTTCAGTTCTTTTGAAAGCTCCTTTAGTTCCTGAAATGCTTCATCATCGCCTACTTTGTCATTGAGATATTCAATGTCGTCTTTGATTTCCCGGATGTCCAGAATCGCTTGATGTGCCTCCGTGACTTTATCACGTACCTTGATCAGGTAATCAAATTGTGTTTGATAGTCTTCCTGAGTATTGGTAAGTCTTGGGTCTTTGATGATTTCAAATGGTTGTTCAATTGATTGCCCGTTAACAGTGAGTCGGGCAGTGTATGTGCCAGGGACCGCTTTTGGTCCTCGATTCGGAGATGAATAGAGTACCATGCCCAGAAATTCCCTGAACCCCGGATAGCGCATATCCCAAATTAATCTATTGCCTCCTTTGGTTAACGATAGTTTTTGGCTTTTCTTCTTGCTGTTAGTATCATAGCTGATGATCAGGTCTCCATCTTCCTCGAGAATATCGATTTTGACTTTATCATCCTCTTCATAATCCTTAAGATAGAAATGAATCATAACACCATTTGGATGGTTTTCGCCGACTAGTTTTGAATTAGAAGAGCCCCATCCTCCAGATTGCTGCATGCGATATGATTTGTCTGGTTGAAATAGATAGAAATCACTATTTCTCACTTCATCACTTAATTGATGAAGCGGTGTTAAGTCGTCAATCATCCAGAAGCTGCGCCCATGTGTAGCTGCAATAAGATCATTGTCTCGCACGTGCAAATCTCGTATGGAGGTAACGGGTAGGTTGAGTTGGAAGGGTTGCCAACTGGCTCCATCATCAAAGGACACGTACATGCCCCATTCCGTTCCTGCATAGAGCAGACCTTTGCGTTGCGGATCAGCCCTTATAGCGCGGGTGTAGTGATTGGCATCAATTCCGCTTGTAATCAGGGTCCAGGTCTGACCATAATCTTCTGTTTTGTATAAATAGGGTGTGTAGTCGCCAAACTTATAGCTTGTTGCAGCTATGTAAGCGCCACCTTTAACATGAGGATTTACATCGATGCAGTTCATCATGTTTTGCTTGGGAGACATGGGAGGAGTCACATTGGTCCAGGTACTACCACCATCTTTAGTGACATGTATTAAGCCATCATCAGATCCAGTCCATATCACACCGGGCTCATTAGGTGATTCCGCCATTGCGAATATGGTTCCGTAAAACTCTACACCTGTATTGTCTTGTGTGATTGGGCCACCGGAAGACTTAAGCGTATTCGGCTCTCCTCTGGTAAGGTCTGGTGATATGGTCTGCCATGATTGACCTTCATTTGTCGTAACATGGAGGTAGTTACTTCCCGCATACAACTTGTTGGGATCGTGTGGACTAAACATGACCGGATAGTTCCAGTTGAAGCGGTATTTCATCACTTCAACACCCGATCCTGCTGGATTATCGGGCCAAACGTTGGTGGAGCGGGTCTGTCCAGTGCTATGATCCAATCGCATCATATAGCCTTTGTAAGTCCCTCCATAGACAATGTCATTATTGTCAGGGTCTGGTGCAAGGTGAGCGCTTTCCCCACCTGTGCTAGGCTCCCAGTCTCGTTCCGTAATGGATGACCCGGGGGTTCGATGATAGATTCTGACCGAACTGTTATCTTGTTGCGCCCCATAGATTCGGTATGGAAAACTATTGTCAGTGGTAACACGATAAAACTGAGCTGTAGGTTGATTGTAATAGGTGGTCCAGTTGTTGCCGCCATCATTGGAGACCTGCGCTCCTCCATCATCAGCAATGATCATGCGTTGATTATTATTTGGATCTATCCATAAATCATGGTGATCGCCATGGGGTGCATTCTTCAATTGGAAGGTCTTGCCACCATCTTTCGAAACACCATACCGTACATTCATGACATATAAGATGTCCTCATTTTGCGGGTCTGCCGTCATGCGGCTATAGTACCATGCGCGTGACCTTAACGCCCGATTACTGTTGACTTTCCGCCAGGTCGTGCCACTATTGTCTGACCTAAATACACCACCATCTTCTGCCTCGATGATGGCCCAAATGCGTTCAGAATTCACTGGGGAAACGGCCAGGCCAATTATCCCCCAAGGTCCATTTGGTAATCCTTTATTAGCCGACAATTCCGTCCATGTGTCGCCACTGTCAGTGCTTTTGAAGATTTTGCTGTCAGGGCCGCCACTATCCATACGGTAACCAATCCTACGCATTTGCCACGACGATGCATAGATAATCCTTGGATTGTTGGGATCCAGGATCAGATCACCGGCTCCAGCTTTATCACTGACATACAGTATTTTCTCCCAAGACTTGCCACCGTCTATAGACCTAAAAACTCCCCTGGTGTTATTGGGTTTCCATAGATTGCCAATCGCCGCTACATATACCATGTCTGGATTGGTTGGATGTATCCGAATTCTGGATATATGTTCTGACCCCTCAAGCCCAATATGCTTCCAGGTTTTACCCGCATCTGTCGATTTCCAAACTCCCCAACCACTTGAAACGTCACCTCTTAGTGTCTGTTCTCCTTCGCCAACATAAATGACATTGGGGTCCGACTCAGCAACTGCTATGGCACCAATGGATCCGCCAAAAAAACCATCCGAAATACATTCCCAGGTATTTCCGGCATCCTGTGTGCGCCAGACTCCTCCACCAGCTGTTCCCATGTAGTAGAGGTTATTGTTGCCAGAAACACCAGCTACTGTTCCCGCGCGTCCACCTCTGAAGGGGCCTATCGAGCGCCACTTCATTCCTTCAAAGAGTGATTCATCATATGAAATAGTGCTTACCTCCTGTTTTTTCTTTCTTTGAGAAAAAGCGGGGAACAAAACGGCTACACTGAGGAAGAGGATTGCAATCTTTTTCATGATATGGGTTATTGTGATGATGAATAAAGGTATTGATCAGAAAAGAAAATCAGTGATGAATTGTGATGAATGGAGGACTTGTATTGTGCTGTTTGAAAACAGTTTATTAACAGGCATGGATGATGAGGTCAATAGATGATATAAACTCTTGAGATTTGCGCAATTGGTAGCAATAGAATAAAATACCCCCCTTACTTCGCATATTATGTACTCCTATCTTGAGTGATTTCGACTGATTTTTGTCAATTCAAAAGACGATAATTTAAAAATCATAATGCATAAAATACTAGGGATAATTTTGGCAGGAACTGTCATTTGGTCGTGTCAGCAGCCTCAGCCTGAAGCTACTGTAGAAAATGAAAAAGTGACCTACGAAGCAAACTGGGAGTCATTGGCCAGACACAATGCATCTCCCGAATGGTTCAATGATTCAAAATTTGGAATATACTTCCATTGGGGCGTATACAGTGTTCCAGCTTTTGAAACGGAATGGTACCCATACTTTCTTTACAGAAATCAGCGACCAGAATTTGCCAGGTATCATGAAGAAAACTTTGGTTCGTTGGAGGAGTTTGGCTATCACGATTTTATCCCGATGTTCAAAGCAGAGAAGTTTGATCCCGAGGAATGGGCCGATCTGTTTGATCAAGCAGGCGTCAAGTTTGCAGGACCTGTTGCTCAGCACCATGATGGATTTGCGATGTGGGACAGTGAAGTCAATCCGTGGAATGCTGGCGACATGGGACCTCAGCGAGACATCACGGGAGAAATATTGACCTCTTTGAAGAAAAAAGGAATCAAAACCATGACTTCTTTTCATCATGCCCGACTCAGACAAAGACATGAAGGCGATCCTGCCAAGTGGGACACCTACAATAGCCATTTTGCCTACAATCCTAAATATCCTACCTCTTCGGAGGATCCAGACCTCAAGAAATTTTACGGGAACCTGCCACAAGAAGAGTTTGATCAGTATTGGCTGGATCAGGTCAAAGAAGTGGTGGACAAGTACTCACCTGACATGTTATGGTATGACGTATGGCTCAACCAGGTAGCGGAAGACAAAATCCAGGAAATGTCAGCCTACTTCCTGAACAATGCCCTAAAGACCGGTCAGGAAGGATTGTTGATTGCCAAGCATGACGACCTGCCAAAAACAATGAGTGTGTTGGACATTGAGCAGGGAGGTAAGAAAGATGTTTCAGAAACTGTTTGGATGACGGATATCACAGTGAGCGACAAAGGCAGCTGGTCATACACGAAAGGGCAGGTTTACAAATCAGCTGAGATGGTGTTGAGAAATATGATTGACGTATGGAGTAAAAATGGAATCGTACTACTCAATATTTCACCAATGGCTGATGGTACCATCAATCAAGAGCAAAGAGATGTACTACTAAGTATTGGTAACTGGTTAGATACCTATGGAGAAGCTGTTTATGGCACACGTCCATTTCACACTTATGGATTTGGCAATGCACAGGCGGCCGATGGCAAGCATGGAGGACAGTCGGCAAAGGTGAAGTATTCTGAGAGTGACATCAGATACACCATGTCCAAAGACAAAAAAGCGATCTATGTCCATGTGTTGGGTAAACCAAAACCAGGAACAGAGATCACGCTACGTAAATTCAATAATATCGGATATGGTGCGCCTACGCCAGCAACACGGATGATTGAAATGAAATCAGGCCAGGAAGTAGAGTGGTCTCAGGAAGTCAGATATTTTAAGTTCACGGTTCCGGATGTGGAACTGGATGAACTTGCCAATGTATTCAAAATGGAATTACAGTAGATTTTCACATTCATACAATTTTTTGGTTGAGGCTGTCTCGAAAGGATAGCCTCATTTTTTTGGAAGTTGGAATGGTGTAGGTTTTGGGTATTGGTTGCTTTCAAAGCTCCAAGCCTGCATCTTTTGATGTCAGATTTTTGAATGGACCTCTCTGAGACAAGCAGTTACATACAAGAAAGGTGAGTGAGTACGAAACTGAGACGATTGCGCCTCAATTCCAGGGTTAGATTCCACCAGCTTCAATGGGAGATTTGTCCTGCTTCATAATTGAAAAAATCGTAAATTTTGTGAGTTATTGAAGAAGTATGAGAAGGAGCTACTTATTGTGGGTCGGGACTTTATTCATTTTACCCCAGCTATTATTTGCCCAATACATCAACCCTGATGCAGTGGTATTCGATCAGTTACCCCCCGATCTGGGCCTGAATCAAAGATCGATCAATAGCATCATCCAGGATCAGGATGGCTATCTATGGATTGGTACATGGTCGGGGCTGATCAGATATGATGGCTACTCAACCAAAATATATCAATCGAACAGTGAAGATTCAACCGCCCTACAAAGCAGCAAGATTACCTCACTCTACGAAGATGATTGGGGCAATATCTGGGTGGGCACCCTTGTAGGCGGGCTTTATCAATATCACAAAAACACTGATCGGTTTACACAATATAACCACCGACGAGGTGAAAACAGCTTAAGCAACAACAACGTCTGGGATGTTTTGAGAGTAGGACAATATGTCTGGATCGCCACGATTGATAAACTGAATCGACTGGATCTCAATACAGGGACATTTGAGCACTTTGGTGTCGAACATGGATTGTCCAATGAATTCATTACTTCTTTCACAATGTCTCAATCAGGTCACCTTTGGGTCAGTACCAGCTATGGCCTAAATAGCATCCACTCCGATGGGGATCAGTTGATCATTGATTCTCATTTGTTCACCCTGGACCAGTCAAACTCAGATCTGCATAACTACATGTATGAGATCGGAGAACTGGATGGAGCTATTTATGTGAGTTCCAAAAAAGGTCTGAAAAGATGGGATGGAACACGATTCAAGAACTACGAGTATCAAAACATGCCAGTTGGTCACAGTTTTTTCCGCTCCCTGGAGATCATAGAAGGAGATTCACCCCAGGTTCTGGCTGGTTCTGAGGTTGGGCTGGCTGTGCTGGACTTGCAAACTGGCGATTTCGGCCCACTCATAAACAATGTCAAGGGACGAAGTGAAATCAGTCATAATACAATCACGGAGGTGTTTTTGGACCGCAATGAGGTACTTTGGGTTGGGACTAAAAAAGGCCTGAATAGGTATGACGTGTATGACAAGGGAATCGAACTCTTTCCTAACGAACTCTTTGATCCAACTAAAAGCATCCTTACCGGTATTCGATCTACGGCAGGGCACACCTGGATTTCTACCATCGGTGGGGGCTTATTCAGGTTTCAAAAAGAAGATGGTAGTTTCCAGAGGATCAAACTGTTGAATAAACAGGAGACTGATTTCACTGACTTCATACAAAAGCTTGAGTTGGATAATCAGGGCAATGTTTGGCTGGGACTAGCAGGAGGAGGGGTCTATCAATATGATCCAACGCATGCTGTCAACCGAGGAAATGAAGTGAGGGAATATGAGCATTGGTTCAGTCAGTCAGATATTGCCATTTCGGATGATTACATTATGTCCTTAACCCCTTCGGAGATGGGTATGTGGGTGGGTACCTGGAGTAATGGACTCAATCATATCAATGTTAAGGGAGAGGTGCAGCATTTTCAAATTGAGGAAATCGGGACTACCCCTATTGTGGAGTTGCATCAGACCAGTAATATTTTATGGGTTGGAACCAGGGGCAATGGTTTGCTAAAGCTAGAGGTTGGCCCGGAAAGCGTGTCATTACTGAATACGTATTCAACAGCTGAAGGCAATCTCAGTAATGATTTCGTTACCTCTATTTGGGAAGATCAGGATGGATTGTGGGTTGGTACAGAGGAAGGTCTGAACAACATCAAGGGTGATGAAACCATCAGCTATCGTAAATCGGATGGATTGGAAACCAATGAGGTGATTGGTATCCTGGGTAGTGGCGAGAAGCTGTTTTTGTCCAATCATAGCGGAATCACTGTAGTCAATAAGGCTGGAGATCAACTACGATTTGTCAACCATTTTGATACCGAAGACAGGGTTCAGGGAGGTTTTTTTTACAATGACGTTTGTGAACTGACCAGTGACGGTCAATTGTATTTCGGAGGTGCGGATGGATTTAATGTAATCAGGCCGGAGCGTATGAGCAAAAATCCTAATCCTTCGGAAGTAACCCTCACAAGTGTCAGCATATTTGGTAAAGACTATCACCAAAATGAACTACTCAATGATAGGGTACTGCTAAGTAAATCAATTGCTCAGTCCGACACATTGATCCTTATGCATGATGAGAACTCGATTAGCATTGGCTTTTCAGTGATGCACTTTGCAGCACCATACAAAAACAAATATGCCTATCGGTTGGAAGGTTTCAATGATCAATGGCAGTTTGTGGATGCTCGTGCCAGAAAAGCAACCTATACCAATTTGAAAGACGGTACTTACCTCCTTGAAGTAAAGGCCAGCAACAATGATGGTGTTTGGTCAGACAATGCACGACAACTTACCATTATCATATTGCCGCCATGGTGGAGAACCCCCATAGCGTTGACTGGATATCTCATTGCATTTGCGCTGATACTCCTTTCTTTCCGACAGCTGATCATTGCCAGGACCAATTACATCAACAACATCAAAATGGAGCGAATGAAGCGTGAGCATTCTGAGCAGATCAACAAGGCCAAACTTCAGTTTTTTACCAATATCTCACATGAATTTCGGACACCACTCACGTTAATACTTGGTCCACTCGAAAAATTGCTGCAGTATGGTGAAGGTGGCAAGTACGTCAAGGACCATGTAAATATCATCAACCGTAACACACAGCGACTTTTGAGATTGGTGAATCAGTTGTTGGACTTTAGAAAAGTAGATGCCGGAAGTATGCAGCTCAAAGTAGCTGAAGGAAATATTGTCAAGTTCATCAAGGAGATCAAATTGTCATTTGATACGCTGGCTGAAGAAAAGAATATTGATTTTCAGATTCATGCCTCCAGTAACATCATCAACCTCTGGTTTGATCGTGATCAATTTGAAAAGATCATTTTCAATTTGTTATCCAATTCATTTAAATACACTCCAACAGGAGGGAATATATCCATCAAGATAGTTGAGCAGCATGAACATGTCAGGATCAGCGTAGAAGATTCAGGAACAGGCATCAAGTCAGAAGATCTGGATCACATATTTGAGCGGTTTTATTCTGCAGAGGATCATCACAATGCCGGTACCGGTATTGGGTTAGCACTGGTTCACAACCTGGTGGAGCTGCATCATGGAGAGATTTCTGCGACAAGCAAGAGAGATGAAGGAACACAAATGGAAATAAAAATTCCTTTGGGTTCAACTCACTTTTCCAGAAATGAGATCATAGCGGATTTTAAGGATAGTGAGCATGTGCAACACTATGTAGACGCAGTTGCTGGTGAGCAAGTCTCTGTCACCTCTGTGCCACCAAATGATGTTGCAGATATGGATAAACTGCTCATTGTAGAAGACAATGCGGAGGTCCGAAGTTATTTGCGATCATTGTTTTTGGGTAAGTACGTGGTGTTAGAGGCAGAAAATGGTCAAGAGGCACTTGACCTTGCTTTGGAGGAAAATCCACAACTGATTGTGAGTGATGTGATGATGCCGGTGATGGACGGGATCAATTTGTGTAAAAAGATCAAGTCGAACGTGAAGACCTCCCATATTCCGGTGATACTACTGACGGCTCGTACCTCTTTGATATTTACAGTAGAAGGACTTGAAATTGGTGCAGACGATTACATTACCAAACCATTTAATGCGCAGGTATTGGAGTTGAAAATTGCGAATCTGATCAAAACAAGGAAGCAGCTCACACGGGCGTTTAGCGACAATGCGACATTGGAGATCGAACCTAAAAAGGTAACCCTGACATCTTCCGATGAGTTGTTCGTAGAACAAGCACTCAACAGTGTGGAACTGAACATGGACAACTCTGAATACGGGGTGGAAAATCTTGGACGTGATGTAGCCATGAGTAGGATGCAGCTTTACAGGAAACTCAAGGCACTCACTGGTCAGTCTGCCAATGAATTTATTCGAACGATAAGATTAAAAAGGGCGGCTCAATTGCTCGAGCAAAATGAATTGACGGTCGCTGAAGTCACCTATAGAGTGGGGTTCTCTGATTTGCAGTATTTCAGACAATGCTTCAAAAAACAATTTGGGGCAAATCCCTCAGATTATGTGCAGAACGATCAGGGTGAGGAGGTGAAGGAATAGGCTGTAAGAGGTTCAATATTTGACTTGAGTCAAAGGATGTGCTTTCAGCTAGTTTAACATATATGATATGATTTTTTTGATGAACAGGATAATTGGATTTGTATTATTTTTGATTGTTGCTCAATGTGTATTGGCACAACAATTTGTAAGTGTTGAGGGGACAGGTTTTCAACTTGAAGGGAAGCCCTATCAGTTTA
The DNA here is from genome assembly GCA_049115695.1 of Cyclobacteriaceae bacterium. Taxonomy (GTDB): domain Bacteria; phylum Bacteroidota; class Bacteroidia; order Cytophagales; family Cyclobacteriaceae; genus JAGDZR01. Next base: position 456,035 of record JAGDZR010000006.1, on the reverse strand, counting down.
TCGGTACCAATCTGTGGTATGGGATGAACCTGGGGGTTGATCAGAAAGGGCGAGAACGATTGACGCGCGAACTAGACCGGCTTAGTGAGATGGGGGTGACCAATCTGAGAGTATTGGCCTCTTCCGAAGGTGCGGATCAGTACAATGTGAGCCCGGTATTGCAAACTGCTCCCGGAGCATACAGTGATCAGGTTTGGAAAGGTTTAGACTTCTTGCTGGATGAGATGGGCAAGCGGAATATGAAGGCAGTGATGGTCTTGAACAATTTCTGGATGTGGAGCGGGGGCTTTCCTCAATATGTCAAGTGGGTAGAAGGTGGTGAAGTTCCATTTCCCAATATGGAAGGAGGTACATGGGACCCTTTTATCAATTACTCTCTGTCATTTTATAGCAATAAGAAAGCCCAAAACCTGTTTCGGGACCACCTGAAAGTGATCATCTCCCGTACAAATTCGATCAATGGAGTGGCATATCGAGATGATCCGGCCATTATGTCCTGGCAGCTCTGTAACGAACCGAGAGGCTATGATGTTCCGGAACAATACCGTAAATGGTTGGTGAAAACAGCAAAATTGATCCAGTCATTGGATAAAAATCACCTGGTCAGTGTGGGGAGTGAAGGAGACACCAGTACGCCACGATCCGGAGTAGACCTGATCAAAGACAACCAGTCAAAATACATCGACTATGCTACCACACATGTATGGATTCAAAACTGGGGGTGGTTTGATCCTGAGGATGAATCCTCGTATCGGGGCGCACAACAAAAGGCAAAGGACTATCTGACCGGGCAAATGGAAAAAGCAGAACAATTGGGCAAGCCTGTAGTCATTGAGGAGTTTGGTGTAAGTCGAGATGGAGGTGATTTTAATTCAGCTGCCAGCGTTTCCTATAGAGATAAGTTTTATGAATTCGTTTTTCAGTTTACTGTAAAACAACTTGGGAAATCGAATCTACAAGGCTGCAATTTCTGGTCTTGGGCTGGAGAGGGTAGGCCTACCAAGCCCGGGGGATTTTGGCAGGAAGGTGAAAACCTGATTGGAGATCCACCTCATGAACGACAGGGCTGGTACTCTGTATATGATGATGATCAATCAACGGTAGAGTTGATTGAGAAGTATGCAAGAGAAGTCAAAAACCAGTAATAGAGCGGATATTCGATCAGACTTCTGTTCTGTTGATCACTTACTCTTTCCGTCAATCAAATTCACAAGAACCAGTGTCGATTTCTACCATTTATTAAGTAGCTATTATTTACTTTACTGATTCAAAGCACTAGTAGTTTGATTCGGATATTCGTAATAATTCTATTTTGCTGGTCACCATTTTACATTTTTTCTCAGTCGAAGCTAGACAGTCTGAAGAAGGTCGATACTGATCTACTTACTCCACCACTATATGCAATTCATTTGATTGAGTTGGGTAAGCAATATGCAGAGGCCATTCCTGATTCTGCCTTGATTCAGGTCAATAGGGCGTTGCAGTTACTGCCAGAGTTGGGTAATGACTCATTGATGCCGGAGATTCTCAATGTCAAGGCCATGGCTTACAGTTATAAAGGGGACTATGAACAATCTACTAAATACTCTTTTGAGGCACTGCAGCTTGCCATTGATTATGGGAATCTAAAGGCGAAGTACGATGCGTGCTCGAATCTTGGAATTGACTTTATGTACATGGAGGAGTACGATCACTCACAGACATACTTTATGCAAGCATATGAGACTGCTAATGCCATGCAACAGGACTATCGCATTGCTTATGCACTGAACAATCTTGGTTTGATCTCTTATTACATGGAAGACCCTGATTCAGAAATCGACTACTACCGTCAGGCGCTGAAGTTGTTTGAGCAAATTGGCAATGAGGCTGGCTATGCTAACACATTAATCAATATCGGTACGGTTCAAACTTCTCTGGGAGAATTTGCAAGCGCAGAAAGAAATTTTCAAACAGCAGCTCAGGTTTTTGAAAAAATCGACTATACGCTTGCTTTTGGAAACACACTACAAAGCATGGCAGAGAATGATCTGGCGGCTGGCCAAAACACAAGAGCAGCGGAGCGGGCTGAACAGGCGCTGGAGTTATTTATCAATCTTGACAGTCAGGATGATGTGGCGTATACCTACGAAATTTTGAGAGATATTTATAAGGAGAATGGGAATTATGAGTTGGCCTTAAACTATATGGTCAAGTTTCATGAGTTGAATAATCAGTTGTTTAATGAGGAAAAATCAGCACAAATTCAGAATCTCCAACTCAGGTATGAAACCACACAAAAGGAGGCCCAAATTGCAAAACTTTCACTTGAAAATCGGCTACTACGTCAAACACGACAAAGGACTTATCTGATCACTACTTTGGTGATCGTATTTGTCGTGGCAGTTGTAATTATTTTATACCTAAGGTTAAAGAGAAACAAAGCAGAAGTTGTAGCTCAGGAAAGTCAACTGGAAGCATTGGAGATGCGATTGTTGGAGGTTCAGCAACAAAACATCAAGCTTAATCTGGAAATGGATCTGGAGTCATTGAACGAAAAGCTTTACAACCCACTAACACAACGTGAATATGAGATTTTGATACTTGCAATGCAAGGTAAAAGTAACCGTGAGATCAGCGAAGAATCTTTTGTCTCTGTAAGTACGGTCAAATTTCATCTTGGAAATGTCTACAACAAAATAGGTGTATCTAACAAGAAAGAAGCAGCTCAGTATGTGGAAAAGAAGCTTTAGTCTGTTTATGCATTTCATCTGTGTGCTATCAATGGCGCAGGAGTCTGTTCTTGAATCGGCATATAAGGCGGAACGCTTTGATGAAGTGATTACTATCGCGGATTCAATTCTTTCTAAAGGAGAAGTTGAGCATCCTAGATTTCATCATCTATTGGCTGACAGTTATTACTATGAGGGTGAACTACAACAGTCTCTGGAGTCATACCTGGAAGCAATCTTTTATTATGAACGAGGACTTGAAGGATCACTTCGGTCTAAAGTCGAGTGCTATAGCCATACTGGATTTTGTTACAGGGAACTAGGTCTATATAATAAGGCCTTTCCACACTACAGACAGTCCTTGCAACTGGCTTTTCAACTTAAAGACAGCCTTGAGATTGCTACTCAGTATTATAACCTGGCAACTCTATATGAAGCGATGGGTGATTATGAATTTGCTGTGAGGGTACTTGATAGCGCATACACGATTGATAGAATCCGAAAGGATACAATGGCGCTGGGTTTTGATCTCAGTCTGATGAGTGCAATCAACCAAAAACTCGGTAATACGAGGATGGCGTTGGAAAATGCCAGGGAGTCGTTGAACCTTTTGCGTCCCGGAGACGGAAATCGCAATTCCAGCGCATTGCGTAAAAATGATCTGGGTGTGGCTTACCTGGGGGTAGGATCATTGGATAGTGCCAAATACTATCTTGAAGTAGCCGAGCAAGAATTAGTGCAACTAAATGATAGCAATAGCCTTGCACGCAATTGGCTGGAGCAAGCCAGGCTCTATCAGCAACTGGAAGATACAGATAAGACGCTTGAATTGGCACAACAGGTTTTAAGCTTTACTCAGGGCCAGACAAATGAGTTTACTGTCCGTGCCACACTCAGTATTGTAGAAGTGTATATACAAATGCTTCTGTACCAAAAAGTTCAAAGTATTCTGAGGGCCAATGAGCAACAATGTGAGGAGCTAGGACTGATGCCGGAACTTCTACGAAATCTGAATTTGCAGCAGCAGGTGAACAAAAGTTTGAATGGCATTGAAGGCGGCAAGGAGATTGAGCAAAAGATAAATGAACTACAGGAGATGATGGACATTGAAGACAATAGGGTCAAAATGGAACTCATCAATCTGCAGTACAAATTTGATAAGATTGAAGAACGAAATAAGATCCTTTCAGAGCGTAAGAACCAATTGGCAAACGTAGCTGAAGAACGTAGATATTGGTTGATTCAAGTGGTAGTTGGATCTGGGATTGCAATAGTCCTGTTGATCATAACCATCCTGGTCTATAGATCGCGGAAGTTGGCAAGGGAAAAAGTATTGCTAGCAGAAATAGACAATCTTAGAGGACAGATCAAAAGTGTTTTTGAAGGTGACACCTCCCAAATTGATTTAAATATCGATCGATTAAATAAGCAAATTCCATCACCATTGACGGAACGCGAGTTTGAGATTTTAAACCTGGCCATTGGCGATCTGAACAATTCTCAGATTGCAAATCAAGTGTCTATTTCTATTAATACTGTAAAATTTCATCTCAAAAAAATCTACGGTAAACTGGGGGTAACCAATCGTAAAGAAGCGCTCAATTTCGCAATTCAGTCTTCCTGATCGATTTTTGATTTAATATCCTGTTACATTAGCCTAAAACACGAGACTTTGAGATTTGTACTACTCACACTGCTTTTCATCACCAGTTTATTAGTTGTTTCACAATCCTCAGATAGGGACTCACTCCTATCTGTTTGGCAGGATGAGCAGTATGATCTTGACGAGTGTATCACTGCCCTGCTGGGTGTGGCACAAACCTACTATGGTAGGGACTATGATTCATTGCAAATGCTAAGTCAACAGGCATTGGAACTGGCCCAGGAGCACAAACTAGTGGGATCTATCACAGCTTCGCATAATTTGCTGGGAAATGCAAATTTCAGACAAGCCAACTACGAAAAAGCATTGGTGCATTACGCCAGCGCCATGAATGGTGCCAAATTACTAAATGATAGTTTACGCATTGCGGCCCAGACCAATAACATGGGTACCGTGAACATCTATATGAGGAATTTTGAAGAAGCGATTCGCATTCTCAAAGAGACTGAATTGCTAAGGAGAAAACTGGATGATCCCAAAATATCATCAACGGTGAACAACCTTGGTATCGCATATCAGCGCATGAGAGATTTTGATCGGGCGTTGGTACACTTCAAAGAAGCCGCAACATTGAAAGAAGCAGCAGGACAATATCGCTCAGCAGCCAACACCCTTCAACAACATAGGCATCATTCTCAAAAATCAAGGAAAGTATGATGAGTCGTTGGTTTATTATCATAAGTCGCTGGCGATTGCAAAAGACTATGATGACAAAAGTAAAATGGCCAACGCTTACAACAACCTGGCTCAAAATTATATTGCCATAGATGAGTTTGGCAAAGCTGAAGAGCTTTCAGAAGGCCATTGATCTCAAAATACATCTTGGAGATAAAACAGGTTTAATTGGGTCATATTCTAATTATGCAATGTTGCTATCGGACATGGGGAAAATCACCGCAGCGTTTGGGCAGTTGGAAAAAGCCGACAGTCTGACTGAATTGGTGGGTGATAATCTGTTTGCCGTGACAAACCTTCAAACCAAAGCAAGTATTCTTGAAAAGACCGGTCGACTTTCTGAGGCCAATGCAGCCATCAAACAGGCGATGGGGATGCTTACAGAAGCGCTCAATGAGGACCGCAATAAAAAGATCGCTGAGTGGGAGGTGAAGTTTGAGACGGCTATGAGGGAGGCTGAGATTTCAAACCTGAAGCTTGCGAATGAGCTTGAAAGAACAAATGCACTAAAGGCCAGATCTCAGTTAATAGGAGCCATCGTGGTGGGGGTGTTGTTACTACTGTTTTTGCTGATTTTCTTTTCGTTGAGGTTAAGGAAAAAGGAGGCTGAACGAATTGCTCAGGAGAGTCAATTGGATGCACTACAGAAAAGATTCATCGAGATTCAGGGGGGACTTACAGCTCTGGACATGGACCTGGATTATGAAGAGCTGAATGGGAAACTGCACAATGCACTTACCGAAAGAGAATTTGAAGTACTCAAACTCTCACTTGACGGTAAATCCAATTCAGAAATCGCTAAGAGCCTTTTCATTTCTATTAGCACCGTTAAGTTTCACCTTCGAAATAATTATAACAAATTGGGTGTTCAGAACAGGAAAGAGGCGATGGAATACGTCATTAAATCGTCCTAAGTACAATATTATATCTGAATATCAATGTTAAAGTCGAATTGTAAGCATCAGGTAATCAGATGATTATAAAAACTACCCACCGGGGTAGGGGCAGTACTAACCCACTGGGTCAGGCAAAAGGTTAGTTCATTTAAGGAGAATTGTAAAGTCAACTAAACTTTATGCCAAATGAGTTTCTCTATCAAAATCAACAATACCTTACATCGATCTGCCATTCTTTGGATGATCCGCCTTGGGGCCTTGATCTCAATGCTCCTCGTTTTAACTTTTGAAGCATCAGCATCTGGAGCTCCCGCAGCACCTGTTGTGAATAGTTCCTTACCAACCACAGGGAGTACCATTTCAGATGTGACCCCTACCCTGAGATTGGAGTTTGATCAAAACATATCCTTTGGAACAGGTGAGATAATGCTTTACGATTCACAAGGAGACCTTGTCCAGACATTCAGTACTGAGAGGCCAGTAGGAATTAGTATTACCAACAACTACTTGTTTATAACTCCTACTAAGAGATTGCTAAATGATGAGCGCTACTATGTAGTCATTGAGGCAACAACCATTTGGAATGGTTCCTCCTACTTTGCTGGATACAGTGACCCGAGGCAGTGGTACTTTTTCACAGAAGACCAGCCCTTAGCAATGGTATCCAGCTTGCCAGCCAATGGTGCTACGGATGTTGATCCTGATCATTCAGTCTCCCTTACTTTCAACAAAAGGATTGAATTTTTCAACAGTTATTTCTATCTCAAAGATTATGATACAGATCAAACAAGGAGTACGGTCTTCTACAATGAAACCACGAGATTTAATATTGATGGACCTACCATAACACTTGACTTTTGGTCGTTGGGGCTTCAAGGTGGAACAGGCTATATCACCGCTGACAATGGAAGTATCAAAACTGTAGGAGAGAATGAATATTGGAGTGGGATATCGGATAACTCGACCATAAAATATGATATTAGAGATGAAAGAGCTACTATTTCCAGTGTCTATCCAAATGCCAGTACTACAGGCCTTGCTCCGGCAAATGGCACACTCTCGATAACATTTAGTGAGGACATAGACTTTTCGGATGTGAATCCAGCTCAGAAAACATTCGAGCTCTTCAATTCATCAGATGAGCGAGTAGAGTATTTTACTGGAGCCAGTCACGTAAAAGCGTCTATCGATGGAAACGTATTGAGCTGGGATTTGGCATGGCCATTGGAATCAAATGAAACCTACTATGTCAATTTTCCGGAAACAATGTTTTCCACTGCTAGTGGAAATTGGGCAGTAGGGATAGATGACAACACTACATGGACTTTTACTACTCGTGCAAATGATGGGGATGGACCGGGAATTGTAAGCAGATACCCTACGCTATCCGACCAGGAAGTGCCAAGGACAGGATTGGAAATTACAATGACTTTTGATGAACCGATGAATCTAGGCGCGATGAGTGGCGAATTCGGATTCTATTCAGGAGATAATTACAGCTATAACATAGGTACCAATGCCACATTGAGTGAAGATCGCCTGACTGTTACTGCGACCTATCCTTATACCCTATTAGCAAACACGGAGTACAATATTCGTCTTGATGAAATTTCTGCCAATGGTTATCCAGTATTGTATGATGATGATGGCAATACATTTGCCGGTTATCCGACAGGAACCGATTGGTTATTTAAGACTTATGGGCCTGTGGAGTATGAAAGTTACTCTCCTGCTAGCGGAAGTAGTATCAACGATTTCGATGGAGTAGTCACTTTAACTGCCAATCACAACCTGATAGCGCATGCCACGGGTTATTTCAGGTTGATGGAATATGGGAACAATCATATTATTTCTGTTGTTTCTGCAGGGGATCCCGAACTACAAATCAACGGGAATGAAGCTACTATCGACTTTGGCCCTGTGGATCCAAGTAGACATTACTACATCCATTCCTACTATGCGCTAAAAGATCAGTTTAGTCAGTTTCTTCCGAGTATCTCTCTTAATCTCTCCGATCCTGATGATTGGCATTTTACAAGTGCTGATACTCAAAATCCTACTTTAGAAAGTACTGATCCAATAGACGAAAGCTTAGATGTTTCAAGAAATGCAGTGCTTCAGGCGAACTTCAGCGAGTACGTCCGGTCAACTGGCCAAGGTACTATCACCATCTACAATGTCGGCGGAACTGTGCATCAACAATATGCTTCAGATGCTTCCGAAATTTCATATGTCCTGAATAATGCGATTCAAATAGCTGACGACAATTTGGTCAAAGGAAACTCCTATTATGTCTTGGTTAGTAATGATGCGATCGAGGATTATTTTGATCGCCCATTTGCTGGAATATCTTCTAATGATACCTGGAATTTCACTTTAGTAGTCAATCAGGTAGCAACAGATATCGCAATTACTAATCAAACGGTGGATGAAAACAATAGCATCTCGCCGGCCATTGGTACACTGTCCAACGATGATCCTGATACGGATGAGACCATTACCTATTCATTGGTTTCCGGAGATGGGGACACAGATAATGCGTCGTTTAGAATAGGTGGTACAAATGGTAATTATCTATACTCCAAAATTGTTTTTGATTATGAAACCAAGGATTCTTACACTGTTCGTATCCAGTCGGATGATGGGAATGGCGGAGTGATTGAAGAGGCATTTGTCATTACAATAAACAATGTGATTGAGACAGGGAATGATATTCTTTCATTTTCATTGGCTGAAGAGAATGCGAGTGCTACAATAGATGATTTCAATCACACAATTGACATAGAGACTGTGCCAGCTACCGATCTGACTTCCCTTATACCGACAGTTGAGTTGTCATCAGGCGCTAGTATTACTTCACATAACATAGCTGAGGCCATTGATTTTACCAATTCCGTTGATTTTGTAGTAGAAGCAGAAAATGGTACTGAAGAGACGTGGACGATCACTGTCACTCGGGCACTTAATTCAGCAGCTGAAATCATTTCAATGACTTTCGACGATCAAATCGGAGATGCAGTGATTGATTCGGATAATGCTACTGTTGAAATTCAAATGGAAAGTCTTGCTGGTCTCAATGGCTACAGTACTAATCTTGAAGGACTTGTAACTGAACTTAGTTTTGGAGCTACAATTGAAAGAGAGGATGGGTCCATCTATCACTATTTTTACGAACCTGAAGTATATGTAGTGACTGCTGAGGATGGAACAACTAAAAATTGGACGATCACTGCAAACTTTGAACCATTTGCAGCGGGAACACTGACAGTAGGTTCTGGAGGAGATTTTGATCATCTAGGTTATGCGTTCAGACGCCTTGGATTTGTTGGAATGGCAGGTGATGTTACGTTGGAATTACTAGGCAGTTCGCATGCCCCATCAGCTCAACTCGATGAGCATGAGACACACAATGGTTACACATTAACGATACAACCGGCAGTTGGAGTCACTGACATAGTTTTGACCAATTCTACTTCTGCCTATGGAATGTCTATTGATTTTGATCACCTTGTCATTAATGGAATGGGTGAACTCTCTTTTAAAAATATTTCATCAGGGCGATTATTGGATATTGATCCATCTACTGATGATTCTAATGCAACGGCCACAATTGATAGTGTTACGTTTTTAGGAAGAGGTGTTCAGATTAGTTCTAAAAATAGTATTGTGGAGAACTCAAGCTTCTTAGTTGGCGATGACCCAGATGGAAGTCCCTTCATTGGATTAATTACAGATGGTGCCAATGGAGAAATACGCAACAATACTTTTGAATATGGCTCTTTTATTAATTCAACCTATGGATCCCATCAATTAACTGCAATATTTAGCTATGGGGGAGAAGTGGTAAACAACTTCATTTATTTGAATCCAACCAACTCGGGCAATATTACTGGTATTGCTTTCCGATCAGAGAATGCTATTGATATTCATCACAATACCATTGTAATTGAAGGTACTGCACCTGATGATGAAAATGTGAATGGTGTTTATGAGCATTATACGCTGGACAATGAAGTGAACATTCATAACAACCTCATTCAACTATCAAGGAATCCAAATACAAGCGGAGAAAGAGTTGGACTAAGAATTTATCATAGGATTAACAATGAAGTTCATGAGCCGAACTATGCTCACAATAACATAAATATCCCTGTAAATGCGGGAGGTATTACGTTTGTACAAGATGGAACAACATCTTACGCTTCGGACAATCTTACAGATCTAACCAATTCAGTTGACGGAATTACCTTTAGTAAGCCTAATTTCACCGATGTAGCTAATGGAGATCTTACACTCACAGGCGCTTCTCTATCTGATGCTGAATTGAGAGGTACCCAACTTGGCAGTGTGACAGAAGACTTTTTTGGCACCACAAGGAGCACTAGTGCTCCGTCAAAAGGAGCGCATGAAGTTCCGAATAATCAGACTGATATTTCAGCATTTACCCTAGCTGCTCAAACTGGGGATGCTACTTTGGATCCGGCAAATCACACTGTGGACCTGGAAGTTGCTTTTGGTACGGATGTTACCAACTTGTCACCTGTTATTGAAGTTTCGTCGGGAGCAAGTATCAGTCCTGCAAGTGGCACTAGTCAGGATTTCTCAAGTTCTGTTGAATACACTGTTACGGCTGAGGATGGCACAGAGCAAGCATGGACAGTAACTGTAACTGTAGCACCTCCACGAACAGGTACTGATATCCTAACCTTTGAAATCACAGGATACTCGGATGAGGCCGTTATTAATGTGACAAATCATACAGTAAGCTATCGTGTGCCCTTTGGTACGAGTCTGACTTCTCTCACACCTACGTTTACGCTTTCGGGTGGTGCGAGTTCCGACCCAGCTTCTGGAGTAGCCCAGGATTTTAGTTCACCTGTGGTGTACACTGTTACTGCAGAAGATGTTACAGTCGATGAGGATTGGACGGTTACGGTTTTGGAAGCCAATGTAGCACCAACAGATATTGCACTCACTTCGACCGAAATAGATGAAAATCTACCTGTGGGTAGCGTAGTTGGGACTATTTCAGGAACAGATCCCAATGGAGATGAGATGGTGTTTAGTTTGGTTTCAGGAGAAAACAGTGCGTACAATTATCTGTTTTATGTTGATCAGGCTACTAATGAACTGAAAACCAATTATTTGTTTGACTATGAAGCTTTTGATAATGCCGGACTGGTTCCTGTAAATATCAGACTTGAGGCAGATGATCAACAGGGAGAAACTTATGAAGAAGTAATTGCAATTTCCATTCTTGACTTGGACGAGATCCCACCAGTATTGACTAACGAATCTCCTAGTGATAACAGTGAAAATATTGAACTCGATACAGAATTTACACTGACTTATGATGAAAATTTAGTAGCAGGAACGGGTTCATATTTACTGAGAAGAGGCGATGGGCAACTGATTGAAACCCTTGATGTAGATGGGTCTGGGGTTGATATCACTAACAATATAGTAACCATAACTCCTTCATTCAATCTAATCTATGATACAGACTACTATATCGAAGCTTTGGCTGGTGCGGTTGAAGATGAATTTGGTAACGACGCACCCGCGATAACCGCAGGGGACTGGTCATTCAAAACCAAGACACTGATAACTAATTTAAGTCCGGCCGATGATGCTAGTGAAGTGGATTTGTATGCAGATTTGGTAATTACATTTTCAGAGACTGTAGTGCTACAGACAGGGGGAAGTTTCGAAATGTTTAAGACCACCAATGATGAGCAGATTGGTGTGACCTGGAGTTTCAATGGAGCGGTCCTGGACGGCAATACAGTAACATACGATATTCCTGATGGGGTTATTACTCCGGAAGAAGATTTATACGTAGTGATTAGAAATGGCATTGAAGATCAGGAAGGAAATCCAATTGATATTATCGGAAACAGTACATGGAACTTCATCACCAAGAAGGTGTCTCAGGAAATCACATTTGGTGTTCTTACCAACAAAACTTACGGGGATCTTGCATTTACGCTAGGTGGATCAACAGATGCTGCTGGATTGAATGTTGAATATGAAAGTTCTGATCCGACTATTGCAAGCATCTCTGATGATGAAGTAACTATACACAAGACTGGTACTGTAGATATTACAGCCAGTCAGTCTGGATCTGCCATCTATGAAGCTGCTCAAGACGTAGTGAGATCACTTACTATTGAGAAAGCAGAGCTGGCAGTCTATGTAGATGATGAAGAAATTGAGTGGGGTGAAGAAATACCTACTTTCAATATCACATATGGTGATTTCGAAAATGATGATGACGCATCTGACCTTACGAATGCACATACTGCCAGCACCTTGGCGGAGCAGGGGTCCAATTCTGGTGATTATGCCATTACGATATCTACTGAGACAGATGATAAATACGATTTTGTGCTCAATCATGGCACCCTAACAATCAACAATAACACCCCGACAGAGATCACAATGGATGATGGCTCAATCGGTGAGAACAACGCCATAGATGATGTTGTGATTGAATTCAGTACGACTGACCTGGATGAAGGGCAAAGTCACAGCTATACACTTGTGGCGGGAACTGGAGACGAGGATAATGCCTCTTTCTACATTACTGACAATGTATTATACACTTCTACAGTTTTTGATCATGAATCTGATGATACTTACTTGATAAGAGTACGAACTGACGATCAAAATGGTGGAACGTTTGATGCCGAATTGAGCATATCAATTGCGGATGTAAATGAGCAGCCAACTGATGTCAACGTTGATGGATCCGATGAAATCGATTTTGATGAAAACACCGAGAGTGGAACAAGCTTGGGCTCATTGGCATCCGAAGATCAGGATGATGGAGATACGTTTAGTTATGAATTAGTATCGGGAGACGGTAGTGATCACAATGATCTGTTTACCATTGAATCAGGCTTGCTCAAAACCAATGGCACATTCAATCATGAAGAAGCTGAGGAATTAACTATAAGAGTAAAGACAACTGATGCAGGAGGACTTACTTATGAAGGAAACATTCAGATTTTTGTCAATGATATTTCAGAAGCCCCAACGGGTATTGAACTGTCGGCCAATGATGTGGCAGAGAATAGTGCGATTGCCTCACAGATTGGTTCATTTAGCTCCGTTGATGAGGATGAGGGAGAGACATTTACGTACTCATTTGTAGATGGAGAAAACGACAATGATCGATTTAACATCAATGGTGACCTGCTCGAAGTGAATGATGCTTTCAGCTATGAAGAGGACCAAGATCCGCTTGAAATATTAGTGGAAACCAACGATGGAAATGGTGGTGTTTTCGAACAATCATTTACTATCAACATCACCGATGTAGCTGAGGCCCCAACAGAGATTGTTCTGGACAATGCAAATGTTGATGAAACATCTGTGATCGGCACGGTGGTAGGAAACTTATCAGCTCAAGATGAAGATCTCAATGAGTCGCATTCTTATACACTTGTAGCTGGAGGGGGAGACACAGATAACGCGAGTTTCGACATTGTGAATGGTCAGCTGATTACCAATGAGATATTTGACTATGAAACAAAGAACTCATATGCTATTCGTCTTGGAGTAACTGATAAAGATGGCTTGACCTACTCAAACGATTTTGCGATTAGTATCAATGACCTGGATCCTATGATTACATCTATCGAAATCACAGATGGATCATTGGTTGAAAATCTTGAAATAGGCACTACAGTAGAAACATTTAGTACCATAGGAGAAGATTTGAGCGGAAGCTATACCTATACGTTGGTGAGCGGAGAAGGCGATGCTGACAATACATTGTTTAGCATAGCTGGAGATGAACTCCAAGTGAATGGAGTGATCAATTTCGAAAGCAATAGCAGTTTGAGCATCCGGGTACAATCTGATGATGGAGCCGGGATAGTAGCAGCATTCCCATTAGTCTTGACAGTTACTGATGATAATGATGAGCCTTCAGACATTTCTTTGTCATCTCAGTCTATTGACGAAAATAATGATGTGGATGCAGTAGTAGCTACTTTGTCAACTACTGATGAGGACGATACGGATACCCATTCCTATGAGTTAGCGACTGGAACTGGAGATACTCACAATGATAAATTCAGTATCACAGGTAGCGAGTTGAAGGCCAATGAGTCATTTGATTATGAGACATTGAATGAACTTGAAATCAGGATACGTACCGATGATGGAAATGGTGGAACATTTGAAGAGGAGATCATTATTACTGTAAACGATGTATTTGAAATGCTGGATCAAACGGTCACTTTCGATTCTATTGCAGATTATAAGTATGGTGATCGGTTCAAATTAGTTGCCTCGGCAACTTCCAGTCTGGACGTGACCTTTGCCGTAGTTTCGGGCCCTGCGAGTATTGAAGGAGACAGTGTGATCATCAATGGAGTGGGAGAAATAGTTATCTCAGCAGATCAGTCTGGAAATGCAAATTACAATGCTGCCGATCAAGTTCAGCGTACTTTCAATTCTTCAAAAGCAGATCAGACTATTGATCTTGATTCCATTGCCGATTATCAGTATGGCGAGAAGTTCAAGGTAAGCGCTTCAGCTAGTTCAGGTTTGGGAGTTACTTATGCGGTTGTCAGTGGATCAGCCAATATTGTAGATGACACAGTGATGATAACTGGTGTTGGGGAAGTTACCATCTCTGCTGATCAATTGGGTGACGACTATTACAATGCAGCCTCACAGGTCACAAAATCATTCACCGTTGACAAAGCTGACCAAACGATTACCTTCGAGGCACTATCAGATAAGGCTTATGGAGATGATGAATTTGTACTTTCTGCTACCTCCAGCTCTGATTTGGATGTCAGCTTCAGCATAGTCAGCGGAAATGCCACTGTAAGCGGTGATACTCTCACCATTACAGGTGCGGGTACAGTCAATGTCGCCGCAGACCAATCAGGAGATGACCACTATAATGCAGCCGAGCAGGTTTCTCAATCATTTGAGGTGGCAAAAGCCGATCAGACCATCACCTTCGAAGCTCTATCAGATAAAACTTATGGAGATGAACCATTTGTGCTAAGCGCAACTGCTAGTTCAGGTTTGAATGTAGCATTAAGTGTCGTATCTGGTAATGGAGAGTTAAGTGGTGATACGCTTACAATTACTGGGACTGGTGATATTGTCATAGCCGCTGATCAGGTTGGTGATGCGGTCTACAATGCCGCTGATCAGGTATCAAGGACTTTTAATGTATCTAAAGCTGACCAGACCATCACCTTCGAAGCTCTATCAGATAAAATTTATGGAGATGAACCATTTGTGCTAAGCGCAACTGCTAGTTCAGGACTGGATGTAACATTTAGTGTTGTATCTGGTAATGGAGAGCTAAATGGTGATACGCTTACGATTACAGGGGCTGGTGATATTGTCATAGCCGCTGATCAAGTTGGTGATGCTACTTACAATGCTGCTGATCAGGTAACAAGGACTTTAAATGTGTCTAAAGCTGACCAGACCATCGCCTTAGAAGCTCTATCAGATAAAACTTATGGAGATGAATCATTTGTATTAAGCGCTACTGCCAGTTCAGGGTTGGATGTAACATTTAGTGTTGTATCCGGTAATGGAGAGTTAAATGGCGATACGCTTACGATTACTGGGGCTGGTGATATTACCATTGCTGCTGATCAATCCGGTAATGACCATTTCAGTTCAGCTTCCCAGGTTACACAGTCTTTCGTTGTTGCTAAAGCATCTCAGACTGTAACAATTGAAAGCGTTGACGACAAACTGACAACTGATGAGGATTTCAGTGTTTCGACAAATGCCTCGTCAGGTCTCTCTGTTACTTATGAAATCTCCGGACCAGCAAATATTGAAGGCAATCTTGTTTCTCTAAATGGAGATGAGGGGACGGTTGTAGTGATTGCAAAACAAATTGGGAATGATGATTACATTTCAGCATCTGATACGACTTCATTTCAGGTGTCACAGCCAGCAATTACAATCAAATCACAAACTGTCAGTTTGGAGGATGTTGGAGCTATAACATTTGGAGACGATCCGTTAGAACTCAATGCCAGTGCCAGCTCAGGGTTGAGTGTGACGTTGGAGGTGCTAAGTGGACCCGGAAGTTTACAAGACAATCTCCTTACGCTAGAAGGTGCTGGGACCATTGAGATCAGCGTCAGTCAGGCGGGTAATGCCGAGTATGAATCAGCCTCAGATACGTTTGTTTTACAAGTTGCAAAGGCTGATCAGATAGTTACCATTGAAGACATTGATGATAAGCAAACGACGGATGATCCTTTTGATGTAATTGCAAGCAGTACTTCCGGACTTGAGCTTAACTATTCAATCGCTGGTCCTGCGAATATAAGCGGGAACACTATTACCCTGAATGGAATCGAAGGTGAAGTAATTGTTATGGCAATACAACCAGGAGATGATAATGTTCTTGCTGATACAGCAACCGTTTCATTCATGGTGACAGCACCGGAAGCTACTTTAGGAGTGGAGATGAGTATGAACATTTCTGTCTATCCGAATCCAGCTACCAATTTCATTAAGATTGGCAATGTTCAGGGAACAGCGATGATGAGCATTTACACCATGCAAGGCAGAAAGCTAATGGAGAAGCAAGTGAGTGTTAACGAAAAAATTGATGTCAGCTCGTTAAGCTCGGGAACTTATTTGATCACAACAACTAATGATCGGAGTACCGCAAAGCAAAAAATCCTTATCCAGAGATAAGGTAGGCATAAAGTAATTTGTGGTATTTGGAAAGGCAGCTCTGGCTGCCTTTTTTTTTGTGACAATGTCACTTTGTCGGTTGTCAAGTTGAGAACAAGTCTTTAATTGCCCAATAGACTATTCAGCAGCAAATGCAAGCAGTACATTTCCAGGCATCTGACCAAAAAGTCCATAGCCACTGTTGAAGTAAACCATGCCATCGACTACAACCGGTCCTGGGCCATCAATGGCACCTCCATGCCCTGGAATGCCATTAATTGTTTCGAAGGATTTGTCGGTATCAAACTCCCAAAGAATTTCACCATCGTTGGCATTATAAGCCCTGGCATAGCCATCAAGCGCCCCGGCAAATACAATCCCAGGGATAAACGTTGGAGCAGCAGAATTTGAGCTGTAGCATCCGTTCTTTCCACTACAAAGACTTGGATTAGGTACAGATTGCCAGACAATATCACCAGTCATCATGTCCAGTGCAAAGAGTCCCGGATTTGGGTCGAATGCTGGGTCACTTCCATATTCAAGCCAATCTGAGTTGGGTGCATAGACCAGTTTGCCATCTGTGGCCATGCCCCAGTGAATACCACCTAGTGCACCGCCTCTACCAATTCGTTTTTTCCAAATGGGCTCTCCAGTATCAGGGTTTAGACAATGCACAACACCTGACTTTTGTCCGACGATTAGTACTTCAGTGCTGTCCATGCGAGTGGTGAGAAGGGGAGCCATTCCAAAATCTACATCCGGTCCTGGAGGATCTGGACAATTAGCAGCGTTGGGTTCGGTGCATGCTACGATATAGGCATCCTTACTGGTGGCCTGATAGTTCCATTTCAATTCACCGGTTTTTAGATCAAGCGCCTGAATGGCATCAGAACTTGTACTAGTTGGGTTTGAGTAGTTTTCTCCGGTACCCATATAAATGAGGCCTCTTTTCGTATCTATTGTAGGACTACTCCAGACAGGGGACCCTGAGGGTCCGAATCTTTTTACGCCCACGGCGTTGACACCTTGTTCAGTAGCCGCCTTCTCTACGCGATGACGCCAAACTTCCTTTCCAGAGACTGCATTTATAGCAACTAGCTGACCAGAAGAGGAACAACATTCATAATAATCGTTTCCTGCCGTCACCACTTCCATAGAAGTCATGGGGACGTAGACTATGCTATCGAAATATGCTGGTGTTCCAGTTACGGCGTTGTTAGGATCGTTTTTCACATTGGTTTTCCATATGAGTTCACCAGAGTTTGCTTTGAGGGCATAGGTATTGCCTCCATAATCTGCCAGGTACACGCTTTTCTCATTGTCAATATCTTGACTGATTGCAATTCCACCCCTGACATTTGCGTCTGCCTCAAACATCCATCTGACGCATCCAGTTTCCTTGTTCAAACAATACACCTCCCCAAACTGACTGCCAAATATGAGATAGTTACCGATAACCGTGGGTTTTGATCTTGAAATGGTACCGCCCTCAAATCCAAATGCCCACTTGAGTTTCAAATTTGGTACCTGGTCTTTTGATAGTTGTGCGATGGAATCTGCTATCCACCCTGTGCTTTCGGCGTTTCCTCCCCATCCAAAGTGTTTCACCTCGCCAATGGGTTCATCACTGTTACAATAGTCCAGCGGTCGACGTTCAGTTATATAGGACCGACCTGTAATGAACTGAGCCAATGTTATTTTCTCTTCTTTGCTAAGGGAGTCTCCCTGGACCTGCATCTTGCCAGTTTCTAAGGCAGCCACGATACTCCTTGGAGTCATGGCACTTAAATGTATCCAGCCTGGTGCTCGACTAAGTCCATTGTCGCTATGGCATGCAGCACAAGAATTATTGTAAAGGATTTCTCCTTTAGAAGGCTGAGAGCATGAGTGATAAAAAATGACGCATATGACTAATACGATGAGTGTGATATAGTGATTCATAGGTCTTTTCTAACATTTCAAGATTAGAAATTACTTAAAAAATATCGAATACACTCTAGTTCAGGGTTTTGGGAGACGCATAGGAGCCCTGAAGAAAAGGGCATTCTTCACTCCAGTCCTTTTTTGCCGGGCATCCAGAAGGGTTTTGTCTTGATTTGCTTTCGGCTCATTTTCTTTTCCCTGATCAGATTGTTATTGAGTGCAACACAAACTCGCCCATCACCACCGATGTAGACCACAGTCGAATCATCAATCGTCATGCCATCTGCTAATAGATTGATGATGCCGGAAGATAGGTCTCCCTCAAATTCATAGAATGCAAAAGGCATGGTTCCTTTGATATCAGGAAATAGATCATTCTTTTGGTTAGCATAAATAATGCCTTTGATTTTTTTACCGTTAGGTAGATTTCGATGTAGTTCATAAAGATGAGCCAGTGCTGAACTATCACCTAAGAAAATATACTTATCGAATGACGTATCAAGCGTGAACTTACCTTTCGGGCTCGAAAAGAATACCTCATCACCTACTTTGATTTCTTTAATCCAATGGCTACCTGGACCACTTGTGTGACAGCAAGCTCCGACCCGAATAGTGCCTTTTTCGTGATTGATTTCCCATATGGAGTAGGTACGTATGTTGTCTTTACCAGAAACGTCAGACTTGTCCCCAAAAAATACCCGAATGTGCTGTCCAGTCAAGTATTTGATATGCTGGATCTTGGGACTTTGAATCGTAAAAGAATAGACATCTGTAGCGATGAGTTCCTTGTGAATGATTTTCCCGCGATTGAGTATTTTCTTAAGTACTTTTTCAATCATACAGTAACAGTCGTCTCAGGGGGTAATTATGTTTTAACAGCAGGATTACTTATACCAAATGCGCTTAAAGGTATTTTCCTTCTTACGGATTAAATGAATCATAAATCCGACGATGTGAAAGATGAGTAGTAGAAATACCAGTTTGGCAACAATGTGATGAGACAACATGATGGGATGAAACCCGTCAGCTACTATTTCTGGTAGCTCTTCAAACTTGCCGCTAATCAGAGACGGAAAAATGCCTTCCAGAAAGAGCGATGCAATTCCAGAAATACACATCCATATGATCACTACATAAAAAGCATAGTGAACAAATGAGATGAAGCGTTGATGAAAAGACTTCTCCTTGTACAAGGGGGTGGGCCGCACATCGGACATGAGTGCAATTGTCCTCCAGATAGTTAGCAGGAAAACGGTAATACCGAATGTAAAATGGGTTTTGTAAAGGTTGAATTTTTGAAGATTGTGATCTCCATGCTCCATATTGATTCCGGTGTAAATCAGCCCAAAGATGAGAAGTGCTGACACCCAGTGTATCCAAACTGTTCTAACGCTGTAATTTTCAGTCTCTATTACCTTGTTGCTCATAGTCAATCCGATTTGCTAGCACTTTAGATGCAAAGTAGAAGGGTTTCTTGCGGTGAACAAGTGTCTAATATGACTTATCGAGCACGACAGATTGCTAAAACTTCGTTCAGCAATTCATAAATGGACTCAAGGGGTAAATCTTCATTAGGGTTGACTCGAAAGATTTTCATTTTAGCCCGATCTCCTTCTTCCAGAAGGGGATGACGAATGAGCTTACCTTCAACCACCAGGATATAGGGTTCTTTGGTCTTCTTGTCTACCCAGAGATATAGGCAAGGTTTTTTACCATAACAGAAACAAGGCATACCCCATTTCTGAGTTTCAGTAATGTGTGGGTCTTGGTCCAAAATGATTTTACGGAGTGCTAGCAAACAACCCCGATTTGGTTCTGGTTGTTTGTCGTAGTACACTTCAAGATGGTTGATCATATTCAATATTTAAGTCATACGTCCTAGCATGCGTATTGAAGAAATTACCAATATCGCTGATCGCCGCGTTACGTTGCGATGACGGCATCTATTGCCAACGTATGAATTAATTATTTCCTACATACTCAAACCAATCATAGACTGCATCAGCCTTAGATGTCGTTCCATTTCCTGTTGCGTACAACCCAACGTAGACTCCTGTGAACCAACCGACGGTCTCTGTGCTCAGGAACTTGGCATCTGCTTTTTGTACTTGCTGGTAGTCATTGTTTCCTTGACGGAATGAAAATGTGTATTCAGGCCCGGTACTTTCTACTTTCAAATCTACTGGACCAGGTTCAAGCGCAAACTCATCCGACATAAAGGTGGTCTGACCAAACTGCAGTTTGACCACCAGATATCTCTGCTCATTCTTAGTCGAGATCATAATGTCAAAATGAGAGTTGTTGTTTTCAAGGATCAGGCCGGCTTCCTCGTTTTCATTTTTGGGATCAAATTGGATACTGGTACTAGCTGAGAATTTGATATTGGTCTGTCTTCTCCCTACATAAGTGGGATTTCCCTCATCGCCTAGTTTGAGTGCAGCGCCTTTGAGTGTCAGTGTTCCTTTTTTCGTGTTAAGGGAATAGTTTTCTTCACTCGGGGGCTGCTTGTAGTTCCATTCCAATCCTAGTGCTTCGTTGAATTCAGTTCTGGCAGGTTTAGGTTCAAAAGGCTTTTGAGGTAGTGTAGGCACTCGCATATCAATATTGACTGTACCATTTCCGTTTACGACAGGCCAGGTGCCTTTTGTCCAGGTGACAGGTGCAAGACATGTTTCTCTGCCCAGCGTATGATGGGGTGGATAGCCAGCAACACTGCGGTAGCCATGGAAAACGATCCACCAGCTATCATCGTGCGCCTGGATGATATCGCCATGTCCAACACCTCCAATCGGTATTCCCATGCCTGCCACATTAGCATGATAGACGATAGGGTTGGCTGGGTTGTCAATATACGGTCCCCAGATATTGTGACTTCTCGCAATGGTAATGTGATGGGCTTCCTCAGTACCTCCCTCAGCCGCCATCAGGTAGTAGAAACCGTCTTTTTTATAGATATGTGGAGCTTCCGGATAGCGACCTCCGGTACTGTTCCATACTTTCTTTTTCTCACTCAATAACTTTCCTGTTTTGATGTCAATCTCCATCAATTCAAAAGGAGAGGAGATCACATAAGCTCTGCCATCATCATCAAAGAATAGGTCGGGATCGATTCCAGGTGCGTCTATCCAGATAGGGTCGGACCAGGGGCCAGCCGGATTGGTTGCAGTCACATAGAAGTTTCCTTTGGTACTCACATTGGTGGTGATCATATAGAATGTACCATCGTTGTACCTCAGCGTTGCGGCGAAAATATTGAGGTTCTCAGGGATCTGTTCCTTCTTATGGATGGCATGCCCAATCTGTTGCCAGTTGACTAGGTCTTTGCTGTGAAAAATGGGCACACCCGGAAAATACTGGAATGTGCTGGTGATTAAGTAATAATCATCACCTACCCGACAAACAGAAGGATCTGAATAAAACCCAGGAATGATCGGATTTTGATAAGTGATTTCCGCATTTTCATCGGTCTTTACTACCCATGGATTGGGGTTGACCTGTTGTGCGAACAGCGAAATGGAAAAAAAGACTACTAGAAGGCTAAGTAATAAGGTTTTCATAAAAAATCGCGGGGTGCTTTTTCAAATACGAAAGATAAACATACCCCGCTATTTTGTTGGCTAGTAGTCTTAGCTCTTTTTGATTTAAATGAGTTCTATTGATATAAGGAGCACTGGTGAACGAGAATAACCCATCTGCATAATTCGTTATCGACATTTCACCCAACTTTTAGCTATCTTTTCACACAATGAGACATTTGGTAGTAGCGATTTTACTTTTGATTCTCACATCAGCTCAAGCTCAGATCAGTTTCCCCGAATTGATCAATACTGAAGCTCTTCAAACCACTCCGGTTATGCTGCCTGACTCGTCTATCATGTTTTCTGATTTTGATGTAGGTAGCAGAACTTTTAAAATAAAGAGAATGGAATGGAGCGAAGGAGAGTGGGTAGAATCGCCTAATCAACTGACTGAATTGCTGCTCAGCATGCTCTCACCTGATGTTGGTGATTTGCATTTCCGTTTTTCTCTGGATAATGAAATACTATTGGTATTGGTGCATAAACCAGGGAGTGCAGAAACTTACATCAGTAAGTACAATGATGGCGTTTGGTCGTTTCCGCATCTTCTTCATGATGGGGCTGATCATCATTGGACAGAAGTTGCACCTAGTTTGTCCAGTGACAATCAATATATGTATTTACCAAAACCAGCGGTAAAAGAAAAGAATACGTTTTCAAGACTTTCAGGGGAGTTGTTTGCTGAGCGCGAGATTATCACCATACAGGAGATGTATGAAATTTCAGAAGTGATTGGGCTGGGTCCAACATCTGTGATCATTCGAGGAACCAAGGAAAAGAAGGGCGAAGAGGCATTTTACATGGTAAAGCAGGATGATAACGGCAACTGGTCTTATCCAATATATCTAAGAGATTTTCCACTCTTTCAATCGTATAGTTTCACTCCTTTTGATCAAGTAATGATGTGTCAGGCATTGGCACAAACAGATCAGGGTGAAGGCTGGGATATTGGGGTGATTGAAACGCCCAAGATTATTCAGGACGAATTGAAGGCTATTAGAAGTTTAAGAGCAACAGCTTCCATACCCTTATCAAAGGAAGTAGTAGAATCCAAATCTCAGGATGAAGATCAAGAGCTGGAAGAAGGTCAATATTATGCCTTACTCATAGGTAATGCTGACTACTATGATGATGAGCTCGATCTTGACAAGCCGGTTGAGGATGTGTCCAAAATGAGACAAATCTTAACGGATCATTACATCTTCAAACCTGAGAATGTGATCACTCTGGAGAATGCCGACCGAAATGAAATATTCAGGGTGTTCTTTGATTTGAGAAAAAAGCTGAGATCGCAAGACAACCTTTTGATCTTCTATGCAGGACATGGTGTTTGGGATAAGGAGGTCGAACAGGGGTACTGGTGGCCAGTGGATGCTGATGCGCAAAATCCTGCCAATTGGCTTTCCAACAGTGATTTGAGGGAACAGATTAGAGGAATCAACACAGCGCATACCCTACTGATTTCGGATGCGTGTTTCAGTGGTGGAATTTTCAAAACCAGAGGTTCTGGTGAGATCAGAAATGCAAGTATTGATATTCAGCTATTGTATAGAATGCCAAGCCGTCGAGCTATTACTTCAGGGACCATGTCCACTGTCCCGGACAACTCGGTGTTTTTTAGGTACCTAACCAAGTACCTGGAAGAAAACGATAAAAAGTTCATTGCATCGGGTGATTTGTTTACAATGATCAGACGAAGTGTATTGAACAACAGCTTGACAGTGCCGCAAGAGGGGGTGATCATGGATACTGGTGATGAGGGAGGCGATTTTATCTTTATCAAGAAAGATTAGAGAAATGATGAATTGGTAATCCTAATCATTTAATTCTATTCGTTTTTGGCGCTTGTTGTCGGGGGTATTTCCTCGGGAGGAATGCTTACAATCTTGCCATCTCTTGAAACAATCATAGGACTATTGTTCCTTTTTTTAAAATCTGCCATCTTACGATATGCCTCTTTTAATCCCCTGCTCACTTGATCTTTCAATTCCTCCATAGATTTTTCAGATTCCATATTTTTCATTTAAATCAGACCATTTCTTTTTATTACTAACGTTCAATTTACCATTATTACTTTGGGCAATAAATTCAAATTTGTCACTTGAATTATCAACAACAACCCAATTATTTGCCAAAGGTTGATAGATGGTGAAAAAATTTGTAATTCCATTCAAATACCTTCTTTTGATGACTTCAGTAGGAATGTCGTGACCACCTTCAAGAACTCTTGTTTTGACGCGCTCAATTGCCAATTCAACTGATTCAAGACACAAAAAAAGGAGTGTAACATCATAACCCAATGATTTGGCCCTATTTATTAATTGACGGTATGCTCTTGAAGATAATGTAGTTTCAAAAGCGAAGGATTCCTTATTTACGATTAATTCATTTAACCGTTCAATCATCAATCTTCCTGCTCTAATGGCTGCTTTTTCCGGATTTAGAGGAGATATTCCTCTTGCTATCTCATCAGCGTTAATGAATTCGTCACATTCAAATATCTCGGGTAGAATGGTGTATGAAAGTGTAGTTTTGCCAGCTCCATTTGGTCCCGCGATTACGTACAATTTTTTCACTTAACAAATATAAGGTTATATATCCCTAGTAAATAACTTAGCTAAATGGAACACAATCCAAGCTATGCTTGAACAATTAGCCAGACTTATCATTGATGCGGGTATTGTGCATGGTGTTTTTGCTGTGGTGCTTTTCGCTGGCAAAAAGCGCACCAGTGTCCCGTCACTGATTCCTCTGGTCATTTGTTTTTCTTTGATCATTTCACATGGGTTCTACTTCGGTGATGTGGTGGGAGATCATATCCAAACCCCTTTCATCATTGCTGAGCCGTTTCTATTCTTGATCAGTCCACTACTGTTTTTTCATTTCCGTAAGATTGTACACGAGGAGATCAGGTTTTCCTGGGTTGATCTTATTCATTTCCTACCTTTCTTGCTGTTTTTTCTGTCTTTTATACCAACCAATTTCTTCGGACAGGAAACACTGTATTTCAAATTTCTTTATAGCAATCCGCTTGTACTGACTGTTTTTGTATGGGTAGGATTGATACTACAGTTTTTGAATTATCTACCTAAACTGACAGGGCTGAATAGGCAATATGTTCAGAGACTAGAAAGCACTCAATCAGATTACCACGATTACGACGCAAGTTGGATCAAGACATTTATGATCATCTTCCTAATGATCCTTGTTTTGTTAATGGTTGTACTAACGGGTATCATTCATGCCGGGACGTTTGATCATTTCAGCTTGATCATTCCATCATTTTTTTCAGTGATGCTCTATGTCATTACTTATAAGGCACTCAATCAGCGTAGGTTAGAAACAGTAAAGGAGGTTAAGGAAATTCAAGAGGGAAGTATGATTGATTTGACAGAGAAAAAATCGCAATTGGAGCAATTCATGACTGAGCAACAATCTTTTCTGAATTCGGAATTGACGCTAAATGATCTCGCTCAACAGTTTGGTATGTCACGCAACCAACTGTCTCATCTGATCAATCAGGGTTTTGAGATGAATTTCTATTTGTTCATCAACAATTATCGGGTCAGACATGTAAAGACCCTGATGAAAGAAGACAGTAATCAACAGTACACTTTGCTTGCACTTGCCTTGGATTCCGGATTCACCAGCAAGTCTTCTTTCAATATGATATTCAAGAAAATCACAGGTCTAACTCCGTCCGAGTACCGAGCTGGACTTAATTAATCAGCTGATTACCAGATTATTATGCTAAATGTAGTCCGAGACTATCTAGCTGGTCGATTTCAGTAATGCGGACAGCTATCATTGTCTAAAATTCAATTTTCAATGACAATGAAAACAAGTCAATCATTTATTCAGCTAATTCAAGTAAGTAAGTCATTTTCGGCTGCTGGCTCAGGGCACCAGGTCTTAAATCAAATTGATATTGACCTTACGAAAGGGAGTTTTACCGTGATCCAGGGTGCTTCGGGAAGTGGTAAGTCCACATTGCTCAATATCCTTTCAGGAATAGATCAACCCAGCAATGGAGAAATATGGGTGGACCAGGTGCCTGTGCACAGTCTGAGTTCAGTGCAGCTGGCTCGATGGCGTGGAAAACAAGTAGGTATTGTATTTCAGTTTTTCCAACTGATGCCAACACTCACAGTACTTGAAAACATCATACTTCCCATGGAGTTTGTAGGCGTCATTCCTAAAAGAGAGCGCAAAGCACGAGCACAAGACTTATTGGAACAGGTAGGTGTTGACCACCTGGCCAATAAGTTTCCCCATACACTTTCAGGTGGAGAGAAACAGCGAACGGCGATTGCCAGAGCACTGGCGAATGATCCGTCAGTGATTGTAGCAGATGAACCTACCGGAAATCTGGATAGTCAAAATTCTGCCATGATTCATCAGATGTTTGATCAACTACATGCTGATGGGAAGACGATCATTTATGTAACCCATGAGCAGCAACTGCCTACTTCGCATGATCGCAGAATTTGGTTAGAAGATGGAAAGGTTCAGACAGTTGACAATCGTAGGGAGGTGTTGGTATGAGAACTACAGCATTAAAAAAAGTAGGAAGAGACCTTTTGCGGGAAAAAGGTCGAACACTGACCGTTATGACGGCCATCGTGCTAGGTGTCTTTGCCGTAGCAATGTTGATTTTTGCCAAGAGCGTTTTGGATAAAAACCTCGCTACCAATTATCTCAATACAAATCCTGCCTCATTTTACATCGAACTCGATTCGGTGACTAAGCAATCGAGAAATGAGTTGGCAGAAAAGCCTAACATAGAGTTTGTGGAAATTCGTCCAGCCATTAAAGCCCGATTGAAAAAGGAGGGTGGAGAATTTGTTCCGGTGCTGTTGTTTTTGGTGGAGAGTTTTGATGATCTACGGATCAATACATTCAATTTGGATCAGGGATCTTGGCCAGGAACTTCCAATAAATGGTTGATTGAGAGAGAGGGACAAAAGATCATGGAGCTGTCAGTAGGGCAGCAACATCAGCTGGTGATTCCTGGTTGGGAGACTTTGGATTTAGAATTGAGCGGATTGAGTCATGATCCTGGAGTCGCACCATCGTGGATGGAAGGAATGCTTTATGGGTACCTTTCAATGGAAGCATTGCCCGAAGCTGTGATGTCACAGAAACTCAATAGATTGATGGTAACAGTCGCTGAGGGAAAATTGGATGAGAACATCATCAATGATCAGGTGCTGACCACAAAAAAATGGTTTGAGGCGCAAGGGGTGAAGGTCATCAGAACTGAAGTTCCTAAGCCGGGGGTTCACATGCACCAACGGCAGATGAACGCATTGATGTTTCTGGTGCTACTTTTTGGACTATTGACGCTAGGGTTGAGCAGTTTGTTGGTGATCAATATGATATCAGCGGTGATGTCAAAGGAGATCAGACAGATTGCGCTGATGAAAGCGACTGGTGCCAGTACTGGTCAAATAACTATGATTTACCTGATGATCATTGGGATCATGTCTGTCCTGGCGTTATTGATTGCAATGCCACTCGGCTTGTTTGCAGGTTGGAAATTTGCTGAATTCAATGCCAGTTTGCTCAATTTCACATTGTATGATGTAAGTATTGAGTGGAGTGTCTATCTGCTTATCATTGGTACAGGGATGCTTTTACCCTTGGTTTTGTCCTTTGTTCCTATTTACCGAGCAAGCAGGGTATCGATTCATCATTCGTTGAATAATGCAGGGGTTGAGGAGTCGGCCTTAAATGAAAAATCAGTACTGAGACAGTTGCTGGATATGTTGAACCTTTCATCATCTCTCACATTTGCCATTCGCAATACCTTTCGGCGGAAAGGTCGTTTGATACTCACTGTCCTCTGTCTGGCCATGGGTGGAGCCATTTTTATCACGAGTTTTAACCTTAGAAAGTCAACCACATCATCTATCAATAAAAACTTTGATCAGCAAGGACAGGATGTGGTGATTGGACTGAAACAACCGGTACTTCAAACAGATTTGGACAGATTGATTAAGTCAGTCTCCTCAGTAGCGAGCTATGAAACCGGTAATGTTTATTGGGGATCCACGATGCAAAGTAATCAGTTGAACAGTAGGTCATTCAAAGTAAGGTCACTTCCTATAGCCGCTGAATTGTATCGGCCTGAGCTGGTACAGGGTAGATGGTTTGAAGCGGGTAAGACTGAAGTGGTGGTCAACAAGGTACTGTTGAGTGACTATGAACAATTGGGCATTGGTCGATCCATTGAGTTGGTTTTGCAAGGGAAAACGGAGACGTATGAGATAGTGGGGATTGTTAATGAGCTATTCTCTCCGTCTGGCCTTTTCTTATCCAATGACCAAGTCAATCAGCACTTGGGCATTTCCTCGAAGGTCAATCAAATCAGTTTACAGGCTAATGATAGAAATGATGCATCGATTCGTCAGATGATCCGAGCAGTAGAAGGAAGCTTACAACAAGCCGGGATCACTGTAGTGGGTAGTACACCGAAAAGTGTCTACAAAAAACTTGTCGTAGAGCATTTAGTCATCATTATGATGATGCTGTTGGTTATGACCTTTCTTGTAATAGTAGTAGGAGGGATGGGCATGGCAACAAGCTTCAATATCAATGTATCTGAAAGAAAAAGAGAGATAGGAATTCTCCAGGCTGTTGGCATTGAGAAAGCTCAGCTAAGGAAAATTATTGTCTCCGAAGGCTTGGTGGTAGGACTGCTTAGCTGGTTTTTGGCCATTCTGCTTTCATTTCCCGTGAGTTGGTACCTGGGTAATGAGTTTTTCGAACTCTTCTTTGAATCCACGCTGGTACTCCGAATTTCCGAATGGGGAATTCTGTTTTGGTTGATAGCCGTTGTGGTACTTGGCGCCTGGTTTTCATACCAACCAGCCAAAAGAGCATATGCAATGCCTACGGCTGAAGTGATTAGTTATGAGTAGGTGATCGAATCCAAAGCCCCCGCGTAGCTAAAAACCACGCCGGGGCTTTAAGTTTATCCCTTTCCGTTTTTGAATATGCCATTGAAGTTGAGGAAACGATGAAGCTTATTGGTGAGATATCTGAGTCTAGTCAGGAACAAAGCAATGGTATTTCACAGATCAATCAAGCCATACAGCAATTGAACATTGCTGGTCAACAAAATGCAGCATCATCCAATTTGTTAACCAATAATTCTAAGATTTTGACAAGACGGACAGAAAAACTATTGGACTCGGTATCGTACTTTAAGTTGGATAAGCAACTTCAATCAAGCGAGCTAGAAAATGTAGCTTGATTTGGAGCGCTAATCCAAAACACCATTCTCTTCTGTAAAGACCACTGGCTTACCATCAGTCACCATAATGGTATGCTCATGTTGTGCCATCAGGCCACCACGGTTACCAATCATCGTCCAGCCATCTTGAAGCGTCATAGCCAATGTTGATTTTTCCGCAATGAAAGTCTCGATGGCCACCACAGAGTTCTTTTTAAATCTTGTTCGGTTGAACCGGTCTCGATAGTTGGCAATTTCACTTGGTTCTTCGTGCAAACTACGGCCTACACCATGGCCGGTCAGATTTTTGATCACCTTAAACCCATGTTTTTTGGCTTCTGTTTCCATGAGGTGGCCTACATCAGAAATTCGCACACCGCCTTTGATATTGTCCAATGCTTTTTGAAGGACCATTTTACTGGCATCAACAATGCTTTGATGGCCCATAGTATCTTCCCCCAGCACAAACGAACCCCCATTGTCGGACCAGAATCCATTCAGTTCTGCTGAAACATCAATGTTGACCAGGTCACCTTCTTGCAGAATCCTTTTGGTCGATGGAATCCCATGACAGAACTCTTCATTGACACTGATACAGGTACAGCCAGGAAATCCATATGTGAGCAGTGGGGCAGACTTGGCACCATAATGCGCAAGAATGGACGCACCGAAATCATCTAATTCCTTAGTAGACATACCTGGCGTTGCATAGGTCGTCATTTCCTTTAGCGTTTTAGCAACTGCCTCACTAGCCAGTTGCATTCCGCGTAATTCAGATGCATTGTTGATGGACATGTCTGCTAATTTATTACATTCTTCAGTCACATTTACTTTCAACCACCTCAACTCCTTTACATGTCCATTGATCACCATAGATGGATTCATAACAAATCTCCATTTCAAATGGGACCTCCAGTAATTGGTAATAAAATTTCTCAGACCATAGCGGATCGGTGGATACGATTAACCTTACGGACTGTCCAGCCGGTAACACACGGTTGTCTATTGATCCTTCCAAATGAGGAAAGAATGTGGTTCCTAACACGCGCATATATAGACTGTCCAACGTATTGATTTCCTCACCACCGATCGACATGTTGACCTGTTTGATGAGCGCAGGGCCTATTCCTTTGTTGCTTACTTTCAGTGTGAACCCGTCCATCTGATTGTAAGCAGCATTCCATTCGAGATATGGCCAGACTGAGGCGTGTTGCTGACTTTGCATGATGCTGGTTTGGTAGACATAGACCGTTACCGTAATGATATTGATGGTAATCGCAATGATGCCTACAAGCACCCCCGTTTCCATTTTCAGCTTCTTCATCTCACAAGTTTAGAAAGAAATAAACTTAATGAACGCAGGTTTGTTAAATGTTAAAACTGGTTAAATAAGCTTAAGCAGGGCAAGAATTTGAGAATTCACACGTCTTATAGACAACAAGCAAGAAAGGTTGCGAAGTTGAGTGAGTTTTGGTTTGGTGTGGGTCTGGTCAGGAGTGGCCAGGCCCTTTTTTATGCCAAAATGTCTTTTACCACGTGTCCATGCACATCCGTAAGTCTAAAATCTCTTCCCTGGAAAGGATAGGTAAATTTTTCATGATCTAGCCCCAGCTGATGCAAAATGGTTGCCTGGAGGTCATGAACGTGTACTTTGTCCTTGATGCCATAGTAGCCAATTTCGTCCGTCTCGCCATAGGAGATGCCACCTCTAATGCCTGCTCCGGCCATCCAGATTGAGAAGGCTTCTGTGTGATGATCTCGACCATAATAGGGCATGACTACTCCACCCCGGTTTTCACGCATCGGCGTTCTGCCAAACTCACCACCCCAAATGACCAGCGTGTCATCCAGTAATCCGCGTTGCTTTAGGTCTTTGATCAGGGCAGTCATGGGTTGGTCGATTTCTTTTGCTTTGTCGGCCAATCCTTCATTTACAGAATTCGCTGGATTGTCACCGTGCATGTCCCAGCCCCAATTATACAGTTGAATAAACCGAACACCTTGTTCTGCCAATCGTCTAGCCAGCAGGCAATTATTAGCGAAGGAAGACTGATTAGGGTCAGCCCCGTACATTTCCTGAATATACTTCGGTTCTTTGCTGATGTCCATCACTTCTGGTACCGATACCTGCATGTTGAAAGCCATCTCGTATTGAGCTATTCTGGACAATGTTTCCGGATCCTGAAATTCTTCATATTGCTGTTCATTGATCGCATTGATTGCATCCAAAGATTGCCGCCGAATATTTCTACTCATGCCATCAGGGTTTGAGACATAAAGAATCGGGTCACCGGAATTTCTGCATTGAACTCCTTGATATTCAGAAGGTAGAAAACCACTTCCCCATGCGTTCTTTCCTGCACTTGGATTTTTACCACCTGAAACCAACACCATGTAGCCAGGTAGATTTTCATTTTCAGAACCTAACCCATAGGTCACCCATGCTCCCATACTGGGTCTGCCAACTCTGGCGCTTCCCGTTTGTAAGAATAATTGAGCAGGTGCGTGATTGAACTCATCGGTATGCATCGATTTAATGATTGCTACATCATCAATGATTTCCTTGAAGTGTGGAAGGGCGTCCGAAAGGTAAGTGCCAGATTGACCATGCTGTCGAAATTGATGTTGTGGTCCCAACATCTGCGGGACACCCTGGATAAAGGCAAATCTTTTGCCTTCCAGCAGTGAAGGAGGACAATCTTTCCCGTGCAGTTTTTCTAATTCGGGTTTGTAGTCAAACAGCTCAAGTTGTGAAGGTGCCCCAGCCATGTGTAAGTAAATCACTCGTTTGGCTTTGGGAATAAAATGAGGTAGGACTGGCTCCTGAACAAAAGGACTTTTTGCCAAAGCATTGGGGGGAAAGAGTGTTGATAGCGCCAACCCTCCAAGTCCGGTACTACATTTCTTGAGGAAGTGTCTCCTTGTGGTGTACTCTAATTTTCTTACCCGTGCTTCGTTAAATAAGTCCATGCTAGTTCTTTACAATAAATTCATCAGTATTCATCAATGCGTTGGCCAGCACTACAAATGAAGACAATTCTATGTTGTTGGATTTTGCTAGCTCATATGCTTCAGATTGATGGGTAGCATAGTAGGTTTGGGTATCATTCAATAGTTTAGTCAATATGGCTGATTTATCTGGTTTAGGAGGTTTTCCCATCACCATTTCATAGGCAGCCTCTGCTCTTGTTTGCCTATCGCCCTCTATCTCCATGACCTTCCTTGCCAGATTTCTGGCAGCCTCCACATAGACAGGGTCGTTCAAAGTAACCAATGCCTGTAAAGGAGTGTTCGTGTTGATCCTGCGGGATAAACACACTTCCCTTTCGGAAGCATCAAACGATATGAATGAAGGGTAGGGACTTGAACGTCGCATGAAGGTATATAAGCCCCTTCGGTATGCATCCTCACCTTCACTCGTTTCCCATTTGTCATTACTGTATACAATGTTCCATATGCCATCGGGTTGTGTAGGCATTACACTTGGACCATACATCTTATAGCTAATCAGGCCTGAGACTGCCAAGGCCTGATCTCTTATTTGCTCTGCACTTAGCCGCACTCGTGGGCTTCTTGATAGCCATATGTTATTAGGATCCTTAGCCCTCATTGCCTCAGTTGCAACAGCACTCTGACGATAGGTGTCAGACATCACAATCGTTTTTAACAACTGCTTGATACTCCAATTATAATCTTCTTTGAATGAAACAGCCAACCAATCTAATAAGGCCGGATGCGAAGGAGCTTCACCTAAAGTGCCAAAATCCTCAACACTTCCAACTATGCCTCGTCCGAAAATTCTCGACCAGAACCTGTTGACTATTACCCTGGTAGTCAATGAATTGTCATCACCTACCAACCAATTAGCAAGGTCAAGCCGGTCTTTGAATGTTTGTGTCTTTGAACCCATAATCGCGGGTACGCCGGGCCCAACAGTATCACCTGGCACCAGCCAATTGCCGCGATCAAAAACACGGGTGACCCGGTCATGGCTTTTCGGTTTTTCAACCATGATGGGAGTGGTGTTTAAGGGTGATGTATTTAAAATCCGATCAATCTTTGCATAATACTCCTTGTCTTGTCTCTCCTCTGTCTCAGGGAGTTTCTCTCCAATCAAAAATCCGTCAAGGATGGCACCATATGATGCATCTTCACTACCAAAATCGAAATATAGATCCGCCTTTTTCAGTTCCGTATTAATTGAAATGGGGTGAAATTCAAACCATGATGTTTTACCAAGTGCTATTTGACCGATTATCACACCAGTTGGATCATTGCATCTGATTTTGAGGGTTGCTTTTTTATCATCTCCCTGTCGATATCTGATATAAATGCGGTCAAATTTAGACAATGCAACATCTTCAATTTTGATTAGCGACTTGTCGCTGATCATCATATGATCCTGATTAGCGCGGTTGTAGTGTGTTACATTCAGTGTTTCATCAAAATCCTCTGCCCGGAGCATCGGCTCTGCAATCCGCATAAAGCGCTCCCATTTATTGGATTCCTCTGAGTTTGAATGGATTTCAATCCAATCTCTGATAGTATTTAACTGAGTCTCATCCTCCTCTTTGAAAGTGCGGTACACCGGAGTTTCTGAAGGCACATCCCAATCGGCTGTTTGATTAAAGAAAGCAAACGACCGATAGTATTCATCCTGCTTGATAGGATCATAGGGATGGCTATGACACTGTACGCAGCTCATCGTAGTGGATTGCCACACCTCCCATGTGGTATTGACCCTGTCAATTACTGCTGAGATACGATACTCTTCATTGTCGGTTCCTCCTTCATCATTGTTGAGCGTATTGCGATGGAATGCTGTTGCGATCAGTTGATCAGCTGTGGGATCGGGTAATAAGTCACCGGCCAGCTGCTCAATGGTAAACTGGTCAAAAGGCATGTCGTCATTCAATGCCTTGATGACCCAATCTCTGTATTTCCAGATTTCTCGTCTACGGTCAGCTTCATATCCTTTGGTGTCAGCATAACGGGCGAGATCCAGCCACATACTTGCCCAATGCTCTCCAAATCTGGGGGAGGCGATCAACTCATCTACGACCTGCTCATAGGTCAAGTTAGAATTGGAGGGAACAAATGCTGCTACCTGATCAAGGGTAGGCGGTACACCCGTCAAGTCTAAATAGAGTCTTCTAATGAGATCGTATGGGTTTGCCTCAGAAGCAGGACTTAATCCTTGCTCTTTGTGCTTGCTTGCAATGAATGCATCAACTTCATTTTCTCCCCAATCGCTTGGCATAATGGGGATGTCTGGTTTTTTGGGTAGTTGATAGGCCCAATGTTCTTCGTAATTTGCTCCTTGGTCGATCCATTGTGTAAGTATTTCGATTTCTGATGGCTTGAGTGGCTCCCTTCCGAGCGGCATGCGCATTTCAGGATCCAGGTGATTAATTCTGGCAATCATCTCACTTTTGTCGATGTTGCCGGGAACAATGCCGTACTTCCCACTTGCAGTTTGACCAAATGCATTTTCCCGAAAGATTAGTCCAAAACCACCGGATTGTTTTACTCCTCCATGGCAAGCAATGCAGTTTTTGTTCAGAATAGGTCTTACATCAGTGTTGAAATCTACTGGTTGCACCTGACATGAAGCGCTCAAAACGAGGACCAGTACCCATAAAAAAACAGGCCATTTATCGCCGTGAGTAGTAGCCGATAAAGATTGCCTGTTCATTTTCATTTCGATTAGTCAATATGGGATGAGACGTCCCGATTTATATTATATCTGCCTATTGAAGCATTTACAATAATATGGATTGACTTATCAAAATGGCTTTTCCTTGACCAAAATTTACATGTAACAAATAATTAAAAAATAACGGGCGTGAATGACTCCTCTGTTTAAGTGAAAATCAGCTATTAATAGATTTCAATTCCTTATTTGTTTTCTTATTAAATTTTGGAAATGGAATGAGCATGCTGGTTCTTTTAGCATACGCTGCATACGGTAGACCGAACTCTTGCATAAATCACCTTCAAACAATGAGGTAATGAACTACTGAATTCAAAGTTGTTACAATTATTAAAAAGGTAAAAATCGTGTGCCAGGCCTCTTCGTCCTGATAAATTTTTGGCATTTGATCTCCTGATTGCTGTATGTTGTAAACTTATGATGATAGAGATTTAGTTAAATTGAGACTGGCGTGGTTTTATTGCCTTTTCAATATTTTGACAATTCGATTATTGATGATTTCGGATAAGTTCCAATTGTATAGATCGGGATCAGACGTGCTATAAAATTGAATAACGACAGCATCAAGGTCTTTATGGTATTTGGCAAAACTCTGGTAGCCGGGAACCCAACCAGAATGCTCATACTCATAAACGGACGCATATATTTCCTGCTCTCCCGTCGCAAACAGTGATCCATCGTTCAATGCCCTTAGAAAAGTACCCACGTCTTCTGCAGTGGCATGCATGCCATAATCGTTTGTCTTTAAATCATGTGGATACCCTACATGATAGCCACTCATCACTTCGTCTATGTTGACTTCACTGAGTGAAGCAAATGTATTGTTAAGATTTAACGGTTTTAATATTTCTTCCTTAATGAATTGAAAATTACCATAGCCTAGTTCATCATCCATAATCATATTGATGAGGAGATAATTTGTATTGCAATATTCATAGTCTTCACCGGGTTCGAACTTGGCGGGAAGACCCGAAATCAATGCGAGACTTTCTTCATAGGTCTCTGTGGGTGCTGCCCAAAAACCTGGTGCATCCGTAAAATTTGGCATGCCACTTCTATGCTGAATCATCAACCTCAGGGTGATTTTATCAGCATTTTCGATTTTCCCAACTAGTTCAGGTAAATAGTCAGCGATTGTTTTGTCCAGAGAAAGCCGCCCGGCACTTACCAATTTGGTAACAGCCACGGCATCATAAAG
This sequence comes from Cyclobacteriaceae bacterium, assembly GCA_049115695.1. Classification (GTDB taxonomy): domain Bacteria; phylum Bacteroidota; class Bacteroidia; order Cytophagales; family Cyclobacteriaceae; genus JAGDZR01. The sequence goes on along the minus strand of JAGDZR010000006.1, from coordinate 419,758 downwards.
CTTAGAGATACTGGCAATCTTAAATAGGGCTTTAGGTTTAGCGGGTATCTCAGCTTCTCGATTGTGCCAGCCGGAACCGTAATGCTGCGGTGGTTGGCCTGTCTGATCTACATAAACAATCATTCCTTCAAATCCATGCCCAATGGCCTCATCCAACTGTTCTTGAACGGTATCCGGTAGCGGAAGTATCCAGGCCTTTACCAAAAGCCATGGTACGAAATACAACGACCCAATGGATGTAGTAATAAGAACTATTTGGAATATTCGTTTTGTTTGTTTCTTGGTCATAAGATTAAAGTTTTGAGATTATCTCCTGATTATGTTATCTGAATGAACCATCTGGCTAATATGGTATTATACTAACGGTCTTCAAAAACTATAGCTAATATGAAATTGTGCAGAAGGAGCAGCATCTATTTCGTCTAACAGTTTTGTTGTACCAATCCTTCATAGAGGTTGTTGGAGGTTTTACTGGATGAAAATGTCCAGCTTCGCTATGCTCTAACTGGACCTTTTCAGTTGACAGGTCAATTGTTGTTATGTACCCATCAACTGACAAGCCAGGAATAGTGCATCCTGTCTTGTCAGACTTTAGTTTAAAATTCACCCCGATGTGCTCACTTTATAGAGAATTACAGCTATATCTCATCATTCCATTCCTGATAAAATTCTTCCAGAAAGCGCTCCATAAACTGATGTCTATGTGCTGCCATGTGATTACCTCAATAAATTAAAACAATTGTGTCCAGTTAATCAGTAGTCAATTGACATGTAAGAAAAAACACAATGAAAAAGAATAAAACAATACAACTGAGTGGACAAGTGCTTATTGACGCTAGTGCCGTAAATGTATGGAATGTAGTAAAGCAGTTTGGTAACATCGCTGCTTACCATCCGATGGTCAAGGCTTCACACGCAATCAATGATGAGGTAGCCTTGGGGGCCAGGAGATATTGTCAGTTGTTGCCAACAGGTGTTATGGAAGAAGAGGTTGTTGAGTGGGAAGAAGGAAGAAAAATAGTGGCGGAGGTGACTGGAGGAAAAATGCTCCCACCTTGTCATTTTATGAATGGAATACTAGAGTTGAAGCCGCAACAAAATCGTACGCAAGTGACATTCACTTTTTCATATCAAATGAAGTATGGCTGGTTGGGAAATCTGATGAACAGATTTATGATTGAACCTCAGTTTAAAAAGGCACCAGTCAAGTATGTGAACGGATTAAAGCATTATCTGGAGTCTGGTTTCAATTGATCCAATTTGGATTGGATCATTGATCTTTCCTGATCTGATTGAGCATGCTGGAGCGCTTGATCGAAATTGGCCTCAGCCAATTTCATATTGTTTGTAAGTTTATAGAAGGTAGCTAGAGTTAGCAGGTAGGATGTGGAGCTCCTAATGTGATCTTTTATTTTAAGAAGCTTGAGCTCTTCAATTGCCAATTCCTTATTCCCCAGAAAAAAGAAGGCAATGATTTTGTTGATTTGAATCAGTTCATTCTGTTCAATGGTCTCCAGCAAGGTGTATTGATCATAAATACTTTGCCAGTTGGTCTTCTCAAAGCTGGGTGACAGACAATGTTCGGCAGCTATGCCGGCTTGGATCTGATAGGAGTTAGGTCGCGTTTGCTCAATCGAATGGCTCAGGTGCTTGAAGCCCAGTTGAATGAGCTCCCGATCCCACAACGAGCGATCCTGATCTTGCAGGCAAATAAATGTGTGATCAGCACTCAATCGACTTTCAAACCTCGCAATAGAGAAATACATCATTGATAGGAGTCCATTTACCTTGCTATTTCCCTCAAACTGATCATGTACTTCTTTGATCAATCTTATTGCCTCATAGCACATATCCATTCGAATCAACTCTTGATGGTTCGGTGAATAATACCCCTCATTGAATAGTAGATATAACGTTTTGCAAACGCCGTTAATTCGATATTCGAATTCATCTTCATCAGGAACGGTAAAAACTATGTGTTCTGTCCTGAACTTCTCTTTTGCGCGATACAGTCGTTTATTGATATTGTCCTCAGAAGTAAGTAATGCACGTGAAATCTCTGGCACACTCAATCCACAAAGTGTTTTGAGGGCAAGCGCGATTTGGGAGGCAATGGGTAGAGCAGGGTGACAGCAGGCGAATATCAATCGCAATGTGCTATCGTCAGAATTTCCCTCAGCAGTATGCTGAGATTCGATCCATGAGGTGACGACTTTAGTCTCGAATAATTGAGTTCTTTTTAAGTGATTGATGGTTTTCTTCTTGGCTACATCCATGATCCATCCATCCGGATTGGTTGGGATACCATGAACGCTCCATTGTTCAAGGGCAGCTACCAATGTATCCTGTACGATATCTTCAGCTGTTGCTATCTCCTTCAAGCCAAAAAGTCCGACAAGAATAGCCACTGTCTTCGAGTAGCTATGTCTGAACAGCTGATCATCGAGCTTATTTGGCTCCATTCGATTAATCAAAATCTTCCTTCATAACCATGGGTCTTACATATATTTCGAAGTATTTGAGAAGTGGAGAGGACTGAGCAAGCTGGGTCACTTTCTCCAGGTCTGGCGCTTGCAGGATGATAAATCCGGCAATGATTTCCTTGGATTCCAGGAATGGGCCATCCGTTTTGATATTGCCAGTATCAGTAAGGTGTGCACCTGATTTTTCCAATCGATTGTCTGAAATGTAATGATCCTTGATTGTTGAAATCCACTCACGGTACTCTTCGATTCTCCTTTGAAGCTCATGTGGAGAGTAATCCAATTCCTTTTTACCTTTCAATAAGAGTAAGTATTGTTTCATTCTGCCTTGATTTTTTCCAACGCTTGTATCGCCATGGATAGCCAAAGATCTTTTAGCTCATAAGGAACTTCAAACCATCCTGTCAGAGGTCTCTTGTTTTTAAATGGGCTGAACACGTGTATTTCACTATGTTCATCCTGAGGAATATAGTTCTTTCCCAATTTGAAAACCATCTGATGATTTCTTGAAAAGAACGCAAAAACCTTTTGCTTATAAACAATAGCTTCAGAACTCATCATCTTGCCTGCTTGAATCTGTGAATCTCCTTGACAAAGGTTGTCTCTGATCTGATCGAAATGGATTTTTTCCATGGACAGTTTATACAATGTCAATTGAAGATAAGGAATTATGACACAGTTGTACACATGGCGTAGTATTGGATAACTTTCACGATATGGTGGGATGAGTAATTAATCAGGGTCTTTAATTGGCTTGCTATATGTCTTTCAAATCTCACCATTCCATTCCCGATAAAATTCATCCAGAAAGCGCTCCATAAACTGATGTCTATGTGCTGCCATGGATTTACCGGTTTCAGTGTTCATTCTATCCTTGAGTAGGAGGAGCTTTTCATAGAAATGATTAATTGTTGGGGCAGTACTGTTCTTGTATTCTTCCTTTGTCATGTTAAGGTTCGGTTTGATGTCCGGGTTGTAAATCTCCCTGTTCTTATAACCGCCATAATTAAACGTCCTGGCTATACCAATGGCCCCTATAGCATCCAGTCTATCAGCATCTTGAATGACATCCAGTTCTTTGGAACTAAACGATTGCGCCTGGTTTCCTCCTTTGAAGGAAATGTTTTTGATGATGTTTTCAATATGTGCGATAATGGCTTCTTCAACTGCCAAAGATTCTAAAAATCCTCTTGCTTTGATTGGGCCAATTTCCTCATTCCCATTGTGAAATTTAGAATCTGCAATGTCATGTAGGAGTGCGCCAAGTTCAACAATAAAAAGGTCTACATTTTCGGTTTTGACGATACGTTTTGACAAGTTCCAAACCCTGAAAACATGCCACCAGTCGTGACCTCCTTCAGCATCTGATAAAACCTCCTTGACAAATTCGACTGTTTTCTGAATGATTAGTGCTTGATCCATTGGACCTCAAAATAACTCAATGTTTTTGAACTTGAGTGGGATGGAAAAGATGAGTTTAGGTATGTTTTTTAAAGAATCTTGACGATCTCTTTTTCCATGTTTTCCGGTGTAGTAGTAGGAGCGAAACGCTTTACAGGTTTGCCGTTCTTGTCGATGAGAAACTTGGTAAAGTTCCACTTGATTTTACTACCCAACAGGCCACCAGAGAGCTGTGATTTGAGATACTTGAATAGGGGATGGGCATTCTGTCCATTGACGTCTATCTTTTCAAACATCGGGAAACTAACGCCAAAGTTGACTTGACAGAATTCCTCGATTTCTTCTGAAGATCCCTTTTCCTGCTGACCGAACTGATTACATGGAAAACCTAAAATCACTAATCCCTTGTCTTTGTAATCCTCATAGAGCTTTTCCAGTCCTTCATATTGCGGTGTGAATCCGCACTTGCTGGCAGTGTTGACTACCACGATAGTCTTTCCTTCAAATTCCTTTAAACTGCTGGTTTTGCCATTTAGTGTGATAGCCTCAAAATCGTAAAGGGTGTTGGAATTCATTGTAGCCATGGTTAAAATACTTTGCTTGTTGTTACGGATTCAACCAGTTGATAAACTGATTTGTTCAAATCTATTCGAGATAAATGATTTTTGTTGAATATGAGACGCATTGCCGTGTCGTTTGTTGGTAGGGCTGACTTCAATCTTTTGTAGCCCCCACTTCAAACAGTTAACTATGGGGAAGTTCCACTATGACCTTGGTCCCGAATTTTTCCTCAGATTCAAATTTAAGTGCACCTCCATGATCCAATATGATTGAGTTCGATATGGACAAGCCCAGTCCTGTTCCTTCTCCAGGAGGCTTGGTTGTGTAAAATGGATCAGTTATTTGTTTGATGTTATCCTGGCTGATGCCTACACCATTGTCCAAAATTTCAACGAGTGCATATTTTTGTTTAATCCTTGTCTTTAAGATTATTTTACCATCATTGGGAATGGCTTGGATAGCGTTAGAAAGGATATTAAGAAATACTTGGTGCAGCTTGCCGACATTCCCCATAACCAATAAGTCGTCTGTTGAAAATTCTTTGATAATGTCCACTCGGTTTTTGTGTTTGTCATGAAGGATAGTGAGACAGTTATCCAATATAGAATGTATGTCACACGCTTCATTCATGTTTTCATTGGTCCTGCTGAACTGATTTAAGCCTTTTACAATTTTAGAAATTCTTTCAATTCCAGTTTTGATGATATCGAGTAGCGCTTCTGTGTTCTCAAATTCGGTACTTTTATTTTTATCAAAATATTCAGACAATCCGTCATAGGCGCCCTGTACAAAATTCAATGGATTATTTATTTCGTGCGATACACCTGCTGTGAGAGTACCCAGAGAAGCCATTTTTTCGGACTGTACCAGTTTGGATTGAGTTTGCTTGAGATTTTCAAGTGTTTGGTTCAGTTCTCGATTGGACAAGGTCAATTTTTTATTGGATCTTATTCTCATTCTGAGCAGGAAATAAGCCAGAATGAGCAATAGGACAAGAAAGAATGCAATAATCCCAATTGCTCTGGCAGTGCCTTCCTGGCGCAGAATTTGTTCTTTTTGAAGTAAATTTTCTTTTTGCAATATTTCGTTATCATACGTTATTTGATCCAGGTTATACTGCTGGATCATTCCCTCTCTTTGCTGATTGTAAATGTCGATTCTGTACAAATAAGCTTTCTGCAATTGTTTAAAAGAGGAAAGTGTATCGAGCTCTTCCAAATAGGCATCTGCACTTAACTCGTAAAGTGATAAAAGTTGAGGTTTTGCTTGGATTGATTTGGCAACAGCTATTCCCTTTTCTATATAGTCTTGAAGCTGAACTTGATTATTCTTAATACTACTTAACCTCGCTAGTTCAATATATGAATCCGCCTGACCTTGAGAATGCTTGATGCTTTCCCATTCTTCAAGGGCTGTTACTAACAACTGCTCTGCCTTTTCTAATTCATTTAGTTCAATGTACAATTTGCCAAGACTCATATGAGAGGTTGCAATACCCCTTACATTTTTTAACGACTGGCGAATCGACAATGACTGATTCAGATAGTGGTGAGCAGAATCATATTTTTTTTCCGTTTGAGCTATTAATCCGAGATTGTTCAAAGAGTAACTTAATCCAAGAGAATCGTTGATGACATGTCTTATTTTTAGCGCTTTATTGAACCAATTTTTGGATTCACCAAAGTTCTCCTGTGCTCTAAAGACATTGGCAATATTGTGATAGGTGTTTCCCAGTCCTAAATCACCACCAACAGAATCCCTCACATTAATTGAAAGATAATAAAGCCTGAGGGCCCTGTCGAGTTCACCTCTTACCCAGAATGCCACACCCAGGTTATTGTACGCGGTAGCCAGCCCCTCTCCATTACCTTCTTTCAAGGCCTTTTCCGATGATTGTGTACCTAAGTGAACAGAAAGGTTGGTATCGGAAAACCAGTTCTCTTTGCAGGCCTCATTTAGCTCTTCGACGGTTCTGTTTTCGTCTTCTATTTTTTGAGCATGTGATGAATGAACAATGAAAAGGAGAAAGAAATATGAACTGATGAAAAAGGGAAACTTCAATATTCGATAGTTGATTGACTTCAATTTTACTGAATAAAATTCAGCTTTAAATAGAAGGATGACATTATTCATTGTTTAATCAGTCGATCCTATTTCCAATGAGTAAACAATTGATGAGGCGAGTTTGTTCAAAGCTATTAGATTGAAAATTATATTCTGTTGATTGCAAATACAATTTGATCATACATTTGTCTCCTGCTCGATCACCACCCCTTTTGAAAGGAGGTCTTGTTTTGAGAGTAGTCAATAACCATTTTTTCATTCAGACGATACAATCCCAAATTCCTTGTCCCCACCCAAATATTTTGATCTTTATCTTCAAGAAGCGTCCAGACAGAGCTATTCATCAATCCGTTTTTGGTTGAGAAATGGGTAAACGTTTGCCTATCAAAACGGCAAATGCCAGCTTGTTCACTTCCAAACCAAATATTTTGATTGTTGTCTTCCATTATGCTGGTTATACCTCCATTTATCAGTCCATCTCTTTTAGTGAAACTCATGAATAATTGTCCATCAAATCTGTACACTCCTCCCCAATTGCTAAACCAGATATTTCCTTTGCTGTCTAGTAAAGCAGGCCTGGCCCAGTCGTGCTCGGCCAGTGGTTCAAGTGGATAATTGATGATCGTATCTCCATCAAATCGATACACTCCTTTGTTAACCCTTCCACCAAACCAAATGTCACCTGCAGCGCCCTCCAGTATGTATTCAACATTATGTTTACGACTCATAAACCCTGGACCATCTTCACTAATTCTAAAGGAAGTGAAAGACTTACCATCATAGACATAAACACCCTCTACTGTTGCAAACCAAATCCGTCCCTTTTTGTCCTGCATGATACTGAATACATACATCCTATCATGAACACTGTTCACAGGATCAGCGATTGGTACATCAACAAACGATTGGCCATCGTAAATGGAAATACCATTATCAGTTCCAATCCATATTTTTCCACGGTTATCTTCAAGAAGACAGAAAACAACGTTACTGGGAAGACCATCTGAACTGGTGAATTGTTCAAAGGAATTACCATCGAATTTATACATACCCTCGCCAGTAGTACCAAACCACAGGTTTCCTGATGCGTCTTGAAGGCTACAATGGACATTGTCATCGGATTGGGAACCTTGTGTCATGCTTAGGACTACTTGCTTACTTGATTCAATTTCCAGGCGAATCTCATTTTCCCTTACCGAGTTTTTTTCAGTCGGTGTATTGCAAGAGATGCTCCCTAATAATAGGATTGTTATGGAATAATTGAGGATACGTCCTGTCATAGAATTAATAGGGATTCATGAAAAGATAATCTGCAATCAGCAATTAGTCATCCCTTTTAATCAGAATCAACTAAATGGAGCGAAACGCTCAGGTGGCTTTTTTTCGATTGGGCGTCTGTATTAAGCTTGTCGACTGCTTTGCTGGTGAGACTTCACCAGTTTCAGCATAAATTTTCAAATCATTGAGAAATGTATTCAGGCATGGGAGTGGGCATTGATACCAGCTCATCCATCGTTACCCAGCTAAAAAGGGATTTTCCAAAAAGTTCAATTGTTTTCACCTCCATTGCTCACAAGATTAGTGAGAATTGATTGAATGGATTTGTCTGAGAGGCAGGAGTTTCAAATGAGCTTTTTCATTTTTCTTCTAATGATTGGTTGATATGATTGATCGTTTGCTGGATTTGATTAACCATTTGCTCATATAGTTCCAGTAGGTAAGAAGCATTGAGTATTGATAATTTGAAACCATTTCTGATAATCTTGTTTCTTAATATTTCATTTGATTCAGCAGCGAGACTCACAATGATTTCACTGTCAAGCGTGTCCAGGTATTTTATGTCCATTTTCCCCTCTTTAACCATATGTTCATAGTCGAACAAGGCAAATTCATTGAAATGAATCAGTTCATCATATATATACTGATCAAATTCTCGTCTCATGTGGTTTCGGGATGATATGATTTCGTCATTGAGAGCTTCCATTGTTAGCAGCCCAATTTTTACGGAATCATTGCGAAAGAGGGACAGATTACCTGAATTGGAGAGTTCTTTGAACGTGTTGTCATTGGGGACAAATTCATGCCAAAATCCAACTTTCATCAAGGCAACATTGAACTTTCTCACCTCCTCATAACTGGGAGTTATATGTTCTGTATTGAGCATTAACCAAGCAGATTCATTGGATGTTTGTCTCACCTTCTTCAGTTCGTTTAATCTTTTTAGATCTCTGTTCAATTCAATCTTCAAGCTCTGTAGATATTTCTGCTCCAGCTTTAGGTCTTTTCTTTCCTCATTCCAACTCTCCAATGCAAAAGCCCCATAAATACCGACGATAAGGACAAATATCTCAAGGAGATATTCAGGCCATTTTCCTTTAAGAGTGGTAAGAAATTTTTTCATGTCTCAATCATTTTACATTTTGATCGTGGATACTATTGCGATCAGCATTCCCATTATGACAAGGAAAATCTCTCCTAGTCCATATAGTTCGTTAAGTTGTTAAGCAGCTTGGGATGAATAGATCTCAGATGAAATATCATCATTATTGTTTCTCTTCTTTCTCGTCAACTTGGTCCTTCATGTCCTCTTCAATCTTTGTAAAGTAATAGGGCATCATAAAACCTTCCCATTCAATCTCTACTGTGTAAAGTCCTGCTTCAACTGGAATGCTATCAGGTTCACTGAATATGATCAACCCGGCAGGAAATAATTTGCCCCCACCCGAATAATTTGAATTTTTATCCATCAACAATATCACTTTTCCATCATTCAATTGAACCTCACCTTTTATTCCATTTTCTCCAACAAGAAAGCACGCCTTATCAGATGCAACACCAGAGCCAACCAGACACCATTCATGATTTTGATTAGTGGATTCAGGTGGTGAGTACACTCCCACCTCGATATCAGGATATTCTGTTTTAATTCTGTTTAACATATGATGCGCATAAGAATGAAATGCTCCTGCCTGACTTAATAGACTATACCTGCTTTTACGATGTTTTTCAAGAGCAGATTTATACTTTTCTGTCTTCAGCAAGGCAATGACTAAATCAATTGATTCATCGGAATTGAGCGCTTCGGGTTTGATTCCGCTAATTTCCTTCTCAAATCGCTCATATCTGGGAGGGGAAATGGGTAGTTGATTCAGTAAATCTGAAAATTCTGATTGAATAATCCATTCTGTATTTCCAACATTGGAATTGACTACACGTCCGTAACTGATAAGCTCTTGTGTTAAATATGTACAAGCCGGACAATTTTGAATTTCATTGAGCTTATTAGCTAAATCATATGAGGCAAAAGTGAAGTTCAATGTTGGAATGATGTTATCTCCAATTGAGAATAACAACTCCGGAATTTCAGATTTAGGAACTTGATCCAAATCAAAAAGTATTCTATCAATTGCGAGGAATTGATTTTGTAGTACTTCCATTGAGCTCTTGAAATCGCCAGCTTCGCTTTCTACGGTTTGATAAATGTTTTGAAGAATGTTTCTATTGTGAGCTTTCAATATTCGTCGTTCATTCCAATTGTCCAGAAAGAACGCAATCATTATACTTGCGATGATGACAATGAGCTCAATGATATACTCGCTCCATTTCGCTTTTAAGGTTGTGATCAGTGACTTCATTGTATTTGAATTAACCTGTAAAAGTTAAAATATTGTTGGGGAAATTCACTCCCAAGGCTTGATCAATACCTTTCCCGCGGACATTTTCTCAATGTATTGGTTGATTCCATCCTGAGCATTTTCTAATGAAACGCGTTGTTGGATATGCACATGTGAAGTATTCAGAAACTTCTGAACTTTGTCAAATAGCCTCAATAATTTCAAAATGTTTTGTTGAGGAATCCAGGCGGATAACCAAAATCCACTCAGTTTTTTATCACTAAAAACTAAATGACGAGGATGCGCAGTAACGTTTTCGAGAGATAAAGAACCATACACCATAACTTCTCCGCCTTTAGGCAGTGCCTCTAGTAATGAATATGGTGAGTCTCCTGCTATTGGGTCAAACGCGAGCATAACGTTGTATTGTTTAAAAGCTTCCTTGAGCTCCGCTTGGTAATTTTCGTCCGTGCTGTTGATCACATGCATTATGCCTTTGGCTTTCAATTGATCTACTTGCTCTTGTCGTCTAACTATGTTGATACAAGTGATCCCGCTTTGTGAGCACAGCTTATCTAACATTTGACCGAGCGCACTAGCCGCCGCAGTGTTGGCAATGCCTTTAATTTTCCTCTTTTTAGCGATTTCAACCATCGCAAATACAGACAGGGGATTGATCAGTAGCATTGATCCTTGCTCCAGGTCAACCTCCTTTCGCAAGGGAATGACAGTTTTATTACTTGTCACCATAAATTGAGCCCAGGTTCCATTGCCTGCAGGTGGCGCAAAGCAAGATACTTTTTTACCCAACAACCGCTTGGACATGAAGTCTGATCCCGAGGCAACTACAGTACCACTACCTTCAAAACCAGGAATAACCGGAGGTTTTTTGGGAGCGGAATAGATCCCCTTCAGATAGGACCAATCAGATGGGTTCACAGGCGCACTGTCCATTTTGACAAGTACTTCTCCTTTGCCTGGTGTTGGTACCGCAGTTTCGATTAGTTGCAGAGGCTGGTCAAATTCAACCAATTGCACAGCTTTCATGATAGAAGGCAGATCATAATTCGGGATGATTTTCATGGGAATCGGGATCCAGTTGTGACTAGACAAGTTAGTAAAGGATCTTTAATATGGACTGGATTGATGGCATTTGATCCAATGCTTGCGCTTGCTGAAGCGAAGACGTTGTAATTCTACCAATGAACAAGGACTTTTTGATAAATCGAATGCTAAGAACAAATACCCTTGTTTGAATGAATAATCACCCTACAGATAAACGATCAGGATAGGTTTTGTTTAAGGTCGGAAAGTTTCAGACTCGGAAGTACCGTGGCTGATAGTAAAGTAAAATTGAAGATATGAAGCTTACAGGAATTGATATTGGTATCATACTCCTTTATCTGGTTGCCATTGTGGTAATTGGCTTGCTGCTCAGAAAACGAGCGCAAAAATCAAAAGAGTCCTACCTGCTTGGGGGTAACACTATGCCGTGGTATATGTTAGGTCTGTCCAACGCCTCGGGAATGTTTGATATTTCAGGAACGGTTTGGTTGGTGACTATTCTGTTTGTATATGGGATTAAAAGTATTTGGCTGCCTTGGTTGTGGCCGGTATTCAATCAAATATTCCTAATGGTTTTCCTGTCGATGTGGTTACGACGTTCTGGCGTGACAACTGGTGCGGAATGGATTGGTACACGATTTGGTTTTGGTAAGGGAGCAGGCTATTCACACGTTATCGTAGTGGTATTTGCACTGATCATGGGGCTTGGGTATCTGACCTACGGATTTATTGGGCTCGGAAAGTTTGTTGAAATCTTTATCCCCTGGGAGTATACGAGTCAATATGTGCCTTTCAATGTGCCTGCCGAGTTTGTTCCTCATTTTTACGGCATACTTTTTACCCTTTTTGCCATATTCTATTCACTCCTGGGTGGTATGATGAGTATTGTTTGGGCTGACCTAGTACAGTTCGTGATCATGGCAGTATCAGGTATTGTGATTGGTGTCATTGCCATGATGGCGCTATCCGAAAATACGCTCGTGGTACCGGATGGCTGGTTAAGTCCATTCTTTGGTTGGAAGCTGGATATGGATTGGACAGGCATCATCACTGAAGTCAATCAAAAGATTGAAAGCGATGGATTTTCCCTGTTCTCTGTGCTGATGATGATGATGATCTTCAAAGGGGTATTGGTGAGCTTGGCTGGCCCTGCACCTAACTATGACATGCAAAAAATTCTATCTACCAGATCAGTTAAAGAAGCTGCATTGATGAGTGGATCAGTGTCGGTGATTTTGATGCCTATCCGGTATTTCATGATCGCTGGGTTTGCGGTATTAGGTCTGCTTTTTTATGACCAGCTGGACCTCATGGTGCCAGGTAAAGGACTTGATTTTGAACAGATACTGCCATCTGCCATTTCTCAATTTGTGCCTGTTGGTTTTATGGGGTTGTTGCTGGCAGGGTTGCTTGCGGCTTTTATGTCCACATTTGCCGGAACGCTCAATGCGGCACAAGCTTATATTGTGAATGATATCTATCTGAAATTTATCAACCCGAAGGCTGATAACCAGAAAATTAAAGGCATCAACTATGTGGCCGGTTTATCAATGGTAGCCATCAGTGTATTCTTTGGGTTCTTTGCCAAAGATGTAAACAGTGTTTTGCAATGGATAGTTTCTGGATTATATGGTAGCTATGTAGCAGCCAATATGCTAAAATGGTACTGGTGGCGATTCAATGGCCATGGATTCTTCTGGGGGATGGTAGGAGGACTGGTGCCTGCATTGACCTTTAGGTACATATTTGTGGGCGTGCTCGATCTATACACATTCCCACTTATGCTTTTAATTTCAGTGGTTGCGTGTGTGATTGGAACTTACATGGCCCCACCCGTTGAAGAAAATGTACTGAAGAAATTTTATAAAACAGTGAGACCTTGGGGATTCTGGAAGCCGATACACGATAAAGTGGTGGCCGAAAATCCTGACTTTCAGTCAAACAAGAGTTTCAAGCGTGATATGTTCAACGTAACAGTAGGTATAATCTGGCAAACAGCACTAGTAGTTTTTCCAATTTATCTCGTTTTGATGGAAGTTGTTCCGTTAATCGTTAGTATTGCAATTGCAATCGTTTGTTCTGTTATCTTGAAAAAGACTTGGTGGGACAAATTGGAAGATTAAAAACATTAACCCGATTACTATAACGGGCATAATCAGGCCGGACTATTTTTAGAATAAACGACATTTAGTGAATCTATTTTTTATCCGCTGTTCGGTCTGATTTTTTTCTCTCTTTATGAAATTTTATTACTTTATCCTCGCTGCATTCGTGATTCTAGGCAGCTGCAATCAAGTGAAGGAAACTCCTGCATTGACTGTCACGACATTATGGCCAGGTAAGCAGCCGGCTTACAACAATCACAGAATACCTTCATTGATTGTCACTAAATCAGGTACACTTTTGGCCTTTTCTGAAGGAAGAGAGGGGGGAGACACTGGGAATATCGACATTTTACTTAAGCGATCTTCTGACAATGGGGTTACATGGGGAGAGCAAATAATTGTATGGAATGACGCAACCAACAGTTGTGGAAATCCATGCCCTGTTGTTGATCAAAGGACAGGAAGAATTTCACTGCTGATGACCTGGAATTTAGGGAGTGATCACGAATCTGATATTATTAGAAAGCAAAGTGAGCAAACCAGAGTACCCTATATCTCCTATTCCGATGATGATGGATTGACCTGGTCAGCCCCTAAAAGTCTTTTGGCATCTTCTAAAAATTCAGAGTGGGGGTGGTATGCCACAGGTCCCGGCGTTGGAATTCAAATTGAAAATGGACCCTATTCGGGCAGATTAATTATTCCGGCCAATCATAGCTATGATCTTCCAGAAAATCAGCAAATGGATGGATTTGGGTACGGAGCTCATGTCCTTCTGAGTGATGATGGAGGAGCCAATTGGAGCATGAGCGAACCAATTCGACCCGCTGTTAATGAAAGCCAGGTAGTGGAGTTGAGCGATGGTAGTCTGCTTATGAATATGCGTTCCTACAATCAAAAATCAAGTCGGGCAGTTTCGCTGAGTCATGACGGGGGAGAAACCTGGTCTGAAATTGTTCATGATCCACAACTAGTCGAGTCAGTATGTCAGGGTAGTATAATTGGCATAGGGCAATTTGAGAGATCTTATTTGTTTGCAAACCCGGCTGTTCCGGTTGGACGCACACATATGACCATAAAATACAGCAAGGATGAGTGCAAGTCCTGGCCGAATGCTAAGCTTGTTTATGCTGGTCCATCAGCTTACTCTAGCCTGACAATGCTTCCCAATGGTCGTATTGGCTTGCTATTTGAGGCAGGTGTTAACAATCCTTATGAACAGTTGGTATTCGTGTCGTTGGAAGTAGCGGAACTGTTTACACCAGGCGCTCTGCTGAACAGTTCATCTGGTTGGTAGATTACCTGATAATTACCACCAATGAATCAGCCTTTGTTCTAAGCTTTAGCCAGCCCTCTATTTTCTTTTGGTCTCTACTCTGAGGAGACCTGCTAAAGTTTGCTATAGCATGGCAAATGGTATCATTATCGTGATTGATGATATCACCGATGGCTAGTGATTTCAGATTGGGATACTGAATCGATAGCTCCGCTTCAATGTCTTTGATAGGGTAGCGACGCATTTGCATCCTTGAAATCTGTTGTTCCAGAAAGACAATCCGATCATCTTTTGTTTTAATCACTTCTTCACTTTTCTTATAAAGGTCTTCAATGATATCTACCTTCAGACTCTCACTCATTTTTGCAAATTCCTGCTGAGTTGCAGCGTAAATATCTTCCTGATAGCCCTGGTTTATTTTTAACTGAGCATCCTTCAGCCCATAAAAGGATAATCGATCTTCAAGATTAGTGATTAAACTTTGATCCAGTGGTTTACCATAGAGTGTAACCTCTATGATTTGTTGCTCATCTGCCAATACGAACTTTTGATTGATCACTTGAGTTTGATCTAATACAAATTCGGAATTGACAAAATTCCGTGCATTTTGTTCAAACAAAGTCCTACGCACAACGTGATACGCCAGATAAATACTCGGTATGATGGTCAGCAATACGAATGTCCAAATGTACAGTCGAACCCTGCGTTGTGCATTTGGATCTTCAAACCTTCTTCTAGGGTACTTTAGAAACCTTACGATCAGGAAAGTGGAAACGGAGATGAACACGCTGTTGATAAAGAAAAGGTAAAATGCACCTACAAAATAGTACCAGTTACCAATCGCCAATCCGTATCCTGCAGTGCAGAGTGGGGGCATCAAGGCAGTAGCGATTGCTACTCCGGGAATGGCGTTTGATTTTTCTCTTCTGGATCCTGCTACTATTCCAGCCAAGCCACCAAAAAAGGCAATTAGAACATCCCATAAGGTTGGAGTAGTACGTAGCAAAAGTTCACTTTGAGCTTCATGAAGAGGGGTTATCATAAAATAGAGCGCAGATGTCAAAACTGAAATTGCGACAGCAACACTCAGGTTCTTAAAAGCCTTTTTTATCAAGGCAAAGTCCCCTGTTCCGGCCCCAAGTCCTATTCCCATAATAGGACCCATCAAAGGTGATATGAGCATTGCACCAATCACAACTGCCGTAGAATTGACATTCAAACCAATCGAAGCAATAAATACTGCGAAAATCAGGATCCATAGGTTGGCGCCTTTGAACTCTACTCCTTTGGTGATTTCTGCTATAGTCGTTTCCTCTCTGGCTTTGTCCTCGTGAAGATTGAAAAGGTCATTGAAAAATTCACGAACAGATTTGATTAGGTTGCCAGACTTTGATTCCATGCAGTGAAACTAGCGAATAATTCAAAAATTTGCTCTTCGAATTATTATTTCACATTCCCATTATTATCTAATTCCAAATATGGATTGTAGGCAATCTCCCAAAGATGATCATCCGGGTCTGCGATATAGCCACTGTATCCTCCCCAAAATACCTTTTGTGGTGCTTTAATAATTTTAACTCCCTTGGATTCAAGTTCTTCAAAAATTTGGTTCACTGCTGCTTCACTTCTCGCATTATAGGCAAGCGAGAACGACTTGAACCCAGACCCGTCCGCTGAAACACCGGCATCTTCTGCCAGCTTATCTCTGGGGTAGAGGGAAAGTAAAATACCGTTTAGTTTGAAAAATGAAATGTTATCATTGCTGGCAGATGTCAATTTCCATCCTAATATGTCTTGATAGAATGAGGTGCTCTCCCTGAGGTCACTGACTCCAAGTCCTACTATCGTAAGTCTTTGCTCCATTTTGAAAAGATAACCAATTATGCGGATGCTCTTGGTTTCTCCACTTGCAGTGCGATTTTGATCATTGATAGTAAATGGTTGGTATGATCATAATTGTAAGCCAATTCACGCGTAACCGTACTCGAAAGTTCCTGTGTTTGTTCTTCCAGGCCTGATACCGCCAATTTGCGATCTTCATTTAACCCCTGAAGCGCAAATATAATGTCATCAATAGCCGCCAGGGCCAGCGGATAATTTAGTTTGATACTGTGATCATTGACTTGTGCATCATATTTTATCTCGTTGCGGTAAATACCACTGATTAGATTTTGGTAGTAATGCACGACCTCTTCTACATAACTACCGATGGAATGGTTGGTAATGATATTATTGGTATTGATAAATCGCTGTGCGGTGATTGATTTTATCAGCTCTCTTAGCTCGGTGAGTATTTGAATATTTCTATCTACAAACTCCATATTTGAAAGTAGCGGTTTCGTTAAGATTTATTAGTAAGTAAGTGTTGTGCAGGTTTACTCCAATTCGTGTATGAATGTTGCAAATTGTTTAGTGAATGCGTGATATTTCGGTTGAAATGTCAGGCAGCTTATACTTCTAGTTGAAAATAAGTTAAAAGATAAGGGCAATGGTGGTTTTGAATATTCTGCTTTGGCGAGATCTTGTTTTAATCATTAAATAGTTCATTCCATTTGACTAATCGACCGGTTTTGGCCGAGTACTTTGCCGCTTCCAGGATTTGCATGACGATCAGATTGTTTTCGAGCGAAGAAACACCAAATGAATCTACTTTCATATCTTCCTGAACCACCTGTTGCAGGTAGGCAAAAGGATCGTGAATACCATTGGCGAGCGCTTTTGCTTTTACAGCATAGAAGCCGTCTTGTTCATTCGTCATTATTTCCATGTTCGTGCCGTCTTTGGCAATGATATAGCCGTTTTTGCCATATACTTCCATGTCCTTACGGTTGTGTGACCAGGCCCATGAGGCCTGAATTATGACTTGCGTGCTTTCATAATTCACGATGATCGTTGCGTCATCCTCAACTTTGGGATACATATCCGGTTTGTATTGACGAGTAATGCATTGCACTGAAGTGGGTTGCTGTCCCTGAAGCATCCAGGTAGCCAGATTAGCGCCATAACATCCAAAATCAGTTAAGGCGCCACCTCCATTTAACACAGGGTCAGTTAACCATTCCAAAAATTCTGGATTACACCCTATCTCAATAGGGCCTGGATGCCCATGGTGAAATACCAAACGATTTATCTCACCAATTTCATTATTGCGAACTCTTTTGTATGCTTCATAATTACTCCCATACCAGGAAGTTTCATAGTTTGTGAGCAGGGCAATATCATGTTGTCTGGCAAGAGCGGCCATTTTTTGCGCATGTTCCCAACTTACAGCGAGCGGCTTTTCTACCATTACATGAATCCCTCTGGGCGCACAGTATTCAACCACCTTCAGATGTTCGTAGATGCTATTAAAGGCAGTCACAGCTTCAGGTTTGGTGGCCTCAACCATTTCTTCAATGCTGTCGAACACAAGGTCCATTGGATAGCCATGTTGACGACTATACTGTTCCGCAAGTGTTCGATTCGGTTCGACAATACCGACAATCTCGATATCTCCAACGTCCTCACGTCCGAGTATCCAATGTACATGTGTATGTACCAATCCGACTACACCGACTCTTAAAGGTTGCTTTGCTTGACCGTATGTGAGTAGCGAACTGGCAAGCAGGATTACAAGGACGTTGAAAAAATTCATGTTTCAATTTTTACTGAATAATACAAAACTATACATCAACCAGTTGAGGGGTTATCTGAGCAAGATTATGCCCTTATGCGTATTTCGATCTAACCAGTTTTCTTACACTTATTTACATTATTCTAATGTGCTCCGTTCAATTTGATTTTCAATAGCAGGAATAGTCATTAGGTAATGGTAAATAGATCCGATTTCCTGATCTGTCAGATGTACATAAGGGAGCATTGGATATCTCAGGGCTTCTTCTCCATCCTTCATTCCATATTTGACGGCTTTTACAAACTGCTCCTCTGTCCAGTTTCCAATACCTGATTTTTTATCAGGAGTAAGGTTCTGAGCTACAATGCTCTGTCCCTTCTTGTTGAGGAGGCTAAGTCCACCACCGAAGTATCCAACACTTTTGACGGGTTCAAGAAAGTTATTGGTCTTGAAGTCTGCACTGTGACATGAAAAACAGTCCAGGTTATGCGCATAATATTTGCCAAGTTCGACCATATTAGTCGTGTCAGGCATTGGTATGGGTTGCTCGGGGTAGGGTAATGGTTTGAACGCTACGGCAGAAAGTAATTTCACCAAAAAGGATGGTTCTACTGGCTGGTCTGGTGTAGGGTCAGGAGCTACCAATGGATCATCGGATCTAAGAAACGCAATGATGGAGGCAATGTCATTATCTGCCATGGTGGGCAGTTTGGCCATGTAGGGAGGTGCATATTGACCATCTCGCTTAATACCAGTACGCAGTAGGTACAGAATTTCTCCATCGGTCCATTCACCTATTCCATAAGTGCGGTCCTGAGTAATGTTGGGAGAATAAATGGTGCCAAACTCAGCAGGTACATCCAGCATCCGTTGACCAGTCAGCGTTCTGGTGTCAGTATTCATGTGGCATCCAGCGCAAAGGGTGGATACCAGCACTTTGCCACGTGCTAATTTTTCAGGAGTTGGATTAGCTCGATAGTTGATCGCTTTGACAGGGTAAGACGGAATACCTCTTATGGCAATAAATGCTAGACCTAATCCGATGAGAATCACCAATGTGCCGATGATTCCCAGTACAATTCTTAGTATGCTTCTCATATAGTGAAATAAATGGTGATGACTTCAATATACAAGGAATGACGTTACAAGTCAATAATTGACCTGCTTAGCATTTGGTGGCGATGATCACACCTGTCGACCAATCAAGTTTGGTCAATCTTAAATCATTTCGTTTTTCAAGCTGATCAATCAGCCACATTACTTTTGCCTCATGCCCATCGGGCCAGTTGGACTGAAAGGACATGTCATCGATGACATAAAAACCACCTGTTTTAAGCAAATCCAGTGTTTCATTTAGTTCGCTGTACTTTCCGGGCCATGCGTCGGCAAAAATTAAATCAAATTTTGGGCCTTTATAATTATTGATCCATTCAGCTCCATCTGCACAAATCAATCGTACGCTGGAATCATTTGCATAGTACTCCTTGGCAATGGCGATGAGATTGGGGTCATTATCAACGGAAATGAGAGTTGAACGATCGTCCATGCCATCGATCATCCAGGACAAACTCAAGCTCATGCCTGTCCCTAATTCTAAGAGATGTCCCCCAGGCTTGGAGGTAATCAAGGTGCGTAGCAAAGACCCGATATAATCATCAGAAGGCATGGTAAACCCGTCCTTTTGACTTCTATTGACTAGCTCAGCGTAATGCGCTGGAATGTTTAAGCTAACTGTGTCGTTCATATTTATGCATTATTGAATGCATAAAAATAGTATATAAATATTTATTTAGTAAAATAAATAGTATTAATATACTAAATAAGAATGTTTGTTAGTTCGATTTAATGTAATCGTCTACAGCCATTTCTCTATCACCAACGTGATTGATCAATTCAGTGATGGCGGATTGGAATCTTCCAGATTCTTTCTCGGCAACTGATTGAATAATGGTTTGATGTGATTGGTAGCGGGAGGACATTGCTTGTGAATTGAAAAGTTCTGATCTAAATGTCTGAAGGTGTTGGCGATAGCTGGACTGATAGGAAGGTGACTCCATGATGTAGGCAATGAGTGGCCATTGATCGTTAACCTCCTGCATACCTAAACTTAATGCACCTCCCATCTTTCCTTCTGCAAAGGCTTCATTGTTGTCCCAGGGAATCCAGGTTAGTAGCCCGTTATCGTTGTAGAGGAAGTAGTTGTGGGTCATGTTGCCATAAGTATCCCAATTCTGGATGGTATTGTTGACAGCCAGGTATTTCAAAAAATGGTCTACATTGAACATTTGCTCCAGTTCTCCTTGCCATTTTTCTATGCCATTTGCTCTTATATCGCTGTGTAAATGGTCATATAATGCTCTGGTATCCGAGTAATCACCACTCCCGGTTTTCAAGTCCATCTCGGTTTCATTCCAGGTGCCGTATGCGAAGGAAGCGGAATTCCCATCTGGTTTATAGAGATTACCATCATCAGTAGAAAATTGATTTTTGTAAACCGTGTTATCCACTTCTTCTACCAAAGTGTACAGGCCTAAGAATTGGGAGCCATTGCCCCTGTTCAGGTATACTTCACAAAATGAAGTGTGTGCAGCGGGGATACCGAATGCCCTGAAGAGATCAGCAGCAACTTTTTCTCTCATGAAAGAGTCATCATTGTCATTATTGCTCAGGTTGAGTTGTTTGAATCCAAAGAAGCGTTGATTGTTGATGGCTGGATAGATCGATTCAAACTGGTCAAAATCCAACTTGAAGGGATACTTGTCAGTATTGGATTGGTAAGCATTTCGTAGTGTAGAGTTGCCTTTGTATCGAATGCCTACCTGATACCAATCCAGCCCTTCAAAGGTTAATGTTGCTGGAACCCAGATGGGTGTAAAATCCACATCAGCTCCACCTTCTGGTCCTCGACCAATGATTAAGTTGTTGTCCAGGTCTTCCTGCATAGTGTTCCAGTTATCTTCAGAGATGGTGAGATCGATTCTCAAAATTTGGTTTTCAGGGAATACAGTATCAAAACCTGGAAAGTCCAGTTTCTCATGTGTTGAAGCAGTCCAGTCTGGAACGGAAATGTCAAGGGTTGATTGCTGCTCAAGCGTTTGGGCAATTTCGTCGAGTTCTGATTTTTCGCAACTGATGAGAAAAATACTGAGTATCAGGAAGGTTAGTTTGAATTGTTGCATATCCGTTTTATTGCTTTGATGCTAAAACGGTTAATAACTGGTGCGACCCTCCTGGTAAAAATGTTAAAGAGTGTTAAGGGCTGACTTTTCGAAACAACCAGCTCAGGACGATTCCGAGTAAGCCAAATCCAGCCATGATTAAGAACAGATACTGATGACCGGTAGGCCCAGGATATGTGTCAAGTACAAAACCCATCAAGGGTCCAAAGAATATATCAGGCGTGTAGCCTATTACGGATACTACGCCAACAGCAGTTCCGGTTAGTGCAAGTGGGACTTTGCCTTCCTGCATGATGGCATAATAAAGTCCTCTTAAGCCGTATACACCAATTCCGGCTGATACGATGGTCATCCCCAACATGAAGTAGATGTGTAGGCTGACCAAGCCAGTTCCGATCATCAGGGCACCAAGCGTTAACAGGAGAAAACACCATTGGGTGATTTTGGATATGGTGAATTTATCGGCCACAAAACCTGCCAGTAGTGCACCTATTGGCCTCACCCAAAGTGAGAATGTGCCGACATTGGCCGATGCTACATCGTCATATCCCAACACTTCCTTGGCATAAAGCGAAAAGTCATCTGTTGCTTTGTAACCAACATATGCACAAACCAATATTCCGGCCTGCAACCATATCGTGGGCATGCGAATCACCTTAATCACCATTGAGATGCTAACATGCTCAAGCCGAGCGCCTTTGTTTTCATTCTTTAGCGTTAGCCATATGAGCCCGGATACCAGTAGCGTCATTACTGAAAAGAATAGAATGACATATTGAAAGGCATTTTTCAGCTCTGTTAGAGATGCATTGTCTGGTAAAAACCAGGCAAGTACGAAGACGGAAGCAGAACCCGCAATTGCGCCCCATAGTCCTCTGCCAGCATCCAGTATGCCAAATGCCCGTCCCTGGAAATTGTGTCCGCCCCATTCCCTTGTGGCTTTGATCATGGCAGCCCAAAAAAGAAAGATGCTCGTCAATCCCCAGAAACCATACAACCATCTCAAACCAGATTCGTCAGGAACAAAGAACATAAAAATACCGCCTATGGATGTTGAGAACATGGCCAGTGTCATCAAAAACCTGGGTGCAAGACGATCCGCCAAGGGACCACCAAAAAAGTAAGACGCCATAGCGACGATACCGTAAAAGGAAAAAGCTAACCCTAATTCCAGATTAGTGATTTGAAAGACTTCTAATAGTGTGGGACGGAATACCCTGGGTAGCACAAATGGCAAAAAGAATATTGCCTCACCCGCAATGATCAACGTAAACATGGTGAGGGCGTTTCTCTTGCTCGGCATGACGTAAAGATAGCCGATTAATTAGGTGAGCAGTTATCTCAATGTAGCCAACATGAGTACGCAGATAAACTGGATGCCAATGACGATGAAATAGATTTTTTGCATCAATGGCCGGATGTTAATAATATCTGAGGTTCGTTTCATAGCTGTCCTTTTTAAGAAGACAACCAGTTTATTGAAACATTACAGCTTTATTGCTTTTTCATATCAAGGCTCGCCAAAAACGCAACTTTAATCAATGGTGACCCAGAACATTGCGTTTTTTTCCTTCTGCCACCCAATCATCACTTGATTCCAACATGTAGGTTGTTACGGCTGAGTTGGGTGATGTCAGCGGTTCGATTTGACTGGTAAGTTCCAGTCTCAAGTCCAGCAAGTGTTCTTTGTTTGGATCAGTCCCTTTTTTGACCATTTTGAGTTCCATGGCCTTTTTGTGTGCCTCATGCGTTTTGTTGAGCACACCAGTTAGTTCCGTGCATTGGTGACAAGTGCCATTTTGATTGACAAAAGAACACCTGTTGTCAAATATTCTAATCATGTGCTTGCGAGCATCAGCAATGGCGTGCTTCACTTTACCTTCAGACAGGTCAGTGATTTGCATGATTTCAGGAATCGAAAAGTGATAGACGTGTTTTAGGAGGAGACATACCTGCTGAGACAATTCAAGTGTTTTGTTGATGCAGTTAAAGCAATATGCAATGTGCTCTTTTACTTCATAGCGTTGATCTGGTGTGGAATGGAAGACAGAATGAAACTTATCCCAATGTTCCTTTGATTGCAGGTGGAGATTCGCGCCATAATCCTGTCGGTTTTCAATCCATCTACTTTCCTTTTTTAGATGTGTTTTGGCCAGATTGGTTCCGATAGTAAAAACCCATGTCTTAAATGAGGCTTCACCACGGAATAGATGGAGTTTGTCAAATGCTCTGATGAAAGTATCCTGAGTAAGGTCCTCAGCACTTTGTTTATTGGTGACCAGTCGAAACAGAAAGGATGTCAGCTCATCTCTAAAGTCTATAAACTCTGATTTATAATCAGGCATTCAGCTTTAGCTTAGGAGTAGGGTGAGAAAATTCAATGATCTCAAGGTATTCCTGATAGCCCTTTTCGGTCATATAGGGAATTAAGCCACTCCATAAGATATCCAGCGACGAAGGTGTGTTGCGCGAGATTCCCTTTGTCATCAATTCCTGGGCTGTCCAGAATACACTTACCATCCAAATGGTTCGTATGTAGTGATCATAATTGATCCCATTGTTTTCTGGTTTCAATCTCTCGGTTTGTATATAGTACTGAATGAGCGACTTGGCGTCCTTGAATCTTCGAATGGTGATGCGCTTATAGTCTTTGGTGATCCCAGGGAAAGCCTCAAAAATGTATTGCAGGTTGTTGTAATAGAAATGATATTTTGCCTGTATCTCGCTATAATTTCTGAAGATTTGTTCGAAATGGTAGAGAGTAATATGGCCTCTTGGCACAATGTCAATAGAGGAATCTTCAAGCATTTGTTGCTGAATGGCAGCTAGCAGATCTGTTTTTTTCGAAAAGTGATAGGTGAGATTACCCGGGCTGATGCCCAATGAATCAGAAATGTCTTTGATACTTACGTTGTGAAAGCCTCTGGCATTGAATAATTCAATCGCCTGGTTGAGAATCTCCTGTTTCTTCGAATCCATAGAGTAACAAAGAAATCAATCTAACATTGATAAACCAAACAGTTTGCATGCATTCCTGCTCCAACTGAGGCCATTACGATCTTGTCTCCAGGTCGAATACGATGATTGTCCAGTTGGTTTTCCACAAGTAAATCCAACAGAGTAGGGACAGTGGCAACTGATGAATTGCCTGTTTTTTGGATAATGATGGGTGTTTTACGCATGATATTCAATCCTCCATGAAGTGCACTTAGCCCGTCGGCAATAGCGTGAAGCATCTTTCCGTTGGCCTGATGAAACAAGAAATGATCGATATCTTCAAGTTTGAGATTGAGGTCATTGAGGCACTCTGTGATGATAGTTGGAAGAGTTCCTACAGCATATTTGAAGACACTGCGACCGGTCATGTCGAGGTAGAGTTTGTCGTCACCTCCATTGACAGGGTGGTTCATTCGGAGGTATTCGAGCTCCTCACCACAATCTGAATGACTTTGATAGCCTAAGATCCCGCTCTTGGTTTCAGACTCCTTGGCTACTAGGAGTGTAGCTCCGGCCCCATCACCAAACAGCATTCCATCAATATCATTTGGATCAATGACCCTTGATAAAAGCTCTACTCCCACAACTAACACAGAATCAACAATCCCATTTTGAATATACTGATGTGCCTGATCCATGGCGAGTACCCATCCCGGACAGCCAAACAGCACATCGAATGCAAAGCACTTAGAGTTTTTGATCTGCAGGTCATGCTTCACTTTTGCAGCCAGGTTAGGAATCATATGGCCATGGGATTCACCAGATTGAATGTCTCCAAAATTGTGCGCAACAATGATGCCTCCAAGGGATTCACGCTTGATCGGAGATTTCTGAAGGCATATTTCAGCTGCTTCAGAGGCCATGAGGCGAGTACTGGATTGCTCGTACCTGCGCTCTTCAATCATGGTGATTGACTCCATTTTCTCAATGATGTCCTTGTTTTCCTTTTTTAATGGATTACCTGATTTGTCAAGGAATTGATGGTTAAGGAAATCGGCGTTAGATACTACTTGACTGGGGATGTAGTAACCTGTGGAATCAATGATGGAGTTAATGATCATGCCGTAAAATTAGTATTTATATACTAATTATTCATGTAAATAGTTAAATCAACCTAAAAAACAGCTTGAAGTTAGATGTTAAATCAGTTGCTAACGGGAGTTCTATGGATGATTTTGATCATAAACTCCAAATAAAAAGTATACGAAATATATCATAATGTATCAAAAACGTATATTTACATAAATAACGTATAAAGAGAAGTTGAAAAGCAAGAAATACTGGGATATCTACAACAAGGCAAAGGACCTCTTTTGGAAATACGGATTTAAGCGGGTATCAATCGAGGAAATCTGCCGGGAAGCAGGTGTGAGTAAAATGACATTTTATAAGTTTTTCCCAAACAAGACTGAGTTGGTCAAGACCTTGATTGGGGACATTTTGGATCATTCACTTGACGAATTTCACGAACTGGTGGCTCAGGATATTTCTTTCAATGAAAAGCTGGCGGAAATTTTTAAAATGAAGCTAAAAGGCACCACAGATATCAGTCCTGAACTTATTCAGGAACTCTATCAGCAGGGAGATAAAGATTTGAGCCTTTTTTTTGAGAGTAGAATCTCAAATTCCCAACAAGCAGTGGTTGCATTCTATCAACAGGCCCAAGAGGATGGATATATAAGAGCTGATGTGAAGATCGATTTCATCATGTTATACTCAGCCCAAATGATGGAGTTGATGAAAAATCAAAAATTATTGAACCAATACCCTACTACTCAAGACTTCATAATGGAAACAATGAATTTGCTATTCTACGGAATAGTAACCAGAAATGAATAAGTACATCACCATAGTGCTCATTTTATTGACAGCAAGTGCCTCAGCGCAGGATAGCACTCAAGCGAAGCTAGACTTTAGAGGCCAACTTTCGAGTTGGGCACATCTTAATCTGAACAATCCTTATCCACTATATCTGGGAGGTAGATACTTGCCACAATCGAATTATGAGTACAAATTAGGAGATAATAGGTTGATTGATTTTGAAGCATCGGCCAACCTGGTGGGTGATGTTGGTATTCACTTCTTTGATTCAGCTGAAACACAGGGAAGCATAAGTCCTTATAGAATTTGGGGACGTTATTCAACCGAACAATTGGAGGTCAGAATAGGACTGCAAAAGATTGATTTTGGTAGTGCGATGATGCTCAGATCACTCCGGTGGTTTGATCAGATAGATCCCAGGGATCCATTGGCATTGACAGATGGAGTATATGGAGGTTTGGTGAGGTATTATTTCCTTAACAACGCCAATGTATGGGTTTGGGGCCTTTACGGCAACAAAAATCAGAAGGGTATGGAGGTGATCAAAACCAATAAAGAAATTCCGGAATTTGGAGGAAGATTCCAATTCCCAATTCCTTTAGGTGAAATGGGATTGTCCTATCACAAAAGAACTGCTGATAGTAGACAGATGGGTGACTTACTGCCAGCATTTGATCGT
The DNA here is from genome assembly GCA_049115695.1 of Cyclobacteriaceae bacterium. Taxonomy (GTDB): domain Bacteria; phylum Bacteroidota; class Bacteroidia; order Cytophagales; family Cyclobacteriaceae; genus JAGDZR01. The sequence goes on along the minus strand of JAGDZR010000006.1, from coordinate 392,900 downwards.
ATTCCTGAAAATCGTGTAGGGTTTGATTTGCGTTGGGATTTGATTGTTGGGTTGTGGTTGGAAGGCTCGTGGGTTCAGGCAGGAGAAGATCTGGGGCCACTCACCAATCAGGAAATATTTACGGTTGGGACCGACTACACATTTGGTATTGGTAGTGGGCTAAACATGACTTTGGAGCACATGTTGTTTGCCAATGACACGAATCCATTTGAATTCAGTAACACATTCAACATGTCAGGATTGGCGTTCAATTACCCCATTGGCATGTTTGATAATATCAGAGCCATCACTTACTACGATTGGACGAATAACAAAGCATATAATTTCCTCAACTGGTTCAGGTCATTTGATCGAACTACCCTGTATTTGATGGGGTATTGGAACCCGGAACAAGGGGCGCTTCCTACAGGGGGAGCCCAAAATCTATTTGGAGGCAGAGGACTCCAAATCATGTTTGTATATAATCATTGAATGAAAATAAGTACATAAACACAAGGATATGGATATCATCAAATTAGAACACTTAGTCAAACAATTCCCGGTTGGGAAAGGAGTGTTCACTGCGCTCAATGACGTTAACCTTTCTTTCGGTGAAGGGGAATTCGCTGGATTTGTGGGGCCGAGTGGTTCTGGCAAAACCACCTTGCTCAACATCATTGGATCTCTGGATACTCCCACTCAGGGAAGCGCGACGGTAATGGGGCAGTCGATTGAGCATTTGACTCACAAACAGTCTGCTCGCCTGCGAAATGAACATATTGGTTTCATATTTCAGACCTACAATCTGCTACCCGTTTATACCGTTTTTGAAAATGTTGAGTTCTCCTTGTTGCTCCAAAGTATGAGTGCTGCTGACAGAAAGGAAGCGGTTATGCAGGCACTGGAGTGGGTAGGACTGACCGATAAAGTCGATTCAAAACCTAGCATGCTGTCAGGAGGTGAGTGTCAGCGTGTAGCCATTGCCAGGTCAATGGTGAAAAAACCGGAGATCGTATTGGCGGATGAGCCCACTGCCAATCTGGATTCAAAAAATTCTCACCATATCCTGGAGACTATGAAGAAACTCAATGAAGAGCTGAAGGTGACTTTCTTGTTTTCGACACATGATGAGAAAGTAATGCAATATTTGGATCGAATCATCTCGCTCGAAGATGGTAAGGTCGTCGGGGACAAGATAACCGAAACTGTAGCATCATGATTGCGCTCAACTTAGCATTTAAGAATTTGATTGGGGCAGGGCTTAGAACCTGGCTCAATGTGATTGTATTGTCATTCGCATTTGTGCTGATGATATTTTACAATGGTATGATCGACGGATGGAATCGTCAGGGTCGCCGAGATACCCAGGAATGGGAAATCGGTAAAGGCCAGTATTGGCATCCCCAATTTGATAGGTATGATCCATATACTATACAAGATGCTCATCAGCCGATTTCGGATGAAGTAAACCAGTTGATTGCAAAAGGTCAACTCACCCCAATGCTGCTTACACAGGCAAGCATTTATCCGGAAGGCAGGATGCAAAGTGTGCTGCTGAAAGGAGTAGATCCGAATCAGAAAATTCTGAAACTACCAACAGCGGATCTCAAAAATGTACAGGATGGGTATGCCGCCATAATCGGAAGGCGCATGGCAGATGATGCCGGATTGGAGGTAGGAGATCAGGTACTGGTGCGTTGGAGAGATCGCAATGGTATGTTTGATGCAATCGAAATAAAAATTGCGTCAATATTTAAAACTGACGTTCCTTCCATTGAGAATGGACAAATGTATCTGGATATAGAGGTTTTACGAGAGATGACCAGTATGTCGAATGAAGCTACTTTTCTCGTCGCTGGTGATCAAAGTGATTTAGCAGAAATGGAGGGTTGGGTGTTTAAAGACACTGACTTTTTGCTGGCTGAGTTTGATGCGATCATAGCGTCCAAACGAGTGGGAGGAATGATCATGAGTGGACTACTTCTGGTAATTGCTTTACTGGCCATATTCGATACACAAGTACTTTCTATTTTCAGAAGGCAAAAGGAAATAGGCACCTACATTGCACTCGGTATGACACGCTCGCAGGTTGTTGGGGTGTTCACGGTCGAAGGAGGAGCTCATAGCATTTTAGCGGCGGCAGTAGGTGCGCTTTACGGTATCCCGCTGTTTTGGTGGTTGAGCAAAGTAGGTATACCCTTTGGAACTCAAAATCAGGACATGGGCATCACGGTGGCAGAAGTGATATATCCTTACTACGGTATTAGTTTGATTATTACGTCCATCATACTGGTTGTTTTGGCGGCCACAGTGGTGAGCTATATGCCAGCTCGCAAAATCTCCAAGATGAAACCTACAGATGCACTCAAAGGAAAACTTCAATAGATCATGATCAAATTTATTTTCAAAGGAATATTAAGAGATAAGAGCAGGAGCTTGTTGCCTGTGATCGTGATCTCGATAGGTGTGTTTCTCACCGTGTTTATGAGCGGGTGGATGCAGGGCATTTTCAGTGATATGATCGATATGAATGCCAATTTCACTACGGGTCATGTCAAAATCATGACGCGATCGTATGCTGAGAACCAAAATCAGATCCCGAATGATCTGGCGTTGATGGATGTTGAGTCCCTTATTTCTGAATTGGAAACTGATTACCCGGATATGGATTGGGTAAAGCGTATTCATTTTGGAGGGTTGCTGGATGTGCCGGATGAAAATGGTGAGACACGTGCACAGGGACCTGCAGCAGGTAGGGCCATTGATTTACTATCTCCGAATAGCCAGGAGGCGGAACGTATGAATATGGTCAAGTCCATTGTCAAAGGAAGTCTTCCTGAAAGACAAGGACAGGCGCTGATCAGTGATGATTTCGCGGAGCGATTCGGAGTGGCAATTGGAGATGAGGTGACCATATTTGGTTCGACGATGTTTGGCAGTATGATGTTCAAAAGTTTTGAGGTGAGCGGTACCATTAGTTTTGGTGTATCTATGCTTGATAGAGGCGCGATTGTCATTGACATCTCGGATGGGCAAGAAGCGCTTGACATGCAAGATGCCAGTAGCGAGATACTAGGGTACATTCGGGACAGTCAATATGATGACGCCAGAGCAGACACGATCAAGACCACTTTCAATGAACAGTATTCGAATGCTGAGGATGAATTCTCACCTCAAATGTTCAAGCTGCGAGAGCAGAATGGCTTAGATGCGATGCTGCAACAATCTGAAAACATCAGTGGTATCATGGTGTTCATATTTGTATTGGCCATGTCCATCGTTTTGTGGAATACCGGCTTGCTCGGAGGTTTGAGAAGGTACAGCGAGTATGGAGTTAGATTGGCACTTGGTGAAGAAAAAGGTCACATATACAAAACGATTATCTATGAAGCGATTTTAATTGGTTTTATGGGCTCTGTGGTTGGGACGACAATCGGTGTTTCACTGTGCTATTACCTTCAGGAAAACGGTCTTGATTTTAGTGCCATGATGGAAAATATCGACATGATGCTGCCTCCAGTATATCGGGCAAAGGTCACACCTGACTTGATGTACATTGGTTTTTACCCGGGACTGCTTGCCATGACATTAGGCAATGCATTGGCGGGTTATGCGATTTATAAAAGGAAGACAGCTACGCTGTTCAAGGAATTGGAAGTGTAGCATTTAAAGAAAGAAACATGAAAAGTATATTATCAATTATAGCGGTCATTGTATTGACAATACATGTGAGCGCACAGAATGCAGAAGAGATCATCGATCGGGTAGATGCTAATATGTCTGCAGAGAATAGGATTGTGGAATCGTCTATGACCATTCATGGTAAACGAAACAGCCGTACCATGACTTCTATTTCTTACTCGGTAGGTGATCAACAAGCATTTACAGAGTATTTATCACCCTCACGGGAGAAGGGTACCAAAATGCTCAAGCTGACGGACAAGCTCTGGATTTACTCACCCTCTACTGATAGGACCATTCAGATTTCAGGACATATGTTGCGTCAATCGATTATGGGATCGGATTTTTCCTATGAAGATATGATGGACGATCGAGAACTTAAGGACATGTATAAAATGACAGTCGTTGGGGATGAGGAGGTAGATGGCCGACAGACATATGTTTTGGATTTGGAAGCCATTGTAGAGGATGTTGCCTACTATCGTAGAAAGATCTGGGTAGACAAAGACAGATTTGTTCCACTCAGAGAAGAGCTGTTTGCCAAAAGTGGTCAACTGCTGAAGCGTACTACATTGCAGGATGTGCAGCAGATTCAAGGTCGCTGGTTTCCTATGAAGATGACTTACAAGGACATGCTCAAGCAGGGAAATGGAACTGAAATGCAAATAACCAGTATTAAGTTTAATCAGGAAATTGAGGAATACCTTTTCACCAAAGCGGCACTGAAGCAATAGATTCAATAATTGTAAAATTTGGTTTTTTCATTATTGAGTAAGCCATTAGTTCTATATCTTGAAGGATTAAATGAATGAACTAAATGGCCAATTTTAATATTGATGCGAAAGCAGACATGACCTATGATGCCATCGTCATAGGGTCAGGAATTAGTGGAGGATGGGCTGCTAAAGAACTTTGTGAAGGAGGTTTGAATACCCTTGTGCTGGAGCGAGGTAGACTCGTGGAGCATGTCAAGGATTATCCTACCATGAACAATGATCCCTGGGACACTGAACTCAGAGGGGCATTGGAGCCTGAAGTGATGAAAAAGCACTACAAGGCAGGTCGGTCTGGATTCATAGGAGCAGATACTGAACACTTCTGGGCCAATGATGAAGAAAACCCCTACACAGAAGTTAAACCATTCATGTGGGCAAGAGCCCATCAAATGGGTGGCCGGTCGATCCTATGGGGGAAGCAATGCTACCGATGGAGTGATCTTGATTTTGAGGCAAATGCCAAAGATGGTTATGGTGTTGACTGGCCAATCCGATATGCGGATTTGGAGCCATGGTATACTTATGTTGAAAAGTTTGCCGGCATCAGTGGAGAAGCGGCTGGATTACCACAGCTCCCTGATAGTCATTTTTTACCCCCCATGGAGCTCAACTGTGTCGAAAAAGAAGTTAAAACAAGATTAGAAAGCGAATTTCCCGGCAGGAACCTGATCATCGGACGCGCTGCACACTTAACAGAACCTCTCAATGGACGAGGTAAATGTCAGTTCAGGAATCGCTGTAGTCGGGGTTGTCCATACGGTGCGTACTTCAGTAGTAATGCGGTCACCCTTCCTGCTGCAAATGCAACTGGAAATTTGACCATCAGGCCATTTTCGATTGTTCAGTCTCTCATCTATGATGATGAAAAAGGTAAGGCAACCGGGGTGAGGATCATTGATGCCGAAACCAACGAAGTGAGGGAGTATCATGCCAGAATCATTTTCTGTAATGCTTCTACTTTAAGTACGACGCAGATTTTGATGAATTCCACATCCAGTCGATTTGAGAATGGTTTTGGTAATGACAGTGGTGAACTAGGACATAACCTGATGGATCATACCTATCGAGTGGGAGCGCTCGGAACTGTTGATGGTTTTGATGATCAATATTATAAAGGTAGACGACCAAACGGAATTTATATTCCAAGGTATGTCAACCTAAAAGGGCAGGAGCAATCCGATGAATTTGTAAGAGGATTTGGATTCCAGGGGGGTGCATCTCGATCTGGCTGGGGAGCAGGAGCAAGTCAGGAGGACTTTGGTGCCGACTTTAAAGATGGTCTAATGAAACCTGGCGATTGGGAATTTTTCATTACTGGTTTTGCAGAATGTTTGCCGTATCATGAAAACAAAGTTTCGCTGGATACCGATAATCTTGATAAATGGGGGCAGCCTACATTGGCCATAGACTGTGAGTTCAAGGAAAATGAGCTAGCACTCAATAAGCAAATTCGCAAAGACGCCAGAGAGATGCTCGAGCGAGTAGGCGTAAAGGATATTGTTGATTTTGACAATGAACACGAGCCGGGTTATGGTATTCATGAAATGGGTACAGCACGGATGGGTAAAGACCCTAAAACATCAGTGTTGAATGCAACTAACCAGGTTCATGCCGCGAAAAATGTATTTGTTACCGATGGTGCCTGTATGACATCATCATCCTGTGTCAACCCCTCTCTTACTTACATGGCATTGACTGCTCGTGCGGCAAATCATGCTATTTCAGAACTTAAAAAGAATAACCTCTAGTCAGATGGAAAGAAGAGAAGCACTCAAGAAATCGGTGATCGCTGCTGGATCTGCGGCTATGATGCCGTCGTTGTTGTCACTACTTCAGTCTTGCAAGCAACAAGTACGTTTGGATTGGCAACCTGTTTTTTTAAACGAGCAGCACGCCAGACTCATTTCAACTTTGGTTGATGTGATATTACCAAAAACAGCTACTCCGGGCGGATTGGAAATGAAAGTAGATATTTTCATTGATTTGATTTTCAGTAAGCTGTACGACAAAGAGGGGCAGCAGATGGTAGTTGATGAACTGAACAAATTTGACGTCAACTGTCAGCAAAAGTTTGGTGATTCCTTTGTTGAACTGAGCACGGAAAACAGAAATGCGATACTCAAAGAGGCAGAAGCTAACTCAGGTAAGTTTAACAAAGGTGTCTGGGGTACAGCAGTAGGCGAGCAAAAACCTGTAGGATTTTACAGATCACTCAAATCGACCATTTTGTGGGGGTATTTTACTTCGGAGGAGATTGGTGAAAAAGTACTGAATTATGATCCTATTCCCGGTGACTATTTAGGCTGTATTCCATTATCAGATGTTGGCAACAGCTGGAGCTTGTAGTTGTATTATAAGAGCCCCTCTCGGATCAACCAGTCGTAACTCTCTTGTACACCCTGTTGCCAGGGAGTGGAGGTGTAATTGAATTGAGCAAGCGCCTTATCGTTCGAATATCCAAATCCTTTTCGCGATAAGAGCTCCACTTTTTCAGGCGTAATGGTGGGTTCCTTACCTGTGAAGGCTGACGAAATCATTCCCAAGCGAGCAACTGTCATCAATAGCCATTTGGGTAGCTTTTTGGGAACTTTAGCTAAGCCCATCACTTTAGCCATATGAGCGGCTAGCTCTTGAAGCGTACTATCAGTACCAGTAACTAAGTATCGTTCCCCGGGTTTACCCTTTTCAGATGCAATGATAAGCGCCTGAACTACGTCGTTTACATGTACAAAACTATTGGTGCCGGGAGGAACACCGGGTAATTCGCCATTCCTGATTGCGAAGAACATTTGCGCCCAGCTTGACTTATCAAAAGCCCCTACAATCGAGCCTGGATTGATAATGGTTACGTCTATTCCTCGGTTGGCGTTCTCAAGCGCTACCTGTTCTCCCAGGAATTTTGACTTTTCATAATTGATCCAGGATTGTCCGCCGCATTGAGGTGTTTCTTCTGTTACATTGCCTCGAGCCGAACCCCAGGCTGAAATACTGGAGGTATGAATGAATTTTTTCGCTCCTTTATCAATTGCTGCATCAATCAGGTTTTGAGTTCCAGTTACATTGACCTCAGTCTGCTGAGCATTTTTTTTCGACCATAGATTGGTATCCCCGGCCAAGTGAAATACTACAGAGGCGTTTGTTGGTATCGCATCACAAAGCGTGGCTTTTTCAGTGATGGATCCTTCAGCCAGCTTAATAGGCAGGTCCTTTATATAGGTAAGATCTGAGGTTGCCCTATGAAGTGCAGTGATTGACCAGTTTTGATCACACAGTGCTCGAATCAGGTTGATGCCCAGAAACCCTGTTCCGCCCGTTACAAATGCAGTTTTGGCTTCATTCATTACAGCTAAAGGTACAAACTATCAAGGAAGAGTGACGTAACTAAATGCTCGATCCTTTAAACATAAGAATTTCTTCTACAGATTGATCTTTCAGGTACATAAACTGATTTCTTTCAGGATTCCTGGCATATGCCATAAAATCCTCATCTGAGTCAAAGGACACAATATGAATTTCATAGGGACGCTTTTCCTCTCCTGAGACAAAGCTTTCTTCAGTTGGCCGAATTCGTTGGATAATTTTACCGGTGTAGCGACCCATTAGCGGGATTACTTTGTTTTCAAACTCAAGGAAGAGTTCTTCTTTTCCAGGTTTGATGTAAATCAGTTGAGTGATGTAGAGCACGGATGATTCTCTTTTTAAGAACATCGAAATTACGCCACAACTTGTAAATCATGCCACTATTCGAAATGTTTAAAATGAGGGAGTGATTGTTTCCTGAAGATTAGTGCGAACGGCCAAAAAGCAGCGCCATCCTGACGCTGCTCTAGTCCCCTCCTGGGAGGGGAAGGGGGTGGGTCTGACGTGAATGTGGGGGTAGGAGTGGTTGTAACCTGACGGCTAAAGCCAAAGCTAATGGCCAATCAAATAGATGCCTCCAGAGTCGGCATGATGTGTCGGGTGTGATTGTTACTAGAACTTGAGTTATGCCATTGTTTACTGAAATTCAGCGCAAATAACCAAAGCTAAAAGCCAATGCAATAGAAAGAAAGACGCCATGCTGGCTAGACTTATGGGATGGTCGGGTTGCGCGTCACCATTTCTTCACCCCTGCAGTCATTCCCGAAGGTCTGCCTAGGGATTCTATTAGTATCCTTCCGGGTTTAAGAAAGACGCATTACTGGCGTGACTTAGGGGATGGTTGGGTTGCCATCTGGCGCGCTTTTAAAAAGCGTGCCCATCACAGAAGTGGGCATAAAAAAACCGCTCTGGTTAGGAGCGGTTTTAAGTCTATAAGGTGGTTTGGGACCTCTGTTTATTCGAATATGATCATCACAAAAAGTGATAGGGTGATAGCGTAGAGTGCGATTGTGGCAATCCGCGCTAGTTTAGTTCTAATTTTGTTTGGTTGGTGTATGACTTCCATGTTTAAATGGTTTTTGATATTGCTAAAGTAGAGTACGATCAGTAGTGCTGAAATTTATTGCGATCAAAGGGATGAAATTCTCGATGAAAGGGAAATTTTTGTTAATGGCAGAGAATGCCTGATTATGATTTAACAATGCGGGTTCGTTCATTTACCGGTAGCCCATGTTCGTTTACCGATTAGCTATGGTTCGGTGTTTAATGCATCCGTAGAATTGTAGTGTAATCAAACTTAAAAAACGAAAAACAATGGAAACGCACAGAGATAGTAACACATGGATTGGAATAGTCCTCATTATCATTGGAGGAACCTTTTTACTTGATAACCTCGAATTAATCCCCAATTTTATTCCGTGGTGGGTATTTGGTTGGGAGATGATCATGGTAGTTGTGGGTGGTGCTATGCTAGCGACTGGTAAAAGGGGTGGTGTTGTCTTTTTGGCCATAGGTTTGTTTTTTCTATTGCCAGATATTTTACATATTCCTCATTGGCACATCAGAGACTTTTGGCCAGTGGTCTTAATTATTGTTGGTATTACCATCATCACGCGTCGGAGGCACCTTCACCTAAATGACGCAAGCGTTTCGTCAGTTGATGTATTGGATGAAACATCCATTCTTGGCGGAGGTAAAAGGGTGATTGACTCTAAGTCATTTAGAGGTGGTAAAATTTCTGCAGTCTTCGGAGGATCTGAAATTGATTTGACCAATGCAGAATTGGCAACTGGAACAAACGTATTGGACATCTTCTGCATGTTTGGAGGGACTACATTGATTTTGCCTAAAAATTGGACAGTTAAAAATGAAGTACAGGCAGTGCTTGGTGGATTCACGGATTCAAGAATTGTTGCCAACCTGGAATCAGGAGATCCTGATAAAGTACTTATCATCAAAGGATTTGTAATGTTTGGAGGTGGAGAAATCAGAGCCTAGGGAATTAACTGAGATCAATTAATTTCACCAGCAAAGAAATTGAATGAGGCACCCAATATTTGAACTTGCCGGAAGGTTATATGGAATTACCTGGATTGTCATTGCGATGGTCCAGGTTGTTTTGTTTAATCTCTACTATGGAATTGAATTGGTTATCGCCATAACCGATAGTGTCATCTTCAATGCCATGTTCATGGGGTTAGGGATAGGGTTTTGGTACATTGTGCGGTTTTCGCAAACAGACAATCGAGATATTGGGGGATTGATTACACTCCATTTGACAGCCGCTCTTCTAACTGTAGCTACCTGGACGTATGGAGGCACTACCTTACTAGGTATCATATTCAGAAATGAAATATACTACATCGACTTTCTTGAGACTTCCATTGCCGGACGAGGGATGGTAGGCATGCTCTACTACGTTGTGCTTACGCTGGTGTATTACCTGATTCAATACAACATTGATTTGCAACAAAAACTTCATGAAGAACTTGAGCTAAAATCGATCATTCAGGAGACCGAGCTACGCGCGCTTAAATCTCAGATCAATCCTCACTTCATTTTCAACAGTTTAAACTCAATTAGTTCGCTTACCATTACCGCTCCTGAAAAGGCACGTAACATGGTGATTAAACTGAGTGACTTTCTTCGATATTCCCTGGGACAGGACGCAGAAGAATTGAATTCATTGCAGGAGGAGATCACACAGTCACAGCGATATATGGATATCGAAAAAGTGAGATTTGGAGACAAGCTGGTTTTTCGCTGTGAAGTTGATGATACTTTGCTGAAGTGTGCAGTTCCTAAGATGATTTTGCAGCCCTTGTTTGAGAATGCGATTAAGTACGGGGTATACGAGAGCATAGCGCCTGTAACGATTGTTTTGACAGGAGAGCAAAAAGGAGATTTGTTAATACTACGAATGTCGAATAATTTCGATTCAGAATCAGTGGTTAAAAAAGGAGAAGGGATAGGATTAAAGAATATTCAACAGCGACTGAACATTCACTTTTCGAGTGCCGGATTGTTGAGTACCAAGGTTGACGAAAACGTTTTTATTGTAGAAATGAAAATACCGCAACAGCATGATCAAAGCCATCATCATTGACGATGAACAACTAGCAAGGGATATTATCAAAGCTTACCTAGCCGATCATCATGGTATCGAGATTGTGGGAGAATGTACCAATGGTTTTGAAGGATTAAAAGCCATCAATGAAATCAAACCAGATTTGGTTTTTCTGGATATCATGATGCCCAAAATTACGGGGTTCGAAATGTTAGAGCTCTTGGATGACGCACCTGTTATCATCTTCAGTACAGCGTATGATGAGTATGCGATCAAAGCTTTTGAGCTGAGTGCGGCAGATTATTTATTGAAGCCTTATACAAAAGAGAGGTTCGATGAAGCTGTGAATAAAGCTGTACAACGGATGGGGGGGACGGAGAAAGAGCAGGAAAAAATAAGGCGTGTTGTTCAGACAGCTCAGGAAAAGGTTGAGCAGTTGGAGCGGGTGGTTGTCAAAGTAAACAGTAAGATTCACATATTATCGGTGAATCATATTCGCCACATTGAAGCCATGGATGATTATGTGAGAATTCATACGGAAGGTGGAAGCTTCTTAAAACAGCAAACCATGAAATACCTGGAATCTCATCTAGACAAAAAAGACTTTATTCGGGTACATCGCTCACATATAGTGTCCGTGAGTGATATTGAGAAGATCGAACTATTGGACAAAGATTCACATGTGTGTATGCTCAAGTCAGGTGGTCAGTTACCGGTTAGTAGATCAGGATATTCCAGATTAAAGGAAGTGCTTGATTTTTAACCAAAATAGATCATAACGCCAATGAGAATCACTACAACATATAATGCAGCAGTGAAAATTCTTGCAAGTTTGGCTCTTAGTCTGTTGGTTGTGGTGTCTAGTATTTTTTCCATGGTATTAGTTTATACCGTCATTAGCGCGAAGGTGACTCTCTGAAATCCAATTTTGGAGCTGATTGTTCCGGATTATGCTGGTTTTTCGGTGAAATCATTGATTTGTTCGGTAAAAACAGAAAACCCAGTCAATTGCTTGGCTGGGTTTTCTTTTAGAACGAATAATGTGTGGAATTAAATTTCCGCAAATACTCTTTCCAGTAATGCCTTAGTAGCTTTGATGCCTTCATCTTCAGAAAGCTCATTGCCTTCATATTCAATGCCAATGTAGCCCTCAAAACCTGACTCTTTTACAATCTTCATGATTTTCAGGTAATCAGAATTCTCCTCATTACCATTCTCATCAAATACATGAGACTTGGCACTAACACCTTTTGCGTATGGCATCAGGTCCTTCATGCCCTGATAGCGATCGTACTCATTTTCACAGATCATCCAGTCATCCTTATTTCTTTCGATGCAGAAATTGCCAAAATCCGGTAGGGTGCCAACATTATCCATGCCTACGGTTTTCATAACACCCGCAAGCCAAGATCCGTCTGAAGAAAGGCCGCCGTGATTCTCAACAATGACATTGACTCCTTTGGAAGCACCATATTCACCAAGTTTAGACAATCCATCAACGACATTAGCTGCTAATTCTTCTGCCGTCCCCTGACCAGCAGCATTTACCCTAATCGAGTGAGCACCCCAATAAGCCGCCGCATCGATCCACTGATAGTGGTTTTCGACAGCTTCCTGTCTTTTTGCTGGATCTGAATCACCCAAGTTCCCGAGACCATCACACATGATCAATCCAACTGAAACGCCGGCAGCTTCACATCTTTGCTTGAAGTCTTCCAGGAACGCCTGATCGGTGGCTTTCCCTTTATAGAATTGATTCACCAATTCAATTGAGTTGATACCATATCCTGCGGCAATTGAAGGGAAATCCATTGGATCCATTGTTTGCTCACCTCTGATCCCAAATGCTTTGTGGAGTGACCACTGAGCAAGCGATATCTGGTAGGTCGGCGCAGCGCTGGGATGTTCTTCACCAGCAGGATGTTCACCAGCCGGATGCTCTTCCGCAGTTTCTTCCGCAGTTGCTTCTTTCTTTTCTGTAGTTGATCCACAGCTACCCATTATCAGCGCTAGCGCTAGCAAAAAGGCACTTGTGTTCATTAGTTTCATACTGTTCATACTTATTTAGTCTAGGTCATTTTAAAAATGAAAAACCAATTTAGGAGAATTTCTTAAATATCGACATCACCGATTCATTTACCTTGCATGTATGAAGCAATTATCAGTGATCCTACAACATTTCTGACATTTAATGACAATGGAATGGGTTGATTAATTTGATTTTCTTCAATAATTGGTGAAAATGCAGACTGAACAAATTTGATATGAAAAATATAGGTACTATTGGAATGATGGTGGTTGTGCTTGGACTTGTGACAAGTTGCTCTCAACCTGTCGAGGAAGCACCCAAGAAACCGAACATACTTTTTATTATGACTGATGATCATGCGAAAAATGCCATGAGCATCTATAATGATAAATTGATCGAAACTCCCAATCTGGATCGAATTGCGGATGAAGGGATCGTGTTTAACCGATCATATGTTACCAATTCTATTTGTGGTCCAAGCAGAGCGGTGTTCATGACAGGCAAGTACAGCCATGTCAACGGTTTTCGACACAACTATGATGAATTCGATAGTGCGAACATGACCTACCCAAAAATTCTTAGACAAAACGGGTACAATACCGCTGTTGTTGGAAAGTGGCACCTGAAGAGCGTTCCTGCCGGCTTTGACTATTGGAATGTGCTAATCGATCAGGGGGATTATTACAATCCTACACTTGTAGACATGGGCGACACTATACAGCATACCGGATATGCCACGACGGTAGTAACTGATCTGGCAATAGACTGGTTGGACAAAAGAGGGGAAGAGGATCAACCGTTTTGCTTGTTGGTTCAGCACAAAGCACCCCATAGAAACTGGATGCCGGACACCACACACCTCAAGTTTGGTGAGCAACAATATCCATTACCGGCTAACTTTTATGACAGCTATGAAAACCGGCAAGCAGCAGCCGAGCAGGACCAAAGTATAGATCGAATGTTTATGTCTATGGATATGAAGTTGCCAGTGGACAAGGTGGTTGAGACTGGTACTGGTGGAGGTCCGGAAGGATTTAATGCAGCGAGGAACTGGAAACGCACTTACAATCGCATGAATGAAGCACAGCGAGCAAAGTGGGATGAATACTACAATCCAATTGCCGACGACTTTTATGCAAAAGAATTGACAGGTAAGGAATTGGTGGAGTGGAAATACCAGCGCTACATCAATGACTATCTGAAATGCATCATGTCCGTCGATGACAATGTTGGACGATTACTCAAGTATCTGGAGGATAAAGGTGAGCTTGACAATACGTTGATTGTGTACACCTCAGATCAAGGCTTTTATTTAGGAGAGCATGGTTGGTATGACAAGCGATTTATGTACGAAGAGTCATTTGGAATGCCACTTGTGATGCGCTACCCTAAAATGATCACGCCGGGAACAGTTGACAACCACTTGGTGGCTAACCTTGATTATGCGCCAACTGTGATGGAATTCCTGGGGATTGAGACCAATGAGCCCTGGCAGGGTCAATCACTTGTTCCACTGATGAAGGGAGAGCAGGTAGAGGAGTGGCGAGATGGTCTGTACTATCACTACTATGAGTACCCATTCGGCTGGCACAAAGTGAAAAGACACTACGGGGTAAGAACCGATCGTTACAAATTGATTCATTTCTATAATGACATTGACCAATGGGAGCTCTACGATATGGAGAACGACCCTGAGGAAATGAACAACATTTATGAGACTGCTGATCCGGAACTAATCGTCGGTCTTAAGAAACAGCTGGATCAATTGCAGCAGCAATATGGAGATGAAGATATTGAGGTGGACTAGATAGTAGGATTGTGGCCGTTTATCCACAGCAATTTTTCTCTTGTTGAATGGGTGGGCATTTCACGCTTCCATAACTACAGTAGACGCAGCAATCTCCTTTTTCAGGTTTGAGTACTTTATTGCAATTCTCGCATTCATAAAAGTATTGACAGGCATTTGTGGGCATACTTTCTGCCTTTTGATGCCCACATTTTGGGCAAGTTATTGTTGACTCGAGAATTACCTGATTCATTCTGATTTGGTTGTGGATTTTATTTCATACCCTGTTCCGCCGATGGCTGCCGTTACCTGTTCAATGTTTGTTTGGGAGGCATCAAAAGTGACTACTGCATTTGCCTGTTCATAGGATACTTCCAACTTTGAAATGCCTGCTAGTTTTCCGATTTCACCTTTTACATGCTCCTCACAGCCTGTACAAGTCATTCCCTTGATGTTGATTTGATAAGTTGTCAGGGAGTCTTCATTTTCCAGAGTGGATAGTTTAGTTTCAGGATAAAAAGCATCCGTATAATATGGGAGTGCCAACATAAGTATTGCGAATATTGTCACTAATCCTAGAAACTTCCTGGACTTTAGCAACGAAGGTTGTTTATCTTCATCACATGCGCATTCAAGGTCTTTTATTCTGTTAGATCGTAGCTTTTGATACCAGGCAAATGCAAGAACCCCCACCGTAAGACCAATTAATAATGGACGGAAAGGCTCTACCCATGAAAAGGTTGCCGCAATACTGGAAGACCCTGCCAACAAGGCTATGACAGGAGTTATGCAGCAAAGTGAAGCACTGATTGCTGTCAGTAAACTGGTAAGTGCCAAAGAACTCGACTGATTATCCATAATTCTGCAATTTCAGGATCTATGGCCTAAACTTGAAATCTAAAGCTACAAGGATTTTGGGTTATTATTTAATCAATACTTAAATATGGCTCTTGATGTCAGTCCAAATCGACCTCATTGCTCGTTGAATGAGCCAATTCAATAGCCTTCTTAAGCTGGTGTTCGAGTATCCTATCTTCTGAAAGGGGAGGAAGATTGGTTGGATCAATCCATTTCGCATCCAGCGTGTCAAATGCTTTCTGTAGCGTGCCTCCGGTAGCCTCACATAGGTAAACAAGTTTGTAGACATAATGTGGTTGCGGGGGATGTGGGTGCATTTTTTTGTCCCAAACCGCCAACAGCCGGATTACCTTGGCGTCCAGACCTGTTTCTTCCTTGATTTCCTTGATGATATTCTCTGTGGGAGACAGGCCTATGTCAGCCCAGCCACCAGGGATGGTCCATTTACTATCCACTTTTTCTTGAACCATCAGTATTTCGCCTGAGTCATTGATGAGTAAACCGCGTACATCTACATTGGGTGTAGGGTAGTCGTCAATGTCCCGATAAAAGTTTCGGACTTTGTCTATCGGTGTGTCATCCAATTCAGCCAAAATTTCTAGCGTACTTTCGAGTAACTGTTCGTATCGATCTTTGTCATAGGGATTTTCGGCATACACCAGCCCTGTATCAGCGGCTGCCTTGACCGATTTGACGTAGTTCAGTACTTTTTCCTGAAGGGTCATGTTCAAAATTTACTTTCCAGGAGGAAATGAAGGTCTTACCTCTACTTTGCTAGGAAGTGTTCTTGGATTCATTTTCAACAAATCAGCAGTCATTTGTCCCATGTCTTCGATTTGAATTTTCCATGCATCTGCATCTGAAGGTTCATGATTATTGAAATAGGTAGCCACACTCCCAGGCATTATGGTAGTCGTCTTGATACCATACTTCCTCAGGTCTAGCATAACTGCCTGCGTAAAGCCTGTCAGACCAAATTTACTGGCATTGTAAGCTGAGGCTGTAGCAAAAAAGTTGGTTCCTGCCAAACTCGAGATGGTGATAAAGTAACCCTTGGATGTTTTCAGTGCATCTAGTCCTGACTTGATGGAATTGAATACCCCCGTGAGATTGGTGTCAATCGTGTCGTGCCATTGCTGTTGTGTCAACTCTTCTATCGGGGCAAAGTGACCCACTCCTGCATTGGCAATGAGTACATCCAGTGTACCCCATTTATCCATTATCTGTTGTATGGTATTTTGCTGTGACTCCAGACTCTTTACATCTGCTTCGATTCCGATCACTTCTCCAAGGCTGGAGAGTTTTTCAGCTGCTTCATCAGCCGCCTTTTGTGCGCGACTAGTGATGGCCACTTTCATGCCTTCTTTCAGCAATGATTCAGCAATTCCATATCCAATCCCCTTACTTCCACCCGTGATCAGGGCTGTTTTACCACTTATTGTATTCATGTTTCAAAATCCATTTTTTTACCCATTCAGCTCCATAAAACCCTGATGAGTGTGAAAAAGTTTCTGAGGTGAAAATACTGGATTAATCTTGCTTCAACCACAAAAAGATAACAACATGTTGCTCTCAATCTTATTAATCTTCCTTACCCCTGTAAATGACAATATTGAAACGCTAAGTTTCAATGAAGTCAAGATGAATCTGACAGATGTATACTACGATCTTGAGGATGAAATGAGTGATGCAGCCGTGACACCAGCCAGTAAAGAACTTGCTGCTCAAGCGGTTAAAATCATGAAAGAAATTGACCGAAGAGGCAAGCTCACTGAGACATCCAGATCAATTCTGGATCAATTTGAAATTAAACTATTGGGAGACGATGTAACCCCACTTCTCCTGAAGGGATTTCAGATCGAAGTAGGGCAGTATACATACGCAGCAGCAAAGAGTAGATAACTACCTAGAGCTAATTTTTCCAATTCCAGCTTCCCAGAGTTTCTGGTTGTAAGCTGGAATTGATTTGAATAATTCGTCAGCTCGTCCTTTGAGCACCATCCATTCTTCCTCAAGTTCTGCTCTCCGATCCTTGTTTGGTTGATTGACACGCGGTATCGCACTTTGTGTCTGATTGATAAGAAACAGGTAATTGGCAGTAAACTTGTTTGGGAAATTCTCCACATCATCGTAAGCTTTTGACTTTCGTTGTACCATGTCCTCATCCCAGGCTTTCATTTTGGCAGACAAGGCTTTTCCTTCTGATGCAAGGCTTTGATTTTCTTCATCATCTTCCAGTTCCTTAATGCCAGCATCAAGTTCCTTTCGCATACGAGCCATGTCATTGACCATTTCATGCATGTCATTCACATTCGCTTCCATTTCTACCATGAACTGATGATACTCCTCGTAGGTCTTGTCATCAATTTCATAAAGTGGATTTTTTAAGATGTTAGCAGTGGCTTCTATTGTTTGATCCCCATGTTTCAATCTGAGTTGGTATGCGCCTGGATTTACCATGTGACCGGTGTAGCTCGCTTCTATATAGGCTGTAGGGATTCCGATCATGCCTTCTCCTCGCATGTTCCAGACGAATCGATTGAGCCCAGCTTTTGCAGGAAGCGTCGGATTGGCGGATGGTCCACCGGCATACCTTTGGAAATCAGGATCAGATTTAGATGAAAACGATCTTACAATTTTGCCTGTATCATCTAATATTTCGAGTGTCAACTCGAGGGAATCGACGGGATTACTGAGCTGATAATAGATCACCACACCATTTGCAGGGTTGATGCCCACAAACGGATCAGTCCCATCAAAAGTGGTGATATCACTACTCATTGGACTTCCCCAGGTGCCGTAGATGGCATCAGCAGGCTGGAATAATTGCACTTTGTTTTCTTTGTTGTATTGGCGCAGCAAAGGAAGGTCATCCAGGATCCAGAACGATCTACCTGAAGTGGCCACAATCAGGTCATCATCCTTGACTTTTAGATCAGTGATAGGTGCAATAGGAAGATTCAACTGTAAAGATTCCCATTGCTTTCCTCCATTCCATGAGGCATAAATGCCCAATTCTGTTCCTGCAAAAAGGAGGTCTTTTCGATTAATGTCTTCTCTAACTACTCTGGTAAATGCATCACCTGGAATATTGCCGGTGATGTTTGTCCATGTCTTCCCATAATTTGAGGTTTTGTACAATGCCGGTGTATGATCATTGAATTTGTATCTTGTGGTTGCTATGTAGGCAGTCGCCGGATCGTGAGGGGACACATCAATGGCATTCACTAAACATTCCTGTAGATTTTTAGGTGTAACATTCGTCCATGTGGCTCCACCGTCTCTGGTGATTTGTACGACTCCATCGTCTGTACCTGTCCAGATTACACCTTTTTCATGAGGGGATTCGATCACATAACTCAAGGTTCCGTAGTTTTCTGCTCCCACGGCTTCTACAGTGTAAGGACCACCTCCCTTGATTTGTTTGTCTTTTTCATTTCGTGATAAATCAGGAGAAGCTTCTACCCACGTTCGACCCATGTCTTGCGTCTTCAGAAGTTTTTGTGCGCCATGATAATAGGTGTTGGGTTCATGTTGAGACCAAATAATAGGCGCATTCCAGTTGAAGCGATACCGCATGTCACTTGCAGCTCGCCCAAGGTATTGGATGGGAGCAGCCATGATGTTGGTAGATGCCTTGGATTGATAATCCAGTGCTTCTATTGTCCCCAGATAACTACCTCCAAGTACATATCTCGGATTGTCAGGATCAAAGGCAAG
Organism: Cyclobacteriaceae bacterium; assembly: GCA_049115695.1. Taxonomy (GTDB): domain Bacteria; phylum Bacteroidota; class Bacteroidia; order Cytophagales; family Cyclobacteriaceae; genus JAGDZR01. Next base: position 373,644 of record JAGDZR010000006.1, on the reverse strand, counting down.
AAAGGCGCTTTCCCCGCCTGCCGACCTGGTCCAGTTTTCCTCCGTGATCGACCACCCATAATAGGCCATGTTTTCTATTCGGATGCTGGTGTTGTCTTGCTGCCCTGCATAAATGCGGTATGGCCATACATTGTCAACATTGATGCGATAAAACTGTGCGGTTGGCATGTTTGACTGTGTAGACCAGGTTTCACCATTATTGAAACTAATGGCAGCACCACCATCGTTGGCGATGACCATATTGGTAGGGTCATCCGGATTGATCCATAGGTCGTGATAGTCTCCGTGGGTTCCTGTTATTCTTTCCCAGCTCTTTCCACCATCGATGGATCGAAGTGCCGGAGCGCTGAGGACGTAGATGGTATGCTCATCTTTGGGATCGATGAATAACTCAATGTAGTACCAGGCGCGTTGAACCAGTCGGTGATCGCTGCTTACTTTGCTCCAGCTTTTTCCACCATTTGATGAAACAAACAGGCCTCCTTTTTCCTTGTTCGAGTCGCTTTCAATCAATGCGTAAACGCGTTCAGGATTGGATCGCGAAACCGCAATGGCCATTTTTCCTTTTTCCTCTGGTAGCCCATTATGAATTTTCTTCCATGTTTTACCGGCATCCGTTGATTTGTAAAGACCGCTCCCTTCGCCACCACTGATCACAATCCATGGTTTACGTTGATGCTCCCACATTGCGGCGTATAGGACATTTGGATTACTCATGTCCATGGACAATTCAGCACAACCAGTAAGGTTATTTACGAATAGCACCTTTTCCCAGGATGCTCCTCCATTCATTGTTTTGTAAATGCCTCTATCGTTTGTGGGGCCATATAGAGCTCCTTGTGCAGCGACATACACGATATCCGGGTTTTTGGGATGAATGATAACTCTGGCAATATGCTGAGTAGCTTTCAACCCAATATGTTTCCATGTTTTTCCTGCATCAGTGGATTTGTACATGCCATCTCCATGAGAGGTCATTACTCCTCTGGGAGCATGTTCTCCCATTCCTACATAGACTACATTGGGATCGCTTTCAGAGACAGCAACTGCACCTACTGATCCGGTCTTGAAAAAACCATCTGATATATTCTCCCATCTTTGACCAGCGTCTGAAGTCTTCCATAGTCCGCCTCCAGTAGTACCCATGTAGTAGGTTATAGGATCACCGATCACACCCGACGCAGAGACAGATCGTCCACCTCTAAATGGTCCAATGTTTCGGTATTTAATAGATTGAAAATAATCATTTGCGGATTGCCCGAATACGGTAACAACTGCTAGGCAAAACAGGATGTGGAGTGCAAATCTCATAATGGAAAATTTAATAATGATTCAAATTAATGCAATCCAGGGTTTTGCAATATGAAGATTTGATAGGTGGTCAAATGTGATGCATGGTATTGAGAATTTGTGAAGCAATAGGAGATGTTTGATACACAATCATGTACAGAATCGACATTATTTTATGGTATGAGCTTTTCAGAATACTTGTTGAACTTTTCAGGATAAATCTCCTCGGAACAGTCGATTCTCTTTGTGTTGTAACAAATATTAACCGAGTGCCATGGCGCTCATAAAGCAAAATTCACATGAAAACTTTATCCATTTATTTCTTGATACTAATCGCCGGATTTGGCCTAAAGGCTCAGGATGATTCTAAAAAAATTGTGTTTGACGTCACAAGCACAGACACGAAGGTGCATCAGTCTACTATGCTGATGATGAAGGTGATGTCTAAAAACTATCCCAATACTACGCTAGAGGTTATGGTGTATGGTGAAGCGTTACCTATGTTGATGAAAAATCAATCAACTGTTGCAGAAAGTGTTGAAGCTTTTGCCGAAAACGAAAATGTAAAATTCACGGCATGTGAAGTGAGTATGGAGTTGATTTTCAAAGTTGGAAAGGAAGCGCTGCTGGACGGGGTAGGAACAGTGGTCAACGCTGTGCCAGATATAGTTGAAAAGCAACAATCAGGTTGGGGATATATCAAGGTAGGAAAATGATGTAAGTGTGCTTTTGTTTTGAGGGGGACGGTCCAGGATCGTCTCTTTTCTTTTGACTGCTCAATAATTGATGTGTGTGAATTGATGTAGAATCGGTAATTTCGATTCACATGCAAAATGTGTACACCGATATTCTGGCTGACATGAGCTACAACAAGTTTGTGGTGAAAGAATTATTGTTTGTTGAGTATACATGTCCAATAAAGGATGACCAATGGAGTGTTTGGAGTCAAACAGATTTTATCATTCACGTGCTCAAAGGAAAAAAGAAATTATCTGTCGGAGATGAAAGCTGGATGGTTGAAGAAGGGGATACAGTCTATATTCGAAAGGGATCATTTACCATGAGCCAGTATTTTGATAAAGAATTCTGCATGTTCGGATTTTTTATCAATGACAATTTTATAAAATCCATTGTGGAGGAGCTCAAGGGGCGTGTTGCCTTTGTTGCGAGGGCACAACACAAAAACTTCTCAATAAGACCAATTGTATCTAGCCCCATTTTACAGGGGTTTTTCAATTCGATGATTCCGTTTTTCCGAAAGGAACAGTCTCCATCAAACTTGTTACTTGAGTTAAAGCTCAAGGAACTTGTCGTGAGTTTTCTCACCTCGAATGAAAATCCTGAGCTGTCGTCCTATTTTCAAGCAATGGTTGATTTGGAAAAACCTTCACTCCAATCGATCATGGAGACTAATTTTAGTCAGAATCTCACATTGACGGAATATGCTGAATTGTGCCATCGTAGTTTGTCTTCATTCAAAAGGGACTTTCAGGCTTCTTATGGTACTACCCCAGGTAAATGGTTGATTGACAGACGACTTCAATTCGCGAAAAACCTATTGATCAATGAGGATTTGACCATTGCGCAGATTGCCTATCAATCAGGGTTTGAAAACTCATCACATTTTAGCAGATCGTTTAAGGAAGTATATGGAAAGACCCCTTCTGATCACAGGTTGAGCAGGGGATAGAATTTTTTTGTTGTCCTATCTCAATTTTGATTGGGCTTACCATTCTCCTTTTCTCGATGTTCCATCATTCGTTCAAAAACCTGTACCATGTTCTTGTCTTGATCAATGTCGAGTTTTTTTCTTAAACGATATCGCGCTGTTTCTACTCCTCTCACAGATATACTAAGGATAGGGGCAATTTCCTTATTGGAAAGGTTCATTTTGATAAGGGCAGCTAACCTTAATTCTTTGCCGGTAAGATCCGAAAATTGCTGCTTGAGGAGTTTTAGAAATTCCTTATGAACATGCTCAAAATTTGCTTCAAATACTTTGACATAAGCTTCATCCTTCAACTGAATGTTCAGTTTTCGTTCGAGCACGCGCAATTCATTTCTGGATTTCTCACCGCGGATTGAAGCTCTGATGGATTTGAGTTCATCTCGCGTTTCTGTAAGTAATCGCTTCTTTTTTGATAACAGCAATGTGTAGTTCGCGAGTTCTTTGCTTTTGTAGATCAAGTCTTCCTCGAGTACCTGCTTGTCTTTTGTGATTTTTGCTTTATCTCGCTCCAGTTGGAGCTGTTTCAATTCCAACCTGAGTAGCTTATGTTTTTCTTCCTGATCTCGGATGGTCTTCTCCCTTTCGCGCTTGATTTTATTTCGAATCAATTTTCTAAACTGGAAGCCAGAGACGATTAGGACAATCAGATAAATTGAGTATGCGATTATGCTTCGATACCACACTTGGGCTACTTTGAAGTCAAGAGAAATGGGTTGGCTTATTGTCCCCAACAGATTACGAGCCCGCACTTGCAGTGTATATTCCCCGGCCTTCAATTGAGTATAGGAGATTGCAGTCAGGTTTTGCCAGGAAGACCATGCGTCATCGAGTGGAGCAAGCTTATAGCTAAATTGTAATTGCTGATACTCACTCAGCTTTGGGGCTGCAAAAGTAAAGTTGAGATTTTTAAACCCATTTTCAAGCTCGAACTGACGGGTATCAATTGGAACTTGTTGTCGGCTGTCCTTTCCTTCAAAAGAAATGGATGTGATTAAGGTGGGGACGTCAACCGGTCTGGGACCAGCCTTTAGATCTACCTGGTAAGCACCCTTGTTATTGCCAATGATAACCTGATGGTTGCTGGGTGAGATGGACTCCATTCCACGGTTGAGTGTTCCGGCAAATTCGAGAAATAGTCCTTTGTTCAATTCAGTTGGATTGTCCTGATGAAAGTAACCAATTTGGCCAGATTGAGTGAACCATGTATGTTCATCATGTTGAGTAATTTTTCTAATGGTTTGATCATTACCTAGGTTTTGTGAAAGCTGTTGCAAGGGGACAAAAACCCCATTAGCTTCATTAAATTCATAAACTCCATTGATAGTCGTAAAGACTATTTCATCATTCCAGCGGAATACATTGTTTCCATATGGGGAGGGTAATCCCTGTTCCTTATAATGTGTGGTGCTGAATACCCTTTCATAGTTTTCATCAATTTTTATATGATAGACGCCTTTGTATCCATGGCATATCCAGTATTCGCCAGGGTTATCACCGGGTGCAATGTCACGTGCGGATTCATCGAATCCCTGGATTTGATGCATGATTTTAAATCCATTTGCTTCATCAAACCACAGTAGATATAGTCCTTTATAGGTGCAGACGAGGTAATGGTCTGAAAGATGATCGATCGGTATCACTTTCCATACCCCTGTGACTGGTTCAATTTTTTCTACGTGTTGCTCGCTGAGAAGAAATAGTCCATTTCCATGACTAGAAAGCACATGACCGTTGAAGTTATGCATGCTCCATGCCGGCCCCTGGTGAATTGACTTTTCAAATTTCAGCTTGTTGAATGGCCGTATTTGCGCTGGAAGTTTCGCATTGAATACTCCTTGATTGGTGGCAAGGAACATTTCATCCTCTGTAATCAAAACATCATAGACAGATGCATCTTCCATCACCACTTTTACCGGGCTGCTTGTATTGATACAGTCTATCCCTTTGTTTAGCATCACCCAAATATTTTTATCTCGAGTCTGATAGAGCTTATGTACTGTTTTATCCTGTAGAGGAAAAGCATTCTGTTGTATGAGAACTCCACTACTATCCAGCATCAATATGCCATTAGCTATAGTTCCAACAAAAAACAGGTTGTCAGAAGTTCTAATGACGCTGAGTATCTGGTTGTCAAAATTGGGCGCAAAGAGGGACTGAATTTTGATGAGCTGTTCATTCGCAAGATTGTACGAATAGATATTTCCCGATACTGCAAATAGCATGAGTTCATCCGGAGTATCAGTTGATAGAACCTCAAATATTGCCTCATGATTAAATCTGGATGCATCTATGATCCCGCTAACATTTTGATTGAGAAAGTCTATTGTCTTTAACCCACCATTGTCAAGAAGGTAAAAAGTACTGTCAATGACCTTAGAATAGTAGACATTGTCAAATGCATAGGTTTGTGTGTTGCCTTTTTTTTGAGCAAAAAGCTGGTAATCACTCCTGAAAACCATGTAGTCCTGAATGCGCTGAATGTCCCAGATATTCTCGAAATCCTGATGCTCATTTGAGAGACCTAAACTGGTAGATCTGTATTGATATTTACCATACTTGTCTTGTATTATCTCCCCGAATTCATGATACCCTCCAGCATACACTTTGTTCTCTTCAGTACATGACAAACTTCTCACTGAAGAGCTATTTGGAAGCTTGACAAGCTTCCACGTGACGCCATCAAATACCAGTACCCCATCATTATTCCCGAAAAAGAGGATGCCGTCCTTGTTTTCACACATACACCACATTTGTGGATCACCCTGAAATTCATTTCGACTGTAGTGAATTACCCGACTTGTACCCAGGGAGGGATCAGTTTGGACTGGAGTAGCCAAGAGTTGATTCCATATCAGCAAAGACAATAGAAACGCACGCCTTATGTGAGAGAATTTGACCAAATAGATGATATTTTTCAGGAGTTTAATATACAGAAATACAGTCGTTTACGAGATATGAAGTAGTTCGATTAATAAGCTAAGATAGTTGAAGTAGTAATAGTGTATAGAATAATTTATTGCTTAATCCTGAGCAGCTAAATTTGAAATAATTACAAAGTGATTTGAACGAATTGAACATGACGCTAATAAAAAAGGGCACTGGACTAGTTGTATTGGCATTGCTGTTTTCAATCAGCGCCCATTCGCAATTTTTATCAACGGACGGCAAGAAGATCGTAAATGATGAAGGAGAGGAAATCATCTTTAGAGGATATGGACTTGGTGGATGGATGTTGCAGGAGGGATATATGCTTCAAACGTCCGGACCCCAGCATGTTCTTGAGCAGCGCATTGAAAATTTGGTTGGAATTGAGAAAAAGCGAGAATTCTATGATCGCTGGTTATCCAATTTCACAACTAGAAAGGACATTGAACTCATGGCTGAGGCAGGGTTCAATATGATTCGATTGCCAATGCATTACAAGCTGTATACGCTACCCATTGAGGAGGAAGCGAATAGTAATACTTGGTTGGAAAAGGGTTTTGCTATGACGGATTCCCTGGTTCAATGGTGCAAGGACAATGGGATGTATTTGATCCTCGATCTACATGCAGCACCCGGAGGGCAAGGGGAGAATGAAGACATCAGTGACTATGATCGAACCAAACCCTCGCTTTGGGAAAGTGAGGCAAATCAGGCTAAGACAATTGCATTGTGGAAGAAGATTGCCGAGAGATATGCGTCTGAACCAACGGTAGTGGCATATGACCTGATCAATGAGCCAAATTGGGGATTTCAAAATCATGCGAATGACTTAAATGGTTGTGGAGAGTCAAGCAATGAGCCGCTATGGAAGCTTCAGGAAAATATTACAAAGGCCATTCGTGAGGTTGATGACAATCATATCATTGTCATTGAAGGAAATTGCTGGGGTGGAAACTACAATGGTTTGCCAGATCTATGGGATGATAATATTGTGATTAGCTACCATAAGTACTGGAATCATAATGATCAGGGAAGTATTCAGGGAATGCTGAACATGAGGAACAGTAGAAATGTCCCGATTTGGCTGGGAGAGACTGGTGAAAACTCCAATACTTGGTTTGCTAATAGTGTCAGGCTTTTTGAGACCAATAATATTGGCTGGGCATGGTGGCCACATAAAAAGGTGGGCTTAAACACCCTATTGGAAGTCGCATCCCCGAAAGGATATGACGAAATATTGCGCTACTGGAATGATGGAGGTAGCAAGCCAGGTGCTGAAGCTGCGTGGGAAACATTATCAACATTGACTGAAAACCTGAAAGTAGAGAATGCGATCTATCACAAGGATGTTTCAGATGCACTCATCAGACAGCCTTTTTCTAATGAAACGAAAGTATTCACAAAGAGAAAGCTCAACACAACAGAAGAGTTGATCATTAGCGCCACAGATTTTGACCTGGGAAGAAATGGATATGCATATTATGATACTGATACTGCAAACTATCATGGCAGTACGGGAACATATACCGCATGGAATGCTGGCTGGGGTTACAGAAATGATGGAGTGGATATAGAGAAAAGCCAGGATGCTGACGAGCTTAGCAACGGCTATAACATTGGCTGGACGGCTAGTGATGAGTGGATGCAATACACCACCGAAGTTGAGACAACAGGAGCATATCGGTTAAAATTGAGATATGCTGGAGAAGGAGCATCTGCTTTCAAAATTGCGATTGGTGAACGCGTAATAACTGAGAGCTATGAACTTGAATCAACAGGGGGCTATCAGCAATGGAAGACATATGAAGCGACCGATCCTGTATTGCTACAGGCAGGAAATCAACCTGTCAGGTTAGTCATAGATCAGGGAGGCATGAATATAGGCTATTTTGGCATAGCCTATGTCGGGGGCGAAGAGACATTGCCCTTTAATATCGTCAATGGGTATACCGTAAACGATAAAACTATTGTGCTAAACCTGAACCAACCTGCTCATGATGATTCGCAAATTGTTGTGGAAGATTTTAAAGTTTCTATAGATAATCAAATAGTCAACATATCTACCATTACAATTGATGATTTCGATATAATGATTAATCTTGAAGCGACCATACAAGATGGGGAAGAGATAGTTGTAAGTTATATGGGAAGTACAATCCTGAATAGCTCAGAAGTAAGCCTCGGTGTGACGGAAGGGATTACAATAGACAATAGACTGGCGAAGCATTATGCAATTCCAGGAAGATTGCAGGCCGAAGATTTTGTTGAAAATCAGGGATTGGAGTTGGAAACAACTGCTGACGCAGGGGGCGGTCTCAATATTGGGTATACCAATACTGGAGATTTTCTGACCTACAGAATAAACGTTGCTGAGACTGGAGATTATTATATAGACGTTCGGATTGCATGTGAAAGCAATCCAGGTAAGATACTTTTAGAACAGATGAGCTATGATGGAGAAGTGCTTGGGGAGGTGGAGGTTGATGTGCCTGTAACGGGTGGATGGCAGGTCTGGCAAACGGTCAGAAAACGTATAACACTTCAGGCAGGAAGGGGGCTTTTAAAGTTGACCATATTGGATCCTGAGTTCAATGTGAATTGGTTACAATTCAACACAGCACCAATTTTGGGAATTGAAAATAGTCGACTTAATGTATTCCCCAATCCAACTAGTGGAGAAATCACACTTCCATTATCGGCCAGTGGTAGTGTCAAGTTGTTTAATACTCAAGGAAAGCTCATTCAGAAATGGAATCTGAATCATTCCAATAAAGTAGTGTTTACCGGTATTAAAGAAGGAGTCTATTTGTTGGCCTATCAGTCAAAAGGAGTTTTACAGACGGAACGCATTATTGTCAAATAAGAATATAGAGATTGTAATATTTCAAGGTGATTCCTGAGGGGGAATTTCCTTTTTTTATGCCTTGTCACTTCTGTATATGTTGAGTTAAATATCTGTAAATCAATATGATAATATTATTGAAGTAGTATTGAAGTGAAGAGAATGACATTGATGTAACCAAGGCGTACGAAGCTTCTTTAGTTAGGTGAAACCGAGAATTAGATTTGGCGAGTCATTGGGCTTTGGGCTAGTAATATGGCCCGTTTCCAAGGACGAACACATTATTTATTAACTAACTAAGTATGAGTATGAAAAAAGCATTTAACAATTTGACCAAACTTATTGCAGGCATGGTGCTTGTGATGGGAGCAATTTCCTGTGGTGAAGATCCAATTCCAGCACCCTCCGCAGCGTTTACATTTGCTATTGACGAGAGCAATGATTTGACAGTTCAATTCACAAACAGTTCTGTTGATGGTGAGACATATGCATGGGATTTTGGTGATGGTGTAGGCACCTCTACGGAAGAAAGTCCGGTATATACCTATGGCTCAACTGGCACTTATACAGTGGTATTGACTGTGACCAATGAGTCTGGTACTAGTACTGATGAGCAAGATGTTGCTGTAACAGGACCTCCGGTCAACCTGATCTTGAACGGAACGTTCGATGATGATTCTGAATGGACTGTTATTCAAATGAACGCCAACAATAATGGTGTAATCTCATTTGACAATGAGGTTGCTAATTTCAATGAAATCGAAGATATCGCTGAAGGTAGTTGGGATGCTGCGTGGGCGCATGTGGGCATGTACCAAACTGTTGAAGTAGAGGCTGGTACATACAAAATAGACATGGAAGTGAAGACAGATGGCATCAACGAGACTTGGGTAGAAACCTGGGTAGGTGCTGTTGAGCCTGCTCCAGAGGATGATTACAATGGTGATGACGGAGCAGAACGTGCAGCCATGATCAATGCATGGGATTGCGCTGGTACAGTTACCTATGAAGGACTGTTGTCACAAGCAAGTTGTCTTGATGGAAACATCACCTTTGCTGAAGCAGGCACATACTATGTGCTTATTCGTGGAGGTGGATTCAATTTTGGGCCGGAAGGCGTGACGATTGATAACGTGACTATGTTCAGGCAATAAGATATTTTTCTTCATTACTTCAAATTGGGTGTAAATTGAAGGAGTGCATCTGCACTCCTTCATGTTCACCTTAACATCCTGGCTATCATGAGCATTTTATTGAAATATTTTTACTTTTTAGGAGCAATAGTTATGTCTCAAACGGTGCTGTATGCTCAACAAATAGCTGAAGGCAAAATTGAATCATTCATTACCAATCCGCATAGTACTGATCGTTTGGAGTTGGTGATGCCATCGAGTCAGGCCCGACCACTGAAAGCGAATATTAGCATTGATCCAACTCAGGTCTTTCAATCCATTGAGGGTTTTGGGTTCGCTATAACTGGTGGCACTGCGAGGCATCTTAGGAGCATGGAACAGGAAGCAAGAAGTGCATTGTTGCAAGAACTGTTCGGGCAAGAGGGTACTGCTATCGGTCTCAGCTATATCCGAGTGTCGATAGGAGCATCAGATCTTGATCCCCAACCTTTTTCCTACAATGATCTGCCTGACGGTCAGTCAGACCCACAACAAACGCTTTTTTCTCTTGAACCCGACACGGAGTTTCTCATGCCGGTACTTAAAGAAATTTTATCCGTCAATCCTGCTGTTAAAATCATGGCATCACCCTGGTCACCTCCGACTTGGATGAAAACAAACGGTAACACAAAAGGAGGAAACCTAAAAAAAGAATACTATAGAAGTTACGGCCTTTATTTTGCCAAATACATTAAGGCCATGCAAGCTCATGGAATTGAAATAGCATCGGTGACACCTCAAAATGAACCTCTTCATCCAGGTAATAACCCAAGCTTACATATGTCTGCCAGTGAGCAGGCAGCCTTCATCAAAGAAGGGTTGGGGCCTGTTTTTGAAGAGCAGGAAATAGACACAAAGATTATCGTTTACGATCATAACCTTGATCGGCCTGATTACCCGATTGAAATATTAAATGACAGCATTGCGCGGAAATACATTGCTGGTTCAGCTTTTCATTTGTATGGAGGACGCATTGATAACCTTAATGAGATTCGGACCGCTCATCCTGATAAAGATTTATACTTTACAGAGCAGTGGTATAGCGCTCAGGGGCAATTTGGTGGTGATTTTCAATGGCATCTACGGGAAGTGTTAATCGGAGGAATTGATAATGGCTGCAAAGCAATTATTGAGTGGAATTTATCTTCGGCTCCAGATCTTCAACCTCACACGGATGGTGGTTGTGATGCATGCTTGGGAGCCATTACCATTGATGAAAACAATGTAATTCGAAATGCTGGCTATTACATGATGGCGCATGCATCAAGATGGGTGCCAGCTGGATCTGTAAGAATTGCATCAACACCTACTGAAGGGTTACCAAATGTTGCATTTAAAACACCAAAGGGTAATACTGTATTGTTAGTCCTGAACGATTCTGATGTTACTACGGAATTCACTTTTTCAGTCGATCAAGAGATATACAAAAGCAGTTTAGCACCTGGGGGTGCTGCGACCATTGTTTTTAAACCTTAACCAATTCTTATATGAAACGAATATTCTTAACCGCGTTGACAGGTATGTTATTCCTGTCTTGTGCAGAACAAGTGGCTCCCGATCCCCAACCAAAGGACGAGGCGCAGGTTTTTCAGCCTGGTGAAACTGCGAGGTTATTTACAACAGCTAAGGATACGGATTTAAAGTTATCCGAGCAGGGTGAGTTAACATTTGAGCAGGGTGAGCAGCCATTAGAGACCGAGTTGTCAATCTTCGTTAATCCAGATGTAACTTTTCAAAATTTCGTGGGAATAGGAGGAGCTATTACGGATGCCTCAGCTGAGGTATTTGCCAAGTTATCACCAGAAAAACAAGAAGAATTGTTGAATGCCTATTATTCAGAAGAGGGCATAGGCTATTCATTGCTTAGAACTACAATTCATAGCTCTGATTTCAGTAGTGGATCGTATACTTATGTCAAAGAAGGAGACAAGGAATTGACAACCTTTTCCATTGAGCATGATCAGGAGTTTAGACTACCAATGATTAAACGAGCCATAGAACGAGCAGGGGGGTCCTTAATGACCTATGTGAGTCCCTGGAGTCCACCATCTTTCATGAAAAGTAATGGACAGATGTTACAAGGAGGAAGTTTGTTGCCTGAGTTTTATGATGCATGGGCAAAGTATTACGCTAAGTTCATCAAGGCATATGAAGCAGAGGGTGTCCCAATTTGGGGTCTTACTATTCAAAACGAACCCATGGCCACACAGCGTTGGGAGTCTTGTATTTATACTGCCCAACAAGAGCGTGATTTTCTGAAGAATCATTTGGGTCCGACATTAGCAAATGAAGGACTGGGAGATAAAAACATAATCGTTTGGGATCATAACCGTGACCTGATCACGAATAGGGCAAATACAATACTAGGAGATCCGGAAGCGGCCAAATATGTATGGGGAACAGGATTTCACTGGTATGAAACATGGACCGGAAGTGCGCCAAAATACGAGAATCTTCGAAGAGTTAAAGAGTCATATCCTGATAAGGAATTGATGTTTACTGAAGGATGCCAGGAGGGATTTACGCAGGAAAAGTATCACCACTGGCCTCATGCAGAACGATATGGTAATTCCATGATCAATGATTTCAATAATGGAACAGCAGGATGGACGGATTGGAACATTCTCCTCGATGAAAATGGTGGCCCTAACCACGTTGAGAATTTCTGCTTTGCGCCCATACATGGAGATACACAAACAGGGGGATTGATCTATACCCCGACTTATTACTATATAGGTCACTTTTCAAAATTTATTAAGCCTGGAGCTAAAAGAGTGAGCACGGTCGTGAGTCGTAGTTTCCTTGAAAGCACAACTTTTGTGAATGAGGATGGGAGCTATGCCACAGTGGTGATGAACAGCTCCGACAAGCCGGTTGATTATAAGTTGTATGTCAGGGATCAGGTGATAACACTCGTCATATTGCCGAGGGCCATTCAGACGTTGCTTTACTGAGCCATTCAAAAACAGGCAGAGGGATAGGATCNNGATCCTATCCCTCTGCCTGTTTATATTCTAAATTAATTATACCCTAAACAATATTCTCACAGTATCACGGTAAATCTGCTTACCACTGACCAATATTTTACGGGTCATGTCGACCGGAATGATCAACAGGGAAAGCATTAGTACATTGCCCCATTCATTCCATGTCAATGGAACAGTTCTTAGGATTTCACCACCCAAAATTGTCAGCAATACTTGGACCACAATGATCAGTAACATGATCTGAAGAAACTTCCTGTTTTCACCGATGTGCTCCAGAAAGTTTAGCCCACTAGTCCGCACATTGAGCATGTTGAACAAAATCTGAAAGATGAAAATATTGAAAAAGGCAGTGAGGTATACTGCTTGATCTTCTGCTGTTCCTCGGCTAAACATTTCCCTGAAATAGTCCATTTTTAGAAAACAAACTGAAAAGACTGTGATGAAGATACCATTGATCATAAACAGGGAGATCATGGGTTTGGTCAGAATATTGTCATCTCTTCCCACTGGTTCATCTTCCATGTACCTGGTGAGGGCAGGTTCCCCTCCAAGTGCAATGGCTCCCAGTGTATCCATGATCATGTTGATCCAGAGGAGCTGAATAATGGTTAGAGGGAAGTCAACCCCAATGAGGGGACCCAGACATGTAATCGAAACTGCAGCTACGTTTACGGTAAGCTGGAACATGATAAACTTTCGAATCGATTTGAAAATTGTCCTACCATACCGGATAGCATTACTGATCGAGTTGAAGTTGTCATCCAGAATCACTATGTCTCCTGCCTCCTTGGTTACCTCAGAGCCACTCCCCATGGCAATGCCCACATCTGATTGCTTAAGTGCAGCTGAATCATTGACACCATCACCAGTCATTCCTACTACCTCACCCATGGATTTGGAGATACGCACCATACGACTTTTGTCTGTAGGCAATGCTCTGGCAATGACTCTCAAATTTGGAAGGATGTCCTTGATTTCGTCATCGCTCATTTTTTGAAGATCTGAAGACTCCAGCACAATTTGATCTTCATTCTCCAGCAATCCAGCTTCCTTCGCGATACTGGCAGCCGTACCTTTTCGATCACCCGTGATCATGACCACTTGCACACCTGCTCCTTTTACTAATTCTACAGAGGATCGCGTGGTTTCCCGAATGGCGTCCTGCAAGCCAATTACACCTACCAAATGGAGGTCTTCAGGTACCGCATCATCATCCGTAATACTCGTAGTGGAAATGGCAATCGCCAATAACCTAATGCCAGCATCGGCTAACCCATCCAGGTATCTTACTAATGCTCCTTTGTTATTGATTGGTGAGATACGGCCCTTTTCGTCAATACAGGTATCAACTTCCATGAGTTTTTCTGGTGCACCTTTGACGAGGACAAGTTGATCTGAATCGAACGTTTTATTTTTTTGTTTGAATTTTAGTTCGGAAGCAGAAAATTTTCGAGTGCTATTAAAATGAATTTTATGAATCAGGTCAGATTCCTCAATCTCTGTGAGATCATCGCTTGCATTCAGGTAGCCAAGTAATGCACGTTCTGAAAAATTACCCCCGGTGATTTCACCATCTTTGGTCCGGTGACTGGCGGTGTTTCCTGCTATGGCGATCTTAACCAAATTCCTTATTTCATCAGGAATGTCGTCATATTTACTATAGGTCTGATTAGCCCCGGTTACAAAAAATCTTGGCTCTAATTTACCTTTCGTTAATGTTCCGGTTTTGTCAGAGAAGAGTAAACTCAGGCTTCCAGCGGTTTCAATGCCCAACAACTTTCTGACCAATACCTTTTCCCTTAGCATTTTTTGCATATTCAATGAAAGGACAATCGCAATCATCATCGGCAATCCTTCAGGCACAGCTGCTACCAGTACAATAATGGCAAGTACCACCGCATGTACCAGGTCATTGATCATAAGCTCCCAATTGCTGAAGTACTCACCGACAGCCGCTCCATCAAAATTGTTGGCAATCACAGCCTTCTCAAACATGAAGATCAATGCAATGACCACTGCAGCTATATAACCGAGCTTTGCGATGTAGTCAGCTAGATTTTTCAGTTTGAGTTGTAAGGGAGACAGTCTGTCATCCGATAGAGACAACTCCTTAGATAGTTTACCATAGAACGTGTTATCCCCGACACTGTCAATTCTCATAACAGCTTCACCATCTTCAACGACAGTTCCCCTCAATAGACTGTAGTGATTGGCAAGATCTGACGGATCAAAATCAATTCCCTCTTCATGCACTGTTTTGCTGACAGGTTCTGTTTCTCCTGTGAGTGAAGCTTGATTTACTTTTATGTCACCTTCCAGTATCAGTCCATCAGCCGGTATCTTATCTCCTGATTGTAAGAGAACCTGATCACCCTTTACGACATCATTGACTGGAATGTCAATGACTTCTCCATTTCGGTATACCATATTGGTAATCCGGGAAGCTTCTTCCTGCAGTTCCTGAAACGATGATTCATTTTTATGTTCGGAAAATGTCGATATGCCTGTTGCCAATAATACAGCTATTGCGATGGCCACAGCTTCATACCATTCAGTGAGATGAAAAAATGACAATACTATGATCACAATCAGCGCTACCAATAAGATGTAGATGATAGGATCTTTGAAATTATTGATCAGCTTTTTCCAGAAACCTTCAACAACAACGGGACTTAATTCGTTGTTGCCATTTTTGGCTCGAGAATCCTCGACTTGTTCACTGGTAAGCCCTTGAAATTTCATAGGATGAATAGTTAGCGTTGAAGTATTACTAAAAATACACCCTTAAAGTCAGTACGCAAAATATTGACTAAATACAGAGGGTGATATGACTAAAAAAGATGGAAATTTCCTAAAATCAAAAAATCGATGGGTGTAAGAGACGGAAGCATGAGTTCAATTTAGCTCATGCCTTCAATGAATCAAGGGTTCAGTTGCATTGCATTTGCTTAGAATAGGTTACGCCTAGTTCGGTTGCTTTTGTCCAATCTTTATTCGCTCCAGCCGGATCGTTATTCATGCATTTGGCTGTTCCTCTATTAACGTACAATTCTGCTACTTCACTATCGAGTGCAATTGCCTTATCATATGCCTCGATCGCCTTTTGGGGTGCCTGACTTACCAGATAGATATAACCCATTTCCTGATATGCTTCTCTATATTCAGGATCAATCTCTACCGCTTTGAGCAGGGTTGAGATACTCTTTTCTACCATACCTGCGCCATGTTGCGCGAGCCCCATTAGAAGGTATACTTCTGCATTGTCTGGTGACAGGCCGGCCGCTTGTTCAAATTGCTCGATTGCCTCCATGAACTTATTGTCCATATAAAGCTCATAGCCTTTATCCAGGATGGCTTCAGTTTTGTTTTGAAACAATAATAATAGAATGGTCAAAAACATCAATCTCTCTTTATGCCTCTTAAAACGCTAATATTTGGATTTATTGGATTTCCCGTGGTACGACGGAAAGTAACGATTTGGCCTGTATGATAAATGGCATCTGACAGTGGACCATTCAATAGGTTCCAGAACGGGAATTCCGTTGAGCCATTGCCGCCTTGAAAAATCATTTTCATCTCTTCAACTCCATTGCTTTGTTTCAGAATATTACTTGCTTCTTCAATCTTTTGAAGCGTTTTTTTCCGCTTCTCTTCAAAAGAAAGACCTTCCATATTTGTTCCGGTATGCGGGTTGCTTTTTACAGTATTGAGCAATACATCTGTGAGTCCAAGAATATGATCAATAGTTTGTAAAACGGTTTGTGCGTCTACGCTAGGTTGATAGGCAAGATCCTGATCGCTCAGCCCTTCAGTGGCCCAGTAATACCGAAAACCAAGTCCATCAACAACACGTGCTGCAACAGTACTTGATGTATACGATTCCGGGTAATCGGGAATTTGACTGTAGGGTAAAGCATCTTGAGCCATAGTAAGAATAGACAGGTAGCACAAGCTACTGAATAGCCAGTATTTCATTTTGTATTTGAGTTTTAATCTTAAATCTAGTGATGATTCTTATCAATCAGTACGGCAGTCTAAAAAGAATCAATATATTTAGCCGAGAATATGAGCGAACCTCAGAAATACCAAATGTTTTCCAAACTCACTGAACGTGAGAATCGAATTCTGGAACGTGTGATCAAGGGTGGAATTGTAATGGCGAAAATGACGTTGGCCCGCATGCTCAACACCACGCTGGTTATGCAGGGCACTCAAAGTGGTCCATTAGATCATTTCAGCACAAAGTCTTCTGGAGAACTGCATGTCGTCAAGACAGGACTAATGGGAGATATTGATGGGGCCTGTTTCCTGATTTTATCAAAGGCTGAAATAGAAAATATGTATGAGGCCTGCCTACCTCCTGAAGTACTCAATGATACCTCTGCCAAAGGTAAGATTGTCAAAGAGGGCTTTATAGGTGAGTTGGACAATATCATGTCGGCTTCTGTCGTGACCGAGCTGGTAGATTTCATTGATATCGAATTGTACGGAAAGGTTCCTGAGATTCATAAAATTGATGCTGAAGACATTCAGGCCTATTTAAATAAGGAGGCAGAACAGTTTGCAAATACTGCATTTGTATCTACTTATTTTCAAGGGTTACATGTAGATGTAAAACCAGATTTTATCTGGATGTTCGCAGAAAATATGGCTGATCAGTTTTTGAAATGAGAAAATTCCTCTTGCTGATTGTCTGAATCTCACTCAGAAGAAGCTAGCATGGCAGATGTTGCCAAATAGATGAAGGACTTCACAGCTGAAGTCCCATTTATATCATCAGGCAACTCTTTATTGAGTCCAGGTCAATTACAATTATCAGCAATTAAATCAACGACCATGCATTTGAGCCATCGTAAGGAATGCAACCATTGTACTCACCAGGAATCGGGTCATACGACATGACCTGCTCACCGATGTGTTCTGATTGGGTAAATCCCAGAATCGTCAATTGCTTCAATTTTTTATAGAAAATGTTGATGTTCTGATCTCCTTTGCTGGTGTTGAGCTTAGCGATAGTCTCTGTTGTAGGCTTCTTAGCGAAATCAGGATTTGATGCCATGAAATCATTGCAGCCTGATAAGAACTGACCCTGATCTTCGGGCGCAAAAACCTCATTGATCATCATATCAATGAATCGGTCAATCATCAAATCATTTGCACCAGGTACTTCCGTTTTTGGTATGATGATTTCAGAAATATTTCCTACTACTTTGAATTGTTCTTCACTGAGCAATGACGGCTTCCATCCATCTCCTTCATTACCGGTAGAACAACTATTAAGTATACTCACCAATGTAGATGAGCTGACGATCAGACCCATTGATTTGGCAGATGTTAGTATTGCTTCTCTTCTTTTCATTGGGTTAGATGTTTCCTTTTTTCAATTCTTCAACAGCATAGTTTGCGGCACGAGCTGTTAGTGCCATGTAGGTAATCGATGGGTTTTGACAAGCCGATGAGGTCATGCATGCTCCATCCGTAACGAATACATTCTTAACAGCATGCATTTGATTAAACTTATTGAGCACTGATGTTTTCGCATCGTTACCCATTCGAGCGGTCCCCATTTCGTGGATACACTCAGCCATTACCGGAACATCATTTCTGGTTTGAATGTCCTTGGCGCCAGCACGTTCCAGCATTTCTGCTGCATCATTTGCCATGTCCTCTCGCATTTTCATTTCATTTTCTTTAAAATCAGCGTCCATGATCATTTGAGGAATACCCCATTTGTCTTTGTGTTCCGTGCTGAGCGTGACTCGATTCTCTTCGTAAGGCAAACATTCACCGAAAGCCGTCATTGCAATGTTCCATGGTCCTGGTTTGAGTAGATTGGATTTAAGCTCTTCGCCGATAGCACTACCATCTCCCTGGATTCGCGCTCCGCGTCCCTGATAGCCATAACCTCTCAGGTATTTGTCTGTTTTAGTGGAGTCGTTGATGTTTCTAAATCGCGGAATATAGAAGCCATTTGGTCTGCGGCCGCTGTAGTACTGGTCTTTACCAAAATCAGGCAAAACACCGGAAGCACCATTTTTGTAATGGTGATCCATCAGGTTGCGACCTAACTGATCACTATCATTGCCTAGCCCATTTGGAAAACGGTCAGAGGTCGAGTTAAGCAAGATTTGGGTGGAGCCGAGCGTAGATGCATTACAGAAAATTATTTTAGCAGTGTATTCGATCTCTTCCTTTGTGTTCTGATCAATGACACGAACACCTGATGCTTTTCCCGTTTCATTATCATACAAAATAGACTCAACAATGGAATTGGGTCTGATCGTGGCATTTCCAGACCCATAAGCCGCCGGAAGCGTAACGCTATTGCTGCTGAAGTAAGCGCCATAAGGACATCCTCTTACGCACCTGTTTCTAAACTGGCACTTTCCACGACCATTGTGGGCTTGCGTAAGATTGGTGGTTCGTCCAATGGTAAGCATGCGCTGATCAAAATTAGACTCAATGGCTTCTTTCAAATGTTCCTCAGCACAGTTTAAGTCCATTGGAGGTAAGAAATTACCATCAGGCAGATGAGCCAAACCTTCCTTTTTACCATTGATGCCAATGTATTTTTCAACATAGTCGTACCATGGTGCAATGTCTTTGTATCGAATCGGCCAGTCCACACCGACTCCTTCTTTGGCATTAGCTTCAAAATCAAGGTCGCTCCATCGATACACCTGACGTCCCCAGGTAACAGAACGACCTCCTTCATGAAAACTTCTTATCCAATAGAGCGGTTTTTTTTGCATATATGGGTGATCAATGTCCCGGGCAAAATGATGTTGGTTCGTTTCATTAACAAACATCCCAAAAGCTTTTTGAACAGGTCGTTTGGCCCATTCTTCCTGGGTGAGCTGTCCTCGGTGGGGGAAATCCCAGGAATCCATAGTGGCTGTAGGATAATCTCCGTGTTTTAGTTCTCTTCCGCGCTCAAGAATCAGCGTTTTTAATCCTTTTTCGCTAAGTTCTTTGGCTGCCCAGCCACCGCTTACGCCAGAACCTATGACAATCGCATCATAGCTATTGGTCTCTTTCTTCATCATGTTGTTCATTTACCAATGAACAAACTAGGTAAACCATTTATCATGAAAAAATATCGAGATTAATTTGCAACAAATGAGCTAGAAAATGAACGATTTATGATATTGGTAAATCAAGCCGTCTAATCCTCATAGAAATTATCAATCTCTTAATGCTTGAGGCTTACGAGTAAATTTGGTGCACGGGATTTTTCCACTAAGGCTGTCAATGATGAAATTAGGACGTCCACCGTTCACAAGCGTTACTTCCACATTTGAATTTTCACAAATTCTAACAGCATTGAGCTTGGATGTCATGCCTCCGGTACCGAGTCCATTGTCTCTTTCCTGAATGTATTGTTCAATGCTAGCGAGATCTACAACTTCTGTAATATGTTCAGCATCTGTATGCAAATGTGGGTTTTTGGTGTAAAGACCATCAATGTCTGAAGCAATGATCAACTTGTCTGCATCAACCAATGTGGCGATCAATGCGGATAGCTTGTCGTTATCTCCCAGGATCAATTCCTCGACAGCCACCGTGTCATTTTCATTGAAAATAGGAATCCAATCATGCTTAATTAGTTCATTGATCGTATTCCGTGTATTTTTTCGACTTTCGGGGTTTTCAAAATCCCGGTAGGTCATTAAGCATTGAGCGATTCGAATGTCAAAGTCTGAAAACACCTCGCTATACAATTGCATTAATTTCGGTTGACCAATGGCTGACATGGCCTGCTTGGATTCTACATCCTGATTCTGCCATCTTTTGATATTAATGTATTGTTTGGCTGTGGCAATCGCGCCGGAGGTTACCAGAATGATGTCGTAAGTTGATTTGAGATCTAGAAACTGTCTGGCCAGGTCCTCAAGTTTGCCTCTGGAGATGCGATCCGTTCCGGCCGTGAGCGTGGAGGTGCCTATTTTTATAACGAGTTTTTGCTTCACTATCTAATTTGTCCAGAACCGGCAATAAACCATTTATTGGTGACCAATTGACCAAGACCAATAGGGCCTCTAAAATGCAGTTTTTGAGTACTGATTGCCATTTCAGCCCCAAATCCAAACTGACCGCCATCGGTAAACCTGGTTGAGGCATTGTGATAAACAGCAGCACAGTCAACCTCCTGTTGAAAATGTTCAGCGACCTTTTGATTTCCGGTTACAATCACAGCGCTATGACCCCCAGAGTGTTTGTTGATTTTGTCGATCCCTTCTTCCATCGAAGCTACACTGCCGAGCATAATCTTAGGGGATAGAAACTCCTCATCATACATATCCGAAGATGGCATTTGAGAGACACCTTGAATACTGGTAAAGGTCTCCCCATCGCCATAGACTTCAAGCTTCATTTCGAACATTTCGTTGATCAATGTAACCAGTTTGTCATCGAGATCGGTTATTGATTCATTGAATAATACCTTGTCCGTGGCATTGCAGACGCTAAGTCTGGTTTTGCCATTGAGAATGATGGATGATGCCATCTCAAAATCAGCGTCATCGTGCACATAAACAAAGTTGTTACCTCGGCCGCTCACGATTACGGGTATATCAGTGTTGTCCTTGACATAGTTGATAAGACTGTCCCCACCTCTTGGAATGATCAGATTGACATTGTGCGGATTTTCCTTGAGAATTCTTTGAGTTTCCGTTCGATCTACGTCAAGATAATTCACGAAATCTGAAGAAATGTTATGCTCGAACAGTGCTTTTTTCCAGAGGTCTACAAGGTGTAGATTGGAATGTTTAGCTTCTTTGCCACCCTTTAGTAAGATTTTGTTACCTGCTTTAAAAGCTGAAATAGCTGCCTCAATGGTAACATCGGGACGGGACTCATATATGATCAGAATCTTACCAAAAGGTACTACCCGATTTTCCACTTTCATTCCATTTGGATGATCATAACTGCTCAGTAATTTCCCCTGCGGGTCCTTGAGCGAAATAACCTCTTCAATGGCAGCCACCATACCGTCAACTTTTTGTTGGTCCACTTTTAATCTGTCGACCAACGTGGGGTCTAGCGATCCGGCCAGTGCCAGATCTTTTTGATTGGATGTTATGATTTCCTGCTGATTTTCGGATATCAGCTTAGCTAAATACTGGAGTGTTTGATTCTTCTTCTCCTCAGATAATACCATGGCCTATTGCCTACAAAGTTTAACAAAGGGGTGATTAATCATCAATTGTGGGAAGACAAAAATAGGTAAGTGGGGAAAGACCACAATAGAATATTTGAAAGGTTTACAATTTGGCCCGTGACAAATACATACTTAGTTTGACATATTAGTCAGTCAATAATCATAATAAGTCAAGTTAAATTACGCCGTAATAAATACTACTCTATGAAAACTTCAAATCTTTCTTTGTGTTTGCTGATCATGATGATTGTGATATCATGTGGAGTTAAACGAGAAAATAAGGTGCTCGTCATTTATGATGATCAGCTTCCAGATTTGACCGGCGCATTTCAGTCTACTGAAATCGGAATTGATACGATGCATATCACGTCTCAACGCCTTGGGGATGATTTATTGGTTTATCGGGGTGTGGTGCTGGCTGTTGATCCGGGCAGCATTTCTGTGCAGTGGCAAACAGATATCGAAAGATTAGTTCAATCAGGGGGTGGGTTGATTGCAGAGGCAACAGAAGTCAATCAATATCAATGGCCCTTGCTGGCAAAGGGTAACGATAGCAAGATTTTAAGACTTTCAAATTTATCAGAACTGAATGTTGATCACATATCAACGATCATGAAGTCGGGTAAAGTCAATGTTGATGCCATTAGCTCATTGGCTGCTCCTGATGAAAATAGATTTACTAAAATAGTTCTGGACGCAGATGTCAATGAGCCAATGGAATTGGCAATTCTTCCTAGTGGAAAGGTCATATACATAGAAAGGGAAGGGGATTTTAAGCTTTTTAATCCTGAGACTAAACAAACCAAATTGCTGCATCGATTTGAAATAAGCACACAAGGAAATTATGAAGATGGTATGCTAGGTCTGGCTATTGATCCGAACTATGCCCTTAATCAATGGGTTTACATTTACTATTCGCCATACGGAGGTCACGGTCGCCAGAATCTTTCGAGGTTTGTATTGGCCTATGAAGACAGTCTGATTGTAGATAGTGAGAAAATTGTGCTGGAGGTGCCGGTTCAGCGAGAGACCTGCTGTCATAGCGGAGGGTCGATCAACTTTGGTCCTGACGGGAATCTATTCCTGAGTACCGGAGACAATACCAGTTCCAAAGAGTCGGATGGTTATTCACCGTTGGATGAGCGACCAGGAAGAGGTCCATATGATTCACAAAAGTCATCTGGAAATGCCAATGACCTACGAGGGAAAATATTGAGGATTACGCCAACAGCTGATGGTTCATACACGATCCCAGATGGTAATCTGTTTCCCAAGGATGGATCAAAGGGTAAACCTGAGATCTATACGATGGGATGTCGGAATCCATTTCGTTTTTCAGTGGACCAGCGAACAGGTTATGTTTACTGGGGAGATGTAGGGCCTGATTCAGGCAAGGGTAGCGAACTGGGACCTCAGAGCTATGATGAATGGAATCAAGCCAGAACGCCCGGTAACTATGGCTGGCCATATTTTGAAGCTGACAATAAAGCATACCCCATGTTTGATTTCGAGACAGGAGTGATCGGGCCTAAACAAGATCCAAATGCACCTGTCAATGAATCTCCCAATAACACTGGCGTCAGAGAACTACCACCAGCCAGAATACCGATGATCTGGTATCCATATGGCGATTCGGAAATATGGCCAATGCTAGGTAAAGGATCGAGAAGTGCCATGTCAGGACCGGTTTATTACCAGCCATATGGGCAAACGGGATTCCCAGCCTACTACGAAGGAAAGCTATTCATTTATGAATGGGCACGGAGTTGGATCAAGGTGGTGTCTTTCGATGAGGATTGGAACATGATCAAAATAGAAGAATTCATGCCTAATGAAGAGTTTGTAAAACCTATTGACATGGAATTTGATCAATATGGCAATATGTATGTGTTGGAGTATGGTGCTAACTATTTTGCCAATAATGTAGATGCCAGGTTGGTTAAGATTGAATATGCAGATGGCAATAGAAAGCCCATACCAGCCATCACAACAGACGCAACGCGCGGATCTGTTCCATTGACGGTACAGTTTTCCGCATCGAATTCACAAGATTACGACGAAGGTGACGTGTTGACTTATGCCTGGTCAACAGGAGATCAGTCTCAAGAAGGAGAAGTGGTGAGTTTCACTTTTGAGGAGATGGGAGCACATACGATAGAGCTGGTTGTCACGGATCAGGATGGCTCGTCGGCCATGGCAAGTACGCAGGTCATTGCCGGAAATGGTGTGCCGAGTATTAAAGTTAGCAGTGAGCAGAACCTGTCGTTTTATTTTGATAACGAGTCAATCAACTACAAGGTAAGCGTTGAGGACAAAGAAGATGGTAGTACCGAGGATGGATCAATTCAAGATGTTCAAATCAATTTCACTTATCTGGATCGCACAAACGATCTGGCGCTATTGGGAGAAGATTTCTTTAAGAATCCGGTACTCAACCTGAAAGGAAAGAGCCTCATTGATAACAGCGATTGCAAATCTTGCCATGCTATGAATGAGACAAGTATTGGCCCAAGCTATATGCAGATAGGTGAGCGATATGTTGATGATGTCACTGCTCCCAGCATGCTGGCTCAAAAAATTCTGGAAGGAGGCAATGGGAACTGGGGGCATAGCCTGATGGCAGCTCATCCACAACACACCGAAGCAGAAGCCCTGGAAATGGTAGACTATATCATGTCTCTTACTCAGAAGGGAAGTGCCGCCAGTTTGAGTCTGACTGGTACAGTGTCACTTGATCAACACGAGGGAGATGACCTGGGTACTTATGTATTTTCTGCGAGATACACAGATAAGGGTAATGGTGATATTTCACCTATTGAGCAATCTGCGATGTTTATGATTCGCAATCCTGTTTTGGAGGCTGAGGATTATGATTTCTTCAATAATGTTCAGCAACAACGACCAAGGGGTGGAGATCTGGCATTTGTAGATCAGATTAGAGACGGATCCTTTATCGGATTTGGGCAGCTTGACCTTACCGGTATTAGTCAGGTACTTCTCAAAGGTGTAATCCGTGCAGGAGGCAAGGTTTCTGTTCGAATTGATTCTCCAGATGGTAAAGAGATAGGGAGTGCTGAAATAGCTGCATTCGAAGGAAATTGGGGTGACGCAAGACCTGTGGAACTTCAGGTAGCCATTGACGCATCAGGGGTTCACGATCTTTATTTCGTTTTCAGTAATGCTGAAAACCAGCAAGTCCTAGTGCTGGATCAGGTAAGGTTTAAGAACTAGCTGATTAATCCGAGCTGACTTAAGACAAGTTTCATTTTGCGTCCCCAATCTTTGGAATATTTTTAAAAGGGTACAGGACTGACTCATCGACCTTGCCAAGCGAAAATTCGTGCAGGTCAAATTGATGTATTAAACCGTCATTTAGCTCAGGTGAGAGTGCACCGCTATTTATCATTACAGGCATTGTGAACGGGATTTTGACCCCATCAATGCAACGATAATCGCGAAATGCAATGGAGCCATGTAGCTGTCTGGTAATTGGATTCTTGTTTTCTCTTATCGTGTAAATGCAGTAATCAATTAACCCTGATTCTGCGTTAATCCAGAGAACGTATTGGTCATAGTCTGGGTGAGGTTTATCGCTCTCCCAACTTACGAAGACCAAATCATAGTCTTTTCCATTTTTTTCTTTCTTTCCGTAATAACGCTTGTATGGAGCATTGAGCAGTCTAAATCCTAATTCCAAGAAATAATGGATGGTCACAAGTCCGAATTTATGTTTTACTTCTAACGAATTGGGTTCGAATAAATGAGGGGTAGATTTTTTAATATGATAGAGGTTCCAAGATTGGAGCCCAATTAGATCTCCTTCTCTTTCACCAGATTCAAAAATTAGTTGACCATCAAAGGTGTTAAAGCTGAAATTGAACAATATAGTGCTCTTTTGTTCTGGCCATATTTTGGTCATTCTACCGATCCATCCAGGCCAGTTGTCAGTCATTCTCACGGTATAGGTCTTATGTTCTTGGAGTAAATCAAATCCCTGATTTTTGACCACTTCAACAAGCAACTGATTGGCCAGTGCTTCACTCTCATCCAATTGATCGAGCTCAGTATTACTGATGTCAGCAAGTTTGCAACTTGATAGTGACAGAAGAATTATAAAGAAAGCTGATTTCATGATGTAGATTTTGGCACAAATTTTCAATATCTGAATAGTTATCGATTGATATTTTACGCCAACATTTTGTCTTGACAATACATTTCTTATACAAAAATGCAACTAATACATTACCTTCACGTTTGTATAACAAATGAAATTGACCAGAAATGGGAAAAGGAACAAACCTTGGAGAACTAGAAGAGCTGATTTTACTAACAGTGGGTTCGTTGCACAATGAAGCTTATGGTGTCTCGATCATGGATGAAATCAAGTCAAAAACCGGTCGCGTGCTGAACG
Organism: Cyclobacteriaceae bacterium; assembly: GCA_049115695.1. Classification (GTDB taxonomy): domain Bacteria; phylum Bacteroidota; class Bacteroidia; order Cytophagales; family Cyclobacteriaceae; genus JAGDZR01. The sequence continues at coordinate 347,128 of JAGDZR010000006.1, read as the reverse complement.
TGAGTGCAGTTCATGCTGTACTGAAGCGGCTAGCGACCAAAGGGTTTTTAAACTCCTGGATGGGAGGTGCCACTACAGAAAGAGGAGGGCGGAGAAAAAGATATTTCTCGCTAACAGCTGCTGGCAAGAAGGCCATTGATGAATCGATGGCGTATCGTATGGAGCTCTACAGCGCCATACCGGATATTGCATATAAGTTCAGCTATTGATGCAAGGATCACCACCCAAGTGGGCACAACGATTTCTTAGATGGTATTGTCATCCTGATTTACTCGAGGAAATCGAAGGAGATATCTATGAGATATATGACAGACTGATTGAATCAGAAGGTCACAATAGGGCCAACTCAAATTTTGTATGGAACGTGTTCCGGTTTTGTCGATGGTCCAATTTCAAAAGGAATAATACAATTCAAAGGTCAAACTCAATAACAATGTTTCGCAGTTACTTAAAAATCGGATTCCGATCCATGACCAAGCATTGGTCAGTGTCACTAATCAATATCTCCGGATTAGCCCTTGCTATTGCGTGGGCAATTACTTCATTCATTTTCGTAGATATGATGATGAACATGGATCAATACCATGGAAACAAGGACAATATCTACCAGGTGATCAACTATGTAGAAGGAGATGAAGGTGAAAAGAAATGGGGGGATTCTCCGCTGCTTCTTGGCCCAGCGCTGGAAGAGAACCTGTCCCAGGTGAAGTCAAGCTTCCGTATGGAATTTATATATGGTGATGTGAAATTTGATAAAAAGGTCTTTCACGAGTTTATTGTTTTTGCTGATCCTGAATACTTCACGGAGATGGACTTTCCATTCCTTAGTGGATCCAAAGGCACCTTGAATACGAAGGATCAGATCGTCATTTCCTATAATACTGCCAAAAAGTATTTTGATGATGTTGACCCTATTGGTCAGCAGCTTACCATCAAATTTGATAGTGAACATAAAAAGAGTTTCATCGTGGGTGCTGTACTTGATGAGTATCCATACAATACCTCGATGACCTACGATTTCTTTTTACCAATGGAGAACTTCTTTGATTTGAAGTTTGAAGACCGATATGACTGGTCTTATTTCGGAGATGCCACATTTGTTGTGCTTGAAGAGGGCGCAGATCCTGCTATGTTAACGAGTCAAATGGATCCCTATATCGAGATACAGAATGAACAGGAGAGTGATTGGAAAATTAAATCCTTCGAGTTGATCGGATTGGAGGATTTACCCAATGCCGGATGGCAAATAGAGGGATCTGTGGCTGGTGGCAACCATCCAGCTGGGAGATATGCACTGGGTATTATCGCCGGATTGCTTGTAGTAATGGCTTGCTTTAACTACATGAACATTGCTGTTTCAGCCGCCACCCGTAGGTTGAAGGAGATTGCGTTAAGGAAAGTGGTTGGTAGTCAGAGAGCTCAGATTGTTGCACAATTTCTTACCGAAAACTACCTTCAGGTTTTCTTTTCGTTGGCTGCAGGTGTTTTATTAAGTCTTGGAGTTTTTACTCCCATGTTCAACTCGATGATCCCAATTTCCATACCTTTTGAGTTCAGCTCTGTGCCTGTTATGATTGCCTTCTTTTCAGGATTACTGATAGTTGTCGGTTTGTTGGCTGGCGCTTATCCCGCATTTTACATCTCCAGGTTTCAGCCGGTGGCGATTTTCCGAGGAAACGAACAATTCGGAAAGAAAAGTTGGTTCAGTCGTATCCTAACAGGATTTCAGTTATTCCTTGCTTTTATAACTGTGGTAGGGTGCTTTTTATTCACTGACAATGCGCTCTATATGGGTCAAAAGGAGTGGGGCTATGATGCCCAGGGAATATTGGCAATGCAAATTAATGATACAGAGCAATATCAAAAACTGAGAGATTTTGCTGAGCAAGATCCACAGGTAACAGCCTTTACAGGATCGCATAATCACATTGGGCACTCGGCTCCACCAGAAGTAATTAAACAACAGGAGAAGATTGTTCGGACCAATGTCTTTAAAGTGGGAAGTAGTTATCCGAAATTCATGAATCTAAAATTGATTGCTGGTGCGTTTTTTAATGAAGACATTGCTGAAGAAAAGAATAATGAGCTGATTGTTACGGAACGATTTGTGAACAAAATGGAATGGGAAGCTCCAATCGGACAACTAGTTGAAATTGATAGTATTACTTACCGGGTGGTAGGTGTTACTGAAGACTTTTACTATGCCAATTATTTCGCCTATTCCGATCAGAATCCAGTGGCATTACGAGTGGTGGCGGAAGAAGAGTTCAATTATGCCGTATTGAAAACCACACCGCAAAATATGGCAACATTGGAACGTGATGTCGAAGAAGCCTGGCTGAATTTTGCGCCTAATGACCCTGTTAATAAAACTATACAGGCCAACATATTCGACGATTTTTATCAGGAGAATAGAGCCAATATAATTGTGATGCTGGTGATTTCGGGACTGGCAATTGTAATTGCATGTTTGGGATTATTTGGTCTGCTTTCATTCAATATTCAAAGAAGACTAAAGGAGTTTAGTGTTAGGAAAGTTTTGGGGGCATCATCCAGTCACATTGTTAAAAATGCGTCCAAACAATATCTGTGGATTATGGGGATTGCTTTTACGGTAGGCGCCCCGGCAGGCTACTTGTCAATCATTAAGATGATCCAGTCTATTTATCCGGAACCAAAGGAAACTTCATTGATACCCTTCTTTGCTGCGGTTGGCATTATGGTTTTGACCGTAACACTTACCATTTCAGGTCAGATATTTAAGGCCGTAAACGTAAATCCAGCAAACAATCTTAGGAGTGAATAAAAGAATCCCTTGGAGTTGAAATCAAAGATTTCAACTCCAAGGGATTGCCAAGACATCATCACTCGTATCTCAGTGAATGGATTGGGTTTTGACGTGTTGCCTTGATAATTTGAGTACCAACAGAGGCCAGAATTAACACAACTATCGACATGCAACTTCCGATCACTAAGAGCCAGGAGATTTCAACCCGATAAGCGAAATTAGACAGCCAAATGCCGAGGAACCAGTATACTGTTGGAATGGCTAACATCACTGCAATACCAAACATGATCAGGTACCTTCGAATCAGTAGCGAACCCAATTGGATAGGGCCCGATCCCATCACTTTTCGAATACCGATCTCCTTTGTTTTTTGTTGTAGGTAAAGCCTGATCAGGCCGATTAGTCCCATCCAGGCAGTAATAATGGTGAACAGTGAAGCATAATTCATCGCTTCACCCCATTTCTTTTCGTTAGCATATTGCTGGGCAATTGTGTCGTCAATAAAACGATAGGCAAACGGTTTGCCTGTGTTGAGTTGCCCCCAATTACTTGCTAATATATTTAAAGATTGATCGATGTTATTGAGGTCCACTCTTGCTATCAATTGATAAAGATTGGGAGGCCAAACGTAGGTGTTTAGTCCGGTAATGCCACTTTGAATGGCACCAGGATTGAGTGCAAGGATCATTGGGCCTATGTCCTGATGAAGCGAGCTGAAATGATAGTCTTCAAATACGCCGACTATCTGATGAGATTTGTCAAAATTTTTCCCGGGAATTTGTTGTGCCAAAGGGTCTTTCCAGCCGAACAGATCAACTAACTTCTTGTTAATTAGTATTTGATTCGATTGATCAGTTAAATTGGTGAAACCGGATCCTTCAACTAATTTGATGTTCATAGTCTCTACATAATTCGGATCAACCAGATTAAAATGGATTTTAACCGGATCTCCATTTTGTTGCGCAAATGCCAGCTCTGTCCAGGGCTCTTTGAAACTGTTCATAGAGGCACCAACCGCCATAACTTGTGGATATGTACTCAACTCATTTTTCAATTGTTCAACCAATTGATTTGCACTTTTTCGATCATCAGTGGTATGAAGCGAAATTTCAATAAGCCCTTCCTGATCAAACCCAAGAGATTTTTCTGACATGTAGTTCATTTGCTGCCGCATCACCAGCGCCGCGATAATCAAAAAAATGGAAATTGAAAACTGGGCAGTAATGAGGACTTGATTGAAGGCTGATCCTGCAGATTTTTTTTGACTGGTCAAGAGTGTGGAAACCTGAGTTGTACCGCAAAGGATAGTAATGGATAGAATGACAATGAAGACATAGGTTGCCTGCTCTACGGTAATAGCCAATGTCAAAGTAGTTGATAACAGATGGTTAAAATATGGAAGTGAAAAGTAGGCAGTACCCAGCGCTAGCATTGTGGCAATAGCAACGAATGACAAAACTTCAAAGTAAAGATTGATTACAAGGTTGATTCGTGCAGCACCAAGTGTTTTTCTCAATAAAATCTCCTTGAGGCGGCTTAGAGACTGTCCGGTACTGGAGGTTACAAAATTGATGACTACAATCATAAGGATTAGGAGCGCTAACCCAGAGAATATCCAGAGTCGTGACTTATCAGTTTGATTTGCCAGTCCCATTATATCAGTATTTAGATGAACATTCTCAAGGGGTTGAAGGCCTATTTTCCATTGTTTGTCTCCTTTGGTTAGGTTGTGTTTGGCATGCGCCAAATTGAGTTTGTCTTCAAAGTCAACTCCGGGTTGTTTGTCTAGCATCACCCAGTTTTCGACAAAGGCAAATTTATAAGTGTTCATGTCAGGCACGACTACTTCCATCATCTCAAAAGGGATTACAAAATCAAAGGGTACTGATGAGCTATTTTGCATGTTGTCAACCACTGCTGCCACAGAGAATGTAATAAGGCTATCTCGCAAACCTATTTGGAGGGTTTGACCAATTGGGTTTTCTATTCCAAAATAAGAGTTGGCTTTGTCTTGGCTCAGGACGATAGCATTCAGTTGACTTAGGGGGGAGCTACTATTACCTGAGATGATCGGAAAATCGAACATTTGAAAAAAAGCTTCATCAACCATTGTAATGGTTTCTTCAAACACGTTTTCATTCAGTTCGATCGTTGCACTGTTACTTCCAAATCTCGACATATGTCTGATATCTGGAATGGAGGCCTTGAGATCTGGCCCCAGTGGAACGGGTGTAATCGCACTTTTTGTCCCATCAATTTCTTCTTCGGTGGTGAGATCGATTTGATAGTTATAAAGCCTATGAATTAGCTGTCCGTTTTGATGGAATGTGTCAAAATTAAATTCCGATGAAATGAAGATGACAGATAGCAACACGACGGCTAAACCTCCTGATAGTCCAATTAGATTGAGCAGGCTGAAGAAGCGATGCTTAAGCAAGTTGCGACCTGACGTTTTAAAATGACTGATAAATGTACTCATATGATAATTTGATTTGACCTTTCTGTTTTTTAGCAGTAGATATGGATGTAAAAAGCGGAGAAGAGTCCAATAGAATTGGAAGCTGGATTTTAATTTTCCTTTGCTTTCAAGATTGACAGCATATTCCTCAAGAAGATCACCAATGATGCCTTCCACCAAATGCGCCGGGAGTAGTCTTTCGACCAACCTTAAAATCCCTTTTGATGGGTTAGTCATACTGCACTAAAATCAAGTTGAGGAAGCATCTTCCAAAGCTTTTGACGTTGCATTTGCATTTCCTTCAACAACTGTTTGCCACTAAGTGTGATTTGAAAATATCGTTTTCTTCTTCCACCGCGAGAGGCGGTGGCTCCCCTCATGTCTGAACTTACAAATCCTTTGTCCTCTAACCTATAGAGCGTGATGTGAACAGCACTGAGGTTGACCTGACGATTTAATTGGGTTTCAACTTCCTGGACGATGGCATTACCATAGGCTTCATCACCTAGTATACCGACCATAGTGAGAACCAACTCTTCGAATTCACCTAAAAATGATTTTTCCATATCTATATGATTTGTAAAACAAATATACGGACGATTTGTATTTAAGTTGTAAAACATATATGGATGAGCAAGACTGTCTGATTAACGACAGTCTTTCAATGCGTAGCTAAAAGCCTATTGATCAGGCAAAAGCAGGTGCAGGATCATAAAAGAATTGCTCTTTTACAATCTTCCCATCTCTAACTTCATAAACACATAATTCATCAAGGATTGTCACTTCAGGAGAACCCTTGAAAGTTGCTTCCAATCTCATTTGGCAGGCGAAGTAGCTGTCACCTACGACAGGGTCAGAAACACTCGATGAGTGAACTTCAGTAATCATCTCGTCCCACTCCTTACCTTTTTGTTGCAGTGCAGCCAGTCCTTTAGTAATATGATTGGGTGTGCCTTCAGGTTCAATGTTGACAATATCGGGCGAGAATAATTCCTGATACAGTTCCTGGAAATTTCCGGTTCTGCACATCGTTACGAGTTTTTCAGCGATTTCTTTTGTCGTCATTTTAGTTGATTTTTCATGAAACATGAGACAAAGAAATCTTTATGAGTGACAACCCTATGTCACTGCTATTGCTACCAACTCAGATTATTGTATATTAGATAACTGAATTGATTCGCCAGATTTAGCAATTACTCATTAAAACCGCTACTATGATTCGCCATATTATACCATTAGTGCTGTCTGCACTGATGTTTTCACAAACTACTTACGCTCAAAAGTCAACACCGAAAGATAAAAAGTTGGTTGGTGTAAAAGCCACCTTGATGGACGGAAGTGTTGTCAGAGGTCATTTGATGAACTATCAGGATGGTACCCTGCAATTATTTGACCGAACTCAGCCTACTGGCATGGAAGTGATTCAGCTACCCTATCATGAAATTGACTCTATCCGATACCTGAGTGGTCAAAACTTCCTTACTCCGGCTTTGAAAGTGGGATTTCCCATTGGATTGGTAGGTACAACCGCCTTTGCTATTGCAGGTCCTTCAGCGGGATCATTGATCTTAATAGGATTTCCAACAGCATTGGGTAGTACCGGGGCGGCATTTTTGGCAGGCTGGAAAGCTCAGCAAAAATTCCTTAACAAAACGGTACATATTGACGGTCAGCTCGAAATGTTAGCGCTGGACGAACAACGTCTAATAAAAAACTCGATTGGAGCTCCTCAGACAATCCGATTGACTGAAAGAGGAGCCCAGCGGTTGGGCTGGCTTGATGGAAAATTCATCACGCACAAGATGTACCTTTTTGCGGTTGCTGGTAGCAGCCGGAATATGCTCAAGCGAAACCTTGACACCAGCTGGGACGATGGTGAACCTCATCCAGCAATATCATTTTTTCAGACGGCTGGTTTCGGCGTACGCTTAAAGCAAAACCATGAGATCGGCATGATGATGACTTTTGATATTACGGGTAACACCTATTCAGGATATACACCTGAGATATTTGGCTATGACCTGGCCAGCAATAGTATTGCACAGTTGATGTGGAAGCCGAGTTACTTTTATAAGGTGCGACATTTTTATAAAGATCAGGTTAATGGTTTTAGTCTATCAGTGGGAGGAGGACCTGTTGTAAGTAGGATCAGAGTCGAAAAAACCTTCTCCCATTTTTCCGATATTGGCGAAGTAGATGCTTCTGAGCGTTTTACCGAATGGAAGGGTGGGATGTTTTTAATGGGTAGAATACACATGTACCTGGCCCCCTATGCATCGATAGCGATCACTACAGGATTTGATATTATTCCTTCTCACCTCACCATACCAGGTTATCAATATCCCGAGTACAACGTAGCGCTCAACGACATTTCGTATAGTCCTTCGTCTTTTTCCATTGGATTTGGAGGAGCATTTCATTTCTAGTGAGTCCGTAAATACATTGAAGATATCTAGTTGTTGTACCGTTTGATTGATAATACGATGTTGCTCGTATTGCCCAATTTTATCAAATGCAACAGAGCTCCCAGGATGAATGCCGTGATTGCTATAGTGATTCAATGACCTCAGCTACTCCCTCCAATTCTTCTGGTGTATTGTAGTAATGCGGTGAAAGTCTGATGGCCCATTCGATTCCTTTACGATCCAGATCAATTACAGCATTGCCTCTTTGCACCACTGAATAGAAAATGTTCTTTGCAGTCAGCCCTTGCTCAAACCTGTTCCGATCTACTCCAGTCTTGGTCATGGTGATGATGCTTGATAATTCAGGGCCATGATCATGAAGTGAAACACCAGCTATTGAGTCTATTTGATTTCTAAAAGAACGGCACATTTCGCCATTGTATAATTCAATGTGTTTCTGTCCAACTTTTCTGGCATAGGCAATAGCCGATTTGAGGCCGATTACATTGGCAAAATTTTGCTCCCATGTTTCAAATCGCTTGGATGTTTGGTCAACTTTGAACCCGTTTGCGCTGGTCCATTCAGCTCCCGCCAGATCGATAAATAATGGTGTCATGTCAGAATTCAACACCTTGTCTGAGACATAGAGTAATCCGGTCCCTCTGGGTCCACGCAGGAATTTGCGCCCGGTTGCGCTTAGGAAGTCGCATTGAATGGAAGCGACATCCACATCCAACTGACCAATGGACTGGCAAGCATCAACGAGATATAGGATGTCTTCAGCTTGACAGATTTGTCCTATCGCATGTACATCCTGAATTAAGCCCTGACTTGTAGGAATGTGGGTGATAGCGATGAGTTTTGGTTTTTTTTCCTCGATCAATTTGCATAAATGGCCAATGTCCAGTCCCCCATTGGCTGTATTCTCGACTCTTTTGATCACCACACCATATCGTTTTTCGAGACTTAGAAACGCAAGCTGATTGGAAACATAATCATCGTTTGATGTGATGATGACATCTTTGGATTGGAAGTCGATGGCTGACAAAGCTTTACCATAGGCATCCGTTGCACTAAAGGCAAAAGCAATATTTATTGGATTTGTGTTCAGCAAAGCAGCTGCTTCAATATAAAATCCATTGATCTCGTCTGCCATTTTAGCTGCAAGGGCATATCCACCTATTCTTTCCTCTTCTTCCAGATAAGCTTTCATGGAAGAGAGTACTTGACGCGGAGGTAGTGCTGCACCAGCACTATTGATGAAAATCTTATCATGACAACCGGGTGTGTCTTGACGTACTTGGTCGATATCAATCATTTATCAAATATTCTTTTGCTTCTTCTTCACTTTGAAAAGTAACAATGCCACTTCCTTTTAGGGCTGAATTGAAAACAGAAAGTATCACACCTTTTGCACCTTCAATTCCCACGATGGCTCCCTTGATGGCCAGATGTTTTGTTTTCTCTCTGAGCTTGTTGGCTTGTTCTAAGAAGCCTGGAGTGGCATAAGCACCATCAAAATTTGTCAGTGTTAAGTAGGGTTTGTTCTCTCTTAGCACCAGCGTTTCGGCCTTTTTTAGTGCCTCAATGATTTCAGTTTCCTTCAATCCTCTATAATCCAAATAGATGATTTCTCTTACTTTAAATAAGATTTTGCTTAGCCCAGCCATTTGTTAATCAATTCATTGCAATCTTACGATTTCCCAAGTATTTGGGTGTGTTCATAACAGTAATATTTTATGGAAGCAGAGAAAAATATTGAATTATTAAAGCGGAATATGGAGCCATCACTGCAAGATGGGCAGTATGTGTTTGCAACCCTGGTGAAACCAGAGGACTTCATTATGAGCAAGGGGGTAGCAATGATTCAGGAGGAAGAGGGAATTACGTTGGTACTTCCTAAAATGGTCGCTGATCATCATGATATTGCTTATGATTTCATTGCATCTTGGATTACTTTGAAGGTTCACTCCTCACTTGAAAGCGTTGGACTTACAGCCCTTTTTTCCACGGCCCTGGCCAATCACGACATAAGTTGTAATGTTATTGCAGGTTATTTTCATGATCATTTGTTTGTTAGGTATGATGAGAGGGACCAAGCCATGAAAGTTTTAAACGAGATCGCTAAGGCCGGTTAATTGCTTCCCACCATTTAGTCTGCGGTAGCGCTCCATAAATGTTGAAGCGATCTCCAATGATTGGGGTTACAAACTGGACGTCAGTACTTTCAGCTGCCTTTTGGGCCCTGACGACTGGGTCGGTCCAGCTATGTAGTGAGAGATTGAAGGCGCCCCAATGAATGGGCATGAGCTTTTCGGTTTTTACATCTCTTCCAGCTTGCACGGTTTCTTCAGGCATCATGTGGATGGCAGCCCAGTTTTTATGGTATTGACCACATTCCATCATCACAAAGTCAAATGGACCGAAACGATCTCCTATCTCTTTGAAATGAGGCCCATATCCACTGTCTCCTGAAAAATAGATCTTTGACTTCTTACCCTCAATAACCCAGCTCCCCCATTGAGTGCTGTTACGATCTGTCACACCTCTTCCTGAAAAATGTCGACTTGGTGTACAGGTGAATGTCAAATCACCAAATTGACCTGACTGCCACCAATCCAATTCAGTTATGCGGTTGGCATCTACTCCCCAACTTTCAAGATGTGCTCCAACGGCCAGAGGCGTGTAAAAATGACCAACTTTATCTTTTAGGGCACTTATTGTGGGATAATCCAGGTGATCATAATGATCATGTGAAATCAGAACAGCATCAATGTCAGTGATTGAACTTAGCTTAATTGGAGAAGTGTAGTTAAACCGCTTGGTCATAAATGAAACAGGTGCTGCAGCATCTCCCAACATTGGGTCCAAAAGGATTTTTTTATCTTCTATCTCTAATAGAACAGCCGAATGTCCAAACCAGGTTACGTATACTGCTGTGTCTATTTCCTCTTGGGTTTGATCGAATGCAACTGGTAGTGGTTGAGGTGGTGATTTTTGATTCTTGCCAGATAAATATTCGCCCATAGTACCCATCATACTGCTAAATGACATATCCATTTTGGTTTCAATCAGATTCTGAAATACACCATTCTCATAATTGGGTGATTGATCAATGATTGATTGACTTTCAGCATTTGGAGAGCCACCGAATTGAGGTGAGGTGTTGATGAAGATGATCACCCCAATGGCAAACAACAGGATGAGACCGATTATATATAAAACCATTTTAAGAAGCGTTTTTAGAAGTCTTTGCATGACAGAACTTGTGATGATGGTTGGATGACGATTTACAAATGAAACTATTTTAGAAGCATAAGGTTAGTGATGATTGATAATATTGGCCGTAGGTCATAATTTCCTTTCGGTTGTACACCTGGTTTACCTAATTTGATCTCAAACTCTAAGATCATGATCAAAGCCATTTTTAAGGTTGCTTTTATTTTAGTCATAATGGATGCTGCTTCGCAGGATCTGGATATTTTCAAATATCGAAATGTAGGTCCTTCGAGAGGAGGTAGGGTTACGGCTGTTGCAGGAACAGTTCACGAGCCCGGTACTTTTTATTTTGGTGCGACAGGGGGAGGGGTATGGAAATCGACTGACTATGGAACTTCCTGGGACAACATTTCCGATGGATATTTTTCAACGCCTTCTATTGGAGCGATTTCAGTGGCCAAAAGTGATCCCAACATAGTATATGTAGGAACAGGGTCGGATGGCTTGAGAAGCAATGTGATCCTTGGAAAGGGGATGTATAAATCTATCGATGCAGGCAAGACATGGGAACATGTTGGACTTGGGAAAACCGGGCAGATTGGAGCTGTAATTATCCACCCTGAGAATTACAATATTGTGTATGCTGCCGCAATAGGTAATCCATTTGTGCCAAATGCCGATCGCGGTATCTTCAAATCCATCGATGGTGGTAAAAGTTGGAATAAAGTGCTGTATGTGAGTGATCAGATAGGGTTTTCTGATGTTGAAATGCTGCCTGGTAATCCTGAAATTCTATTCGCCACAGCATGGAAAGCCCAACGTAAACCATGGACCATTGTAAGTGGTGGAAGGGCTGAAGAAGGTGGCATTTATAAAAGCATAGACGGAGGTAAGCATTGGGAAAAAATCACCAAGGGTTTACCGGACAACTTGATAGGTAAAATCGATATTGCCGTGACTGTGGCAGACTCCAAAGTAGTCTATGTGCTCGTAGAGGCTCCAGATCAAGAAGGGGGGTTGTATAGATCTGACAATCAGGGCAAATCGTTCGAACAAGTTTCCGATCATGGTGGTATCCGTACAAGACCATTCTACTATACCAATATTGAGGTAGATCCAAAAAATGCGGATGTGATTTATGTGATGGCCACAGGCTATTACAAGTCTGTAAATGGTGGTATAGATTGGAAACGACTCAGACCCCCTCATGGTGATAATCATGATATGTGGATCAATCCTGATAATCCTGATTTATTCATTCAGGCCAATGATGGAGGAGCCAATGTTACCCACAATGGAGGAAAAACCTGGTCAACACAATACAATCAACCAACAGCTGAAATCTATCAGGTCGAAGTAGATGATCAATTTCCATATTGGTTGTATGGGGGTCAGCAGGATAATTACACGACGGTTGCTGTTCCAAGCAGACCAGGGTCAGCGATTCAGGCACCTCAGGTTGGATATACGATCAATACGGGGGGATGTGAAACGGGTCCGGCAGTACCTAAACCGGGCAATCACAACATAGTATATTCCAACTGCAAAGGTCGATTTAGTGTGTTCAATAAGCTGACAGGAACTGAGCAGCGATATGATGTTGGAGCTGCCAATATGTATGGACACAATCCAAAAGATCTAAAATTTAGGTTTCAGCGCGTCTCACCAATTCACGTCTCGCCGCATGACCCGGATGTTGTCTATCATACCTCACAATTCGTGCATAAAACGACCGATGACGGAAAGACCTGGGAAATCATTTCTCCCGATTTAACAGCGTTTGAATCGGACAAGCAAGTAATCTCAGGCAGCCCAATTACAAGGGATATCACAGGAGAAGAATTTTATAGTACAATCTATTCGATCAGAGAGTCTACAGCTAAAGCTGGAGTTATATGGGTAGGCGCCAATGATGGACCTGTTCATGTTTCGAAAGACGCTGGTAAAAGTTGGTCTAATGTCACACCTTCTAAATTACCTCCTGGTGGTAGAGTAGATGCTGTCGAGCCATCTCCGCATGATCCGAACAAGGCTTTTGTGGCCGTGTTGAGATACCAGCTAGGCGATAACAAACCATATCTATATAAGACAGATGATGCTGGAAAGAGTTGGGTACTAATAACCAATGGTATTCCATCTGATTATCCAACAAGGGTAATCAGAGAAGACCCGGAGCGTGAGGGATTACTTTATGCAGGTACAGAGTATGGCATGTTTGTTTCCTTTGATGATGGCAAAAATTGGATTTCATTCCAGCAAAATTTACCAGTAACGCCCATTACTGATATCAAGGTAGTGGGAAGTGATCTTGCAATCAGTACGATGGGTCGATCATTTTGGGTGTTAGACAATCTAAGCACCCTAAGACAGATGGACTCAATGCCATCGATTACTACACTTTTTAAACCCCGGGATGCATTTCGGTTTCAGCAGCCGTATGTACGCTCTTCGTTTGATGTTCCTACAACAGCCCACATTGATTATTTCCTAGCTAAAGATCAAGAGCGTGTTGCCATCGAAGTATGGCGTGATGATACTTTGATTAGTGCATTTACTAACAAGACGGAGGAAAAAGAAATCAGGGAAGAGGACATGGGAATGAATACAATTACCTCAATCAAACATGAATCTCTTGGAGCGACAAAAGGAATGAACCGGTTTGAATGGGACATGACCAGATTTGGAGCATGGCACAAAAATGAGAGTCGGAGGTACAAAAGCGGACCCATTGTTGGACCCGGACAGTACACGATCAAATTGATTACTGATGAACAAGCGCTTGAAACTACTTTGAATCTTCTCATGGATCCAAGAATGTTGGAAATAGGTGTTACAACTGAAGATGTGGGGGAACAGGAACGAATGTCCATCGAAATAATGACACTGCTTTCATCAGCCAGGCAATTGGAGGAGGAGTTGGACAAATCGGATGAAAAGTCAGCTAAAATACAATTGGCACTTGATCGTCTTCAAACAGCAGGCGGCATTTATCCACAACCTAAATTAGTGGATCAAATCAGCTATCTCTATTATGTCAGTAGGGGAGCAGATCATCGACCAGGAAAAGATGTTTATGATAGGTTTGATGAGCTTAGCGCACAATTTGAGGAAATAAAACAATCACTAGAATAAAATCACATGCTTAGAAAAATTCTTATTGGAGTCGGTGTACTCGTCATGGTTCTTGGTGGAATCCTGATGTACCTCAATAATCAAAATCGTACTAAAAGTCCTCCCGGAGAGGTGAGTGCGACCATTCAGGGAGTAGATGTATCAGTGGCTTATAGCAGACCGTCGGTGAGAGGAAGACTAGTATTTGGGACAGAGGCAGAAGGTGCGCTTCAGCCGTATGGCAAGTATTGGCGCCTGGGTGCAAATGAAGGAACCGAGATCACGTTCTCAGGTAATGTTCGTTTCATGGGAGAAAAACTCGATGCTGGAGCTTACAGGGTTTATACCTACCCGGGAAAAGATGTATTCGAAGTTAGAGTCGGTACACAGACCGGTTCTTGGGGAGCTTGGGAACCGGATCCAGAAGAGGATATTTTCACTACTTCAATTCCAGTTCAGTCCAATTCATTGGTTGAACAGTTCACGATTGACCTGGTGCCCAATAATGGGATTTTGGAAATGGTAGTGACATGGGAGAAAATAAAACTGGTATTTCCAATAGAGCCAGCTTAAAGATTTCTTTATTGTATTCATGATTTTTTGTAAATAGCGGAGTAGAACATTCCGCTATTTATGTTTTACAGATTATCCATTGTAACATTATTCTGTTTTCTATCAAGGTTCTTGCTGGCACAAGAAACGATGATGAAGCTTTTCCAGGAGTATCATTCGGCTACCCCATTTGAAAAAGTCTACTTACACACAGACAAGGAGGTCTATACACCCGGCGAAACTTTGTGGTTTAGTGCCTACGTGCTAAACGGAACCTACCATACCTTTTCGACACTTAGCAATGTGATTCATGTGGAGCTGGTCAGTGCTCAGGACTCATCCATTTATAAGATTGCACTACAGGCCAAAAATGGAACAAGCGATGGGGATATAAGTTTACCCGATAGCATCAAAATTGGGTCGTATTATATTAGGGCTTACACCAATTACCAGCTCAATTTTGACTCGGATTTTATTTTTCAGAAGCCAATCGAGATTGTCCCTTGGCGTGCCATAGAACAAGAAAGTAAAACTCAGGAACTGAACCTGCTTGATTTTCAGCTTTTTCCTGAAGGGGGCGAATTGATCGAAAATACGTTGAGTATGGTCGCTTTTAAAGTGGTGGACCCGGAGGGTTACGGGATTAATCTTAAAGGAGAAATTAGAAATGTTGCTGGTGAAACCATTACCTCATTTGAAACTGAGCATGCCGGAATGGGGAAATTTCAGATCACACCAGAGCCCGGGGAAAAGTACGTTGCGCATTTTAGGATTAAAGACATTGAATTTACTGAGCCTTTGCCAATGGCTCAGCCCGAGGGTTATCAATTGAGTATCAGACAGACAAGCACGAAATCCTACGTGACAGTCAGACCGTCACCAGGATTGGACATGAAGGACTGCTATGTATTGGGACATGTTAGGGGTGAGATTTACGTAGTGCTTCCTCCTGTGAAGGATGGATCCTTTATATACGGGGCAATTCCATCAGAAAAGCTACCCAATGGTGTAATGCATTATACCTTGTTCAAAAAGGAACTTCCTCTAGCCGAGCGATTGGTCTATAATCACAACGAATTACTATTACCCACACTTGAGATCTCAAGTCAAGGGGAGATGAAGACACGACAGAAAGTGCAGTTTGATTTTCAATTGCCCTATGAGTCTATAGACTCGATTGCAGGGAAAGTGTCTGTATCCGTCCTGAAGGAGGAAATCCCTCAAAATGTTTTAGATATCAGGTCATATCTTTTGCTGGCATCTGATTTGAAAGGGAAAATTGAGCGACCAGGAGATTACTTCGATCCGGACAATGAGGATAGATTGTCTGATTTGGATTTGCTAATGCTGACGCAGGGTTGGAGAAGATTCAAATGGGAGGAAGTTGTAGAACAACAGTTACCGTCAATTGACCATTATTTGGAAAAAGGTTTTTCCGTTGAAGGCCGGGTGGTGAAATATCTTAATCGAGAAAAAGGAGTCAAAACGAGAGTTGCATTAAAGTTTCTTGAAAATCTTGCCTTTCATCAGGAAGTTGAAACAGAAGAGGATGGAACGTTTTGGTTTGATGGCTTGATCATATCAGACACCATGACAGTGATGGTACAAACGATTCATGCCAAGCAAAAGGATGAGGATGAGTTACGAAAGGATGGAGGTACTTTCATTTCATTCAAAAAGCAATCGTCGATTGAAAGAGCAAACAATGTCCTGAATCTAAAAGTGGCAGAACCTACCAACGATTATCAGGAAATGATGGCCGAGATCAACAGGATTAAAATGTCTTTTTCTAATGATGTCATCGTATTGGACGCTTTTGAGGTCAATGCCTCCAGTGATCGCCAGACAGGAAAGTACTTCAGACCAGGGATGCTTCATCGTGACCCAGATGCGAGATTAGACTTGGATAATATTACTGGTGCAAGAGCATATACCAATGTTTTTCAGGTATTGAGAGGCCGTGTGCCGGGAGTGGAAATACTTGGCACCTTTCCAAATCAGAAAGCAATTATCAGAGGTTACTCAACCATAAAGGGGAATAATGAAGCCATGTTCCTTGTAGATGGATTACCTACCAATGCACAAATGGTCAGTAGTCTGGATCCCAGACAAATAGATTTTATTGATGTGTTGAAAGGAAATCGATCGATCATTTATGGAGCCGAGGGCAGAGGAGTGATTGCTATTTATCTCAAGCGGGGACCAGATCAAATGGAGGATGGGGATGCCACGGGGTATTCGATCATGAATCACTATGGCTACTACCCATCAAGAGAATTTTATACCCCTGATTTTGAGAACATGAGCGCAGAAGATGCCATTGTGCCAGATCACCGCAGCACGCAGTATTTCAGTGGTATTGTTGAGCTGGTGGATGGAAAAGGTCAATTGAACTATTCGACATCTGATGATAAAGGACCTTTCACCATGTACATAGAAGGAGTGACTTCTCAAGGATATGTGATAAAACAGACCCATTCATTTAGCATTGATTAGGTCTCACTTTTAGGTAAAAATGTACTGGTGATTCACATCATTGCTGTGGCAAACGAATGATTAAACCACTAGTTTGCCATAAAATCAGGCATGAATATTCCATTTTTAGATGCGGGTGATGTAGCAACGACGCTTCCACTTCCTATGCTTATTGAAGCATTGAAAGAAGCCTTTGGTGCAAATGAAGTGGTAGTTCCATCACGTCACCATCACGACTATGCTAACCCTATTGAAGGAATGGACAGCACTTTGTTGTTGATGCCCGCTTGGGAGGGCAGCAAAGATTTAGGTGTAAAATTGGTGACAGTCTCTCCTGCTAACGGGAAATACAACTTACCATCCATTCAGGGACTTTATTTGCTTTTTGATGCCCATAAAGGAACACCAAGAGTGCTGATGGATGCTAAAGAGCTCACGGTGAGGCGGACAGCCGCTACCTCAGCGCTAGCATCTGGCTATTTGTCGCGACAGGCATCATCTACGATGCTAATGGTGGGAACAGGAGCTTTGGCACCTCACTTGATCAAAGCACATGCAAGTGTTAGACCTATTGAGGAGGTATTGATTTGGGGTCGGGATTCAATAAAATCTCAGCAACTTGTTGATAGCCTGTCGGACGAAGCATTTGTATCCCGATCAGTCCATTCAATAGAGGAGGGAATGGAGCAGGCTGATATCATTTCATGCGCGACATTAAGTGAAACTCCTCTGATCTATGGTAAACACCTGCGCGCGGGTCAGCACATAGACCTGGTGGGAGCTTATCGACCGGATATGCGGGAGGCTGATGATGAATTGATCAAGCGGTCCAGGGTCTTTATAGATACAGCTATGGCCATGAAAGAAACCGGGGATATTGCAATTCCTCTATCAACAGGTGTTTTAAAGCCGGAAGAAATTAGCGCTAACCTATTTGAATTATGCAGTCAGACTAAGCAGGGTAGGGCTTCCAAGGAAGAGATCACCTGTTTTAAGTCTGTGGGTTATGCTCTAGAAGATTTGGTAGCAGCGACTTTGGTTGCTAACAATTTCACATTAGATTAATCATTCTTGATAACGATCTTATGTTGCCTGATTGATCCGTCAACTGTCTCCAATATCAATACGTAAGTGCCAGTCTTTAAAGTAAGATCAATAGATAACTGATCTTCATTGTTCATTTTTCGTTCCAATACGGTACGCCCAAGCAGATCAATAATTTGTAAATCTCCTGACTGTTTGCTGCCTAGATGAATATTAAGTTGTTTTCCGACTGGATTCGGAAATATGACAAGTTTGGACGCATCAAAACCCAATGGTGGTTTCGTAAATACAACACAGTCTGTGGTATCAATACAGCCATCTCTTGTAACGATTGCTTTAAACTCACCGGATGCCGCAGGTTTGAAACTTGAACTCGTCTCTGTGGCTATGGCATTTGTCGAGCAATTGATCCACTGATAGTCACCTTGTTCAGTACCTATCAACATATCATTTTCAATATTTACTAGTGTATTGAGTGAATCAATATTTAATGTCAGAGATATGATACTGTCACAATGATTTTCAGCAACATAAGTATGAGTGTAGAAACCTCCTGTAAACAGTTCTGTTCCACCAAAACTATAAGTCTCTCCTACACAGATAGAAACAGTTATATTTTCATTAAAGGAGCTTTTTTCAGTCACAGTGATGGTCACAATACTGTCACATCCATCTATTGATACGAGTGTATCCGTATACTCACCACTTTCCATTATCAACTGTTTTCCAAACTCAAGCGTATCACCACTACAGAAAGAAATATCGGCTGATGAAGGTGCTATGTCATCTTTCACCTTCAAAGAAAGGTTAACCAAACTATCACAGCCTAGTTGAGAATCGAAAATAGCTGCATAGGATCCAGACTCATCCAGGGTATTAGATCCGAACACAATCGTTTCTCCATTGCATATTGTGCGTGAGATATTTGTGTCAATTTTATCAAGGACTGTAAGCGTTAAGTTTACAACACTGTCACAACCATCAGATGAGGACAAAGTATAGCTGTAGCTTCCTGAGGATGTATGGGAGTCGCCTTCAATTTCGTATGATTCACCTTCACAAATTGTTCTATTCAAATCGGCTTGTTTGACTTCATTAATTAAAAGGGTAAGGTTGATTACACTGTCACATCCATTGCTTGCTTCAAAGACATGTTGATATTCTCCACCAGCACTTAAGTAGGATGATCCAAATAGGAGACTATCATTGCTACAAATGCTGGTGCTTAGATTTTCACTATATGTATCAAGGATTTCAAGGTCTAATGTCACTACACTATCACATCCGTAAATTGTCTCCAGAGAGTCAATGTAGGATCCAGTCTCTGAAATGTACCGATTGCTGAAGAAGGTTGAATCGCCTTTGCATAAAGTACTGATAACCGTCGTGTCGACCAGGTCTTTTACATTTAGAGTGAGATATACAGTGCTGTCGCATCCATTGGTATTGGTGAATAATGCTTCGTAATCACCACTTGCTGAGAGTGTTTGCTCCCCGAACGAATAGGTCTCTCCAGAACAGATGTCTATAGAAACACTATCTGAGTAGGTTTCAAAAACTGTTAAGGTCAGATTGACCGTGCTATCACAGCCCAAAGAGGATTCCAAAATAGTAATATACTCTCCGGTTACACTATATAGTGAATCACCCACTGCGTATTCTTCTCCTGCACAAATGCTGGCTTCATGATCGATCTCTTGTTCGATACAAGTGTTGAATTCCTGGTAATACAACTGACCCCATTGATTTTTCTCGTCCAGTCCACGTATAAATATGGTATGTGCTCCTACAGTCAGGTCATCGATATCAATAATGGATTCAACCTCATCGTAACTGGAATCTGCCAAGGCAATGGATGTGCCATTGCCATATCCTGGATCTTCATCGAAGAAATATTCGATGGCAACAAGGTTGGGACTTACAGTTGTGTTGACTACCAGAAAAGGACTTGACTGTAGATGCCCCCAATTGCCAGCACTATCTAGTGCCCTTATGTGGATAGTATGAAATCCAGTTTCAAGATTGGACAAGTCCGCAACAAAGGAATCGTCCTCAGGATTATCGATATAAATGAAATTACCGTCTCCCAGTCCAGGATCGTTATCAATGAAATATTCTACTCCTTTTACTCCTGGATTGTCGCTCCCTTTGGCAACAAGGAATGGACTAGACTGTGTATGCCCCCAATTTCCCGCACTATCGACTGATCTGACATATAGTGTATGGTAGCCTATATCCAAGGTCGAAAGATCAGCAATAACAATGGAGCTGTCAGGATCATCAATTGCTACTTCATTACCATTTCCAATACCCGGGTCTGTATCGAAGAAGTACTCTACTGCTTTGATTCCTGCTCTGGCGGTTCCTTTGGCCGCTAAAAACGGAAAAGTCTGTACTTGTCCCCACAGGTCAAGATTATCCTTTGCTCTTACATACAGCTGATTAAACCCTGATGGCAGATCCTCGATTGCAAATGAACCATTAAAAATGAGTGTCGAGCTGTCTTCAACATCAATGATGGTCCCCTGTCCAATTCCCGGATCTTCGTTGTAGAAGTATTCGATTTCCGTGATTTCTCTTTTAGGAAGTACTTCAAATAATGATTCCTTGACTATGGTTGTTTTGTTATAGCCATCGCTGATTGTTAATGAGACGTCAAAGACCCCATCGTTTTCGAACACATAAGTTGGGTTTTGGTCAGTTGCATCTGCAATACCATCTTCATCGAAATCCCATTCCCATGAAGTTATCGTGCTGTCAGCTATAGAGATGTCTTCAAAATCAACGGAAGTAGGGGCGATGATTTTGTGTATGTTGTCATGAGAAAAGTCAGCAAATAGCGTTTCCTTATATAAGTTTTCGATTTCTGTTTCATTGATGGCACGGTTGTATATTCTGACTTCATCAATCACGCCTTTGTAAAAACCACTCATAGCACCATTCCTCGCCGCTCCAATTAGCAAACTGTCTGTATTGGAAGCAGGTAGCGCGCCAATACTTTGTGATCCGACGAGTTGATTATTCACATACAAACGCAACTCATCTAACAAAGTGTCAAGCTGAGCAATCAAGTGATAATTTTTGCCAGATTCAATTTCAGATGAAGAGGTTACGGTATACTGAGTGCCGGTTGCATCAAAAAGGTTGAATTCCACCAGACTATCTGTCGTTAGAGACATCATCCAATGATCGTTATTTCCCAAATCACCTTTAGAAATCAAAATCACCTCATCCGAATCGTTGATTTGCGCAGCTATCCATAGGCTAATGGAGAAAGAGCCCGGGAAAGCAAGTGCTGAAATATGATCAATGGCCAGGTAGGAGGAAGTACCATTGAAGTCATAAGCACTATGTACATTGGCAAAACGATCTTCAGCGAGCGTTAAGTCATGAATGATGCCATCGTTAGCATTGGAGGAAGAGTCCTCAACAGATCCGGAAAATGGATAATAAGCGACCAATGAATCACCCAGGTCACCCACCTGTATGTAGCTTTCTTTGACAATGGTTTCGCTGATGATCGTGTCTGTTACCGTGAGCTTTACAGTGTAGGTACCCTGTTGGGTGTAGGTATGAGAAGGGTTTTGAGTTGTATAATCCGTGACACCATCATTGTCTATATCCCATGCCCATTCCAAAATAGGATTGTTAAGCTGAGAAAGATCTTCAAAATCCACCTCAAGCGGGGTTAATATTTTTTGATCAATGTAATCTGCATCAAAGTCTGCGTAGTTGTTGCGATGGAAGAGTTCATCGATTTCGTCACTTTCGAGCGCCTGATCAAATATGTGGACATCATCAATTAAGCCAGGGTAATACATTTGGCTGCTGCCATCATTGCCCATGCCCATTCTCAGCCCTCCAAAGTCATGCGTGATACCTGTGCCAATGGAAGTGCCAGTAGCCACTTCACTTCCGTCTACCCAGAGCTGGACTTTATCTGTATTTAAAGTGCCGTCCCATTGCGCAACAATTGAGTGCCATTGACCGTCGTTGATGGTATCAGGAGAAATTACTTCCCATCCTGAAGCGGAAGGAAATTTCGCAAAATGTACTTTCCCATCAGATAAATAGATGCTTAAGGAATTGCTGTTGGCATTGATGTTGCCTGTTTGCACCAATACTCCAGCATTGCCATTGCTCAGTTTGCCTCCATGTGCTGTATTCACCCAGAGGCTTATGGTAAAGGCACTGTCCACGAAGTTAGAGGGAAGATTGATGAAGTCATCCACGCCATCAAATTCATAGGTACTTTCATCATTACCAAACCGGTCTGTGACTAGTGTAGCGCCAATAAAGGTCGCGTGATGACCGTTACCAGAGTGGTCGTTGCTATTACCACCGAAGGGGTAGTGAGCCAATAAGCTATCCTGACCAAAAGCTGCTACGGCTGACCAACAGGTCAGCATCGACATAAATAATCTAAAAGCTTTCATCGCTCTTAGTTAGTGGCTTGTATTTTCAGTTTTATTTGAAGACCATCTGTCTTTGAACCTGAAGATGGTACGTCCATAGATATAATATTGGGAATGGGAGGCAAACCAGACAGCACATAAGGGTTGATGCCGCCAAAAGGACCACAATCTTCTCCATTAGCGCCTGCTCCTTTGGCAGGAGAGGATTCAGCCAGCACATATTGGCCGTCTGGACTATCACCTTCCACAAAGTAGGTAGCGCCAGTCGCACCTAATAGATTGTTACTAAAGCTATTATTATCAGATCCAGTAGTTGACCAAGTACCATTTTCAACTAAACAATTTTTAATATTAGAATAATCTACATCAATCAAATGATACCCACTTACGTTCTTGAATAGACAATTCAATATTTGACAGCTGCTAAGTTCTTCAAGACCATCTCTAATGATACAATTGTAAAAAGTTGAATTGGTGAACTTTTTAGAACTAGCATAGCTGTTAGTCTCCCGAAAGTAGGACTGAATGACCTGAATATTGCTAATGTTGTAGGATCCAGATGGATTATACAGATCAACAAAGTAACATCGCTGTATCCTTAAGTATCCTTTGTAAGCATAAATGTCATCCATTTGCAATCCTATAAGTACACAGTTCTCAACATTGACATTCACCTGCCCCAATCTGGCATTGGCATAAAAAGGGGCCAGGTCGTTATCATCCAGGAAGTAACCCACTCCAATTAATACCAGCTGTTTGTTGAGATCAATGTCACCATAGTCCTCCGCCGATCCCTCTATATATAAGGTGTCCCCAGCGCTTACAGCGGAGGTGTCGATGGCAGACTGTAAATTGGTGAAGTTGGCCTTTGCGCCGGGGTTGCTATTGACACGCCAGATGGTCGCCTGGGCGGTGGTGCATAAAAGGAATGTAACAATCAGAAAAGATAATTGTCTCATGATCAGGTAATTTTGGTACAGTTAAGTACAAGATAGCGCCATTTTGAGCAAATATCAATACCTAAAAATGAGTATTCGATAGGACCGGGAGGGTCTATTTCTTAAGATCCGCCTCAATAGGACTGGCAATCGTTTTGTTCATGGGTTTGAGTGCTTCATTGATGTCCTGTATAAATTCATCCAGTTCTTTGCGAAGCAAGTTCATGGCTTGAACACGTTGTTTGCGTCCAAATACGTATTCCTTCTTACTTGGGCTCAATAGCGACTCGCGATATTTTGAATCTTCAATGAGGCGTTTCAGATGCATGCTGATGTTTGGGAGAACACTTAAGTAGTGCGAAGTGTCCACAGATAGTTCTTTATGAGACATGTTATATACTATGCCCGCAATCTCGTCATGCGACAGTTCAATATCTTCAGCTGCATCTACCTGAATGGAGCGTATAAGGCGTATCAAGTGTTTGATGCTTCCACCAATCTTTCTGTCAGTTGAGTTGATCCGGGCAATGTTGAGAAATGGTAAGTACATCCTACGTGTCTTTTTCGCAAAATTGTACTCACAAATGCCCTTGTTGATTTCCAGTGACGCCTCCTTGTAAAGTGAGCTTTCAATCCATATTGCCGGCAAAATACTTACCAGACATTTCGGCTTCCTGGTTTCTATATAAATTCTGTTCTTACTGCTGTAATCTACTCGGTCGTATGCTTCTGCTTTGGTAAGAATGTCGAGTATGTCGGCCACCAAATGTTGGATGCTCTTGGAAGGCTTACGGTCATAGCTCTTGAGGATAAAGAGCATCTCTATGTCCCCGTACAAATTTATATGCGTATCCGTTGCATGTGGACCAACGTATCTTGCATCAACCGGCACTTCTCTTTTTGCTAGTCTTTCAGAAATCATCTCCTGAGTTCGACGTATAGCTGAGTATAATTTATAGCTATAGGAAGGGTCTATTTCATGCATTGCTTCCATTGCGTATTTCAGCACATTAGGAAGCTCTGATTGGTGATAATTGTCGCTAAAAACAGGTTCTTTCAACACCTCGTCATAGCGCCGGCGCTTTAGTTTTTCCAGATACTGAGAATAGTCTTTTATCATCTATACCGTTGGTGATAAACCGAAAGTTAACGCAATAAAATAAGAAAATGAAGTGTGATGTAGGAAGGTGTTGATAATCAATTGATAAAGTAATTGTTAATAAAAAATTTCAAAGAGATCGTCCGCTGCAAGCTTCAAAAAGAAATAGATAAAAACCACTGCGCCTATTCCCGAAAGCACCCTATAGATCAGTTGCCGATAATTATCTCGCGAGCGAACATGTTGCCTCATGTGTTCAATCCCATCAAAATCTGTTTCGATTTCGTTTCGATCCCGGCGTTGGATTTTGGAGTCTTCCATCATTTCTCCAAAGCGATCTTTACTGCGACCAAAAAATCTCTTGGGGGTATTGAAGCGAGTTTTGTTCATGAGATCAGACTGATTAAATCGTCCGCAACTCCGGCCATATTTGGATGATCGCTACTCTCAATGAGGGATACCATCGAAGATCCTCCATATATATTGTTTTGCTGATGAGGATCGGCTCCTTTTTCAAGAAGTAATTCAACCAAATAAGTAGCATTCATGGGTACACTTTGTCGCCAGATCTCAACTCCATTTGCAGCGATATAGTGAATCAATCCAGCCTTGTGTCCGAATGATGATTGCTGATGAATAATTTCAGGATGCTCGTCAAGCAAAGCAGCCAGTTTTTGTTGATCTCCGTTTACCAGACTTGTCACAGCTGTTTCGAATGGAATGTTAAGGTTGCCGGCATCTTCTGCTTCGGCCCACGTACTGAACCCATGATCGAATAAAATGACAGACTGATAATCCTGTTGAATAAACTTTTCGCTCATGATCTTATAGGACGATTCACCAATCAAATCTGGATGATGATTGGACATGAGAACGGCAAGTGAATGATCACCCTTCATATATCCAAGGCTCATCAGTTCAATCAACTCTTGTAAATACTGAGTGATTTTTTGTGGTTGAGGATAGCTTTCCAAAACAGGATTGAAAAGTCTCCTTATATTTTCTACTTCCTCACAGATGTATATTTCAATACTCATAAAGGAATTAAAGCTAAACAAAATCCAATTGTCCAGATAAGCACTGAACAGACATTACGAAATCACCATTTAACTTTAGCTTCAATACTTTGAACGCTACATTGGCGTTAGAGTATCCGAGTAGCTTAGATTAGTTATATTATATATTGAATAAATGATGAAAACTGATTGGAGACCAAAGGATTTTCGCGAGCAGATCGCGAAATACAGAAAGGTTTTACCACCTGAATTATCCATCAATTCATCTTCAGGCCGGCAATCATCAGCTTCAGGTACAAGAAGTGTTATTTCAGGTATTGAAACATACACCGGGACTTGGGGGACAGCACAAATACTACATCTATTGAGGAGGTGTTTGTTTGGAGTTACGAAATCAGAGCTAAGGCAATTTGAGAACCTGAATATGCAGGAAGCTGTCGAGTTATTGCTCAAGGCGGAGGAATTTCCGGCACCTCCAGTCAACGACTACTCCGGTATTGACGACATCCCTGATGACCCTGATGTGCCCAGAGGCGAATCGTGGGTTAAGGCTAAACGAAGTGATGATTTTGAAGGACCAAGGATCATATCACTTAAGTCATGGATATTGTCAGGTTTTAAGAATCAGTCTCCATCGATCCATCAAAAGCTGATGCTATGCTGGCACAATCTATTGGCTACTCAGTCATGGGAGATATTTCATGGGAGGGCGAGTTATCAATATTTCCGAATGCTTCATCAGCATGCATTTGGCAATTATAAAACATTGATCCGATCACTTACTTTGGACCCTGCGATGCTCTTTTTTCTAAATGGAACATTCAATCACAAGGATGCGCCTGATGAAAATTATGCTCGGGAACTTCAGGAATTGTTTACAGTTGGAAAGGGGCCGGGAAGTCAATATACGGAAGATGATGTCTTAGCTACAGCACGTGTTTTAACCGGTTGGGTGGTTGATTGGGAAGGGCTTGATCAAGAAGGTGAAATGGGAAGCGGTTTTGACAGCTCCTGGCATGATGAGCAGGACAAGCAGTTTTCTGACTTTTACGGGAATACAGTGATACAAGGTAGAGGAGGGGAAGATGGAGCAGAGGAATTAGACGAGTTGTTGACCATGATTTTCGATACAAATGAAGCAGCCCTATACATATGTAGAAGACTTTATCGTCACTTTGTTTATGCTGAAATAGATGAGACTGTTGAACAAAATGTCATTAAGCCTCTCGCAAATCAGTTGAGAGATTCTGGTTATGAGATTAAACCTGTCCTCACAACGCTTTTGACAAGCGAACATTTTTATGATGTAGCTAATCAAGGAGCGATGATTAAATCTCCAATTGATTTTCTCATTGGTTCACTCAAGACACTCGATTTGAATAGTCCTGATGAGTCTCTAAATATCAACCTCAAATTTCATGAGAGTATGCTATGGCAAATGGGTGCCTGGGGGCAGGAAATGTGTGATCCGCCGAGTGTGGCTGGATGGCCGGCTTATTATCAGGAACCACAGTATGACAAAAGTTGGATTAC
The DNA here is from genome assembly GCA_049115695.1 of Cyclobacteriaceae bacterium. Taxonomy (GTDB): domain Bacteria; phylum Bacteroidota; class Bacteroidia; order Cytophagales; family Cyclobacteriaceae; genus JAGDZR01. Next base: position 320,075 of record JAGDZR010000006.1, on the reverse strand, counting down.
TACTGATACCATTGTCAAACGAGCACAGGTCATGGATGGTGGAATATACTGGGGCTTCTGGATCATTGAAGATCTACATCCTCGTTTTGATCTGTTGTCTTTCGTTGAGCAACTGGATCATCCGGAGGATCCGGACTTATTGCTTGCAGAATTAATGGAGTTATTTATTCCAATTCAACCGGCAGTTGAAAATCTTGCAGAATTACGGTACGTACTTCTCAATGGTAGGTCTGAAGGCATTTACTGGACAGGTGCGTGGAATGATTATAAGGCTGACCCTTCAGATGAAAATAAAGGTACGGTGCTTAATCGGCTCAACCCCACTTTTCAGGTGCTTTTCCAAATGGGTGAATTTCAATTGATGTAATCATGAAGAGAAGAAAGTTTATCAAGCACACGGCTCATGCTGCAGCACTTCCTGGCATATTAGGATCAATCGGATTGTCTTTTGGCAGTACGTCGGTCGCTAAGGCTGCCATGCAAAATGCAATGGACACAGGAAAAGCACTTGTAATCATTTTCATGGATGGAGGTAATGACGGACTGAATACGATTGTACCATACTCGGAACTCTCGGCCATGCACCAGGTGAGACCCCATGTGGTTTTACCAGAGGACAGACTGATTCAGTTGACTGGAACCGACTTGGGATTGCATCCAGCATGGTCAGGTATGAAAGAGCTGTATGATGAAGGCAAATTCAAGATCATACAGTCAGTTGGCTACCCCAATCCAAATTATTCGCATTTCAGGTCAACGGACATTTGGATGTCTGGATCAGATGCTGATGAATACCTCAATACAGGGTGGGCAGGTAGGTTTTTAGCCAATGAACACCCTGATTATCCAGATTTGTATCCTACTGAAACTTATGGAGATCCATTGGCAATTGAGATGGGATATGGCGCGTCACTTCTTTTTCAAGGAAGCAAGTCTTCAATGGGAATGGTCATTAGCGGTCCCGAGTCCTTTTATGATTTACTGGACATTAGCCAACCACAAGCTCCTGATACACAGGCCGGTGATCAATTGGGGTATGTGCGCCTCATTCAGAGACAGTCACAGCAATACGGCGAGGTGGTTAAAAAAGCAGCAGAGCGCGTTGGAAATGATCATGTGGAATTCCCTGAAACAGGTCTTGCTGAGCAATTAAAGATTGTGAGCAAATTGATTGCAGGAGATCTGCAAACACCCATCTATATGGTTCGCATTGGGGGATTCGATACACATGATGCTCAGGTGGAATCCGGAGATACTACAATTGGAGAGCACGCATCTTTGCTCAAGGAAATGAATGATGCCATTGGTGCGTTTATGAAAGACCTGGCCTATCATGGGACTGAAGACAGGGTGTTGGGGATGACATTCTCGGAGTTTGGTCGAACGATTAACTCAAATGCCAGTAATGGAACAGATCATGGATCAGCAGCTCCGATGTTCTTTTTCGGAAAGGCAGTTGCTGGCGGTGTTTTGGGCGAAAACCCTGAAGTGCCAGCTGATGCTGATTACTCCACCGATCTACCCATGCAATTTGACTATCGTCAATTGTATAGTTCAGCGTTGGAACAGTGGCTGGGCATTGATGCAAGTTTATCAGCACAACTGTTCGGTCGCACATTTGATACAGTCCCTATCATTGGAGAACCACAGCTAGTAATGGGAAATCCACGAACGGGTCAAATGGATTTAAAGGTTTTTCCAAATCCATTGACTGATCGGGCGACTATAACATTTAGTTCATTTGGAGAATATGTCGAGATAAGATTATTGGATTTGAGCGGTAGGGTGTTAGAGCACATTTATGGTGGGAAAGCAAATGTAGGGACGATGAGAGTTCAATGGTCTGCTAATCAGCTACCGAAAGGTCGATACATTGTGAATGTATCATCCAGATACGGCGCTCAGACATTTCACGTGATCAAGTAATTTTTGGTAGTTTTAATTTTACTTCACACGCCTGAATAAAATGCCTTTTTTCATGAGCAACGATAATTTCCAGGCAAGTGGACAGCTTATAAACAATGTTGCTGTTTGCAGGCGATGAAATCAGAGTTGAGGCTATGTAGGGATCTAATTTTACAATCCAATCTTTCATTGCTGATTGATGTTGTACAAACTGGTCAACAATATCTCTCTCTTCGTCACTTTTTGAGGGTTCCCAGATCAGCATGGTTTTGGTCTTTCGTTTTTGTGTTGGGTGCATCGATTTTAGGATCGCATTCCCAAACATGTTAACCAGAAATCCGAATTTACCTGTGAAGGGAGCTTTATAGGTGCCATCGATTATTTGCTGAAAGGATGGATAGTAGGATTCATTGACTTGTATGATATGGGTAAGAATCTCAGCTATGCTCCAGATTTTTGCACTTGGCTTCCAGTTGAGTTCCGATTCATTTAATGATGAAAATTCTTCCTGAAACTGCTCTGTGATGGGGTTTAATTGAGAGCGCCAATCCATATTGTATGTTCTATCCATTATTTATAAAGCATCCTGCCCACCACAAACACAATAAAGAGATTGCCCCAGATAGATTCGATGGTACTCAATCGCCTTACTATCGCGGAAATATTTACGTACGGATTGTCAAGACCGGATAATACCAGGAAGCTATAGTCGATGCTTCTCATAAAATGTAGCACCCTCAATGGAACATCAATTGGCAGGTGAGAAATGTCCCAAATACATAGGATCTCAAATACCCCACCGAAAGTGATACCAATGATGAAGTATATACAAGCGGCTCCCCATAATTTTTCTGAAATAGGGATGTCTTTTGCAATGATTTCCCGAATCATAAAATAAATGGCAAATGACTCCACCGAGATAAGAGCAACCATGATGAATGTAGAGAAAATCTGAAATTTGACTCCTTCTATAATGGTGAAAAAGGGGTTAATCACAATCACTGACAACACAAATATTCCAATGATGACCATGAACAGAAACATGACGAGTTCCTCACTTTTAGAATAGATACGGAGCATATTCCAGAGTGAATAAACGTAAAGTCCCATTCCTATATTGAAAATCATTTCAGACGTCACAACAGCAACAGATGGGATGATATAGTTGAGAATGTCAGGCACAAGCAATGCTGTAAACATCATAAAAAGCTGCACAATGACGACCAGCTTGAAATCTCTCAACTTAGCGGCTGTGAGTGCCTGTCCATGTAGATGCTTGGTAAAGAATATGTGTTTATGTGAAAATGGAATTCGCATATCTAAGTGATTACCAAAGGTGGTGAACGTGAGCCTTGATCATGGAATTGTAAATGGCATTGAGCGCATCTCTTTGCTTTTCGGACAAAGAGCTTAACACCGATGCTTCAAGGTTACTCGATAAATGTTGACTGTTGGATGCACCAGGTATGATACATCCAACAGATTGATAATCCAGAATCCATCGCAATGCAATCGGTGCAAGATTATCTGTTTCAGGAAATATTTCCTTGATTTGATCAACTGCTTTTAGGCCTATTTCATAGGGGACACCTGCAAAAGTCTCGCCTTTATCAAATAGTGCTCCTTCGCGGTTAAAAAAGCGATGATCGTCCTTTTCGAAAACACTGTTTTGGGAAAATTTACCTGTCAATAGGCCGCTTGCCAGTGGAACTCTTACTATGATGCCAATGTCCTTTTTTGCAGCTTGTTCGAAAAACACTTCCGCCGGTCTTTGTCTGAAAAGGTTAAAAATGATCTGAACGGTGGAGACATTCGGATATTCAATTCCCTTTAGCGCCTCTTCAACCTTTTCTACACTGATTCCAAGATGTTTGATTTTTCCTTCACTTTTCAGTCGGTCAAACAGGTCAAAAATTTCCGGGCGATAATAAACCTCAGTAGGCGGACAATGCAATTGAATAAGATCCAGACATTCCAGGCCACTGTTCTTTAGGCTGTTCTCAACATATTTCCTCAAAACTTCAGGTTGATATCCTTCATTAACATGTGGGTTAATTTGTCGACCACATTTGGTAGCTACAAGGATGTCTTCTGATCGCGATTTCACTACACGCCCAACGGCCGCTTCACTCAATCCAGCCTCGTAAACATCTGCTGTGTCGATGAAGTTGACACCATGATCTATTGCTTCATGGATAATGCTTTCGGCATTTTGATTGTCAAATCCCGAGCCCCATTTGCCACCTACCTGCCAGGTGCCTAAAGAGATTTCAGATACATTCCAATTGGTTTTGCCCAGTCTGCGATAGTTCATTTATGCACTGTTTGATAATTGATTTGACAATAGTAATGACAAATAATCAATGATCGCTTACACCGGGTGTTTGCAAGTGTAAAAATTATTTCCTTACATTTGTGCATTATGAAGCTATTAGCCGTCCATATCGCTGATCGAGTGCGGTTCTCAATGAACCGCTAAGGAAGTGCTCTTTTGAGGTCAATTCTGGCCCAAATTTTTTATCAACAAGACGGAAATTACTAATGGCTAAAATCAAATATATATATCAATTTATTATAGAAGCGCTCAAAGGGAGCGAGAAGGAATACACATCCGGTAGCATCAATCGGGCGATACTATTGCTGTCAATACCGATGGTGGCAGAGATGATTCTTGAATCAGTTTTTGCAGTTGTTGACCTGTTTTTTGTCTCAAAAATTAGCGTCAATGCGGTGGCAACTGTTGGATTGACGGAATCGATGCTCATGATCGTGTATTCAATAGCAGTTGGGTTGTCAATGGCCACTACTGCTGTCGTTGCTCGTCGCGTAGGAGAGAAAAACTACAAGCGCGCAGCGAGTGCGGGTTTTCAATCCATATTTCTAGCAACAATATGTGGCCTGGTCATTGGAGTCGTGGGATTTATATTCGCAGAGGAGCTATTACTCCTGATGGGTGGCGAAGAAGAACTCGTGAAAGAAGGAGTAGGATTTACACGAATCATGTTCCTTGGTAATATTTCAATATTACTATTGTTTTTGATCAATGCGATTTTTAGAGGGGCAGGTGATGCCTCAATAGCCATGCGTTCACTTTGGTTGGCTAATGGTCTAAACATCATACTCGATCCGCTTTTGATTTTTGGATTGGGTCCTGTTCCTGGCTTTGGTATTGAAGGTGCTGCGATTGCCACTACTATTGGTAGATCGACTGGCGTCTTGTACCAGGTTTATCATTTACTGAACGGCAGCTCAATTATTAAAATGACAATTGAAAATGTTGTGATTAGAGTTAAAACTGTTGTGGAACTTATTAGAATATCTGCAGCAGGAATCGGACAATTTTTGGTTGAGACAGCCAGTTGGATTTTTCTGGTAAGGTTAATGGCGAATTTTGGAACAGAGGCAGTCGCGGGTTATCAGATAGCCTTTAGGGTCATTGTGTTTACCATACTTCCTGCATGGGGTCTGTCAAACGCAGCGGCCACACTGGTTGGACAAAACCTTGGTGCCAAGAATCCAGATAGAGCAGAAACTTCTGTTTGGAGAACGGCTTTCTTTTCAATGGTATTCCTGGGTGTTATTTCTGTGTTTTTCCTCATCCTTGCTGGCCCAATAGTAGGGTTGTTCAATGCAGACAACAATGCATTGGTCCTTGATATTGGTACCAATGGGTTACAGATCATCTGTTTTGGCTATTTGTTTTTTGCCTATGGCATGGTGATCAGTCAGGCCTTCAATGGAGCCGGAGACACGAAAACTCCGATGATCATTAACCTGTTTGTTTTCTGGTTGCTACAGATACCGCTGGCTTATTGGCTGTCCGTCAATTTGAATTGGGCGGCCAATGGAGTGTTTGTTTCCATAGCCTTGTGCCACTCAATACATGCCATAGTTTGTATCATCTTATTTAGAAGAGGCAAGTGGAAGACGGTTGAGGTGTGATGACATGATAAGTGAATTTGCTATTTGCAAATTCACTTATCTATCTAACATTCATAGATGCTTGTTGTGATTTCTCATTTTTAAGCCGGCATTCTACTCAGCTTTCCATCCGACCTCACGATAGGATGGGCCAATTTCTTTTTCGACGGGTTCCAACGACATTAGATATCGATAGATCGAGGCAAGATCTTCATCTGTCATGTTCTGAAAATTTTCCCATGGCATAGGTGAATTCTTTATTGCCCTACCACCCCTGAATCTCGCAATAAAAGTTTCTTCTGTCCATTCTACTATGTGTCCAGTCTTTTTGTCGGGCGTGAGGTTTGGATAAGCAAGTTCCATTGATGAGTCGTATGGATCAGGATCAGGCTTTGGGTTACCTGACAGCTTAGGACCTACAAATTTTATTGCTGGGGCTAATTCCATTTCACTGTGACACAGGACACAAGCCCCAGGTCCGTTTGCCAGGTATTCGCCACGCTTAATCGATAATTCACCTCTGGGGGTATATTCAGGAGTCTCATACGGCTTGGGTTTTAGATAGCCCAGCATCATAGTTTGGAGGACAGTTTTGCCGAGGAATCCGACCTCAGATGGGTCGACTTGGTTTGGGTTTGGTGCTAAAGTTCTTAGATAAGAGACTATTGCAGTAAGGTCCTGATCTGACATAGGCCCCACTCCGGCCATGAAAAAAGCCGTTTTATGATCAGAACGGATGCCATACTTGATCGTTCGTGCGATTTCAGCGTCAGTCAATTTGCCTATTCCATATTCATCATGCGAAGTGATGTTTGCTGAGCGGACAGTTCCGATTGGGCCCATTTCCCAGGTGTACCCTCCAGCTGGAACCATTGCTAGTGCTTTTTCACGATCTGCAAATAAGATTTCATTGGGTCCTGAATGACAGGCAGTGCAATGCGTAACTGCATGAAATAGATATTCGCCTTCTGCAATAACCGTTGAATCATTAGATGCGGTGATATCCGGATATGGCGTGTCAGGATACTCTAGTGGCCATTGGAGGTGGTAGTAGAACAAAACTCCAATAATGATTAGAACAATAGCGGATATAAATCCACCCAGAATTTTTAATAGCTTTTTCACGAAAATTTGATTTAGGTTATCAGATAATTTCCAATTACTGAAAAACATCAGACATTGTCAATACGCTCCCTGTAGCCCTTTAGGATGATTGACTTTTAAATATGAGACTGGAAGTTGTTGAATTTAACAGACCTGATGAATGCGAGCAGCAGTACTTTTTGTGAGTTGGTGCGTTAAAGAAATTGGTCGAATCAGTTATAAGCTACTGTAATCTTATCAACATCAGCTCATTGCCCTCGACCAAATAAGCATGATGTTGATTTTGATTCTCAAAATACATCATGCTTACAGGTTGATTGCCTGCCAATGGTCGGCTAGTAATGAGCTTACCAGCCATATCATAGAGATAGATGAATCGTCCATTTCGATCACCAGTAATGACATAATCTTTACCTCCTCCGAGTTGATAGTATTGAGCGAAAAACTGTTTATTAATAGTCTGAGATTTATCGAACAGGATCTGCTCATTTTCATCCAATATCTGCATCAGGTTTTCATCTTTCAGCAAAATGATCATTGATTTTTCGGCTACATCGTTAAGCAACTCGAATGACGCTGATTCACTTGGTTTGTAAAACTGTCGGCGTGCCAATGTCTTGGCTTTAAAATCGACCTGTAGGAAATCACCGTTTTCAGAAATGGTACTGAAAACTGTACTGGCAAAATTACTTCCCGGATCGATGTTGAAATCACCAGTGATGTCTTGATCTAGTTTTATCGGGAAACCGGGATAGGATCTGGCTCTCCTGCTCTGCAGGTGGATTTCACCGTTTGCTAGTACCATCGCGATCACATCTGTACCACCAATGCGGTAATGACGCGGTGGACTAACCAGTGGGTTGCCGAGCTTGTTTGGATTCCATCCATCTAGCGGAGTGCCTTCTTTATCGGTCAAATAGATATTTCCCTTGATATCTGATATAGCCAATCGATATTGTTTATCCCCTTTATAATCAATCAGGGTAAGGTGTTCCAACTGCTCAGCACCTTTGATTCCTTTTGGGTATCCTGGTAAGTTGTCTCCATTGCGATCCAGCATGTGAATTTCGTTTTCAGTAATGAATACATACTGGAGTTTATTATTACGATAATAATCGAGCTGATGGACCTTACCAAGTATTGGTTTTCCAATTGACTTGCTCCATAACACTTTGAACTCAGGATCGATCAGATAGATATCACCTACAGAGTCCTGTACCATAATTTCTAATTGGCCATTGTTGTGGTTCTTAACCAATTGTGGTTTGCGGATGATGGGAGCGCTGAGATGGATGGACTTAAGCGTAGTGATGGACTTGCCATTTAGTGGCAATTCTTCAGGCTGATGAATATTGATATTGGTAAAATACTTGTTATCGACTGGGTTGAATTGAATGGCGATATTTTCAAAACTCTTGAAAATGAAATCGTTTGATCGCGCTATAGGCTTCCACTCGTCATTGAGTAGGCTCATGAGCTTTGGCCAGTAGTTGGGGAGGTTCACATAAATACCGTAACCTGACTCCTGGCTAGTTTGCTCGAGGAACTTATTTTTACGGAGAGACTTTTTCCAGGTGTTCTCTTCAAGGATATCATCAATCAATTGTTTGGTGCCAGGTAAACTATTACTGAACACAAAATAATTGCGATATGTGGTGAAATATTGATCCTGAAACTCAGGTACGATATCGCCAAAAAGAGCAGGAAGGAAATCTGTGAAAGGAAAACTGCTGATAATGAGGTTGCGATATTCATCGCGAAATACCGAATCAGCTGTCACTTGAAAATACCGATCCAAACAGCTATTGATAAACTCCGTGGCATCACTGCCATTTTTCATTTCGAGAAATACGAATGTTCGTTCATTGTTCCCAGCAAATTGCTTGGCAATTGCTACTTCTCCATCCAACAGCGTAAGGATATGGTTAAGATTGATGTCGAATTCGCTCAGATAATTAGACCTGATTGGGTCCAGTACTGATTTTTGATTACTTGTCAGGTTGCTTTGCCATGCTTCAGCCTTCACAAACCCATAGTGTTCCAATACTGCTGTGTTGTTCGAAACCACCTCTGAAATATCAAAACTGCTACCAGATGATCCTCCAAGGCGCTGTATGTTATTTTCAGCTGAGGACAATGTAAATCCATTGAGCTCAATAGCACCTTCATTGACCTGCACATCCAAAAAGCCCGACTTAGCAAAGTTGATTGGTCCTCTCAGCTGGGTAAATCCATGTAGCAATTTGCCAAACTGGTCCATGTTGAGGTAGATATCTCCCTGATCTTGTTGAAGTTTTGTCAGCGGTGACAACTCTGGAAAAGTTTTCTTGAAGGAAAGCATTGATTCATCCGAATAGGTTCGAATTGCATCCTCTACCAGATAGGCAGTAAAACTTCCGATGAAATAGTTCCGATGAAATATGTAGGTGTATGAAACCCCTTCGGCATTTCGCATTTCTGTGATCACGAATTCCAGGTACTTCCTCGTTCGCTTGGTGAATCCGAGTTGCTCAAATCCCTGCTGGAGTCGGGTCAGTACAGTATGCTGTTGTATGGTCGAAATTTCTGCGAGGTGAAGAAAATCAAAACTTTGATTGCCTGAGATATGTGCACTGGTGATGAGGGATGTGTTGTTAAGGAAATTGTCGAGACCACCCTCTTCGTTTAGAATGCTGTCTAGCTTATCCAGATGACCATGCAACTGGTTGATGGCTTTGATTTCGCGCAATGATTTGTAAATGGGCTGCTCATTGAGAAAAGCAATTGTGTTGGCCATTTCATTGCTTTCATAGACCAATGCCGCATTTTGAGGCACAAAGCTCCATAGGTTCTTATTCCTATTCTTTGACCAATTGTCGTAAGCAAAGTATCCGGCTCCAAGTAGCGCTGCTATTGCAATGATGAAAAAAATTCGCTTGAGCATATAACTCGCTAGGGGACTATTCTTAAATAATTCACAATTTAGACAATTGCAATTTGTGTTATGCTACAGCTATAAAACTAAAAAACCCTGACCTTATTTTTAGATCAGGGTTTAATGAATTAATCAATGTTTTATCCTTTCAAGCTTGCGCTTAAAAACTCTTTGTTCATTCTGGCAATATTGGTAAGGCTGATACCCTTTGGGCATTCGGCCTCACATGCTCCCGTATTGGTGCAGGCTCCAAAGCCTTCTTCATCCATTTGAGAGACCATGTTTTCAACGCGTTCCTTTCGCTCAACTTGTCCTTGAGGGAGTAAAGCATACTGAGATACCTTCGCTGAAACGAATAGCATAGCCGAGGCATTTTTACAAGCCGCTACACATGCTCCACAGCCGATACAGGCTGCAGCGTCAAAAGACTTATCTGCATCTCCTTTGTTGATAGGAAGTGCGTTCGCATCCTGTGTATTTCCGGAAGTGTTGACAGAGACGAACCCTCCAGCATGCTGAATGCGATCAAATGATCCACGATCTACGATCAAATCCTTAATTACTGGAAATGCCTTCGCTCTAAATGGTTCAATGAACACTGTATCTCCATCGTTGAACTTTCTCATGTGGAGCTGACAAGTAGTGATCGCACTGTCTGGACCATGAGGTCTGCCATTGATCTGCAATGAACACATGCCACAGATACCTTCGCGACAGTCATGATCAAACGCAACTGGTTCATCTCCCTTTTCCACCAGCTGATCGTTGAGGACGTCCAGCATTTCCAAAAATGACATATCCGGAGACACATCACTGATGTCATAATCTACAATTTGCCCTTTATCATCAGCGTTTTTTTGACGCCATATTTTCAGTTTCAGGTTCATATCAAATCAGGATTTTAAACCAATTATTACTTGTAACTTCTTTCTTTTACCTCAATGTTTTCATACGCAAGGTCTTCCTTATGCATGACTGCATCGCTCGGCTCACCTTTGTATTCCCAGGCGGCAACATACTGAAACTCCTTGTTTCGCTTTGCTTCACCTTCTTCTGTCTGGTGCTCCTCACGGAAATGACCTCCACAAGATTCCTCACGATGCAGCGCATCCTTAGCAAATAATTCGCCTAATTCAAGAAAATCAGCAACCCGACCAGCCTTAGCTAGTTCTTCGTTGTATTCATCTTGACCTCCTGGAACTTTCACTTCTTTGTAGAATTCCTCTCGAATCTCTTTGATCTCTTTAATGGCCTCTTCCAATCCTTGTTTGTTTCTGGCCATGCCCACTTTGTTCCACATGACTTTTCCTAGTTTCTTATGGAAGTAGTCTACTGATTTGGATCCTTTGTTATTGATGAACATATCCAGCTGATCACGTACGGACTTTTCTGCGGCCTCAAATTCAGGCGTATCAGTAGAAATAGGTCCGGTACGAATGTCATTGGACAAATAGTTACCAATCGTATAAGGCAATACAAAATAGCCATCAGCCAATCCCTGCATCAAAGCTGATGCTCCCAGTCTGTTAGCCCCGTGATCAGAGAAGTTAGATTCTCCAATTGAGTAACATCCTGGGATAGTAGTCATTAGCTCGTAATCTACCCAAGTACCCCCCATTGTATAATGTACGGCCGGATAGATCATCATAGGCGTCTCATAAGGATTCTGATCTACGATTTTCTCGTACATCTGAAACAAGTTTCCGTACTTGGCTTCAACAACTTCCTTACCAAGTTTTATAACAAGTGCTTGATCGTTGACATCCAGGTGCTTGATCATTGCCTGCTCCTTTCCATATCTTTCAATGGCTGAAGCAAAATCAAGATAAACAGCTTCTCCTGTGGCGTTAACACCAAAACCTGCATCACACCTTTCCTTAGCTGCACGAGATGCAACATCTCTTGGTACCAGGTTACCAAATGCAGGATATCTTCTTTCCAGGTAATAGTCTCTGTCCTCTTCAGTAAGATCTGTTGGCTTCAATTTGCCAGCTCGAATTGCTTCAACATCTTCTTTTTTCTTGGGTACCCAAATCCTTCCATCATTTCTAAGAGATTCAGACATTAGAGTCAATTTCGACTGATGATCACCCGAAACAGGAATACAGGTTGGGTGAATCTGCGTATAGCAAGGGTTTGCAAACCAGGCTCCCTTTTTATGAATTTTCCAGGCTGCAGATGTATTACTTCCCATTGCGTTAGTAGATAAGAAAAACACGTTTCCATATCCTCCTGATGCGATTACTACAGCATGGGCTGAATGTCTTTGAATTTCGCCTGAGACCAGGTCTCTAGCGATGATACCTCTGGCCTTACCATCTACAATCACCACATCCATCATTTCATGACGGTTGTACATTTTGATCTTTCCACGACCTATCTGGCGATTCATTGCGGAATAGGCTCCCAATAGTAATTGCTGACCAGTTTGACCTTTGGCATAAAAGGTTCTGGAAACCAACACGCCTCCAAACGATCTATTGTCCAACAACCCACCATAATCTCTGGCAAATGGAACTCCTTGTGCAACACATTGGTCAATGATATTGCCGGATACCTCGGCTAACCTGTAAACATTAGACTCTCTTGCCCTGTAGTCACCACCTTTTACGGTATCATAAAATAAGCGATAGTTTGAATCTCCATCGCCTTGATAATTTTTTGCTGCGTTGATACCCCCCTGAGCTGCAATTGAGTGCGCTCTTCGGGGAGAATCCTGAAAGCAAAATGCCTTTACGTTGTAGCCGAGTTCAGCTAGAGAAGCTGCTGCTGAACCACCCGCGAGACCTGTTCCAACAACGATAACATCTATCAATCGCTTATTAGCTGGATTTACCAGGTTGATTTTGTCCTTATAGTGCGTCCACTTATCTTCAAGTGGTCCTTCAGGTATTGCTGCAGGGAAGTTATCTCCTATCTTCATATCTGATTAATGATTAAGAAAGTGGAAAATAGCTATAAATATGAATGCCAGTGGAACAATGTAGGCAAACGCTTTACAGAAAGCTTGAATCGCCGGTGTGAACTTGTTGTTGACACCCATTGATTGAAATGAGGACTGAAATCCATGCAGGAGGTGCATCATCAATAAGACAAATGCAACTACATACGCTCCAACCCTCAACGGATCCTGCATTCTGTGCACCAACTCTTCATAATATCTGTCCTCAACGGCTGGTTTCATAGAAATGTACTTGTAATCAATCTCCGGGATCCAGAAATCTACAAAGTGTAGACCAAGGAAGGCCAGGATCACAAGTCCGCTAAACATCATGTTTCTGGATAGCCAGGAAGAACTAGCTCCATCATCTTTTTTAGCATACTTGACTGGACGTGAGGCTCTGTTTTTTGCTTCAAGGATAAATCCCATCACAAAGTGAAAAACCACACCCAGTATCAAGACGGGTTGCATGGCGAATTGAATAAGAGGGTTTGTACCCATAAAGTGTGAGGCTACATTATACATTTCCTCACTAAAGACTGACAGGAAGTTGATCGCGACGTGTATGATCAAAAAAGAGATTAGGAACAACGCTGAAAGCGCCATTGCTACTTTTCTTCCTATCGTACTAGAAATCCAGCTCATAGTGATATCGATACATATGATTTACAATGCGCCAAAGGTAAATGCCGAGCACTTACCGTCCAATGGATATATGCTTTTTGCTTAATCTAAATTTTACAGGTCATGATCCGTTATCTATTAGAGGTTAATTTATTGTAATGGAGACATCAAATATGTGGCTCGAACTTTGCGGTCACATCCCGGCGGCCTACATTGACAAAGTGAGGATGAGGGGTAAGGGTTGCGATAAACTAACAGGTTAAATATTTGTCGAAACACTGAAAGCATTTGAGTAGTTATGATTTCTTATGGTTTTAATTCAATTTTACGTGAATGGTGAATTTGGAAAAGTTGGGGAGTAGGCGCGGCATTTTGTTAGCGATGCTTACAGTGGCACTGATCATTGGAGCCGTTCAGTCCTCTTTCGCTACGCATATCCGGGCTGGTGAGATTATCGCGCGTCGGATTGATCCCAATTCTTTGACTTTCGAATTCATTTTTATCGGGTACCGGGATCGTGGCTCTACCATTGCTTTTGGAGCAGGTATTTTTCGTTTTGGTGATGGAGAAGAGCAGGAAGGCGGATTTGAGGTAATCGAGACTCCTATTAACAATACTGTTGCACGGGCAGAATTTCGTGTGATACACACCTTTAAAGCTCCATCGTCATACCTTGTCAGTTACGAAGAGAAATTCAGAAATGACGGCATCTCCAACATGGACAATTCGGTTCAAACGGAGTTTTACACTGAGACAATGATCATCATTGATCCATTTTTTGGGGTAAATAATTCACCCATACTCACAGTGCCTCCTATCGATGAAGGAATGCCGGGTGTCACATTTGTTCACAATGCAGGAGCCTTTGATCCGGATGGAGACAGTCTGAGCTACCAATTCGTCACGCCAAAAAGAGGAATTGATGAGCCTGTGATCAACTACAGAAAACTAACAGCACCAGAGTTCTATACTGCGTTTACCTCTGGTAGTGAAGACGGTGGTCCGCCGACATTGCTCCTAGATGAAGCATATGGTGATTTGATTTGGGATGCACCAGCCGATATCTATCAACTTCCCTCTGAGGAGTGTCCTGAAGGTGTAAACGAATGTTCAGAATATAATTTAGCCTACAGAATCACTGAGTGGCGGAATATCGGCGGAGTATGGCATACGCTTGGTTATATCACCAGAGACATGCAAATCATCATCTATGAAGGAGACAATGAAAAACCGGAAATAGATGAGCCCGATCCACTCTGTGTCACGGCTGGAGAAACCATCAGAGAGAGCATAAGCGGAGCAGATCCTGATGGTCATCAAATAAAGATGGAAGCATTCGGCGGGCCATTTGAGATCAATCAACCCGCGAGTTATTCACCGGGTGATTTTCAGAGTTCCCCCGGAACACTGGATTTTTTATGGAATACTGAGTGCGGACATGTGAGGGAGCAAGCTTATGAAATACAGTTGAAAATTACAGATAGACCTATAGAAGATGGCGTAAAAGTGGGGCCATCACTAGTTGACTTTGGTACTTGGGAAATCAAGGTAGTAGGTCCGGCACCAGAAGGTGTCGCAGTGACAGTAGAATCAGGAAGGTCGGCTCGTGTATCCTGGGATAATTATTCATGTCGAAATATTGCCGGGCTCGAAATGGAGGTATGGCGAAGGGTAGGTGACTTTGCAATGATGCCGGATGAATGTGAGATCGGAATGCCAGCAGGAAGTGGTTATCGAAGAATTGCAACAGTTAGAGCTGATCAAAACGAATTTGTAGATAATCGATTATCACCAGGGGCAAAGTATTGCTATCGGTTGGTAGCCAAATTTCCGGAACCTGGAAAGGGAGAAAGTTATGTATCTGGGGAGGCTTGTATCATTTTGGAAGCAGATGCACCTGTTATCACGAATGTGGATGTGAACCGTACTAGTTCAGAAGGGGAAGTTGTCGTGTTGTGGACACCACCTTATGACATCAATCAGGAGCAATTCCCACCACCATATACCTATAACCTTTTTAGATCATTAGGAAGAAACTTCAATGCTCCTGTTGAAATAGCTAGCGGTCTTTCAGATACTTCCTTTACTGATACAGGAATTGATACTGATCTCAATAGCTTTAGTTATAGACTAGACTTATATGACGGAAATGGATCATTTGTTGATACATCGTCGGTTGCCTCAACGGTTCGATTAGTGCCAGATCCATTGCTCAATGCAATTGAAGTGAACTGGTCTGCAAGTGTACCCTGGTCCATCTTGATGACGGAGTACCCTTATCACTATATATACAGAGATCATGTAGATCCATCCAATCCTGAGGCCCTCATGATAATTGACTCTGTGGATGTAACCAGAGATGGGTTTAGATATCTCGATGATGGTAGATTCAATGACCTAATTTTGGATGAAGATACAAGGTACTGCTACTATGTAATCACGGAGGGAGGATATGACAATCCAATGATTTCGTCTCCATTGATCAATCGATCGCAAATAGGATGCGCACAACCTAATGATAATATACCCCCTTGTACACCCTTAAGTGTGGAACTATCCGACAACTTTGATTGTACCAATTTCCTGATAGATAAAGGATGCGATTTTACTGATTTTGAAAATGCCATTGAATGGCAGGCAGACCCGGGAACGAACTGTGATGACGATGTGATTTATTATCGTATTTATTTCTCAGAGACAGGAGAAGACGATTTTGAGTTGCTGGACAGTACTACAGTTGAGGAATATTTACATGCAGGACTTTCTTCATATAAAGGGTGTTACAAAATAAGTGCTGTAGATAGGTCAAAAAATGAAAGCCCACTTTCTGAGGCACTTTGTAGCGATAATTGTCCCGTTTTTGAACTGCCAAATGTCTTCACGCCTAATGGAGATGGAAAAAATGATACGTTTGGACCATTGTATAGTGGAGGCAGAGGTTTTGTTGCAGGTTTTGATAATGCCCAGTGTCCTCGATTTGTTGAGCATGTTGAATTCAAAGTATTTGACAGGGTAGGTAGCGTAGTATATGATCTGAGCAAAGAAGATGAAGCCACCAATCATATCAATTGGGATGGTCGCACCAATGCGGGATTGGAACTTTCTGCAGGTGTCTACTATTATCATGCTGAGGTACAATTTGATGTGCTAGAGAAATCACAACAAAAGCAGACATTTAAAGGATGGGTTCAACTGATGAAGTGATATTATTCGACGGAGTATGCAACCTTTGCAATGCTTCTGTCAACTTCATCATTGACAGGGACCCAGATAGCAGGTTTAGTTTCGCTTCTTTACAATCAGAGAAGGCTGTTGAATTGCTCCGAAAATCAACGGTCAACCCAAAGGCCCTTGATGGAATCATATTGATCAAAAAGGAAAAAATTTTTCAAAATAGTTCTGCCGTTCTACTTATTGCCAAAGGCCTGAGCGGGCTATGGCCAATGATGTATCTATTTATTATTGTTCCTTCATTTATCAGAGATGGAGTGTATAAGCTAATAGCTCGAAATAGGTATCGATGGTTTGGGAAGTCAGATCAGTGTCGGATGCCTACTTCTGATTTGCAGGCAAGATTCATTGATTGAAATTCCTGCTGTTCAGATCAATCTTAAAGATTGCTGATTTAGTTTTGCAACACAATTTTGATGAATAGGCACATTGCCATTATAAATAGCAATTGAATGAAAGCATTTGTATTTCCTGGTCAGGGAGCTCAATTTTCAGGTATGGGGAAAGCGCTATACGATAGTAATGACAAGGCGCGCGAGATGTTTGATCAAGCGAACGAGATTCTTGGATTTAATATTACTTCCATCATGTTTGAAGGAAGCGCAGAAGACTTGAAACAAACGAAAGTCACTCAACCAGCAGTTTTCCTGCACAGCGTGATCAACGCATTGACAAAGGATGGATTTGAACCAGATATGGTGGCCGGGCATTCGCTTGGTGAGTTCTCAGCCCTTGTCACTGCTGGAGCATTGAGTTTTGAAGATGGTACAAAATTGGTGCTTCAGCGAGCACAGGCAATGCAAAAAGCATGTGAAATTGAACCATCAACCATGGCAGCAGTTTTGGCCCTGGAGGACAATGTAGTCGAGGATATTTGTAAGGAGACTGAAGGAGTTGTTGTTGCAGCAAATTATAACTGCCCTGGCCAATTGGTAATATCAGGTCAAGTAAGTGCTGTGGAGGATGCTTGCGAGAAGCTGAAAGAAGCGGGTGCTCGTCGAGCATTGGTATTACCGGTAGGCGGAGCATTTCACTCACCATTGATGAAACCTGCACAGGAAGAACTAGCAGCAGCTATTCAAGCAACTAGCTTTTCTACACCAAAATGCAAGATTTATCAAAATGTTGACGCAAAAGGTCACACAGACATAGAAAAAATAAAGGCGAATCTTGTTGCACAATTAACTGCCCCTGTTCGTTGGACTCAAGGTGTTCAGCAGATGATTGCCGATGGAGCTACGGATTTCATCGAGTCGGGTCCTGGTAAAGTATTGCAAGGATTGGTGATGAAAATCGATCGCTCTATGAATGTGAGTAGTTTTTAATTAGTGCATATGAGAGCCTCTTCAATTTTAAGATATTTGTACATAACCCTTGTTCTAGTGGGGCTGACAGCAATGACCACAAGCTGCAGTAGAAATGCTCAACCTAAGCGTTATCAAGGAAAATTGAAAAAAGGAAAACCGGCTCCTTGTCCAATAAAGGACTGTTAGATGTCAGATATCGTCATAGCAATAGATGGTTACTCAGGTACAGGTAAAAGCTCAACGGCGAAAGCCGTTGCGAAAAAGCTTGGTTATGCTTATGTTGATACAGGCGCAATGTATCGAGCTGTTACCTATTACTTCCAAATAAATAGGGTCAATCTGACTGACGAAGCTGAAATAGAAAATAGACTTAATGAAATTGAGTTGGATTTTAAGATTATAAATGACAAATCAGAGATATATCTCAACACTCGGTCAATTGAAACGAAAATTCGCGAACAATCAGTAAGTGACAGTGTTAGTGCAGTGGCAGCAGTAAGTGCTGTTCGCAGGCGATTGGTGGACTTTCAACAAAAAATGGGAAAGCAAAAGCGCCTTGTCATGGATGGAAGAGACATTGGTACCGTTGTATTTCCTGATTCGGAATTGAAAATATTCATGTCCGCAGAGGTTACTGTACGAGCGGAAAGGAGATTCAATGAAATGAAAGAAGCAGGGCTTGAAGCAAATCTCGAGGAGGTAAAAAGAAATTTAATTGAGCGTGATGCTCAAGACACTTCAAGGGAAGATAGTCCACTCATCAGAGCTGAGGATGCTATTGAGGTTGATACTTCGGATTTGACTTTTGATGAGCAAGTGGATAGAATTGTTAAATTGGCTGAAAACAAGATAAATGCAAGTTGATGTAGATCAGAATTCAGGCTATTGTTTTGGAGTAGAGTTTGCTATTCAGATGGCCGAGGATGAGATGATTGACAATGGTCAGTTGTTTTGCCTGGGAGATATTGTGCACAATGCAATGGAAGTTGAGCGCTTGCATGAGAAGGGTTTGCGCATCATCACACACGATGACCTACGTAATATTAAGGACGCGAAGGTGCTCATTCGGGCCCATGGTGAGCCGCCTGAAACTTATCAAATTGCCCTCGAAAACAATATTGAGTTGATTGATGCTTCATGTCCTGTTGTCCTGAAATTGCAAAACAGGGTAAAAACTTCCTATGACCAGATGAAGAAAGTTGAAGGTCAAGTCGTGATTTATGGCAAGCCGGGACACGCTGAGGTGATAGGACTAACTGGACAAACAGCCGACAAAGCGATCATAGTATCAAAAGCAGAGGACCTGGATCAAATCGATTTTACCAAACCTGTCACATTATTTAGCCAGACAACCAAAAGCACAGCTGGATTTTATCAAATCAAATCCCAAATTGAAGAACGCATTACTCAGGCAAAGGGAACATTGGCTCATCATGATTTTAATGCGAATGATAGCATTTGTAGACAAGTTTCTAATCGAGAACCACAATTACTTAAGTTTTCAACCAACTACGACGTAATACTATTTGTCTCGGGCAAAAAAAGTTCAAACGGCAAGGCATTATATAGTGTATGCAAGGGCAATAACGAGCGAAGTTATTTCATTGAAAACGAAGGTGAGATTGATTTAGGTTGGATAAAGCCGACCGATAGTGTGGGCATATGTGGTGCTACATCTACACCCCGCTGGTTGATGGATAGGGTTGCCGACTATGTAAAAGATAGTTTTGAAGAGGTGGAAATTGCCTAAAAACCTTAGAAATCACTGATTTAGTAAAAAATTACATTTTCAATCATTCGTTTCATTTGATCAATTTTTTGCTATTTTTGCCTTCGATTTTTAGAAGACGTCCAACATAATTCAATGTCTCAAACCATCAAACTTAAGAAGGGTTTTGATATCCGACTGGTAGGGTCCGCAGAGAAAAAGATTCAAGAAGTAGATCAGCCGGAAACTTTCGCGATCAAACCATCTGATTTCCCAGGAATAGTACAGACCAAAATGCTAGTAAAAGAGGGTGACACTGTCAAGGCAGGAACACCTGTGTTTTACGACAAGGCACTCGAAGCTGTTCTATACGCTTCTCCCGTAAGCGGAGAGGTTGTTGAAATCAAAAGAGGAGAAAAGCGAAGAGTTCTCGAGGTAATCATTCTTGCTGACAAGGAGCTCGAATACGAGACTCACAAGAAATACAGTATTTCTGATATTGTCAGTCTTAATAAAGAGGAAGCCAGTGAGATCATGCAGAAAGGTGGCGTATGGCCGTCCATCGTGCAAAGACCTTATGGAATAGTGGCCGATCCGGCTGATACTCCAAAGTCCATTTTCATTTCCGCATTTGATTCTCATCCAATGGCGCCAGATATGGCGTTCCTGTTGGCAGATAAAGAAGCAAACTTTCAGGCCGGACTTGATATACTGACCAAATTTACCAAGGGGGCGGTTCATTTGAACCTGGATGGTAATGCTGAAGTGGCGCAAGTGTTTTCTCAAGCTACTGGGGTACAAATCAACAAAATAAGTGGTCCGCACCCGGCAGGCAATGTTGGTGTACAGATTCATCACCTTGATCCAATCAATAAAGGAGAAGTAGCCTGGACGGTTGATCCACTTTCAGTTGCTCAGATTGGTAAATTATTTCTTGAGGGAATTTATGATTCGAGTAAACTGGTTGCCATTACTGGTTCAGAAGTTACTAATCCTCAATATGTGAAAACTTATGTTGGTGCACGATTCGATAAGTTGCTGGCAGGAAATATAACAGGTACACATTCAAGGTATATTTCAGGAAACGTTCTGACAGGAGAGGCTGTTGGTCCTGATGGTTACCTTGGATACTATCACAACCAGATTTCGGTGATCCCGGAAGGTGACGAAGAGGAGTTTATGGGTTGGGTGATGCCTAATAATAAAAGAACGAGTTTTCATAGAGCACTAGGATTGCTATCCTTCCTATCACCAAATAAGGAACGTGTACTTGACACCAATACAAATGGAGAGCATAGGAATTTTGTCCTCTCAGGTGAATTTGAAAAAGTCACACCAATGGATATTCTTCCAACTTATCTTTTCAAGGCGATCATTGCCAATGATTATGACGAAATGGAAGCACTAGGTATTTACGAACTGATAGAAGAAGACATAGCACTTTGTGAATTCATTGATGTTTCTAAAAATAACGTTCAGTCTCTTTTAAGAGAGGGTATTGATTTAATCCGTAATAGCTAATTGAATGAAGTTTATACAAAAAGCTTTCGATAGCATAAAGCCTCAGGTGGAAAAAGGAGGGAAATTTGAAAAATTCCACCCAATCTATGAAGGCTTCAGAACGATTTTCTTTCAACCAGATTTAGTTACACCTGTAAAAGGAGCCCAAATTCGCGATGCTGCAGATTTGAAAAGAGTAATGAATACGGTCATCATGGCGATGGTCCCATGTTTGTTATTTGGTATTTTCAATGCTGGACATCAGCACTTTATTGCTACTGGTGTTGAAGCTGATTGGGTTGAAAAAGCCATCATGGGCGCCATGTTGGTTATTCCCATCGTCATTGTTTCCTATGCAGTTGGATTGGCAGTAGAATTCACGTTTTGCGTGATCAAGAACAGTCCGGTTGAGGAAGGATTTCTGGTTTCAGGAATGCTTATTCCACTAGTAATGCCTGCAACAATTCCGCTTTGGCAGGTAGCCATGGCGACAGTGTTTGCAGTTATTATAGGAAAAGAAGTGTTCGGAGGAACAGGAATGAATATTTTGAATGTAGCATTGACTGCTAGAGCGTTCTTATATTTTGCATATCCATCTCAGATATCAGGTGAGGTTTGGACCTTCTTTGGTGATGCTAATCCAGTAGATGGATTTACAGGAGCTACAGTATTGTCATATGGTGCCGCGGCTGTTTCAAATGGGACGGATATGATGGCAGACATGGCCGGGCATTGGTCGGCAGATATGTTTGCTTTTGAAAACTTATTCATGGGCTGGATACCAGGTAGTGTAGGGGAGACATCAGTTTTGATGTGCTTGATAGGCGCGGTGGTATTGGTAGCTACTGGCGTTGGAAGCTGGAAGATTATTGTAAGTGTTTTCGGCGGGGCATGGGTCATGGGATTCATTTTCAATCTTGTAGGAGCAAATAGCTTTATGTTGATGCCTGCTCATTACCACTTGGTGATTGGGGGACTAGCTTTTGGGGCTGTGTTTATGGCCACTGATCCGGTTACAGCAACACAAACGGAATTGGGTAAATGGATCTATGGATTCTTTATCGGAGTGATAACTGTGATAATCAGGGTGGTAAATCCTGCTTATCCGGAAGGAATAATGTTGGCGATCTTGTTCATGAACGTTTTCGCTCCATTAATAGATTTTTACATTGTAGAGGCTAACAAAAAACGAAGATTGAAGCGTGCAACAGTCTAATACGTACATTATCATATTTTCGGTCGTAATGACAATTATCATTGGCGGCCTGATGTCAATCACCTCGGTTGTGCTAAAACCAGCACAGGATAGACAGGTAGAACTTGACACTAAAAAGAAGATCTTGGGTGCTGTTATGGATATTTCTGCCATAGAAGACCCTGAAGAGATACTAAGAATATATGCTGAAAAGGTAAAATCTACTGTAGTGGATTTTGGTGGAAACCCTATAGAAACAGATACTAAGGGTAACCCTTTGGTAGCTGAAAAGGTGAATGTTCAGAAAAATTACAAAACTGATCCTAAATCCAGGGTATACCCTGTGTATATGGTGATGGATGGTGACAAAATAGAGGCATACGTATTGCCGCTATTTGGAGCTGGACTTTGGGACTGGATTTCGGGTTACATTGCCTTGGATGGAGACCTCAATACTGTAAAGGGAATCGCATTCGATCATAAAAGTGAAACTCCAGGTTTGGGTGCTAGAATAACCGACGCGGAGGTTCAGGGAAGATTTAAAGGGAAAAAGATATTTACCGACGGAGGAGAACTTGCATCTATCACAATGGTGAAAGGAGAAGGAAAATCGGGTCTTACACAGCACGAGGTAGATGGTCTTTCCGGTGCTACCTTGACTGCAAAAGGAGTAAATAGGATGTTGGAGCACTATTTAGGTTGCTACCAAAACTTCTTTAAGAAGGTGAAGTCTGAAAATAAATTAGCAGCGAACTACTAAAAGCGATATATATGAGTGCTGAAGCAGCAGTAGTAGAAGAAGAGTTAGTAGAGGTCAAAAAGCCCGCTGAAACTCTTTTTTCAAAAAGAAGAAAAAGAATTGTAACGGATCCGTTGAATGACGACAACCCGGTGACCATTCAGGTATTGGGAATTTGTTCGGCACTAGCCGTTACAGTGAAAATGCAACCAACACTGGTGATGTCCATTGCTGTTGTATTTGTAATTGTATTCTCAAACCTGATCATTTCAATGATGCGAAATCTGATTCCTTCGCGAATTAGGATTATTGTGCAGTTAGCGGTTATCGCTACATTGGTGACATTGGTGAGTGAGGTGCTGAAAGCCTATGCATATGACATGTACAAAGTGTTAGGTGCATATGTAGGTCTGATCATTACCAATTGTATCGTAATGGGAAGATTGGAAGCTTATGCCATGGCCAACAAGCCTTATGACTCAATTCTTGACGGATTGGGAAGTGGATTCGGGTATGCCTGGATTATTTTGGCAGTAGCCTTTTTCAGAGAGTTGCTTGGGTCTGGATCTGTATTCGACTTCAAAGTATTTGAGGCGATTGGCTGGAGCAGCTTTCCAACAAACGGACTGATGGTTGACTCCATTGGTGCATTTGTGGTACTCGGCATTTTGATCTGGGTACAGAGAACTAAATCAGGATACGTAGAACACTAAGGGATTCATGGAAGCATTTAATATAGCATTAAGAGGGATATTCATTGACAATATGATCTTTGCCTATTATCTGGGCATGTGTTCATTCCTTGCGGTATCCAAGAAAGTGAAAACAGCCTTTGGGCTGGGAATGGCGGTAGTATTTGTTTTGACGATCACAGTACCCGTCAACTGGCTACTACAAGAGTATGTATTGAAAGAAGGAGCACTCTCATGGATGGGCGCAAGCTTTGAGACAGTAGATCTTACTTTCCTTCAATTCATCATGTTCATCGCGGTGATCGCATCTATGGTGCAGCTGGTCGAGATGGTGATTGAGAAAGTTTCTCCGGCACTTTATGGCTCATTGGGTATTTTCTTGCCATTGATCGCCGTGAACTGTTCAATACTTGGTTCATCTCTATTCATGGTGCAAAGAGATTATACAATCGTAGAGGCAACTTCATTTGGATTTGGATCTGGATTCGGTTTTTTCCTTGCCATTATAGCATTGGCGGCAATCAGAGAAAAACTTAAGTACTCACATGTACCTAATGGTCTAAAAGGACTTGGCATTACGATGTTGATTACCGGGTTAATGGGGATTGCTTTTAAGTCCTTTATTGGGATTGCATTGTAAAAGAAAAGAAATTCATCAAAGACCCGTTTTCGAAAGAAATCGGGTTTTTTTGTTAATGGCTAGATACTCAATAGGAATTTAAGCGTGTCCACATTATCTGCGTATTCCCATACATCAGGCAATTGTGCCTTGCCAAAAGGAATATGATCATTGCCGACAATACACTGAATCTTATCTTGATTGCGATCTAATATTGATTTTAGTTCCGACTCAGAGGAGAACGACTGGTAATAGGTAATAGATATTGGTGATACCAGCTGGTCTGATTCTTGCAATAACGAATATCCTGTATCCAGATGATCTACTCCGTTGATTAGTAAGATTGATTTATTGTAATCGTAGTTGTTTCTATACTTGTTATTGTCCAGCATAAGGGCATAAGGCTGCCAGACATCCAAGAGGTGTTTGATATCATAACCTTCAGGGATCAATAATTTAGATACATTTCGACATCCCAGGCCATAATAGTCGAATATGTCCTTTGCAAGTTCAAGTAATTGTTCGTCAGTTTCTTTCCCGTTAAGGACAGCAACTGATGTTCTGTTTTTTCTGATGATATTCGGATATTTACCAAAATAGTATTCAAAATACCTGGCAGTGTTGTCGCTTCCTGTTGCAATTACAGCTTCGATATTTTCCAACCTTTCGATCACAGAGATGTGCTGCGAAAATTCAGGCTCGATTTCGATTAACCATTCGATCACCTGTTTGGGCAGAATAGCATCTTGACTGCTGGTCTTTACAACAGCATGATGTCCGCTCATTAATACGCAAAGCAAATCATGAAACCCCACAAGTGGAATATTTCCAGCCATCACGATTCCTACTTGCTTTGATTGCAGCGTTTGAATGTCGTAATTGGATAACCAACTTTTCAGTTTCTCATGTTCCAACATATAGGACAAGCCATCAAATGCGTTTTTGACGCTTGCTGACGTAAACCATCTGTTTGAATTGAAAGCTTGAGTTGACAAATGCTCAAATGCGTCTTCAGAAATTGAAGAGAGTTTTGTTCCAAGTTTAGAAAAAGCACTAATTCGCTGTGTAAGATCCATACAATATCAATTGTTGGCAAAAATAACGTGTTCATATGCCTGTTGCCAGTTTTATTTAACCGTTTGCCTTTGGGGGCAAACCATTTGCATATAATTTTGTTCTCTTATTGAAACCTCAATTAACAAAATAGACAGATGGCTATTATTATAACTGACGAATGCATCAACTGTGGTGCATGCGAACCAGAGTGCCCTAACACGGCAATCTATGAAGGAGGGGTTGAATGGAAGTGGTCAGACGGTACTGACCTGAAAGAGGTAGAGATGGAAGACGGTACTCAAGTCGATGCATCAGAACCTCAAGAACCCGTATCCGATGAATTTTATTACATCGTATCTGGAAAGTGTACTGAGTGTACAGGTTTTCATGAGGAACCCCAGTGTGCGGCTGTCTGTCCAGTTGATTGTTGTGTGGACGATCCAGACTATCAGGAAACAGAGGAAGAACTCACAGCCAAAAAAGAATGGCTACATGTATAAAAAGACAAGCCCCTCAATCGAGGGGTTTTTTTATGTCTATTTTTTAAATCTGTTTGATTCGCGTCTACCTAAACGCCTTTTACTTAAATGATTTGTTCAGCTTCTGAGCATAGAAATAGTATTCATTGAAGCCGACTATGAAATCTCGACCAGAAATACTTCCATCCATCAGGAAAGTGGCTTTAGCTCCTATAAGATTATCATGGGTTACAGTCTCAAAAGAGTGGGCCGTTTTATATTTAAGCTTATCAATGACATCTTCCAGGTCTTCTGGTGTTTCGCCCGTTTCCTTGAGTAGATAAACTTCAAAACGGTCATTGAAATTGTAAAACTTAAATCTCATTTCAAGGTCATTGTCAAAAACAGACCAGTGACCAATGGCCTGGATAATATCCGGGTCCTCCCTAAATTCAGCCAATCCTACATCTTCAACATAATCTGGAAACCAATCATTTTCAAGTTCGATGAATTCATCCTTTTCAAACTGCCTCATTTTGTCAAGTGCAAGTTTCTGCTGCTCTTCCCCCAGAACAACTGATAGGTCTCTGATCAAATTGATTTGTTTAACCAAATCTTTACTTAAGGCATTTTCATTTTTAGCATCATGATCATTTTCAAAACTTAAGGTCGGGCTGTCATTGTCTCCTCTATTGACTTGAATATTGCTTGACTTTCTTAATCTATCCTGAATTTGTTTCATAAGGACACCTTCTTCATCCATCAGTTCATCGTAGAGCCCGTTCTTGGGGGTAGGCAAAGTGAATGTCATTTTGTACGATTCACCTTGGTTGGCAAATGTTCCAGATAGATCGAGGTATAGTGTTTCTGTAGGGTAAGATGGATGTGGTATCTCCATTCCAAATACGACGAAGAGATTGCCATCCTTAGTTTCTAAAGAGTTGTAAAAGTCACTACCACTTTCCAATGCCGATTTGAATTGATCATCGGAATAAGAAATCTGACTCCAGGAAATGGTAGATATCAAGCAAGCAAGGGTGAGGACAGATATGCGTAGAATATTCACAATATGAGATTTTTGAATTTGTAAATATGTATCGAACATATAAAAATATCAATATTGTAATCCTGAATGTTGGCGAAAAACGACACGCATAGCATAGAAATAATAACTTTGCCTGACCTATGAAAGTAGCGGTCTATCGAAAGGAACAGTTCAATGCGGCGCATCGCCTACACAATCCTGAATGGAGTGATGAACAAAATCAGGAAGTTTTTGGTTTATGTAATAACCCTAACTGGCACGGACATAACTATGAGCTGGTAGTAAAGTTGGTTGGAGAACCAGATCCTGCAACTGGATATGTCTATGACATGAAGGAGCTCAGCCAACTCGTGCGGCAATATGTTGTGGGCCGTTTCGATCATCGCAATCTAAATCTGGATGTTCCTGAATTTAGAAATGTAAACCCAACGGCTGAGAATATTGCTGTTGTGATTTACAATCTACTCAGGCCGAGAATAGAAGATCGGTTGGAGCTGAAAATATTATTGTATGAAACCGAACGAAACTATGTGGAATACCCCGCCTGATGATGATTCCGAGCATGTTGGAGGAGCAGAGGAAACGCCCCTTAGAGCAGATGCTTTCGAAAAGGACGATGAACTAAAGATTGAGTTGATTGAGAAACACTTTAGAGAAATCATGCAAATCCTGGGGATGGATCTGGAGGATGATAGCTTGAGTGGGACACCACATCGAGTGGCTAAAATGTATGTCAAAGAAGTCTTTGCCGGCCTCAATCCCGAGAACAAACCAGTAGCACGACTTTTTGATAATAAATACAAGTATGATCAGATGCTTGTAGAAAAGGAAATTACCTTTTACTCCTACTGTGAGCATCATTTTGTGCCCATTTTTGGGAAAGCACATGTAGCCTACTATTCAGGAGGGAAAGTAATAGGATTGTCCAAAATCAACAGGATTGTTCAGTACTATGCAAAACGACCACAAGTTCAGGAACGATTAACGGTGCAAATCGCCAAAGAGCTAAAGCAGGTGCTGGAGACAGAAGATGTGGCTGTCGTCATGGATGCAACACATCTTTGTGTAGCATCAAGAGGAGTAGGAGACACCAACAGTCAGACTGGTACAGCGTACTTCGGGGGTAAGTTTAAAGATCAGCAGGTACGGAACGAATTTCTGAACTATATCAACGCGAGCTAGACCGAAAATTTATGTGCAGAATGCAGAGTTTTCAAGTCCAAAATATGAGTTTCCACGCTTCTACCCTTATTTACGCTTAAATCTCCTAATCTGATACGTGAAGGTTCCCATGAAATACTGCGTAAGTACCAGCGATCTTGTTTCTTCCAGATAGGCAGAGGTAATGTTTTGGCTAATGCTCTGGTTTTGTTTTAGTAGGTCAAATATGACAATGCCGATCTCTCCTCGATTGTCCTTTAGGAATTTCTTGGCCACATTGACATTCCAAAGCAGGTATTGGGTGTCAAATTCTTCAGATACACCCTGGTAAATCTGATAGTTGGCATCAGATCTGATGACCAGATTTTTAGGTAATATGAAATTGACCTTTCCACCGATGGTTTGTAAAGTGTATTCACTGTTTTGACGGGAGCTTACCGAGTTTAAAACACGATTCCCATTGATGGCATAGAAAAGGTTGAAATCAACTTTCTCACTAATGTTACTTGCAAAATTCACTCTACCATTTACATTGAAGGTTTCAGACACATTCAATACATTATTGTTCATGCCGGGTATTCTTGTATAGCCCACACCAACACTTGTATTGACATTAGTCTTGAGTGGCGTCAACACAAAACTGTACGTGGTATTGTCTCGAATTGACCAGAAGCCATCGAGATTGGTTGGTCTTGATAACTGAGCACCTCGTTGGAGCACAATACCTCCCTGTAGCGTTGTGTCTTGACGAGCAACGATTGTGGTATTGGTGATATAATCATTTGTTTGACTAGCGAACAGGAAGTTTGAAAGAGATCTGTTCTTTTCAATGTTGGTTTTTGAAATCCTTCCCATTAGCCGATGATTATAGCTTTGATTGAGTTCGGAGTTACCCATTGAGTAAAACAAAGGATCGCTATTATCAATGACTTCCTGAAGCTGAGATGCAGAAGGCATGGAAGTGTTTGCTGAATAGCGCATAAACACGCTTGTTTCTTCGCTTAGGTTAAACCTGGCAAACATCGATGGGATAATATTGTCGAATGAACGTGGTACATAATACTCCGATGGAAACAACTGCTCACTTTCCAGATTCGCATGCTGATAGGTGAGCCGGATACTGAAATTATTCTGAAAAGAACGCTTGCTGAATCCCACACTTGGAGCGTGGGTTGTATAGTCATTATTGAAATAGCTACTCAGTCCAAGCTCCTGCAATTTTTCATTGATTGATTCAGTATCATAACTAAAGGCGTCCAGCTCATTTTTACGAGTATTACTAGAAAGCTCATAATCAATTTGCAGCTGAGAACTCATTCCTATCGGTTCTGTATACCCTATATTGGTGGACAGTGTACGATTAGTATTGTAAGTCAAATATTGCAACAAGCTATCCGCATTCAGATCTTCATAAATAAACTCGAGATCTGAGTCACTTATTTGATTAGAAATATTAGCAGTCAATGATCTGCCACTCCTTTCAAATTTATGGCGGAGCAGCAGGCTTCCATTGAAATCTATTCCGTTGTTATCTCCAGCGTAATTATTCAAAGTTTGATTGATCAAGGTCTGACTACTATTGAGTGACTTTCCATCGGTGTAGTCGAGTGAAGAATTGTTTTGTAACGTCAATCTAGGTGTAAACACAATCGAATTGGATTTGTTGACATTGTATTCCATCCTCATGTTGAACCTGTGATTCATGTTATCAGAGAAAGACGTGCTAAACTCATCATAATACTGGCTCCCTCTCTCAAAAAAAGTTTCTCTTGAGGAAGTTTGTTCATTTTCTTTATTTCGATCATCCATAAAATAGCTCAGCTCAAGTCTTCCCTTTTCTTTCCAATCGTTTGAAAAATTCAAGCCGACTGATTGAGTTTTGGTAATGCCAGAAGGCTGTGAGTTTCCACCAGATGAATTAGAAAATCGTCGACCACCTCGTCTACTACCACCAGTGCCCAGGATATTGCTGTCGGTGAATGAGCGCTGGTTTACGTTGTTGGACATGCCTAGAACAGAAAGCTGTTTCCCTTTGTTCATATGGTTAATGTTTCCTTCCAGCTTATATCGCTTGTCCGTGCCATATCCGGCATACAACTTTCCGAATTGACCATTTCGCTTTTCTTCCTTGGTGATGACATTCATCGTTTTGGTGGTGTTACCATCATCAAATCCCGTCAATCGGGCCCGTTCACTTTGCTGATCAAATACCTCGACCTGATTGACTACTTCTGCTGGTACTGTATTGAGTGCCAACAACGGGTCTTGACCAAAAAATCTCTTACCATCCAGCAGTACCTGTTGTATCGCTTCTCCGTTTGCTTCAACCCCGTCTTCGGTAACGGACATACCGGGCATTTTACTTACCAGATCAGCAGCTGTAGCATCAGGGTTGGTTTGAAATGCATCTGCATTGTACACGGTTGTATCACCTTTTTTCTCTACAGGAACTGCACTTCCTTCAATCACAACTTCGCCCAGCATTTTAGTATCGGGGGACAAAGGAATAGCACCAATTTTCAGGTCACCAGCGACTCTCATGACCCTGGTGAAAGGTTCGAATGAAATGCTGCTGACTTTCAACCTGTAAAACCCCTGACTGATATTCATGAATTTGAAATCGCCATTTAAATCAGTGCTTTGAAATTTGAAGTCAGTGGTGTCTTTGATGCTGATGAGGCGAACCGATGCACCTAAGAGCCCTTCACTGGTTTCACTGTCAATGATGCGACCCGATAGATTGAATTCCTGGCCATAAGCAAAAGTTGACATGATCAGGATGAGAGAAAGCAACCAATACTTCATTATAAACCGCTATTTGAAGTGCTGTCGGCAGGCGTTGTGGATTGATTCCTTCTGGGGCCACCCTGTTCTCCACGTTGACGCATTCGCTCCTCTCGTTGTTTTCTCCCATCTTCCATCAAGCCTTCATAAACTGCAAATTGATCGGCATTGAGCACGTCTTTGATTAGTTGATCTTTTTCACTTCTTAGAGCTGTCATCTTTGCTCTCATACCCTCGAAGTTTCGGGTCTGCCTCATTTCATTTCTTATTTCAGCGAAAGATTGACCATACTCATCGTAAATACCACTTAGCAGTAAGTTCTGATCTTCTGTGAGTCCATCAAGTTTTTTAATGAGCACCTCCTTTTCGCGTTTTGCCATGTCCTGTGGATCAAACCCACCGCCTCGAGGAGGTTGGGCAGCTGATATAAATCCAATGAATAAGAGCATTAAGACTGGAAGTATTTTAATAGTCATGGCCTGTTATTTTTTGTTGATATAATGATTAGATGATAATACCACAAAAACCTTGCGGAACAAGGTGAAGTTATGGTTGTAATCTGAAGGAATTTTGAACATTGGTTATTTCAAACTTGAAATTCAATGATATCTTGCACATTCAATTTTGTTAAGCAAAGTGTATTAACACACTAAAAGGATAAAAGCTGTGGCGCTAGAAGTAATTGGAGTTGGTGGTCCTCGAACAGGAACCGCCTCATTGAAACAAGCCTTGGAGATATTAGGATTTGGGAGGTGCTACCACATGGAATGGTTGTTCAATCACCCTGAGGAGTTAGCGCTTTGGAAAGAACTATTCAAGACAGGTCAAACAGATTTTGATAAACTTTTTGACGGGGTTAAAAGTACTGTTGACTTTCCGGGTTATCAAAATTACAAAGCATTCTATAAGCAGTATCCAGATGCTAAATTTGTATTAGCTGAACGGGACCCTGAAGCCTGGTATGAAAGCGCACTCAACACGGTGTATGCTGCAACTCCAAAGACTTTCTCCGAAAAGTTCGGAATGCTGAAAAAGGTAATTGTTTCAGCCAGATTTCGGAAAATTGCTAAAACATTCCAGCTGGCTGAAAAGTATTTGTGGGACTTACAGTACAAAGGAAACTTTGAAGATCGAGCTGCAACCATCCAAATATACAAGGAGTTCAATGAGGAAATCAAACAAACTATTCCGGCGGACCAATTGCTGATATTCGATATTTCCAAAGGTTGGGAGCCCCTATGTCAGTTTTTAAACGTACCTGTGCCAGACGTTAAGTTTCCAGTGAAAAACAAGCGCAAGGAGTTTCAGGAGCAAATGGGTAGAATGCTAAGCACGGGTGAAAACCTTGAGTTGAAATAATCTAGTGATACAAGGAATATCGCTCACCGCGATAAACCAGATCCAGCTGCCCCCACGCCATTTGACCCGTACTCTTGGCGTCCTTGAAAATTACTTTGGCTTCAAAGACAACTTCATTTTCAGGATACGTGATCTCCACCAACTTGGAGTGTGGTGCTTCGCCGCTTGCGCGGATATTGCCCGCTGTGATCAATCGGTTTTTTGTATTGGGCAGCAAGTCCACCTCGCTGGTAATGTGCGAATACATGTCGAGCCCTCTGGACTTGCCATATTGCCAGACCTGCTGAATCGTCATGTTTTCTTCATTGATTTTGTATTCAACAGCTCTTGAATAGGTAGGTTTTTCAGCAAAATTTCTCGACAAACCATTATCAAAAAGCATGATGTTTCCATTGGACAGCTCAGTAACAGCGTGCTGACCTGTTGGCCACTCAAAGGAGTCGGTTCCGGCATAACCCATTTGCACGTCCTTAGACAATGGCTTCCCATCGGCATCTATGGCTGTCAGTAAGTAATCACTTGTTTCAAAACCATTACCAGTTCTTCCTGCCTTGCCCCAACCTAGATGTGGTGCCAGTATCCATTTTAGATTATTTTCTTGATCGAGCTTCACGACTCCTTGATTTCTTCCTGATGCTAATATGCTGCTGTCCCTGGTAATGGCTACACTGTTGATATGAAACCAATCGGCTTTAAAATCAAGATTGTAGTCTTCCGGAAACACAGAGCGATCAATGTCCAGTACGGCCCCTAAGTCCCATTCCTGGATGCCCCGATTGTTAAGACGATCCCACTTCACAACATAGTCATAGCGAGTGGCGGGTTCCAATCCATCAGCTCTTACCACTTTGGCGTCCTTCTTCGACCCACCCATGAGTAGCTGATCATTTTTTAATTCGACCATATCATGATCGGCAGCATACATCCACATGCGATCTTCTTTGACCGTTTCTCCCAACTCAGTTACTTCGAGGAGGTTTATCCAACTTAGATACAGCCAGTTGCCATTGGTAAGTCGAAGGTTTGAATATGAGATCTGACCAAAGTGACTCATGTCCATGACAAACCGAATATCTCCATTGTCATCGAACATGATAGTGTATGAATGGAAACGACCATTGTTGGCGATCAGCATTTCAACCAGATGCATACCATCTTCCATTTTTTCTCGTTGGACTTTTGTTACCTCTACTGAGGGCAGAAAATCGGGGAGTTTTTGAGTTTTTAATGGAATGATCCCCGTATAAGTTTTTTCATCAGCAGTGGTCAATATCAACTCTACTTGATTGGTGGTATCTGGATAGAGTCCAAGAACAGAGACCTGATGCACCTCTTGAAATGTCTCAAATGATTTGATAACCGGGATTTTACCTGGCACCTTGATGGTTACTTTGCACGGTTCTTCAGTTCTGAATTTTAATTGAGCACCAAGAGGTGATTTTTTAAAAGGGTTTACTTCGCTTGCTAAACGCCCCTTCAAGATGTCCTCTAGTTTTGAAGAGGAGGGTTGACAGGCGGTCAGCATCAGTGTGACCAACAATAGGTGAAGGAGTGTGTTTTGTAATGTTTTCATGGGCTGTTTTGCAAGATTACGTCAAAAATTTGTGCAAGAAAAGCAGGGTTAGCTTATTGAATGATTCTCAATGAATATGCCATTCATTTTTATAGTATTACCATTCCTATATCTTTGCACATCTTTTTTAAAAATCATTAAAATAACTATGCAATACGTAATCTATTTGGTCCCTGTTATGGCGGTCATCGGTTTGCTCGTCATGATGGTCAAATTTAGTTGGGTTAATAAGCAAGCAACTGGTGAAGACAGGATGCGAGAGATAGCCAAACATATTCAGGAAGGCGCTCTTGCCTTTCTAAAAGCTGAGTACAGAGTACTGGCAATTTTCGTAGTAATCGCGGGTATTCTTTTAGGTGTAATCTCTGCTGTTGTAGAAACTACTCACTGGTTCATCGTCATTGCCTTTGTAATAGGCGCTTTCTTTTCAGCACTAGCAGGTAATATTGGCATGAGAGTAGCCACTGCTGCAAATGTAAGAACCACTCAAGCTGCCAGGACAAGTCTTTCTGAAGCGTTGAAAGTATCATTCACAGGTGGTACAGTCATGGGATTGGGTGTTGCTGGATTGGCCGTTTTTGGTCTTTCATTGATATTTATTTTGTTATTTCAGGTGTTCATGGGTGGTACATGGACCAATAACGAAGAAATGACAATTGTCCTTGAGGCATTGGCAGGTTTCTCTCTGGGAGCTGAGTCTATCGCATTGTTTGCACGTGTTGGAGGAGGTATCTATACCAAAGCTGCGGATGTTGGTGCTGACTTGGTGGGTAAGGTTGAGGCAGGTATTCCAGAGGATGATCCTCGAAATCCAGCTACGATAGCTGATAATGTAGGTGACAATGTAGGTGATGTTGCAGGGATGGGTGCTGACTTGTTCGGTTCTTATGTTGCAACGGTACTCGCATCAATGGTGCTGGGTAACTATGTGATTAGAGACATGGGTGGAAGCATCACAGATGATTTCAATGGAATTGGACCGATCTTGTTACCATTGGTCATTGCTGGATTGGGCATCCTATTTTCCATTTTGGGTACATTCTTTATCAGGATATCTAACGACAATGCTAAAGAAGCTGAAGTACAAGGGGCATTGAATAAAGGTAACTGGGGATCTATAGCCATTACGGCAATCGCCTCTTATTTTATAATCGACCTATTGTTGCCTTCAACTATGCAAATGTCCTTCTTCGGTGAAGGAATATTGGATGTGCCATCAAGATATGTATTCTATGCCGTATTGATCGGATTGTTTGTTGGTGGCGCGATTTCATACTTTACAGAATACTATACTGGTCTTGGTAAGAAACCTGTATTAGATATTGTACAACAATCTTCAACTGGTGCTGCGACGAACATTATTGCAGGTCTTGCAACAGGTATGATATCAACATTTGCACCAATCATCTTGTTTGCAGGTGCTATCTGGGGGTCTTATGAACTGGCTGGATTCTATGGGGTTGGTATTGCGGCATCAGCCATGATGGCAACTACTGCTATGCAGTTAGCTATTGATGCATTTGGACCGATTGCGGATAATGCAGGTGGGATTGCTGAAATGAGCGATTTACCCGATGAAGTAAGAGAAAGGACAGATATTCTGGATTCTGTTGGTAATACTACGGCTGCTGTAGGTAAAGGATTTGCAATTGCATCTGCTGCATTGACAGCTCTGGCGCTATTTGCTGCATATGTGACGTTTACAGGTATTGATGGTATCAACATATTCAAGGCGGATGTGCTTGCTGCGTTATTTATTGGGGGGATGATACCAGTAGTGTTTTCAGCGTTAGCTATGAAATCCGTTGGTAAAGCAGCCATGGAGATGGTTAAGGAAGTAAGACGTCAGTTCAAAGAGATTCCTGGCATCATGGAAGGCACAGGAGAGCCTGAATATGGAAAATGCGTAGATATTTCTACACAAGCTGCATTGAAAGAGATGATGTTGCCAGGTGCCATCACAATCATTTCACCAATATTGGTAGGATTCATTATGGGACCTGAGGCATTGGGTGCATATATGGCCGGTGTAGCAGTTTCTGGTGTCATGTGGGCAATCTTTCAGAACAATGCCGGAGGTGCCTGGGACAATGCCAAGAAGTCCTTCGAAGCGGGAGTTATGATAGATGGAGAAATGACTTACAAAGGTTCAGAAGCACATAAGGCAGCCGTAACTGGCGATACAGTTGGTGATCCTTTTAAAGATACAAGTGGTCCTTCAATGAATATTTTGATCAAATTGACTTGTTTGGTAGGACTGGTAATTGCACCAATCCTGGGTGAAGTTTATGGAACTGGAGGCCATGGCTCGAAGAAGGAGGCGCACATCTGGATTGATGCTGATGGCAATGAAAACAAATGGGTTGGCAAAGATGAGCTACATGCGGATCATGAAAAGCAGATCAAGGTTGAAATCAAGGCTGCAGATGGAGAAGAAGTCACCGCTTTTATTTCGATTGAAGAAGATGGCAAAGAAGTGATCAAGGAAGTAAAGGGAACGAAGGAAGAGGTGATGGCTCAAATCGAAGCATACAATGAGTCAGAAGGAGCAGTAGAGGAAAAGCAGATCAAAGTGGAAATGGAAGCGGGTGAGGATGGACAGTACACAGCAACGGTGACAGTCACTGATGCTGGAGATAAGACCGTCCAGACAATCAAAGGCACAAAGGAAGAGATCGAAAAAAAGATCAAAGAAGTGGAATAAATAAAGAATTATTAGTGTGTAAAACCGCTCCGATTTTCGGAGCGGTTTTTTTATGCCTAAGGGATATTTACATGACACAAAACGGATGAATTATATATCAGTAAGTTAGAGTACTTTGCATGATTTTAGAGTTGAAGTTAAGTGTGGTAAAATGTTGTTTTTTAGGTAGTTATAAATATTTTATTATATTTGTGATGTCACCAGACAAAAAGACACATGAAAAACGGACTAAAAATCGCTTTTCTCGCCACATTATTGATGCTTTTCATCAACCCGGCTATAGCCGGAGGGAACGATGAAGAAAAAAGCATTGAAGACCTAAGGAAAAATATTGAGACTGCAGTCGAATCGCGTAATTTTCACGATGCTAAGATCTTGATTGATGAATTGATGCCCTTGATGAAAAAAGACATCAAGAAGAGTAAAAAGACACTATCTCATCTTAAAAAGGAAGATGATCCACAGACCGACCCTGGTCAGTTTGCGGAAGAATTAAAAAGAAAAGAGGAGTTGCTTGATGCTATGAAAAGTCTCGTCGGTATATCACCAGCGGCGATGAGAGTAAAAGCTTCCAGTCTTGTGAAGATGGTCAATGAATTCAGCCAACTCGCAGACAATTCCTAAAGACTCTTTTGGTGGTTTAAATTAAAACCCTGCTGCTGTCTTGGTAGCGGGGTTTTTTGTGTCTGATTCACGCAATCCTTTTCTCAGCAATAAGATCAATGTATAAGTGACAGATTCCACAATTATTGGTAAAAGGAAAGTTTATTTTAGATGGCCCCCCTAGTGGATTTAAATATGTGCTAATTTGGCTGAGTGCCTAGGTCAAATTCAATTGAGCAAATCGGGCTGAACTGGTTTCAGTCTCAAGGATGGAAACCTTTTCCTTTTCAGACCAAAACCTGGAAGGCATACCTGGAGGGGAATAGTGGCTTGCTCAACGCACCTACTGGAAGTGGCAAGACCTATGCACTATGGATTCCCTGTCTGTTGGAATACCTAAGAGAAAATCACACAAAAGTTCCGAATCAACTAAGAATCATTTGGGTAACACCCCTTCGGGCACTTGCCAAGGATATACAACGGGCGATGCAAAAAGCGTGTGACGACCTGGAGATGGGTTGGACCGTATCGCTACGAACTGGAGATACCTCGACCGCTGAAAGACAGCAACAGAAAAAATACAGTCCACAGGCAATGGTCATTACACCTGAAAGCCTGCATATTTTATTGAGTCAGTCAGACTATCCGTATTATCTGAAGGAAGTCAGATCCATTATAGTAGATGAATGGCATGAACTCATTGGTACCAAAAGGGGAGTGGCCACAGAGCTAGCTATCAGTAGACTGAAACAGGTAGTTAGTTCACCTCTGAAGGTATGGGGTATGTCAGCAACCATTGGCAATTTGAAACAAGCTCAACGGGTATTGCTTGGAGAAGATCTTTATAAGCAAGGTGTTTATATCAAATCAGGGATCGAAAAGCAAATCTATGTAAAATCCGTGCTGCCAGATGAAGTTGAGAATTTCCCTTGGTCCGGCCATTTAGGAACCAATTTGATGGACAAGATCATTCCCATCATAGCACGATCTCAAACGACATTACTGTTTACCAATACCCGATCACAAACAGAGCTCTGGTATCAGGCTATTTTGAAGGCACATCCCGAATTAGCTGGACTGATCGCTATGCATCATGGCTCTATTAATGAGGACATTCGCAACTGGGTGGAGGACGCGCTGCACGAAGGTAAACTCAAATGTGTGGTGTGTACGAGTAGTTTAGATTTAGGGGTTGATTTCAGGCCCGTCGATACTGTTATTCAGGTAGGAGGTCCAAAAGGGGTAAGCAGGTTTCAACAACGTGCAGGACGTAGTGGTCATAGACCAGGAGAAGTGAGTAATATATATTTTGTGCCAACGCATTCATTGGAGCTGGTCGAAGGAGCAGCGATTCGTCAGGCAAT
This sequence comes from Cyclobacteriaceae bacterium, assembly GCA_049115695.1. Lineage (GTDB taxonomy): Bacteria > Bacteroidota > Bacteroidia > Cytophagales > Cyclobacteriaceae > JAGDZR01. The sequence goes on along the minus strand of JAGDZR010000006.1, from coordinate 281,568 downwards.
TGCGGAACAGAAGTTTGAAAGCAGGAAACCGCTTGAAAAATGCTTTGATGTACTTGTACAGTACCTCGTAACACTTGCAGTTGGTGGTGGTTTCAGACCTCTGAAAATACTAGAAGAAATCAAGCAAACCTATTGCTTTCGATTGTTGACAGCAGATGAATGGAATTGGGCTTTGGACTTTATCTCAACGGGAGGTAAGACACTGGGTGTATATGATGAGTATGCCAAGGTTTACCTTGATGACGGCATCATGAAAATATTCAATCGCCGAGCAGCCACGAGACATAGGTTGTCAATCGGTACAATCGTGGGTGACCCATCCCTAAAAGTAAGATTCAAGTCCGGGGGATATTTGGGGACCGTGGAAGAGCATTTTGTTTCAAGGCTCAATCCTGGAATGACTTTTTGGTTCGCGGGTCAAAACCTTGAATTTATCCAAATCAAGGATCTGACAGTAATCGTTAAAAAGTCAAAGCGAAAAAGTGGCATTACGCCTGCTTGGGGAGGTGGTAGGTTTCCCCTATCCTCCATGTTATCTGATGTGATCAAAGAAAAACTGAGACAAGCAGATGATGGAATCTTTGAAGATGAAGAGATGGTGGCAATCAAGCCGATTCTGGATTTGCAAAAGCGACATTCCTTAATTCCGAGAAATGGAATCTTACTGATCGAGCGAACAACAACGCAATTTGGTCATCATGTCTTCATATACCCATTTGAGGGAATGTTTGTGCATGAGGTGTTGAGTGGATTGATTGCCTATCGCATCAGCAAAATGACTCGAATCACCTTTTCTATTTCCATGAATGATTATGGATTTGAACTACTTTCTGATCAACAGGTTCCGATAGAAGAAGCGCTAGAACTGGATTTGTTTAGTGAGGATAATCTCTTGCAGGACATTGGTGAGTCGCTTAACAGGACAGAAATGGCTAAACGAAAGTTCAGGGATGTTGCGACGATTGCCGGCCTCATATTTCAGGGGTATCCCGGCCGGAATATGAAGGCCAGGCATGTTCAGGCGAACTCTTCCATTTTATTTGATGTATTTGATGAATATGATAAAACCAATCTGTTGATTCAACAATCTATGGATGAGGTGATGAATCAGCAAATTGAGCAATCCAGGTTATTTGAAGCAATGCGTCGAATCAATCTGCAGAAAATAATTTTGAGGGATACGCCCCAACCTACGCCTTTTGCATTTCCTATTTTGGTTTCTTCTTTGCGCAGAGAAAACCTTAGCTCGGAGGAGCTTGGAGATAGGATTGCAAAAATGCAAATTCAATTAGAACGTAATTAGAGATTTTTCAAATTCAATTAGTTGCTTACTTTTGAGTTTATCACATTAAAACAAAGAACATGAAATACATATTTGCCCCAATCTTACTCTGTGTTGTATTTGCCGCTGCAAGTCAGTCTGCGATTGGCACCTGGAAAACGATAGATGATGAAACAGGAAGAGAAAAGTCAGTTGTAGAGATTTTTGAAAAAGATGGTAAAGTATATGGTAAAATAATCCAACTGTTCCGCTTGCCAGATGAGGATCCTGATCCAATTTGCGATGAATGTGATGATGACGATCCTCGCTATAACCAAAAGGTATTGGGAATGGAAATCATCAAGGACATGGTACTCGATAAAGATGACAATGAATATGTAGATGGAACGATTCTAGATCCTGCAAATGGTAATGTCTATGATTGCAAGATGTGGGTAGAGGATGGAGAGTTGCAGGTGAGAGGATATATTGCTTTTCTATTTAGAACTCAAACGTGGCTTCCGTATAAGTAGCGCATGTCATGTGAAGTTGAGATTAGAGGGGAGAAATTAGTATTATTACCTGACAAGGCAATTTATTGGCAAAACGACCAGTCAATTTTACTGTCTGATCTTCACTTGGGTAAAGCCGGTCATTTCCGTAAGCACGGAATTCCTGTGCCGGCTACTATTCATTTCCATGATTTAATCCGTTTGGAGGAGATCATATGTCAAACCAATCCGGCCAACATTTATTTCCTGGGAGATTTGTTTCATTCGGACATCAACCAGGAATGGGATATGTTTTGCGAATGGCTCGAAAAATATAAGTCCATCCGGTTTGTTTTGGTCAAAGGCAATCATGATATCTTAATGTCTGTTCATTACCAGATGTCAAACCTGGAATTAGTCGATTCCTTACATGTAGGTCCATTTCTATTGACTCATGAAAAATGTCTGGATGATGAGCACTATAATCTTTCTGGACATGTGCATCCGGGGGTTGGGTTAAGAGGTGTTGGTAAACAGGGAACAACCATACCTTGCTATTATTTTCAGCAGCAATTTGGCCTGCTACCGGCATTTGGGAATTTTACAGGCTTGTACAAAATCCGACCTAGACAAACCGATCAGGTTTTTGGCATTGTTGAAAATGCTGTTGTTAATTTGATGACATAAAAATGGTAAATTGAATATTTTAAATATGCCAAGGGTTACTATCATAATGAATTCTGTATTTAGAAATGAGTCGAAAGCTCAAGCGGGTGTATGAAGGATGATGAAATACTCGAACGGATAACCCGCGGAGAGGAGAAAGTGCTTGATTACCTATACAAAAAGTACTATCGCATGATGCTCAAGATAGTACTCAAGAATAGTGGCACTGAGGAAGAAGCTCAGGATGTTTATCAGGAAGCACTGATAGTGTTCTGGCAGAAGGTGACGGGGGGCAATTTCGTTCTCACATCCAAGATTAGTACATACCTCTATAGTGTATGTCTCAATCAATGGAGAAAAGAGTTGGATAGAAAGTCCCGTCTTTCTCATGAAGAAAAGGACGGTGAAGAGTATCAAACTCATGAGCAGGAGCAGAGTTCTCGGATTGTACAGCAGTGCATTGGAGAGTTAGGTGATCCCTGTAAGAGCATTTTGATGTACTATTATTTTGATGGTATGTCAATGAAGGATATAGCTGAGAGAATGAATTTTGCAAATACAGATACTGCAAAAACGAAGAAATATAAATGTAAAAAGCGTTTGGATACTCTAATCAAGGGACGCTATGACAAAGGAGATTTTTTTAATTAAATGCTATGACCAACCAGCAAGAGGTTATTGATAATTATCTATCCGGGAGGATGGGGCATGAGGAGCGGCAGTCATTTGAGGCTGACCTGAAGTCCGATCCGTCTTTAGCACAGGAAGTGCAATGGCAGGAGCAGATAATAGAAGGAATTAAAGATGCGCGTAAAGCACAATTGAAAGCCAGACTTCAAGGAGTCGAGGTGGCACCAAATGCATGGGAAGGTTTTATTCATTCCGGCCTGGCTAAGGTATCAGCGGGTGTGCTAATTGTGGGAACAATTGGTGCCGGAATTTACCTGATGCAACCGGAGGAGACGATTGAACCGGTCGAAACAATGGAACAGATCGTTGAGCTAGAGACTTCATTGCCACCGACAGAAACTACAGAAGAGACTGAGCCGACACAGCTGAAAGAGGATTTGAAAGTTCAGCATGAACCAGCACAACCTGTGTTAATAGAGCCTTCAAATACTGATCCAGATAAGAAGAAGAAGGAAGTAGATAGACCTGCTCCTACAGGAACAGGCGGAACATTTACACCTCAAATATCATTACCGGAAAATGATATAACTGCAACTGATGCGGAATTTGAACCGGAGGTTATTTCTGCAGAGGAATTTGAAAATCCGTCTAGCATTAAATCTACCCCTATCAAAATAGAAGTTAAGTCAAATGACGGTAAGGAACTAGCGTATATTCTTTTCAATGGAAGTCTGCAATTGTTTGGTGATTTTACTGAAGGAACCTATGAGATTTTGGAGGTAAATTCCAAGGCAGGCAAGGATGTCTTCTTGTATTATGATGATCAATATTTTGCATTGACGGCTACTAAGGAGAAGCAACCGCTAAAAGCAGTAGGAGAAATTAAACTAGTTGATAAACTAGAGGTTTTACGCGAGAATAAATAGACAAAATTTTCCAATTCATGATCCTTTGATTTTCATTAGTTTTGAGGCTCAATGAAAGAGCGCAATACTCGGAAAAGAAAATTAGGGAGCTATCCATTCGTAAGCGTGATATTCAGTATTACGCTTTCGTTGTTTGTGATGGGCTTGTTTGGATTGCTGTTTGTGCTTTCACAAAATCTAACCACGCTCATTCAGGAGAATGTTGAAATTCAGGTTTATCTGGACAAGTCGATCATTTCAAATGAAGTAACCAGAATACAAAAAACTGTAGGTTCCAAGCCTTACGTGAACAACAAGGAAGGGATTGAGTCCATCGTATGGATTACTCAGGAAGAAGCAGCTCAACAATTTGTATCAGATACAGGTGAGGATTTTACCAATTTCCTTGGAGACAATCCTTTACGGGATTTATTGGTTATTAAAATTGATCCAGGGTATCAATCTGTAGACAGCCTGAGCCTGATTAAATCAGAGGTTGAAGCAATTAGAGGTGTATACGAAGTGAGTTATGCGGAGACACTAGTTGAAAGCATTAATCGTAATCTTGCAAAAATAGGGGCGATATTAGTTGGCTTTGCGTTGATTCTACTCATTGTGGTGGCTATTCTGATCAACAATACCATCAAGTTGGCATTGTTCTCACAGCGATTCCTAATTCGTAGCATGCAATTGGTAGGCGCTACAAGCACATTTATCAGAAGACCTTTTTTATCCAGAGCAGTGATGTATGGTTTGATTTCCGGTATGCTTGCATCTGGCATTTTGTTTTTTCTGTTACAGTATGCCAATAATTATGTGCAGGATTTAGAAATTTTAACAACAGATCAACATCTGGTTATTTTATTTTCCGTTTTAATTGTGCTGGGAATCTTAGTTGCATTCCTGAGTACCTACAGATCGGTTAGACGATATTTAAGCATCTCATTAGACGAACTTTACTAGACTATGTCTGAAAAATCAAAATTTGCCTTCTCAAAAATGAACTACTTCATCATGATAGGAGGAGTGCTGTTAATTCTATTAGGTCTGTTTATCATGACACTTGATAAGGAGACTTATGGGTTTGGATTTTTGGGATTGACCCTCGGACCAATCGTGGTTTTTTTGGGGTTCATGACTCAATTTGTTGCGATTTTCTACAAGGAAAAAGCAACTGAAGAGACTAAGTAAGATCAATGGATTGGTTAGAAGCGTTGATCCTTGGAATCATTCAGGGATTGACAGAGTTTTTGCCTGTTAGCAGTAGTGGGCATTTGGAAATCGGGCATGTACTGCTCGGGGTTGAATCAAGTAATAATTTATTGTTTGCTGTTGTAGTGCATGCAGCAACCGCTTTGAGCACTGTAATTGTATATAGAGCGGATATTCGAGACATTATTGGAGGAGTCTTCTCCAATCAGTGGAATGAATATCATGATTTTGTCATCAAGCTTGTCATATCCATGATTCCGGTAGGGATTGTTGGAGTGCTCTATGGACATGAGATCGAAGCACTGTTCGTTGGTAATTTGTTATTGGTAGGATGTTCCCTGTTATTTACGGCGGGATTACTGACATTCACTTTCTTCAAAAAACCTGGGACTAAATCCCCGTCACTGCTTGATGCATTGGTCATGGGCTTGGCACAGGCGTTTGCTATTTTACCTGGTGTATCCAGATCAGGTTCAACTATAGCAACCGGATTGTTATTGGGGGTTGATAAAGACAAGGCAACCCGTTTTTCATTTTTAATGGTATTAGCACCGATTCTTGGTGCCAGCCTACTTAAGCTGAAGGATTACATGGAAGCACCTCAATTAGGTGATGGTGTTTCTACCATTGCCTTGTTTGTCGGCTTCCTGGCGGCCTTTGTTTCAGGCTATATTGCTTGTCAATGGATGATCAGGATTGTCCGTAAAGGAAAACTAACCTACTTTGCTATTTACTGTGGAATCGTTGGTGTAATTGCGATCGTTTCAAGCTTAATGTGATGAAGCTTCCTGAAGATGGTACCCTGCTTTTGGTGGATAAACCTACCGATTGGACTTCTTTTGATGTAGTCAATAAGTTGCGTTATACCTTGAAAGTAAAGAAAATTGGCCATGCCGGAACATTAGATCCCTTGGCAACAGGTCTCTTACTGATTGGGGTTGGTAAAAAATATACGCGTCAACTGGCTGACCTTCAGGGATTGGATAAGTCATACAGCGGAATCATTGAGATAGGTAAATCCACTCCTTCCTATGACCTGGAAACTAGTTTTGAAAACGAGACTGATATTACAGGTGTTACCCAGGATTTTGTAGAGCAAATACGAAAGAAATTTCAAGGATGGATGGACCAGTTTCCTCCTGCTCATTCAGCCATTAAAATCAAAGGAAGGCGAGCTTATAGCATGGCTAGAAATAATGAGACGGTTGAAATTGAGTCTCGCAAAATATGTATCCATCAGTTGAGTTTTGATAAAGTGGATTTGCCAGAAATACATTTTAACGTTAGCGTTAGCAAAGGAACCTACATTAGAAGCTTAGCACATGATATCGGTAAGGAACTTGGAGTAGGGGCATACCTCAAATCTTTAAGGAGGGAAACAGTTGGCACTTACAATGTAAAGGACGCCTGGCAGCTTGATGATCTTTTGAATGCCATAAAAGAAGGAAATGAAGATCATTGAAAACCTGACATCAATTTCCTTTAAAAATGCCATTGTCACGAGTGGAACATTTGATGGAGTCCATTTTGGACATAAGAAAATACTAGACAATCTGGTGAATCAGGCGCAATCATTGGGAGGTGAAAGTGTTGTGATGACCTATTGGCCACATCCAAGATTTGTTCTGGGCAAAGATGCAGGCATGCTCAAGTTGCTTAATACATTTGATGAAAAGGCCAGATTACTTGAAGATTGTGGAATCGATTATCTGGTGAAGGTATTATTTACGCGTGAGTTTTCTCAATTAACATCTCAGCAGTTTGTACAGGATGTCTTAATTGGTAAGTTGAATGTCCGTAAGTTGATAATCGGATATGACCATCGCTTTGGTCGGGATCAAGAGGGTAGTTTTGAATACTTAAGTCAGAATCAGGATAAACTTGGGTTTCAGGTTGAGGAAATACCCAGGCAAGACATTGATCATGTGGGCGTGAGTTCTACTCGTATTCGAAAAGCGCTTGAGAAGGGCGATGTTGAATTGGCTAATGAGCACCTTGGTTGGCAATATCTACTTTCTGGAATCGTCACCAAAGGAGAGCAGCTAGGAAGAAAGATAGGTTTCCCTACTGCCAATATTTATGTAACAGATGATTTTAAACTCATTCCGGGTGACGGAGTATATGCGGTGACTGTTAAGTTAAAGTCTGGCATTTTCAAGGGAATGCTCAACATAGGCAATAGGCCAACGGTGAATGGACATAAGAAAACTATCGAAGTAAACATATTTGATTTCGATCAGGATATTTATGGTCAGATAATAGAGGTTAGTTTTGTAAAACAATTGAGGAAAGAACAAAAATTTGAGGGTTTAGTGGAGTTGAGACAGCAATTGCAGATAGATAAGCTAAACGCCATTGAAGCAATAAAGAATATTGAAGTATGAGAGATTCGGAAATAAAATTTAAGATATCCCTGGATGAGGATAATGTTCCTGAAAAAATCATGTGGAGCGCCGATGATAAGGACGGGGAAGGTTTTGACGAAACCAAGTCTATCAGCATTGCACTTTGGGATGGAGATCAGAAGAACACATTGCGAATTGATCTGTGGGCAAAGGATATGCCAGTAGATGAAATGAAACGTTTTTATATTGATTGTTTGGGAGGAATGTCTCAAACATTATTGAACGCTACGGGGGATGAATTTATGGCAACAGAGATAAATACCCTTTGTGATAAATTAGTGAAGCATGTAAAAGAGGAGGCGTCTTAGTTCTGCCAAACTTCAGAAATATTAAAGGGTTCGAATTTCGAGCCTTTTTTTGTGGGCTTGATTTTCCATAAATCAATGATTCCTTGGAAAATTTCGCTATTATTAGTGGATTATAGCCCAAATATGATGAAGATGAAGAAGAACCTACTATTTGCGGTATGCATGTTTGCCGCATATGCTGGCCTATTGGCACAAACAACCATTACTGGCACAGTGACGGATGAGTCAGGAGAAGCCCTCATAGGTGTTAGTATTTTAGTGAAAGGAACCGTTTTAGGCACTATTTCAGAGGTTGATGGAAGTTTTGAATTAAGTGTGAAATCAAGTCCTCCGTTGACATTGGTGATCAGCAGCGTTGGGTATACACGCCAGGAGTTGGAAATAACAGGAGCCAATTCCAATGGCTTGGAAGTTGTAATGTCTGAATCAATGTTATTGGGGCAAGAAGTGGTTGTCTCAGCATCAAGAGTGGAAGAAAGTATTTTGCGTTCGCCTGTCTCTATTGAGAAAATGGATATTCTCGCCATTCAGAACACAGCCGCAGATACATATTACAAAGCACTCGCCAATCTCAAAGGTGTAGATGTGACCACTAGTAGTATCAATTTTCAGATTGTTAACACCCGAGGATTCGCTAACACGGGTAACACGCGGTTCGTGCAGCTGATAGACGGGATGGACACGCAGGCACCTGCTCTGAATTTTCCAATTGGGAATTTGAATGGCCCCTCCGAATTGGATGTAGAGTCTGTTGAATTATTACCTGGAGCATCATCAGCTTTGTATGGACCTAGTGCCTTTAATGGTGTTTTGTTAATAAATAGTAAAAATGCATTTGAATATCAGGGATTAAGCTTTTTCGTCAAAGAAGGAGTCAATCACATTAATACCGATTATGTACAACCTGCATCACCCATGCATGAGTTTTCGCTCCGATATGCAAAAGCGTTTAACAACAAATTTGCTTTCAAAGTAAATGCCTCTTATATGCGAGCGAATGACTGGCAGGGAGAAGATATGTTTGATCGCAGGACCAACCCATTTGAGTCAATTGGGGGTGTAAACCCAGGAGCTGACAGACTTCACTTGCACGGGGATGAAGCGGGGTTGAATATGAACATTCTTCGGTTTAGTAGAAACTCCCCGGCCGCACCTGGATGGGAGACACTAGCCTCAACCGGTTCGGGTGTTTACTTTGATCCCACTGATGGAACTTCAACTGCCTGGCAGTTTGCGCAGAATGGCTTTCTTCCTAACCATGTAATCTCTACACCGGGTTATCAGGAAAAACGGATTGTCGATTATGGAGCAGAAAACTTAAAACTGGCTGGTGGGCTGTACTATCGAATAAATGATGACCTGGAATTGAGCTATTTATACAATAGCGGATTTGGTACAAGTATCTATACAGGAGCCCAACGATATTCCTTATCAGATTTCAATATTCAACAACACAGGTTACAACTGAGAAGTGACAATTTTTGGGTTAGGGCATACACGACACGTGAGAATTCAGGAGGAAGCTACATTGCTGAATTTTTAACATTGAAAATGAACACACAGCGATATGGGGTGATCAATAACTACTTTACAGAATATCCGCTGTGGTATTTAAGACACTTGCATTCAGAAGGTTTTAGGCCTGGAGACGATCCTTCAGGTGTGACGCTCGAGCAACAATATGCGGCTCACCAGTTTGCACAAGAACGCATGCAGGAGCGCTTTCCACTGGAGGAGGGATCAGACACGTTCAATGATGTGAAAACAACTCAGCTAAATGGAACCATACCGGATGGTCCATATTTTGATGACAAGTCCAATATGTACCATGCTGAATTTCAGTATGATTTTAAGAATCAGGTTGATGTGATCGATCTTCAAATGGGTGCCAGTTTCAGAACATTTGAGCTCAACTCAAATGGTACTATTTTTCCAGATACGACAGGATCGATCACTATTAGCGAGTTTGGCGGATATGCTCAAGCGGCGAAAGACGTAACCGACAACCTCAAACTATCAGGATCTATTAGATTTGATAAAAACCAAAATTTTAAGGGACGGTTCAACCCTCGTTTGTCTGCTGTTTACACAATCAAGGATAATCATAACTTAAGGGTTTCATATCAAACAGGATTTAGAAATCCTACGACTCAAGGACAATACATCTCATTGGATGTCATCTCAGCTCGCTTGCTAGGAGGGCTGAGGAGCTACTATGACTTTTACAATTTGGCGTCACTGAGTAGCTCTGGACAACCAACCACATTTCATGGGGGATCAGTTGTTGCTTTTAGAGATTCAGTATTTACCACTGGAAAAGATGCATTTGATCCAGAAATGGTGGCGAACCTAAGACCGTTTTTAGAAGAGGACATTAAACCTGTAACACCAGAAAGAATACGTTCATTTGAGGTAGGCTATCGATCTTTGATCAATAATAAACTAATGGTTGATTTTGTTTATTACTACAATATTTTCAATTCTTTCATTACCCAAATTCAGGTGAATTTCGCAGAAGAGTTTACTGCTGCAGAGGCGGATGCTGCTAACGCTGAAGCTGGTTCAAATCTGTATAGCGAAGGCGATATCAAGTACAACTCTCTTTTGAACGGATCCTCTGATGATACGTATCAGATTTATACTAATCTAACAGAAAATGTATACACCACAGGCTCGTCAATCGGATTAACCTATAGCCTTCCAAAAGGATATCGGCTTGGTGGTAATTACAGTTGGAATAGGTTTATTGGTGGTTATACAGCTAATACGCTCAATGATTTCAATACGCCCGAGCATAAGTTCAATGTTAATTTTGGTAATCGTGAGGTAGTAGACAATCTAGGGTTCAATATTACCTATCGTTGGCAGGATGGCTTTAGATGGGAGTCATCATTTGCCAGAGGTGAAGTGCCTGCTTATAGCAATTTGGATGCTCAGGTGTCATACAGATTGCAGAATAGAAAGTCGATTGTAAAACTTGGAGGATCGAATATTCTAAATCAATATTACATTCAAAGTTTAGGAGGACCACATATAGGTGCGATTTATTACATATCCTGGACCTTTGACCAGTTGATGAATTAAAAAAGGAAAACGAATTATATCAGAGGTTGTGTTTTGACTAAATGCAGCCTTTTTTAATATCAGTATGGAAGCCTACAAGAATTATACCTTCATGCCTAAAATTAGGCACAAGCTATCAGAGATAGTGTTTGGGACAGATACTCCTATGGGAAGGAGGTTTGATATCATCTTACTTTGGGTGATTCTCGTCAGTATTGTAGCGGTGATGCTTGAGAGTGTAAATGAGTACAATGAAAGGTATGAACAGGTTTTTACATTTTTAGAGTGGGCATTCACCATATTTTTCACCATCGAATACATGATGAGGCTGTTCATTTCGCCCATGCCTGTGCGGTACGCCAAAAGCTTCTTTGGTATTGTGGACTTGTTGGCGATAGTCCCTACTTATTTGGCCCTATTTATAATAGGAGGTAATTACCTGGTGGTTATTCGGGCTATTAGGTTGCTGAGAGTGTTTAGAATCCTGAAGTTGTCACGTCAGCTCAGAGAGGCGCAAATACTTGGGAAGGCGCTACATGCGAGTAGGTACAAAATTTCGGTTTTTCTAGGAGCAGTTTTGGCCTTGGTGATCATCATGGGTACGATGATGTACATGATCGAAGGTGGAGAAAATGGCTTCACAAGTATACCCAGAAGTATCTATTGGGCAATAGTTACCATTACGACTGTAGGCTATGGTGATATTGCTCCACATACAGTGATTGGTCAGGCGTTTGCTGCAGTATTAATGCTGATGGGTTACGCAATCATTGCTGTTCCTACCGGGATTGTGACTTCTGAATTGACTAAAGCTGAATTATTGGACTCCAATGTAGAATTCCAAAAGATGAAGTGTCCCAAGTGTGATTTCAACCAACATACTATGGATGCAAAGTACTGTCAGAATTGCGGTAATCAATTGTAATCAAGGAGAGCTTTGCTCATTCACACGGTCTACTTATTACGCTTAACTGGCTTGGTCACCTCAGCAATACAGTTTACGATCAACTACATTTCATGAATGACAATTGACATGCAATTCTTTGAAGGAATCAGATATGATGGCACAAAAAAAGGGAGACTGTCAATAGCCTCCCTTTAAGTCGATTAATACTATCTGAATTAGTTAATCAAAATTGGTGCACTGACATGAAGCGCTCCATTGATGGCACCAGGAAGTTCATCCGGTGTTCCATCCTGATCGATATCTAACACAGCTTTGTACACATCCATTGCGAAAATTGGAATATATGTGTCTGGATTAGTTTTATCCACAGCTAAAAATAATCCAGTATCTGTCACTTCTGATCCAGGAACCTCAACAACAGTGAGCACCAATCCTGACAGCATTGTGATTTCCTTACCAGCGGTTAAGTCAGCGGCGGTAATATTTCCAACTCCAATAGAGTTTTTGAGATAACCTTCAGCGTCTAGTTTGATAGCACCCAATAACTCTTCTTTAGTTGCTCCCTGAGAAGCAGCCACCAATGCAAAAACATTATTATTCGGAGCAAAAACCGTGTACTGTCCTGTGCCATTGGCCAATACGGCAGCAATAGTTTCTGCTAACGCCTTTCCATCATCTGCTGCAAGAATTACACTGGCAAAATCGGTGAAATCGGAAGCCAGTAACAAAGGTTGGGACAGTTTGCCCAGGTTAGCGCCAATCGCAGCAAAAACTGTTGGTGGAATCAAGATGGTTTCAACAATATGCACAGCACCATTTGAGGTCAGGATATCATTTTCTAGAATTATGACTGTTATATCAGTACCTCCAGTTGTGATCATTACTTCATCTGCAGGTTCATCCTGATCCTTCTCTGCTGGAGAATCGGGGACTCCATCTGTAACGCCAAACGCTACGCTTTCACCTTGTAGAGTAGCTAGCGATGAGCCGAAATCCGCAGTAATCACTTCGCTATTGTGCAAATGGAATCTTAAAACATTGGCAATAACATGTGATGCGACTGTTTCTAGAGATTCAACTCCAAGAATGACCCTGAGCTTTTCAAACGCAGCATCATTCGGGGCAAAAAGAGTATGAGAGGCTGTTCCCTGTAGAATCCCTTTCAATTCTTCATCTTTATCAATCCATGATTTCAGCTGCGTCATATCAGTACGCCCTGAGATCACTTCATACATGTTTTCGCCTAATCTCCCAGTATCATCGTCATCATCTGCATTTGAGACATACCCATCAGGTTGGTCGCAACTAATCATGGACATTGCCGGGTCGCCAAGACCATCTCCATCATTGTCCAAATACCAAGTGTCGCATTCGTCTTCGCCACACCCAGTCGTGAATATCAGTCCTGCAGCTAAAAATGCCAGCAGCAGGCTTTTTATCCAGTTCTTTCTTTCATTCTTCATCATTATACAGTTTAAGTTATTTAATCATAACGAGTTTCTAAAGGTATCATTTTATGATGAAAAATTATGCGTGCATAATAGTTTGATGCAGATCATATTTCATAGATGATGAGGGTCATAATTTATATAAGCGATGTTCACCATCTTTATACCAGACCAATAACACAGGGAGATGACAACTATCACACAAAACCCCAAAATTGTCCCTCACCAAGAAGACTTACATCAAAGTCTTACTGCAAATGAAATACTGAGGGCAAATCGCATGACCGCCAAACGTTATGACGATTTATTAAAGATTAAAAATGATCGAGCTGAAAAAGAAAGGAGACAAAAAGGAATGTTCTTCTTTCTGAGCCTATCCATAAGCCTGATGCTGGTCATTACCGCCATTAACTGGAAAACATATGATCAGGGAGGTCTGGTTGATTTGGGTGTTGTTGAAACAGAGTTTGAAGACATCCTAGAAGTGCCGATGAGTCAACAGCCACCACCACCTCCGCCACCTCAGAAAGTTTTAACACCTCAAATAGTCGAAGTTTCTAATGAAGAGATTATTGAAGAAATAGAAATTGATCTGGATGTGGAAATGATGGAGGAGGCAGTGGTGGAAGAGGTTGAATTCATAGCACCGGTAGAAGAAGAGGAAGTTGTTGAAGAAATCTTCACGGTTGTTGAGACCTGGCCTAGTCCTAAGGGAGGTATGGGAGAGTTTTACAAATTTCTTGGTGAAAATGTTGAATACCCAGCTGCTGCACGCAGATTGAATGTCACAGGTCGTGTTTTCTTAAGATTTGTTGTAGAAAAAGATGGTGTGATTACGGATATAAAAGTATTGAAGGGGATAGGAGCAGGATGTGATGAGGAAGCGGTGAGAGTGTTGAGTCAAGCACCCGCATGGGAACCTGGAAAACAGCGCGGAAGAGCTGTAAGAGTCTACATGACTATACCTGTCAACTTCATTTTAGCAGATAGAAACTAATTGTGTGGTTGGTTTGGTCTTCTTTTTGGCCTCCTCATTAATTTGAGGGGGCTTTCTTTTTTGATCATATGTATATAAGGATGAATTAGTATGTTCATATTGAAAATGTTAATAAATTAGTATGCTCATTCAAAAATATAATAAAAATATTGTCCCATCTATTTGGAAATTGAAAATACAATCTCTTACATTTGTAAAGATTTTTTAGAATATGACAATCATTACTACCATCATTATCGCAAGAGTGGTCCTCATTATAAGAATGTAGGGATGGTGTAATTCATAAATGATATTAGATAAACGCCATTCCCCAACAGGATGGCGTTTTTTTGTAACTGATAAATAATATAGGAGCTATGTACTTTCATTCTGATAGTAAAGTTTTCCTGGATGGAAAGTGGGTGAATGCCTCGAGGGCTACTGCCAGCTTATACAACCAGACTTTACACTATGGCTATGGGGTGTTCGATGGAATGCGCTCCTATAAAAATGCCGAAGGCTGTAATATCTTCAAGGCCCATGCGCATTTTAATCGTCTGTTAGATGCAGCTGACAAGCTAAAAATTGAACTCAGTTATACTACAGAAGAACTGGTAAACATTGCTTATCAGCTATTAGAAAAGAATGGACTTCAGACAGCTTACATCAGGCCTTTGGTCTATTTAGGTCCGAATATGGAATTGACCATCGAAGGTACTCCACATATATTTATGGGTGCTTGGCCATGGAAAAAGTATTTGGGCCATGATCCAGTGGATGTAATGGTCGCTGAACAGCGTAAACCAACATCCGAAACAACGCCCATTAATGGTAAAATCGTAGGTAATTATACCAACTCTATACTGGCTTCATCTCAGGCAAAAAAGCTGGGATATCATGAAGCAATTTTGTTGGATATAGATGGTTATGTGGCCGAAGGGCCGGCTTCCAATTTCTTTTATGAAAGGGATGGGGTGTTGTTCACTCCTACCAGCAAACATGCGCTACCTGGCATTACACGGAGGACAATCATGGAATTGGCTAGAAACTGGGGCATTGAGGTAATTGAAAAGAACATTACACTGCATGAAGTTTATCAGGCAGATCACGCCTTTTTTACGGGTACAGCCTCAGAGGTTACTCCAATCAATAGCATTAATGGAGAAAAAATGAAAGGTACCTGGGAAGAATCCCATGGGCATAGTTTGTACATGATGTACTTACAATTAGTTACTAATAATGAATTTCAAGGATTGACGATTGTATAAATCAAAATGAGCAAAGAGTTAAATAAGTATTCCAAAGTAATCACACAAGATCCCAGTCAGGCCGGTTCGTTGGCACAGCTGTATGCTGCTGGTTTGAAGGACGAGGATTTTGCCAAAGCGCAGGTAGGTATTGTGAGTACTGGGTTTGAAGGAAATCCATGCAACATGCACCTTAATATTCTTTCCCACATGGTAAAGAAGAGTGTGGTGGATGCTGATTTGGTCGGATTGATTTTCCATACGATTGGTGTGAGTGATGGTATTTCTAATGGAACTACCGGAATGAAATATTCACTGATCTCCAGAGATATCATCGCTGATTCTATTGAAACCGTGATGCAGGCACAGTTTTATGACGCAGTGATCCCAGTAGTGGGTTGTGATAAGAATATGCCTGGTTCCATCATGGCATTGGGGCGTTTGAATCGACCAGGGTTCATGGTATACGGAGGAACTGTGAAGCCGGGTAAGTGGAAAGGAGAAGACCTTAATATCGTTTCGGCATTTGAGGCATATGGTCAAAAGTTACAGCAAAATATTACTGAAGAGGATTATCAGGGGATCATCAAAAACTCTATTCCCGGACCTGGAGCTTGTGGTGGCATGTACACGGCGAATACAATGGCTTCAGCGATCGAGGCACTAGGTATGTCCTTGCCCACCAGCTCATCAAATCCCGCTGAAAGTGAAGACAAGAAACAAGAAACAGCCCGGACTGGGAAAGCTATCCGTCACTTACTGACAGAAGATATTCGACCATCCGATATCATGACACCTAAAGCTTTTGAGAATGCACTGAGGCTGATCATGATCCTGGGTGGGTCTACCAATGCAGCCTTGCACATGATCGCAATGGCTAAATCAGTGGACGTCAAATTGGGATTGGATGATTTTCAAAGAATAAGTGATGAAACACCATTTATAGCAGACTTGAAACCATCTGGCAAATATCTGATGGAGGACCTTCATTATATTGGAGGAGTACCTGCTGTGATGAAGAGCCTGTTAAAGCAAGGATACCTGCATGGCGATTGTCTGACTGTTACCGGAAAGTCGTTAGCCGAAAATCTGGAGACAGCTCCGGACTTAAAAGAGGGTCAGGACATCATTTATCCTGTCGAAAAACCGATTAAGAAAACGGGTCATTTGCAGATTCTATATGGCAATCTGGCACCAGAAGGAGCAGTAGCTAAAATTACTGGCAAAGAAGGCGAGTACTTTGAAGGACCTGCTAGAATTTATAATGACGAGTTTGAAGCGATTCGAGGGATTGGAGATGAAGTTCAGAAAGGTGAGGTAATTGTCATCCGCTACTCCGGACCAAAAGGAGGACCTGGAATGCCGGAAATGCTCAAACCAACAGGAGCCGTAATGGGTGCTGGTTTGGGTAAGGATGTTGCCTTGATAACAGACGGCCGTTTTTCAGGTGGATCACACGGATTTGTCGTAGGACATATCACACCAGAAGCACAGGAGGGAGGCCCTATTGGACTAATAGAAAACGGTGACATCATTGCTATAGATGCAGCCAATAACACCATTAGCGTCAAGCTTTCAGATGAAGAAATTGCTGCTCGCAGAGCTAAGTGGGTGCAACCTCCTTACAGAGCAACCAAAGGAATACTAAAGAAATACATTAACTCAGTTTCAACCGCATCTGAAGGGTGCGTTACAGACGAATGAAAGATGAATATGTCAGTTTTAACTGTCGAGAATAAACCAATGGAGGCAACCAAAACAGTTACCGGATCGGAAGCATTGTTGATGTGTTTGCTCGAAGAAGGCGTGGATACCATCTTTGGATATCCGGGCGGAGCAATTATGCCGATTTACGATGAGCTTTACAAGTATGGTGATAAGCTCAATCACATTCTTACACGTCATGAGCAAGGAGCAGCGCATGCAGCTCAGGGTTTTGCTCGCGTCTCCGGTCGAACAGGTGTCTGTTTCGCCACATCCGGGCCTGGAGCTACTAACCTGATTACAGGGATAGCAGATGCTCAGATTGACAGCACCCCTTTGGTCTGCATTACCGGACAGGTTCCATCACACTTGTTGGGTACTGATGCTTTTCAGGAAACTGATGTCGTCGGTATCTCAATGCCGGTTACGAAGTGGAATTATCAAGTAACACGCGCTGAAGAAATTCCCGAGGCAATTGCCCGAGGGTTTTACATTGCCAATAGTGGGCGTCCCGGACCTGTATTAATTGATATTACGAAAGATGCACAGTTCGCTTCTTTTGAATATAGCTATAAAAAATGCACACGCATTCGAAGCTATCAACCTTATCCGGCGCTTAATGAAACACGGGTGAATGAGGCAGCAGCTTTGATCAATGCAGCTAAGAAACCTTTTTTGTTAGTAGGACAAGGTGTAATTCTTTCAGAGGCTGAAAAGGAATTGATCGAATTCGCTGAGAAAGCAGACATCCCAATGGGGTCGACTTTGCTGGGCTTGTCCGCCGTACCAACAGACCATAGACTTTATGCGGGTATGTTGGGTATGCACGGGAATTACGGACCGAACGTCAAGACTAATGAATGTGATGTGCTCATTGCCATCGGCATGCGATTTGATGATCGGGTAACGGGCGACCTGAAGCGTTACGCAACGCAGGCCAAAGTGATTCACATTGAGATTGATCCAGCTGAGATCGATAAGAATGTAAAAACTGATGTAGCCATTAATGCGGATGCGAAACAGGCGTTATTGGCATTAATGCCACTCATAAACGATGCAAGTCACGAAGATTGGCTGGCAGAATTTAGAGCATGCGATCAGACTGAAAAGGAGCAGGTCATTCAGGAGGAGCTCTATCCTCAGGGAGACCAGATTCGCATGGGAGAAGTGATTCGAATAATCTCTGAAGTAACTGAAGGTAAGTCTGTGATTGTAACAGACGTTGGACAGCATCAAATGATTGCAAGTCGCTATTACGAATTTGTCGATACGAAAAGTAACATTACTTCGGGCGGATTAGGGACTATGGGATTTGCATTACCGGCTGCAATGGGAGCCAAAAAAGGTAATGAGGAACGGCAGGTGATTGCGGTAATCGGAGATGGTGGATTCCAGATGACCATTCAGGAACTTGGAACGATTTCTCAGTCCAACATTGGTGTGAAGATCTTGATCCTGAATAACAATTTTTTGGGAATGGTGCGCCAATGGCAACAACTGTTTCATGAGCGTAGATATTCTTTTACCGAATTGCACAACCCTGACTTTCAGAAAATAGCTGAGGGGTATAGTATTCCGGCAAGTAAAGTGACAGAGAGGGCCGAATTGGCAACTGCGATCAACCGTTGGTTGGAGATCGATGGCCCGGCATTGCTTGAGGTTGTTGTGGAGAAGGAAGGAAATGTGTTTCCTATGGTGCCATCGGGAGAATCAGTTTCAAATATTAGACTTTCATAAACATGGCTTCCAATATATATAACAAGGATAATTCGGAAAAGGTAGAACGCGAGTTTACCATGTCAGTTTTAACGGAAGATAAAGCTGGTCTCCTCAATCATATTTCGATCATTTTCACAAGGAGAAAGCTGAACATTACAAGTTTGAATGTCAGTCCAACGGAAGTGAAGGGGGTAAGTAGATTTACTATCACGCTGACCACTACACGTGAGTTGGTTGATAAGGTCGTAAAGCAAATAAGAAAGTTGATAGACGTTCTGGGAGCATTTGTGTACGAGGAAAATGAAATTCACTATCAGGAAATTGCGTTGTACAAGGTTCCAACCAAGGTTTTTCTAAATGGCAATACCATTGAAACATTGGTTAGAAATAACGGGGCACGCATTCTGGTAATTGAAGAGGATTACATCGTGATCGAGAAAACAGGTCATCGATATGAAACACATGACTTATATGAAAAACTCGAGCCGCATGGCCTGTTGGAATTCGTAAGATCTGGCAGAGTGTCCATTTCCAAGTCAAAGCGTAAGACAGAAGCGTATATCAAGGAGCTTGAAACATCAAAATCAAATCAATTAAGCATAAAAGACTTTTAATTTTTAACAGAGAGAAAAATGGCAAAAATCAATTTTGGCGGTGTAGAGGAAGAGGTAGTAACCCGTGAGGAGTTCCCTTTAGAGAAAGCACGTGAAGAAATGAAGGATGAAACCATCGCCGTAATCGGTTATGGTGTTCAGGGGCCTGGTCAGGCACTGAACCTAAAAGACAATGGATTCAATGTAATAGTAGGTCAAAGAAAAGGAGGAACCTGGGATAAAGCTGTTGCTGATGGATGGGTGCCTGGAAAAGATCTTTTCGAAATTGAAGAGGCTTGCGAAAAAGCTACTGTAATCCAATTCTTGCTTTCTGATGCTGGTCAGATTACTGTTTGGCCAACAATCAAAAAACACTTATCAGCCGGTAAAACGCTTTATTTTTCACATGGTTTTGGCGTTACTTATAAAGAAAAGACAGGTATTATACCGCCAGCAGATGTAGATGTCATATTGGTTGCACCTAAAGGATCTGGAACTTCACTAAGAAGATTGTTTTTGGAGGGGAAAGGTTTGAACTCAAGTTTTGCAGTTCATCAGGACGCTACAGGAAATGCACGCAATAAGGCCATAGCCTTAGGAATTGGTGTTGG
Organism: Cyclobacteriaceae bacterium; assembly: GCA_049115695.1. GTDB lineage: Bacteria > Bacteroidota > Bacteroidia > Cytophagales > Cyclobacteriaceae > JAGDZR01. The sequence goes on along the minus strand of JAGDZR010000006.1, from coordinate 261,422 downwards.
TTCTGGTTATTTGTTCGAAACTGACTTCTACAAAGAAGTGTCTTCTGATTTGACAGGAGAAAGAGGAACATTGATGGGCGCAATTCAGGGATTGTTCAGAGCTCAGTATGAAGTATTGAGAGCAAACGGTCACTCTCCATCTGAAGCATTTAATGAGACAGTAGAGGAGGCAACTCAGTCACTTTATCCATTGATTGCTGAAAATGGCATGGATTGGATGTATGCCAACTGTTCAACAACAGCACAAAGAGGTGCTTTGGATTGGATGGGACCATTTTACGAAGCAACAAAGCCAGTATTCGAAAAGCTTTACAAGTCAGTTATTGACGGTGAAGAAGCGCAAAAATCTATTGATGCTAACTCACAGTCCGATTACAGAGTGAAGCTTGAGGCGGAGTTGAAGGAACTTGAAGAGTCAGAAATGTGGCGTGCTGGTAAAGCGGTTCGCAAATTAAGACCTGAGAATAACGACTAAAAGTAGTAAGAATTAAGTACCAGGTATTAAGACTTTCTTGTACTTGGTACTTAGTTCTTAATGCCTTGTAATCAATACTTTGTACTTGGTACTTAATACTTAATACTCAAACAAATGGCAGATAAACTTTACATTTTCGATACCACATTGCGTGATGGGGAGCAGGTTCCCGGTTGCAAATTGAATACCCCTGAAAAAATCGAGGTTGCCCGAGCATTGGAGGAGCTAGGAGTTGATATTATTGAAGCAGGATTTCCTATTTCGAGTCCTGGTGATTTTCAATCAGTTCAGGAGTTATCTAAGGCCGTAACATGGCCGACTATTTGTGCACTAACTCGGGCCGTAGAAAAAGACATTGATGTTGCCGCCGAATCGCTGAAATATGCAAAAAGAAAACGAATCCATACAGGCATTGGAACCAGTTATCTGCATGTACATCACAAGCTGATGAGTACGGAGGATAAAGTGCTCGAAAGAGCAGTACATGCTGTAAAGTACGCCAAGAAGTATGTGGAGGATGTTGAATTCTATGCCGAGGATGCCGGAAGAACGAGCAATGAGTACTTGGCTAGAATTTGCGAAGCAGTGATTGCTGCTGGAGCAACTGTACTGAATATTCCAGATACGACTGGCTACTGCCTGCCAGAGATGTATGGAGAAAAAATCAAGTACCTAAAAGAAAACGTCAAAGGAATAGAGAAAGCAATCATCTCAACACATTGTCACAATGACCTGGGAATGGCAACCGCTAACTCTGTAACAGGGGTCTTGAATGGTGCAAGACAAGTTGAGGTAACCATGAATGGTATTGGCGAACGGGCAGGCAACACTTCATTAGAGGAGGTTGTCATGACGTTCAAATCTCACAAGGATTTTGGTATTGAGACGAACATCAATACACCGAAAATTTATGAGACCAGCAGGTTAGTGAGCAATTTGATGAATATGCCCGTACAACCCAATAAAGCCATTGTAGGTCGAAATGCATTTGCACACTCATCAGGAATTCATCAGGATGGCGTATTAAAACTGAGAGAGAACTACGAGATCATTGACCCTGTTGAAGTAGGCATGCATGAGTCTTCGATTGTATTGACTGCACGAAGTGGTCGAGCAGCGCTCAAGCATAGATTAGATGTGTTGGGGTATACCTTGTCTAAGGAGGAAGTTGACAAAGTATATGACAGCTTCCTTGAATTGGCGGATACCAAAAAAGACATTGCTGATGAGGACCTGGAAGGCTTGATGGGTAAGGTCAATAAAATGAAGATTCACGCGAAGTTGGATCATGTTCAGGTAATCACCGGAACCAATATGATCCCTGTGGCAACTGTCAGGTTAGATATTGGAGGTGAAAAATTTGAGGCGTCTCAGTCAGGAGTTGGGGGTATGGATGCTGCGCTTAAGGCAGTGAAGAAAATACTCAATAGAGATGCTTATATAGACGAGATCTTAATTCAGGCATTTTCGAAAACGAGCGAGTCAGTCGGCAAAGTACATGTACAGTTGAAAAATGCCAAAGGCAAAATCTATCATGGTTTTGCCTCACATGTGGATCTGATTACATCGGCTGTCGAAGCATATCTGGAAGCAGCCAACAAAATGGAACCTGCCACCGTTCAGGTCACAAAAGAAGAACAAGAAGTAGAAGCATAAAAGATTATTACTAAATACGACAAATGAGTCAACCAAGTACCTTATTCGACAAAGTGTGGGATGCGCACGTTGTAAAGGCCATCAATGATGGTCCGAATGTTCTGTACATCGACAGACAATTTATCCATGAGGTTACCAGCCCGGTAGCTTTTCTTGGACTTGAAAATAGAGGAATGAAAGTAGCCAGGCCTAAACTAACGACAGCTACTCCTGATCACAATATTCCGACTATTGATCAGCACTTGAGCATCAAAGATGAGCTATCAAAAAATCAGGTAGAAAAACTGATGAGCAATTGCGAAAAGCATGATATTGATGTGTATGGATTGCTACACAAATGGCAGGGAATCGTTCACGTGATTGGACCTGAGCTGGGACTAACCAGACCAGGCATGACAATCGTGTGCGGAGATAGTCATACCTCTACGCATGGGGCTTTTGGAGCTGTTGCATTTGGGATAGGTACCAGTGAAGTTGAAATGGTATTAGGTACCCAGTGTATCATGCAACCTAAACCTAAAAAGATGTTGATTCAGGTAGATGGTGAATTGAAGAAAGGCGTGACTGCTAAGGACATTGCCTTGTACGTGATTTCAAAAATCACTACTTCCGGTGGAACGGGACATTTCATTGAATTTGCTGGATCTGCCATTCGATCATTGTCTATGGAAGGTAGAATGACACTTTGTAACATGAGTATCGAATGTGGTGCAAGAGGAGGACTTATCGCACCAGATCAGACAACATTCGATTACATCCAGGGTAGAGAGTTCGCACCTGCTGGAGCTGATTGGGACGAGCAATTGGCTAAGTGGAAAACACTGAAAACAGATGAAGGAGCGCAGTTCGATACTACACATACCTTTGATGCCGATGATATTGAACCAATGATCACTTTTGGCACAAATCCAGGAATGGGAATGAAAGTTTCAGGGAGCATTCCAGCGGCAGCTGCGGTTGATGCTACTGAACGCCCAACTTTTGAAAAGTCACTAGACTACATGGGTTTTACAGGCGGTGATGCCATCAAAGGAAAGAAAATAGATTATGTGTTTGTTGGAAGCTGTACCAATGGACGAATAGAAGATTTACGTGAATTTGCCACCTTTATCAAGGGTAAGCAAAAAGCAGATAATGTGACCGCCTGGATAGTGCCAGGATCAAAGCAAGTGGAAGCTCAGGCCAAAGAAGAAGGACTGATTGAGATTTTGGAAAGCGCAGGTTTCGTTCTGCGTCAACCGGGATGCTCAGCTTGTCTTGCGATGAACGATGATAAGATACCGGCCGGCAAGTATGCAGTTTCGACATCTAACAGAAACTTTGAAGGAAGGCAAGGGCCAGGCGCCAGAACATTGCTCGCTAGTCCACTAGTTGCTGCAGCCTGTGCGGTAAAAGGAGAAGTAGCTGATCCTCGTGAATTTTTAAACTAAGAGATTACAGAAATGCCAATAGATAAATTTGAAAAAATAACCAGTAGAGCTGTTCCATTGCCAATAGAGAATGTGGACACGGATCAAATCATACCTGCGAGATTTCTTAAGGCGGTAGAACGGAAGGGATTTGGAGATAACCTGTTCCGCGACTGGAGATATGACAAATCAAACAATCCTATTCCGGACTTTGTTTTAAATCAAAGTCAATACTCAGGTCAGATTCTGGTAGGAGGTAAAAACTTTGGAAGTGGCTCGAGTCGAGAGCATGCTGCCTGGTCGATTTACGATTATGGATTCAAAGTAGTGATCTCCAGCTTTTTTGCAGATATTTTTAAGGGTAATGCATTGAACAATGGTTTACTACCCATTCAGGTCAATGCGGAACAATTACAGACGATTTTTGATTTAATAGAAAAGGATAATTCAACGACCTTCACAGTAGACCTTCCTAATCAGAAACTGATTTTGGATGCAACAGGTGAAGAAATTTCCTTTGAAATCAACGGATATAAAAAGGAATGTCTACTCAATGGATATGATGATATCGACTATCTGGTGAGTATAAAGGACGATATAGAAGCTTTCGAAAAGCAGAGATAATAAAACCATGCAGGTCAAAATACTGGATACTACGTTAAGGGATGGGGAGCAAACTTCCGGTGTTTCATTTACAGACTCAGAAAAACTAACACTAGCCAAAATTCTACTGGATGAGGTAAAGGTGGATCGTCTTGAGATTGCGTCAGCGCGTGTTTCTTCAGGAGAGAAGAGTGCTGCGGAGATGATCATCGATTGGTCAGGTCAAAATGGGCATTTAGAGAAGATCGAGATTTTAGGCTTTGTAGATGGAGGAGTATCAGTAGATTGGATAGATAGTGTTGGAGGGAAAGTATTAAACCTGCTTGGCAAAGGCTCATTAAAGCACGTCAAGGGGCAATTGAGAAAAACACCGGAGGAGCATGCCGCTGACCTAAATCAAGCTGTTAGTTACGCAGCATCTTTGGGTATCCGTGTCAATGTTTACCTGGAAGATTGGTCCAATGGGATGATCAATTCAAAGGATTATGTGTTTTTTCTGATGGATGCTCTGAAGAATGTTCCAATAGATCGTTTCATGTTACCAGACACATTGGGCATCCTTACCCATCGTCAGTCATACGATTTTGTCAAGGAAATGAAAGATCGATATCCTGATAAGAAATTTGACTTTCATGCACATAACGATTACGATTTGGCCATAGCCAATTCAATGGAAGCTGTGCGCGCTGGTGCGGATTGTATCCATACTACCGTGAATGGATTGGGAGAGCGTGCTGGCAACTCAGTGCTAAGCAGTACTATTGCTGCCTTGAAAGATCATCTCGATGTTGATACCAATGTTGTTGAAGATAAATTATTCAGAGTTTCAAAGATTGTAGAAACTTTTTCCGGTCAACGTATTCCCGCTAACAAACCTTTGGTTGGGGATAATGTATTCACTCAGGCATGTGGCGTACATGCCGACGGAGATTCCAAGGATAACCTTTATTTCAATGCTTTGCTACCTGAGAGATTTGGACGTGAGAGAAAGTATGCGTTGGGTAAAACTTCTGGTAAAGCCAATATCAAAAAGAATCTTGCCGAGATAGGCATAGAGTTGGATGATGCATCACTCAAGAAAGTAACGGAAAGAGTCATTGCATTGGGAGACAAAAAGGAGCAGGTCACCTTAGAGGATTTACCTTACATTGTGGCTGATGTGTTGGATTTTGATGATATCCAGGACAGTGTACGAATTGTTAACTACAACTTGTCTCATACAAAAGGTCTGCGTCCAGTAGCTTCAGTGGCTTTGGAGGTTGATGGCAAGCAGTATGAGGCAAATGCAAGCGGAGATGGTCAGTATGATGCATTTATGAATGCGTTGAAGAGCATCTACACCAAAAAGCTGAAAAGAAACCTACCCAAACTTGAAGACTACAGTGTGACCATTCCTCCTGGGGGTAAAACGGATGCGCTGGTAGAAACAAAAATTACCTGGCAGACCATCAATCGTGAGTTTACAACGCGTGGTGTAGATACCGATCAGACATTTGCCGCAATAAAAGCCACAGAAAAGATGCTAAACCTTATCCAGGGTGAAGCAGGCGAGTATCAACCACCTCAAATTGCTAAGCGGCAGAAAACATTAGCGTAACAATAGAATAGAAAATAATCGTCCTTGCAGGTGACACCAAGCAATTGGTAAAATCACAAAAACGGCATTTTATGTCGTTTTTACGCAACGACTCATAAGTTTGCAGAAATTATTTAATCAATAGAATCATGAACCTAAACATTGCGGTATTGCCAGGAGATGGCATTGGTCCGGAAATCACCGAAGAAGCACTAAAAGTAACAAAAGCAATTGCAGAAAAATTTGGTCATACTTTGACGCATGAGCATGGCATCACCGGTGCAGCTGCAATTGACAAAGTAGGAGCTCCTTACCCGGATGAGACACATGAGCTATGCATGAAATCTGATGCCGTATTGTTTGGGGCAATAGGTGATCCTAAGTTCGATAATGATCCAAATGCAAAGGTCCGCCCAGAGCAAGGACTGTTGTTGATGAGAAAAAAGCTAGGCTTGTATGCCAACATTCGTCCGTTGACCATTTTTGACTCTTTGAAAGAAAAGTCTCCGCTAAAAACAGAATTGGTAGATGGTGCGGATTTTGTTTGCATTAGAGAGTTGACCGGTGGTATCTATTTCGGTAAACCACAAGGCCGTTCAGAAGATGGCAATACAGCGTACGACTCTTCAGTTTATACCAGAGATGAAATCGAAAGAATACTGAAGTTAGGATTTGATTTTGCAGCTAAGCGCAGAAAGAAATTAACTGTTGTTGACAAAGCGAATGTTTTGGCGACTTCAAGACTTTGGAGAGAGGTAGCACAGGAAATGGAACCTAACTATCCTGAAATCGAAGTTGAGTATATGTTTGTGGACAATGCAGCCATGCAGATGATCCAGTGGCCAAAGAATTTTGATGTACTGGTCACTGAAAATATGTTTGGAGACATCCTAACGGATGAGGCAAGTGTGATCAGTGGATCACTAGGACTATTGCCATCAGCATCTGTAGGTGTTCACACCTCTGTATTTGAACCTATTCATGGATCTTATCCGCAGGCAGCCGGCAAGAACATTGCTAACCCAATTGCCACAATACTGTCAGCAGCGATGATGTTTGAGTACGCTTTCTCTTTGAAAGAAGAAGGAGCTTTGATCAGAGAAGCTGTTGAGGAATCCATCAAACAAGCGTATGTAACAGTAGACTTGTCCGGGGAAGGAACTTCATATTCCACTTCTGAAGTAGGAGATTGGATTTGCAACTATATAGCAAGTAAGTAAATGCTCGTACTCAAATTCGGAGGCACCTCTGTCGGCTCAGCAGAGTCAATCAGACAGGTTAAGGAAATAGTGCTCGATCGCAGCAAACATGATCAGGTGATTGTGGTCGTTTCAGCTGTGGGGGGTATTACCAACAAACTGGAACGTGCAATCGAGTTGGCGGTAACGGGAAATGAAAAGTATGAAGAAGTGGTCAAGGAGATCGAGCGTCAGCATCTTCTGATGACTAAGGAGCTTCTGCCAGTCAAAATACAAAGTGGAGTACTTGGGGCCATAAAAATGATCCTCAATGAACTTGAGGACGTTTTGAAGGGGGTCTTCTTGCTTAAAGAGGTGACCGCCAAGTCAAGAGACTTTGTATGGAGCTTTGGAGAACGATTGAGTTCATTGATAATTTACAATTTTATCAATGCCGACACCAAGGATGTTTATCTCATTGATCCGCTCCAGGTGATCACTTGTGATGAGTCTTTTGGGGAAGGAAAGGTTGACATGAGGGTGAGTAGCTATAAAGCTCAGGAATTGATTTCTTCTCTTGGTCGCATCTCTATCAGTCCGGGATTTATTGCGAGTACTGAAAAGGGCGAGCTCATCACACTGGGACGAGGCGGATCTGATTTTAGTGCTGCCCTCTTCGCCAATTTTTACAAGGTGGATACACTTGAAATCTGGACAGATGTAAGTGGATTGATGACGGCAGATCCAAGGTTGGTATCTGATGCAACGGTGATCTCACATTTGAGTTATGAGGAGGCGCTTGAATTGTCGCATTTCGGCGCAAAGGTGATTTATCCTCCATCCATTCAGCCAGCATTAGAGAAAAACATCACGATCAAAATTAAGAATACTTTTCGGCCAGCTGATGAAGGCACGACAGTCACACGTTCCTGGGAAGATGCCAATACGATAAGAGGAATTTCCTCGATCAGAGATATTAGCTTGCTCAATTTGAGTGGAAGCGGTATGGTTGGGATCCCCAATTTCTCATCAAGGTTGTTTGGTGCGCTTTCAGAAGAAAAAGTGAACGTAATCATGATTACGCAAGCATCTTCTGAACATACGATTTGTGTAGGAATTGAGAGCCATTCTGTTAATCGCGCTGTAGTTGCTATCAATCGTGCTTTTGAATATGAGATCAAACTGCATAAAGTCAATCAGGTAGAAGTTGAGGACAACATGGCAATAGTGGCGCTGGTTGGTTCCAATATGAAAAACCAGGTAGGCATTAGTGGACAGATGTTCAATACCCTTGGAAAGAATGGAGTGAGTATCAAGGCGATTGCGCAAGGCTCGTCCGAACGTAATATCACCATTGTTATTGATCAAAATGATCTTAAAAAGGGAATTTCATGTTTGCATGAAAGCTTCTTTACAGAAGAAATCAAGACCATGAACTTGTTCATGATCGGGGTGGGCAATGTGGGATCTGCTTTGCTGTCACAAATTCAAAAACAGAATAAATATCTGAAGGAACGGTATCACATTGAGTTGCGAGTAGCGGCAATGGCCAATAGCAAGAAAATGTATCTGGATGCTGATGGAGTTACCCTTGACAAATGGACGACACTGCTGCATCAGGGAACTGCTTATACGCCCAATGAGTTCTTGTCTCAAATGTTCGAACTCAATATGCGCAACAGCATATTCCTGGACGTAACAGGTTCCTATGATATTGCTGATTTATATCCAGAAATATTGAAGAAAAGCATTTCGGTGGTCACTCCGAATAAGATAGCTGCTACGAGTCCGTTTCAGCACTACAAAACACTTAACCATCTATCGAGAAAGTACAGGGCCAATTTTTTGTTCGAAACAAATGTGTGCGCCGGATTACCGGTTATTTCAACGTTAAACGATTTGATGAAAAGTGGAGACAGAGTCCACAAGATAGAAGCTGTGCTATCAGGTACACTCAACTATATTTTTAACCATTATGATGGTAAAGTGCTGTTCTCACAAATTGTGAAACAAGCCAAGGAAGAAGGATACACAGAACCTGATCCGCGCCTTGATTTGAGTGGCGAAGATGTAATGCGTAAAATTTTGATTTTAGCAAGGGAAAGTGGCCATCAACTCGACATGGAAGACGTTGCTGGGCGCTCATTCGTACCAAAACCTTGTATGAATGAAAGCAGTGTGGAAGCCTTTTTGAAATCAGTAGAGCAGGAAGAAGCTCATTTCAAAGCGATCTATGATAAGGCTGCTTCCAATGGAAAGAAACTGCGATATGTAGCAAGTTTCGAGGATGGTAATGCAGAAGCCGGGTTACAGGAAGTAGGTGAGGATCATCCCTTCTGGCATTTGGCTGGAAAGGACAACATCGTGTTGTTTTATACAGATCGATATGCCGAGCAACCTCTGGTTGTGAAAGGAGCAGGAGCAGGAGCCGATGTAACAGCATCCGGCATATTTGCGGACATCATGAAAGTGGCCAATGCACATGGATGAGATTAAGGTATTTGCCCCAGCCACAGTAGCCAATGTTGGTTGTGGTTATGATATTCTCGGATTTGCATTGACCGATGTAGGAGATGAGTTAACGCTCAAAAAGCGAACGGATAGTGAATTGGTGGTCACTTCAATTGAAGGTGCTGAAGGCATTCCAACTGATCCTGAGAAAAATGTAGCAACGGTCTCCATCAAGGCAATGTTAGAAGCGCTTGGAAGTAAGCAGGGGTTTGAGCTTTCAATTAAAAAGAATATCGCTGCAGGGAGCGGGCTTGGCTCAAGTGCTTCCAGTAGTGCCGCAGCTGTTTTTGCGGCCAATGAGTTGCTGGATAGGCCGTATTCAAAAGCAGAATTGGTGCAATTTGCCATGGAAGGCGAACGGGCTGCTAGCTCTAAACCACATGCAGATAATGTAGCGCCCAGTTTGATGGGAGGATTTACGGTGATCCGTAGCTATGACCCACTGGATTTATTTAATATCCCGTTTCCAAAAGAATTAGAAGTGGTTGTCATATTCCCACTGGTAGAGGTCAAGACTTCAGATGCCAAAAAGATTTTAAAGAAACAGGTTAATCTTTCGGATGCAGTTGCTCAATGGGGCAATGTGGCAGGATTGGTAAGCGGATTGATTGAAGGGAATTTTGCGCGCATAGGCAGATCACTACAGGATGTGATCGTGGAGCCTGTTAGAAGTATTTTGATTCCTTATTATGATGAGGTGAAAGCAATGGCCATGGAAAAAGGAGCACTTGGTTTCAATATCTCTGGTTCTGGTCCGAGCATGTTTGCCTTGACCAACGATAGGAGCAAGTCTGAGGCCATCAGGGAGAATGCACAAAAACTTTATGATGAACAGGGAATAGAAATTCGTTCCTTTATATCACCAATCAATGCGACTGGGGCAGAAGTAATATGAAATTCTATAGTACCAAAACCAACTCAATCACTGCAAATTTTGAGGATGCTATTTTCAAAAGTTTGCCACCGGATAATGGGTTGTACTTTCCTGAAATAATTCCATCATTAGATTCTAGCTGGCTCAATGAGCTGAAGCAGCACAGTAAAGCAGAGATTGGATATAAGGTAGCAAGTCAGTTTGTAGGAGACGAAATACCAGCTGATGACTTGTTCAGAATTGTAGAAGAGACGGTTGACTTTGACTTGCCATTGACAAAAGTGACCGACAACATCTTCTCACTTGAATTGTTTCATGGCCCCACCTGGGCATTCAAAGATATGGGAGCAAGGTTCCTATCCAGATGTATGGGATACTTTACTGCCAAATCAGGTAGGGCGGTCACCATTTTGGTTGCAACATCAGGTGATACTGGTAGTGCGGTAGCCGCGGGATTTCATAATGTACCTGGTGTTGAAGTCAAGATCCTTTATCCCAAAGGCAAGGTTAGTGAGATTCAGAAAAAGCAGCTTACAACATGGGGTGATAACATTAAAGCTTTTGAAGTGGATGGTACTTTCGATGATTGCCAAGCATTGGTCAAACAAGCCTTTTTGGATGATGACCTCAACAGGAAGCTTAATTTGTCGTCGGCCAACTCCATCAATATTGCAAGATTGATCCCACAGTCTTTTTATTATTTCTATGCGATGCAACAAGTTCCGACTTGGGATAATGTAGTTGTTGCTGTCCCTAGCGGCAATTATGGGAATATAACAGCTGGCTTGATGGCTTGGAAAATGGGATTACCCATTAGTCGATTCATTGCCGCAAGCAATAGCAATCACGTGGTTCCGGATTATCTGATAACCGGAGAATATGTACCCCGTCCATCGGTGCAGACTTACGCCAACGCGATGGACGTAGGTGATCCGAGCAACTTTGTGAGAATGGTTGAGCTGTTCAATGGCAGCCATGCCGAAATGACCAAGCAGATTTCAGGTTTTTCGATGGAAGATTCTGAAATTCTCCAAACCATCAAATCGTGCAAAGAAGCCACTGATTACTTATTGGATCCGCATGGATCAATAGGATTTCAATCTCTGGTGAATGAATTAGGCGATGATGAAACTGGTATTTTCCTGGAAACAGCGCACCCGGTCAAGTTTTTAGATGTTGTTGAAAAAGCAATGGGTCATCAGTTGGATTTCGGAGATAAAGTAGCATCTCTGCTAAAGAAAGAGGCTGTGTTCGATTCAATTGGGGCTGATTTTGAAGGGTTTAAGGAGCGATTAATATAGTCCTTGCAGCTTATGTGATGGTTTGGGAATTGTATCATTTTTGAGAAATTGATGCTAAAATCAATGCACTTATTTCCAATGACCGTTGCAGAAACATCGTGACAACAAAATCACAATTTGCGGATGTGATGAACAAATTGAATCAAAAAATATAAGTAATTAGTTATGCGCAATAAAAATATTTAGGATGATTGTATCATGAAGGGATTTATGAAAACAGTTATTTGCCTCATACTTTTTCTAGCCTCATTTGTAACTAAAGCGCAAGTTGTAGCAGAAGAGGATTTTTCAAACATTTACAGTATTTCTGCCCATACATCATTGCTAGTATTTTCAACTAATCTAAGCTTTGATGCCCTGACATATAGAGGCAAGGCCTATCATGGAGTAACCACCGGGCTTACGACTTTACTTGTGCCAGATGCCTGGAAGCAGGTAGGAGGTCACCTTACCTATACAAGGATGAAGCCCAAAAAGAGGGGGTTCTTTGAGACCAAATTAGGACTTGCATATTCAAGATCTTTTGAGGAAGTATGGGCACCTCGTGTCCTACCGGTAGCATCGATAGGATACAGATTTCAAAAACCGAATGGTCGATTTTTCTTTCGACTTACACTTAGTACCGGATTGCTTGGAGCTGGGGCTGGTGTCAATGTGAGACCTTAACCTTACTCCAGTTTTATTGTCACTCCCATTGTAAAGGTGCGACTTGGAAAGTATTGATTCCTTCTTTCAATTCCTGGGGTCAATAAAGTAAGGTGGCCAAAGCCGCCATCGTCTAACAAACGGACTGATGGGTCGACACCCGTGTAGCCAGTGATCGTCAATAAGTTTTGAGCTGCAAAATATATTCGAATAGAGGATTGGTTTTTGCTAAAGGTATAGCCAAGCACAAGGTTGTCAAGCTTAAGATAAGAAGCATCTTCAACGAATAAGTCACTAAATGGCGAATATGAGCGGATGGGTTGAGCTAGTTTGCTTTCAACTACATTGTAGCTGCTGACGGTTGAAAAAATTTCGTTTTCATAAAACAACCGATATGTATTGATCAAATCATGACCAAACACGCCAGAGAAAAAGAGATTAACATCGAAGTTTTTCCATTTTAAATCATGGAAGGAACTCAAGACATGTTTAGGCTGAGCATTTCCAATTACTTTGCTGTCTTCTGGACACTGGCAATAATAGCCATCTCCATCCTGATCCAATAGGACAGGTTGCCCATCGTCATCCACACCATCAAACACCGGTCCATAGATATTCCCCACTTTTTCACCGGGGCTAGCTCTGATCATACTTACACTACCAAATCCGGGAGCTCCCGGATTACCTAGCAATATCTCGTCACTATTTGATGCTAAATATTCCTCATTCATTAATGCGTCTAATTGGGTTTGATTACTTGCATAGAGCAAGTTGACGCGGTAGGACAAGTCAGACTGGTTGAGAATAAAATAGCCTAATGAAACCTCCACTCCTTTGGCGGACAATGCACCAACATTTGCATGAGTTGTCGGGGCAATATTGGGAGGTACAGGGACATTGACTGGCATGATGAGGTCATTCATTGTTCTATTATACAAGTCAATGGATCCATGGAATTTACTTGAGCTAGATCGCCAGTTGGCGTTTAAATTCCATTCGCGTTTTTCCTCCCACTTGAGGTCATTATTTTGATTGCTTGTTGCCACCATTGATGAAATATAGGATCCATTGTAGTAGAACAATGATGAAGGACTATAGATGCCCTGAGACAAGTATGCTTCATAAGGCAGTCCACCGGTTTGGCTCCAGCTTCCCTTGATTTGAAATACACTCAATCGAATTTTTTTACTTAACTCATTCAGATTAGCTCCTAGCTCAAAAGCCGGAAACAGACCCCATTTGTTATTTTCACCAAGGCTGGAAGCTCCATCTGCTCTGATCAAAGCGTTGAGGAAATATTTGTCTTGATAATTGAACTGAGATTGAGCAAAGTACCCTGCAATCGTAGATTTCTCAGCATAAGAATCAACATATCCAAGTCCATTTGCAAAATCCAATGCTGCGCCTAAATTGTTATAAGTAAAGGCATCAGTCAGGAAGTTACCTCCGCTTATGTCTATTCCTTCACCAAAACTATTTTGTAAATCATGGCCAAGTTGAGCGGTCAATCTTGACAATCCAGACTGACGAACCAACCGAATGCGGGAGGACAGTTGAGATTTGTTAACAGAATTCCAACCTTTAGTTGCTAGTCCATTACGATTCATGCCGTTGAGGAACCAGGCTGTCTTTGGGGTATAAAAATTTGAATTGAAATTTTGTCTGTGGTTAGTAAACACGGAAGAAACTGACAGGCCTTCTATCAGGTTGTCAAGATCATAGGAAACATTAAGTCCAATCATTAAGTCATTGGTCGACGTTTTATTGATAATCTGTTGTTGGATAGCAACGGGGTTGAAGAAATCGAATATTTGTCGTTCGCTGTATCCTCCTGCATCCACTAGTCCAGCCGTACCATCGTAAGAAACGGGCATTGTTGGATTGGCAATCATCGCGTATTTAAAAACTTCATTTCGGCCCATGTCAGCCGACTTAGCATTGAATGCTCCACTAAGCTTCAGGACGAATTTGTCATTGAGCGCCTTTTGGCTCATTTGCATTCTCAGGTTGAGCCGGTCATATCCAGTGTTTGTTGCGATTCCTTCTACAGACCTATAGTTGATTGCCGCATTATAATTAAAATTATTTTTTGATTGACCTAGCGCTAAATTATGCACTTGGGAAACGCCCTTACGAACGATTTCATCTATCCAATTTGTTGCTGAACCAAAATCAATGGCACCATTCAATTGTTTGTAGCTGGAAGCATCCAGATTTGGAATGGAGTTTGATAAACTGCTAAGGGATAACGAAGTGTGATACCTCATAAAGGGATCTGCTTGATTTGCCTTTTTTGTTTCAATTTCGATTATTCCCCCATTGCCTTGTAGACCATATTTACTGGCTTCAGGTCCGGTTTTAATCAAGCGCATAGCAGCTATGTCTGCAGGGTCAATCAAGTTAATGGATGCACCATAGATACCATCAATGACGATCAGTGGTTGATCTTGTCCGGAAAAGGTGGTGAGTCCGCGTATTTGAGCATGAAATAATTGATTTGGGTCACCGCCTGGTTTGGAAACAAGTAGTCCTGGAATTCTCCCTTGAATTAAACCAAGTGGATCGTTGATGAGTCCTTTGTTAAAGTATTGGTCGGAAATTACATTGGACGCTTCAGCTACCGTGTCTATCTGGCATAAAACCGGAATCGATAGCAATTGCAGTATGAAAATTATACTCGTTCTTGATATAAAAGAGGATAACATTGCACTTAGATTATTTGGCTCCTAAATAACGAAGACACAGTTTGATTCAAAGACATCTGTGTTTGACAGGCAATCATTAACGTTTGACTTCCTTAAGTTAGCCAATCATGAAAACACATTGTTCAAGTATTGATTTCTTATATCACGATAAATGTAGAAGTCAGAATCTATACTGGCGATTTGATTGAGATTAAGTGCTTCAGACGCTACAATTAAGGAAGCATCTGCTAAATCCATCGGAACATCATCGAATTTTTCGGTCAGTTCTATCAACCGTGATAAATGAAGCTTTTGCATTTCAAATATCCGTACGCCTCCACGTTCTAACCACTTGAGAAAATTGATTTGGGATTTGGTGCTGAAATCTAGCATGTGGCTAACTTCAGTGATGACAGGCCATGTGCTCCAGAATGTACCTTGAAATTGTTCTACAAAATGTAGTGCCTTTAGGTGATAGCTGTCACTACGATCGAAAAGAGCGATCAGTGGCCCAGCGTCAATGAGAATGCTTTTCACTTAGCTTCTTTTTGAGAAGTTGCTTGTAATCCCTGGATGCGTTAGGGTTTTGACCACCATCTCCTCCAAACAGATCAGACCCAAGCTCAAATGGTGTCTTTGATGCTTGCGCCTTTCTGAAGTAAAGGGCCAATGCCTCCTTGACCACTGTAGATTTGGATATGCCGTTCTCCTGGGTATAGTCAGCCAATTTCTTTTCGGTTTCCTTATTTAATCTGACATTTAGCATCACTCTATTCAGTGTAATACAAATGTAATACAATTAGATCAAACCTCAAAGATCAGAAATCAACCTTGTAATAAAACAATGGCAAAAAGCCTAACTGATAGTTTTCCCTAACCGGATTTGCTGTTGGATCAAATTCATTTGGTGCATAGGTCAAAGAGAGAATATTTTGTGTATCCAATAGATTGACCAAGTCAAATGCTATCTCGTGTGTTACCCGCTTTAAATTAACCCGGTAGTTGATCTTAAGGTCTGCTCGAAAGTATGGTTTGAATTGAAGGGAGTTGCGTTCACTATCTACATAGATTACCTCTTTCTCCAATTCTGAAGCAGCTCGATCGACCGGCCCATACCTTCTACCACCAGCAGTGGTAAGTTTGGTGCCCAGAGCTAGCGTATTTCGCTCTTTGATTTTAAACTCCTTAGTGAAAAGACCATTTGCAACATAGTTACCATTGAAATCTGTGTCTCTCCAGATGCCATCACTACCCTGATATTTTGCATCAAATAGTGCACCGGTAAGCAAGAACATGTACCCATTACTGAAATATTTTTCAACTGTCAGTTCAGTGCCAAAATTTCGTCCCACACCTTCGTTGACCAATGGATTTGGAAAGAACCTTGAAAATCCTGCTCCTGTATTGACTAATGAAAAGGATGAGGGTTGTGCTTCAACCGGGATATTGAACAAGTGCTGATAGTAAACTTCTGATTTCACTCGGATATTTGATCCAATAATACGTTGATAACCACCAACGATTTGAAGACTCCTTGAAAAATCCATTTCAAGATTATCCGGTATCGGAGTTCCATTGCTGTCTCTGGATGTGCCATAGAAGTACATGTAAATGGGTTGTATTTGACTATGAAGTCCAGTGCCAAATTCGAAAACATTAGCTCCTTTTTCATACTTGATAGCGAAACGTGGTTCAAAGGGAACAAAGCTTTTTGAAAGAGAGAAGTATTGACTATGGACACCCAATGTCATTTTGAGGTCACTTCCGAATTCATGCTTCCATTGTACAAATGGCTGTAGTAACAATCCGGAGGCATCTGAATCCCACCTTGTTGTCCAATTTCCATAATTTGGTCTTGTCGGTGCTATTTCCCGAACGCTATCAATTACATTGATGAAGTACATGTCAGCATTTAGGCCCACGTTGATTACATCATTCGTGCCCTTCTTATGCGCTAGAAAAAGGTTGGTTGACCATTTATTCGTAGTGAAAGTATAGTCCAGCATGTTCCACAAAGAGTCTAATTCATAATTGTCTTGGGCATTGACATGTCTGAATATAAACTCGTGATAGGCGTGAACCGACTCAGAGGACAAAGCTGTTGTTGCACTCACATATGTCGACTTGCTCAAAGGTTGTTTATATGCCGCTCCAACAAATCCAGCTTTGGTGGTGAAGTATTGATCACGATCATTCTGACCATAGAATTCTCGATCAGGCGTGATTTGGTCACTGATTTTGATATCTATTGCACTATTTCCACCTATACCGAAGAGCGATATTGATCCATTGTTCTTAAGTGGAAAGTTGAACTTAAATGCTGCATCTTGATAGAAGGGAACCGCTGATGTTCCCAAATCGATGTTTAGGTCTTCAAATAGAGCCAGGGTGGAGTAGCGATATGAAGCAATAAATGATGACCTGTTTTTCCGTGAAATAGGGCCTTCAGCAAATAATTCTGTTCCTAAGAATCCAAACTGTCCTGAAAATTCGTATTCACTGTTGTTCCCATTTCTCATGTTGAGGTCAAATACGCCGGCAATACTGTTGCCGAATTCAGCGGGAAATGCCCCTGTGTAGAAGTCTGAGTTCGCTAAATTTTTATTATTAAGCATTGAGGCCGGACCTCCTGCAGTTCCCGGGATATTGAAGTGATTTGGGTTTGGGATATTGATACCTTCTACCCGCCATAAAACAGCCTGGGGTGAGTTGCCTCGAATCACAATATCATTACGAGAATCATCTGCACCAAGTACCCCTGCGAAGTTGCTTGCCATTCGTGCTGGGTCTCCTCTGCTTCCTGCATATCGATCCGTTTCTTCTACGGAGAATGAACGAGTACTGACAAGCGCCATTTCATTGATCGCTTCACCTCCCTGGGTGGCAGTAACTACTACACTTTCGAGTTGCGTTGCTGATTCCTCCATGGAGACATTTAGGATCACTTCTTTGCCAGAAGTAACGATGATGTTGCTCAGGTATACATCTTCAAAGCCTATGAAGGAAATCTTAAAAGACTGGCGACCTAGCGGAACATTGTCTAATCTAAATTGTCCATTGATATCCGCAGTAGCGCCTACCAATTCAGTACTACTGGTAAGAATAACAGACGCCCCGATCAGCGGGAATTGAGTTTCTTGCTCAACGATCGTTCCTCTTACCGTTTGCGTAAGAGTTTGTGCCTCTACTGAAAGCGCAGTAACCAATAAAAAAACAGCTAAATATCTCATTCCAAATGACGAAAAGAATTTTGAAATGCAATGATAGCGGATTGAATGGATTTGATACGCGTTTACATCATGCCAGATGTTTCATCGGGCTTTTTTAGTGAGTGGTCCAGCCACCATCAATTTTGAGGATTTCTCCGGTGACCAATGATGAAGTGTCACTAGCCAGGTATACCACGGCACCTACTACTTCTTCTGCCTGACCAACACGACCCATTGGGATATGGTCAATAACTTTTTGCCTAAAATCCGGATCTTTTAACCATGGTTCGGTTCCAGGAGTCTCGAGAAATGTTGGTGCTATGGCATTGACTCTGACATTTTTTGGAGCCCACTCCAATGCCAGTGCACGTGTGAGATGGTTGACTCCTGCTTTTGTCATGCAGTATACAGATTCCTCAGGTATAGCAATAAATCCTGTCTGAGAGCTGATATTGATAATTTTGCCATGTCCTTGTTTCGTCATGATGCGACCAGCAGCCTGGCAGGAGAAGAAAGTGCCCTTAAGATTGATGTTGAGGGTATGATCAAAATCTTGTTCGGTTACGTCTATAGCAAAATTTGGAGGTGCAACACCCACATTATTGACAACTATATCGAGCACCCCAAATTGGTTTTGAATGAGTTCATAAGCAGTGTGAATTTGTGCCAGATCAGACATGTCCATCTGTATGGGTAGGACTTTTCGACCCAATTTGCTTATCTCTTCAGCTACGTCCCCTTGTTGATCAATATTTCTGAAACCCAAAGCAATGTCCGCACCTGCATTGGCCAAGCCGATTGCGCAAGCCCGTCCAATACCTTTGGATGCACCGGTTACCAGGGCTATCTTGTTTTTCAAGGTGAAGAGATCGTTCATGACATCAATGTTTGATTGAAAGATAAACTTAATCATGAACAGATCAATCAATTAGGATTCTCTGATTAATGTTATAATGATTATATTCAGGGAAAATGACACCTAATCATTAAATACAAGAATCATGCTTCCTGAATTTTTTCAAACATTTATTGATAAAGTCAACTCACTTTTACCCGGAGTACTGGGTGCTGTTGTTGTACTCCTGGTTGGATGGATTTTTTCGGCCATTGTACGGCGAATCATCCATGGACTATTAAAGAAAACGGAATGGGATGAAAAATTGCTTGGAAACACCATTGTCGATACCAACAAGTTTCTAGCCAATCTGGTGTACTACCTCATGATGTTCTTTGTGCTTTTGCTGGTGCTGGAGATGATGGGGGTGACTTATGTGCTAGATCCGCTACAGCGCATGTTTGATGGTTTTGTAGCATTCATACCCAATCTTCTTTATGCAATTGCCATCTCTATGGTGGGTTATGTAGTTGCCAAATTTGTAAGTAATCTCGTTAAGATAGCGGGTAGTTTAATTGATCGCCTTGCCAAAGGAATTGGTTTTCAGGACACAGATAAACTGATATATTTTATACAGCAACTTGTATTCATCATCCTATTGATACCTTTTGTGATACAAGCCTTGAATATTTTGCAATTAGAGGCAGTAACACAACCCATCAATAACGTCCTTAGGGATATCATGGATGCTGTGCCTAGAATAGTTGGCGCAGGTATCCTGATTACATTTTTCGTAATAGGTGGGAAGTTTTTGACCACTTTCTTAAAGGACCTATTGACCAATATTGGCACTGATAGTTTAACTGAAAAGCTGCAATTAACCTTGATAGGTGATTTTAGTTTATCCACTATTCTATCAGGTATGGTGTTTTACTTCATGGTGTTCTTCGGAGTGATATCAGGTGTGGAGATGTTGAGTTTAGATCGACTGGCAGAAGTACTCCATACCATCCTCAATTTATCTGGAAACATTCTGTTTGGTTTGTTAGTGGTGGTCATAGGCAATACCATCGCTGAGCTCGTCTACAAAGCCATGGATAAGAAGAACAATGAATATGTGGCTGGTTTGATGAGAATAGGCATCATTGGTTTATTCCTTGCCATTGCACTGAGAACAATGGGCATTGCCAACTCCATTGTTGAATTGGCATTCGGGTTGACGTTAGGCTCACTGGCAGTTACAATAGCGCTGGCATATGGGCTTGGAGGTCGAGAGGCCGCAGGCAAACACATGGAGAAAATACTTAAGCGATTTCAGAAAGAGAAAGACTGATTTATCCATTCACTTCATGAATGGATGAGCGTCAGCCAATTCTCGTTCCGTTTTTGACCTTACGTTCAGGTTGCAATAGAGTTATGGAATCATCCTCATTAAGTGTCCCCATGACCAGGCATTCGCTCATCATGTTCGCAATCTGCTTTGGCGGGAAGTTGATAACCGCTATTACTTGTTTATCAATTAGATCATCTGGTTGGTATAGTTGAGTAATTTGAGCAGATGATTGAAGCTCGCCAAATTCTCCAAAGTCAACGAGTAGCTTGTAGGCAGGATTACGAGCTTCCTTGAAAACTTCCGCGGAAATAACCGTTCCTACGCGCATTTCAATTTTCTCGAAATCCGCCCATTGGATATTGGGTTGTTGAGCCATATTAGATGTCTTCTTTTGCCGTACTATAATGGAGGTTGTTAATAAACATTAGCGCTGCTGACCCATACCACGGTCGTAATTCCATTTCAAGTCTACCTGCTTGAATAGACGGATCAGTTTTGGTTAACGCTTCTGCTTCTTCGATGGTTTCCACTGCAAAAATATAAATCCCTCTAACGTCCTCGTCATCCATGAAAGGCCCAGCCAGGACCAATTTACCTTCCTCTGCAAGTCTGTTGATGTTGTCCAGATGTGCGCGTTGAAGTTGAGCCGCTGTTGTGGAATCTTGACTCCTGTTGGCTCCTCTTTTGAGATTGGCAATGACATATTTTCTCATACCATATTGGTCAGCCCCGCTCATTGCAGCTAGTATAGAATCATAGGGTATTTTCTCACTGAGTATTTCGGACAATGAAGGTGGACTCTTCACAGGTGCAGTTGGTGATTGGCAGGACCAGGAAGCCGTTCCAATTGCAATCAGGACAACAAGTTTGTTCATGTTTTTAATTGTTAATCTAATGAATAAAATCATGCAATATCATGATAAGTGTATTATATGATATATGATCCTATATTCATCTAACATGTATCTTTGAACTCATGGTTGATCAGGATAAACTAGAAACAGTCGCCTTCATTTTAAAGACAATTGCGCACCCATTGCGCATTGGAATTGTTGATTTATTAACGCATTCAAATGAAATGAATGTTTCGGATATATGTGAAAAGCTAGGCTCGGAGCAGTCACTGACAAGCCACCATCTTCAAAATATGAAACTCAAAGGTATTTTGAGTAGTAGGAGAGAAGGTAAGAATATCTTTTATGCACTTCGCATTCAGGAAGTGACTAGCGTGATTTCTTGTATAGAAAAGTGTGAGCGAATGCCGGTAGTCTAACTTTTGTAAATGAATAAAGATGTCTTTCTCTATTTTAATGGAGGAGGAAGAATCGAGATAAGTGACGGAGAATGGAGTCATGATCTTGTGGGATTTGAGCTAGGTGAAACGCAAGTGGAAGCTACTGCAGTGAATATTTTGGACACTTCCATGTCTGTTAATTCCTTTATCGAACGTTTGGACTACATTGCTGATAGTGCAACAATTGTAGGCCACTGGGTGGGAGTTTCGAATGATGAGTGGCCATTTGAGTTTGATGTGATAAGAAACGAGGAGACAGGACAGTATAACGTTGCAGGAACAATTCAAATCAGTGTGCCCGCCTACAATATTTCAAGAACGGTGGCCATTGAGGACATCATAGACGAGTCTGGGCAGGTTTCAATAGCTTTTACTGAGCAAATCAACTTATTTGTAATCGTCAATGGATTGATAAAGGGATTCTTTAGTACTGGTGGAACAGCTGGAGGTGATGGTAGTATCAATTCAAGTGTTTACAATGAGGATTTCTCCTGGAATGCAGTGAATGATCAGTGAATATTTAAACTTTGAAGTAGTCCGAGTTCTTTTTCATTTGCTCGGATATATCTTTCAGTTGAGATGAATTCTGTTCCAGGTTACTCGCTTGATCGGTAAGCGAGTTTATTCTCTCATTGATACTCCCCATTTGATGATTTATTTCCTGTGTCAGCTCCTGTTGTTGTCCAGACGATAGCATGATGGTGTCTGTCATGGTTGCATTGGAGTTGACGACCTGCCCAAATTGAACGAACTTTTGCCTGAAGGTCTCAGACAGTTGCATAATATCACCTGTTACATCCTGGATTTCACCTGCTACTTGTTTACTGCGGTCAGCGAGGGCTCTTATTTCAGAAGCTACAACGGCGAACCCCTTGCCATGCTCACCAGCATTGGCGGCTTCCACTGCAGCATTCAATGCCAGCAAATTTGTCTTGCCAGATATTTCATCAAGATTGGTAAGTTTGGATGAGATGTTAGACAAGTGTTTGACTAGATTGTTGAGGTCCTTATTACCACTCTCTACCTCCAGCTCCATGTCCTTTGCCTTGCTGTTTAGTTTCAAGGCATGATTAGCATTGTTACTCGCATCAAGTTGAATTTTTTCCAGATTATCACTCAGTAGCTGACCTTTTTCCTGCTGATGCTCACCCATTTTCACAATGGTGTCAGATACTGATTTGATATTGAGGCCCAATGATCTAATGTCAGTTGCGCCAGATTTTATTCCTCCAATGATTTGTTGGAAATGATGTGAAAGCGTTTGCACGTCCTCCATAAGCAGGCCAATTTCATCTCTTTGATCCACTGCAAGTCGATGGCCAAGATTACCGTTTTTAAATGTACTCAGGTAACGCCCTACTTTCAGCAGGTTATTTTTGAGGTTGCGACTAATTAGCATAAGTGGTATGCCAACGATCAGCGCGCCTAAAAATGTGAAGCCACCTAGTTTTGCAATGATCATACCTACGGAGATTATATCTCCTTGTTGTATTCGGTAGATGATATTGTAGAAAACAAGAGATAACATGACCATTACTCCAACTACCAAATAGATAATTGAAATGTTAAGTCTGGTTTGAATTGAAAAGTATTTATTGCGATTAAGCGGAACCTGTTCTACATACTTGCTAAACCTCCGCATGTACTCATTGAAAAAGGGGATTGAGAAAGTTCCAATAACCACTGGTCCCAGCACCCAGCAGAAATAAAACACATGATTTTCAAAACCTAAACCCGCGGTTACTACTGGAGGCCCCAGAATGCCGTAAGTAGCAGTAAAAAGGAAGAAATTGCGAGGTACATTTTGGATGGTCGATTGCAAACCCACTACATCATTGGCATGCATCTGACCATCTAGTTTGACAAATAGATTGCGAGTGCTTACCAAGCTGTATCCTAGAAATATGGCTACATAAACATAAAAATAGGGGTTAAACATGATGCTTAGTATACCCTGAATGTCCAGCAAGTTTGAAAACAAAATGACAAGCATCCAGCCAACAGGTGGACCCATAAAGGAAAAGAAGGCGAGCCAGTAAATGGATTTTTGTTGTTTGGAATTGAACTTCATAGAAAGCGGTCTTACAACTAAACTAATCAAGAATATTCCAAATGCCTCTTCAATATTCGATTATTGTGATTTCAAAAAACCAGAGGCTGCCATTTACAAAAATGACAGCCTCGTATAGACCAACTAAAAATACTAATCTTATGCCTCAACCAATTCTTCGCCAAGTTGCTTTTGTAATTCTTGCTGCATGCTGGAACTCACCGGTGCAAATTCATCAAATTTCATAGAGAAGCTCGCTCTGCCTTGTGTAAGTGACTGCAATGAAGTAGTGTATTTATCTAGCTCAGCAAGTGGAACTTTTGCCTGGATCAACTGATAATGACCATCGGAATCCATACCCTGTATGATTGCCCTTCGTGTTTGAAGGTCAGTCATCACTTCACCCATCAATTCCTCAGGAACTTTTACTCGGAGGTTATATATTGGTTCCATTAATTGAGGACCAGCATTGAGAAATGCTTCTTTGAAAGCGTTAACACCGGCCATTTTAAACGCCATGTCATTACTGTCCACTGTGTGCATTTTGCCATCATAAACGATCACACGCACATCACGGCAGTAGCTTCCGGTTATTGGACCATTTTCCATTTTTTCCATAACTCCTTTTTGAATAGAAGGAATAAATCGAGCATCTATTGCACCTCCCACAATGCAGTTGATGAATTCGAGTTTTCCACCCCATTCCAGGTCAATAAGGTCTTTGCCCCTAACAGATAGTCCGGTAGGATTTGGAGCTCCTTCATAATAAGGTTCTACTTTCATATGCACTTCAGCAAATTGACCAGCGCCACCTGTCTGTTTTTTATGGCGATAAACCGCATCAGCAGACTTCAGAATGCTTTCGCGATAAGGGATGCGTGGCTTTTCAAACACTATGTGCAGGTTATACACATTCTCCATGATCCACTTTACAACGGAGAGGTGCAACTCACCTTGCGCACTCATGATCAATTGTTTGAGTTCTTTTGAGTATTCTACATGTAGGGTAGGGTCTTCATCCTGCATTTTATGAAAGACTTCAGACATTTTCTCTTCATCGCTTCTATCCTTAGCCACCACCGCCGTTCGAATTCTTGCTTCAGGAAATTCCATCGGCATTACATCTTCTGTGATTGTCTTGATGCTGAGGGTTTGGTTTGTATGTGAGTTTTTCAGTTTAAGAGTAGCGCCTAGATCTCCAGCAGTAAGCTTTTCGATGTGATCACGCTTGTGACCATCAATTACAAACAATTGGTTAATTCTTTCCGTTTGCTGTGTCTGATGATTAACCAGGTCCATGCCTTCTTTAATCTCACCTGACACCACTTTGAAAAATGACAATCTACCAAGATTTGGCTCCTGCAGTGTTTTGTAAATGAAGATTTCCGCTGGAGCGTTTACATCATGCTTGATTTCTGAGCCATCGCTGTTGTGCTCTGGTAGAGCATCTACTGCAGATGGTGCTACATTATCTATGAAACCCATTAATCTACCACTGCCCATATTGGTTTTAGCGGATAGGCAAAACACTGGGAATACATCATGCTTCATCATGCCAATCTTAAGCCCTTCTCGAAGTTCATCTTCATCCAGCGTACCTTTCTCAAAGTACTGCTCCATTAGTCCTTCGTCATTCTCAGCGGCCTTTTCGACCAGCTCATTGTGCAGTGCTTCAGCTTTTTCTTTTTCACTATCGGGAATCGGCTTTTTGGTTGGTTTCCCTCCCTCAGCTGGGAACTCATACATTGTCATTTTCAACAAGTCTATGATGCTGTTGAATTCCGTACCCTCATTGAGCGGATATTGCATTAGGCAAGCATTGCTGCCAAAGCGACTTTTGATCGATTCGAATGACGCTTCGAAATTGCTTTTGTCGTGATCCAACTGGTTGATCACAAAAAGGGTAGGCTTTTTGAACTGATCTACATAATCCCAACTGACTTCAGTACTGACTTCCACTCCGTGCTGCGCATTGATCAGGAAAACTGCTGTATCAGCTACACGTACAGATGCTACTACTTCTCCTACGAAATCGTCGAGTCCGGGTGTGTCCAGAATGTTGATTTTGTAATTTCTCCACTCAGTGTGCATCAGTGTGGTGTACACTGAATTGCCTCTTTCATGCTCTATGGCATGGTAATCTGAAATCGTATTCTGCTCTTCTACAGTCCCTCTTCTTGTAATAAGCCCGGCTTCAAATAGCATGGTTTCTGCCAATGTAGTTTTACCGGACTTAGGACTTCCCAACAGCACAATGTTTTTGATGTGTTTATCGTCGAAGAATTTCATAGTGTGTGGTATTTAGGTTAATAAAGTAGGCATTAGCCCTTATTAAAGTTACCACAAGGTAGATTGTTAGTCAAGCGTTGAGAATAACCTAAGTCATTGATGAGATATTGAAAAAGTGATTTGTGTCAGTGGCTAACGCAAACAGGCATGAATAAAAAATCCCCACAACAAATTGTTATGGGGATTGGCTTATGATCATCAAATTAATCGACAATCAATTTTCCTTAGAGCATGACCAAAGTAGTTTGATCACTTTCAAAAATCCTGACAAATGATATCACAAACCTGCCATTTATTGTGGTAGTGAGACTATTATCACTGTATAATTGTCTAGTAAGCACGCATGAGTTATGTATAGGATAGTTTCAATAATTGTGGTTGTGATGTTTGGTTGCACTTCAACGACGAAGGATCAAAATCAAAAAAATGAACCAGTTGCACCTCAAAAGATACTTCGCCCCATTGTCAAAGAGCAGAACTGGGGTCGAGTAGGGAATGAACGTGCCAAACTATTTACCATTACAAATGGTCATGGAATGATCGTGCGTGTAAGTAATTATGGAGGTGTCGTAACAGAGATCACTGTTCCTAATAAGAACGGGCAGTTTGAAAATGTTGTGCTTGGATATGATCAACTGGAGGCATACATCAGTGACAAGAATTATTTTGGCGCAATCATCGGTCGATATGCCAATAGAATAGCACAAAGTAAATTCACGCTCCGGGAGCAGGAATATCAACTCAGTACGAATGAAAATGAGCATCATTTGCATGGAGGCGAGCGGGGATTTGATAAGCACGTCTGGGAAGCGGAAGTCTTTCATGAACTGGAATCAGCAGGGGTGAGGTTCTCACGCGTTAGTCTACATATGGAGGAAGGTTATCCAGGGAATTTGAAAGTGGAAGTAACTTATCAGGTCAACAATCGAAATCAGTTGTGGATAGAGTACCGGGCGACAACTGATTCACAAACAGTAGTTAACCTGACTAATCATAGTTACTTTAATTTATCAGGAGATCCAACAGAAGAAGTCTACGAACATCTACTGGAGATTCGTGCTGATAAATTCCTGCCCGTTGATGAAACGCTCATTCCGACCGGGCAGTTGGAGTCTGTAGATGATACACCCTTTGATTTTACAGCCGCTGCGAAAATTGGTGACAAGATTGATGAACGACATGACCAGCTTACCAGAACGGATGGGTTTGATCATTGCTGGATTTTTTCTAATGATTCTGATAATCTGAAATTAGGCGCCATTTTAACTCATCCTGAATCAGGACGGCAGATGAAAGTATTTACAACAGAACCTGCCGTACAGTTTTATTCAGGAAATTTTTTGAGTGATGATATTAAGATTAGAGATGGAATAGAACTTGATCAGCACGTTGGGTTATGCCTGGAAACACAGCATTATCCAGATTCACCCAACCAGACAAACTTTCCATCCGTCGTTCTCGACAGTGGAGAAGTTTATTACAGCAAAAGCATTTATGAATTTGGTGTGATTGACTGAAAAGAGGAAGTTTCAATAATGAATGTACAGTTAGATATCAATCTAGATTGCCTTGAATATGTGCATTTGGTTGTTTTGAAGTACCCGTACTTCTAAACAATGTGAGAGGTAGGTCAATTTGTAGGAAGCGTTGATGTCAAACCCACTCTCCGTTAATTCAAAATTCCTTTGACATTCGATTATCCCATCTGGTGAAAATCTGGTGATGTTGAAAATGAGGCCTTCAACTGCGTCAATGTAAAACCAGGAACCCGCTCCCTGACCACCCAGCCATTTGGCTTTATTAGGTACATTGGGTGCTTGTATCGGTGGGTCAAACTTACCTAGTTTCATATGTGCTGCCTATCAAATTACGTAGCGAGCTGTCGTGAGTATGGACTTGTCCACGATCAATTACCCATACGCGCTGTTGATTATTAATAATCCTGAGATTGAATTTTGGAGTTGCCGAAAACGTATATGGGAATTTAATAAGGAATTTCACCAATGGGTGACTAATACTGTGTCGAGCAGCCGCTGCTACAAATCTGGAACAATTGGTTCCCAGAGGTTCGAGGGGGCCATATTTAATCGCCCCCTTCAACTGCATTCGTTTGGCAAAGCGAAAGGCAACATCATAGTCAATACCGTCATACATTGAGCAGATCATGGGACCATCACCGTGACAAGCTTTGTTGTGCTGCAGGTCAATGAGTATTGCTTCCAGATTGGTTATGGTCGCGTCTTGAAATTTTGCTTTAGCAGAAATGGTCAATTCCGGATCAGTTTCCTGATCTCTAACCCGTCCATACTGATAGGGTGTATGATAACGGCCAAAGTCAAAATATCGAATGTCGCCAGTAGATTGATTAATCAGCAGCATCGCAGCATGACCGACCTTGTAGTGATCAGCTTTGATTACACCAATCAATTTCATCAAGGGGTCATACCATTTGCCCTCTCTGATAACACTGGTTTCAGGCCAGGCCAGCGCTATGAATATCCCATTCTTATTCACATGACCAAGATATTCACCAAGTCTGATTTCACCAACCTGTTTTTTTACAGCGCATTGGAAAATGCTAGATAAACTTATCTGTTTCACGGTAAGCTGCTAGCAGCTTTTGTTCTCCTTCTTTGCCTTTATAGAAGTTACCGTGCTCCATGCCCAATATGCCATCAAAACCTTTTGAATGAATGGTCTTGAATACATTCTTGTAGTTGATCTCACCTGTCGTGGGTTCCTTTCTTCCAGGGTTATCACCAATCTGATAATATGCAGTCTCATCCCAGGTATTTTCGATGTTTCGAATCAGGTTCCCTT
The DNA here is from genome assembly GCA_049115695.1 of Cyclobacteriaceae bacterium. Lineage (GTDB taxonomy): Bacteria > Bacteroidota > Bacteroidia > Cytophagales > Cyclobacteriaceae > JAGDZR01. The sequence goes on along the minus strand of JAGDZR010000006.1, from coordinate 232,680 downwards.
CCTGTATTTGCTGATGATAAATGTCAAATAAGATCTTGCATGAGGGACTATCAACTGCCTTGCATACGGAGAAAGCCTGAGCTGCTTTGGTCAAAAATAGACCAGGATGATTGATGAAATTTAATGGCTCCAACACCATGGTAAGGTTGTGCGGTTCTAATATGGCGGAGGCTTGCTTGAGCGATTCAACCACATTAGAGGTTTGATACCCCATGTCCTGCTTAAGATCGAGATGTCCGGGTACTACGGTCATCCATTTTGCATTGACTCTTTTCGCAACTTCCACTGACTCTTTGATCTCTTTAAGAAATTCGTCGCGTGAATCCTGATTCCCTGTGGTAAGACTTGCCTTCTGCCAGTAGATCGTATGAGCCACAAATACACCCATTTCAATTCCGCTCTTTTCCATTGTGGCTGCCATGGCTTTCTGGGTATCCAGTGAACGACCCTTCATGCCATTATCCTCAAAAGCTGTGAATCCCTGATCAGCCATGAAATTGAGCTGATCGACAGGGTCATCACCCGCATGATGCTTGAACATCCCCAGGTGTGGAGCATACTTCAGGTTAAACTTTTTTTGTTTTGGACTGGCACTTACTTGTTGCACTACAGTAGGTGCTATCATAGCTGCGAGTGACCCGTTTCTTAAAAATTTTCTTCTATCCATTCTTGTTCAATTTTGATTAAACTATAATCGATTAATTAGTAAATAAGTCCCTGTCCGATCATCCATTCTCTACAACGCAACGGCCAGGAATTGACAGCCATCTCTCCACGTCCTAACCCATAACCATGCCCGCCTTCTTCATAAATATGAAGTTCACACTTCACTTCCATGTTTTTCATTGCCTTGTATAACTCCAATGCGTTAAGCGAGCTGATTGGGTCATCAGATGTGCTCAATAAGAATGCCGGAGGTGTATCTTTTGTGACGTTCTTCTCTGCAGAGTAATATAGCTTCTGTTTCTCAGACGGATCGTCTCCGATAAGCGCTTTTCGTGAACCCTCATGTTCGTATTCCTCACTGAATGAAATAACAGGATAGATGAGTATTTGAAAATCAGGTCGACAACTTTCTCGTTCAATGACATCTTTAGCGGTACTATTGCCATTGTCATAATGAGTACCAGCGGTTGAGGCAAGGTGACCTCCAGCTGAGAAACCCATGATACCTATTTTATTTTTCTTGATTCCCCATTCGGCAGACTTGGAACGAACTGTCCGGATGGCACGTTGAACATCTGCCAGCGGAGCTTCAGATTTACTTGTTAGATTTTTTGCCGTTGGTAAGCGGTACTTAAGTACTACAGCTGTAACCCCCTGATCATTCAACCATTTGGCTATGTCATGGCCTTCGTGTTGTATGGCTTCAACCCAATAACCTCCTCCGGGGCAAATAATAACAACTGTCCCGGTTGCTAAAATGGGATCCGGCTGATAAACAAACATTTCGGGCCATTGGACATTGATTGGATAACCTTTTTCATTTATTTCTGGATCATCGAATTGCCCATTTGAAAAAGGTATGTTTTCTTTAGTCCAAACTGGAAGTACAATATCCTGAGCAAACATTGAAGATGTTAAGGTAGCCATGAAAATCACTAAAAATAGACGAGCCATGATTAATCCGTTAGGTTTACTATGCTAATTACTGCTATCTTGACAGGATTGAAAGAAGTAGTACGAGAGAATGGTGTTTTTTTTGTAAAAAAGCGTCATGAGCTATCAGGCAAAAATTGGCTAAATGAATAAACTCGAATCGCAAAAGGCAAATTTTGGCACATTGCCGGTCTTTATGACCACCTTGACTACTATTCTTGGTGCGATCCTGTTTCTAAGGTTTGGTTATGCTGTAGGGAATGTTGGGTTGCTTGGTACAATTGGTATCGTCGTGATCGGTCATTTGGTGACCATACCTACTGCATTGGCGGTGGCCGAAATTGCCACCAATCAAAAGGTTGAAGGAGGAGGAGTTTACTACATCATTTCCCGCTCATTTGGTATCAATATTGGTGCAGCCATTGGTGTCACCTTATATCTTTCTCAGGCAATATCTGTTGCATTTTACATTATCGCCTGTGCAGAAGCATTTGATCCCGTTTTTGCTTATGTCAATGCTGAGTATGGATTGAACCTCTCTGATAAGAGATTGGTGAGTATTCCCGTTACAGTGTTTATCAGTGTACTAATGTTGGTCAAAGGAGCTGACCTTGGCATGAAAGCCCTATACGGAGTAGCGTTGATTCTTTTCGTTTCTATTGCGATGTTTTTTATGGGGCACACTGAGTATGAGGCAACTCATGCTGTTGATTTCATTCGAATGGTGCCAAGCGGTGATAGCTTTTTCTATGTATTTGCCATCATTTTCCCGGCCTTCACTGGTATGGCCGCTGGAGTTGGATTGTCTGGTGATCTTAAAGATCCTAAGAAATCAATTCCTGCGGGAACAATCCTCGCAACTTTGGCAGGTATGATTATTTATTTGGTTGCAGCTTTCAAATTAAACGTATCAGCAAGTCCGGATGACCTGGCCAATGATCAGTTGATAATGAGCAAAATCGCCATATGGGGTCCGATCGTTCCCTTGGGACTGATTGCGGCCACATTGTCTTCAGCCATGGGATCGATAATGGTAGCTCCCCGTACTTTACAGGCACTTGCCAAGGACAAAGTATTTGGGTTTACAAATCTTAATCAATGGCTTGAAAAAGGATCAAAACGCACTCAGGAACCGGTGAATGGCATACTGGTAAGTAGTCTGGTAGCGCTGGTCTTTGTGGCGATGGGAAATATTGATTTTGTGGCCGAAATTATATCCATGTTTTTCATGGTGACATATGGTGCCATTTGTTTGATTTCATTCCTCCATCATTTCGCGGCTGATCCTTCCTACCGACCTGCATTTCGATCCAAATGGTATTTTTCACTGGTTGGGGCGATTATGTGTTTTTACCTGATGTTTAGTATGAACGCCTCATATGCATTCTTTTCGCTTTCTATCATGGTTGTGATTTACATTGTCATCACCCGTGTCAATGATGATAAGCGAGGTTTGGCAAAAATTTTTCAGGGTGTAATATTTCAGATTTCACGTAAGCTTCAAATATTCCTTCAAAAATCAGAGAAGGAAGATGAAGCTGATTGGAGACCTTCAATCATCTGTATTTCAAAGAATGCATTCATTCGACATTCTGATTTCGATTTGTTGAGGTGGATGTCGCATCGCTATGGTTTTGGCACCTATATCTCCTTTATCAAAGGTTACTTTTCTCGAGAGGCCAACCTGAAAGCTAAAAAGGAGCTCGCTGTATTGATCAAAATGGCTGGAGATGTCAGGAGCAATGTGTACATGGATACGATGATATCGCCTTCATACACCACAGCAATAGCGCAGGCCCTGCAACTGCCCAGTATTTCTGGAAAGGAGAGCAATATGTTCTTGTTTGAGTTTTCGAGAATGACAGACGAATCGACGACCGATATCCTGGAGAACATCCCGTTGGTTAGATCTGCCGATTTTGATATCTGCGTACTGGCCAGTACAGAAAAGAGTTTTGGTTATCGAAGGGAAATTCACATTTGGATCACAAGTAGTGACTTTGAAAATGCCAACCTGATGATATTGCTGGGATATGTAATCATGGGGCACCCCGAGTGGAAAAAGGCAGTGATCAAGATATTCGCAATCTACCCCAAAGACTCTGCTGAAGAACAGAGAATTAATTTACTGAAACTGACAGAAGAAGGAAGGTTGCCTATTTCCGCAAATAATATTCAGTTGATTTCAGAGGACTCCAAGAAAAAGAGTGAAAAGGAAATCATCCGTGATACTTCCAAGTCTGCGGATCTGACGATCATTGGATTTCGAAGTGAGGCAATTAAACAGCTTGGTGCCGGCATTTTCCAAGGATATGAAGGTATTGGAAATATTCTATTCGTTAACGCTCAGCAAGAAAAGGAGATTAAATAATGGAGCCCAGAGAGATTGGATCATTTATCGATCGAACATATAAAGCTGTACGTCAGGACTTGCTCAATCGCTTTAAGGAAGCAAACCTTGATTTGACTCCAGAGCAGTGGGTTATTTTGTCAAGGCTATCGGACGAGGGAGCCCAGTATCAGTCTGAACTGGCTCACCACAGCTTTCGAGACAAGCCTACTGTTTCGAGGATTATTGATTTACTGGCAAAGAAAGGATATGTCAAACGAGAATCCACGGATGACAGACGCAAGTGGCAGATAAACCTAACAGTTGGAGGTGAACAGCTGGTTAACAAAGCAATGCCGATCGTAATAGCATCTCGAGAACGCGGATGTAAAGATTTATCTATGCTTGAATATGATGCATTAGTTGTTGCACTGGATAAAATATTCAACAACTACACTCAATGAGCTTATAGCGTTCCCCTTTTTTCCTGTTCTCTTTCCAACGCTTCAAACAACGCCTTAAAATTTCCCTTTCCGAATGAAGTAGCCCCTTTGCGTTGAATGATTTCAAAAAACATGGTAGGTCGTGCCTGAACCGTCTTGGTGAAAATCTGTAAGAGATAGCCCTCATCATCTCTGTCAACGAGAATCCCGAGTTCAGAAAGTGCATCTATGGGTTCATCAATCTCACCAACACGTTCCGAAAGCACCTCATAATAGGATGTAGGAACCCTAAGGAACTCTACTCCTCGATCTCTAAGCGCTGTAACTGTCTCGATGATATTATCAGTAGCCACCGCGATGTGCTGAACACCCTCACCTTCATAGAAATCCAGGTATTCCTCAACTTGTGATTTCTTTTTACCTGGAGCTGGCTCGTTGATTGGGAATTTGATGCGACCATTGCCATTACTCATGACTTTACTCATCAGGGCAGTGAAGTCGGTAGATATGTCCTTGTCGTCGAACGAAAGGATTTGCTTGAATCCTAAAACTTTTTCATAAAACTCTACCCAGTAATTCATTCGTCCTATGTCCACATTTCCGACCATATGATCGACAAATTTCAACCCAACTGGCTCTGGAGAATAGGCAGGGTTCCATTCTGAGAATCCTGGTAAGAAAATGCCATCATAGTTGCTTCGCTCAATGAACATGTGTATTACCTCACCATAAGTATAGATACCTGATTTTATCACATAGCCATGCTCATCTGATTCCTTAACAGGAGCTAAAAAGGATTTTGCGCCTCTCTGGACAGCTTGTTCATAAGCATAGGTGGCATCATCTACCCATAGTGCGGTGACTTTGACGCCATCGCCATGTTTATCAATGTGACGACCTATATCAGTACCACTCTTTAATGGAGAAGTAAGCACTAATCTGATTTTATCCTGAATTACCACATATGATTCCCGATCCTTGCTGCCAGTTTCCAGACCTTGGTACGCTAAAGATCGGAAACCAAATGCGGATTTGTAAAAATGTGCAGCCTGCTTAGAATTACTAACATACATTTCGACGTAATCAGTCCCATTAATGGGCATGAAATCATCTGAAACGATATTTGGGCTCAATGCTGAAGTATTTGATTCCATTTGGGGCATATTGATTAGTAGAGCAACAGTTGCAATAACAAATATATTAATGCCGAATTTGTAAAGCAAAGTGCAGCTCAGTTTTTGTTACTACCGCTCCTGTATTTCTTTGACGCCTACCGTGTTGGAATTTATAATTTAGCCAGCCTTAAATAAAAGGATTGATGAGAAGAATAATCACTATTGTTGCGTTGCTGGGGGTATTTGCTGTTGGCGCGCAGGACGTTTACAAAGGTAAGTTTGAGCAGATGGATGATCTCTTACCAACACCTAACGCATATCGAACTGGTAGTGGCGAGCCAGGTCCAAATTACTGGCAGCAGCAGGCTGACTATGTAATGGAATTGGTGCTGGATGATACAAAACAGCGCATTACCGGGACTGAGACGATCACATACTATAACAATTCACCTACTACACTTAAGTATGTGTGGCTGCAATTGGATCAGAATATGAGATCAAAGAACTCTGACACACCCAAAGTGTCGAGTAGATCAAACCTGCCAGATACTCTGCCTGCTAGATTTTACGGATATTATACCTCGACAAGCGATTTTGAGGGTGGCTTTAATATCGAAAAAGTAGTAGATGAGAATGGTAAAGACCTGAAGGTTACCATCAATAAGACTATGATGCGAATAGATTTACCAACACCTTTAAAGACTGGTGAGCAGGTAGTATTCAGCATAGATTGGTGGTACAATATCAACAACAGGTTAGATGATTTTGGTCGCTCTGGTTATGAGTATTTTCCTGAGGATGACAACTACCTTTATACAATAGCCCAGTTTTTTCCGAGGATGGCAGTCTATGATGACTTTAATGGCTGGCAACACAAGCAATTTCTGGGACAAGGGGAGTTTGCACTTGTTTTTGGAAATTACAATGTTAAGATCACCGCACCTGCTGATCATGTTGTAGGGGCATCAGGGGAATTGCAAAATGAATCCGAAGTATTAACATCAACTCAAATGGAGCGTTTGGCACAAGCCAAGCAATCATATGAAAAACCTGTGATCATCATTACTGAGGAAGAGGCCATAGCAAATGAGTCAAGCAGGTCGTCGGAAACCAAAACATGGCATTATGTGGCCAAAAACGTGCGTGACTTTGCATTCATCTCCTCCAGGAAGTTTATCTGGGATGCTCAAAAGGTGAAACTCGATACAAAGGAACCCATGGCAATGTCATATTACCCAAAGGAGGGAAATCCTTTATGGGAAGAAGAGTCGACCAGGGCTGTTGCAAATACATTGATTACTTATTCTCGAATGAGTATTGAGTATCCTTATCCGGTGGCAATATCGGTTCATACTGCTTCCATTGGTATGGAATATCCAATGATCTGCTTTAATTATGGAAGACCCAATCCAGATGGTACCTACAGCGATCAAAAGAAGTGGGGAATGATAGGAGTGATTGTGCATGAGGTAGGTCACAACTTTTTCCCAATGATTGTTAATAGCGATGAAAGACAGTGGACCTGGATGGATGAAGGCCTCAATACTTTCCTGGAAACTGTGACAGAGATGGAGTGGTATCCGGATATGCCTATCAAATCGGGGACACCAAGCACCATCACCAACTACATGAGCGGCGAGAAGGATTTTATTCGTCCTATCATGACCAATTCAGAACAAGTGGTGCAGTTTGGTAACAATGCGTATTCTAAGCCGAGCGCAGCACTAATGCTGCTCAGAGAGACAGTTATGGGAAGAGATTTATTTGACTATGCATTCAAAGAATACTCAACCAGATGGGCATTTAAACATCCCAAACCAGCGGATTTCTTCAGAACTATGGAGGATGCATCGGCTGTTGATTTGGATTGGTTTTGGAGAGGTTGGTTTTACACTACGGATTATGTAGATATCAATCTTGCAAGTGTTAAGTGGTACAAGGTGCAGAGCGATGAGGAGGGTTTTGAGAATCGTGTAACAGCAAACCCAGGAATTCTTGGTGCAAATAGCGAAGAGGTCGAGCCAACAGATTTTAGTGGCGGGTATAGTTCGATCGTGCTGACCGACACACCTGACGGATACTATGGCGAGTTCAAAGATCGTAAGGATGACGAAGCAATTAGGACGAATGAAGGAGGTAAAAATGTTTATCATGTTACATTCAGAAATGAGGGAGGTTTGGTTAGCCCTATAGAAATAGAATGGACCTATGCTGATGGTTCTAAGGAAATCGAGTTTGTCCCGGCTGAAATCTGGCGAATGAACGAACGCGAAACGAAGAAAGTATTTGTTAAAGAAAAGGAAGTGGTGAATATGGTCATTGACCCTAATAAAACGTTAGCAGATGCCAATGATGAAAACAACTTTTTCCCGAAGAAAGTAGATACTTCGAAGTTTGACGAGTTTGTGGAGGAGGATCCGAACCTAGGTAAGAAGAAACGTAAGAAACGAGGGTGATAATCCTCAGATAAGTTGAAAAAAGGTCGCTGATTGACGACCTTTTTGTTTTTAATTTCAATCAGTTTGGATAACCGCTATCTACATTTTAATTTGGGATTAAACCCATATTCGCCATGAGAAACCTCTTATTTTTATTGATGCTGTGTTTTGGATTTTTTGTCGTTGGCCAGCATAAAGGAACAACCTATCAAAGTGCCAAAAATTCAAAGCAGGCTGATTTTGTATATGTCTATGATGGAACAGAAGGTTTAGTTCAAGGAGAGGGGCAAAATGTAAAAGGATTGCTTGTTGAAGTAATGCGAAAATTTGAGGAGCATGTACAACAAACCGATGGTATCTCGGTGACTTCTGAGTTTAGGCTTCAAAAGGATTTTAAACAGTTTATGTCCGAAATCAAGATGAGCGAAGGAGGCATTTTTGGATTGAGTAATGTGAGCATTACCGAAGAAAGAAAGAAAAACTATCAGTTTAGTCCTTCGTATATGAGCAATATTTCAGTGCTGGTGACTAATAATGCAACGCCATCGTTATCTGCACTTAACGCTATCTCAACAGATTTTGCCGGGAAAACAGCATATGCTGTTGGTGGGTCAACTTATTACACTCGGCTGGCCAGTATTAAGGCCAATCACTTCCCTGATATGAAGATTATTGAGTTGGCCTCTACAGATGAAGTTGTCGAAAAGGTGATTAACGATGATAATTCATTTACAGTCGTGGATTTGGTTTATTACATGGCTAATAGAACAAATACAAGTTTTCGTCGACATGCGGTGGGCGACAATGCCGATGACATGTTAGGCATCATCATGCCTTTGAAGAATGATTGGGCAAGTGCTTTCGAAAAGTTCTTTTTGACTTTTAAAAAGTCGGATGACTACAGAAATATTGTGATAGAGCATATGGGCAAAGGAGCACTTCGCATGATTGATTAACGATATTGAGAAACAATGTCTTTAGGAATGTCACAATCTTTTTTCCGTCTGGTATCTACCAGGTGGAAGATTTTCCATGTTCCACTGTCGGTTTTAACAAGGTGAAATACATCAACGCCACAGTGGCTAAATTGGTTTCCAAAATAGAAGGCATAGTCTGTCCATACAGTGGCCAGTGAACCATCCATCAATACTTTTGTATTCCAGATTGGCTCTGACCAGGTTTGTTCTTTTGGTTTGCCAAAAGCGTCAACAAGTGTTGTCGTATTGCTAGACTGAATGTAGACGCTATCTTCTCTTGTGATTATTGTTTGTAAAATCGCATCGTCTGTGAATAGTGAAGCAGCGAGTGAACCATCGTTAGTTTTCATTGCCAGGAACAAATCATTCACAACCTTTAGTATTTTTGGCTCTTCTGATTGCCCGAAAACAGAGAGCTGTGTAAGCATGACAAGGCAGAGTATAAAGAAGCGCATATGGATGAGAATGATTTGATTGTTCGTAGCTATGAACTTATTAAACAAGATTTCAATTTGGAAGAAGACTTTGATTACACCGAAGATCAGAGTTTTGATCGGCTACATGCGTGGTTGGCGAGAATTGTTAATTATCTCCTGGAGAAAGATTTTGCCAGGTTGATGAATGCGCTTTATCGAATTGATGTACCAGAAACGAAAGTGAAGCATATCCTGACTTTGTCTGATCCAGATAATTTAGCCTCAGCGTTAACAACGGCCATTATCGAGCGAGAAAAGCAAAAAGTTGTGTTGAGAAAGAAATACTCGAAAGGATAAAGGAAAGGACTCAATCGAGTCCTCACACATTAGATAGTAACAGCTTCTCTTGAATAGTTCATGGCATGTTTTACCATTTCTTTAGAACCGATTAAGAATGCGGAGCGTTGATGAAAAGACGTTGGTTCTATTTCCAATATTCGCTTGAATCCGGTAGTAGCCATTCCTCCCGCTTGTTCTGCAATAAATGCTAAAGCATTACATTCATACAGGAGTCTAAGTTTTCCATCAGGATTTTTTTTAGTTCGGGGATATAAGTAAATACCACCTTTGAGCATATTGCGATGATAGTCAGCCACCAGAGAGCCAATGTATCTGGCCGTTAATCCATTGTCTTTGCAATACTGAATATACTGTTGTGTGCCCTTGTCAAATTCATGCCATGAGCCCTCATTGACGGAGTAGATTTCACCATTTGAAGGACATTTCATATTGGCATGAGATAGCACAAACTCACCGAGGGAAGGTTCTAATGTAAAACCGTTAACACCACGACCTGTTGTATAGACAAGCATGGTCGATGATCCATAAAGTATGTATCCTGCTGCCACCTGCTCAGTACCTCGTTGTAAGACATCTTCTTTTAGAACGGGTCCCCCAACCGGAGATACGCGACGATAGATGGAAAAAATGGTTCCGATCGAAACGTTTACATCAATATTGGAAGATCCATCCAGGGGATCAATGGCTACTACATACCTGGAATTCTCATCAAGGTGAATGATTTCTTCATCTTCTTCACTGACAATTGCACAAACCTGTCCGCCGTTTTTGAATGCTCGAATGAATCTTATGTTGGCAATTACATCAAGTTTTTGTTGATCTTCTCCCTGGACATTCTTGTCGCCGAAAGCTCCGTTAATGTCCAGTAAACCTGATTTGTTTACTTCAATATTGATGATTTTACCGGCAATGGCTATATCCCTGAGTAGTTGAGAAAGTTCACCAGTTGCGAATGGAAAGTCGTCTTGTTTTTTCTTAATGAATCGATCAAGAGTTGTCCCAATCGGGAGTCCCAGGTTATTAATTGGGGTCATAATGTAGATTGTTTGGGGTGTTAATAATACAGCAAAAATATGCCTATTTATCAATTTAAATCGATTGCGGAAAAAATATTCAACCTACATATTTCTTGAGCGTAGTTTTAATTCCAGAGAGATATGAAAGTCCAAAAAGATTGACATGAACGAGGAGTGGATACAAATTGTGGATGGGAATTCGCTCAGAAAAACCAGGTACAAATGGATAGGCATTGGCATACGATGCGTAGAATTGTTCATCAAAACCACCGAACATAGTGGTGAACGACAGCTCCATTTCTCTGTGACCAAAGTATACAGCAGGATCAAAAATGCAAGCATATCCGTTTTCACCAGTCATGAAGTTCCCACTCCAAAGGTCTCCATGGAGTAAAGACGGAGGTTCGATAGGGACAAGATCAGGTAGTTGCTTAAATAAGAGCTGAAACTGATCTTTAATTTTTCCGGGGATCACCTGTTTCCCTAAGTGCAGTTGATATCCGAGCCTGTTCTCAATAAAAAAGGTGATCCAGTCATCTTTGATCTGATTGGGCTGGTGTAATTTTCCAATATGATTGTCAAAGGATAAACCATAATGATCGGCATGGTGCATATGCATTTTTGCCAACTGTGTGCCAAAATGTTCCCAGAAATCGTCGTTTTTATGGGAGCCAGAAACATATTCCTGAAGGAGGAACGAGGTGCCATTTATCTTTCCAATACCGAGGGTGTTCGGCAAGTTCAGGTCTGATTTTTCATTGAGTATTTTCAGCCCATCCCGTTCTTTTTCAAAGAGATCTTGTTCGAAATCATTGGTTTTGATAAAATAGGAATTCTGTTTGGTAACCACTCGGAAGGCATTGTTAATACAACCTCCTGAGACAGATTGAACACTAATGAGTTCAGTGTGGTCATCTGTCGCTGAATGAATGATTTGAGGAAGGAGTTCATGATTCATGCTGAATATGTTTCTCAATAAACGCGTCAATTGATCGCTCCAGGAGTGTGTATACATTGTCAAATCCCGACTGGCCGCCATAATAGGGGTCAGGTACGTCTCCATGTCCTTCAGGATCAAACTCTCGGATCATGTGAAGATTATTGTAATCATTAGGGAGTATCTCAATCAAGTCGTTGTAGTTTGACTGATCCATTGCCAGAATAAAATCAAAACTGGCGGCATCATCGGCCACAACCTGTCTTCCTTTATGAGTATACCGAATTCCATGTTTTTGGAGGGTTTCCATGGTTCGATTGTCTGGATTACTACCAATATGCCAAGCACCTGTTCCAGCAGAGTCTGCTGTTATATGACTTAAGCCGAGTTGGTTGATTTTATGCTTAAAAATTCCTTCGGCCATTGTCGAACGACAGATATTTCCAAGACAGACAAATAAAACATTCATATTTATTGACTTTGAGGGGTTACCAAGATACATTATCAAGTATATACATGCATAACACAATTTTATTCATACACCTGTTTGACACTTAAACGAAAAAGCCCGCTTTTGGCGGGCTTTTTCCGTTAGTAGATTATCCGTCTTATCTGTAGTTGATGCCTATGCCGAAAGTCAGCAAGGGGAATTTTTGTTGGACATATTCAGCATGAATAGCCAGGCCCGAATATTTGAATCTTGCACCAAGATTAATTCTGGGTGTTGCTCCTCCCACATTGATATTAATAGGGTCATCAACAAAGCCGTCATCGCTGAAATTAAACCTTCCCAAAATGTCAAAATTTGTACTTGATGTACTAAAGCCCAAACCTGAATAGAAGGTGAATAACAATATGTTTTTAGAGGCAATTAGCTGAATAGAAGTGCCCTTCACACCAAGTTTTGCCAATTGGTTCGTTTGTTCGTCAATTACAACCGTAGTATTCATTCCTGAGTAAGCAGCAAACAAGGATATGTCAACAGGAATGGCGAACAATTCTGGTGTCCATTGGGTAAGGTCATGCAGAACGCCAATTCCAAACATGCCAAGTTGAACACTCCCATTAGCAATATCCAATTTCGGAACAACTCTTAACTTAATTTCTGTTTCTTTAATAAGTCCGATACCTGCTTGCAGCATCGGGGCAGGAATGGCATTGCTTTTTATCAATGGATAGCCAGATTCATTTAGTCCTGAACCAGTCAAAGGTGATAATCTAATGAGTTCATCGCCTTCATTGTTTGTTAATCTTAGCTCAGCCAATCTATCTGGATTTATGTTTGGGCCTAAAATTGATGGTACTTCAGCACTTACTCCTTCAGTCAGTTGTATGTTCGAGAAATCACTATTATTGAACGTCCAGAACTCTCTTTTTTTCGGAACAAAGGCGAAGGATGTTGTCAGTGTGATATCAAATCCGCCAAGTTTATGTGGCTCAGCGGTGTTGTACCAGCCTCCATTCATGGCATAACCAAAACCTTCGAATGCTGGTGTTAAGTAATTTTCCAGATATGTTGAACCATCTGCTGTACCTGCCTCAAGAAGGCTACCAATATCGAATTGAGCATTTGCGTTGAAACAGACTCCCATGAAAAGTAGCAGTATGAGTTTTGTTAAATGCCTCATAGTTTAAGGTTTCTGGCTTTCAAAGTGGCATCAAAAAATGCCGTAAATTTAAAACTCACTTCATCCAAGTCTTCCGGGATTGCATTAAGATAAAAAATCACCTCAGCAGAGATAGATTCTCTTTCAGTTAACCATTCTGCTAATTTATTGAAATCCTGACTTGTAAAATCAAGGGTTGATTTTTCAATGTTTTTCAATAGTTGTGCCTTTTGTTGCAGTATAACTATGGTATCCGTCTCATGGATAATTTTTACAGAAAATTCATCTAGAATAATTGAAGCTTCTCGTTCACTAACTGAATCAACTTGAAACGACATTTTATTGAAAACAACAGACCCAGTTTCTTCTATTTTTGGGAGATATTCCGAAAACTCTCCTACATCATCCAAACTGTAGGGTATTTCCGTTTTTAAATTAACTGACGTTGTATCAGCATCATAGGAAAAAGTAGTGGAGACAGCAAATTCCTTGCTAACATTAAGAGCAATGCCTACTTCTCCGCAACTTAACGTAGTGGTGACTAGTAGAGTTAGTACAAGTAAGCGCATAAAGTAATTTACGATATTAATGTGATAAGAGAGCAAAAAAAAGGGACACCATCTGATATCCCTTTTTTGTTTTTTTTAAATGCTTATCTAATGCTTATACCAGCACCTAAAGTCAGTAGGTTGTATTTCTGAACAACATACTCAGCATGTAGCGTAAGTACAGCAAGTTTCAACCTTCCACCGAGACTCATCCTCGGGCTAGCACCACCCACCTCAACAGAAATTGGATCTGTTAAACTTCCAATATCTCCGACAGGATAATTACCTAACATATTGAAATCTGTGTTTGAGCTTGTAAATCCAAGTCCAACGAACGGAGTGAAAATGGCAAGCTTCTTAGAGGCAACCACTTGAAATGTGGTGCCACCAATACCCAAATTCAATGATTGATTTTCAGTATCATCAAGCACATAACCAACAGTCATTTTGCTAAACGCAAAGAATGCTGACATATCAAGTGGAAGTGCACTTAACCCTGGAATCCATTGCTTGAAGTCATGCATGATACCCAAACCAAACATTTTGACCGACGCATCGCCAAATTCTCTTTCAGGGAATAAGCGGATTTTGATATCAGTGTTTTTAATGAGACCAAATCCGATTTGAACAAAAGGCGCAGGGACAACATTGGAAGAGACAAAAGGATATTCTTCTACCTCGTCTAACCCCAGGCCTGTCAATGCATTCATTCTTAATATCTCATTGCCATCATCATCCGAAAAAGTGAGTTCAGGAAGTACATCACTATCCAGGTTAGCCCCAAATAGGGAAGGCACCTCTGCAGATGAGCTATTTGTCAATTGCATGTTAGTGAAACTGCTATTATCAAACAACCAAGTCAACTCCTGATCAGGAACATAAGCAATGTTGGCTCCAAATGTGATATCAAATCCGGCGAGTTTATGAGGCTTAGCAGTGTTGTACCAACCACCATTCATCGCATTACCCAATCCGTCAAATAATGGCGCCATGTAATTACTTAAGTAACTAGATGCATCCGTCGAACCTGCCTCTAAAATAGGACCAAAGTCTAATTGAGCAGAAGCCTGGAAGCTTGCTGCTGAAAATAATACTATATATGCAAATTTTTTCATGATTACAGCTCGTCAGTTAAGTCCCAGGTTTTAATAGTTGCGTCGAAATACATCGTGAAGTCAAATGACATTGACTCAAGTTCTGAAATAGCACTGGCGGAAAGTCTTGCCAGATCAAACACGATATTTGCATCTATTGCTTCTCCATTGAGTAATGCATTTTGCAGTTGATCACGATCCATTGTAGACATTACCATTTCAGTTTTAGCCACATTCTGTAGCGGGTCACCCGTTTGATTCAACATGTTTAGGATGGTTCCATCCTCGAGTCTGATTCTGATAGCAAATTCGTCTAATTGAATAGCGTTTTCAGAAGCATCAACCCCATCAATTTGATAAGAGATAGCGTTTAGCGCAACTGAACCTCCTTTTTCAAAGAGTCCTTCAGTATACTCAGCAAAGGAACCTACATCATCTAAACTATAGTTGATCTCCTCGGCAGGAGGATCCTGGGAGAGATCATCAAGGAATTGTGCAGCAGCTCCCAAATCAGGAAAATCTGGAAATGGCACTTCAAATGGAACTGAAATCGGTAGTTCCTTGCTCAATGTAAACGTCAGTCCGGCATCTCCACAGGATGAGATCACCAGTGCCAAAGCAAGCATGGGAATTATTGTCCTCATAAAATTGAAAAATTTGATTTATTGATAGGCAAATTAATGTAAAATGCCTCAAAGTTTCTTTAAATAAGTTCTCTATCGGAAGCTTAAACCAAGACCTGCTGAAAGCATACTGTATTTCTGAACAGTGTAATCAACATGAATCGTCAAAACGGCTAGCTTGAGTCGACCACCAACTGTTACTCTTGGTCCACCAGCTCCGCTGAATTCCATATCAATAGGGTCAATTATCTCAATGGCTTGAACAACTGGTGCGCCTGCAGGAGGTGTTGCGGTAACAGTGTAATCATAAGTACCGCCCAATGCTAGAGAAGAATTAATGGCGTTTAATCCAAATCCGATATAGGGAGTGAAAATAGCCAGTTTCTTTGAAGCCAAGATCTGAAACGTAGTGGCGCTTGCAGTAAAGTCAGCATTTCCGCTTCCAGAGAATGTGGTTCCATTTGAGACGTCTCCAGAAGTTTGATTAACGTCAACACCCATTCCTGCACTAAATTTAGTATAACCGAAGAAGGCAGAAACGTCAATAGGTACTGCTTTAAACCCCGGTATCCATTGCTTGAAGTCATGCAGCACCCCAATACCGAAAAGGCCTAATGAAATATCACCATCAGCTCCGAAAGTTTGTTCTGGGATCAATCTGATTTTAAGGTCTGTTCCTTTGATCAGTCCAATGCCGATCTGAAGTGTTGGCGCTGGAATGGCAATCTGAGGTAGGTTTTCGACGAATGGGATTCCTCCTGGAGCTTCAAAAGAAGCCTCATTTTCAACGGTAATGCTTTGCCCTTCAAATTGCACAGTCGTATTGGCAGGTATGACCAGGCTCCCTGGAGAACCAGATGGTCCAACTAGCGTTGGTAAATCGCCAGATCCATTGAATTGCATGGTGTTCATGCTCAGGTTTGAAAAACTAAACACCCGATCCATTTCAGGTACTGTGGCCATGTTGAAAGAAAATGTCACGTCAACGCCGAAAGTACTATGGGGCTTTGCTGTATTATTCCATCCCCCAGCCATTCCGCTGGCAAGTGAGTTGATACCAGGCGCAAGATATGCCTCGAAGTATGTATTGGCATCATCAACTCCAGCAGCTAGAATGGTTCCAAAGTCCTGAGCTTTTGCAGCGCTGCTAATCAGTACTGCTAATCCTAAAATAGTAACCTTAAAAAGTTTCATAATATTTGATTGGTTATAAATAGCATTGGTAAAATACAATGAATCTGCAAATTATATCGGTATTTAGCCAACTACAATACCATGACCAGTGTATTTAGGTGAAAAATTTCAAGAAATCGATAGATTAATGTATTTTTGATCCTAAATAAGAATTAATCTTATTTAGGTATGATTACGATACAGGAAGTCAAAGATCACTTACAAAACGTTGGTTTGAAAGCTACACATCCTCGAATGATTGTGTTGTTTGAACTGATCAAATCAAGCCATCATCCCACGGCTGATCAATTGTTTGAGTGTATCAAAGATGAGAACCCTGGTATTGCCAGAGGCACAGTTTATCGCATTTTGGATCATCTTGTCGAGGCAGGTTTGGCAAATCAGGTGGCTACAAAGCAAGGGCAGAAGCGTTATGATGCAAATCTTGATCAACATAATCATATCTATTGCACCAAGACGCATGAAATACAGGATTACCATTCACAAGAACTTAATCAACTAATTAATGATTTTTTTCAGGAAAAGGAGATTGAAAACTTCGTGATCAAGGATATTAAATTGCAAATCAACGGAGAGAAGGTAAATCCAGATAAGAAAGTAATAATTGTATAACTCATAAATATTTTTAAAATGTCATTAGTAGGTAAAAAAGCACCTTTATTCAGCGGAGCAGCTGTAATCAATGGAGAAGAAATTGTTGAGGATTTTTCTTTGGAACAATACATTGGTAAAAAAGAGGTGATCTTCTTCTTTTACCCAAAAGATTTCACATTTGTCTGTCCTACTGAAATTCTCGCATTTCAGGAAAAACTTGGCGAATTTGAGAAAAGAGGTGTTGCTGTTGTAGGCATTTCTTGCGATTCAGAGGAAACTCACCTGGCTTGGCTGTATACAGAAAAGAGCAAAGGAGGTATTCAGGGAGTTACTTACCCATTGGTAGCAGACTTGTCTAAAACCATAGCAAGTAACTATGGTGTATTGGCTGGAGATTGGTCTTACGATGAGGAAGGAAACCTTGAATTCGAAGGAACTCCTGTCGCTTACCGTGGTACATTCTTGATTGACAAAGAAGGAATCGTACGTCACGAGTCTATCAATGACCTTCCATTAGGAAGAAATATAGACGAATACATCAGATTGGTTGACGCATGGCATCACAATCAGCAACACGGCGAGGTTTGTCCTGCTAACTGGGAAGAAGGTAAGGATGCAATGAGCGCAACAAGAGAAGGTGTAGCTGACTATCTATCAAATCACTAGGCACTATTTTTTTAAAATGAATACAAAGCCTCGATTGGATATCGGGGCTTTTTCATTTGTAGCTTCGCAACATGTACAAATTGCTTTATTCATTTATCGTACATGTTTACCACGCTGGAGTTTGTGTACTATCGGCAATAGACCCCAAAGCACGACAATTCTGTAAAGGAAGTAGATCAAAGAATTGGAGGTTGATACCACCACGGTCCGTTGCTAAGCGAATCTGGATTCATGCTTCATCATTGGGAGAGTTTGAACAGGGAGTGTCCATTATTGAAACGATACATTCATTACATCCGTCGATTGAAATATTCGTTACTTTTTTTTCTCCCTCTGGTTACGAAATCAGAAAGCAATATGAGTTGGCACATGGCGTCTACTACTTACCTAAAGATACTCCTCATAATGCAGCCCAATTCATCGAAGTACTGAATCCAAATCTTGCGATTTTCATCAAATATGATTTTTGGTTGCACCATCTGCAGGCATGTTTCAACAAGCTGGTGCCGGTGATATTTGTTTCTTCATCATTCACACCTGATCATATCTATTTCAAACAGGGGCGTCCTTTGTATCAAAAAATTTTTAAGCAGATTGACCATTTTTTTGTCCAGGACCAGGAATCTGCACAAATTTTGAAAGCTAATGATATTGAGCATGTTACGGTTGCCGGAGACACAAGAATGGACAGAGTAGTGAGGATTGCAACTTCACCAAAACGTCTGGAGAAAATGGAGTTATTTTGTTCAGATTCGGAAGTGATGGTTTTTGGTAGTGTTTATGAGGTTGATATCCAGTTTTTTCAGGGTTGGTTTGATGCTCAATCGATGAAACTGATCATTGCTCCTCATGAAATTGATGAACGGACAATCACCTCTATTGAGAAAATGGTTGGCGCAGTTCGTTATTCAACTTATCGTGGTGAGGATGTCAATGTACTAATCCTTGACAACATAGGACTGCTTTCAGATGTTTATCAATATGCCCGATACGTTTATGTTGGAGGTGGATTTCGTGGGGCACTGCACAATTTACTTGAGCCTGCAGCCTTTGGACTTCCGGTGTTTTTCAAAGATCACCCCAATAACAAAAAGTTCAGAGAAGCCCAAGACCTAAAAATGTCTGGTGGAGGTTTCCCATTGTCAACTATCGTTGAGTTCAATGAAATATTCTTGCGTCTGAATAGAGATCCTGACCTATATTCACAAGCAGCTAAGGCTTCCTTTAACTATATCAACAGCATGAAGGGAGCAACCAGAATAGTGGTGAGTTATATTGACAACTTATTGAAATGAAGGGCAGGATCGTTAAGTCTACAGGTAGCTGGTATAAGGCCAAAACTGATAAGGGGGTTGTGGATGTGCGACTTCCTGGTAAATTCAAACTCGATGATAAGAAAATAACCAATCCAATAGCGGTAGGCGATTGGGTAGAATTTGAAGAAAGAGAAAACGGTGATTTTCATATCACCCATATCCTCGATCGCGAGAACTATGTTGTGCGAGCTTCACCCCGGAAAAAAGAACATCACCACCTGATTGCTGCAAATATCGATCAGGCGGTTGTGGTTGCTTCTCATAAAAAACCAAGAACCAGTCTGGGATTTATTGATAGGTTTTTTGTCACACTTGAGGCATTTAGGATTCCAGGTGTCCTGATCATGAACAAACTTGACCTTTACAAAAAAAAGGAGATCGAGCTTATCATTGAGCAGCTTTCCATGTATGAAGAGATAGGTTATCAAACATACCTGATCAGCATGCTTGAAAATCATGGCGAATTAATCCCTTTGTTCGAGGGTAAAACAACGTTGGTTTCAGGTCATTCCGGTACAGGAAAGTCGACTTTGGTGAATCAATTGATCCCTCATGTAGATCAGGCGGTTTCTGAAATTTCGAATTTCGCAGACAAAGGAGTGCATACCACCACATTTGCGGAAATGTTTAGTATAAACAGTTCAAGTCATATCATCGATACACCTGGGATCAAAGAACTGGGCATAGCTGAGATTGAGTCAGATGAACTATCTCATTACTTCCCAGAAATGAGAGCATTGATTGGTCAATGTAAATTTCATAATTGTCAACATGCCAATGAGCCTGGATGCGCAGTGATTGAGGCGGTGCAGACTGGGCTAATTGCAGAAAGTCGATTTGATAGCTACTTGAGTATGTTATTTGCAGAAGATCAGTATAGATAATGTCAATATTCGGAGTTGTACTGCTGTTAATTGCCTATTCATTTGGGTTGGTCACACTTTGCGTTCAGATTATCTGTTATTTGAAGAAAATGGAGAATCTGGTTACAATCCTCTTTTCAGCAGCTTTTCTATTATTGATCATTTCTTTGACACTTACAGAATTAGACCTGCTCATCAATGAGAGCATCAATTTCTGGTTGGGCGAGCTAGTTACCTTTTCGATGATATTGATGGCAATTTCTACTCCTGTCAATATTCACACAGAGCGCAAAATTTCCTTTACATCGACTGCCAACAAGCTTGTGTACGGTTTAGGTTTTATGCTGTTTGTGGTATGGGTAATTGGATATGTTACTGATCAAATAGCATCAGCCGAATATGTAATCATGACGGGAATGATTATTTCGATAGCCTATGCAATGGTATTGATACTGATCACAAAACCAAGTTTGTTGATCAAGCACAGAGAGAAACTAGAGCGTAGGAATTCGATCATTTTCCTGGCAATTTTCCCGTTTTTCCTGGTGATACAAATGTTTTACGATCAACTCACTTTTTTGCATAGTTGGTTGACAGATGGTCCTTACATCTTACCCGTATTTTTTATATTCCTTACTTCCAATAAGTTATTAGATGACCTTCAGCGATTGACTTTGTTCTCTCCCAACAATAAGCTGAATCCTCATGTCTATTCAAAGTTTGAAATTACCAAACGAGAGCAAGAGGTAATGGATTTGATCATAAAAGGACTTAGCTACAATCAGATTGGAGATCGTCTTCATATATCCCTGCCCACTGTGAAAACCCATGTGACCAATATTTATCAAAAAATGAAGGTGGGTAACAAGGTGGAATTGATAAACCTGGCTAATTCGTTGAAATAGCTACTCATACTAAAGTATGAGATTATGGATTAGACACAATTTCATACCAAATGCCGATTGACTAAGATTGAAAATCTCAACTCCTTCGCATAAAAATTCAAAACAATATGCGAATCAAAACAATCACTGTTGCATTGCTAATGTGTACAGGACTGCTAGTACAGGCACAGCACACAATCAGTTATTCATTACTCAATCACAGTTGGGCTTTTCCTCTTTCTAAAATAGTGCGAGTCACGGGTCCTGTAAGTCCAGGCTTTACAATAGGAACTGAATTTGAACATAAACAGTGGAAGAAAAACACCTTTATACAATCTATCCAACTCGGTGGATTTATTAATAAATCTACTGGCGCTGGATACTTCATCTTGACTGACCTGGGATTGAAACACGATTTTAAAAGAGTGCAATCTGAGTTTTCTACCGGACTTGGCTGGATGAATTCCTACACAGCATCTGAAGTGTGGGAACGAGGAGATGAAGGATTCCAAAGGGCGGAAAATCAATCAGCCTCAGGTATGCTTATGTCGTTCAGTCTTGGATTAAGGTATCCGATAACTGCAGCCGTTGTAAATCAAGTTGTTCCATTTGTTCTATACCAATGGATCGCTTCTACCCCTTATTTTGATGTTATCCCCATTAGGCCTCAGGGACTCCTTCATATTGGTACAATTGTCCACTTCTAATCACTTCAAATCATGAGATATTTATTTCAATTATTAATCATCACTACTGTATTTATGATTCCTGGGTGCTACTCTGATTACCAAATGCCTATGCATCAAGTGGATTGCCATGTTGACTTTAGTAACCATGCACGGCATCATGCACTTCAGGGTATTTTAGATCGATTTGCGGAGGAGTTGCCTGGGCTTGCAGTTACAGTTACTGATGCAGATGGACAGGTGTGGTCCGGAGCATCTGGATTTGCAAACATTGAAGAGAACGAATTGATGACTCCATGTCATTTGCAATATGGTGCAAGCATTATCAAGTCATATGTGTCGATCAGCATTCTACAGCTGATTGAGATAGGAGAATTAGCAATGGACGATCAAATATCCGATCATCTAAGCGAGGAGATATTAGCATTATTGCCGCAAGTTGATGGTGTGACGATCGAACACTTATTGACCCATACTTCAGGATGGAAGGATGTTTTTGAAATTTCTTTTCTCACAGACTACTTTAATGACCCCATGGCCACTTATACCACAGCGGAATTTTTGAAGTACATTAAGAATACAAAGCCAATCGGGAAGCCTGGCGAGCAGCATTATTACTCTGACGCCAATTTCATGATTCTTACAATCATTATTGACCAGATCACTGGTAGTCACATTCGCTACATTGAACAAAATATTTTGGAGCCTCTGAGCTTGAATGATACTTACTACCACAACAAAGACTATCCAAATATGCATGGGATCGCTGCAGCATACATGGACCAATATTCAGATGGAAGACTAGAAAATGTTTCCCTAAAGCTAAATCATTTGACCAGCCAGATTCATGGTGGAGGAGGAATCATTTCAACTCCATCAGATCTTGCTGGGTTTGTTGATGGCGTGTTTGATGGTAGATTAATAGGTGGTGAAACCCTGGATCAGATTCTAACAACCAGGTTTGAGAACGAGAACGAAGAACAGTCACACAGTCATTATGGTTATGGTTTTATGTTTATCCCGGATGAAGAGCATGGTGATTGGATAGGTCATACAGGTCTTCAGATAGGTGCTGCGAGTTATGTCTATCGAAATATAGAGACAGGTGCTACAATCTCAGTGATGACCAACATAGGTACCTTTTTCTCAAATCACTATATGTCTGTAGTTTACGGTCATTTATGGTATGAGCTTGTTGAGGCGATTCACTAAAGCCAACAAAAAAGCCTGCGCTTGGAAGGGCAGGCTTAAATAAACAAGAGAATAACTCCAGTTTGTAAATATGATATGAAGTTTTACAATTCTACTGTCGGACAGAAAAGCTAAAAAATGTCTTTTCTGAAAATCAAGAGTGAAGGTATTGATCAAAAGTGATTGGGCAAGGGTTTGGGTAATAAAACACTAGAATGCTGACCAAGATCATAAATGATCGTTTAGTGAGGTGTGAAGACTACCTAATTTCTTGTTTTATAACATTTTGGAGATTTATTTAGTTGACTCGAACTGAAAAATGAAGTTAAACTATGACCACTGAAGAAATAATAGATCGATTAAAGTCTGGGAATGAGCGATTCGTATCAGACAAATTAGAAGGAAAACTGCAAGATGGTTCTCGTCGTACAGAATTGACCGGCGGACAACAACCATTCGCCATCATATTGAGCTGTGCAGATAGCAGGGTTGTGCCCGAACTAGCATTTGATACAGGCATTGGTGAATTATTTGTCCTGCGAGTGGCCGGAAATGTTGCCAATACTTCGACTATCGCCAGTATTGAGTATGCCGTTGCTCATCTTGGAACAAAAGTAATCGTTGTGCTTGGCCATCAGAGCTGCGGTGCTGTCACAGCTGCCATTGGTGGAGGTGATAATGGTTATAACCTCAACCACTTATTAGCGCACGTCGCACCAGCAATAGCTGCAACTGAAGACGGAGCTGACGTCAACACAGTTGTCAAAAAGAATGCACAATTAAATGCAGATCAGCTGTCAAATCGATCTGGTATTATTGGCGGAGCAGTGGACAAAGGAGATGTCAAAATTGTTTCAGCCTATTACAATCTGGATTCAGGAAAAGTAGACTTTCTGTAAGTGAAACTTGGACCAATGCTTGGATCATTTGTACAATTACAAGGATTTGAGCATTGGTAATACAAAAGCTCTATGTAGCTTTGTTTTCAAATGTATACTTTTTTGAGATGTGTTTTTTGGAGCATGCTAATACTTTGCTCCTTGGAATCTTTGGCTCAAGGGGGAGGTGCTCCACCCGAAATGCACGGTGATACTACTACAGTTGACTACACCGAAAATGATGGTTATACTACCATCGACGCAAGTCTATTTGTGTCCAGCAGTCGATTAAAAGAAGGATATGTAAGCATATCGTCCAATTATAATCTTAATGAGGATACATTGTATTTTTCTGGCACAACGAGCATAAGCTATACATGGGATGACGCCAATGGTACTCTGAATTTAGGGGGAGGAACGGATACTGATTACATGGCGCTGTTGAGTGCCATTCAATATGGTAATTCAAGTGATGATCCGAATACGGCTACCCGTGAAATCACTTTCTGGATCAGCAACAACAAGGGTGAAGTATTCTATTCTAAGAACATTCAAATTACAGCTGTCAACGATGCACCTTATGCGTACTTTGATGATCAATCCGTAGCGGTAGACACCTTGACGTTCGAAGGAGTAGAGGGATCGACTGTAGAAATGTGCCTGAGTATTATCGACTTAGAGGATGATGCATTTACAATTGAAGCTGGAGCATTAACAAATAGCTCAGGAAGCTTGAGTCTCACGGACCAATGTTATACCTACACACCAAATGCGGGATTTAGCGGGACAGATTTCGTAACAGTCTCGATTTGTGATGCAGTCTCAACAACCTTGTGTTCGCAGGTTGTGCTTAGTATTTCCGTAGACGGTATAAACGATGTGCCTGCTGTTTCAGGGACAACAACAACAACCGCTTTCACGGAAAATCAGACAGATTTTATACTTACGGAGGATATTGCTGTCACGGATGATAATGCAAATTTACAGAGTGCTACTATTCAAATAAGTGAAGGCTTTATAACCAGTGAAGATTCTCTTTATATAAGTGGCGAAATTCAAATGACAACAAATTGGGACGATGTGGATGGGGTACTGTCAATCACAGGATCTAATACGCTCAATGCCTATGTTAGCGCACTTCGAAAGGTGGCATATTTCAATAAGAGTGAGAACCCGACTGTTGCCAATAGAAAAATTACCTATAAGGTAAGTGATGGTGCGGAGACAAGTAATGGATTTGTAGTAGAAACTACAATTTCAGCGGTGAACGACAAACCCTATTTTGTGGAGGAAGGAAAAACAACCGAGTTGGATACGATTAAAGTATCGCTAAATGAGGATGGTGGGTATGACGGATGTCTCGCTGTGTATGATCATGAAGGAAATGCAACGGCTTTAACAGCTGGTGAATTGGTTAATGGCTTGGGTGTTTTTACACTGGATTCAGAAAACTCCTGTTATTCATATGTTCCTGGGAGCAATCAATTTGGAACTGATTATGTGACGATCAACGTGTGTGAGCAAGATGATAACACAGCATGTGGTGATGTTGTAATTCAATTTACTATCCAGGCAATCAATGATGCACCAGTCATTGTGCTCAATGGAAGTGAAGTTGATTCTCTTTATGAGGGAACTGACCTTAACACTACCTTGAGTTATTGTTTTCAGACGGAGGATTTGGATGGTGATGGGACATTCATTTCGCAGCTAAATGCACCATTTATAATTGGTTCTGCCAGTAACATGAACGGTTTGTGTTTCGATTATACACCAGCAACGGACTCTGTTGGATCAGAATTTATTGAAGTAATCATTTGTGACAATAATGTGAATTCACTTTGCGATACAGTGATCTTTCAAATCGAATTTCCGGATGTGAATACTTTACATACGTTCAACTATAATGGCGGCAAGGTTGATACAATTAGCCTTGGGATGAGTGTAGGGGATACATTGTCAGCTATAGTTGATTTGATAGATAGGGAAAAGGATGGATTTATATTGGATACTGCATTCTCATCTACCGAAAATGGATGGTTTGCAGCAGCAGTTAATAAAAAGGAATTGTCACTTTCATTTTATCAAAATGCTGATGATTCAGTGCTTAATTATACAGCTAATGTGAAGGTTTGCGACGATAGAGATCCGAGACTTTGTGCTGAATTAATTGTTGAGGTATCCGTTAATTATCCTCCATTGTTACTTGCTGAGGCTGAGTCGTTCACCTTGAACACCCTTGAGAATGATACTGTGGCTAATTGCTATGAACTTTATGACTTTAACGAGCAACCTATTTTTGTAAAAAGCATTACTCCATCAACCAATGGCTCATTAACTGCGAGTATTGAGGATCAAAACTCAAGTCTCTGCGTAACTTATGCTCCTAATCAACATTTTGTAGGATTGGATACCTTCACCGTGGTGCTATGTGATAATGGTAATCCGACACTATGTACGACAGAAACTTTCTACACTCAGTCATTCCTGACTAACACTGTTCCCGTTGTTTCTGGACTTGACTCGATCTCAAAAACTTTTGACATTGTCCTCGATGAAAATGATTCTACTTCGGGGTGCCAACAAATGACCGATCATGAAGGGGACATGGTTTCAATTGATACAGTTGTGGTTGTTTCCGGGACCGGAATGTTCGAAGCAGATATAGATTCATCAGGTAATCTGTGTCATTCATTTCGCCCAGAGGTGTACAACGTCGATCCGTTCGTAGTTCAGGTCACCATTTGTGATGATAATCCCTTCAGTTTATGTGAAACCATAACCTTTTCATATGCTATTACACCTTTTAACATCGCGCCAATTGCCAATGTTGATAGTGTGGAATTGACGGACTCTCATTTCTTTGAGCTGGATTTGTTGATGAACGATGTAGACGAAGAGAATGAAGGGCTTTATTTGGATATGGATTTTGAGCTGTCACCTACAATAGGCATGGCCACTTATTTTTCAGATAGCACGATTGAGTATCAACCAGATCCTGACGAATACAAAGGGGTTGACTTGTTTGAATACAGGGTGTGTGATAATGGTGTTCCGCAAGAATGCGTCATGGGTCAGGTGTACATCGTGTACACTTTGGAGATACCGGAGTTAGAAATTTATGAAGGTTTTTCTCCAAATGGTGATGGCATTAATGATGTTTGGTTTATTGAGGGAATCCGAGAGTTTGAGAAGGCTCAGGTAAGGGTAACAGATCAATGGAATAATCTGGTTTATCAATCAACGGGTTATGATAACCGGAATATTGTGTGGGATGGTACATCGAATTTGGGCGCTGGTAAAGAGTTAAAGAATGGTACCTATTACTATTATATTGATTTAGGAATTGGAGAAAGACCTGTTACCGGTTTTGTAATTTTAAGAAGATGAAACGATCAGGTCTGTTCATATTGTTTGTTACTGCTTTGTTGATGGCTCATAGCCAGCGAACCAGCTATCAATACATGTTAAATCCATTGGCACTTAATGCTGGGTTCACGGGCTATCATGATGTATTGTCCGCAACCAGCCAGATTCGATTTCAGACTCTGGGAGTAGCAGGATCTCCTCAGACTCAATCATTTGGAGTTCATTCTCCCTTAATGGCCAAACGGGCGGCCGTAGGTTTGCAATTTTGGAACGAGTCAATTGGGACTACCAGCCAAATGAGTGTAATGGGTGCTTATGCCTACCGAATTAATACGGGTAAGTTTAAAATATCAATGGGTTTACAGGCCGGGGTGAAGCGGGCGGAGACTATGCTGACTACACTGCATACCAGGCAAGGAGCGGATCCCGTTTTTTCAAATAATTATAGAGGAACCAGTCCAAGTATTGGTTCAGGTATCTTGGTATATGCAGCTGATTTTTATGGTGGATTTTCTGTCCCTGAAATTTTCAAGGATGAAAGATATGCGATCGGTCAGCGACCCATGATACTGATGGGAGGATACGCATTCCCGCTGGGAAATAGGTTGAAACTTAGGTCTAATGCGTTAGTCCGTATGGTTGATGCAAAAATTGTTGAAGCCAGTCTGAATGGTATTTTGGATATTGATGATGTCGCTGGAGTTGGCTTGTCTTACAGTATTAGCGGAGTAGCTGTGGCATTATTCAGAATTAATTTTACAGATAAGATAAGGTTCGCATACTCTTCTGAGTTTTTGCTCAGACAAGGGATCAATTCAAATGTTGGATCACATGAAGTTGGCCTCCAATATCTGTTTTACAGAACACGTAAAAACCTTCAGTCACCTAGGTATTTCTAATGTGAGAAAATCAATTTACATCATACTGCAAATTGCCTATTTGGCCAGCTGGTCCCAACAAGGCGTTTCGACTATTTGGCAGTCAGCGGAGGAACGAGGAGATCAATATTTTGAGTGGAAGCAGTATGCTCAAGCACAATCCGCATACGAAGCAGTATTAAATCAACAAGAATTGGTTGATATCGACTCCAATACAGTGAATCCTCAGGTGGCTTTAAAGCTTGCAGAGACGATGTATAAACTGAAGGAGTACCGACAGGCATCTCTCTATTACAAGCTTGCAATAGATAAATCGCTATCTGAGGTTTATGAGCCAGATCACCTACTTCATTATGCAGAATGCTTACTTTCACAAGAGCAGCTAGAGCCTGCTAAAAAAGTCTACAATCAATATTATCAGATCACAGATGATGAACTCGCCAGTGTGAGATTTCAAGGAATGGAATCGTGGGAGGATTTTCATGCGATTACACGTCCAACTACGGTCGAGCAGGAAACGTTCAATTCAGAATCGGCTGAGATCGTTCCAAAATGGAATGGAAGAACACTCTATTACTCCACTCAGGAGCAAACACCATTTTACCTCGATAAAGGAAAATCTGAGTCAGAACAGGAGACCTTCAGTCTGGTGAGAAAATCGGATTCAACTGAAGTTGAATATGTTAAGATTGCGGGTATGGTAAATGTTACTTCCCCAGCGTTTATCAGTACAGAAAAAGTAATCATCAGCGCGAGCAAAGTGTTCATGGGCAAAGCTGGAGAACTTAAGTTATACCTTGGATCGGTTGACGATAAGAAGTGGACTAAATTTAAAGCATTGCCATTTTTGGAAGAGGGAGCGACATATCTGAGCCCTTCCTTTTCAGCAGCCAAAGACACCCTTTACTTTTCGTCAGATCAAACAGGAGGAGAAGGTGGTTTCGACATTTATTATTCAATAAGAAATGGCTCGGAGTGGTCTAATCCCGAGCCAATGAAATCGATTAACACTGCTGCTCATGAGCTTTATCCATTTTCGTATGTGGGGGCTTTGTATTTCAGCTCTGATGGACACCCGGGAATGGGTGGATTGGATTTGTATGTGAATCGTGGAGGATCAATTGAGAATTTGGGTAGTCCACTGAATACAAGTGCGGACGAATTTGGTTTGACTTACGTCAATGAGAGTGAAGGGTACTTTACGTCGAACAGGTCTGGTGGAAAGGGGAGAGATGATATCTACAAGTTTGTCCAGACAGACGAGCCTGATGTAAACTTTGAACTGTTAGCAACTCAGTATTGGGATGAATCACCTGTCGAAGATGCCGCTGTAACACTAAAGAACTTGAAGACAGGAAGAGTTGAAGCAGAACTCCTGACTAGTGGAGAAGGTTCGGTATTTTCTGCCGTAAGAACCAAAACTCAATACCTGCTAAGTATTCAAAGAGAAGGGTTAATTGATTACTCCGATACCATTACTGTCGGTTTGGTTGATATCGATCTGGATGTTCAGCTGGATCGATGGAATACGTTCAAGTCATTTGTTTTTTCCTCAGAAGATAACTCGGCATTGAGTAATCCAACCGTGTTTATGGAGGATCTCGATACCAGACATAGAAGCGAAGTGATGGGAAACCCGAATGGCTATTTCGAAATTAAACAGCGAACAGGTCGAAACGTGTCGATTTTGATTACCAAAGAAGGATATTCATTTGCTACAGATACACTGAAGTTTGAAGAAACAGAATTTACTAAGACATATGAGTTGAAGAAGGTGAAACCAGCTCAGACGCTAACCTTAAGAGACCTGCTTTATGAATTGGATCAGTATCATTTGAAGGAAGATTATATACCCGTTCTAGATTCAATTGCAGAAAATCTAATGAAGTTTGATGGTATGAGAATTGTTGTATTCTCACACACGGATTCAAGGGGGTCCGATGATTATAACCTTGATCTTTCTCAAAAAAGAGCCGAGTCCGTGAGGCAGTACCTCATCAATAAGGGAGTGGCTCCAACAAGAGTTGCTGCTGTTGGCAAGGGTGAGCTTGAATTGCTAAATCGTTGCACGGACGGTGTAAGGTGTTCTGATGATGAACATCAGGCGAATCGACGCACAGAGCTTAAGCTCTATCGGATGAACTAATTGACATCATGAGGGCGACATTTTCTGAATGTCATATTTGATTAAATGGAACTAAATCGGGCACCAGGAAATTTTCCTTGGCCTGTTTAGAAAAAATATCAAAACTATAGTGTGTTTTGATCAGGGCTTTGAAGTTTGAAATTAATCTGGGATTTTCTTGAATGAATGATTTGTAACTCGAGTATTCATGCTTGTGCATAAAATGATAAACGACTCGCACAGCAGCTACGGTTAACGTTTCATTGTATTTATCCGGGTCACCATGATGTGCCGCAAATCGCTTGATTTGAGTGCGAATATTGTCAATAGCTTCTAAGATACCGTGATCTCGAATATGGATCCATGCCAATCTGATATGAGCTTCATGTGTAAACAAGGAAGGGCTAAGGGTAAGATTTGCAAACTGCTCTTTAAATGACTCATCAGTAAGGGTATAATGTTGCTCCATATCTAAGGCTTAAGAACATCTAGGATGAATTTCCTAATTACATAACTCTGCTAATATTGTTTGGGTCGTAACTTAAGTCATGGTCCTTTAGGGGTAATGATCTAATTCGAATACCTGTTGCGGCGAAAACAGCATTGGTTAGTGCCGGACCAATGGGAGGAGTAGATGGTTCACCGGCACCACCCATGGTAGCCCCACTATTGATGATGACAGTATTGATTCGGGGCATTTCATTCATTCGTAGCATTTGATAGTCGTGAAAATTACTTTCTTTCACACGGCCATTATTGAGATTGATTGCGCCATATAAAGCTGCTGTCAATCCATACACAATCCCACTTTCCATTTGAGCTTCAAACCCGTTGGGATGGACTGCATATCCAGGATCAGCAACGCATGTGACATCATGGAGTTTTGTTGTTCCATTGGGTAAAACTTCGACGGTCATGGCATGACAAACAATCGTGCCAAAGCTCTTATGAATTGCAATACCTTTTCCCCATTTTTCTGGTAGTAATTCACTCCATTTAGCTGCTTCAGCAGTAGTATCAAGCACCTTCACAAAACGTTCATCATGGAGCAGTAACTGTCTTCTGTAATCATATGGATCTACGTTTGCGTTATGCGCTAACTCATCTACAAATGACTCGATAAAGAATCCTTGTGTAGAATGATCGACACTTCTCCAGTTGCCCCACGGCACATGTACTTCCGGTGCAGCATATCGAATATCCTGATTCGCAATCTTATAAGGTATAGTCGAAGCTTCGGGTGGGTGATGTTTGAATAAGTATTGATTGAACCACCCTGTAGGATATCCACTGTCATCTAAAGCAGCTTCAAATCTGCTCATCGAAGCTTCACGGTAGAAGTCATGTTGAATGTCTTCTTCTCTGGACCAAATGAGCTTTACAGGAGTTTCAAGTTCTTTAGCAACCAAAGCGGCTTGCTTGGCAACATCTGTTTCAGATCTACGACCAAACCCACCACCCAAATATTGGTTGTGGATAGTGACATTCTCCAAATCCAGATCCAGTACTTCAGCAACATCGTTGGCAAAGCCCAAAGGATTTTGTGATCCAGTCCAAATTTCACATCTGTCATCGTGATACCATGCGGTACAATTCATTGGCTCCATTGCTGCATGGGCCAAAAACGGAACGTCATATGTAGCTTCAAAAAATGAAGTAGCACTTTCTCTGGCTTGATCTATATCACCTATATCAATATCGCTTTTTCCTCCATCATCCTTTATCTCGGTGAGTGCTGTGGAGAGTTTACCTTTCAACTGTTCCTGTGAGATAGATTGTGCCTCGGTAGATGTGAATTGTGTGTTCAGGGCTTGAACTCCCTTCTTGGCAGTCCAATAACCATCTGCTACCACTATTATGGCATCTTCTAAGTTCACCACTTTTGAAACGCCATCGACAGTCAAAGCAGCGGCTTCATTGTACGAAGCTACTTTGCTGCCAAATACAGGTGCCGCCTGTACAGCAGCATACTTCATGTTCGGGAGGACAACGTCAATTCCAAACCCTGCGGTTCCATTCACCTTTGCAGGGATGTCATCTCTTGGAACGTCAGTACCCATTACTTTAAACTCGTCAGATGACTTGAGTTTCGGTTTTTTGGGTAGGTCCATTTCTGAGGCTTTCTGTGCAAATTCCGCATAGGGAGCTTTTTTGTCTGAGGCCCTATGCGTTAAATAGCTATCCGATGTGGTGATTTCTGATGGATTTACATCCCATTCTTCTGCTGCTGATTTGATGAGCAATTCTCTTGTGGCGGCTCCCGCTATTCGAAGACCTTTTTGTCCCGTAAACCTCACTGATGCGCTTCCGCCTGTCAATTGCAGATTGACAGCTTTTCCAGCTTGCAATAGCACGCCATCAACCGTATCTATCAAGAAAGTGGGAAATTCTGTGTCTCCGGCAATAAAGCCTTTTATTATTAAATGGTTGGCGTATTCCTTATGAGCAGGGGCTTCCTGTATTTTAAGTTTTTTCCAATCCACATCGAGTTCTTCAGCCAGCATCATGGCTAGAGAGGTATGCACCCCTTGGCCCATTTCGGAATGCGGTATCATAGCAGTGATTGTATTGTCAGCCGCTATTTTGATCCAGATGTCAAATATGATTTCTCCAGGGTTGGCAATCGCTTCAGCTACTTTACTCGCCCTGTTTCCAGGCCTTACGGCTACTCCAACTATTAATGCCCCTCCTGCCAGAACACCTGATCCAATAAACGCCCTTCTTGTCCACTTACCCATCTTTCTCAATGTTTTGGTTTTCGGCCATAAGTGAAGCTGCGGTTTTGATTCCTTTTCTTATCCTTGAATATGTTCCACAACGACAGATGTTTCCGCTCATGGCATTGTTAATGTCTGCATCGTTTGGGGATTGATTTCGCTCTAGCAATGCTACTGCAGACATAATCTGGCCAGATTGACAGTACCCGCACTGAGGTACCTGCTCCTCGATCCATGCCTGCTGGACCACATGAAGTTCATTATTGAGAGAAATCCCTTCGATAGTAGTAATTTCTTTTCCTATGGCTGCACTTGCGGGAGTAACACAGGATCTTATAGGTTCACCATCTAAATGAATAGTGCATGCACCACATTGTGCCATCCCACATCCAAATTTTGTTCCCGTCAAGTTGGTTTCTTCTCTGATGGTCCACAATAGAGGAGTAGATGGGTCAACGTCAATCTTATGAGATTGACCGTTGATGTTGAGTTGAATCATGATGTGTAGTTTATCCTACTTAAGGTACTGATTATTTCAGTTCACTTCAACTAAATAAGAAGCTTTAATCTGAGTTCCTGAGCGGATAGAGTTTGAGATGGGTCCCGCATCTCCAAACCCATTCCAGTAATCCATATTTGAATTTCGACAACCATAGTTTACTGATCAGGGTTTGAAGGACGACCAGGGCAATGGCCGCTAGTGCCAGATGGGCTGTTCTGATCTGCCCGATATATCCGAGCCCCCAACCAAATAGCAGGTATGTCCCAATCAGCGCTTGAAAGAGATAGTTGGATAAAGCCATTCTGCCATAGGGAATAAAGAAATTCTGAAATTTTTGCCAACGAGATTTTTGATAGAGTAAAACAAAACCAGATAGGATGACCATAGCGAGGCATAGATTGGCCCAATCCATAAAGTTCATGGCAAGGACATGTAGCCAGCTGCTAAAGTCAATGGGTTGTGATGCTTGTGAAAACACCCCAATGCCTATTCCAATTGAAACAAATGCACCTACTGCGGACCATTTGAGTATTTCCTGGATGAATTTTTTATGCTTACCAACATCATGAAAGAATCCCATCTTCCCAATCAAAAGACCAATTAGAAAATAACCAAAACTATAGTAGAATCTACCGAAAAACATCAGCTGAAAGTCCATCTTGGTTTTCATTCCGTAAACAGCATTCAATCCAAATACCTCTGAAATAGTACCAGTACTAATAGTATCAAAATAGACTTGCTCTAACTCACTTGGCCCGCTTATAAACGACGGGAGGCCAAAAAGGCTTTCATTTCCGAATACAGCGTATGAGATGAATTTAGGGATTCCAATAAAACACGCCATTGCTGTAATGAAGATCGCTTTGTTGGATAACCTGTAAAATGGAATCAGAAATGGGGTAAGCATGGCGTATATGGTGAGTATGTCACCTCTGTAAAACAGCTGGTGCGTATACCCTATGCCGAATAGTAATGTGGCTCTCCATAAAAAGCGGATGGCAAAACTCTGACCTTTACGATCTGCTGATTCCATCTGAATGAAGAAACTCAATCCGAACAGTATGCTAAACAAGGCAAAGAATTTCCCTACAAAAATCAACTGAATCAAGCCAGAAACAATATGGTCTGGGATAGAGTTGATGCCTGACATGAATCCTTCAGGTTGAGGACCTGCGACATACTGTTCGGTCATGTGAACAAGAGCCACTCCGGCAAGTGAGAATCCCCTAAGCGCATCCACCATATGCAGCCTGGGAGAAGTAATTTGATTGGTCATAAAAGTTTTAAGCCATGATGATTTGCTGGGGTGATTGCATCTTTCAGGTTTGGAAAGATAACGAAATAATGACTTAGTGGTTGATTGTGTCCGAAAGGAGCTTGTCTTTGGTTCGCTGTGCGGAGCGTCTAATACCCGGTGACAATGTCTGCAGGTATTCATCTTGCATGACGAACAGGATTTCCGGTTTCAGTTCAGGGTACTTATTTACTACTTGCATGATGTATTTGAGGGCAAACATT
Source organism: Cyclobacteriaceae bacterium (assembly GCA_049115695.1). Taxonomy (GTDB): domain Bacteria; phylum Bacteroidota; class Bacteroidia; order Cytophagales; family Cyclobacteriaceae; genus JAGDZR01. The sequence continues at coordinate 197,797 of JAGDZR010000006.1, read as the reverse complement.
CTCACTGAAGGTTGTAGACTAACGCTTTCCCACAAGGTCATGCATTCATCAAATAGTCGGCCTTCCTGATCATCATTGAGGTTCACTTTTAAGAGAACTTTAATAATCTCTCGCTGAAATCCATCTCGTTGGTCATGGATAAGATCGATCAATCGGTCCACATAAGGATTGACTTTGTCCATGATCAGGGTATCAGCATGTCCTACAATCCAGACTCCATGCCATGCTTGCGGTTGCTCAGCTGTAAGTGCTATGTCCAAGAGTTCACCGATCAAATCAGGATTGGTATTAACCCTGGAGATCAGGTCATCCTTGTCAAATCTTCCCTTGATCGTTTCGAGTAAACTCATTTCCATAAATTTAAAAAAGCAAGGCGCTCTTCTAGTCGCTATTTTCCCTGAAGTTCATCAATCAGTTTGATGATTCGTTCGGATTTGATCTCATCGGATGACGCTTGATAAATATGGTCCAGCCAAAATTTCTTATTAAACTCAGGCATGTTATAAAATGCTGTTAAGGTGGCTGTTGGTTCCAATTTCAGACATTCGATAACTTCATCAGTGATGTATTGTGGGGTGATATCTACCCGTAAAACAATCCTTACCTGATCTCCGGCATGTTTGCCAATGCTTCTTCTAATCTTAGCTTTTACGGGCAAGAAAAGTCTTCCATCACCCATGGGCATCAATTTTACCTTATCTAACTCATGGTCATCGATAGATCCACTGACCGTCACCCAGCCAAATGGATTATTCTTGTTCTGTGCGATCTCTGGAATCGCAGCATATGTCCAGCCTCCCTTTCCGGGGAATCGTTCTAACAGATAGAAATCATTCACTTTGTTGGTCATATTAGCAAAGAAATGAATTTGAGTGACAACCTTATGGCACTACTCTGATTGAAATAGCAAAAGCCATTGATAAAAGGCCTTGGACTGATAGATATGAGTCCAGGCGTCATGTGTTTCGCCAGTCAATATGCTTAGTCGCTGATGGGCACTATCTAATGAGCTATTTGACGATTTCTTCAATGTGTGGTTTTGGCTTAGGAAGAATCGTTCCACGTTATAGGCAAAGTCAACTTCAACCAACGGATCTCCTTGATTATGTATGATCCAAATTGGTTCGGTCAATATTGCGTCACACCCACTCTGACAATCAATTCTACCAGCAATGGGTACGCTTGCTGCGATTCGGTCTGGAATTTTTTTTAGTATGTTGAAAGTGCCTCGACCTCCTTTGCTTGGTCCTGTGAGGTAGATGCGCTTGTCATCTATATTGTGGTTGGCCGATATCTCATCGAGTATCAGATTAAGCTCATCGGCATGTTGGCCCCATTGACGTTTGTGGCGAGGACCGGTATTCATATGAGGGTTAATGATGATGAAGGAGTCTTTCGCAAAATGATGGGGATTGGGTAACAATGCAATTTTCGCAGGACCATCATTTTTGACAGTTCTGGGATTAGGACCAGCTGCCATATCTCCTCCTTGTAAGTAGACAATCAGAGGGTACGACTTTTCAGGATCAAATTGATCAGGCAGGTAAATCCAATAGGAATCGATGACAAAATATGCCTTTCGTTCCATTAAAACCTGGTTGCCAGGTTGAGGAGACTGCTGACAAGCGGTCATTAACCACAAAAAAGCCGATACACAAAGCAGAATTCTTTGCATATCGGCAATATAATACCCAATCCCGAATGATTAATGTGGGAGTTTATCTCTTAGTAAGCCATATGCGAATGTTCCGAATGTGGCACTGACGATGACAATCAACATCACCCATACTCCGCTACCTAACAAGGTAAACATGGGACCCGGACAAGCTCCTGTCATGGCCCATCCTAAACCAAACAGAGTGCCACCAATCAGGTAACGAGGGAAAGACATTTGTTTAGGATTGAATTTAATAGGTAAGCCTTCTGTGCTCTTCAAATTTTTGCGTTTGATTAGCTGAACGAGTATGATGCCCAGTATCACTGCAGATCCGATAATGCCATACATATGGAATGACTGAAATTTGAACATTTCATAGATCCTGATCCAGGAAATGGCTTCCGATTTGGTCATTACAATACCAAAAAGAATTCCGACTAAGTAAAAACGTATTTTATGCATGACTAGAGTTCTAGGATAAATGGTAAAAGGAGAAATGTCATGATCAGTCCGCCAATGAAGAAGCCGATCACTGCAATTAACGAAGGGAGTTGAAGATCGCTCAGTCCACTGATCGCATGACCAGAAGTACAGCCACCTGCGTATCTCGCTCCAAAACCAACTAAAAAACCACCGAGGATCAGCATTACCATACCTCGAACGGTCATGAGCGCTTCAAAACTAAAAAGCTCAGACGGTAGTATCTCACTGCCTGGGTTGGCAATACCAAATGACTGTAGCTCTTGCACGATGCTACTGGCTACTTGCATGGGTTCATCACTTGATAGAAATGATGAAGCAATGAAGCCACCTGTAATCGAGCCAAAAACGAATATCAGATTCCAACTCTGAGACTTCCAATCAAAGCGAAAGAATTCGGAGAATTTGCCTGCACCTCCAATGGTACATGCCGTCCGTAAGTTGGCAGATACGCCAAAATTTTTGCCATTGTAAAGCATGAAGAACATCACCAGTGTGATGAGCGGACCGGAGACATACCACGGCCACTGTTGTGTTAATAATTCCATATACTTGGTTAGATTAGGTTTTATTTAGAATAGGTGACAATGGGTCTGAAAATGTGGTTGACAAAGCTGGTCGCCTGACAACCGGTTAGCATATAGCCGAGCTGCGATTTTTTCTTTTTCTCGACAGCCAAAATATCAATTTGAAGCTTGTGTGTAGCGTCGTAGTTATTCGAAAAGTTGACTATGCCATCTTCTATTGATTTATCATTGTGAACATGATACTCGACATTCTCGAGCCTGTTCACCTTGGCAAAACTTTTCATCTGAGCATGTGCTTCTGCTGTTGTCTTAAAATTGCTTTTTGTGTTTACGCAGAGCAAATGCATCTTGGATTGAAATACCTGTTGAAGTCCCTTTAGTACTTGCAGATTACTTTCATTTTGATCGTCAAAATCTCCGGTAATCAGAAAGTCAGAAAAGTCAATATTATCTCGGTTGCATTTTAGTGAGAGAACGGGCACTTCATTGTGCAGGATAACATGTTCCGTAGCTGACCCTGAGAGCAATTCTCGCATGCCAGACACACCATGCGTCCCCATTACTACCAGGTCAATTTTCTCTTCGGAAATGTAGGAATGAACGGTATCGTGAAGCCTTCCGAAAACAATTTTTTCTGTGTATCGGGACTTTAAATCAGCTGTCCATTCGACCATTCGGCTAGTAGACTTATCCATCTCATCCTTGAGAGGTGTGATATCGTCGGCCATTCCGCTGATCAGGTTGCCGTCTGCATCGATGTTGATTTCTGCGGGTACATCAACAACCTTGAGAACATGGAGGTTGATGCCCAGATGAAATGCTATTTTGTCAGCTAGATTTTTCGCATAACCTGACAGTTCAGAAAAATCAGTTAGCAATAAGATGTTGTTCATTTCCAGTGTTTATAGATGATAAATGTTGCTACTGAAAAGGTGAGAGAGGTGTATTTCAGTAGGAGGTAAAAACAGGCCTTTGTCTTTAAGACAAAGGCCTTGAAATAAAACTTGCTCTTGGATTCTGTTATATAGTTTCCCCGTCCCAGGCCATCATTCCTCCTGAGAGGTTATAAACGTTTGTAAAACCATTTTGCATCATGAATCCGCAAGCTGATCCACTCCTGTTGCCACTTCGACAAACCATAAGGTATGTTTTGTCTTTGCTCAATTCATTGATTTTTTGGGCAAATTCAGGTCCCATCACATCGATGTGCATGGCTCCTTTGATAATGCCGCTTTGGATTTCTTCTGCAGTTCTCACGTCAATGATTACTGCATTTTGATCTTTAGCAGCAATATCTCTCAACTCTTGTCCTGTAATATTTTTCATGTTACTTATTAATTGGGATTAGGAAGGCGGACATTTCGTCCGCCTGATTGGTTAATGTTCAAATTATCCTGTGATCTTAATTAAAGCAAAGTTGTGGGGCAAACATACTCTGTCAGTTTCATCTCGGCTTCTTTGATTGCCTTGAATCCACCTTTCACATCAATGACATCAAAGCCACGTGATTTAAGAATAGAGGCCATAATCATGGATCTATACCCTCCTGCACAGTGAATATGGTATGTCTTACTTTTGTCCAGCTGGGTGATATTATCGTTAATGTCATCCAATGGGAAGTTTTCCACCTTTTCGCTATCGATGTGCTCGGACAGATATTCAGAATGCTTTCTTGCATCCAAAATATTGATGTCATTCGTTATTTCAGCTTTAAGCTCTTCAGCGGCAATTGAAACCAAGCTGTCTGTTTCCTTTCCGGCTTTTTGCCATACCTCGATTCCACCTTCCAGGAAGCCTAATGTATTGTCATAACCTACTCTGGATAGTCTGGTTACGACTTCTTCTTCCATTCCTTTGTCAGCGATAATTACGATCGGCTGCTGTAAATCAGGGATTAACGCACCAACCCAGGGAGCAAAGCTACCATTGATGCCAATATTGATGCTATTAGGAATGAATGCATCCTTGAAAGTTTGTGGAGCGCGAGTGTCGAGCATAAGTGCTCCTTCAGCGTTCACCAGTTCTTCAAATAATGTGGGCGTGAGTCCTACAGTACCTTGCTTGAGAATGGTATCAATATCCTCATATCCTTCCTTGTTCATTTTTACATTTTTAGGGAAGTACTGAGGAGGAGTTGCCAATCCGGTGGTCACCTCTTTGATAAACTCTTCGCGTGTCATATCTGCGCGCAGTGCATAATTGAACATTTTTTGATTTCCGAGCTTGTCGAAAGTCTCTTTGCTCATATTCTTGCCGCAGGCTGATCCAGCTCCATGTCCAGGGTAAACCAACACATCATCAGGAAGTGTCATGATCTTTTCCCTAAGTGAATCGAAAAGTAGACTTGCAAGGTCTTCCTGAGTAAGGTCGGATTTCACTGCAAGATCAGGTCTGCCAACATCTCCAATGAATAGGGTGTCGCCACTGAATATGCTGTGCTCTTTTCCTTTTTCGTCAAGTAACAAAAAAGTAGATGACTCCTGAGTATGACCCGGGGTATGAAGTACTTTTATGGTAACATCACCAATTTCAAATTCTTGATTGTCTTCAGCAATTACACAATCGTAAGATGGTTTTGCCGTTGGGCCGAAAATGATATTTGCTCCTGTTTTCTCTGCCAATGTCACATGTCCTGACACAAAATCGGCATGGAAGTGTGTTTCAAAAATGTATTTAATTTTTGATCCTTCACGTTCAGATTTATCAAGATATGGTTTTGTTTCTCTCAGTGGGTCGATAATAGCCGCCTCGCCATTCGACTCAATGTAGTAAGCGCCCTGGGCTAAGCAACCTGTGTAAATCTGTTCAACTTTCATATTCTATTATTTTTTCTAGGTCTTATTGTAAATTCTTTTGCAATTATACGGATGTGATTTTCATTGGTATGTAATCAAAATCACACAACTATTAAATTTCTACTTCTTTAAATACGTTTGTCTGCAATGCATGCTTGAATGCAGCCTTGTTTACTACATTATTGTCATCGAAATAGGCAATCGCCGTATCGACATCTATGAAAAAGTGACTTTCTCCTAATTCCTTAGTGAAGCCGGTTTTATGTAAGTAATCTCTTACTGGACCAATCAACCCTGAGAAAGCGACATTAATTCCCTGGTTTTGTAATTCGCTTATCAATTCTCTTAATGATTGGAGGGAGGTGGCATCTATATGTGAGATGCTGCCACAGTGCAGGACCAATAGGTTGGTGTTTGGTTGCTTGTGGATTTCCTCTTTGATATGCTCTATAAAGTTGCCAATGTTGGCGAAGAACAATTGAGCGTCATGTCGTAAGACTACTACATCATCCCGCTGCTCGATTTCCTTGAATCGTTTGATATTTCGATAGTCGCGGGTACCAGGTAGTCTACCTAAAACTGCGATATGTGGGTTGGTGCTTCTATAGATCATTGCCACCAAGGACATCAGCACGCCAACCCCTATCCCTTCCTTAATACCCAGCCCTAATGTCACACCAAAAGCTACCAATAACATGATCAGATCTTCCTTGCTGGTTTTCCATAGCTGCTGTGGATATTTAACGTCTATCAATCCAAAAACCGCTATCATGATGATTGCACCTAATATAGTCTTAGGAAGATAATAGAATAATGGGGTGAGGAAAAGCAAAGTCAACCCAATCAAGGCAGCACTGATGATGGCTGCCAGGTTGGTGTTGGCTCCAGCCTGATCATTGACAGCAGAACGACTAAATCCACCGGTGGTCGGATAGCAGGCAAAGAATGATCCGACTACATTACCCATGCCCAAACCAATCATTTCCTGATTGTTGTCAAGCTCATATTCTCCTCTGCGCTTGCTCTGGATAGCTTTGGCTACTGAAATAGCCTCCATAAAGGCAATTAATGCCAGCGTAAGGGCTACTGGGATTAATTCATTAAAATGCTCGTTGCTAAGATCTGGGATTGCAAAACCAGGAAGCCCTTTGGGTATTTCACCAACGATTGTAATCCCATATTCTGTCAATTCTCCAAACTGTACAAACAGGATTCCCATGATCACGGCGACCAATGCACCGGGGATTGACTTGTGCACTCTTTTGATATTTTTGATAATGACAATGCCTCCAAGACCAATGCCAATTGAGATCCAGTTAAATGATTCAAATTGAGCAAACCCTTCGTATAGAATTTTGAAAATGTTATTGTTGCGGGCGATCTCTACACCCAGTACATGCTTCAATTGATTCAATCCAATGATGAGTGCAGCGGCAGAAGTAAACCCCGAAATGACTGGTTTTGATAGGAAATTCACCAAAAAGCCAAGTCTGAATACTCCGAATGCTACCTGAACGATACCCATCATAAATGAGAGTAGAATTGCAAGCGCTATATAATTTTCACTACCAGCCGCGGCAATTACAGATACGCCGGCTGCTACAAGTAATGAGTCCATGGCAACAGGCCCTACAGCCAGTTGTCTTGAAGTCCCAAAAATGGCATACACAACCTGCGGAATCATGGCTGCATACAACCCATACACAGGAGGAAGTCCCGCAATCATGGCGTAGGCCATTCCCTGAGGGATCAGCATCACCCCCACGGTCAGTCCTGCTGACAGATCTCCGGATAAGTGGGCCTTCTTGTAGTTGGGTAACCAATCCAGAATTGGGAAAAATGTTTTTAGATTCATGTTGTTTCCAAATTTTGCTGCAAAGAAAGACGTACAATGAACAGGATTTGGTAATGTAGGTTACAAACCATGAGCTTGTGGCCTAGCATGTGATCAATTCTTTGGGCAGTACAAATTTAGCGCTTTAGACCCAGTTGGAGACCTGGTTGAAGTTCTGATTGGATTTAACGGCGCATCTGAATAGAACAGCACTGTTTCATATGGTGTGTTACATCTGTTACGCAAGTACAGCATTCACTCCGACACTTTTGCGGAAACATTAATCTATATAATGATGGAAAATTTCAAGCAATTGCGGCTTGCCGTCATGGTGCTTACGATAGCTGCTACCCTCAGTCTTTTATTGATTATTTCGATTCCATTGATCCAGAACGGGGTGATTGATGTAGGGCAAAGCAAACTTATTGTTGATCCCTATAATCGGACGTATAATATATCTCAACTTGGAACCAGTAAACTCGATCGTAGCATACGACTCGGTCATGAACTCATCGTCAATACACCTCAATGGATCGGTCCTGATAGCCGACAGCCTTATGCGGGTAATAATCTCAGCTGCACCAATTGTCACCTCGATGCTGGGACCAAAACATTTGCAGCCCCTTATATTGGGCTCACCAACAGATTTCCGCAATTCAGAAGTCGGGAAGGTAAAATTGGAACCATTGAAGAAAGGATCAATGGCTGCATGGAGCGCAGTATGAATGGCCAGAAGTTGCCTGAAGATAGTCGCGAAATGAAAGCCATGGTAGCCTATATGGAATGGCTCTCTGAAGGGGTATCTGAGTCACTTCAATTGGAGGGGCTCGGTTTTGTGAGCATCGCTATTCCGAACAGAAAGGTGGATCTTCAGAATGGTCAGGAATTGTATCAAACAAAATGCGCCAGCTGTCATCAATCGGATGGGCAAGGCGTGAATGGAGATGGTAAATACACTTATCCACCTTTATGGGGTCAGGATACCTACAACAATGGAGCCGGGATGCATCGTGTGATTACAGCTGCACAGTTTATCAAAGGCAATATGCCATTGGGGGCAACTGCTGACAATCCATTGCTTACTGATGAGGAAGCATTTGACATTGCCGGTTATATCAACAGCTTCCAACGTCCAATTAAAGACCTCACCGACCAGGATTTTCCTGATAAAACACTAAAGCCTGTTTCAACGCCTTATGAGCCATTTGCTGATCCGTTTGATCCAGAGCAGCATAAATACGGGCCGTTTCAAGAAATCATGGCCTACTATGAAACCGAGTATGGCATTAAAAAAACGAAATAATATGAAAATAACTTTTTCAATACTGTCATTAATGATCTCCTTGATTGGATATGGTCAGGACAGTCTGATCCATGTGATCAAACAGGCAAAGGTCTCTGGGTATGCCAGAAGCTTTTACATGGCCAATATGAATCAGGGAGAACTTCAAGACTGGAATGCCTTGACACTGGGTGGCATGCTAAAAGTCGAATCAGGCTCATACAAAGGGATGAAGCTGGGTGCAGCTTACTACCATTCATCGCTTTTGTTTGGTAATCCGGCAAGTCGAGACCTGACAACCAACAAGCCCTCAAGATATATTTTAGGGTTGCTTGATGTACAGGATCCAACTAAAAGACATATTCCACTTCTGGGTGAGCTGTATTTCAATTTTAATCAGAAGGGTCACAATTTGACCGTTGGAAGAATGAAATTGAAGACGCCATTCCTCAATCCAGAGGACGGGAGAATGATACCTGTCTTGCAGCAGGGTATTTGGTATACAAACTCACAAATCAACAAAATTCAGTTGGTGGCTGGATGGATCACTCATATGGCACCCAGAAGCTATTCTAAATTTGAAACCACGGCCAATACCATGGGAATTTATCCCGTAGGGCTGAATCCGGATGGGACTAAATCTGGTTATTTTGGAAATGTCAATTCTGCGGGTTTGGGTGTTATTGGTGTGAAAGTTCAAAAGGGAGATTTTGGAATTCAGATGTGGGATTACCTGCTGGAGAATGTATACAATACCAATTATTGGTTAGCAACCTATTCCAGGTCAGGATCTGATTTGAAATGGATATCTGGAATACAGGGAATGGTGCAGAATCGATTAAATCATGGAGGGAACAGTGATCAGACAAAGACCTATTTTCATGACGACTTGTCTTTGGTTTGGGGTATTCAGCAGAAATTGATAGCAGGTGGATGGACATTCAGTGCGAATTTCAACCAGATCACAAATCACGGAAGATTTATGTTTCCCAGAGAGTGGGGAAGAGAGACCTTGTTTGTGTTTCAGAAGCGAGAACGAATCGAGGGTATGTCAGATATGACTGCCTGGATGATTGATCTTGAAAAAAAGGTTAAAACTAGTTCTGGCGCATCATTTAGTGCAAAGATTGGCTATAGTCATTATTACAGGGCAGATGTCAGAGATTTTGCTAAAAACAAATATGCCATGCCAGCGAATGACCAATTCAACATTGACTTGTTTTATCATCTTTCCGGTCCACTAAAAGGGCTTGTGGTAGAATACTTGTTATCGCATAAACGTTCATTGGGTGAAACATATGATAACCCCAATTTTATATTGCATAAAGTAGAAATGAGCAACCACAACGTGGTAATGAATTATCGGTTTTAGCTTGTGGGGTTGATTTTATAAATGAAATATTCGTTCCATTATCACGAAATCAATCCCTGCTTTAACAAATCTTTTGTCCGTTTCAGTCATTCCAAAACGCTTATAAAAAGCAATTTTATCTGCTCGGGCATTGCACCATATGCGAGGAACCTTTTCTCCTTGCGCATATTCGAAGAGATGGTTGAGGAGTTTTGAGCCAAATCCATTTCCTTGTTGCTCAATTGCCGTAGCAAGTTTTCTGAATTGATAGCTTTGATCAGCATGAAAAAGCGAAACGATGCTCGTGAGCTGAGTATTCATAAAAAGTCCAAAATGCTTTCCCTCATGGTCATTTTCAACTTTTACAAATTCAAAGGATTGATCTGGCCACATCACTTTGTGTCTGAGTGGCCAGGTCTCCTCGGCTGAAATCTCTTTGATCTCAATCATTTAGAGCAAAAACCCATTTTCAGGAGTATAAGCTGGCGGAATATTGTCATCATTGATCATTTCACGCATGTCGATCTCAATGATTCTGGAGATGGATGTAATGGGAACGTCATTGTAAGTCCCCTCGAATGGATTTTCTGAGTAATCCCCAATTTTTTCCATCAGAAAGAACATCCAAATTACCAGTGCTGAAATCACGGAACTCACTAGCTGCCCACCAATAGAGTTGTTGCTGAAAATATCCAACATGCCAAATGGAACAAAAATGGCAAACAGTAATGTGAGCCAGATAGCCACTGATGCATATTGTCTTGGAAATGGAAACGTTTTAATCCGCTCGGCCTTTCCCTGATCGTCATAAAACCCACGAATGAGTTGATAGAATTCCATGTGTCGAAAATCCTCGAAGTATGATTTGTCTCTCAGTTCCTGCAGTCTGACTGATTGTGTTTTTAAGATTTGGGTGGCCCTATTGCTTTTATTTTCATAGCCATCCAACTCTTCCTTTGGGAGGTACTGAATTAGTTCCTTGTCTAGTTTTTGATTGTAATCTTCACAAACATTCGGCGCATAGAGACCCTTCACTCTATTCTCGGTATGTTCCCATTCTTTGCTGAGACGTAGCTGAAACCTTAGTGCTGTGAGCCATGCAACATGTCTGTAAACCAGTTCCTTTCGGACAGAATTTGCATTATCACCATTCACGAAGCTTACAATGGCTGCTCCGAATGATCGACTATTGTTCACAATTCCACCCCATATTTTGCGAGCTTCCCAGGTCCGATCATAGGCACTGTTGTTTTTGAAACCCAGGTAAAATGCTACCGCAATACCAATCACACTGATGGGCTGCCATGGAATATTGATGGGTAGCTCGAAAAAGTGATGGACAGTGAAAATAATGAGGGAGTAGATAAGTCCGTAAATGAATGGCATTTTGGACCAATTCATCGTCATCCAAAATCCGTACTTTCGTTTGGTATACATAGTATTTTAAGGAGTGAAGAGCTAATCTAACAAGCTTCTTGAAAGTAGAGTTCCTTTTTTAGCTTGTTTAGGGCTATTTTGAAAGGAATAAATGCGTAAAAACGACCAATCCTCTGGGAGATAGAGTATATCCTACAGCTTTGCTTTCGGTCAAACCCATGTTTTTGAGTTTTCGAACTTGTTGCTTGAGCCAGTCCTTGGGTTTGTTCATGTCTGAAGCAATGTCTGCTGCAGCTCTTTCTGGATATTTCTTAATCAAGGTTAATACATCCTCGGTCCAGGGACCATCATTGCCTGACTGATCTAACTTATCCAGAACACGCTTGATTTCGATAAATTCCTCCTCTGATATGGCAGTTTTAATGCGAAGCTCATCCCTTGGATCAGGAGAGTGGTACTTTACGCCGATTTTGTAAATGGTACCCTCCTTGATGCTGGAAAGCATGGCAATTAATTCTGGAAGAGATTGAAAGCCAGCATCAAACGCTTCAAACTCCATAATCAGCGACAACTCCGTTGGCTCTATGCTTGTAATTTGGACCAAACCAATTGACGTATGGATCAATGTGCCTTTGATCACATCCGGTTTTTTCCAAACCCTAAAAGCAAGCGATATTTCGCCCTCTTTTATACCAGCTAAAGTTTTTTCCTGAAAGAGCATAAGTGCCGTGGATTTACAACTCCAAAAATCTATAGATTATGACCAAAAATCGAATATTTGTAATGAATATTCAGTAAAGTAGGTAGTTTGAACCATGAAAGGAATTGTATTTGCCGAGTTTCTCCAATTTATAGAAAATAGTTATGGTTATAAGCAAGTTGATAGCATTATTGAATCCGCCGATTTAAGCACAGACGGATCATATACATCAGTTGGATCTTATCCATTTACCGAAATGGTTTCACTTTTGGTTGAAAGCAGTCGGATCACTAAAAAATCTCATTCTGAGCTTTTGAGGCTTTTCGGTCATCACCTTTTTAAGGTGTTTCTTGACGGGTATAGGCAGTTTTTTGAAGGGGTTGAGTCCTCTTTTGAGATATTTTCTACACTTGAGAGCAAAATTCATCCAGATGTAAGAAAGCTTTATCCAGATGCTGAATTACCTAGATTTGAAGTAGAAAAAATGAATGATAGAAGTATGATTTTAGTCTATCGATCCTCAAGGAAAATGAGTGATTTTGCCCTTGGATTAATAGAAGCTTGTATGGAACATTTTGATGAACAAGGAATCATTCAATCTCAAAAATTAGATCCCGATGGAGAAGTCGTCAGATTTGTTATCAAGCGAGGCGCTTAAACAAGAAATTAATCTTCTTCAGAGAAGGTTAGTTAGAGAGCGGCGTGCTCGTAAGGAAGCCGAAAAACTTTTAGAAACGAAATCTCTTGAACTGTTTGAGGTAAATCAAAACTTGAAATCTCTCAATAGCGAGTTGGGAGAGCGAATAGAACACCGAACTCAGACGCTCAATGCCCTAATCGAAAACCTTCATGCTGGTTTACTGCTTAATGATGCGAATGGTAAAATCGTTTTAGTCAATGAAGAATTCCGACGAGTTTTTAAATTTAACATTTCTAAAGAACTGGTACTTGGAGAGGATCAACGTGAATCTGCGGAGTTAGTAAAACACCTTTTTAAAAACCCTGAACAATTTACAGATACGATTGACCACTGCTTAAACAATAACTCATCCGTTCATCATCAAGAGATGATAATGAATGATGGCACAATACTGGATTGTGATTTCATACCTATACATGCTGCTAATAAATTTATAGGACAATTATGGCAGGTTAACGACGTTACAGCCATTCGAACGGCACAAAAAAGCATTAGAATTTCTGAGGAGAAATATAGAGGGATCATCGAAAATATGGAACTAGGGCTTTTGGAGGTAGATCAAAGTCACAGAATTCAAAGAGCTTATCAATCTTTCTGTGATATGGTAGGGTATGAAGAAGCCGATTTAATTGGAAAGGATGCTAGAGAAGTTTTTCTTGTTGAAGATTATCATTCCGAGCTGAATAGACAAGATGAGCTGAGAATGGCAGGTAAACAAAGCATATATGAGGTTCAAATGCGTCGGAGGAATGGAGAAGTTATTTGGGTGCTAATAAGTGGAGCACCTCTCTATGATCAAAATGGTCAGATTAATGGCTCTATTGGAATCCACTATGATATTACTCATCGGAAAAAGCTTGAGGAGGATTTAAAAGAAGCCAAGTTGCAGGCAGATGATGCACGTAAAGCTGAACAACAATTTTTGGCCAATATGAGCCATGAAATCAGAAACCCTTTGAACGCGATTATCGGCATCACAAATCTATTATACGACACAGATCCATCTGATGACCAACTCAAATATTTGAACAATATAAAGTACGCATCGGATATTCTAAAAGGATTGATTTCAAGTATTCTTGATATTTCTAAAATTGAGAGTGGTAAACTTGAATTGATTGAGGAAGAAATTGACATTGCAGATGTAGTCAATGGATTGATTCAAATAGGAGTCTTTCATCAACATGGTCAAGATGTTAATTATATCAACAGACTTGAAGGCGCAAAAAATTTGCGAGTAATTGCAGATCCAACGGTGATCAATCAAATATTTTTAAATCTCCTTGGAAATGCATCCAAATTTACGAGCAATGGACACATAATAATCGGGGGTGAAATAATTGGAGAAAAAGGCAAAAAGTTAAATATTGAATTTTCAGTTACAGATTCAGGTATTGGAATTCCACCCGACAGAATAGATGCAATATTCGAGTCATTCAAGCAAGCTGATTATGATACCAAAATAAAATATGGTGGTACCGGTCTGGGACTTAGCATTGTGAAAATATTAGTTCAACGGTATGGAGGAAAAATAAGTGTTGACAGTAAGATTGGAAAGGGGAGCAAATTTACATTCAATTTGTGGCTGAAAAAAGCACCTGAGTTCAGGACTCGCAGATTAAAAATGAAATTTGCAGGAAAAGATAAATGTAGGATCCTGATCGTTGAAGACAATGTAATCAATCAACAATATTTGGAAGGCATACTTGATAGATGGGGAATTGACCATGATAAGTCCAATGATGGAGTAGAGGCACTCGAAATGTTATCAAACAATGACTATGATTTGATTCTAATGGATATTAGAATGCCAAATATGGATGGGTATGATACAACCATCCGCCTTAGGTCTGATTCTGCCAATATTAATCATCTAAAACCAATTATTGCCTTGACGGCCTCCGCTTTGGTAGATGAAAAAGAGAAGGCTTTACAAGCTGGAATGAATTTTCATCTCACCAAGCCCTTTACACCATCAGAGTTAGGAGAAGCATTAGCAAGCTTTGGATTGATGACGAAGTTAGCACAACAAGATGAACCATCTTTTGTTTTTTCCAAACAGCTGGATCAATCATATTTGAACTTATTGTATCAAAATGATCTAGAACGCGCGAAATTGATGTTCGAAATATTTCTCAAGGTAATTGGGGAAGAATTTGCCAAATTCGAGGAACTGTTGAAAAATGAAAAATGGGAGGAGGTAGGTGCTCTTGCCCATAAACTTAAATCCAATTTTCAAATGGTAGGTCTCAGCGATATTGCTCAAGAACTGATTAGGATTGAAGCAATAAGAGAAGAACCGGAGTTGATCAGCGAATTAAATGAGTTATTTGAGGATCTAAGCCCGAAAGTTATTGAGGGAAGGCTATTAATAAAGCATGAATTAATCCGATTGTCTGATTATATTAAGGCATGAATTGTGTCATAGTCGAAGATGATGAAATGTCTCGCAGATCACTGGAGATGTTGATTGAAAAAATAGATGGATTGGATTTGCTATCAACATTTAGTAACGGTATTGACGCGGTTAATTGGTTGCAAAATGAAGATACTGATCTAATATTTTTAGATATCGAAATGCCGGACTTATCTGGATTGGAATTGGTAAAAAGTGTGGATGATTTACCTCAAATTATTTTTACAACTGGACACGCCCAATATGCTGTTGAGGCCTTTGAGTATCAGGTTACGGATTTTATACCAAAACCTGTTGAATTACCAAGATTGTTAAAAGCTGTGGATCGAGCAAGAGAGCTTAATGATAACGTAAAAGCTCAAGAACAGAACAATCTTTTTGTCAGGGTAGATGGTCGTTTTGTCCGTATTGAGCTTCAGCAAGTATTATACATTGAGTCATTGGGCGATTATGTAACATTTTACACCGATGACGGAAAACGGTACATTGTACATTCAACGATCAAGAATATCGACGCGAAAATTACAAATGACAATTTCTTGAAGGTTCACAGATCATATGTTATTAATCTTTCTAAAGTGGTCGATATTGAGGATACGAATCTGGTTATTAAAGATAAAGTAATTCCAATCAGCCGAGTTCATAGAAAGATATTGATGAATAAAATCAAGACCTTATAGTCTTCTTACTAAAATTATATAGCATTCCAAGACTTATAAACAGTAACGATCCTGTTGGGTTCTGCACCATAAGCCCATTGGTGTAGCTTGCGACAATCAACCCGATAAAGCCTGCATAGAGAGCAATGAGAATTTGTTTTTGGAATGTATGCTTCATCTTCCAAAGCCTTTTGCCTAGGTAAATCATGATGATCCAGATCATTGTTAAATATAGGGTAAGTCCAATTCGACCGGTTTCCATCCAAACTCGAGTATAATGGCCGTCGGTACCAATTTCTCCAAGAAAACTACCTGGACTAAAACGCTTACCCCAATAACCGGCACTGCCAATCCCTCCACCTAACGGTTTGTCAGACAGGTACGACTTCAATCTTTGAATCCGCTCTTGTCTCACTTGGAAAGAAGGATCATTAAAATCCAAGGCTGATCTTATACGCTGTATTTCATAGTTTGATTGTCCCACATAGGTGTACTTTAAGATGCCAAATAGCGTAAAAGCGACTATCGAACCTATGATGACAATTCTGAAGTTTTTAGTGAATAGCAAGAACGTTAATCCACCTATGGCTAAAATTGCCAGGACTCCTCTTGTGCCGGTAATGATCATTCCATAAAGACTAAGAAATGATATCACTAGATAAATCCAGCGATATTTGATCTTACCTGGATACACGCCAAGTATACCAAATACTAAAGACGTATGCGCCTGATTTGCCGCAAATTGAGCACAATCACTGAAGAAAGAAAAAATACGAAGTTTTCCAAAAATTATATGTGTACTGGCTGCTCCTGAGTTAAGCCAATATTGCTCTGCTTGGCTTAAACCCAGAAATTGTTGTTTAATACCCCAGAATGTGCCTAAAACAGCAAAAGATGCCCATAATATTAAGAAGTATTTTAAGTGATAGGGTTGTTTTAAGACGTACAACGTTAATATCGCGAATAGGAAGGGGTAGAATGAAAGCCCACGATTTGCATAAAACCAGGCTATGGGTTTTGTGGCAGAAGGGTTGGCGAGCATAAACACCGTAAATACTAGCCAGAATAGTAAGGCGGCTGTTAGACCATTGTAAAGGTATTTGGATTTCCATTTTACACCGTTATGAAAAATACATGCTATTATGGTTAGAGCCAAAAGCCCATCAATACTTAAGCCAAAAGGAATGCCTGGTATGTATCTAGACATCATTGATGTAAAGAACCCCATCGATATGGCTGAATAAAGAATAAGATCCAACCGTTTGAACATAATAGCAACAATTGGAACTATCACAGGCACAATCAACAGAATAAGTGCTGATTTTTCTCCGAGGACGCTAATTATCCAAGCCATCAGAAATGATGTTAAAATCAGAGAAACACTGAATAAAGTGTTGTGAAAATTAAGACTGAACATGGTTGCGGTTTGGCAGCTTAACTTTTCTTAATGATAAATCCCGAAGCAATAAGAGCTTCAATTCAATTAACTGGTATGAAATATGAGCAATCAACAAAGTAAGCAAAGGCACTATGATGAAAATCGACCAATGTCCTGGCGCTTCAATCATATAAAGGAATTTCATAGCAAAGAAGATGATCAACGTATGCCACATGTAAATACCATAAGATATTTCTCCGAGATAACTAAGCCATTTTGCCTCAAACGCTCTACTGATTGTAGTTGATGTAATGACCAATATTATGATTTGCATAAAAATGAACCCTTGTATCAGGCCAGATATGCCGATGCTCCAAATGAAATGATTAAAGTAATAACCGATTCCAATACTTGCCAATACCGATATCGGGTTTGCAAACCAAGAGAAAATTTTATCCATCTTTCTGGACCATAGCCATGCACCCAAACCACCAATTCCAAGTTGCTCAATTGGGAAAAGTGTATAAAGTTTTAGTACAGCTAATATAAAATCGGATTCTATTGTAATTAAAGTAAAGACTGTCTGTGTAATCACTTTTATGATTATCAAAGTGATTAAAAACTCAAACATGCGCCTGTGGAAAAATAAGATGAGTACAGGCCATAATAAATAAAATTGCTCTTCCACACCTACAGACCATAACTGATTTGCTCCTAATAATGTAGGAAAGGAAATTCTTAGGAGATTGGGCGTGAAACTGAATATGGCCAAGTAGGTGCCAGCAGATGTTGGTAAGGGCAGATTTGGGAAAATGTCAGATTGAAGAGATGGTATTATGGTTAGTGAAATGGCAGCCACTATTAAGTAGAGTGGCCAAATTCGAATAATACGCTTCCAGTAGAAAAAGCGAATATTAATGAGACCTGTTCGCTCAAGTTCATTAAGCAGCAAGTAGGTAATCAAAAAGCCACTGAGAACAAAAAAGAAGGAGACTGGCAAATGGCCAAGCCCATCTATTAATGTATGGCCCCATGCATTGGGTTGAGAAGCCCAGAATTTGTATTGGTGAATGTGGTTGAAAATAACCAGGAATGCTGCAATAAATCTTAGGGCATTTAATCCGGCGAAATATGTTTTCTTGCCTTTCATTTGTTCAAGATGAACAATTGGAATTATCAGCAGTGAACAGATTCGATTGTTGGGGCTCTTACTTCGATTTTTGGAGAATAAATTCTGGAAAATGTTTCATAATAACAATTCAATGTATTTTGGGATGTAATTGACCAATTGAATTGTTGGGCCCTTATTTTGCCCAAGTTTATCATTCTGTGTCGCAATTTATTGTTGGTAGAAATTGTTAAGATAGATTTGGCCATATGATCGATATTATATGGATCTACATATTCGGCCGCCCATTTACCTATTTCAGGCATTGAGGAGTTTGAAGCAGTAATGACCGGCGTACCGCAAGCCATACTCTCTATTATTGGAATGCCAAAACTTTCCCTAAGTGAAGGATACAGAAATAGACTTGCATTGGAATAGAGGAGTGGGAGCAAGTCATGAGGGACATATCCTGGCAGGTATATCTGATTCATAATGGTTAGAGGTAATCCCATTTTGATTAGGAGGTGTAAAATGTAAGCTCTGTCCATATCCAGGATCACAAGTGGGAGTGGTGATTTGCTTAATTCTTGATATTTCGAATAAGCTGCCAGTACCCGCGATAGGTTTTTTTTGGGAGCCGTATTTCCTAGAAATAAAATATAGTCATCGGGTAAATCAATTGATGATAAAGAATTGGAACATGTTATGGGTCTAAACTTGGCGTTAATGCCATTGTAAATAGATACAATCCTTTTTTGACTTTTGAAATGCTTTCGAATGAATTTGGCTTCATATTCTGACACCGTCAAAATGATTTTTGCTTTCGCAAAGACTTTGGGGACCACCCATTTTCTATAAATGTGACCAAGTTTTTGATATGGCGAACCTCCTTGAAACCCTTGTTGCAAATAAATGATATCGTGCAAGGTTATCAACGTTGGGATTTTAGTCAGTATTGGAGCAGTATTACTTGTGCAATGAAGGAAATCTAATTGGAATTTTGCAGCGGCAATCGGCAATTGTATTTGCTCCCAATCTACATAAGTAAATCCAGGCACTAAAATTATCTTGAAATTCCCTGTTTCAGCTAAGCATATATCAGGACCTTTTTTCACGAAAATATAGTACTCATTTTGTCGATCTATTTCCTGAAGTGCCTTAATGAGTTCAAGAGCATAAATATCCATTCCATGCTTTTTTCTTCTGAATATTCTTTGTGCTTCTATTCCTATACGCATGATGATTAGTTTACGTCGTGTTGTGTATGAAGAAATGATTTTGATGCCTTATGATAGCTGAAACATGCAATAATCATTTGCCAAAAAAGAGTAGGTAACTGCCATAAGGCATTAGGTAATCTGGCACGGTGAGTTTTGGGGATTACCAATGAAAATGAAACAACAAGCGTTGACATGAGAACCAAGTAGGGAAGAGAAGAAATTTCTGCAATGAATAGGCTTCCAGTGGTGGCCAGAAAAACAACTCCAATCAACAAAAGTCGTGGTAAGAGAAGAAATTGAGCTACTTTATCGAAGTATCCAATATTACCAGATTTGAACAAATGGTATAAAGCATTTGGGATATAGTTCCATCCAAACTTCCACTGGGCAGCTATCCATCTTGTTCGTTGCAATGTGAAGCTCGCCTTGTTAGAAACTTTCTCATCGAGTACGAGCGCTTGATCGGCGTAGGAGATATCAACTCGGTCTCTCAAAAGTAAGAGTTCGAGTAATTTATCGAAACCACCCAACACATCAATGCCTTTCAGATATTTGGCCAAAATTTCAACATCAAAGGCCATTCCAGAACCAATTAATGCACTGGGTAATCCGACATTTCTATGTGCTTTTCTAAAAAGTCTATTGTTTATTTCTTCACTCAATCCATCAAGAAAGGCTGTTCTTGTATTTTCATTTTTAGCAATTCTTTTTCCTTGAATTACTTTATTACCCGCAGCATAATGTCGGTTAATTATAGTTAAGAAATTACGTTGCATTATATTGTCTGCATCCAGAATTACAGCAATTTCGAAGTTTTCTAGCATGGGAATTGCCAAATTCAGTGATCTTGATTTACTGCTCTTTTGAAGATCCACTTTAACCAAAGTGATTGGCATCTTTGCCAATTCAGAATGTGTAGTTTCTTTCAGCTGATCTGCTAAGACGAATACACGGTATTTCTCTTCGAAATAGTCCTGATCCATAGCCTTCCTGACTGAGTTGACGATAACACCGTCTTCTTTATAAGCGGGGATCAATACGGCTATTCGATGTATTTTTACTGGGTCTTCGACTATTGATTCTTCTTTTTTCCATAGGGAAGCAATTGAGAAAAAGAAGATATAACAGACATTTATATAGAGGTATATAAGTAGTAGGAGTACTAAAATGTTCATTTGATTGTTGGGGTTAGGTTAAACCAATGTGAGAGATCTCGTTGGATCAATTTTTGAAGTTGAGTTATGTCTTTTGAGTAGACAGAATTCGTTATATTTTCTAATAAACCTTTCTGTGGAGGAATTTTATGGAGGTTTCTATTTCTCAAGTTTGTAATCAGTTGTCTAGCGCTATGATTACTTCTGATTTTTTCAAAAACAAAGGGGAGAATTGCTTTCAGATATTTCTTTGCAATACTGTTTTGACCAATAAAACGATCAATGAGTTGGTTATTGACCTTTCCAGATTTGTTGAAAATATTGTCAAGAGTTGGTTGGAAATCAGGATTCACACCGATATGTGTATATACTGATTTTATCAAAGCCACATTATCGTTGACGAGATCCTCATAAAGCAGTACTAAGATTTGATCGGCTCTAAAAACCTTAAAATAGAATTTAAGATGTTTATAATAGAACCCTTCTTTTATGAGGTCGTTCCTTTTCCACCAAAGAGATTCTTTGTCAAAAATATTTCCAAATGATAATGCTCGATTTTCGCGAGTCAAATGCATGTGTCGGGAATAAAGTCTTTCTGCCGGTTGCCTCAGAATTACAATTAACTTAGTAGCTGGATTAAATGCCTTTATGTTTTTAGCTGCTTTGGGATGATACAAATACATCGGACAAACTTCCCCAGCAGCTTTGTGTTTGGAGGATCTATTTTCATATTGACTTATGTAGTCTTTTTCCTGAGTAATTGCATCAGGGAAGTTGTGCATTTGATCCGGATCAGGTCCAATTGGCCATGTTGTATTTTTTAATGCGAAGTAATTGGTTTCTTTTATTGGAGTTAAAAAAACTTCAGGATGCTCCTGCAGCCAGTGATAGAGTGTCGTAGTGCCAGATTTACCTGCACCAATGACCATAAAGTTCGGTCTGTTCATTTCCATAAGCTGAAATTATTGATAGTTGTTGGAGGCTCATTACAACTTTCGATTTTTGGTATTGATGCTTCGATTGTCAGCTAGCTAATTCCATTGTTTTTGGAATTGGGTTGGATTTCCATATAAAGTACAACCCACCTAGTTGATTAATGATTGTAACGATGACCATGTATGAGTATGGTAGCGCATAAAAGACAACAATCAGATCTCCAATGATGTTTATTCCTACCATGATCCATAC
The DNA here is from genome assembly GCA_049115695.1 of Cyclobacteriaceae bacterium. Classification (GTDB taxonomy): domain Bacteria; phylum Bacteroidota; class Bacteroidia; order Cytophagales; family Cyclobacteriaceae; genus JAGDZR01. The sequence goes on along the minus strand of JAGDZR010000006.1, from coordinate 175,971 downwards.
TTTATAGGCATTCTTGCCTGGTTTATTTTGCGCATCAAGTGAAACTCCAATGAGTTTATCCAGTGGCTGAAGGATCATGGCTATTGATATGAGTCGCATGATAAAAATACTGTCAGTAGTTATCAGCTTGCCACTAACCGCTGTGAAAATCAAATTAGGTGCAATCATGCATGCAACGGCTATAGGTAATGCAATCAAGTAACTTTTTTTAAAACAGTCCGATATTATTAATTTATAATCTGTAATTGAACCATTTGTAAATGACCTTGATAGTTTAGGATAGGCAGTTGAAACAAACGAGCGTAACGGGATGTCTACCATTTCTAATAGCTTCAATGGTACTGCGAACTGCGCCACTTCATGGTTAGAAAAATAAAGTCCAAGTATAATGATATCTGTGTTTTTTAAGAGATTGCCACCCAAAAGTGTAAGCACATTTTTTTTACCAAATTGAAGCAGGTGATTGGATAGAATAGGAAAATATGTGGGAGTATGGCGTAATTCTTTCATCGTTGAAATAGCAAGGAGAGAGGCAATTAAATTCCCGGAAATTATTATTGCCATAAGATTTTCAAAGGCAAGTGAGTCTGTTATGAGTAGACATAAAGTTATTATCGAATTTGCCACTATCCGGAAGAGATTCATTCGAAAGAAATCTTGTTTAGCATGAGATATCCAACTGCCGATATGATGCATGGATTGTGAAGCCGCTAAAAGCGGATACCACCTAAGAACCAGGATAGCATTGTTACTACCCTCATATGCCCATCCAAAGGGTAGTGGCAATACAAAAATCATCAATATCAAATGGTTTAAAAGAAGACTATTCTTAAATACTTTTTTATGCGTTTCCTGCGAGCTGGTGGTCGATATTTCACGCACTAACCCTTGACGAATCAGTCCTGTTTTTAAAAGGTCAAAAATACCAGCAACGCTCATGAACAGTGCAAAGGCTCCAAAAACCGCCACTTCTGTTTTTTTTGCAACAAGTACAAATGATATGATACCTAAAGTCGATGCAACTAGATTACCTAATAAGGATCTGAAATTGTCCTTCATCAACAATAGATGAATGTAATTGAGTAGTTGATGAAAATACTTTTGAAACTTAATCATTTAGCAGTTGATTGAACTTATTTATTCGATCCGACCAATCATTCTGTCTTGCGAATGCTATGCGATTTCTTTCAATCTTATTTTGATACTTAATGTTTGCCATGATCGCCTGCTCAAATTCACTTGCTTTATCTGCCACAGTAACCAGGTTTCCAAATGATGCCAAGTTGGAAAACGGCGTACTAATTACAGGTAGCCCTGCAGCGAAATACTCATTGATTTTTAAAGGATAAATATTACGGTTGAAAGTGTTGCAAAGGAATGGAATAATACCATAATCCATTTGTCCAAGCCATTTAGGAATAGATTCGATCTCTACAGATCCAAGTAATTTCGTATTGTGATATCGCTCGAGTCGATGCGATTTTGTGCTCTGAATACGCCCGACGAACAAGAAATCAAAATTTGTCATGGTGCCGCATAACTCCTCCAATAATTCAAAATCTATTCTATCGTCTAGTGATCCAAGGTATCCTATCACTCCTCGTTTGTTGATTTTGAGTCTTGGGTATGAAGAGTGGAAAAAATTAAAATCAACACCATTTTCAATGAGCGTAACATTTGAATGTAAAAAGCTTTTGGTTCTTCTTAATTCGGATGATGTAACGACAATCTGATCGACAATTTGCAAAAATTGGTGCTCCAATCTGCCCCCATGGTTACGCCCCCATTTGGCTTCACTAATTTCGTCATAACAATAATAAATGCATCTTTTCTCAATTAAAAGACCATTGAGCCCAACACCATAGATTGGGTTAAACGCATTTATAAGAACGTATTCATGCATACTCAATTGATTGGTAGCCTTGTTGATATATCGCGAAATCCACTTCATCTGTAGTCTCAACAAATAATCATGCAGACCAGCGTTTTTTATCCAGTTGATGGGTAATAAGGCGGGAAGTGTAAGATGATTTACTTCATTATCCTTGTACAATACTGTCCTAAGCCTAGGCTCAAAACCTAACATTCTTGCTATAGGTGCTTTGGTCTTTCCCAAAATAGTATAGATTAGGTCTTTCCAGGTAAACCCGTAATCTACGAATAGCACTTGGTTTGTTTTTGCCAATCTACCCATCATGTGTACAATTGTCTTCATGTAGTCCCCTTCCCAGGTGGTCATGGAAATACACACAATATTTTCCTTATTGGTCATTGCTAAAAAAGATTAAAAGAATTGTTGAATTCGAATTTCATCAAATGACGTATTTTTTTTATTAGAGGAGATCTTTTAGCTTTTATATCTCCGAGTAGTTCTTCTAAATAATATGTTTTAACTCCGTTAAGAACCATATGCTGTTTAGCTAATGTTATAGACTCTATTCTTTGTTTCAACCTGGCCTGAGTTAAAGTCCATGTACGATCGGCTCGTACGACATAAACTATTTGATCTGCTGTTTTAAAAAGCTGCTCATTAATAATGTTTCCAGCCAAAGCAGGCACTTCGATAATATTGTAGTCGACTGGTGACCAATCATTACTTAGCTGATTTGAGGTAAGCATTTGAATATATTGATAATTATATCCGAGTCGCTCAACTGTTTCCGCTATTTTGGTTGCTACGAAACTCTTACCTTCATTTTTAAACGTACTTACCACTAGGATAAGTTGAGGTTTTTTGGCAAGTCCGATTTTATCGACTAGATGGTTGGTCAACATATTAGCTATATCAGGGTAACTCTTGAGCATATTTGTATTGACTTTTGGGAAGGCGCCCGCAATTGTCAATCCGGTGATTGACTCGGCTTTAGATGGGTTTTTAAGTGAAGTGTCAAGTAGTTCGAGAGTAACGTATATGGATATCATACCGAAAATCCCTGTTAGAAAAGCAATGACTACTAGTAAGGACCGTTTGGATTTTATAGGCTGAATTGGTGTTTGGGGCCAATCAACTACTTCGATTTTATTGGCCATTTGAAGGTTTTGTTGCCTGAGTTTACTCATATTTAATCCGTTTAATATTTCAAGATATTCACGCTCACATACATCGATTTCGCGTTCCAACCTTGCTAATGTCGAACCCAAGGGCGCAAACTTGTCATATAGCCGATCTAATTCATCAAGCCTTTCTTTGTAATAGGAGACATTAGCTTTTTCTCGATTCAGACTTATGATATTTTCAAGCCATTGATTTAGCAACTGTTTACTAGGTAAACCTTCTTTGGTGTTTGAATAGTTAAACACAAGTTCCAGATCTTTCTGAATCTCTATTTTTAAAGTATCAATTTGACTGCTAATAAACGCAGCACCGTTATTTGAATTTGGGTCGTGCTGCAAATGAGCTAATTTCTGTGTCAAAAATGTGAGCTTGTTTTTTTTATCAATTAGCTCCACATTTTTCGCCAAGAGGGTTTCGCGAATTTCCAATCGCTCTTCAATTTTTTCTACGGCAATTTTGGTTGCTTGTAGATTCATTTTTCTTTTGGAATACTCGTCTAGCGCATTTTGCTTTTTAATTGCAATTGCTTTTGTCTGTTCACTATAGTTAATTACTCTTTTTCCAGACCTAAATAGAGTTAGCTTATCTTCAGCCTTGTTTAGCTTATCTTTCGCAATTGCTAATTGCGCTTCAAAATATGCGACTACATCACCGGTTTCAGATTCCTTTATTACTTTGAATCTTTTAGTGAAAACTTCAATTAGAATTTCTAATGTCTCCTTGGAAGTGAAAGGCGAATTAGATCGATAGTACAATATGAGCATATCGCTCGATTTATGACGTTTTACTTCAAGGGAGTTAAGTGAAGACAATGAATATGGACCTATTTCACTGTTAATGAGTGACGTTATGCCATCATCACCTGATTTATACAATTGATGCAGGTTGGTAAAGCTAGAGTCCTTTGAATATTGATAGTACTGAGCGGGATTACCGAGATGTAAGTTGAGCTTTTCTTGATGATCCAATGGAACCAATGAGTTCCCCCCATTCGCCAAACGCGAAATATGAAGACTTAATAACTGAATTAATACTTCTCTTTGAGTTTCTCTACTTTGGATGATTGAGATAAGGTTGTCAAATGCGTTATTTACCGCATGGTAATCAATTTTATCTGATGAACCGGATTCGAGATTGAAACCAGAGGCAATACCTGTATAGATTAGAGAAGAGACTGCATATTCTCTCGGTTGGTTATGCGTAAAAATGACTGTGGATATTACTAAAGTAAGGGTTACTATGCTGATGGATTGACCATTTCTATAGATTAATCTTGCAAGTTGAAATAAGCTCATAGAGCTTTTCTTTTTAATCCAAGAATCACTTCTATGTCATGTCTTTTTTGAGTTGTTGCTATTCGATTTTTTGTAATTTGCTCTTCCCACAAATTGTACTGATTTTGCACTACAAGCAATTCATCGTAAGTGGCGGAACCATTGCGAAATTCTACTTCGAGAACATCCAGATGTTGCTTTCTTGTGTTTAATGTATGCTCTTGAAGTACCAGGCATTCAAGAAGGCTCAGATATTGATAATAGTGATTAAGAACTTCAAGCCTAATCCTTTGCTTATGATCCTCTTGCAGTTTTATAGATCTATCCCTTTTGTGACTTGCTTGTCTCATATAACTTTTCCTATTGATGACTTTTTCAGGATCTATGACCAGACTTAACCCCACGTTAGGGAGAACTCCAATGGTTGTTATTGATTCATTGTCAAGTGAATATGAAGTATTTGCAGAAAATATATTTACCCCTAATCTGAAGGAGTTTGCCCAGTTTCTACTTTTTTGCACAATTTCCTCCTTATAAATTCCAATTTCTTGGTCAAACGCTTTTAATAAACCTGAAGCCTGATATGCTCTTTCGACTAAAGAATCAATAGATTCTTGATTGTTGAGGATAGCTGTGATTCGTCCAATTTCGTTTTTGAAATCAGTAGATGGTAGCCATTGACTATGAGCAATGCTGTTAAGCGTTATCAATACGGTGAATAACAAGTATTTCATTTTTCCTTTCGTTTCCTGAGGTTAAATGTAGATTTGAAGGTCAGGTTGAGAGGTTCTTTTTAGATGTTTGGTATGAAGTTTTCGATTTTTAGCTAAAAAGAAAGGCCAGAATAAACTGGCCTAAGAGTAAGAATGGGGAAAGAGTATTTTTCTTACTGGTTGATATGGTCATATTTGAAGCCAATTGAATGACACCCTGTGTCATTTATAATATTCCACCAAACACCCCCAATAAAACTCATTATGGGTTCAATTTTAAAACCAATCAGGTATTTTATGATGGTTTTTGGAAGTGTTGCCAATCCGAAAAAAGTAATGAAGATTATCAATTGGAACAGGTTGCAATTTCTTCGCATGAATAGAATTCGGTTTCTGGTTTGAAAATAGACTTTGAGAGGTGATGCCTTACCGATGGTCATAGATTCTTTATGAAGAATGTGGCATCCATGATAGACATAAATTTTATAACCTGCTCCCGTGATCTGTTTAGACCAATCAAGTTCTTCATAATATAAAAAATAGTTTTCAGGCATGAATCCCACTTTTTCAATGATGTCCTTTGTGACCATCATGGCTGCACCATGTGCGTAAGGTGTTAAAGTGACTTTTTCCTGAATGATCATTTTTTTCTTAAAATCAATTGCCTTATTTCTTCCGGTTATTGGATTTATTTTGGTGTAACCGGCGTATTGTAATTTTGAGGGAGCATTATGATAAACAATCAAAGGACAGATAACACCACTAGTGCAATTTTTCGACATAGCTTGCACAAGCTTTTCGATTGAATTTTGAGGAACAATTGTGTCATTATTAATGAAAAATAGCAGTTCGCCAGTGGCATTTTTGATGCCAATATTGTTAGCGCCTGCAAATCCTAGATTACGCTCACTTCTGATCAACTTTATATTTGGATAATAATTTTTCAGAATTTTTGAATCATCATTTTTGTAGCCATTGTCAACTACAATTAATTCTATGTTTGAATAGGTCTGTTTAGACAATGATTCCAAGAGGTCAATTGTTAGAACTATCTGATTAAAATTGATAGTAATGATACTTACCTTTTTCATTTCCTAGCAGCTTTAGTCCAATTGACATTTAGCTTGCCACTTAAAAGCATTTGCGCACCAAAATAGACACTGGCGTTCATAAAGATGAAATAGTATGGAACGAAAAGGAGCTTGATTTTAATTTTTTTAGTCTCAAAAATATGGCCCAAAGCGGCTCCAAAGTAGAATAGACTTTGCATTAGCAAAGTCAGTATATAGAAACCCTTTTCACTATCAAACAGATAAATATTTGAGATCAACACCAATGGCAGACAGACAGGTGCTAATGACCATCTTAAAACACGATGGGAGATGAACTGAAAAGACAAAAAACCATATTTAATTGGATTCAGTAACTCCATTAATGTGCCAATGGCTTGCAATCCACCAGCACTAATTCGAATTTTCCTTTTTGATTCCTCTTTAATATTTGCTGAAGCAAATTCATAAGCCCTGGCTTTAGGTTCGTACCCAACCAAATATCCCTTTGCGGCAATTTTCATTGCCATGACAAAATCTTCAATCAATGTATTCTTACCTGGTGATTCATAAAGGTGAGTCCTTACCGCATACAATTCACCAGCCGCTCCAACGAGCGTATTCATGTGGTAATCGAGCTGCTTAAGCCAGGATTCATATTTCCAATACACCCCTTCTCCGGCAGTTGCATCGTCAACTTCTCCTGTTATAATGATTTTTTCACCAGCTACAGCACCAACTCGATTGTTCTGGAAATGTGTGATCATCAGCTTAATGGCTTGACTATTCAACATGGCATTTGCATCAGAAAAAATGGTAATGGGGGTACTCACTTGCTTCATAATCCGATTAACTGCAGCAAGTTTTCCGTTTCTCGCGGGGAGATGATCATGCTTCACTTGCTCATATTCTGAAACAATTTCACAAGTCTTGTCTTTTGAACCATCAGTTACTATTACGGTTGTAATCAGATGTTTAGGGTAGTCAATCGCAAGACAATTTTTGATTTTACTATCGATACAGTCTTCTTCATTATAAGCGGCGATTATATGTGTAACTGCAGGTAAATCTTCATTATTCAGTGCCGGAAAGGATCTTGGATTCCTAAACAGGCTCATCAATTTCATTATTATTCCATAGCCGAGATAGGTATAAACAATAATGAATGTTGAGAAAGCAAATAATATTTCATTCAGTGAGAGTGTCATTGATTATTTGTTAAAAAGTTTTTGTTGATTTCGATACCCCGAATGATTGCTGTACCAGTCCAAATAGGTAAACCCACCACTTTTTGCCCACCTGTCGAAGTGTAAATACCCTTCCCTCACATCAACTTTTTCATTTGGATATTCAAAGCTTACAGGAAGGTTCATTCCCCAGGGTAAACCAACTTTGGAGTTATAAAAGACTTGCTCTTGTACATCAGTGTTGTCATTGTGTTGGCCAAAGAAAGCAGGATCGGCAAGATCAGTAGGAGGGTATGACGGAAGATGAAGCTCTCGACCTCTGTTCTGATTGATGATTAGAAATGAATTATATGGTGCTGATCCTAACTGTTCACTTGTTGTTGGATTTGACAAGTCAATTCCAATCGATATTGTGTCGGGTTGTTGATAAGTCATGTTAGGGTGTGTGTTTATGAAGCCAAACCCGTCAAATCCCTGATGAACATTATCGGAAACTATAATTACCGCTTTAGACTGATTTGATTCTGTTCCATTCTCGCTGAAGGTATGCAACGATCCTCTAACATCACTTCCAGTTACATTAGAAATTCCGTTTGGATGAATTCCAAATTGCACGCCGAATCCATTTTGATACCCGGCACCAACAGCTTTGATAATATAGTTAGCATTCAAACGGACAATCCGGTTATTTGCATCTACCATTGACTTAAATTGATAATCCACGACAAGGTCATTGAAATCGTAATCACCCACTCTTGGCCATTGATCTTCAAAAGCAAATGTCCCATAACTCTGTTCAGCCGGGTAAAAGTTATGATAAGCCAAGCTGGCGTCCAGAGGATACTCGTCATAAACATCATTAACACCATCGCCATCAGAGTCGACAGGTTGATCTATTGGATTAACATTTTCGGCAGAAAGCGCTTCAATAGGATTTGCAGTTATATAAAATATAGCGTCATTGAAATCATCGTCACTGCCATTGTCTCTGTTTAAATCTTCAAATCCAACCAGAAATAATTCATTCAATTCATCCCAAAGAAGTACTGTATGTTGTCTTTTATCAACGCTAATTTCGGGGTTTAATATATTATTTGAATATACTTGGTGACTACCCTCTGTAATAGCCCCATTCCAGCCGTTGGCAAAAAGACAAAAACCAATTGTTGTCCCTGGTTCAAACCTACCGAGGTATACTTTATCTCCACTATTCAATCCACCGCCACTTCCTTTAAATGAAACATTCGGAAATGCGATTGTGATCGGTTCAATGTCGCTTACCGAAGTTGGTGGGCTAGAAGTAGGGTAGGTGTAAAAGCCAAGAATATTTCTGTATCCTGCACCTTCATGTACGAATGTCATCCACACATCGGCTTCCTCTTGTACGTCAATATTGGACTTGGCTTCTTTATCAAGATATTTAGGGTGATAGATCGGAACAGGTCTTGATTCTGGTAGTGATGCATTAATAAATGACAATAATTCAGCACTAAGAAGATCTCTGTTAAGTAAATAATTAGGGACTCCATTGTTGTCATAATTACCCAATTCGGTGTAATTGTTAGTTACTCTTCCAGTTGTGTTTGCTGACGATAAATGAATAGTTTGATCCATGAAATCAAAAGGTGTTCGGTCTTCTGAAATTGTAATCCCCGACATCAATTGGTTCCTTGAAACTTTAATTAAATCTGGTAAGCCGATGTATTGTGTTTGCAAAACAAAATACTGCTGAGCGTTAGGCAAATTATGAATAGTTTGAAATATTCCATTTTCATTAGTTAGTCCTTTTAGAACTATTCGTCCACTATTTGATGGAACTCCATTCCACAAGGTGATCAGTACTCCAGGCACGGGAACACCATGATATGATAATTTTATTTCAACATTCACCTCTTCAACCGTTTTCATGTCAAAAACTATGGATGTATCCTCTTCAATGTTGCCTATTTGAGTCATACATCCAATCATCAATTGGGTAGTGATGAGTAATAAATATATTCGTCTCATACGTTTTCTTGTTGAATTACCGCGAGCGGGGTTTTAAATAATATTTTCATGTCAGTCCAGAAGTTGTAAGAGGACGCATATTGATTATCAAGTAACTTTCTTGACTCTGCACTAGTATTTGCTTTTCCTCTTTCTGTAACTTGCCATAGACCCGTGATTCCTGCTGGTCCAAGAAATCGCTGTGAGTATTGATCTTCAGTCAAGACTTCAGCTTCATAAAGAGGTAAGGGTCGATTACCAACCACTGACATGTCACCTAGCAATACATTTACTAATTGAGGAAGTTCGTCAATGCTCGTTTGTCTAATAAATTTCCCAACCCGCGTGATACGAGGGTCATTCTTGAATTTTTTAAAGGTCGATTGCTGTGAATTTGTTTTTCTCGACAGGTGAATGTGTTCTTCTACCCTCTTGTTATCATCATTAATCAAGTAACAATTCGCCTCTAAAGGATTGCGCTCCTGATTCATCCGGTTTGTTTCATTGTAGTGATTTTGATGAGAAATCTGATCGAGTTGGCTGTCTGCATTTGTAGACATGGATCTAAACTTGAAGAAGTTAAAGATCCTATATCTGCTACCAACACGTTGCTGTTTATAGAATACAGGTCCTTTTGATTCTATTTTGATTAACAAGGCGACAATTAGAAATAAAGGCGTCAGCAAAACAATTAGAAATGATGAAAGGACAATATCAAAAACTCGTTTTGAAAGCGGTATTTGAAAGCGTTTAGTATTGACGCTTAAGTCTTTAGATTGATTGAATGCTCGTTTTATTTGGTAGTTTAGGTTACTGAGGGGTGAGTCAAGGTACATGTAGTCAAAAGCGCCAAATTCCTTTACTTCTTTCAATTTGAAATTATTTGGCTTCTGATCTAAGACGATAACTGGAATTTTATTCGAATTACCATCTAACCATCCCAATAACTGGGAAAATGAATTATCAATATCAAGATATCCTCTTATCAAAGTGATCAGTGGAAGCTTTTTCCCATATTTTGATCTGAATTTAAATGCTTCAATCGCGCTTTCTTGATTGTGGTAGTTGACCACCTTATATCCAAGTTGTAGGAGAGAAGTAGTTTTTTCAGAAAGTCCTATTAGTGCTATTTCAGTTTTCATAATTCAGGGATTTGTTTATTCGATAAGACAATTCAACAGGATTGAATGGTTTAGTGACAAAGTCAAATGCGCCTTCTTTCAGACATTGAATTTTTGCATCACTCTTTGCTTTGCCGGAAAGAAAAATGATCGGTATACTGTTATAAAAACCAGAGGTTTTTAGTGTTTTCAAAAGCTGATAACCACTGATTCCACTAAGTTCATAGTCGATGAGCATCACATCGGGAAGTTCGCCTCCTTGAACTCCAGTAATTGCTTGTTCTGCACTCTCATAGATTGTGACCCGGTAACTACTTGAGAAGTAATTACTCAGAAATTCCCTCATCATTAAGTTGTCATCTACTATTACCAAATTTTTCATCTTCCTTTTTTTTAATTCGAAAGTATCCTTGGGAATTAGTAGGAAAGGATTTGTTTAGATGTTTGGTAAAGATTTTTCGATTTTTGGGACAAATAAGCTCTTCACCTTATTTGAGGATGCCAGTTTTATCGATATTAAATTTGATGACTAACTATTAAATCAGTCTTACCCGTACTTTCTTTTTCTTGATTTTGGCATTGTTCAATGACGCTGCTACTTTCTTTGCCTTGGCGTGATGCACAGCCACAAACGCACATGTTTGTTTTATTTCAATGATTCCTAATTCATCCTTATTGAGTTGTCCTATTTTGAAAAAGGTTCCGGCAATATCTCCTTTGGACACTTTGTCCTGCCTTCCTGTTGAGACTAGGAGGGTACGCCATTCGGTATACCCTTTGAAATCTTGTTTGGTAAGATTAAGTGCTTCCATGCTCGGAATGTAGTCTGGTATGCGTTGACGATCTCCAAATAATAGGTAGGCCGTTCCATCTGCATTCATACGCGCTGTACGTCCGTTGCGATGTGTGTATTCCGTTTCTCTTGGAGGCAATTCATAATGAATGATGAACTTTAGATCATTCACATCTATCCCACGTGCAGCTAAATCCGTAGCGATGATGATATTATGTGTGCCATTTCTAAGTTTAATCAAGGCTTCCTCACGATCCACCTGCTCCATTCCGCCTTGAAATACACCATGGCTGATTTGATGCGCGGTAAGCTGGTTGCTGACTTCATTAATCGTGTCCTTGAAGTTGCAAAAAATAATACCTTGAGCATCACCAATGTGGTGAAGCAGATCGATGAGTGCATTGAGTTTGTTATTGCCAATGACTTTTTGAACAATAAGTTCTGAATTAGCAGTGCCCGTGAAGTCAACGGTCGTAAGATTTTCTAACCCAACGAATTTTGGTACAGCTAGTTTCTGGGTAGCTGATGTCAGCACACGTTTTTTGATGGCGGGGAGTGTGCCAATGATTTCTTTCATCTCCTTTTCAAATCCGATTTCCAGGGACTTGTCGAATTCATCTAAAACAATGGTAGATAAGGATTTAAGCGAAAAGTCATCTCTTCTTAATCGATCAGCAACACGTCCGGGAGTACCAATCAGGATAGCAGGTCGATGTTTGAGCGCCATTCGATCTCTTGATCCGGATTGCCCTCCATAAACAGCATTAATTTTCAGTCCAGTCCCCATTTCTCTCGCTACCTGTTCGATTTGTAGGGCAAGCTCTCTGGTTGGTACCAATATCAATGCCTGAATTTCATCACATTTTGTATCAATCGAATGAATCAATGGGAGTAGGAAGGCCAGCGTTTTTCCACTACCTGTTGGTGAAAGCAGCACCACATTGGAAGATGAATGAATCGCATGTCCCGCTGCGATTTGCATCGGATTGAGCTCATCAATTTTGAGTTTATTGAGAATGTCCTGCTGATTTTTTGCCATTATTTCACTAAGTAGACTGGCAAAGGTCAGGTATTCTAATCTAATACAGGGTAATTAATTTAATCCTCCAGGATTTCCCAATTCATAAAATAGGAAGCTGTGCTTTTTTCACTGACCTCTTGAAGCGAAACAGTATATTTTCCCGAGAATCCGTCTACTTTCATCTTAAAGACGCCAAGCTTGTCATTGAGACTCATGTAGTCAAAATCCCAAAGCTCTATTTCAGCCCAATCGGAATTCAGGTTCAACTCAACACCCACATCGACAGTATCACTTGTATCTACGCGATGGTACAAATCACCATTTGGCCAGATTTTCTTTCCATCATTCTTCAGATAGATTTCGTCTTTATCCACCTCGTCTGGTGTGTTGCAGTGGATACTATTAATTCTAATCTTGGGCATACATTTTTGATTGGTAAGTATAGCAATCTAAGCATGAATGAAGACTGATGCAATAAAGTAATGAGGATTCGAGTCGGGTTTGGTGGTATCACCAAACCCGACTCGAATCCAATTTCTACTCATAGTGCAACTGATCGACTGGATTCGAGCGCACAGCCATTACTGAACGATAACTGATTGTCAGCAGCGCAATTAGCACTGAAGCGAGACCGGCAATTAGAAAAACGTCAATCCCGATACCAACACGATAAACAAATGCGCTAAGCCAGCTATCCATGATGAGGTAGGCAATAGGAGCAGCAATAACCAATGCAATACCTATTTGCTTGATAAAGGAAGAGGACAATAACACAAATAAGTTGGTATTACCTGCACCCAGCACTTTACGAATACCGAGTTCTTTTTTACGCTTGTTCACTGTAAAGGATGCCAATCCAAAGAGCCCCATACACGCCACGAATATGCTGAGTCCGGCCCCCATCTGGAAGACCAGACTTGCTTTTTGTTCCTGTTGATAAAAAGAAGCCATTTTCTCATCCAGAAAGTTGTACTCCATTGGGGAAAACTTGTCGAATTTTTCGTGCACCACATTAGCTCCTTCAATTACCTGACGAATGTCCCCATTTACTTTTAGGGTAAAGTAGTCGATGGGTCGAATCGGATTGTTCCAGGCACCAATGATCAGGGGTTCGATTTTATTGTGAAGTGATTGATAGTTGAAATCTTCAATGACACCAATAATGGTAGCATTTAGCATCCCTGTACTCAGTCTGGTTTGTACACTTTTTCCAATGGGATCAACCAAGCCTAAATGTGCAACTGCAGTTTGGTTAAGCAATATTTTTGTTGAGTCATTCTGCGTATTGGACGTAAAAAAATCACCCTCGGCCATCCTGAAGTCAAAGGTCTCAACCATGCCCTCATCAAAACCCATAAAGTATACATTAGTGGAATCGCCGGACGTTTTGTCCTGAATAAAAACCTGCCCGATATTTTTCCATTCACCGGGCACACGACTTGAGACACCTACACTGCTGACCCCTGGAATTGCTTCCAATTCGTTTTTCATAGTTTGAAAGTGTTGTCGTACATGGCCGCTGTTGATGTCAATGACCATCAATTGTTCCTTGTCAAATCCCATGTCTTTGTCCTCAATGAAGTTCATTTGTCGACCAATGACAATTGTTGCTACCATCATCACGATAGTGAGGACAAACTGAAAAGTGACAAGGCCTTTTCTTAAGAAAGCTGAACTGCGTCCATTTTCAACGGCTCCTCTTAATGTTGTCACAGGCAACAGTTTGGATAGGTAAAAAGCCGGATATCCTCCTGATAATAATGAGATCAGTAAGGTTAAACCAATTAACCAGGGAAGGAAAAACAAGAAGTTTGCAAGTGTAAGATCGAAAGCCGTATTGGTAATCTCATTAAAGAACGGAAGTGTTCGATCCAGCATTACAATAGCCAACAACATGGCGATAAAAGAGACCAAAAAGGACTCTGTCATAAACTGAGCGATGAGTTGCTTGCGTACTGCTCCGATCACCTTCCGGATGCCGATTTCCTTTGCGCGATACATCGCCTTGGAAGTAGCCAGATTGATGTAATTGATGCTTGCAATAGCCAGAATAAATATTCCCATGGTCAGGAAGATGTAGATATAGGAGAAATCACCTGAAGCGTCAGTTGATCCTTGTTCAATATTCTCAGAGTGCAGGTAAATGTCCTCCAGAGGCTGTAGTGAAATGCCGAATGCTCCTTGAAAATGAGGAAGATATTTCTCCGCCAGTTGTGGCATTTTTGCCAGAAGCCCATCTGCATTCAGTGGATCATTAAGGACGACATAGGTAAAAGCACCAAACTGATTCCAGCTATTAATGTATTGGTTCCAGCGATCTCCGGAATTGAGTGCTGAGACTAGTATATTGAATTGAAGATGTGAATTCTCAGGAAGGTCCTTCAGTACAGCAGTAATCTCAATAGGATCTTCACCTCCTTCAAGTGCCTTTCCGATCACATCAGTTGTTCCAAAGTAGCGAATGGCTGCTTTTTCTGTTAAAACAGCGGTGTTGGGGGCCCCTAACGGGTCGGTCGAGTTGCCATTGAGAAACTCAAAATCGAATACCTCAAAGAAATTTTGGTCGGCATAGAACCACTCTCGGTCCTGGTGGTTTTGATCTCCAATTTTAAAGACAATTTGCCCTTGTGGCCTAAACAGCCTTGTAGTAGCAACTACTTCCGGATATTCGTCCACAAGCACAGGCCCAAGTTTGGGCATGCATTGACCGAAGTAGCGGGTTTGATCCGGTATTCGGTAATCTTCAGCAACGACTCGGTGGATTTGCTCCGATTTGGAGTGGAAAGCATCATAGCTCAGCTCACTGTTGAGATAAATAAATAGCATGCAGCTAAATGAAATGCCGATCGCAAGTCCCAGGATATTGGTGGCTGCATAACCTTTGTTCCGTAGTAGGGAACGATAGGCAATTTTAACGTTACTTCTGATCATTGTAATATTTGAGTTTGACTTTTGCGTTGGTCTTTTGAGCGCATAGGATTGAAAACATCGAAGAACGTCCAACCAGTACATAAGTCTAGCCTGGAGTGGTCCCTTCTCCTCCAATCGCTCCAGGTAAAATTCTTCCAGATCTCCATGAAGTTCTTCATAGCGATCCTCTCGGCAATACCATTTGAACAGTCGGGAAGGTATCCTGGGTAGCTTGCTCATCCGATGTTCCATTTGAATGCAACATCAGGAATGCGTGATCGAAGGTTGCTTCGTAGCTCCATGGACTCATCCAGAGCCTGCTTGCCAATGGGCGTAATTGAAAAGATACGCTTACGTTTTCCACCACGTTTTTGCTCAGGATCCCCAAGTTCGGACTTGAGCATTCCCTTTTCCTCAAGTCGATAAAGAGAACGGTGTACGGCGCTCACATTGACAGATCGACCCGCCTGTTTTTGTATTTCCTTTGTAATCGCAACGGCATAGGCGTCCTGATAGAGTACGCCAACAGTCAGCAAAACCAGCTCCTCAAATTCACCAAGATAATTTCGTCCCATTATTAAATTGATTATTGTCAGTAATATACGAATGTAAATACATTAAGTTGACTTTTGTCAGTATAATAAAAGAATTTCAAGGAAGGTTGGATGCTCGACGCAGTTGTAAATACTTGTCTGATTGTTTGCGTTTACGTACACGCAACAAGTTTATTAACACTTTCTTACTAATTTGCCGGCATATTGAAATGAGTATGGAAATAGGAGATAAGAGTGGATTGACGGCCTATCAACCCGCCGAGGATCGGTACAAAGGCATGAAATATCGTCGTTGTGGCAAAAGTGGCATTCAGTTGCCAGCCTTGTCATTAGGGCTTTGGCACAACTTTGGAGACATTGATGTGTTTCACAATGGTCGAATGATATTGCGAAAAGCATTTGACCTTGGGATCATTCATTGGGACCTTGCCAATAATTATGGTCCTCCATTTGGTTCAGCAGAAGAAAATTTTGGTCGTATGTACCGAAAAGATTTTCAGTCACACCGACAAGAACTGTTTATTTCCACCAAGGCTGGATATGATATGTGGGTCGGGCCTTATGGCAATCTGGGTTCACGAAAATACTTGCTCAATAGTCTCGATCAAAGCCTTGAACGGATGGGCCTGGACTATGTAGATGTTTTCTATCATCACCGACCAGATCCTGACACTCCATTGGAAGAAACCATGGGGGCACTGGATACTGCCGTCAGGTCGGGTAAAGCGCTGTACGCCGCGGTTTCAAATTATGGTCCGGAGCTTACCGAAAAGGCCATCAATATCTTGAAAGACCTGGGCACGCCGATGCTGTTGCATCAACCTCGGTACTCAATGTTTGATCGCTGGGTAGAAGACGGTTTGCTGGATGTTCTGGGAGATAATGGTGTCGGAAGCATTGTTTTCTCGCCGCTGGCACAAGGGATGCTTACTGATAAATATGTGGATGGCATTCCTGCCAATTCCCGGGCTGGTAAGAACATGACCTATCTGGGCAAAAGTGAAGTAGAGGAACGACTACCTCAAATCAAGGCTTTGCACAAAATCGCACAAGCGAGAGGCCAGAAGCTTTCACAAATGGCGCTTGCATGGCTACTCAAAGATCAACGCGTCACGAGTGTTTTGATTGGCGCAAGCTCTCCTGGGCAGCTGGAAGAAAATGTCCAAACAACAGCCAACTTGGATTTCTCAGACGAAGAATTAAAGCAAATAGAAGCTATTCTAAAAGGTTAAATGGGCGTGACCCATTGCGGACTAGCCGTGCGCAATGGGTCGTGCTCCAACGACTCGTCTGCCAAGCTGTGCCTATTTCGGACTCAGACAATCGTCGTATCACTCACGCGGAATCGGGTGACTTTAGCGATAATGCCTCAAACGACATGTAGATGTTTTTTATAGCAGGCATCCAACAAATCCGGGAATCAAATGCAGGTTGCCTGTTTTCAGGCATTGACCGCATTCGTACCAGACACGTTTACTCAGTGCTGCACGCTCTTTCATGTTTCTGTTCAACTTGCTAATCTTTCGACACACAGCAAGGGTTGATTTTTGATGCTTGTTGGCAAATTTCGATTGAGACTGACTTAACGACTTTTTCAAGATTCGCTTGCTGACCAGTACTTCTGGCTGATACCCATAGAGAAAGGTCCTGGAAGAGCGAATCCAAAAGTCAAAGTCCTCATAGCTCAGTGTTTCATCATATCCACTCAACACTTCAAAAACTTCACGTCTCATCATCATTGAGGTAGGGCAAATGAAATACCGTTCAACAAGCTGTTGATATAAATTACCTTGAGGCTGATCTTCCTTGTCATGCAATCCGAGGGGCTCTCCTTTTGCATTAATTAACTGCGCGTTTGAGTAGAGCACCCCATAGTCATATCCAAGTTCCTCAAATACGCTAATACCGGTACTAATTCGGTCAGGCGCCAGGATGTCATCAGCTGCCAGGTCAATGATGAACTGCCCTGAGGCATACTTCAGGCATTCATTAAATGAACGACAGTTTCCCAGGTTTTGCTCATGAAATATCGTTTTGCAGTCGGGGTGACTTTGAGCAAATGCCTCGATCTCTGATTTGCTTGCATCTGTACTAGCATCATCGCATATTATCACCTCTACATTTCCATACATTTGATTCGCTACAGATTGTAATGCCTCCATCACATAATCTTCGTGATTGTAGCAAAGACAAATAACCGTTACGAGGGGTTGAGTGCTCATGTGCCTAGCTCAATTTTTATCTGATAGGTGTCAATGGGCCTGAAGGGATTTTTTTCATTGACAACATCAATGACTCCAGGCCAATAAATCAGACAGTTTGTATTCCTGACATGAACCAGTTGTTGGATCAATTGCTCGTCCATCCCTTTTAATACTCCCAACAGGACTTCCCAGTCCAGGTTCAGATAGTTGCTCGTGTAGTCGTGCCACACCACGATTGATTGATCATGAATAAGATGTTCGAATACAATCTGTGTGTCACTTTGTATCGCCTGCCAGTGATGATCTCCATCAATAAATACCAAATCAAATTTACCCAATTCAAGCGGATTGAGCTTTGCCAAAGGTTTCCGAATGGATTGTATTGAATCATCCAAAAAGTGGTCTTGAGCGTTTATCATGTCGGATGAATATCCGCGCTTTTCTAGTTCTTCTTTAGACAGGTCAATGGAAACAACTCGGGAACAACATTGTGCCATATTCCGGGCACTTTCACCTCGCCAGGTTCCGATTTCCAGGTAATCACATGATGCATATTGAGCAGCCAATCCCTTTAGCAAAGCCAGATCAGCTATTTCAGCCGTGCCATTCAAAAAGGAATAAGGAGTAATCGATTGATTCAACGAGATGCCGAGTAATGAAGCCGTCGTTTGAGGACATCCATTTGCAAGTGTCGGGAATTGATCTTTGACCTGCTGCTTAAACACTGTAGCATTGTTGAGGACGTGATACAGTAGACTCGGCTGTCGCAGTATTTTAAATAAGGCTATGAAGAATCTTTTGAAGTGTCTTATGGTCACCTTTTGTATTTGGTAGATTTGAAATACCTAAATTATCAAAATGATTCGAGGGAATACCTAGACAGGAAAGATGAGGAGAAAAAAACTTGCCCAATTATTACAATTTATAGCTGGATTGCTACCCAACAAATACCCGTTGTACGCGGGCACGGTATCAACCCAACCATTTTTCATCATGGGATCGGGCAGGAATGGAAGCACGTTGCTGAATCGAATGCTCAATGCACATAGCGATTTATTTGTCCCCTCAGAGCAGTATTTTTTAGGCAACAGCATCATTAAATACAGAATTTACAATTGGCTCATTTGGCGTGACTTGATGAAAATAATACTCGGTGAACTCATGCCTGGAAGTAAAGGGCACTCGTGGGAGTACGACGTAAATCCCATTGTAGAATCTATTTATCTGACCAAACATAGGGAGCTGCAGTGGGTGATTGACAGGATTTACAGACATTGTGATCCAAGTCAAAAGAAGTACTGGGGAGATGCGACACCTATGAATACGTACTATCATAGGGAGGTGTATGATTTGTTTCCAAGGGCTAAATATATTTTTCTGATACGGGATGGACGAGATGTTGTATCATCGTTTAAGTCAGGTGGGAAGGAAATATTTGAAGAATTGTCCAATGTTGAGAATAGCTGTGTGCATTGGCAAAGCAGTCTAAAAGCATATCAATGGCTGTCAAAAAGAACTGACGTGATGTTGGTAAAATATGAGGACCTAGTCGCAGAACCAGCGGAAGTGCTTAAGCAAATATGTTCACACATTGGTGTTGATTATGCTGCTCCAATGCTGGATTATCACCAACAAATTCCATCGCTTGCCTTTTATCAGGGAGCGGAACATCAGAGTATCAGAAAGCCAGTATTCAAGGACTCAGTTGGGAATTGGAAATCGGTTTTGAATGCTGAGGAGCAACGATACTGTAACAGGGTATTACATCAAGGGCTTCAGGAATTTGGATATCAGTCATGAATATTTTCATCATTCCATCCTGGTATCCAAGCTCACTCCATCCCACCACCGGTGTTTTTTTTAGGGATCAGGCGGTTGTATATGCCCGGTTAAAACCACAAAGCAATGTGGCCATTAGTACCTGGGGATCCCATGATGAAAGACTTTGGCTATCGCCAAGTAGCCCATTTAGGTCGCTAGGTAATATTTTGTTACCAAAACCCAGGCAAACACTCAATGCTTTGGAACCAAATTGTTGGGAATACTTTTCACCTGCCTTCACCTGGTCACGGAGACTTGGAAGAGGAAATATCGACTCAATCATTGAAGTCCATGCCAGGCATCTGGAACAGTTCGAGAAGGATAGGGGAAAGGTGGATGTCATACATGCGCATTGTGCCTATCCTGCGGGCTTTATTGCGATGCATCTATCAGAACAATACGACATCCCTTATATCATCACAGAACACATGAGTCCATTCCCTCTGCCTAGTCTGGAAGTTGATTTCAAGACACTTGTTTTACCTGCCCTGAATCAGGCAAAAGCAGTATTGGCGGTTAGTGATGCTCTGAAAATCCATATGATGAGTCACGGGGTACGGGTAGAACCAATCTCAAACTTTATTGATGATCAGCATTTTAAACCGAATCAATCAGACGGAGAGGGGTTTCAGATTTTGTTTGTCGGTCGACTAGAGGATCAAAAGCATCCACAGCTATTAATGGAGGCGCTGGCACTTGCTCGAGCTCATGTGGATTGGAAATGTTTGATTATCGGAGAGGGGGAACACAGAGAACAAATGGAGTTGATGGCCGAGGAGCTTCCAGTGAAGGTGCAGTTCTCTGGTTGGAGAGATTTGGACGGATTGCGCAATGCCTATCAATCATCGGATGTATTGGTAATGCCCAGCAGACATGAAAATCAACCGGTAGTGATATTGGAGGCCAAAGCGTGTGGATTGCCAATTGTTACCACTCCATGGGCTGGAGCGGAACAACTGGTTCAACAGCATGATCATTTGATTGAACCGCATGCAGATCAGTTATTTGAGGCATTATTGAAGGTCAATGAAAAGCATTCATCAAGGTTTGAGGTAAGAAAACGGTACGAAGAGAAATGGTCCAGTAGGGTTACGGTTGATAAACTTGAGCATGTTTACCAAAAAGTCATTGAAGACTAATTTCAAAAGTGTATTTATCGGTTCTTTCAGCGCCCATTCTTTCTTTGAACTGGAACAAGCCTTCTTGCTTTTTCCCATTGATCGAACTGATACCCAGGTCAAGGGTTATAAATCCAAGTCCCTGATAATATGACTTGATGTGATCCAGGAGCTGCACCATTGGGCTATGCTTTTTATAGACCTGATCAGTTGCTGGTAAATAGTAATAAGCAATAGTTGGTGTTACCCTCGTGACGAGTACTGCACTTGTCCATTTGCCCTTATACACCGATACCCATGCATCATAAAGATCCGGTAGTCGGCTTACCAGATTTAGCAATGTGTCAAGCTTTATGTTGATGGTTAATCCTTGCTGTCTGCGACATTTCTCAATGAACTGATGCAGTGATTCATATTCAGGAGGCAATAGCTTCCTGATAGCATGTGTTTGATTTAGTTTCGCCAATTTTCTCTTTTCCATCGAATGAATGCTCAACGGCTTTGTCAGATCAATGTGCTGATTGTCATCGGTGTGCATCACACTAAATCCCATTTCCTTCAGCCAATTTGCGGAAACCATTTGCGTGTAACAGGACGAAGGGTGAACAATAGTTAGTTTTTTGTATCCTTGTTTTTTTAGCAAGTCCAGTAAGGAGATCATGTATTCCTTAAAAGTTTCGAAGGAGATATCGCCGGCATGAACAATTGATCCAAAAGGGCTGCAGGGCATGCTTTTACATTCATTTGTTGAGCATTCAATCATCATCAGAAAGATGATTTGATGATGAAGACTACCAGTAAATGCTTTTAGTTTTGGCAGGTTATGAATGTTCAAATAGTCCTGGTGAAAAAAAATAGGAGCGCCTGATAGTATTGGCGATTCAATATGTGAGGCTACTTGCACGTTAAATTGTTGTAAAAATTTGTTCGGGGACTAATCTAGTAAACTTTTAAACCTAACTTAGTGTCTTTGTTAAGTACAACAAAATCCAGCTTTTGATCAATTGCGTTTTTCTTTAACATTAACCCTAATGATCTGGACAGGAATGCTCATGGCACAGTGTCCATTATTCGATAGTCCAGCCAATCTGGATTTAGTAGGGCAAGGTGCGCATATGATCTATTCCATGGACAAAGATTCTGCGGAATATTATATCAAACAAGCCAGGCAAAGGCTTCCCAATCACCCGGTTGGGTCAGCGATGGAGGCTTTCCTGATTTTGTGGCAAAACATTCCTGTTTTAGAAGACTCTGTTTTTGAAGCATTTAAGTCCAAGTTGAACCAAACAATTGAAGAGGCGCAGGCATTAGGCAAAGATCATCCAGAGGGGATTTTCTTTGAGATGACAGCAAGAGGTCTTTTGGCTGAATATTGGGCGGATAGAGGGTACTATATGAAAGCATTTGGGGAGGCCAATCAGACCTATTCGCTGCTGAAGGAAAGTTTTGATCTAACGGCAAAATATCCTGAGTTTTTATTCATAGTTGGGTTGTACAACTACTTTCGAGAAGCCTATCCCGAACGACATCCTGTTTATAAACCGCTGTTGTGGTTTTTTCATGAAGGAGATATTGAGCTAGGCTTGGATCAGATCACACAGGCAACCAGCCGGACTGTTTTATCCAAGGTGGAATCTCATGTTTATTTGACTTACATCTATCTGAGGTACGAACAGAAACCAATATTTTCAAAGAAGTATATCAACGCATTATTGAAAACCTACCCAAACAATCCCTACGTAAGAGCCAAATACCTTGAATCTATCAGCGCAACTAAAACCTATGAGGTGCTTGATCCATCCTTAACACTCAATTTGATGGAGCATGATAAATCCTATTACAAGATGACCGGATATATCTATGAAGGTCTCCGTTTGGAAATGAATGAATTGGATATGGAGCAGTCTTTGATCCATTATAAAAGAGGATTGAATGTAGGAGATGAAATCCCTAACCATGGAGACTACTACAAGAGCGTGGGTTATCTGGGAGCAGGCCGTGTCTTACAGAAATTAAACAGACATAATGAGGCCGAGTATTGGTTGCGAAAAGCACTTGAAATAGCTGAAACTGACGAACTGGAAGAGGAGGCCGAACTACTTCTGGCCAGATGAATTTCAAAACAATTGAAGAATCGGTAGAAGGTTTTTACAAAGAGAAGGGAAGTAAGTTTTACGCACACGCTTTTCCTGTTGAGTCTTTGGAAGAGGTAAGGACCAGATTGAATGAGTTAAGGAAGCAGTACTATGACGCCCGACATCATTGCTTTGCCTACATATTGGGAATGAAACAGCAAAGTGTTCGTGCCAATGATGATGGTGAACCAAATCATTCTGCTGGAGATCCAATTTTAGGGCAAATCAAGTCATTTGAACTAACCAACACCTTAGTGGTGGTTGTGCGCTACTTTGGCGGGACCAAACTAGGTGTGGGTGGATTGGTGCATGCCTATAAGACAGCAGCGCAGGATGCCCTGTCCAAAGCTGCTAAAAGAATCATTTTCCCGACATGTCACATCAAAGTAAGCTTCCCCTATGATGACACCTCTTCAGTAGAAAAAGCACTTGATGAGCTTGAGGTTAAAATTATTGACCGGCACTATACCGAGAATTGCGAAATTGAAGGCTTAATAAGGGAGGAGTGGTATGAACGATTCGTTGCTAATTTTGAGTTGCTCAGCGATGTTATTGTAGAGGAATGTTGACCTTTTAATTTTTGGTGGAGTTCATTTTTTTGGTGATGGATTTGCTCACCTGACCATTGTTTTCATAGATATACCCTTTACGTTCCAGCTCATTGTATATCTCCAGACAAACCCAGGCATCTAATGACGCGTATTGCATTTGTCCGGGAGTGAGTTCCTCGTTTTCCCAATTTGAAGTTTGTTGATTCTTTGAAACGCGCTTGTTCAGTATGATTCCTGTTAGGTTGCGAACACCTGAATTTTTAAACCCCAAGTCCTGCGCTACCTTATTGAGATCTACAATACCCCCGGGTTCGAATGACTCAATGTTTTGCAAATCAATGATATCGTCCCGCAGACTAATCCCAATTTTGGAAACGCGTTTGCTCGAAAGCAGATCCACTAAAGCTGGATGAAATCCCGTTTGTTTGATGCGAAACAGGAATGCTTTGTCAGTCGTACTGAGCTGGACCAGTGATGTATAGTTGTATACTCCCTTTCGGAAAGCAGGTTTTTTCTCTGTATCAAATCCTAATTTTTCAAACTTGGAAAGATAGCTGACCGCTCTCTTGATATCCTTTACCTGATCAATCACCTCGATTTCCCCATCAAATTTCAAAAGTGGGAATGTCGAAATCTCTTGTTTGGTGATTGACTCGGGATACATCATGCTTTCTCAGTCGTTACCAGCTTTTTGATCTTTATGCCAGCGTAGGCCATGAATATACTCATTATTGGGCTAATGATGTTAAAGAAGCAATAGGGTAAATAGGTCAAAGTACTTACGTTAAGTACTGACGAATGATAGGCACCACACGTGTTCCATGGAATAAGTACTGATGTTACTGTTCCAGAATCCTCCAGTGATCTGCTCAGGTTTTCAGGGGCTAGCTTTTTGTCTCGATAGATATCCGCATACATCCGGCCCGGTACAACAATGGCCAGGTATTGATCTGATGCTGTGATATTGAAAAATACACATGTTCCAACCGTTGAAGTGATCAGCGAGCCAGTAGAGTTTACCAATTTTAGAATCGACTGGGCAATGACCCTTAGGAATCCTGCCGTTTCCATTACTCCCCCGAATACCATTGCTGAGAGGATCAGCCAAATCGTGCTAAGCATGCCACCCATTCCTTTCGACTGAAGAAGCTCATTGATCATCGGATCGGTCGTTTCAATGCCAATCTTACCATACATGGATTTCATGATGCCAATGTATTGCGCAGTGACTCCTTTGCCACCACCTATATGGGCAACAAGATCTGGTTGAAAGATGATGGCAAATAAAGCACCCAGTAGAATACCTACTAACAATGATGGAATGGCTGCTACTTTTCTGGTAATCAGAAAAACGACTGCCGCGGGAACCAGAAATAGCACTCCACTGATATAAAATCTATCTTCAATCGCCTTTAAGATGAGGTCGGTTTCAACGGGTTTCTCTGAAGTTCCAAAGAAGCCAATGATTAGAAATATGACCAAGGTTATTGTAATCGATGGAATAGTCGTAATCGTCATATATCTGATATGTGTAAACAAATCTGTACCCGCCATAGCTGGAGCTAGATTCGTTGTGTCAGATAGTGGAGACATTTTATCCCCAAAATAGGCGCCTGACAGGACGGCCCCTGCAATCATGCCTTCTGAAAGGCCAAGTGTTTTCCCTATTCCAATTAGTGCAATGCCAACCGTTGCAGCGGTTGTCCAGCTACTACCCGTTGCAATGGATACAATCGCGCAAACGATGCAAGCCGCGAAGAGAAATATTGTAGGGTTCAGAATTTGCAAACCGTAATAGATCATGGCTGGCACAACGCCGCTTAGCAACCAGGTGCCGGTCAAGGCACCAATCAAAAGAAGAATCAGAATGGAACTCATAGCGGAGCTGATACTTTTCACAATGCCCTTTCTTAGTTCAAGCCATTTGAAACCTAGTCTGGCTGCTACGATTGCCGCTACGGCAGCACTAAAAATCAACACAATTTGATTGGATCCATCCAGTGCACTATCCTTGAAAATACCCACGTTGATTGAGAGCAGGACAATGAGAAATAGAACAGGAATTAATGCTTGAAGTAGTGTGGGGTCTTTACGTTCCGTCATAAGCGCTAGTTGCGAGGCGAAAAATTAACACAATTTTCTCAGACCGAGACAGGCATTTGTATGGCTGGGGCCTAGACGTTTAGATTTTGATAGATGCTGGTGATTTTGGGCAGGATATATTTCCAGTCGAGTTTTGAGGTCTCCTTTTTTAATTGCTGCCCCAAATCATGATTCATCGATGGGTTATCAATCAACTCCTGGATTTTATTGGAAAAGGTAAACGTGTCCCATTTTGGTACTTTAACTAAAGAAGGTAGAAATTCATTAACACCTGCATGATCGGAGATTACAACAGGTACACCGATTGACGCTGCTTCAAGTGCTACCAGACCAAAGGGTTCACTATTGGATGGCATAACCACCACATCGCAAGTCGACATTTTGTCCAACGCAAGGTCCTGATGCAGGAATCCGGTTAATGTAAAATGGCTGTTAAGGTTCGTTCGTTTTATTTTATCAAGTACTGTTGGAAGTAAATATCCATCGCCGACCATGATAAAGGACATATTGGGAATTCGCTGATGAAGTTCATGCGCTATGTCAACAAATCTACCAGGTCCTTTTTGGTCTACCATCCTGCCAAAGAAACCGACCCTCGGACCTTGTTTATTCTCAGCTCTTTTCGCTTTAGATGAAGGTTTCACGTTTGGCACCACCTCCATTTGGTTGTTGTCTATGCCATAGCGCTCATGAATGAGTCGTTTTTGAGTGGAACTGACCGTTAGGATGACATCCGCAGCTTTCAGTCCATCGGCTTCAATCTGCATAATATCTTCATTGACATGCGCACCATTGCGATCAAACTCGGTACTATGCACATGAGCTATCATCGGTATTTTCGTCAGCTCTTTGACAACTGTGGCAGCCGGGAAGGTCATCCAGTCGTGTGAATGGACCAGATCAAATTCATGTTGGCTGGCATACTCAGCAACTAGCAATGCGAACTTCCTGATTTCTCCGTGAAGATTTTCTCCATAAGTCCCGGTCAGTTTTATTTCCTTAAGCAAATCAGATATTTCTGTATCTGTAAAAGATGTGTGCACTTCTTCACGCGTTGATTCAAAGGTGCGCGGAGGCAAGTAGGGTAACAGACTTGTGCCAATTTCAAGGAACTTGATTTTTTTGACGTGTTGCTCTTTCTTCATCCATTTTTTGAAATCGGGGCTAAGAGACGAAGCATCAACTACGTTGATGTCATTGCCAGATTCCGGATCATACTTTGGGATCATGAAGGTTACGTTGTGCCCGGATTTTACCAATGCTCTGGCAAGTTCCTGAGTTGCAATACCTAATCCTCCGGTGTGTTTTGGGGGGTACTCCCATCCAAGCATGAGTATGTTCATATCGTGACTTTGTTATGCGAATACAAGATAATGATCGGAATTGTCAATGTACATAGTATTACGAATCTCGCAACAAAAAGAACCTGTTTTTTATCATTTTTGTCATTGAAAATAAATTTGGTTATAAACTTCGCATTGGGTTAACTATGCGGCGTATTTAATGATTGCGGGGAATTATGCGTTATTTTAATTTTAGAAAAGTCCGGGAAGAGTTTAAACACCTTCAAAAACTACAACAACTATCAGGTCTCAGGTCACGATTGAATCTAAAATATGTGGCGCTATTTTTCGGATCGGTAGCCATCAGTGCGCTGGTAGTCTTCGCGTTATGGGGTGTAGTTCCCAATGAAGCCGCTCTCATGTCTGGTATTTTCGTGATTGCGGGTTTGTTATGGGTTTCAGAGGCACTGCCGCTTTTCGCGACAGCTTTTTTAGTCATCAGTTTGGAGATTATCCTGTTATCCAATCCCGGAGGCTGGGATGGACTGGGTTTTGAGGCTGGAGAAAGTCCTAACTACAATACTTTTCTTAACCCCATGGCCAATCCGGTCATATTCCTGTTTTTGGGCGGGTTCATTCTAGCACAGGCTTCTGTGAAGGAAGGAATAGACAAGGCACTGGCAAGTAATATTCTGAAAATTTTCGGATCCAAACCTGCCATTGTTTTGTTTGGGTTGATGGCAATTACGGCAGTGTTCAGTATGTGGATGAGTAATACAGCGACCACTGCCATGATGATCGCCCTGACTGCTCCATTGCTGCATCAGATTCCACAGGGAGATCCTTTCAAGAAAGCACTGGTCATTGCCATTCCATTTGCAGCCAATGTAGGAGGCCTGGGAACTCCAATTGCATCTCCTCCAAATGCTGTAGCGGTTGGTTTTTTGAAAAACATGGGCATTGAAATAAGTTTCCTGAAATGGATTCTCATTGCTATGCCATTGATGGTGATCATGTTATTTGTAGTCTGGGGATTGGTGTGGCTGTTTTATAAACCCAAAGAGGCGAACCTATCTCTGAGACCAGAAAATCATAAAATAGATGGAAGAGGTTTTTTTGTGATGGTGGTCTTTATTATTACTATTTTGCTCTGGCTGTCTGATGCCTGGCATGGTTTACCAACGGCGGTTACTGCCCTGTTCCCGGTTGTAGCGTTTACTTCTACCGGACTGATCCGACGATCCGACATTAACTCTTTGGAATGGCACATTCTCATCCTGATCGCCGGGGGTATTGCGCTCGGTACAGGTATGAAACAGACAGGTCTTGATGAGATTGTCGTTGGCATCATTCCGGCCAATCTGGATTTGATATATCCCATATTGATTGTGACAACCATAGTGCTGAGTACATTTATGTCCAACACTGCAGCCTCTAACTTATTGATCCCATTGGGAATCAGTTTTGCTACAGCGCTAGCTCCTGGTGATGAGAAACTCTCCATTGAAATTGGGTTAGGTGTTGCCCTGGCAGCCAGTATGGCGATGGCCTTGCCTATCAGTACACCTCCAAACGCCATTGCTTATGCGAAAGGAGTATTATCTACCAAAGATTTTACCGTAGTAGGTGGCATTGTTGGGGTGATAGCAGCCATTATGATCATGCTCGGAAAAGGCATCATTGGTTTTTGGTTATAGTGTTCACATTGGTTTCGATTTAATTTCCGATCCTATTTATAATGTGATTTAGCCTTACATTAGTAGAATAGTCGAAAAGATATGATTGATTGGAATTACATCATGCAGCATTCAGATCGAAAGAATGTTGAACCTCCTCGGAAAATTCAAAAATCGGAGGAGGAGTGGAAAACAGAACTCTCCTCTGAGGTCTTCCAGATTGCAAGATTGAAAGGCACGGAGCGGGCGCATAGTTCTGAAATGTGCGGGTTGTTTGAGCCTGGAAAATACGCTTGCGCCTGCTGTCAAACCGAGTTGTTTGATGCAACCGAAAAGTTTGAAAGTGGAACCGGCTGGCCTTCTTTTACGCAACCAGTGGATCCGGCTCATGTGGCACATTTTAGTGATAGTAGTTATGGAATGGTACGAATTGAGGCTTGTTGCAATGTTTGTGATGCACACTTGGGTCATGTATTTCCAGATGGACCTGCGCCCAGCGGGTTGAGGTATTGTATTAATGCGCTTTCGTTGAAAAAGATTTCTGATTAACTAGTATTTTGGTCTTATGTCAGATTGAGCTTGTCGAAATCTGTTTTTTGTTGGACTGCACCATGAGTAGATTCTTCGCTATGCTCCGATCAGAAAATGTACTTCACCCTTACTATCTCTGCATTGATCCCTCTTTCCTGCATGAAGTCCAGCCAAAACAGTTGCTGAGCTGAGAGGTGATCGTTTGGCGATTTGATCTCACACAGCCGATATTCCTTTTCATTCCATATCAGTAAATCAGGAAATCCGGCAGAGTTGTCTTTTGGGTTTTTAGCTATTTCAAATAGTATATCCCATAGGGCAGATACTTTGATGGATGAGATAAGTTTTTCCACCGGCACCATCATTTCGTCATACCAGTATACAAACGAATTGGCCTTGCCATATTTCTCAGTGAAGGTTTTGTTGACCTGCTTCAGCCACTTTTGACTCGTAGAGAGGGATGCTCGTTTTTGATCAAGGTGGTCTTTATGGTTTTTGAAAAATGTATTGTCGTAAAGATCCGCAGAACGCCGTTGTAGTGGATTATGGAATTTACCAAGATCCTGATTGAATAGTTCTTCCCAGAGCATCAGCCCAAACAAATTTCTCCAGATGTAATTTTCGCCGTGAACACCTTCAAATCCTTGCCTAGCGAAGTATGCCAATGATTGATCTTCGACATGTTGCACAGGGTCATGCTCAAATTCAATTGAAGTTGCCTCCGATAGTTTGCGCGATGTGCTTCGATTGATACGTATGTTGGGTCGATTCAGAAAGTCTTTGGCAAATAGTCGTTCACTGGCATTCCAATAATCTTCCTGGATATGTTCGGCAAGTTTTACGGCTTTCTCAGTCTCTCCTTGATGATCCATAAGTCGAATCAATCTTTCCCTGGCCGGATGTTTGGTTGATCGCTCATA
The DNA here is from genome assembly GCA_049115695.1 of Cyclobacteriaceae bacterium. Lineage (GTDB taxonomy): Bacteria > Bacteroidota > Bacteroidia > Cytophagales > Cyclobacteriaceae > JAGDZR01. Next base: position 145,966 of record JAGDZR010000006.1, on the reverse strand, counting down.
GTAGAACATGGCTTCTTCAGGGAGTTTTTCCCGTTCCAGTTGCATGCCCAGGTTTTCAAAGATCCGGTTGGCAACACGCTGAGCACGGTCATGTTTGCACAATCTTTCCCAGTCAATTTCTAGTAGCGCTTCGTGTACTCCGATCCCACCAATCATCTCCAAACCAACGTAGACAGCTCTGGACAGTTGGGAAATTTCAAACACAGCTAAGGCCTCTTCTCTGCTTTCAAATGCGGCTGTAAATTTGGTCTCATCCAGGTCCTCAAGCTGGACGTGCCCAACGTCCCGCACGACAAATTCGGTCATGGGCTTGCCGTAGGATCCGAAGTAGAGCATTTTTAGAAACTCAACTTGGTCCTGTCGTTCCAGCTGCACGATTGGATCAAAATCTTGTAGCTTTTTCGCGTAAGGCTCCTCGAGTAGAATATTGTAGATTTCATCTTTTTTGAGTGCCTTGAGTTCGAGATCAGGGAAGGCTTTGATTAGCTCTGCTTTGGTGAAAAGGCTAATAATGGCTGGATCTTCATCCAGGTCCTCTTTGATGAATTGAAAGGCTTTTAACGCCTTAAAGGCGGCCGGAATGTCGTCTATTTCGCTATAGGCAAATTTGGAAGGTCTGAAATAGATTCCTTTTCGATTGCACATACGTATAAACGTGCACTGAGCCGCTTCAGATAGCGTGCCAAAAGTTACCAAGAATGAATGATCAGGCGCATCCAGCAAGTGACCAGAATACTTCTGAACAAACCTTAGTAAATCACAGAAATAGGTGTGATAGTATTTATCGGGTAAGATTACCTTTTCCGGTTTTTCGTCAGCCATTTAGGTAAATTTGTTCAAACCGGAAGGAATGTTTGTAATTATTCTCGATACCAAGCTCTGATGATCTGATACCATTGAGAACTTGACTCTCCTCCTGTCCATAATTCAGTATCCTGGCTACCTTCTTCCTGTTTGTCATGTATGTTGGGAAGTAGGACAGTTTCCACGCTAACAATATTGTGAGTTGGATTTGCAACCACCCACTCATTGAAGGTAGCAACCACCTCATCAAAATGTTGAATCGATCCAGACTTGAACATGCCTCCCTTTTTCTTTTCGGGGACAAAGTCTTTCATTAGAATTGACATAGCGATTATTTTTTTAATTGGTTATTTCAATATACCAAAGAAATACAAAATCACTTCAAAAAAATTGGACTTTTAGGTGATTTGTTGGAATGCCTATTGGCTAATAGATATCTTTTGATGTCTATTTCTCCAGTATTCTCAATTTGGCAAAGGAAAGTAGTAGTGTTTTTTCACCAGCTTTTTCGAACAGTACCTTGGCTTTGCGATTGGTCCCCTGATCATCAATGTGGGACACTTCTCCGAATCCGAACTTTGGATGTTCCACGCGCATGCCTGTTACCAGGTTACTGGTGTCGCTTGGCTGAAAGTCGGAGCTGGGTGTATGCTTGGGTGGGGCAGAAATTTTTTTGGCAGGAGTTGTTGTATTTTGTTTGACGAAATTTTTGGCAAAGTAATTCCCGGAAGGCGTTACAGGTTGACTGTTAGACCATTTACGATTGACACTGATGTATTGAGGGTCTACCTCATCAAGGAATCTGCTGGGTTCGCAAGAGTTAAACTGGCCATATCGATATCGGTTGAGTGCATAGCTGAAATTCAGCTTCTGTTTGGCTCTTGTAATCGCTACATAAAATAATCGTCTCTCTTCTTCAAGGTCCGCCCGACTTCCTAACATCATTTGTGACGGGAACAGGGATTCTTCAAGGCCAACGATATAGACGTTATTGAACTCCAGGCCTTTTGCCATGTGGATAGTCATCAGCGTAACTGTATCATCTGAATCTTCACTACGATCCTCATCAGTGAGCAGGGCAACTTCCTGCAAGAAGGCACTTAGACTTCTGTCTTCTCTATCCTGATCGTCAGTAAACTCTTTAATGGCATTGAGCAATTCCTGGACGTTTTCATAACGACTGAGCCCTTCGACCGTCTTGTCTTCATATAGCTCTTTGAGGATACCGGAGTTTTTGGCAATGAGGGAAGCTGCATCATAAGCATCCTTCTTCTCCATTGTCAATTTGAAACTCTTAATGAGGGTAGCGAAGTTTTCGACCTGTGTAGCACCTCTACCTCCCAGGTAGGACTTAGCTTGCTGAATGGTATCCCAAATGGAAATGTTATTTTCGGTTGCAGCAACCACCAACTTTTCAATGGTCCCAGGCCCAATGCCCCGTTTGGGTAGGTTGATGATCCGACGCATGGAGGTTTCGTCATCCTGGTTGAGCACGAATCGAATGTACGCAATCAGGTCCTTGATCTCCTTTCGCTGATAAAATGATAGACCACCGACGATTCTGTATTTGATATTGTTCCTACGCAAGGCTTCTTCCATAGCGCGAGACTGGCTGTTGGTTCGGTAGAGAATCGCAAAATCACTATTGGGAAGCTGATGCTGCATTTTCTCTTCGAAAATAGAGGAGGCCACCAATTTCCCTTCTTCATTATCTGAAGTTGCCTTGATCAACTGGATCAGGTCACCATTATCATTGTCGGTCCAGATATTTTTCTTGAGCTGAGCGGTGTTCTTGTTGATCACCGAGTTGGCAGCATCAACGATCGTTTTGGTCGAACGATAGTTTTGCTCCAGTTTGATGATCTTCAGATCCGGATAGTCCCGTTCGAAGTTGAGAATGTTTTGAATGTCCGCTCCTCTAAAGGCATAAATACTTTGTGCATCATCACCCACTACGCAGATATTTTGACGAACTGCCGCCAACTTTTTGGCAATCATGTATTGGGAGATATTGGTATCCTGAAACTCATCAATCAACACATAGTGAAACCTGTGTTGGTATTTGTTCAATACATCCAGGTGCTCTTGGAACAACACGTTGGTGTTGAACAGCAGATCATCAAAATCCATTGCATTAGCTTTAAAACAACGCTCAGCATAGATTTTGTAAATACGCCCCATTTCGGGACGTTGGTTGGCCAAGTCGTCCTCCATGAAGACAGGATCATTGATGTATTGCTGCCAATGAATCAGCCTGTTCTTTGCGCCTGAGATACGATTGAACACGACATTGGGCTTGTACAGCTTGTCGTCCAGATTGAGTTCTTTGACGATGATTTTGATCAACTGCTTGGAATCATCTGTATCGTAGATGGTGAAGTTGTTGGTATAGCCCAATCGCTCAGCTTCGGCCCGTAAGATCCTGGCAAATACGGAGTGAAAGGTGCCCATCCACAGATTCCGTGCGTCAGGCCCCACAACGGTTTCAATCCTATTGCGCATTTCGCGGGCTGCTTTATTGGTAAAAGTCAGTGCCAGGATATTGAAAGGATCCACATTATGAGTATCCATCAAGTGTGCAATTCTTAATGTCAATACACGAGTTTTGCCTGATCCCGCACCAGCGATAATCATGGTTGGGCCACCAATATTGACAGTGCCTTCGTATTGCGGAGGATTAAGTGAGTTGAGGTACTCTGCCTGAGGAGAATTGGACATTTCGCAAAGCTAGAATTTTCAAAGGGGTGCTGCAAGCAGTTGTTTGATTCAAAGAATAAGAAAGTTCAAAGAGTGTGAGTAATGAACAAAATTCACACGACAGTGTATGCTGACGTCTTTCACAAGGAAGGGAGAAAGTATATGTTTGCTGGCAGATGAGCGGAGAGACTGAAATATTCTTTCATGTTGGATTGGGAAAAGTAGCTTCAACATTTCTCCAACACAGTGTGTTTCCAAAACTCAAGGGGATACACTATATCCCAACCAGTCAATACAAGCGCTCAAAACAAATCATCAATCAGAAGGGACCAGGCAAATACCTCGTTTCGCGAGAATTTGATTTGCAATTTGATCGAGAGGTGAAATGGTTTACCGAGACCTTTCCTCAAACCAAAATCATTGTACTTTTGAGAAGGCATGATAGCTGGATTGCTTCTCAGTATCGGCGCTATGTAAAAAATGGATGGTATTGGGATTTTGATCAGTTCTTCAACTTGCGTGATACTGGCTTTTGGAAGAAAAAGGATTTGTTATTCTTTCCGAAAATTGAAATCATCAAGCGATGTTGCAAGCACCCTCCTTTGGTGCTGCTTTATGATGAGCTCAAGGAAGAGCCATGGGCGACCATTGATAGGTTGAGTGTGTTTACAGGAACATCCTATACTCAGGCTGAGATCTCGCTGGATGTTGTTCATAAAAGTTATTCAAATAAGCAGTTAGTGGTGCTGAGGTCATTTTGCCGACGGTTTGTCAGATTTGTTCCAAGGGAAAAAAAGAACAAAATATGGCATTGGCTGAGCTATCGTCCCTGGTGGGCGTTTTTTCATCTTGTGATGTATGCAGCAGCATTGTTTCCTGAGAGTTGGATACCAAATGAAGATTTGATTGAACCATCGGCATTGGATGATATCAGTGGGGCCTTTGAAAATGATTGGAAGCGGGTTGTTGACTACTCAGCGTCAGCTGAGTAAGTTCAGAGTCATCTGAAAGAGACTCTGAGTGAGTTGGAAGGCTCTGAGATTACGGGAGAATTGAATTGTAATATTTACATTTAACGGTATGTCTACGCATCGGTTACACTCAGAAAAATGCATATTCTACTTTGTTACATTCACTTGCTACCAATGGTTGCGCTTACTAGAAGCTACAGGTATTTATGATTATATATCCAAATGGTTTTTCCAATTATCAAAAAACGGATGTGAAGTATGTGGTTTTGTAATCATGCCTAACCACATTCATTTGTTAGTTTTTGTTCAGGAAAGCTGTAATGGGCTTAATGGTGTCATGGCCAATGCAAAGCGATTTATGGCATATGAGGTGGTGAAGAGACTTGAGAAGCAAAGGCGATTTGATTTGTTGTCAAGGATGGTGAGTGGCGTTCAGGCCAACGAAAAATTAAAAGGGAAGAAGCATCAAGTATTTAGATTATCATTTGATGCCAGTGAGATTCGAAGTGTGAAGGCAATTCATAGGGTTCTGGATTATATTCATTACAATCCTGTTAAAGGGAAATGGTCACTGGCAGATGGCCCAATAAGTTATCCTTATTCCAGTGCTCGATTTTATGATACAGGTCGCGATGGGGAGATTAAATGTGTGGATTTCCGATCGTATTCTTAAGCAAGTTCAGAGTCATCTGAATAGGTTACTCAGAGTCACCTGGAAAGGGACTCTGAGGTTGGGAGAGACTCTGAGGTTGGGAGAGACTCTGAGCATTTAGCGATAATTGATTAGATTAGTAAAAACACAAAAAACATTATGGATCCTTCTTCTATCAATTGGTTAGCGGTAGTCGTTGCGACGGCAAGTACATTCGTCATTGGTGCTATTTGGTATGGACCTATTTTCGGAAAGGCCTGGATGGAAGAGATTGGCTTTACCGAAGAGGATTTAAAGGAAGCCAACATGGCCAAGATTTATGGTTTGGCTTTCGTTTTGGAATTTATCATGGCCATGAACCTCGCCTTTTTTATTCAGGGATTAGGAGTGGGTGAGGGCGCTTTCTATGGTTTTTTGACAGGTTTTGGCTGGATTGCGCTAGCCATGGGAGTTAATTCGCTGTTCTCTCGCTCTACCTTTAGACTTTGGTTTATCAACTCGTTCTATTTTGTGGTATCCTTCACAATAATGGGTGTGATATTGGCTGCCTGGCAATAGGTTAGAATAACCATTTCTTTTTCTTTGGCGGACGGTCAGGTATTGTGCCGCTGATCATTTCGTAGATCTCACCCCAGCCCGGGAAACCACCCACATTGCGATCATCTACGAACAAGTCAGCATTGATTTTTCGGGCTCTGGTCTTTCCTTCGTTTTCAAAATTTTCATTGACTGCATAAAACTCGAGACCATGTTTTTTGCAAAAGTCAACGGCCTCCGATAATTCGGTCCCTACTCTCACCGTCCATAATATTAGTCTGTGTCCATCAGCTTGTAGCATTTTCAGCGTTTCAAATGCAAAGGGTTTTGCCTTGCCAATCTTAGGATACTTGTTATCTACAATGGTCCCATCAAAATCTACGGCGATGATTTTGGATTCGATAATCATAAGTTGTCTGGTTCGAAAAGTGTAGTAAATAAAGGAATATCTTACTTACCGGTCAACATTAAAAGTGAATTCTTCCTGATCTCAACCTGTTCGAGATGCTTTGTTCCTTTTCCAACGATCTGGACGGTCACATAATTAATCCAATTTATAGCGAAGATTATTGGATCACCCTGATCTCAATACGTCGATTGAGTTCACGGCCTTCTTTTTCATCATCATTGGTCGCAAGGGGTGCATCTTCACCATAACCTTTGGCTACCAACCTTGATGGATCGATTCCTTTGCTTACCAAATAAGCTTTGACACGCTTTGCACGACTTTCAGAAACCCATTGATTTTTTTCCTTAGAACCAATATTATCTGTGTGACCACCAATCTCTATTTTGAGCGAAGGATTCCTGCTAAGTGTTTCAAATAATTCCTGCAAGATAGGATCGTAATCATTAGAGAAGGTGGTGGTGCCAAACTTGAAGTAGACATTTCGGATGATCAGTTTTCGGCCTATACTGTAGTTTGCAATTTCCTGCACTGGTCGATTGGATGAGCTTGGAGTAGATCGGTTTTGAGCACCTAAGGAGCTGTTGTCATACTGGACTTCCCGCTCCAATCCGGCATTATCCGTGCGTCTATTGTTCTGATTGTTACGATTGTCTGTTAATTGAGTATCAACCTGACGTTCTGTTGGTTGCTCACGATCGATAGACGTAGTTTCTGCATTTTGCGAGGTTGTGGTCTCTGTAGCGACAGCTCCTTCAGGATCTGGAATATCAACCAAGAAGTTCTTCATGTACGTCGTGGCTTCTCCTTCTGTGTCGAGCACGACCAGTTCATCTGTAAACACTGTTACGCCATCCTTGATGATCTCTACATAGTATGACTCTCCTGAAATGACTTGCGTAGCATACTTACCATTGCCACCTACTTCTGCAATGAATTCTTCGTCTGGATATTGCGAAGGGGTGAATTTTATCTGCGCATTTGGAACTGGTTTACTCGTATTCATATTGAGTACACCACCTTCAATGTTGATTCTGACCACTGACTTGAAGTAATAGATGTCAAAATCACCTACAGCATTCACCCTGTTGGAGGACATAAATCCTTCAGTCTCTTTGTCGTTGATTTTGAAGTGCAGTTCATCATTGGGTGAGTTGACCGGAAACCCCATGTTTACAGGCTCTGACCAGGTTCGGCTTGCCTCATCATACTGTGATTTGAACACATCATATCCACCTATTGCGCCATGCCCCTTCGAGCTGAAGTAGATAGTCTTTTCGTCTGCTGACAGATAGGGACTGTCCTCATCAAACTCACTATTGATGATCGTTGTAAAGGGTGCCGGTTTGCTCCACTTTCCTGAGGCGGCATCCTTAAAAGATTCGTACAGGTCCAATCCATTCTTGTCATAGTCAATGTCCGTGGAGAAAATGATTCGATCCTCATGTTCGTTGATGAAGAAATGCGAACCCAGATGTGTATTGCTGATTTTACTATCGAATTCAACAGGAATTGACCAGGTGCCTCTCACATTTTCACTATAGAACAAATCTCCACCTTTGTCCGGTCGGAACATAAACAAACGTCCATCTTCCTTGACAATTTCCAGACTGGCTGTTGATCTGGTGAATTGACCCAACACAGGTACAGCTACAGGATCTGTCCACCCACTTTCTTCCTTATTAGATCGGTAGATCGTAAAGGTTTCATCCAGGCCAGAAGTGCCTCGGGAAGAAGCGAACAATAATTCATTTCTGGCATCCGAGAAGACTGGGGCGAATTCTGCACCCTCCGAATTGATTCGATTGCCAAGGGGTATCACCTGATAGTCGTCCAGGTTGGTATAAAAAACAACGGCCTTTTCTGCTTTATCAACAAAATCGCCAGTTTCCGCTAAGATTTCATCACTTTTATTTCCACCTGAAGCTATAAATTTTTGCCATGATTTGATCGCCAAATCAAATTCATAACGGGAAGAATAAATTTTACCCATCCAGTAATCAAAGAAACGATCCGTCTGACCTACTGTTTGCCGAAGCTCGAAGAGCCGATCCAATGGCTTGTCTTTATCAATGGTCAAGAGACGGGCCAGTTCTAGTTTATAAGCCGCATCCTTAAATGAAGCATCTTTAGCGACAATCTCCTCATAGGCGGGGATGGCATCTTCTATGTACCCATGATAGAAGAGGTTTTCACCAGCCTTGTATATTTTATTAAGGTTTTGAGCATTGAGGGCAATAATAGTGGTGAGCAACAAAGTCGAGAAAATAAATTTCATATATCGGCTACTGTCTTATAATTGAGTCATTGGTTCAAGTTGTGTTAGGTGGTGGCTAGTAAAATTAGGGTAATGTACGATTCTACCACCATAACCCTTCGTTATTCTGTAATATGAACAATTTAATCTTTAAATATTCACATATTGGCTATGAATTATACTATGAGTAGTTATTTAAGTGATTATTCGTATGTGTCTTGCAGCCAGATGTATATGATTTTGGAATGGAGAGAGAGGAATTTGATGTAAGGGATGATGGGTTATGCCTTTCATGATTTATATCTCAGCTTTCAACCTATCTCTTAAATGAAAAGATTCAGGTGCTTCGTTGCTCTCCGCACTGAATGACGTTTTGGGGTAAAAGGTCACAAGTGCCATCGTTTGAAATCGAATGAAAGTAGGTGATGGGTGCAATTGTTACTGACTATAAGGTGAAGAGATGAATTTGAATAGATATAGCGCATTGAGAGGTTTCAAGGTGAACTGGAGTCGTAGATGCTTCGCTGAGCCTGCCTGCGGCAGGCAGGCCTGTCTGCCGACTAAGGCAAACTTTGAATGACGTTCGGGGTTATGCACACATGATTGCCGGTAACCCATGCCATGTTTGGGCTAGGTTGTAGTCGTTGATGCATCGCTACGCCTGTCTGGCGAATTAGGGAGGCCTGTCTGACGAATTAGGCAGACTCTGAATGACGCTAGGCAATATCATCTGCCCCATTATCTATGGAAAGACCTTATAGATGTCTTTTCGATGAGCAACCCTGGCGAACTCAACTAATTCTTTCGAAAGGAATACGCTAATTCGGTAATCCCCTGAGCGAATTCGGAATGCGTCTTCATATCCTTTCAACTTCTTTGTGCCAGGAACATCTGAAAAGTTTTCGACTTTTTTGACTAACTCAATAATTTCAAGGATGGCTTATAACTCCTTTGGTTGCTTTATTTTGTCGAGATCTTTACTGAACTTTTTGAGATAGACTACTTTCAATTAGCCTTCAGTTTTTTCATGATTTCTGCTTCTGATGAAACTTCGGAACGATCAACGTCCTTCATCAAAATAGAAAGGCCTATGTCCTCCAACTCCTCATCAGACAATACTTTTGAATGAACGCCTAACTTGTTCAACAACTCGGTAACCAACTGGAACTCTTTTTGACTTTTCGGACTAACAACTATCGAATTCATATAACAAATATAACGAATCAGGTGTGGGAATTAGCATTGACCTAGAGGTCGAATCGGGCACTTAGGAATAATTACGATGTTCAGTATTTACATCCGGTAAGCAGGCCTTACATTTTGGGGTAAAAAGGTGATGGTGCTTTTGTTTGAAATCGAATGAAAGTAGGTGATGGGTGCAATTGTTACCATGCAAGAGCTAGGAGATGCACTTAAAAATATACGCATTGAGGATTTGAGTGTGAACTGGAACCGTAGATTCTTCGCTATGCTCTGAATGACGACCTGGCAGGCCTGTCTGCCGAATTAGGCAGACCATACCTACGGTAGGCAAGCTCTGAATGCGTTAGAGGTTCACATGATTGCAGGTTTACCCAGGAGGGAGGAGTGCCAAATTGGAGGATGCATAACTGATTGTAATTATTTAAAAATGCTCTATTTTGGTTTTTTCTCAGGGTTTTGCCGGTCGTCGAAGAATGTCAACAGGCTTATGTGATCCTTGTTTATTCGATAAAAAATTCGAGTCTGTTTAGTTATCTGAAATCCATAGATGTTCTTTTCAATAACTTCTAATGTACCCAGTTTGGGAAATCGTTCTAGTAATTCAAGAAAATCAAACACCTTGTTTCTGAATTTTACAGAGGATTGTTCACCATATTCAGTTGAAATGTGAGCGTCAATTTCGTAGAATCTGGATCGGGACTTTTTTGTCCAAAAAATTCTCATTTGAAATTACGAAGAACTTCAGCATGAGGGGTTAGGTTTTCTGGGTCCTCTGATTCTTGATAGGCATCCAATACCTCTTTTTTTTGTGAGCCAGTCAATGAGTTCCAGAGATGTCCATCTTTAGCATTCTTCCGTTCAGACAGGATATCATAAAGAGATTCAAGAAGATTTGAATTCTGAATCCCATCAATTAGTTCGTGCAAATTAGCTTTAAGTTCAACTGTACTCATATTTGTAAGTTACTAAGAATGCAGAAGTAAAGTTGATGGAGAGATTTGACAATATCAAAATACAGCTTTTATCGATGGTGATGTTGAACAATGGAAACCGTCATTAATTCATGGTTGTTTGGAGCCACAGATGCTTCGCTGCACCTGTCTGCCGACTTAGGCAGACCATACCTACGGTAGGCAAGCTCTTAATGACGTTTGGTGCTGAACAAATGATTTGCAACTCTAGGAGATGCATTTAAAAAAAAACATATCGTATTGGTGAGGGTGAGTTGGAGTCGTAGATGCTTCGTTGCGCCTGTCTGACGAATTAGGTAGGCCTGTCTGCCGACTAGGCAGACTCTGAATATGACGTTATGGGTTGTATTGACATGAGAACGCGTCGATTTAAGGAGTGGTGGATCGTACTTTTCATAATTTCAGCCCAGCTTTCCACTATTTCGGCCCTATGAAAAGATTCAGTCGCTTCGTTGTTCTCCGCACTGAATGACATTTTGGGGTAAAAGGTATGAGCTAGTCAGTTCAAATTTTCATCAGGGTGGACCTTGCTGTCAAATGAGCTAAGTAGTGTTTACATTTAGATTACCACCAACAGCCCTTAATACTTTGAGAATGGTTTCGAATTGTGGTTTCGAGCCTTGGGATAATGCTTTATACAAGCTTGGTCTGCTCAGGCCTGTTTCCTCAGCGATTTTTGTCATTCCCTGAGCCTTGGCCACATGTCCAAGAGCTGTTATAATATCCTCGGCTTCACCATCTTCAAGTACGGTATTCAAGTACTCAGCAATCATTGCGTCACTCTCCAGGTATTCAGCAATGTCAAACTTTGTTACTCCTCTAGTCATCATTTCCAAGTTCATCTTTATAGTTAGACCATAATTCTTTAGCCTTTTCAATATCCTTCTGTTGAGACGATTTTGTTCCTCCGTTCAGTAGAAGAACAATTGTGCTGTTGTATTCTTAAAGATAGACTCGGTATCCCTTGGCGTAATGGATCCTTAGTTCACTTATCCCTTGTCCAACAGGTTCACAATCGCCGAAATTTCCATATTCCTGAATCCTTTGAATTCTGAAGAGGATTTTGGCCTTTGCTCGCTGATCCTTCAGTTTCCTCAACCATTTGTCAAATACCTCCGTCTTTTCAATGGAATACACATACAAATGTATTCACTTGGATACAATTCTGCAATTTCGAGTTGAGTTGGGTAGTTGGATAAGGATAGATATAACGTATTGGTAAGGGTGAGTTGGGGTCGTAGATGCTTCCTTGCACTCTGAATGACGACCTGGGCTTGTCTGCCAACTACTTAGTAAGGCAATGTGCTATCGTTTGTAGGGCTTTCGTGTTATATTTCTACGTTAAGTTTCAAATGGCCTCCGAGTCCTTCTCTGATTATTCGCATCAGAGTTGACAGCCTGATATCACTTGCGTTATTTTCTATTCGCGAAATGTAGGTTTTAGTTGTTCCACACTTCTTTGCCAGTTGTTCTTGGGTCATTCCTTGGTTCTTGCGCATTTCTTGAAGCATCACTCCCAATCTGAAAGCTTCAAATCCTTCTTCAAAGGCTTCCCTGGATTCAGTTCCATGTTCACCGTACTCTGAGTTCAGGTGATCGTCAAAGTCTATAATTTTAGTCTTGCTCATCGTAATATTGTTTTTGCAGTTTTTCAGCCAGTTTTATTTTGTTCCTAGGTGTCTCCTGAGTTTTCTTTTGAAACCCGTTCAACACTACAACTAATTTGCCCTTGTCAAAAAAGCAGAATATTCGATAAATGTTAGTTCCCGAAATCATCCGCATTTCATACAAATTAGTCCCTGTGATGTTTTTGAGATATTTCGTTGGTACTCGTTCAACTGTCTTAATCAATTTGATTGTCCAGTTTATTCGCTCTTTTATCTTAGGAGTTTGCTTGTTGTAAAACTCCCAAAAATGTTCGCCAAAGAATATAACTTTTCTGACATTATCACTTTGGTTCATGTGTACAAAGTTAGCTAATTAGGTAACTTATTCCAAGTCGAGAAAGTTCAAATAGTAAGGTGCTCTGCAATCAGGGACGTTTCCTAACGCCAGGCTGGCACTGCTCGACATTTTGGGCTGAAAAAGCCATAGCGCATTGAGGATTTGAGGGTGAACTGGAACCGTAGATTCTTCGCTGCGCTCTGAATGACGACCTGGCAGGCCTGTCTGCCGAATTAGGCAGGCCATACCTACGGTAGGCAAGCTCTGAATGACGACAAGGAGCGCTCTGAATGACGTTATGGATTGTATTGACACGAGAACACGTCGATTTAAGGAGTGATGAATCGTACCTTTCATCATTTACATCCCAGCTTTCAACCATTTCGGCCCAATGAAAAGATTCAGTCGCTTCGTTGCTCTCCGCATTGAATGACATTTTGGGTTGAAAGAGCATTGTTGCTGTTGTTTGGAATACGAATGGGAGTGGGTGATGGGTGCAATTGTTACCATGCAAGAGCTAGGAGATGCACTTAAAAATATACGCATTGAGGATTTGAGGGTGAACTGGAACCGTAGATTCTTCGCTACGCTCTGAATGACGTTCGAGGCAAATCAAATGATTTTCTATTCTAGCATGCAAAAAGACATAGCTCATTGAGAAATTTGAGGGTGAACTGGAACCGTAGATTCTTCGCTATGCTCTGAATGACGACTAGGCAGGCCTGTCTGCCTACTTAGGCAGGCCATACCTACGGTAGGCAAGCTCTGAATGACGACAAGACGGACCTTATCTAACGCTAGACCAGCACTGAATGACATTGGATTGTTTTGATACGAGAACACGATCGATTTAAGGGGTGGTGGATGATGCCTTCCAGTAAATGTGTGCCCAGCTTTCAGCTATATCCATTAAACGAAAAGATTCAGTCGCTTTGTTGCTCTCCGCACTGAATGACATGCTGGGTTGAAAAGCCATAGCGTATTAAGCTTTTCAGGGTGGCTGGAGTTGTAGATTCTTCGCTACGCTCTGAATGAAGTTCGGGGTTATGCACACATGATTGCTGGTAACTCATGCCAAGTTTGGGCTAGGTTGGGTCGCAGATTCTTCGCTGCGCTCTGAATGACGACTGGGAGCGCACTGAATAACTATAGCGATAAACACACATGATTACTGGTTAACAACAAAGCAAACAATAGACTGCCGCCTCGATTTCTTCCAATCTATTTGTGAATCTATGTTTTTCGTTGATCTTTGCCATCCACAACTAAATTCGTTTGTATGAGATTGAAAGCCAGTTTATGGCTAGTGGCAGGGGTGATGATCTTCTCCTCATGTGTTTCCAACAAAAAAGTGGTGTATTTACAGGATGAGGAAGGTGATTCCGGCGTGGAGTATGATCAGATCATCGAATATGACTACCCCGAATATCAACTGCATGTGGGTGATATCCTCAAGGTGGAGGTGCGTTCGAGCGATCCCATGGTGACCGCCATTTATCAGGGGCAAATGATGAACGGGGCTGCTCAGTTGGCAAACAGCGCAGCGGACATTAACTACATGACCGGGTATACCATTAATGCAAATGGTGATATCGAAATACCCTTGGTAGGACATATCCAGGTTGAAAATCTGACCGTAGACCAGGCCAAGGACTCCATTGCTTCGAAGATTCGCGCTTATATCAAAGATCCTTATGTATTGGTGCGATTAGGTGGTATTCCATTTATCGCATTGGGTGAGTTTAACAGACCAGGCAGGTACAGCGTACTGAAAACGAACCTAACAATTTTAGAAGCCATTGCCAGTGCGGGTGATCTGAATGTAGTGGCGAATCGAAAGGAAGTCAATCTGATTAGACAATATCGAGAGGGGCAAAAAATGCATAAGATTGATTTAACTGATCGGAGCTTGATCAATTCACCGATGTATTATATACAGCCTAATGATCAGCTCTATGTGCCACCGCTTAAAGTACGAGAAATCGGTGGAGGGGTAGGGGTTACCGGCTTCCAGACCTTTGTACAAACCTTGAGTGTGGTTTCCAGTGCATTACTTATCATTGTATCCGTCATCAATCTCTCAACAATACCATAAGCACCACTAGTGGCCAAACATTTAAAAGAATCCGATTTATTCCTTGAAGAAGAAGTCTTTGACCTTCGCGGTTACTTGTTCAAACTTTTCGTGCACTGGCCATGGTTTGCCATCTCAATTTTTATCTGCGTTCTAGGAGCATTTCTGTTTAACCGGTACGCAACGCCATTGTACCCGGTTAAGGCTACCATCCTGATTGAGGAGGATGAGTCTTCGATGAGCTCAGCCATGTTGGAGGAGTTTGATATGTTTCAAACAGGCGCCAACATTGAAAATGAAATAGGGATCTTAGGTTCTTACACGCTGTTAGGAGAGGTGGTAGATTCCTTGAATTTTACGACTACTTATACACGTATCGGTAGGGTAAGGGATGTAGAGATGTATGGGGACAACCTTCCCATTCAATTTGACTATGAGTTGATCGAAGGAAGTGAGTTTGAACTAAAGGTGAAGTTGATAGATACCCAATCCTACGAAATATTGGAATCTTCTAGCGAAAGCCTGGTGTCAGGGACCTATGGTTTCGACGAGACCATATCAACGGATGAAATTAAGTTTTCGATTATCGCAATGACTGATTTCTCTGTGGATGAAGGATTCAGCGAGAAGCCTATTGCAATCCAAGTGCTCAATCGGGATATATTATTAGCCAGTGTCAAGGAGCAGCTACAGATACGACCTATCAACCGAGATGCTTCCATCCTTGAGTTGTCGATGGAGCACCCCACACCTCAGAAAGCATCAGACTTTGTTAATACATTGATAGGGTTATATATCCAGCGAGAGCTCAATGAGAAAAATGAAGCCGCCACATTGACTTTGCAGTTTATCGACAACCAGCTTGAGGGCATTGAAGATTCTTTGATCAATGCAGAATCTTCGTTGGAAAGTTTTAGGTCTTCAAACAGTATAGTGGACATCAGTCAGGAAGGTATGGCGGTTTTTACACGATTGGAAGGATTGGAAAAAGAAGCTTCTACAGTACGCATCCAACTGGACTACTATAACTACCTATTGGATTATCTCAATCAGCCAGACGTAGGCAATGTGGTCAGTCCGTCTACTGCGGGGATTCAGGATGTCGGGCTGAATGGGTTGATCATGAGCTTGAATGAATTAACCAATCAACTGACACAGGTTGAAGCCAGTGCCTCTGAAATAAATCCGCAGGTGCAGACTTTACAAAATCAAGTGACTGCTACAGTCAAGGCCATCAAAGAAAATGTTCGGAATTTGCGCAATACCACTCAGATCACGTTAAGCGACCTGGAGCTTCGAGTAACAGATGCGGAACGAGAATTGAATCGTTTACCGAGTAATGAACGCACGTTGGTTAACATCCAGCGAAAGTTCAACCTAAGTGAGAACCTGTATATCTATTTGCTTGAGAAAAAGGCAGAAACGGGGATTGTCAAAGCAAGCAATGTTGCCTCCACAAAGATTGTAGATTCAGCCATTGCTTTTGAGGAAATATTTCCAAAGAAGCTGCTGAATTATCTCATTGCTATGTTTTTGGGAGGTATGTTACCCATTATAATGTTGGCCATTAGAGATTTCTTCACGACAAGTTTGCAGTCTTTGAATGAAGTGGAAAAGAAAGTCGATCTGCCCATTCTGGCTTCCATTGCCTATAGTCACCATGGTACGGAGTTGGTGTTAGATCAATATCCTAGATCTTTGGTTTCAGAGAGCTTTAGGAAAATGAAGGCTGGATTGAAATTTATACAAGGTGATCAAGAGATCAAAAGCATCATGTTCACCTCCTTTGTAAGTGGAGATGGAAAATCTTTTGCAGCCATCAATACAGCACTTATGATGGCCAAGGCTGGGAAGAGGACCATCTTGATAGGCCTTGACCTAAGAAAACCTAAACTGTATGATTCCTTTGGTCAAAAGAACGATGTAGGGATTACCAATGTATTGATCAAGGATAAAAAACTAGCCGAAGTGATTAAACCTACGGGCGTTGAAGGGTTAGATTTTATCAGTGCTGGACCCAAACCACCAAATCCTAATGAGTTGATCCAAAAGGGAGGACTTGATGCAGTGTTTGAACAATTGAAAAAAGAGTATGATGTGATAGTGGTAGACACACCTCCTGTGGGTTTGGTTTCAGATGCATTAGAAATCAGCCAATGGATGGATGTCAATTTATTTGTTTTGAGACATCAACAAACACCAAAACATAGCCTGGATTTTTTGAGAGATCTTACGCAAAAGGAGTTGTTAACGAATGTAGGATTGGTTTACAATGGGATTGACTTCAAGAAATTCTCCAATAAGTATGGCTATGGCTATGGCTATGGATACGGATATGGATATGGTTATGGCTATGGTTATGGCGGTTATTACTCTGATAGCCAATGAGCATGATTGTCGCCCAAGTTAGTAACTTATTGAAACATAGGGTTTTTACTCTGTATTACAGGTTTATTTCCACTCACTTTAAGAGGTTACCATTAAGTTGTCAAGTTCACGGAAGAATTTTGATAAAACAGAATTTTGAATGTAAGAAAAAGTTAGTCATAAACTGCTCTGAAAAAATCTCACTGAGGTCAGGAATAATTTTTCAGGGGAGTGGGACTATTCACATAGGCTCCTTTAGCAGTATAAACAATAGAGCAATTCTATTGTGCAATCAAGAAATAAATATTGGGTCGAATGTCATGATAGCCCATGACGTCTTTATTTCTGATACAAACCATACTCATAAGAATCAAAATCGTCCAATTAAAGAACAGGGATACAGCTATTCTCCTGTAGTAATTGAAGATGATGTCTGGATAGGCAGGGGAGCATCAATATTACCAGGTGTAAAAATTGGAGCTGGAACTGTAATTGGAGCTGGAGCTGTTGTAACGAAAAATGTTCCAAGTAATTCAATTGCCTATGGAGTACCAGCCAAAACAAGAAAGAGGATTGGGTGACAAATTCTATAGCAAAGAATTCGTTAATTTTTATAATTGGAGCTTTTGCAACAAAAGCATTTAGAATAATCATTCTGCCCATTTACATCTATTTTTTGTCACAAAATGATGTGGGTAAATTGGGATTGATTGAGGCAATAATTGCTTTTACTACTCTTCTTTCTGGTTTAGGACTTCCTGCAGCAATTCAAAGAGTATATGTTGATATTCCTAAAAAAGAAAGGAATAGTTTTTTCGCAGAAATATTAACTTATAAATACGGTTTCAGCCTTATTTTATTAATAATTGTATTAATACTTAGCAATAACCTAAACTATTCTTTAACCTATATTGAGTTATTTCTAGCTTTTTTAATTGGTATTTTATTTTCAAATATTACAATACTCGAGAATAAGTATATCATTGAAGAGCATGCGTTGAAATACAGAATATTTACAATTCTCGTACATTCAATAAATTTCCTCTTCATTGTAATAGTCTTATTTTTATCAAATAGCATAGTTTATATTCTTGTGGCTCAAGTAGTCAATCTCATATGCTGGAATTTATATGTTGCAATAAAAGTTGGATTTGAATTTACATTGACGAGCAGATTAATTCAGGTGATGAAAATCGGTTTAGGAGGAATGCTTTATGCTATTTCATTATGGGGTTTGGCATTATCAGATCGATTGATTTTGGAGAGGCTGACTTCTATGAAGGATATTTCAATATACAGTGTTGGCTATCAGGTCGCCATAATCATTTCCATTATTGCTTTTGGAATAAGAGATAGTTGGAGACCCAGGTTTTATAAAATGCTAAAACAAGAATCAAATCCTGAAAAATTTATAAGCATTCAAATGGTTTATATCGGAGCTTTGGCATGTTTGGTCTTGATACTTCAGTTGATTTGTTTATTTACTAAAGTTTACTTCCCATTAGGCCAATATCAGGGTGTTGAGACAATTTGCGCTGTAGTCTCTGTGGGCATGTTGTTTTATGCCTTATCAATATCTTATCTAAATGTCCTTTTTTATTTTAAAAAAATGATGGAAGTTTCGGTTATGTCCTTGATTTCACTTGGCATAAACGTTGTTTTGAATTTTATGTTAATACCAAAATATGGTATGATAGCGGCAGCCATTGTAACTGTAATAACCTATGCCATTCAACTCATATTTTTCTTGGTTTACTCCAAATCTCTTTTCCCGTTGAATTACAAAAAAAAGACAGTTATGTTTTTATCATTCGGAATAATAATCTGTCTTATTATTCCCACTTACCTTACTTACTTCTTTGAAAATTGATGTAACACATATAATTGCAGGCTTCACAAAATGCGGCACCTCTTCGTTATTTCAATGGCTTGCTGACCATCCTGAGGTTCAAGGTTCCATCAAAAAGGAGGTCCAGTATTTTATGGATAGGAATTCCAGTCGATTTCATCCTGAAAGCAATTACCTGGATCACGGTCTTACCAGATACAACCAGTTTTGGACAACTGATATACAGGCTCAAACCCAAGTCATCCTGGAAGCAACCCCCGGTTATGCGTATCAAACTTGTGCATTGGAAGCGCTATCATCCGACTCCTGTAAACATATCAAGCTGATATTTATTGTTCGAAACCCCCTGGATCAACTTCAATCCACCTTTGAGTATTTTAAAAACAACTGGGCAGAGTTACCTTTGAAATTAACTTTTGAAAAGTTTGTTGCCGATCAGATGTCCGGAAAAGGAAATACAGGGAACGAGTTCGTGGATCATGCCCTTGAATTTGCACAATTCGGAAACTTCCTTAATAAATGGCAAGATCAGTGTGGAAAAGACCGAATTATCGTAAAAAAGTTTGAAGACATGAAACGAGACCCCATGCGTTTCATGAAGATATTATGTAATGATCTGGGAATGGATCAGACATTTTACAATGATTATACATTCGAACGTCAAAACGTGACAGTGGAAGTTAAAAACCAATTACTTCATAAAGCGATCATTAAGGCCAGAAAAATCCTACCCAGGAACAAGATCACCAAAGCCCTGGGTGCTGCATACAATTCACTTAATCTGGACACTTCAGCTGAAGGTCGAGCTAATCCGGTGGAATTGAATCAAAGATTAGTTGAGTTATTTACACCTACCTATAAATGGTTGGACAAGGAATATGATATTAACTATTCGGAAAAGGTATGAACAGGTTTCGAAGGATTACCACATCCAATAAATTTATTCCTGAGATAGACGGACTTAGGTTTATTGCCATTTTTGCTGTAATTATTTCCCACGTCTACAAGTTTTACTATAAGGAAAATATGGCTGATTTTCAGTTGAAACCGGGTGAAAATGACTTTATTCATGGGGTACTATCCACGACAGGACGAGGTGTAGAACTGTTCTTTATTATTAGTGGCTTTATCCTAGCAATACCGTTCATTAGACAGTACGCTCAGAAAACAACCTCTGTAAATTTAATCTCTTATTTTTCACGAAGACTAACGAGATTGGAACCGCCTTACCTCATTATCATGACGCTGTTTTTCTTGATGAGAGTCGTTCTCAATACTGACCCTTTTTCAGAACTTTCATGGGCTTATCTTGCTTCCATTTTTTATTTGCACAATGCCATATTTAACGAATTTAGCATTATTAATAGTGTAGCCTGGTCACTTGAGATAGAAATTCAATTTTACATTTTGGTGCCCGTTTTAACACTTGTTTTTTCGTTAGCGAAATCTTCTAGACGAATTTTAATTGCTTTTACAATAATAGCGCTGTGCTTCACAACGCAATATTTTGAAATCTCCAGACTTTGGATTGGAGGCAATCTTCACTATTTTCTAATTGGATTTATACTTGCCGATCTATATGTATTCAAGGATCAAATCAAATTCAAGCTATCCAAATCATTTCTTTTCATATCTGGTATTATTCTGCTGCTCATTGTATTTGCAGTGCCTGTAAGGTTTCACAGTACTTCCCAGTACCCAGATTTATCTTACTTTCTTAAAGGTGTTTTTATTTTATGCTTCTGTATTTCGTCATTTATTCTTTATTATTTGGTAATATTTAACAGATTGTTCGACCGGTTTTTCACTAACGTATACATAACATCAATCGGTGGAATGTGTTATAGTATTTATCTGATTCACGCACAAGTCATTTATTTTTTTGGAACAAAGTTGCACGTAATCAATCTGGTGTTTACTAATATATTTCCCTTAGATGTATTAATTCAAATCGTCCTGTTCGGGAGTATCGCGATTGTAATTTCAGGAATCTTTTTTCTTCTAATTGAAAAACCATGTATGAACCCAAATTGGATAAAAAAAATCCCTGGTTCATTTAGACTCATTAAATGACCAGATGCAATGAATATTCCAAATTATGTACTGTCGACTATAGTTTCACTTTCGATCTTAATTTTCGGTTGGATTACGAACGCCGATTTGTTTCACTGGTTTAGTGTACCAATCTTCTTTCTTGGACTAATTATAGGAGTAGAAGTTATTAAGTGGCTAAAAGGTGTTTATAGCCCCTTGAGTATAAATGGATTGATCTGGCCATTTCTTTTCCATTTTTATTTTTTGTCACCGTTTCTTCATGTGCTATGGGATTGGCATCTCGTAATGATTACAGATGGTCCCAATGATTGGAGAAACTGGTATGGATTAATCTCAATTCTAAATGTTGCAGGCATTTTGCTGTTCAAATGGGTGATCAATAAACGAAAAAGAGATGTATCCAATCAGCAGTGGGCGCTGATCATCAGTAAAAACAGATCAAGATTGATCTTTCCCGTTTTTATTTTTTTGTGTATTGCAGGACAAGTCTTTATATATCTTGGATTCGGCGGTATTCAGGGCTTTATTGATTTTCGTGAATCAGGAATCGGTACAGGTGCTGGCAATGGTAATATGTTTGTTGGAATGGGATACTTGTTTGCAGTTGTTGAATCCATGCCGATTGTCTTATTGATATGGATATTCCTCAATGAAAGGATGAATAAATTTTTCAGACAAAATTTTGTTTATATCGTTATCCTGGTGTTAAGCTTCGTGGCGCTGAAATTTCTATTTGGGGGCTTAAGAGGTGGTAGAACAATCATTTTGTTCAATTTAATTTGGTTTGCAGGATTGGTTAACATTTATTTCATAAAACTCACTACAAGAACTATTGTTTTAGGCATCATTGGGTTATTCATTCTTTCATCTTTACTTTTTTGGTACAAGCATGGCGGGGTTGAAGGAATTAAGAATGTTTTAAATGATGAATACAAGGAAAGACTTTTGGCAAAAAGATTTACAGTAGGAGGAGATGAAAGAAAGTTTGTATTGCTCGCAGATCTCTCTCGAACAGAAATACAATCTTATGCTCTCTATAAATTGTTTAACAGTAATTACTCTTTGGGTTATGGTAGAAGTTATATAGGAGCCCTGTTTCATATTGTCCCGTCAAAAGTACTTCCTAATAAACCCGCTACTTTTGTAAAGGAAAGAACAGATCTTTTTTATGGACCTGGTTTTTATCAAAGAAAAACTGCCACAACTGACGGGTTTCATGTGCCCTTAATATTTGGATTTAGTGGAGAGGCACTTCTTAATTTTGGAATCATTGGGTATGTTATGTCCTTTCTGATTTTAGGATATGTTATAAGGTTATTATCAAATTTTGAATCACGAGCTTACCACAAAAGAGACATCAGGTTGATATTCAGTCCTTTTTTAATTGTTATTGCAATTTTTTTCATCAAAGATGATAGTTTCCTGATTCTACAAAGCATTGCATCTTATGGATTGATTCCTTTTTTAGTTATAGGAAGTTGTATTAAATATCACAAACGATCCAGACTCAAAGTAAAGAGCGATAGTGGCTGAGATAACTCTTAGCCATTCTATCCGCACTAAACTCTTGCTTTATCAACCGATGACTTTCTTCTCCCAACTTATTCAAACGGTCACTTTTACTTACTTTATTGAGCGCCTTAACTGCTTCTTCTTCAGTCTTATACAGATATCCATTGATACCATCTCTAGTCATATCGCGATGAGGCGGAATATCCATCAATACAGTTGGTAAGCCGGCTGCCATAGCCTCAAGTACCGAAAAAGGAAGCCCTTCCCACAGCGCAGTTGATAAATAAATATGTGACTGACTGATCAGATTCAACGCTTCTTCTCGTGAAACCCATCCGGTGATTTCAATGTTTTGGGCACCCAATTTTTCTCTTTCATCTCCATCACCAATCCATAGGAATTGGATTTTTTCAAAAGAGGCAGACTGAGCAATAGTATTGAATAATTCTGGATTCTTTTGAGGCCCGATTCTTCCGGAGGTAACTATGGTGAAACGATCGAATTTTGTTGACGGCTGAGTAAAATTTGTTTCTGTTGCATTACTAACAAAATCAGCATGGATGCCATGACGAATGAACAGATCACGCTCAGATCTGGAACAACATACCACTTTTCCACTCATTTTTGCTACAAGACGCTCTATTAGAATATAGAACAATTTGCTTTTTTTTGAAATATCTCGCCTTGCAAAAGAAGCCCCATTTGGAGTAAAAATCACTCGCTGTTCTCCTATTGTAAATGCTGCTAACCTTCCCAGAATACCTGCTTTCGATGAGTGTAGATGAACAACATCATACTCTAGTTTTTTTAATTCTTTTCGTAAAAACATTGCTGCTTTTACATCATTTAAACCAATTTCGCGTTGGGCAAATCGCCAGGGAATAAAACTAACGTTATCACTAAATTTCGCTTTCGCCTCCTCTATGTTCAACTCTCTTTCTGAATATATTATGGTGTGGACTTCTTCTGGTGAATACTTGATGAGCAGGCGGATAAACTCGAAGGTACCTGTGGCAAAGGATTCTACAATATGAATAACATGCATAAATTCAAATAATTAATGGCTGGAACACAATACTTTATTTTCGGAGGGTCTGGATTTATCGGTCAGCATTTGATCCAACATTTGTTAAAACAGAAAGATTGTGAAATATTTTGTTTAGATATAAAAGCACCTGATGAATTGCCATCAAAAATTACCTATATAGAGACAGATGTTCGCAACAAAATTGAGTTAAGTGGAATTTTGATTAATGAAAATGCCAAAATTATAAATTTAGCTGCCGTACATAAAACACCAGGTCATCCATCAAGAGACTACTTTGACACGAATATAAGAGGTGCGGAGAACATTACTGAGTTTGCAACTCGTAATAATCTAAAAAGCATCGTTTTTACCAGTAGTATTGCGCCTTATGGTGCGTCAGAAACCCTCAAAAGTGAAACTACAATTCCTCAACCTAATACCCCCTATGGTATTTCCAAACTTGTAGCAGAATACATCCATAAGTGTTGGCAAAAAACAGGAAATCATAACCTGCATATCGTGCGTCCAGGTGTGGTCTTTGGCCATAGTGAAAACGGAAACTTTACGAGGTTATATAAAGCAATGGCATCTCGACGGTTCGCATATCCCGGAAGAAGGGATACAGTAAAAGCATGTATTTATGTGAAAGATGTTGTTAGTATAATTGGATTAATGACTCAACAAGAATCAATAGCTGTTTGTGAGACTTATAATCTTACTTATGAAAAGCGATATACTATCGAGGAAATCTGTCAATCCATTGCTCGAGTTACAGGCGCTAAAGTTCCAACACTGGTCATTCCATCCATTTTATTATTATTGGCTTCAATAGGCATTAATGCATTTCTCTCTTTGTTTGGTTTAAATGGACATGGGATTCATCCGGACCGTGTTAGAAAACTAATGATCAGCACAAACATTGAAGGAAAACATCTGGGAAAATCTAAGTATAAACTGCAATATTCATTGGATGAAGCCATTCAGGACTGGCACTATGATTGTAATAGAATGGGACTTTTTTGAAGGATAATAGCAAATGAACAAAGTTAAAATTGGTTTCTATTTTGCTTTTGGTGATGTGCTTACTGGAGGGCCAAATACTTTACTAACCCTCTTTGAGAATCTGGACCGAGATAAATTCGAACCAATCTTAATCACGCAGAAGAAAAGCATCCTTGTAGCGGAAGCAGAAAAGCGCAAAGTAAAGACTATTGTTTTGGAGCTGCCTGAAGTTCTTTCACCTGAAAAAGGAGAAGTCCTGAAGTATAATGTTTTCAAACTAGTTAGAAGTTTAAAATGCCTACTTGCTTACAATAAGGAAGTTGGAAAAGTATTGGACAGGGAAGGTGTTCATGTACTTTGGATGAGAAATGTAAAGAGTGTATTATTAGCTGTATTAGGTGCCCGTGCCAATGGTATCCCAAGAATATGGGATATTGCTCTGGAATACTCGTCACGGAAGCTGGTACGTTTTTTACATGTGCTTGGATTAATCCTATGTGATAAAGTGGTTACTGAAAGCCCATTCCAGCATCTTTTTATTTTTGGGAGATCCTTAATGAAAATATTTGATGATAAACTGACGTCAATCGATTCAGCTCTTACCAATCAGAGGTTTGAGGATATTTGCAAATTGAACGGGTCTAAGCAAAAGCTAAATTCTGGTATTTTGACTTGTGTTGGATTAATCGGTGCTAGAAAGAATCAATTATTTTTAGTTGAAAGTATAAAATTGATCCATGAGAGATTCGGTTTTATTCTTAAGCTCGTTGGACCTGTTGAAGATGAGGAATACATGTCTCAAATACAGGCTCACATTGATGAAAACAATCTAGAAGAATTAGTAGTGATTTCAGGGTGGAGAGATGATATCCCTGAAATTATTGCCGAATCGAGCGCATTGATCCTGATGAGTTACAATGAAGGCGTTCCTCATGTGATCAAAGAAGCCATGCTTGTTGGAACGCCGGTAATCGCTTCACCTGTTGGAGGTATTCCCGATATTATCCATCATGGCCGAACCGGTTTAATAAGTAACATAGATTCCAATAACTTTATTGAGACAGTCGGTATGCTCACAAAAACCGATCAAATGACGGAGTTGAGTGAAAATGCCAGATCATATGCCATTGAACATTTTAATCCGTTAACGGAATGTAAAATGTATGAGGAACTTTTTTTAGAACTGCATCATGAATCAAAAGCTTGATTTTATAGGAATTGGCCCTCAGAAAACCGGAAGTACCTGGTTGCACAATATGCTTATACAGCATCCGGAAATTTGCCTACCCTCTATCAGTAAAGAGATAGAGTTATTCTCACTTAAGTATAATGCTGATCTCAGTTTTTATGATGAGTGTTTTGGTGATTGTGATGCGGTTAAGTGTAGAGGGGAATTTACACCCGCTTATTTTGATGATCCAGTGGTCATTGAAAGAATTCATCAACATTTCCCCAAAGTAAAATTGGTGGTTGGTATTCGAAATCCAATCGACAAGGCGCTATCCTTGTTTCGCCATTATTATAGACATGGTAAGGTGAAGTCAAAGGATTTCAGCAAGGCTGTAAAGGAGGAACCTCAAATTCTTGAAAGTGGCAAATATGCGTCCTATCTTAAGCGATGGTGCGAACGTTTTCCTGCAAATCAAATTATTATATACGATTATGACATGATCGTGTCAGCACCGGATACATTACTTAATCAACTATGCTCCTTTCTTGAAATATCGGAGTATGATTTTGCCGATACCGACAGTGTATACAATGCGGCCAGCACACCCAGAAGCTGGTTGCTGGCAAAAATCGGGAGGAAAGCTGCTGAGATTGCCAGAAAACACAACCTATTCTCAATGATCGATTTTCTAAAAAAAAGAGGACTTCATCATTTATTCTATAGTGGGGGAAGTGAACCATTACAACTTAGAGCGGATGACAAAACTTTTTTAAGGGAATACTATTCTCAGGAACAGGAACAATTGGATGAAATGAACATCAGAAAGATTTATTTTCCTTAACACCAAAGGCCATTATGGTATACTTTAGTGAAGAGGGCACCAATCTTCCATAAACTAACCCTAGCCAAAAAGTGACCCTTGAGAACTTTAAATACCAAGGTGGTGGTTCTACTGCAAATACGACTGTATTAAATCCACTTTTTTCATGTAACAACTTAAGTTTAGATATTGTATTGCATTTGAAATAGGTGGGAAACACATCTTCATCTTTACGCAATCCAACTATTCCGCTTACATATTTGGAGTGAAATCGATTAGGTATCAGACTAGCCCCAATGGATACGTAATGCAACTTATTTGATGTTCTGATACAGGTTATGCCCTTCGGCTTTAAAACTCTATTGCACTCTTTGAAGAATTTATCTGGATGTTCTACATGTTCTACTACCCAGTCACAAACGATCATGTCAATGGACCCACTTTCAATTGACCATTCATCATTTTCGATCAGTCTGAATTCATCAACGGAGGGATTATTTTTAGCATTAGGATCTACATCAATGCCAATGACTTTGGTGCATCGGCCTTTAAACCACTGCAATTTGCTCTTGTAGCTGTTTTGATCAAACGCCAGCCCTCTGCCACATCCTACAATAAGGACAGTCATCTCATCAGTGAGTTGTGCGTTAACATAATTATAAAAAAGGATAGTAACATCAGATCTATTGAATCCGAGAAGTTGTTGTTCTGGATAGTACCCTTTCATAAAAAAATATTAATGTGATTAATCATCTAAGATTAAATTGATAGGAAGCTCCGATACCTAATTTTCTGAACCCGAGTGCAAAGGCTTGCAAATAAAGTGAGTTGAAAACTTTTAATCCAAGCCCACCATTTATTTTTTGGCTATCATGTTCTAAAGAGATATAAATTCCTTTTGCTGTTCTGAGCTGAATTCCTCCGAAAATACCATTGAGATATTCATTATGCTTTGGTCGAAATTTGGCAGTGCCAAAGTCGCTATAGTTACCTAGGTTTTCTTCTCTCCCAAATCGATAGGGAATTCCATATCCAGCAGAAATGTCTCCTCGAAGACTTGGCATGAGCGTAAAGGACTTTGATAGAACCACATGATTACCCGCCAGAAATTGATTAACCCCTAATGGTACCTCGAGATTAATAACTACTGATGGCAGTTTTTCTGTTTCCCTGAGAGCATGAATGGTTATCTGTGCATCCCTGTCTCCGATTCCTGTTTCTTCTACCCATCCATTTATTCTTGAGAGATTGAGGATTAGATTTATTCTTGGGATGAATCCAATATTCATGGAATAAATAAATTCGTCTCCAGGTACCCGCTCTCGATAAGTTAAAATAGCGTATTCCTCAGGATTGCTTTGAACACTTATCAACAAATGGCTATCATCAATTAAATAGGCATTAGGTACTATTATGTAGCCACTCTGTCCTCCGACACTAATTTGCCCGGGCAAATGGAAACATGTTGAAATGAAAAAAAAGAGCGAACATGTCCTTAAAAGGTTACCTTTTCCCACTTTATTGTATTACTTCGTGTCTAATCTAGACACCAAGCTAAATGATTTTTACGACCATGCCATAGGCCAGACAACTGAATCACCAAAATATCGCTAAATGAGTAAAGCCGCCCAATTCAAAAAATCAAACTCGCTTTTTAAGGAAAAAATTGTAGACTATCCTTCGATCAATGGCCGTCAGGATGCGATTACCAGAAGATTGTTTTTAGGTCATCCCCTAACAAACATTACAAATCGTTATGCCAAGCGGATACTGGACCTTTGTGTTGCGCTTCCGGTAGTCATTTTGATACTTTCTTGGTCCATTCCAATTGTTGCTTTATTGATAATGCTCGATAGTTCTGGTAATCCGTTTTTTGTGCAAAAGAGACATGGTCGATATCGGAAAGAATTCCCATTGTTTAAGTTCAGAACAATGAAGCAAAATAGTGAAAGTGATACTAAACAGGCACAGGGGTTAAAAGATGCAAGAATTACTCAATTGGGTATGTTTCTCCGAAAGTACAGCATCGATGAGCTACCTCAGTTTTGCAATGTGTTGTTAGGGCATATGTCAGTAGTAGGTCCAAGACCGCATATGATCCCGCAGAATATCTACTTTGAACAACATATCGAGAATTACAATTACCGCATGATGGTGAAGCCCGGCATCACCGGCATGGCACAATGTATGGGCAAACATGGCCCCACACCCAATGTGCTCGCTATGAGTCAGCGAGTCAAGTTCGATATCTTTTACATTAGAAACTGGAAGTTTAGCCTTGACATTTGGATCCTTTGGAAAACACTGCTGATGATTCTGGGGTATAGTGTCAATAGAGCAGCGCATCCGGACCATCAGCTGCATGTTGAGTAGGTTAGTTGAGGTGGCTTGAGTTCATACCATTTTCCAGTATTTTTGAAGGAATCTTTGGTAGATCAGGTATCTTAAGTACTCATATTGCAGTAGTGAACAAATGAACCATTCATTCTTCATCAACTTATTTTCAATACTTTTTAGTCTGCTCGCTCTTAGCGCCCTTGGACAGGGCAGTTTGATCGATTATGAACACCTGGAGTCTACCTCCGCGCAGGAAAATACTTTTTTGTTTGAGTCCAGGATGCATCGCAACCCCAGACACACTTATCGACTTTTATTGAATACAGATTCACTTAAAGGCAAGGAATTAGTGTATTTGTATCAAGGGCATCCTATTTTGGCTTACAAGGATTCAGCTGTAGTAGCGATTCGGGATGGCTTAAGCTATCAACCCAGCTACCGATTGGATCTGCAATTGAAACCTATCTATTACGCAGAATACGGTCATTATGACGAGCCATTTCGGACTCAGTTGGCCATAGGGCCAAGGTTGCAGTTCAATTTGAGAAAAGGATTTTATGCTGTAGCGCAATGGATTCAACCCTTTCAAAATGATTTTGACTATCGGTTAGGTTTAGGGTCTCGGCCTGGTGAGATCGGGGTAGGGTATACCTTGATCAGGAAAGGCAATCACTTCTTCAACACCTATTTGGGGACTTTTCGAAACAGGCGTTATGGTGGCTATGCGTCGTATATCAGAATGTTTGGGAATAACCGCATGTATGCAGGGGCTGCTATTTACTATACCGGTTTATATTTGTTAGATGCGGGTACGCTCTATGCTGATCCCATCAATTACCTGACGGGCTATGTCCACTTTACTTATCGATTGCCCAGATACGGACTGGTCGCCAGGGTGCAGGCAGAAAAGTACCTACGGGATGATATTGGAGGGAAATTGACCGTATTTCGACAATTTGGCAATACAGACATTGGCTTCTTTGCATCCAAGAGTGTTGCCGGGGATAATGCTGGCTTCTATGTAACTTTTGCGTTGTGGCCCAGAAAGTTTTATGCGAACCGATGGATCCAGATCAGACCACCGCATAGTTTTAAGTTGAATTATGATTTACGACCTAATACCGGTATTGGCGAACAACTCCGGCCTTACACAGACTTTTATGAAGATATTTTGAGGTTTAACCCTGATTTTGTGCGAGATGGATTGGAGAATAATCGTTAAAAGGGTTGCAAATCTGTTAAATTATTGTTTTACTTTTGTTTGCTTCAAGACAACTGGATTATTTGAACTAAATTTATAACCATGCTCAGGTTAGTTAGAAAAGAAACCATTCACCAATTACTCACGCTCACTATCATCGCGAGTTTGGCCATGATCTCCTGTAAGGAGATAGGTGCCGTCCCGGAATTTGAATACAAATTTGATGATGAGGTGGCACTATCAGAAGTGGACACCACAAGCTTAGTGGCGGGTGACCTATCAGTTGATGCGGGTTCTTTGAGCAATCAGGCTGCAACTGATTTAAGTGGAGACATTACCGGTGATGCCACGCAAACAGCGAGTAATACCAGTGCGATTGATAATTCGGTTAGCCAGGCACAACAGGACTACTGGAATAGTCAGTCGACTACTTCCATTGTGGAAGATATTGAGTCAGGTGATGAGGATATCGAGTCGCAAGTCAATGATATGATCACAACTTTTGAGAATGATCCTGCTTTGGCAGAATTTATTCCTGAAGTTGCTTCACCTGATGGTACTTCTGGAAGGGCCAGTGGTAGATTAAGTGCAGCCAACGTAAGTTCTCCTGTGAACAATATTGTAGCTGCTGTGAATGCAGATCTGGATGATTGTAAGCAAGCTGCTCAGGATGCTTTTGATGTATCGAAAGCAACTTTGGATGACGCATTGGAGGCTGAACTGGCAAAGATTGCGGCCCGATATAATAATCAGTTATCAAAACTGCAAGATAGAGCAGATGTATTGTTAGGCGATGCACAAACCAGACATGATGATCGCAAAGCAAGTTATCTCACCATCTATGATGAAATTGATGCGGCGATTAGTCAGGCATTAAGCGATGGTGTAATTACAGCAGGACAGCAGAGCAGCTTGAACTTATTGAATAAGTTGATTTATGCTTTGAATGTTTCTTATAGCAGGACTTTAAAGTTGGACGAGGATACATTGATTAACAATCTATTGACGACAGAAACGACCAAGTTGAATACTGCTAATGATGCGATGGTGGCTGAGGCTAATCGTAATTATAACACAGCCATCGCAGAGGCGACAACAAAGAGAAATCAGCGTCAGAATGGTTGCCATAACCAGGGATCAAACAGTGGAGGTTAATCACAAAGCAATGGAATCATCTAGTAATCATAAGAATCGCCTGAATATGAAAAAGTTTATTACTACTACATTGTTAATAGCTCTTTGCTTGGTGACCATGGAGTCCATGGCGCAGCGTAGAGGGTACGGCTATGGACAATCAAGAGTTGGTATTAGTAACATCGACCTTAATGTAGGCTGGTACCAGCCGAGTCTTGCCTATCTTAACAATGATTCTTATCTGGCAGATATTGGCGCGTCATTTGGAGGAGGCATTACAGCGAATGTTGGTGCAGACATGCGTTTTTCAGATGTGTTGATTGGCGCACGTGTAGGGTATTGGGCAGATGAAGCATCTGTGCAAAATGTAGTAATAGGTGGTATCGATCGAGATGAAAAACTTGGTCTACTGGTCTTGCCTATTTCTTTTCAAGGTAAATATGAATTTCATTTGGGGAACCCCAGGAACTACAGACAGCAGGGTTTAATCACTATTCACCCGTTTGTTGGGGTGGGCGTGAATTATACGCTCATCTCCCAGAACTATGAGCGTGTCCTGGATGGCGTACCTGAATCTGATAGGTTGAATGGACGAACCATCACTTACTCTGCGATAGCTGGGCTGAAATATACTGTAGCACAAAACT
Source organism: Cyclobacteriaceae bacterium (assembly GCA_049115695.1). Taxonomy (GTDB): domain Bacteria; phylum Bacteroidota; class Bacteroidia; order Cytophagales; family Cyclobacteriaceae; genus JAGDZR01. The sequence continues at coordinate 114,328 of JAGDZR010000006.1, read as the reverse complement.
TCGATATCGGATTTGAATACCAGCATGTCTTTGGTGGCTTTAATCAAGGATTCGAGGTAGGGGATGTCGTTACAACAGAAACGGTTAGTCTTATGGGGCCTTCTGCAACCCTTACACTTTCTTATGTGCTCTTCGGCAGGACGAAGTTCAATATGAAAAGAGGAAAATTTAGGTAGATTTAGGTGGCTCTTGGCCGTTTGTACTAGACTTTATTTAATTGCATTTTTCCCCTTTACACTATTACCATTCCTCAAAGTCACGCCAGCATGGCGTCTTTATTTCTATTAGCTATTGGCATTGGCTTTAGCCGTTTGATACCCACCCCTTCCCCTCCCCGGAGGGGACTAGAGGAGCGTCAGCATGGCATTGGCTATTATCTCTTGGCTGTTTGCACTGGACTTTAGCTAATTGCATTTTTCCCCTTTACACTATTACCATTCCTCAAAGTCACGCCAGCGTACGTCATTTTCATAAACACTAATTTTTACTTACCTTTAACGTTAGTAACGCTTGTCGCTAGTATGATTTTATCTTTTGGATCAAAGGAAACTGAAAAAGTATGGAAAGGGGAGAAGGTAAGAAAATGGCCAATGGAAATTCAAATTGCTGCACGTAGAAAATTAAGAATGCTCAACAACTCTCAGATCATCGGTGATTTAAGAATCCCTCCCTCCAATAGACTTGAAAAACTAACCGGAAACTTGAAAGATTTTTATAGCATCAGAATTAACAAGGAATGGCGAATCATTTTCAATTGGGAAGAGGGGAACGCCAATAATGTTGAGGTCATTGCTTATCACTAAGCATAACAATATGGAAAAGCTACCGAATATACACCCTGGTGAGGTTTTGTCAGAGGAGTTTCTAAAGCCAATGGGTATTAGTGCTTATCGACTCTCCAAGGATTTACACATTCCTCAGACAAGAATCAGTCAAATCTTAAAAAAGAATCGAAGAATAACTGCGGACACGGCGCTAAGATTAAGCAAGTACTTCGGCACTACTCCTAAATTCTGGTTAGGTCTTCAAGATGACTTTGATATTGAAGAGGAACTTGGCGCTAAAACTGGTGAATTTGATACGATTGAGAAAGTGACGGCTGCCTAACAACTTGAGTAGTTTTGGCTATTAGCCATTTGCTATTGGCCGTTTAAACTGGACATCTACGCCAGGACTTTCAATCAGTTTTGTACTCTCTCACATATTGCAATGCCCACCCCTTCCCCTCCCAGGAGGGGATTAGAGGAGCGTCAGGATGGCATTGGTCGTTTGTTATTGGCTGTTTGCACTAGTCTTTAGTTAATTCATTTTTCCACTTTACACTATTACCATTCCTCAAAGTCACGCCAGCATGGCGTCTTTAGTTTCATTAGTTATTAGCTTTTGGCTTTAGCGGTTTGCATTATAATTCACAATCACAACCTTACCTATGACAGTCACGCCGGGACTTCCATTCATTTTTTGTACTCTCTCACAGATTGCAATACCCACCCCTTCCCCTCCCAGGAGGGGATTCAAGTCACGCCTAGATGAGCAAGTAGTTCTGGTACTTTGCAAAATGCTTATTACATTTTTAACATTTTGGCTGAATGATGAATGGTCAAAATGTCTATCCGATCTTCGCTTACCAAAAAATAGATTATCCTATAATTGCCAATAATGACTTCTCTAATCCTTGGGTTATCCAGTTCAGGCACAACCCTTCCTGATTTGGGGAACTCAGCAATCTGTTGTGCACGATTACGGATGCGTTTGACTTGTAGTTTTGCGTACTTAATTGAACTTTTTCTTATAAAAGAGGCAATTGAAATGAGATCATTTTTGGCTTGATTGGTCCAATTTAGTTGAGCCATTTTGGAAGCTCATTATCTAACTCTTTATCGGAAACCACATGACCTAATTTGGATTCATTTAAACCTCGTTCTATTTTTTCCAGTAAAAGAAGTTCATCTATTACCTGATCCACCGAGAATTCTCCGGGGAGCTTATTGATTGCTTTAATGACTATTTCCTTAGTAAGCATACTTAAAGTTATCTAAAGTTGCTCATTAATTCAATGGAACTAATGGCGTGATTACAGTTCGGTATCTTTTCTCCCCTGCAGATACGCCGGGACTTCTATTCATTTTTTGTACTCTCTCACATATTGCAATGCCCACCCCTTCCCCTCCCAGGAGGGGATTAGAGGAGCGTCAGGATGGCATTGGTCGTTTGTTATTGGCTGTTTGCACTAGCCTTTAGTTAATTCATTTTTCCACTTTACACTATTACCATTCCTCAAAGTCACGCCAGCATGTCGTCTTTAGTTTCATTAGCTATTAGCTTTTGGCTTTAGCGGTTTGCATTATAATTCACAATCACAACCTTACCTATGACAGTCACGCCGGGACTTCCATTCATTTTTTGTAGTCTCGCTCATAATTTTGCAATACCCACCCCTTCCCCTCCCAGGAGGGGATTCTTTGGCCACTTGGTATTAAGGATGAGATAAGTTCCTTTGGGTTGAAAGATTCAGGCACTACGCTTCTCTCGTGCTGAATGACATTTAGGGTAAATAAAAAGTGGGGTTGTATCAGTTGAGATTTCTAGTAAGTGTTATTCAATCAACCTTGCTTCCAGGATCATCGTTTTCAAACTCGAAGGTCTTGAAGCGATCCATTAGCATATCGATTTTGTCTTCAATAATCAACCCATCCCGGATATTTGGCTTGAGAAACTGTTCGGATTCCATATGATCGAAAAATCGGATCAAATGCTCAAAGTAATTGTTGACGTTGAGGAACCCGCATGGTTTATGATGATAACCCAACTGCAGCCAGGTATAGACTTCAATGATTTCCTCCAGCGTACCAATGCCACCGGGCAAAGCTATAAATCCATAAGCCAAAGCTGCCATTTTTGCTTTTCGCTCATGCATGGTGTTGACGACATGAAGTTGTGTAATGCTATTGTGCCCAACTTCCCACTCCAGCAGCTTTTGTGTAATTACACCAATGACCTGTCCTCCCCGCCGCATCATTTCATCTGCTAATACACCCATCAACCCAACCGATCCACCGCCGTAAACCATGGTAATGTCATGATCCACCAGATAGTTGGCCAGTTGTAATGCGGTTTGCTCATAGGAGTCATGTGACCCCTTGGATGATCCACAAAAAATCGCCAGACTATTTATCATTGATCAATCGGTAAATGAGAATGGCTGCTCTTTTGGTTAAGTCCTCAATGGTGGCCAGGTCTACGGTCTCGCCAGGGGTATGAGCGCCAGTGCCCATGGTGCCAAGTCCATCCATACAGTCTACATACTGCGCCACAAAGGATACATCAGCAGCACCTCTTTTCCCAGGATCCCATGCAGTAACGGGCCCTTGCCCCAGGTCAACACTTACCTTGCTGAATTTTTCTAATAATGCCTGATTACCAGCTGTTGGGCCCATAGCAGGATAGCTATCCACAAAACTGATGGTCGCGCTTGTCTGTGGTAAATTATCAGCCACAATTTCACGCATTTTGGCTCGGGCATTTGCTTTTTGCTCTTCGGAAATAAACCTCAACCCACCATCTACTACGACAGTCTGCGCTACCACATTGGTTTTGCCGAAGGCTGTCCCTTTGTTCATAGGCTCGTCATAGTTGATTTCTGTTCCTCCTAGTATGATGCCCGGATTGAAGGTCAGGTATTCCTCGCCACGTACTTCCTCGTAAAATGCGTTAAGGATACGACCTGTCTCGAAAATGGCACCCGCGCCGATAGATTCACGAAAGATAGCTGAAGAATGAGCTCTTTTTCCCGTCACTTCTACTTTCCAACCTGATGAGCCTCTTCGGGCTATGGTTGCATTGTTGAACCCGGTAGAGGTTTCGAACCCCAGGGCTATGTCACTTCTCTTGGCTGCTTCAATCAAATGCTTGCGACTGATGGTTAATGGCTTGCCAGTCATCTCTTCATCGCCAGTCAAGGCAACAATTACCTGACCATCGGACAGTTGACCCGCCTCATATAAGGCTTTCAATGCATAAAGCATGATGACATCTCCACCCTTCATGTCATTGGCTCCCGGTCCATGCCAAAGTCCATCATCACGCTTTTCTAACTTTTGGAATGGACTGTCTTTCGGGAATACTGTATCCAGGTGCCCAATCAGCAAAACTCGTTTACCCTTGGATCCTTTCGTCTCAGCGAATAGGTGACCAGACCGGTCTACTTCTTTTAGATCAATCCAGCTGGTTTCCATACCTATTTGCTCGTATTCAGCTTTGAATACCATACCTACTTCTTTAACTCCTGGATGATTCATGGTGCCACTGTTGATGTTGACTACCTTTTCAAGAAAAGCAATGGCCGATTCATTGTTTTGTTCGACGGCTTGAATGACTTTCTTTTCAGCTTTTGAAAGTTTTTGCGCAGATAGTTGGATACAGGACAATAGGAAAATTAGGAATACGAGTCTTTTCATCTGGATTAATTTTAAAACGAAGATTGTCATATGAAATGAGAGTTGGAAGGTTTGTTAGTTAGGAGGGCAAAAAAAATGGTGAATGACATTTAACGTCAAAAAAAATGAGTAAATTTACTTTATGAAAAAGGTAAAATATACCAACCCTAATCATTCAACTGATGAGTTGGCCGAGCCTTTTATGACCTATGCATTCCCTTCAAGTGTGAATGTTCGACATATTGAATCGCTCAGGAACGGTGTTTCTGCCACTCAGGTTGAGAAAGTCCAGGCATTATTTGGCCTTACTCAAGTTTCGATGGCGGAGACGCTCCATTTGACACCCAAGACACTTAGGGTTAAGATTAAAGAAAAGGGACGCGTGGACGCGTTACAAGGTAGCTTGATTATGGCCATGATTGAAGTAGGTCATTTAGGTCAGTCTCTTTTTGGAGGTAAAGCGCAGTTTATCAGCTGGCTCAACATGACCAGTCAAGCCCTTGGTGACAGGAGACCCATCACTTTGATCGACACGTTTCAGGGGTTGACCTTGCTCCGGAGTGAGCTCGAAAGCATTGCAGATGGCAATTTTGCATGATTGTTTACCGCATCTCAAAATACCTTTCACTCGATGGTAAAGGGGCTGCAAAGCAAAGCAACAATCGTTGGAACAGTTATGGGACGCCCATTGTATATGCAGCAGGATCGATATCACTTGCCAAGGGTGAAATGTCCAGACGTGTTCCGCTAAACTTACTTCCTATCTCTGATTTCCAGATTATGCACATTTACCTGCCTGATCAGTTTATTGTAGAATTGGATGAACTACCACAAAATTGGGATCAGTCACCACAGAGTCATTTAACCCAGCAAATCGGGGACAGGTTTTTGTTTGAAAATGAATACCTCGGGCTAGCAGTTCCTTCCGTTTATGACAAGGAGTGCCATAATTTCCTGATTAATCCCAAACATCCTGAATTCGGTCAAGTCAAGGTGCAAAAGACAGAGCCTTTGTATTTCTAGACTATTCGTTTGGAAACAAACTTCTGGGAATGGTCATGAGTTCAGTTTGTCGACCGTCAATGTACATGACTTTTTCACCATCGAAGAATGCATCCTCTTCCAGCATGATTCTAATTTCTTTACCCCATTCTTCAATTTGTACCGCGGTATTCAATTCAATGCTGTAAGCGGTGTTAGGGTAAAGCGGATAATCACCACGATCAGGGACACCTCCTTGTTGATCCCAAAGACCAATTGTAGGGCCCGCCGCATGGCCATGATAGCCAATAGGGTGCGTGTAAATGGTCGGTTTGAGTCCTGCTGACTTTGCTTCTTCCAGTGATTTGAGCAAAATCTCATTACCGGTCCGTCCTGTTACAAAATTGTTGGTGAAGATATCCTGTAGCTGATTTCCTTCGGCGAAAGCCATTGTTAAGAAATCAGGTGCTGTTTTTTCTCCGGCCTTTAGTACATACGCATGCTGCTGCGTATCTGTATTTAATCTCAAATAGGTTATGCCAAAATCAACATGCAACAAATCTCCCGGCAAAATCACTTGTTGTTCGGGTCGATCCGAGAAAGCGCGTAAGTGTTCGAAGGATTCCGGGTCTTTCCGCTGAATAGCAACTGAGGGATGAAACCATGCAGTGAAGCCCAATGCTCTAATTCTATCTCTGTACCACCAGCACACGTCATCTGTAGTGGTCACGCCAGGTTGAATGACTTTTTCTGAAAACCCTTCGGCAATGATCTGATGCGCCATGCGCACAATGTTTTGATAGATGACCATTTCAGCAGGTGTCCGTGTCTCTAACCAACCTACTGCTAGTCGTTCGGCATTGACTACTCTTTTTTGATATTTGTCTGACAAATTGCTCATTAACTGATCGTAATGAGTTGCTGAAATACCATCTGCTAATGCAAACGTAGCAGACTTATTAATGCCAATTTTGCTCGGATTTCTAGATTCAATTAACTCAGAAAGCGCCTTCCATTGATCAGGTTGCTGCTCTTTGTCCCATGCTTTTTTAAAAGTCTTGCCGACCCCATACCGTGCCATGGCCAATGTCTCCAGCGGTTGATTATTTCCGGGATCATAAATGACCAGGATGGTAGTCCTACGTGCCGATTGCCAGGTGGCAGGAAGCATGGTTTTTATGACCGGATCTTCATTATACTCTCTGGCAATGATGATCCACATGTCAATATCCGCTCTTTTCATCAGTGCTGGTAACACGGTCTGGACCCTGTCCTCCAATAATCGATCAATAACCGCAGCTCGATCGCGCATACTGAGGGTTTTTGGGAAGTAGGTGTTTTGCCCCATTAGGGAAGTGGATAGCAGCAGGGCAAGTAGGAGGTATATCTTTTTCATCATCCTTGATTTTGTATCATAAAGCTATGTAAAAGGTTTTTGGACACAAGCTCATTTTCCATGATCGATGGTTGTAATGCTTTGGGTGGCCGAATTACCAATCAATACTTGGGTTTTACAGTTGGACTTCTGTTAATTTTAACTTCCATTATTGCATCATCTATGAGAGCGCTGACTATCACTTTTTTACTGGGAGTACTCATTCAAGCCTATGGGCAAAAACTTGATTTGGTCATCCCAACCGGGCACACTACTCAGATTTACGACATTGAGATTTCCGCGGACACATCCTGGGTAGCGTCCATTGATACCAAACCAGAAATCATCATTTGGGATTATCAAACTAGTGAACTCCTCTACCTGTTGAAAGGACATACTCAAGCCGTCAAGGCTATTGCTTTTCATGCTGAAACTAACCAGCTGCTCAGTGTTGGTGCGGATGGGCAAATGATCATCTGGGAGGTTGGTAAACAAAAGATTGTTAACCGGGTTGATCTGGCCTCCCCACTTGTTTCAGGGCTTTGGGATCAGAATGAGGCTGTCGTCGTTTCAAAGGATGGGACCCTTTCAATTTGGTCGGGGAGTGTCTTGAAGGATTCAATCAATTTAAACATTGGTGAAGCTACTTCACTAGCCATAAGCTCATCTCACTGGGTTGTTGGTGATGCGGATGGTCAAATACATTGGATTGCTAAATCTGATCGATCACAAATCAATACAAAGTCAATCGCCCAATCGGACATTGGAACCTTAACCCACGCTCCCAACGAAGGATTGTATGCCGGAACCAATAGGGGAGAGCTCATTTTATTGAATGAGGAGTTCATGGAAATCAGCCGTGAAGAGGTAATGAATCTTCGGACATATGATCTACAACACACATCTCAGGGTACGGCGATAGCCGGACGAGACGCAAATGCTCCTGTCAAACTGCTGATGGATGGCTCGATGAAGGACATTCAAAGCTTGTCCAACAACGTAACGGACGAAAGATCAAATCTTGGTGTGAGGGCTATTTGCTGGTCAGTACCAGGTAAGCAATTGTTAATTGGTGATTTCGATGAAAGTATTGGTGAATATGATATCCAAACAGGTCAGCGGCTTAAGCAATTTAGAGGGACAGCTTCGCCGGTTTTTGACATTGATGTGACACCATCAAATGACAAACTAGTGATAGGGACAGGGCATGATCATGCCCGAATCATTGATCTGAAAGGCTTAAGTCCTGTTGAAATGCTCAAAGAACACCAGGGAGGTGCCCGATCGGTCGCATATCACCCCGTGCAAGAGCGCTTGGTGACGGTCAGCAATGATCAGCAAATCAAGGTGTGGAATGCAGACATGTCGCTTTCGAAGACTTATGACGCATCAGGAAAATACAGTGGCACACCTACTGAGTTTGATCCAACAGGTAGGTATCTAATCAGAAAGCGTTCAGACAAACATTTTGATGTATATCACCTGGATGAGGGAAAGGATAAGAAGATCAAGATTGCGAACGGTTTAGATTATCAATTTTCACCGGATGGGACGGAAATCATTTTTCGTACAAGAGAGGGACTGGAGTTTTACAATACCGGGAATATGAAGTCTGTCAGGAAGATGGCCATTGCTGATTTACAGGATTTTGATATTCAGAATGATAAAATACTGAGTTTACTCAGAGATGATCAAACCATTCAAACCTACTCCAGTGAAGGGGTCAAGGTGGGTGAAGTAAAGCTGGAGTCAGATCGAATAGATCAGATTGTGGCCATTCCAAACAAGGATTTTGCAGTGGGGTTCATCAACTCGGTTAAAAGAGGATCTTCCATCAGGGATTTTTCCTTAAAACTGATCAACCTAAAAACAGGAGAGGTTGAGAATCGTTTGACGGGGCATGATGGGTTTATAAGTGAGATCAGGTTTATTCAAGATGGTAAATTCATGCTTACGGCTGCACGTGATGGGAAGCTCAACATCTACGAAGATTTAAGGTCGTCGGATCCTCTTGGAACAATCGTACCGCTCGATGAAGGTGAAATGATCGTACTTACTCCAGGTGGATTGTTTGATGCCACACCAAAAGCGATGACACAACTCCACTATAGCAAGGGAGGTGTTATCATGGCACTTGATCAGATGAAGCAACATTATTATGAACCCGACTTATTGCCCAGATTATTAGGCTTAAAAGACGAACCACTCCCTGTACGTAAGCCAGTTGAAGAGGTTAAGCCATTTCCAGAATTGCAAATCAAACATCCCAACAAGAACAATGGACTTTTAGGTGTGAGCGTAGTTGACAATGGTGGAGGAATTGGCCGAATTGAAATATTCATTAACAACAAGGAGGTAAGCCGTGAAATCCCTGGCGTCAATCATCGGTCAGGCAACCTGGAAGTCAACTATGAAGTTGCGGGACACCCTTTCTTAAAGGAATCAAGTCTTAATACGGTGACCATAAAAGCATTCAACGAGGAAGGATCATTGTCAACAAAACCCAGGAATATTTACGTCTTCAACAAAACTGATGGCATGACCAAACGGGAACCTTCTTTGTATGCCGTCATCGTTGGCACCTCAGATTACGAAGGGGAGGCGCTTGATCTAAACTATGCCGCTAAGGATGCAACGGATTTTGCAGATGCTTTGAAGCTTTCGGCTGTGAACGAGTATGGTCCTGAAAGAACAGATATACGTTTGCTAACCACGAACAATCCTGCCCCGGGGATGATGCCGACTAAGGAGAATATCACAAGGCAGTTTGCGGAAATTGCCACTAAGGCCAAGGCAAGAGACTTGTTAGTCGTCTATTTTTCTGGTCATGGTGTAAATCACGGTCAGGACGTCAAAGACTTTTATTATCTGACGATGTTGACACCAGATGGGGTATTGACCGATAGTACGACCCGAGCGAAAGTAGCAATTTCCAGTAGTGAAATGACGCAACTCATTACACAGGTGCCAGCACTCAAGCAAGTTATGATCATTGATGCCTGCCATTCGGGGAGATTGGCTTCACAACTGACGAATCCCGGTGAGTTAGCACATATGCCAGCATCACAGACCAAAGCACTTGAGGAAATCAAAGATCGAACAGGGTTGTACGTTATTGCTGGATCTGAGGCTGATGCGGTAAGCTACGAGGCGTCACTGTTTGAGCAGGGATTGCTCACCTATTCTATCCTATTTGGGATGAAAGGTGCGGCGCTGAAGGAAAATTCACATGTTGACATCATTGATCTATTGCAGTTTGTTGCCAATAAAGTGCCTGAGTTGGCAGCTGATATTGGTGGAGTCCAGAGACCAGAAGTACGCATGCCGTTGGATGGGGAGAGCTTTTCGATCGGTTCTATGACGGATGAAGATAAAGAGCAGATTAAAATCCTGGATGCCAAGCCAATTTTCATCCACACCGGGTTTCAGGATGATGAACAATTTCAGGATGTATTGTCGCTTTCTTATTTGGTTGATGATGAGTTACTGAAGCTAAGTAAAGAAGACAAAGCACCCATCACTTTCTTAGATAAAAAGAAATTTGCAGGTGCTTATGAAGTGCGTGGCAGGTATCATCGGCAGAAGGATATGATACACGCCAATGTAAGGGTGTTCAGGAATGGAAACCCAGCCTTTGAATTTGAACAGCAGGGTGTCAATGCAGAAGTGGTGGCAGCCTTGATCGTAAAGGAGTTGTTGACTGGAGTTGGCTTCAATCAATAGGCTAATCAGGTGCATTGAATGCAATCCTCATCTTCTGAAGATTCACAAGTTTCCTGATCTGCATAGCAATCTCCTGAAAAGGTAGCTGTTGACCAAGGGGCATCTGCTTCGCATTGATCACACAGCGCATCCGCTGATTCGTCACATGAGATCAACGTGAGTGTGAATAAGGCGAAAAGAATGGTTAGAATACCGAAAATTGATTTGCGTATGTTCATGATGATAGCATTTATACTTCAATCAACTAAATAAATCAACCATTCACAAATTTGTCAGACAAGACTTTGTTTTGCTGGTGTATGACAATAGACTGCCAACAAAGCACTGACCACCACCAGGTTTTTAAGAATATATTGGCCTACAAGAGACAAGCTATATGGTGCATCAGTGTACGCTGCTCCGGGTAGTAAAATCATAGGAAAGAATGTACATGCCATGTGCCAAAGTGCAATTCGGATCGTCCACTTCACTTTAAAATTCAATATCAGTCCGACACCAATAATCGTTTCGATAACCGCCAGGGCATATAGCGCAAGTGAACCAGAAAAGAGGTCAAAAGTTATAAGCCCGATAGTTTCGGCCGCTAATGTTTCTGCGGGACTATAATTGGGAAGGAATTTCAATCCACCAAAAACCAGGTAGATAAGCCCAGTACTGATGCGAATCATCATGAAAACATTGACTCTGAGCCATTCGATCAACTGCTCATCCCATTCTCTTAATTTCAGTATCATTTCTATAATATTGGTGAATGAATAATCGACAAATGTATCAAAGTTGCAGAGTAGAAATTATGATTGAAGTCAGGTTTAGGTATTTGAAAGGGGCATAATTTGACCTGTATCTTTCGGTGATTCTCTACCTTTACTTTTAAATACCTAACAACAAAAATTAACATTGATGAAATACTACAATTCCATAGTTGACACAATCGGCAACACCCCCCTGGTTCGATTGAATAATGTCACGGAGGGAATCAAGGGAACTGTTCTGGTAAAGGTAGAATATATGAATCCCGGCAATTCTGTAAAAGATCGAATAGCCTTAAAAATGATTGAAGACGCAGAAAAGGATGGTCGTCTGAAACCAGGAGGTACAATCATAGAAGGCACTTCGGGAAATACAGGAATGGGATTGGCGCTCGTTGCGGTTTCAAGAGGTTATAAATGCATTTTTACTTTGGCTGACAAACAGTCTCAGGAGAAAATAGATATTCTGCGAGCTGTAGGAGCGGAGGTAATTGTATGTCCAACTAATGTTGAGCCCGAAGATCCTCGCAGCTATTATTCAGTAGCGAAGAAATTGGAGCGGGACATCCCCAATTCCTTTTACCCCAATCAGTATGATAATCCAAGCAATACTATAGCGCATTATGAATCTACCGGTCCGGAAATATGGAATGATACTGAAGGAGAAATCACGGTTTATGCAGCTGGGATGGGAACAGGTGGTACGATATCAGGTACGTCCAAGTATTTGAAGGAAAAGAAATCATCTATCAAAACAGTAGGTGTTGATACCTATGGATCAGTATTCAAAAAGTATCACGAGACAGGTGAGTTCGACGAAAAGGAAGTGTTTCCCTATCTCACAGAAGGCATTGGGGAGGACATCTTACCAAAGAATGTAGATTTTTCAATGGTTGATCACATCGTCAAGGTAACGGATAAGGATGCGGCAATTATGACGAGAAAATTGTCAAGGGAGGAAGGACTGTTTGTTGGCTGGTCCTGTGGCTCAGCAGTATTTGGAGCGTTGGAATGGGCACGCGATAACATGACCGATGATGATGTAATGGTGATCATATTGCCGGATCATGGGACAAGGTACCTCGGTAAAGTATATAATGACAACTGGATGAAAGATCATGGATTCATCGAGTCCAGGAAGTTTGCGACAGCCAAAGATATCATAGCGCATAAGAATGGTGCCGGTAAGCTTTTTACCATTGATCAATCCACCAAGGTCGGAGCGGCTATTCTGACGATGAACGAAAAAGGAGTAGATCAGCTTCCCGTTGTGAATGGTTCACAGTTTGTGGGAAGCCTGAGTGATAATAAAGTCCTGAAAAGCCTGATTGAAAGTCCAGACTTGAGGGATAAGCCTGTCTCAGAAATAATGGATCCGCCATTTCAATTTGTAGGCATGGACAATACGTTGGATGTATTGTCATCGCTGATCAGTAAAGATTCTAAGGCATTACTTGTTAGAGGAAATGACCATGATGTCCATATTATTACTCAAAGCGATCTTTTGATGGCAATGACAAATTGATTAGCTTTAGGATAGTAAATAATCAAACAAAAAACTCTTTGCTTGCAAAACCTACCATATTATGGTGGGTTTTTTTATTGAATGACTAGGCGCTGCGTGCTGATCAACAGGCCTTCCTGCTTGAAAACAGCAAAATAAACACCTGCTTTCTTGATATTGAGATCGCCAATATGAAACTGGTTAGTTCCCATTGACAAGTGCTTTGATGAAATCACTTTACCCTGCATGTCCATGACTTCCATTGACATAGGATGCTCAGCCTGAATGTGAACATATTCGGTGGTGGGATTTGGATAAAGATTTATGATTTTTTGATTGAGATCCATTCCCAAAATAATCTCAACTTGTTCCTTAGCAGTTTCATATCTCCTTTGGATAAATTCCTTCAATCCGTACCTGACGTGCCAATGATCAGGCAAAGATTGATCAAAGCTATTTTCAAAATCCGTTATTGAAAACCCATAATCCTTCTTCCGGTATTGATCGCTTATCACGGCAGGAAAGATTTGCTCTTGCAGTGAATCAATTTTTGGAAAAAGGGTTTCGGGGCTGTAATAATGCTTGAGGAGTTCATCAACTATTTGAGCTAATTGTATGCGATACCTGGGAACCTCCATCATACGTTTAATCAAAGGGCGATCCTGGTCGCTGTAGAACCATTGGAACAATGAGAACTCAGCCCAGTCCTGACCAAACCAGTCAATCCCGAATGTATTGTCAAGATCATAAAGGATGTAATACAGCTTATCGTCAGCTTCATTGTGGTACAGGTAGTAGTTGTTTTGATTGATGGAATAGTTATCCCAATGTCCCGCAAGAATTTCAACTGCCAATGCTCTGAGATAACTCTCTGTATCAAATATTGCTTCCAATTTAGGAACAAGTTCCTTTTCATCAGATAGGGCAAGCACGGCGATTAGTTTGGCGAGATCAGTGTAATCATCCAGGTCTTCATTTCGTTTCTCCTCATAAGCACGACGATCACCATTTTCAAATTTGTATAGGTCGGGGTTATCACCAAGATAAGAAAGACTCGCAGGCCACAGACATTTATACAGATTACCATTTTTATTGTCAAAACGTAGCTCAACATATTCTTCGTCAATGTGTTCTACATTGATATAAAGCCCGCGATATTCTTCGTTAATATAGAGCTTTACATGATTGGCCCTGGAGCCTAGGGCATTGGCTTGTCTGGCTAGCTCCCAACCTAATTTTGACCGAATGATCGATGGGTCATTGTGTTCACCATTGAGATTTATTTTTTCTAACCCCTGATAATCACGTTTATCTTCAAATGCATCAATAGCAATTTTGAAAGATTTTTTTCCAGCAGATCGACTGGTATTACCTCTTAATCGAAAACCGACATGAAGTAAAGTGTCAATGTGATTTTCGTATGAGATGAACACATCAGCAGGAAATTCGACCTTTGATAATTTGTTTTCTTCAGCTAAAATAAAGTTGAGATGAGAAGTATCAATATACACGTTATATGTAGGAATATAGTCGTCATTAAAAGTCTGTTTGATGTCAGGTTGTGCGTATTGTGCTTGACAAATCGAAATACAGGTGACTAAAATGGCTCCTAAAACAGGTCTCATGATACAAAGTTATGAGGAATCGTCATAGTCCCTAGCAGAGCATGACGGATGGGTGATGATTGATTTCTCAAACCATTGCGGAACACTTCAATGGTTAGATAATATGGATGATCCGCTAAAAGAAACTTCTGGAATCAAATCAGAACTGAATTTTTTGAACAGCATGGGGTATTTGAATATAATTAATAGCATTGGATGAGAAAGCATATTTGTTTTTTCAATTTCATACACGTTGATTTGTTAGCATGAAAAAACATTCTCCTATTGGAATATTTGATTCGGGATATGGTGGTTTGACAGTGATGAAAGAAATCGTCGAGTTGCTACCTGAATATGATTACATCTATTTGGGAGACAATGCGCGAACACCATATGGCACGAGATCCTATGCAAATGTCCATGAGTTCACATTAGAGGGCATACATTATTTGTTTAATCAAGGCTGCCCTTTGGTAATCCTCGCCTGCAATACGGCCTCTGCAAAAGCTTTACGAACAATTCAGCAACGAGATCTGCCATTGCTAGCACCCGAAAATCGTGTACTGGGTGTGGTTAGGCCAACGACAGAGGTGTTGGGGTATATGTCCAACGCCAAATCAGTTGGAGTTTTCGCAACCAAAGGAACAGTGGACTCTCAATCTTACGTGATTGAATTGGAGAAGTTTTTTCCAGATTTGAAGGTGACGCAAGAATCGTGTCCGATGTGGGTGCCCTTAATAGAAAATGGAGAGTTGGATGGTGATGGGGTAGAGTATTTTGTCAAAGCTCACATAAGAAGATTACTTCAAAAGGATGATCAAATCGATACGATTCTGCTAGGTTGTACACATTACCCTCTCCTGGGTCCAATCATTCAGTCTCATCTGCCAGCTAATGTTTCAATCGTCAATCAGGGCCAAATTGTGGCCAACAGTCTGGCGGATTATCTAGGAAGGCATACTGAAATGGACAAACGATTGACTAGAGGAGGGCATAGACATTTCTGTACCACAGACAACCCTGACTTATTCAGCGAAAGAGGAGGCTTGTTCTATGGTAAGGAAATCGAAGCAGAGTTAGTGGAATTGTAGAGGTGTCCAGACGAGATATTCCCAGATATACGATGTTGCTTACTTTAGGTATTGTCTCAGTGGAGGGTATCTATCAGCTACTTGCCCACAGATTGTTTAGTACCAACTCGAAAGTTTGAAATTCTGTTTGGTTGAATCCAATATTTTGCCTTCGTCACATTTGATCACTCGTCCTGGAAACTTTTCAATGAAGAAGTGATTGTGTGTAGCCATCAGGACAGCCGTTCCACTTTTGTTGATTTCGAGAAATAGCTTGAAAATTCCCTCTGATACTGTCGGGTCGAGGTTTCCAGTAGGCTCATCTGCCAACATGATTTGCGGCTCGTTAATCAACGCCCGTGCCACGACCACTCTCTGTTGCTCGCCACCGGATAGTTGATGTGGCATTTTATTATTCACCGCACCCAATCCAACACGCATAAGTACATCGGCCATTCGTGCTTTCATTTTGGCTTTGTCTTTCCAGCCAGTAGCTCTCATGACAAATTCCAGATTTTCAGCTACCGTTCGGTCATAGAACAATTCAAAGTCCTGGAAGACGATTCCAATTTTCCTTCTCAAATAAGGAACTTCACTTGGTTTGATATCGCGAATGTTATACCCTACAACCTGTGCATCGCCCAATCTTAGTGCTAAATCGGCATAGAGTGTTTTTAGCAAGGAGGACTTTCCACTTCCTGTTCGACCGATCAGGTAGACAAATTCTCCTTTATGAATGGAGAAATTGATGTGGTCAAGAATCGTTTGATTCTCCTGAAAAATAGTAGCATCATTTACCTGTACAACAGGTTCATCAGAAAAAGACATCAGATATCCAGTTTTTGCAGTTTGCCAAATGGCAGGGTGTCAATCAGACCTCTCAATTCAGTTTCCTTCCCCTCAAGTCCGTATTTCTCCAGCTTTTTGAGAGGTCTGTCTGCCCTAAAATAAGCAATAAGCACAAACTGATCATCCCGAAGCTGTATGTAATCCGGAATTTTTGCTTTGCCTTTGACTTTAATGATGTACATATGGAAATAAGTCTATTCCCAAATTAACTAATAAGTTGACTATTGGTTTCCTTTTGCGTAATCTGCAAGGAATTTTTCTAATCCAAGATCAGTTAATGGATGTTTCAATAGTCCTGTGATAACACTCAATGGACAGGTCGCTACATCCGCACCAATTTCAGCACACTTTAACAAGTGCGGTACGTGTCGAATTGAAGCCGCAAGAATCTCGGTTTCCATTCCATAATTGTCATAAATCCTGGCAATCTGTGCAATCAAATCTGTCCCTTCATGTCCTACATCATCTAGTCTGCCCAAAAATGGAGAAACATAGCTCGCACCAGCCTTGGCTGCTACCAATGCCTGACCAGCATTGAAAATCAATGTGCAATTTGTTCTGATTCCTTCAGAAGTAAATTGCTTAATGGCTTTAACACCGTCTTTAATCATTGGAACTTTAACAACGATTTTGTCGTCGATTTTTGCAAGTTCTCTTCCTTCTTTGAGCATACCCTCTACATCAGTAGAGATCACCTCAGCGCTTACATTGTCATCTACGATATTGCAAATGTCTTTGTAGTGCTTCAGAATGTTTGCTTCACCCGTGATACCTTCTTTGGCCATCAGTGATGGATTGGTAGTCACACCATCTAATACACCCAGGTCATATGCTTCCTGGATTTCCGATAAATTGGCCGTGTCAATGAAAAATTTCATGTCTTAATTTGTTTTATAAAATGATCAGGGGGTGCAAAAATAAAAAGGCAAACGAGATATCGCACCGCTACAACCGCCTGCCCTTGCTTCCTTCCGGACCTGGGGGATTCAGCAGGAGCTGGTCGTATCCGTTTGCCGCTGCAAAGGTATAACTTATTTGATTTTTAATGAATGTTCGAACGGAAAGTTCGATAAGTTATTGTCGTTATTTTGATACTCCTGAAATTCATCGTCCTCGTAATCTGGTATTACAAGCATTGGGCTTTCCTGTTCATTATCCAGGACCCCATCAATTATCGCATCCTCAAACTCAGTTGAGTCGTCAATTATCCAATCCATGTATAAAATTAATTTTGGTAAAAATACGATTGTGGTAGGTGGGTGACACTAAATCGATGATATCGATTTATTATGAAATCGTTACAAGACAGACGGGTTTGTTGCGAAAAAGTTGTCAGAATAGAATCGAATTTAATAAAATCAATTACTGAAGACAATATTTGATAGCTTTACGCGCTCTTTACAAAACGTGTCTATGCCCCGATTTTTTGGACGTATTCTGTTGATTGTTGCCTGCTCAACGGCCTCCTATGGCGCATGGGCACAAGGAAGTTTTTATGTGGGTCCTGTTGCTGGTGGTCAGGGATCAAGCGCTTATCTGGCGCATACCCGGGTTTATCGTTTTAGACTACTTGAAGAAGTAGTTTCAGGTTATCATTTTGGAGGAGTAGCCCGATATTTCAATGCCTATCGTGATGGAATTATCAATTCAGGTATTCAAGTTGGCGGGATCTACCATCAGCGAGGATGGAAGCAATTCTATTTACAGATAGATTCAACCGATGCTTCAAATCCATTGATTACAGGAGGGACGGCATTGACTCGGCTTAATTATTTCACTGTTCCAGTTGAGGCAATCTTGTACTTGGGGAGTGAGAAAAACAAGATTTATGCATCAGCCGGATTGTATTTGGACTTTTTAGTAAGCGCCAGGCATGCGGGTGATCAACCCGACCCAGATCTCGATTTTCACGAGGTAGATTATTTCACTTATGAAGAGGGAAGGGATCCGACATTTGGATATGGATTTAAAGGATCTCTTGGGTATCAACGGGATATTGGACCAGGAGCTGTTATGGCTGAGGCATATTTCAGCTATGGATTTAGCAACTTGCTGGTAACTGAAAATAGAGCCATTGAATTTCCGGATATTTCAAATCACTGGGCAGTAGGAGGGCGTGTTGGCTACTTGATCAAGTTCGGAGGGCGCAAACCAATTATCTTAGAAGGTGAAAGCGATTGATCCATTGAATTGCTGATCAATGGCCTGCCTACCTGTTACCGGGATTCCTGCATACCAATATTTGTGGTTCATTTTCACGCTTATTATCTCATTGACCTTCATGGTCAGCGTAGATAAGATATCAAAGTAGTGATTGTCTATTCCCTTAAAATCCTGTGCATGGTCTATTTGAAAATCCGCTGATATGTTTTTCATCAGAGGTATTGTACCCCTTGCGCCAAACAAGGCGAAATGATGTGTTCCATCATGAAATTCGTTGAGTATTCCTCTGGCTATTTGATTGTGTCTAATCTGATAACCCAGTCTTGTGCCAATACTGAAGGCCGGTTTGTTGACTAGCTTGAATAGATGGCCAATTCCTTCTTTGAGTTGGAATGAAAATCCACGGAACTCATTTCTGTAGACAGAGACTTTACCATAAAAGCGATGCTTTGAATTCGTTTTAAATATGCCAAGGATACTTGACTCAAGCGTTTCGTCGAGTTTGACGCCATTGTTAAAGAAATTCTGAAAGTGAATGTCTAATTCCCAATCTGCTTTCTTCTGATCAAGCAAAACGATCAACTTAGAATTGGATCCGAATCGATTGATATTTCCTGAAGATGAATTCAATCCTATGGAGAGGCTACCAGACCACTTGTTCTTTACAATGGAACTATCTGACTGTGAATAGGCGGTTATCACAATACAGAGTGCACACATAAAAAGGAAAGGTCTAATATTCAACATCCTTGTTGTAATGCTGCATCGTACGGTCTGTGAACTTGATATCTTCCTCCTGCATGCGCCTTAAAATCTTCAGGTTGATGGCATTTCGCGTTTTGACTTTTGAACTTTCATTTTCAACCCAATATAGGTGCATGATATCCAACGAGATTTCACTTACTTTAACCAAACCAACTACGACGAGCTCTTTGGTGCCTTCAGTGGATTTCACCGCCTCTTTGAGTATTTCCATCATCAATTCTACCTTTTCAGGTATAGTATCAACGGCTAATTTAAACACGTGAAAAAGCTGACGACCATCCTCAGACTCAACGTTGATGAGGTCCTGATCGGTCAACATAGAGTTAGGAATACTTACAAGTCGACCTTCGTACCGGGTTTTGACACGGGTGGTTCGCATGCCAATTTCTTGCACCACGCCATCTATTCTACCCCATCTGCCTTTTACCTGAATTCTGTCACCAACCTTGATATGATGATCAGTGTAGATCAACATGCCACTCACGATATTTCCAAAGGTATGCTGGATGGCAAGTGCAAACGCCAAACCTCCGATTCCTAACCCGGCCAACACTGCCGTTACATCATAACCGGCATTATTCAGTGCTATTATAGCACCCAATGTCCAAACCAGAATATTCAATACTTTTTTGATTACAGGAAGTAAGTGATCATCCAGGTCAGTATGTGTTCTTTCTGCAAGCGGAACGAGGTACGTTTCATGCAGCGCATTGTACACGCGAATGATCATCCATGTGAACGCAATTGTAATAATGAAGGCAAATGCATATTCCTCTATTTGATGATACTCTTCAGCGATGTTTAATTTCTCTACGCCAAATCGAACACCGAATAATACCGCAATGAAAACGACAGGCTCCTCTATATTGTCGAGCAGTAAGTCATCTAGTTGCGAAGTTGTACGTTTGGTGATTTTCCTGAAGGTGTTTTTGAAAATCCAATACAGGATACGACCTGCCACAAAGGCAAGTAAAATCAATCCAAATGCTATAAGCCAGTTATAAATGCTATTCCCGTAGTATAGTTGATCCATCAATTGAGCTTAGGTTAGTGTTGCTAATTTATCAATTCTTTCATTTTAAGTATTGATAAAAACTAAAACCTGTCCAGATGAAAATTTATTACATTTAAGCGATGCATGTCTTGAGATACCTGGGAGTTTACGTCATGCCATGTCTGGCATATATTTCCTTTCACACCAGCGGATGGTTGACCTTCTTACCATTCATAGAGGCGTTCGTATTGATTCCTTTTTTTGAATTAATGATCCCCGCACATTCGGGTAATGCATCGGAAGAGAAATTGACAAGCCGAAAACATCAGCGCGTTTATGATATGCTGGTTTATGGTGTTGTCCCAGTTCAGTTATTTTTACTCTGGACTTTTCTTAATACCATAGGTCAACAACAACTGAGCGCCTTAGATATTGTTGGTAGGGTAAGCTCAATGGGATTATGTTGTGGTGTGTTAGGTATCAACGTGGGACATGAATTAGGACATAGAACTGTAAGGTTTGAGCAAATGCTTGCTAAAACACTTTTGTTAACCTCACTATACATGCATTTCTTTATTGAGCACAATCGAGGGCATCATAAACGAGTGTCGACGCGAGAGGATCCGGCTTCATCCCAGAAAGGAGAGATGCTATACAAGTTTTGGTGGAGGTCTGTGATTGGTTCCTGGATTTCGGCCTGGAGGATTGAAAGGGGAAGTTTGGCGAAAAAAGCGAAAAGTGTGTGGACGCTACGGAATAAGATGATTCAGATAGTGCTTATCCAGACGTCATTGTTGGTGGTCATAACGGTGCTATTCAATATGCTTGTGTTGGTTTACTTTTTAGCAGCGGCACTTATTGGGATTTTGTTGCTTGAGACAGTGAATTACATTGAACATTATGGGCTGAGTCGTAAACAGCTTGCGAACGGTCATTATGAAAGCGTAATGCCGCATCACTCATGGAATTCGGATCATGTATTGGGTAGAATTGTGTTGTTTGAATTGTCTAGACACTCCGATCATCATTATAAGGCAAGTCGCAAGTACCAAACCTTACGGCATATGGACCCAAGTCCACAGATGCCAACTGGTTACCCCGGTATGATGTTGGTAGCTACTATTCCTCCTTTGTGGTTCAAAATCATGAATCCGTTGGTTAATCAGTGGTCCGAAAACGATTGAAATTTTGCAGGTTGGCAATTTCATGCACTTATTATTGCTTTCTTGCTAATGATTCTTGTAATTTTGTATCATATTATCAAACAAATTAATAATTCACTGCAAACATGAGTGTAATTGCACAAGAAAAGATTGAAAAAGCAAGCCAGCATGCAAAGGACAAGTTGGTGGCTTTGGGAATTGAGGATCAATTGATTGCTGAGATCGAATGGTGCCTCGGAAGTTATGCGGCAGATCACAATCCTGAAGGTCTGGTCGAAAAAACTGGTGCTGCCCTGGATGCCTTGAAGGAATACAAGAAGTCTCATCCAAGGAAAGTGGCTAAAAAGCTTATTGATGAGTTGGAAAAAGCGGTAAGCAGCAATTAATCATTCCAACTAAGACGATTTAGAAAACCGGCCATCGAGCCGGTTTTTTTTGTTTAATGAGTAGAATAATGCCACAGGAGGATTGACGGCATTTCAACAAATGCTCTCTGAAAACAATGGCTTTAATTTAGGGCAAAAAAAAACCGGCATGTGAGCCGGTTGCATTATTTTAACTTCCTTTTGGAATTAAATGTTGATCTGCGATTGATCTGAGATAACTCCGTTTGGTCATGACAGATGGGTCGGAATATATATAGGCTGATAGATCAGCCACAACGCCGGGCTTGTAGCCCAATTTGAGCGCCAATTTTTCGCAAAATTCAATTTCCTTCTGGTAGATTTTTTTATCTACCTTCATTAATTGAATAACATTAAACAAATATTCAAACTTTTCTTCCGGGGGTAAGTCACTGAAATCACCAAGTGGTTTAGGATTATCAATGATATTTTCAACCTGGTCAGGCGTAAGACCATTTCGCTCACCGATTGAATGAATCAATTGGCTTTCTTCTAAAGCAACGTAATTGTCAGCCTTTGATAAATGAACGAGTACACTTATTTGATCTTCAACGGGTAACATGGTCGCAATTTACTGTATTACATCTGACTAACGCAAACTTTTGAAAATGTTTAAGAAAAGCTTCTTTTGTGTTAATTAAGGTCGATTGAATAAAAAAAATAATACAAATATTGGAATTGTCATTTGGTAAGAATTAGCTTAGCGGTCAAATTATGAAATTCTCAAATACATATTGGTGGTGGTATCAGAATCAGACGCATTTGTTGTGATCCGCTAGGTATGTATTATGTAAAATAAACAATATAAACCCGCTGCTCGCAGCGGGTTTTTTTTTGATTAAAATTTTATGGAAGTCAATTATCAATTAAAGGTTAGATCAAAGCAGTTTTTGGCTGATACATTTACGCCAGTTGCCGCTTATTTGAAGCTAAGAGACCGATTTGCCAATACGCTGCTGTTGGAAAGCTCCGACTATCATGGGGAGGAAAATAGTTTTTCCTACATCTGTTGCAAGCCAAAAGCTACATTCGAGTCGACGAATGGAAAAGTCACCATAACCATGCCGGGTGAAAATCCTCAACCAGTTGACAAGCAACCCCTGGAAGCATTGAAGGAATTCAGGTCTGCCTTTTCTCATGTAAAGGAACAGAAATCTCATATTGAAACTGGTCTTTTCGGCTATATCTCCTATGATGGTGTTCAGCACTTTGAAGAGATTGAGCTAAAAGAGTCGGGTGAGAACATTCCTGTCATTCCTGAAATAAAATACTCGGTATACAATTACATCATTGCTTTTGACCATTTCAGGAATCAGTGTCACGTCATAGAGACGTATGTTGACCAGGTGGATGATGGAGAGTTCAACGAAATCATTGATATTCTTCATAAGCAGACTAGCCCACAATTCGATTTTCAAACTGTAGGCGAGACGCAATCTGATTTTACGGATGAAGAGTTTTTAGAGAAGGTGAAAGTTGGTATTCACAATTGTGACATTGGGGAGGTTTTTCAGGTAGTTTTTTCCAGAAGATTTTACAAAGAATTTCAGGGAGATGAGTTTCAGGTATATCGAGCCCTTCGTTCTATCAACCCATCTCCATACCTGTTTTATTTTGACTATGGCAGCTATAAGATATTTGGGTCTTCTCCTGAGGCTCAAATTGTGATCAATCCGAAAGAGGCCATTATCTATCCAATCGCCGGTACATTCAGGCGAACTGGTGATGATCTTGCAGATGCTGATTTAGCCAAAAAGCTTCTGAATGATCCAAAGGAGAATAGCGAGCACATTATGTTGGTGGACTTGGCACGTAATGACCTGAGTAAATTCACCTCAGAAGTAAAGGTCGAAACCTACAAAGAGATACAGTTTTACTCTCACGTCATACATCTGGTGTCCAAAGTGACAGGACAGCTCAATGAAAATACCGATTTAATGGATGTAGTTGCCAGCACATTTCCGGCAGGGACATTGTCCGGGGCACCCAAATTCAGGGCCATGGAATTGATTGATGAAAATGAAAAAAGTTCAAGAGGGTATTATGGTGGCGCAATCGGCTTCATGGATTTTGAAGGTACTTTCAATCATGCTATTATGATTAGAACGTTTTTGAGTGAATCCAATACGCTGCATTATAGAGCCGGGGCGGGGATTGTTGCTAAATCCGATCCGAAAAGTGAAGTACAGGAGGTCTACAACAAACTAGCCGCTCTGGAAACAGCATTGACCACAGCAGAAAAGCATTCAGCACAATGAAGCGAGTAATAGTAATTGACAATTACGATTCATTTACCTACAATCTGGTACATATCCTTAAGGAAATGGGATTGGGTAACGAAATGGATGTATTCCGAAATGATAAGATTTCCGTTGACGAGGTAGGAGATTATCGAAACATACTACTTTCTCCAGGTCCTGGCGTACCGAAAGATGCGGGAATCATGCCTGAAGTGATCAAAAAGTATGCATCGGCTAAAAATATATTGGGTGTATGTCTTGGACATCAGGGCATTGGGGAAGGATTTGGAGCTAAGCTCTTTAACCTGCCAATTGTTTATCATGGCGTCACCACTGACATTGCCATAACGGCAAAGGACGAGCTTTTTGAGGGTATTCCAGATACTTTCAAAGTATGTCGCTACCACTCATGGGCCATTGATTCGCATGAATTACCCAAATCGATTCAAGTCACGGCAAAGGATCCTGATGGGCGGATAATGGCCATCAAACATGAGTCGTACAATGTTAGGGGGGTACAGTTTCACCCTGAATCCATTATGACCGAGCATGGCAAAAAAATGATTGAAAACTGGATAGCATTAGAAAATTAGAACATGAAGGCATTATTAGAAAGATTATTTAAATACCAAGCACTGGATAAGATTGAAGCTAAAGAAATCCTATCGAACCTTGCTTCCGGTCAGTACAACAATAGTCAAATGGCTGCATTTATGACGGTCTATCTGATGCGGAATATCACAGTGGATGAATTGACCGGATTCAGGGAAGCGATGCTTGAGCTATGCGTGCGCGTTCCAGCCGAGGATTACAACGCCATTGACCTGTGTGGCACAGGAGGAGATGGAAAAGATACTTTTAATATTAGTACCCTTGCATCTTTTGTCACAGCGGGTGCGGGACAGGTGGTGGCAAAACACGGTAATTACGGAGTATCGTCGGTTTGTGGTTCGTCAAATGTGCTGGAACATTTTGGTGCCAAGTTTACCAGCGATCAGGACGTATTGGCCAGGAGTTTTGAAGAGGCGGGAATTAGCTTTTTGCACGCTCCTTTGTTTCATCCTGCGATGAAGAATGTTGCGCCGGTGAGAAGAGAATTAGGTGTGAAAACATTTTTTAATATGCTGGGACCGATGGTGAATCCTGCGTTTCCCAAGCATCAATTGGTAGGTGTTTTTAATCTTGAGTTGGCACGCCTCTATGGTTATCTCTATCAAAATACCGATCGTAATTACATGATTGTTCATGCACTGGACGGTTATGATGAGGTCTCGCTGACCGGAGATTTCAAATTCATCATGAGGGACAGAGAGGGAGTGCTCTCACCCGGCTCGTTAGGGTTTGATATTTTGAAACAGGAACAATTGGCGGGAGGAGTTGATGTTCATAGCTCGGCAAATATTTTTGAGAAAATCCTCAACAATGAAGGCACCAAGGCGCAAAATGATGCAGTTATTGCAAATGCAGGACTGGCAATTGCAACGGGCAAATCCTTGTCTTTTGACGAGGGAGTTGCAGCAGCCAGGGAATCTTTGGAGTCTGGTAAAGCAAAGTCAAGTTTTGAGAAATTCTTAAGCATTAATCAATGAACATCCTAGAAGAAATCAATGCTCATAAGCAACAGTTGGTCAATGAGAGAAAGTCCTTGTTTCCTGTCAAGCTTTTAGAACAGAGCATACATTTTGATGCACCAACTGTTTCATTGAAGGAATACATTCGAAGAGAAGACAAAGTAGGCATAATTGCAGAGTTTAAGCGGCAATCACCATCTAAGGGATTGATCAATGGTCATGCTTCTGTAGAGCAAACATCTATTGGCTATATGCAGGGTGGTGCTTCGGGACTATCTGTACTCACCGACACAAAATATTTCGGAGGTAAAAATGAAGATTTGTTGACTGCCAGGCAGTTTAATTATTGTCCGATTTTAAGGAAGGACTTTATCGTTGATGAATATCAATTGGTAGAAGCCAAGTCTATTGGGGCTGATGTCATTTTGTTGATTGCTGCTTCCCTAACTCCTGATCAGGTGAGGTCATTGGCCCAATTTGCCAAATCCCTGTCACTTGAGGTTTTGCTGGAAGTTCATAATGAAGATGAATTGGACCGATCTGTTTGTCCTGAGGTTGATTTATTGGGTGTCAACAATAGAGATCTTACCACATTCACTACCTCTATCGACACCTCAAAAAAATTGGCAGAAAAGATCCCTAATGAGTTCCTAAAGGTTTCGGAGAGCGGTATCAGTGATCCTGAGATTGTTGCAGATCTTATGAACTATGGTTATGAAGGATTTTTAATTGGTGAGAACTTCATGAGGACTCCCAATCCGGGATTGTCCTGTGGGGCGTTTGTGAAAAAGTTAAAAGAGTTGAGGGCATGAAATTGAAAGTCTGTGGCATGCGTGAGAGTAAGAATATTGAGCAGTTGGAGCAATTGTCACCAGACTGGATGGGGTTGATATTCTATCCCGATTCCAAGCGATTTGTAGGTGATTGGGATATAAAAACTCGGCTGAAAAAGGTTGGTGTTTTTGTCAATGAAGCAACTGACAGGATTCAATCAACAATCCGGAACTATGGGTTGTCTGTGGTGCAGCTCCATGGTGGTGAATCGGTGGATCAGGTACGTGAAGTAAAGTCAATGGGTGTCGATGTATGGAAGGTATTTGGTGTTATGGATGAATTGCCAATTGTGCAAATGGACCTTTATGAAGGTGAAGTTGATGCATTTTTATTCGACACAAAAACCAGGGATCATGGAGGTTCTGGTGAGCAATTTGACTGGTCAATTCTGTCTGACTATTCGTTTGATACGCCCTTTTTACTTAGTGGAGGATTAGACCTGGATGATGTTGAAAAGATTAAAGCAATGGACCTTGAACAATTGATCGGGATCGATGTGAACAGTCGGTTTGAAATTGAACCAGGGTTGAAAAATATTGAGAAGATTAGAGAATTGAAAAAGCGATTATGAGCAAGTTTCAAGTAGATGAACGCGGGTATTACGGCAAGTTTGGTGGTGCATACATTCCTGAAATGCTGCATCCTAATGTGGAAGAATTGAGGGAACGTTACCTCGAAATCATGAATCAGCCCTCTTTTGAGACGGAATTCAGGCAGCTATTGAAGGACTATGTGGGAAGGCCAACCCCTTTGTACTTCGCTAAGCGATTATCTGAGAAGTATGATGCCAAAATCTACCTCAAAAGGGAAGATTTATGTCATACAGGAGCGCACAAGGTGAATAATACAATAGGCCAGATTTTGATGGCTCAGGCGCTCGGGAAGAAGAAAATTATTGCGGAAACCGGAGCAGGACAACATGGAGTGGCCACTGCCACTGTTTGTGCATTGATGGGGTTGGAGTGCATCGTATACATGGGAGAAATTGACATGGCACGTCAGCGCCCCAATGTTGAGCGCATGAAAATACTGGGAGCGCAGGTGATTCCGGCCGTTTCGGGAAGCAAGACATTAAAGGATGCGACCAATGAAGCGATGCGGCATTGGATCAATCATCCCGTAGATACACATTACATCATTGGCTCTGTTGTTGGGCCGCATCCATACCCTGATATGGTGGCCAGATTTCAATCTGTGATCAGTGAAGAAATCAGATGGCAACTGAAAGAGCATGAAGGCAAGGAAGAACCAGATATGGTCTTTGCTTGTGTGGGAGGAGGCAGTAATGCTGTAGGTGCATATTATCACTACCTGGATAGCGAAAATGTAAAACTCGTTGCAGCAGAAGCAGCAGGGCTAGGTAATGAAACAGGTCAGTCTGCAGCAACCACGACACTTGGCACTGAGGGAATCCTACATGGAAGTAGGACAATTTTAATGCAAACGGAAGATGGACAGGTGGTTGAGCCCTATTCGATTTCAGCCGGGTTGGATTATCCGGGCATAGGCCCTATTCATGCTCACTTATTTGATTCGGGACGTGCTCAATTCGTAAGTGCCACGGATGAAGAGGCCATGCAGGCTGGTATTTTGTTGAGTAGAATGGAGGGGATCATCCCAGCAATTGAGTCATCACATGCGCTAGCGTCACTTGACAAAGTGAATATCAAGGGACAGTTGGTAGTGGTGAATTTATCTGGGCGCGGAGACAAGGACCTGGAGAGCTACATTAAGTGGGGAAAATATTAGAGGTAATGAGACTCAAAATGCGGAAAAGTGAAGGTTGCCTCACACTGCTCGCAATGACGATTCTGAAAGAGTCATCCATATAGAATGAAATTAGAATGAATAGAATAGATAAAGCATTTGAAGAAAAAGGAAGTGGATTACTGAATGTCTACTTTACCGCAGGATTTCCTGAACTCGAGAGTACATTAAGTATTGCTGAATGTCTTGAGGAAGCAGGTGCCGACCTGATAGAATTGGGCATTCCTTACTCAGATCCCATTGCCGATGGGCCTACTATACAACGTTCTTCTACCAGGGCTTTGGAGAGTGGAATGAGTATCAAACTGCTGTTTGAGCAACTGTCTGAACTGCGAAAACACGTGAGTGTACCGGTTATTTTGATGGGGTACCTCAATCCAGTTGTGCAGTATGGTGTTGAGGCATTTTGTGAGAAATGCCAAGAGGTTGGTATTGATGGGTTGATTCTACCAGATCTTCCCATGCATGAGTACGTGGAGGTTTACAAGCCGATATTTGATCAGCATGGACTATACAACATTTGCCTGATCACGCCACAGACTTCAGTGGACCGCATTCGCGAAATTGATGAGCAGACCAACGGATTTATCTATATGGTCTCTTCTTCAAGCATCACAGGTGCCAAGCAATCTGTGTCAGATGGTCAGCTGGAATACTTCGCCCGGGTGGATCAAATGAACTTAAAATCCAAAAGACTTATTGGCTTTGGGATTAGCAATAAGCCTACATTCGACCATGCCTGTCAGCATAGCGATGGTGCCATTATCGGCAGTGCATTTATTAAACAATTAGAGGAGGACGCTTCTCCGAACGCTATTAAAGCATTTATCAAATCGATTAAACAATAAAGTCATGATTATTCAATTAGACCCTACTATCAGTCAGGAACAAAAGCAGGAGGTCACCAATCAAGTGACGTCACGGAAGTACAAAATCCGGGAAGTGAAGACGCAGTATGGGGAATATCTGATTGGCATTGGTAAAGATCGATTTGACATCAGGAAAATTGGTCATTTGGCGGGCATCAGAGATATACACATCGTGTCGGATTCATTCAAACTGGTATCTGATAAATGGAAAGTTGGAAAGTCTGTAATCGATCTTGGAGATGATGTGAAAATAGGCAATGGCCATTTTGCGATCATGGCGGGTCCATGCAGCATTGAGGGTGAAGAAAACATTGATAAGACCATTGCCCATCTCAAAGCCAATGATGTAAAAATCATGCGCGGTGGTGTCTACAAACCAAGAAGCTCTCCATACTCTTTTAGAGGATTGGGTCTTGAGGGGTTGAAGATGTGGTACAAAGCTGCCAGGGCGGCTGGAATAAAGATTGTCACAGAAGTCATGCAGCCCTCTCAGATAGAAGGGATGAACGACTACATCGATATGTATCAGGTTGGTGCCCGCAATACCCAGAACTTCAATCTGTTGGATGAGCTGGGAAAAGTGGATAAACCTGTAATGATCAAGAGAGGTATTTCCGGGACTATTGATGAATTACTACATAGCGCTGAATATGTATTTGCAGCGGGCAATGAAAAACTGCTATTGTGTGAGCGTGGTATCAGAACTTATGAAAAAGAATACCGAAACACCTTTGATATTAACGCAATCCCCATTCTCAAAGAGAAGACACACCTGCCTGTAATCGCAGATCCGTCTCATGGAATAGGTGTTAGAGCTCATGTCTCAAAAGTAGCCCTGGCCTCAGTTGTAGCTGGAGCTGATGGCGTTATTTTTGAAATGCATGATAAACCGGAAGAGGCCTTTTCAGATGGGCAGCAGACCTTGAGCAACGAAGAATCATCAAAACTGATTAAAGAAATGCGTGTTTTAAGAGATGCGTTGAGTGGATTTTAGTGGCTACATTCACGTCATCGCTTCCAGATGCCTTACTCGATCGGTTGCAAACGGCTGCTGGTGAACTACAAGTGCCCAAGAATAAATTAATAGAACAGGCGCTTGATCTTTACCTGGACCAACTCAAACGTGCTGCATATGTCAAATCCTATCAACAAGCCGGTCAGGATGAAGAGATCATGTCCATTGCAGAAGAGGGTATGGTGGCATATATGCAACAGCTAGCATCATGAAACAAGGAGAAATATGGGAACTGTATTTAGATCCAGTTGAGGGGAGTGAACAGGCTGGTAGGCGTCCAGCAGTTATAATCAGCGGCGATATGATGAATGAGCATCTAAGCGTTGTGATCGTATGCCCTCTAACAACTAAAGTTAAAGGCTATAAGGGTAATCTAATAATCAACCCAAATGAAACAAATGGATTGCTTGAAATGTCTGAAGTGTTGACTTTTCATATCCAGTCCGTATCAAAACAAAGGCTTAAGAAACAGCTCGGAAGGATAAGTGAAGGAGAGGTTTCTGAGATTAAAGAATGTCTTGGTGATATATTGAGATATTAGTTTATTCTGGCACATATATTGTACCCTGGTTTTCTAAACCAATCCAGATGATTCGCCTGATTGTCAGTTTGCTATTGTTATGCCTCCATCAACTCTGCCTTTCACAAGTTGCGTATGTTGGAAAAGTCCATGATGTAGCTGTTGACCAGCCGTTATCCGATGTGCTGATTACACTAAAAGGCCAGGAACTTTTTGCTGTTTCTGATGCAGATGGCAACTTTTCAATCAGATTGGAAAGGGGTGCTGAAACTGACTTTCGGGTATTTCATAATACACTTTTTTGGGAATCATCAGAATCATTTCAGTTGCTCATTCATGATCTTCAAGGAAAGAAATTGCTGGACCTACATCCAGAACCAGCGGTTGGCATGTTTACAATACCTGACCTGTCACCAGGGCTTTATGTCCTCCAGGTAATAAGTGTAGACCGATATCTCTCCTATAAGATCATTGCGAATCAGTTGGGAACATTGATTGCGGATCAATCTGCAGACTGGATCATGTCCCGACTTGACCGAATGGATACGCTGGTATTCTCAAAGGAGGGATACCCGACACGTACGCTGATACTGGCACCAGACAGTTATCATCAGGTAGGTATGATATCAAACACTCATCAGGATGTGGATTACTTCAATGAACTGATTGATCCTCTGGCTTTTGAACTGTTGAGTAGTTCTCCCTCACGCACCAACTATGGTAATGTTCGGGCAGTGAAGTTCATCTATGATGCTAAGGAAGATTTGCTGTACTATATGAATAGTGAAAAGTATGTTTATCACTATCATTTTGCAGAACAAGTATTAAAGTATAATCAAGGTCACGCAATCTTTAACTACACCCAGTATAGTCATCACCCGGATCGATATTTATACATGGGCAGCATCAACTACTATGCTGCACAGGATCGCTATGTCATGCAATTCGTGACAGGTAATAAGCTTTATTGTGAGGAGGTTGAAATGCTTTATGACAAAATCTCGAGCTCTTCTTTTTTTGCAGAGGAATTGCTGTTTTTCCCTATTAAAGATCAATGGGGGGCCTGCGACTTGCCTTCCATTAGCTCGGATGAACTGTACGAGGGACAAAATTATCAAGCGCTCAACCATCGCATTAATTATGGGTATTTACGCAAATTGAGTCTGGAGGAACTGGAGTCCACTTATGTGGGTAGGCGAGACATAGTTCTGCTCGATGGCATACCGAACGATTTACCTGTTGTTGCCGGCATTATCACTACTGAATTTCAAACTCCATTGAGTCATATTAATATGCTGAGTCACAGTCGTGGCACACCCAACATGGCACTTCGAGACGGGTGGGATCGGTTGGATTCGTTGGCTGATCAACTGGTGTATCTCAACGTCGATGAAAACACGTACGAAATCAGAAAAGCGTCCATTGAGGATGCGGAATTGTTTTGGGCTCAAACCGAGCCTGGCGAACCCATTGTATTAGAGCAGGATTTAGCCTTTTCGGAACTGATTGAAATGGAAAGTGCTGATCATACTTATGTATCGAGAATAGGAGGCAAGGCTGCCAATTTTGGGGAATTGATGAATATACAGGTTGGTGGTAACTCAGTTCCGGTACCTGAAGGTGCATTTGCCATACCATTCCATTTCTATGACGCACATATGAAGACCTATGGGCTGGATGTACTCATTGATAGTTTGCTTCAGCTTGAACAGTTTCGGGCAGACCCGGTCTTTCGACAGCAGCAACTGTCTTTATTAAGGGATAGCATTGTTAACAGCCCAATCGATCCACGACTCATAGAAGCCGTGAATGTAAAAATTGGAGGCTTTTCGGCTTTTCCGTCCTATCGTTTTCGGTCATCGACCAATGCCGAGGACCTTGAGCTTTTTTCGGGAGCCGGTTTGTATGACTCTAAATCTGCCAAGAGAGATCATACCTCCAAAACGATTGACAATGCTATCAAGACCGTATGGGCCAGTCTATGGAATTGGCGGGCGTTTGAAGAAAGGAGCTATTTCAGGATCGATCATCAAAGTTGCGCGATGGGAATCCTTGTTCATCGCAGTTTTCCAGATGAGGATGCTAATGGGGTGTTGGTTACCAAAAATTTGTATAACGAAAATGATGGCTTTATTATCAATGTCCAGTACAAAGAAGAAAGCATCGTTTTTCCAAAGCCTGGTGTTATACATGATCAGCTCATTCTATTTACCTGGTCACCGGATTTTGGTGAGGAGTTTATGATTGAGTATTTGACCTTTTCTAATGTGCCAGAACTAGGAGGTAATCATGTCATGAGAGACGAAGAGTTATTCGAGTTGGGGCAATACGCCAAAGCCATCAGGCAGCATTTTTACTACAATGTACCACATCACTGTAGTTGTTCTCTGACCCAATTCGGAGTGGATATAGAGTTCAAAGTGGATTCAGACGTGAGTTCGCGAAAGCTGTATATCAAACAGGCTAGATTATACAGATGACTTAAATTACAGATTATGAAGATCAAATATTTCGCCCTGTTCGCCCTCCTCGCACTACTTCATTTACCATATTCATGCAGCACACCCGAGGTTACCGTCAAGGAATATGTGATTACCGCTATGGAATTGAAGGTTGTTGAGATTCGAAAAGATCTATCAAATGTGATCGTTAGAATTGAAGAGTTAAGTAATGTGACAGATTCTTTATCTATCGATGAAATGGCGATTCAGATAACACCGGTTTTTGAAATTCAGGAAAGAGTAATCAGTCAGGTATACGGCCTGATGAATAGTACCTATGCTGATCCAGCGCCGCTGCAAGAGCTAAGAAACCCGATAATCGCCATTGAACTCTATCCAACCCAATCATTGGCCACAGCCTCAGGCTATACTGCCGGTGGTAATAATGCGATATTGTCGTTTGCTGCTCAATTTGCCAATCAGCAAAATATGCCTGTCCAAGATTTTCTGGAACAATACGTGGGCACTGATGTGGTTGAAGCATTTTTCCTGACGCTTGAAGAACCGCTAGAGGAGGCTTTCAGTGGAAAGTTTAACATGGTCATTAAACTAGATGGAGGTACAGAGTTTATGGCGGAGGTTGACCCACCTAGGATTCACTAGCACTTGAAAGTTGACACTTGGAGTGAATACACTGAAAACAGCTATTTGGATCAGTATGAGTTACCTGCTGATTGTGGGTTTGATTGGACTCTGGCTGAGAGGAATGTCTGTATTCAATCTTTCCGGCATTTATACTTTCATCATACATGCACACTCCCATACGGCCTTTATGGGATGGTTGAATAATGTCATTTTTATTGTAATAGTACGGAGAATGGGGATTGATACACCATGGACAACAAAAGTGTTTTGGTGGTATCAGGTGGCCTGTATTGGCATGTTGTTGAGTTTTCCTTTTCAGGGATATGGTCCTGTTTCAATTGCTTTTAGTACGCTGCATGTAGTTGTTTCAGTTGTATTTGTTGTAAAGGTGTATGGCAAACTGCAAGATTATCACCCTATGGGCAAATGGATCAAGGCAGGGATGCTCTTTATGTTATTGTCATCATTGGGTCCATTTGCGCTCGGTCCACTCTCTGCGATGGGTTATAAAACCACTGTCTGGTATCAGTTAGCGATTCAGCATTATTTGCATTTTTACTACAATGGTTGGTTCCTGATGGCCATGATGGGTTTGGTCAACGGGCACTTGAAGGTCCGAAACGATCGGGTGATTTTCTGGTTGATGACTTTCAGTATGCCCTTGCTATTGTTTACCTCTGTGATGTTTTATATCAATGCATGGTGGGTGCAGCTACTCAGCATAGCCGGAAGTATACTGTTCATGACTGGTGTCATCATGATTTTAAAAGTATGGTCCACTAGGGGGCAGACTGGCCTGGTTTGGATGACGATTCTTATATGTTTATTAGGCAAAGCAGCTTTTCAGCTATTGGCCAACTTGCCTGGCGTTGCTGAGTGGGTCATCACACAGCGTCATGTGGTGATTGGCTATTTACATCTGAACTTTCTGGGTTTGCTTACTCCTTTGGCATTTTACCTGCTTACCAAAGAATTACAAATAAAACTGAACAGGGGATTTGGGGCGATTATTTATGTAATGGGTTTTATTCTGACAGAGCTTCTGCTATTCATATCTTTTATTGGCATTACTGGATTGCACATGGCTTTGTTCATCGCAAGTGCGATCATTGTAATAGGAATTGTCATGTTCCTAATTAGTTTTATCAAATTAGATTTGTCCCATGAGCATAGCACCACTAATTGAAAAACTCAAGGACAGAAATGAAGCGGATGCATTTGTCTATTCTGATCAGCTGGCAGGGATTGGTTCGCCGGAGGTAATTGATGAAATGATCAAATTGTTGTATGATGATGATGTTGAAGCTCAGCACCTGGCAGCAAGAACGCTTGGAAAAATAGAAGAAAACCAATCTGCGCTTGAGCCTCTGATTGAAGCACTAAATGATCCTGCAACTAAAGCTGCGCACGGAAGTTTTATGGAGGCAATGCTTGAGTTCGATATCAGTTCTAAATTTGTTGAGGTGCTAAAGCTGTATTTGAATGGAAGTTTTAAGGTTTCTGGAATGGCAAAATGGGCGTTGGATTTCAAAGAGTTCGATATCACACCGCGCGTATTGAAAAAAGCAAGGAAACATTGGGACCATTATACACACAATACCAAACATGATGAGGAGTTTGAGATGAAGAAGCAAGAGGTGGAAACCATTTTTTCAGATTTAGAAGATCTTCTCGAAAACTAGTCTCAGGACTTACGTATATTGAGTAACGGCTCACCCCGAATTAGTCGTCATATTTAATTCAGAAATGCATGTACGAATCATATTTCACCGAAGAGCATCGGCATTTTAGAGAAGGTTTTAGGTCTTTTTTGCAAAAGGAGGTGGTCCCTAATATAGACAAATGGGAAGCCGATGGACACATTGATAAAACCATCTGGGAGAAGTTTGGCGAGATGGGCTATTTCGGAATTGACTATCCGGAGAGCTATGGTGGAATGGCATTGGATAAGTTTTACACCACCATATGGTTAGAGGAAATGCAACGGGTGAATTCCGGAGGATTTGCTGCAGCCATGTGGGCGCATGCCTTTTTGGCGATGCAACACCTTAATGCAGAGGGTGATGAACAAATAAAGGAAAAGTATCTCAAGCCGAGCATCGAGGGAAAGAAGATTGGCTGCTTGTGTATTTCTGAGCCTTTTGCCGGTTCAGATGTTGCTGCCATGCGTACTACCGCTCTCAAACAAGGTGATGCGTACATCATCAATGGATCAAAGACGTTCATTACCAACGGCGTGTACAGTGATTACCTGGTCGTCTCGGCAAAAACAGCTCCTACGGAAAAATCTAAAGGAATCAGCATTTTCGTAATCGACCGGGATACTCCGGGAATCAATGCCACCAAACTCAATAAATTGGGATGGAGGGCATCTGATACAGCCGAGATCGCTTTTGATAATGTGCATATACCTGCGTCAAATCTGCTGGGTGAGGAAAATGCCGGTTTCTACTATTTGATGCAGCACCTGGCACTCGAAAGAATCATCATGGCCATCAATGCGCATGCCAGATCTGAATATGCCATTGAATACACCAGGCAATACATGGCTGAACGAACTGCTTTTGGTAGGTCATTAGACAACTTTCAAGCTCTGAGGCACAGGATTGTGGAACTTTGTACGGAAGTGGAGATTGTAAAATGCTTCAATTACACGGTAGTGGATCAACTCAATAAAGGCAACTATGTGGTCAAGGAAGCGAGCATGGCCAAGTTGCAAGCAACCAAGGTAGCTGATCAGGTAATGACCGAATGTCTGCAGATGTTGGGCGGATATGGATATATGGAAGATTATCCTTTGGCCAGAATGTTCAGGGATAGCAGACTGGGACCTATTGGCGGAGGTACTTCTGAAATCATGAAGGAAGTTTTAGCAAAAATCATCATTGACAAGGCAGATTATAAGCCAAGCACCTAGCAAACTTCAGCTGATTCCTCCCCAGCATAAGTATTTGATTTCTAAGTAGTCATCAACTCCATATTTGGAACCTTCGCGACCAAAGCCACTTTCCTTGACACCCCCAAATGGAGCTACTTCTGTCGAGATCAACCCGGTGTTGATGCCGACCATACCA
This sequence comes from Cyclobacteriaceae bacterium, assembly GCA_049115695.1. Taxonomy (GTDB): domain Bacteria; phylum Bacteroidota; class Bacteroidia; order Cytophagales; family Cyclobacteriaceae; genus JAGDZR01. The sequence goes on along the minus strand of JAGDZR010000006.1, from coordinate 77,572 downwards.
TATTGAAGTGCTTCTGCTGTACGCCATATACGGGCATGATCACTGCCATAGAAATAGGCGGCCAATCCATACGGTGTATCATTGGCCATGGAAATCACTTGGTCTTCACTTGTGAACTTGGTAATAGGCGCTACCGGCCCAAATATTTCGGTGTTGTTGAGGGCCATTTCATGCGTCACGGACGTCAATACTGTTGGTTCAAACATCAGGGAGTCACTTATACGCTTGCCTCCTGTGGTTACTTTGGCACCACTATGTATAGCATTTTCAATCAGTTTTTCTATTGATTGCACCGCCTTCTCTTCAATCAGTGGTCCAATGGTCACATCCTGATCCATTCCGTTTCCAATTTTTTGACTGGCTACTGCTTTTGTGAACTTTTCCACGAACTCATCATGGATTTCAGCCTGAGCAAAGAATCGATTGGTACACACACAAGTCTGGCCCGCATTTCTATATTTAGAGATGATGGCTCCTTCTACAGCAGCATCGATATCGGCATCATCGAATACGATAAAAGGGGCATTACCACCCAATTCAAGTGTTACTTTCTTTACCGTGCTGGCACTTTGCTCGAGTAATAACTTCCCGACTTCAGTAGACCCGGTAAAGGAAATTTTCTTGACTGCAGGATGAGAGGTGAGCACCTGGCCAACTTCAGCGGGGCGATGGGTAGGGATGACATTGATCACTCCTGGCGGTATCCCAGCTTCATTGGCCAGAACACACAACGCCAATGCTGAAAGAGGAGTCAGCTCCGCCGGCTTAATGACGACCGTACAGCCCACGGCGATAGCTGGCGCAATTTTTCGGGTGATCATGGCATTAGGAAAGTTCCAGGGCGTAATGGCTCCTACTACACCGATGGGTTGCTTAAGGACTAGAATGCGTTTGTCTGCCTGGTGGCCAGGAATCGTGTCACCGTAAACTCGTTTGGCCTCTTCAGAGAACCATTCAATAAAAGAAGCACCATAAGCAATCTCTCCTTTGGCCTCTGATAATGGTTTACCCATTTCCATTGTCAGAATGGAGGCCAATTCTTCCTGGTGCTCCATGATCAGGGTATACCATTTCATCAGTAGTTTACTTCTTTCTTTGGCGGTTTTACCACTCCATTCAGGGAATGCGGCTTGAGCTGCTGCAATGGCATTGGTTGTTTCAGAGGAACTGCAATTCATCACTTTCGCGATTGTCCTGTTATCGTAGGGATTTGTAACGGCAAAGATGCTGGCTGATTCAAGGAAGACGCCATTGATAAATGCACCTGTTTGAAAGAGTTTGAAATTGCTGATTTGCATGGTGGAAGTTTATTTCAAGTTAAACACAGAAATCCAAAAACAGGAGGAAGATATGGGTAGTTTATTCTATTCAATTAGGGTTGAATATTATCACCAATTCATATATTTGCAGCCCATTAGGCTACCCTGAGTAGCTGATGCACCCGTAGTTCAACTGGATACGTGTCCGCCAACCGGCGGAGAGTATCAGATTTGGCTATGGGACAATGGGAAATTATGCACCCGTAGTTCAACTGGATAGAATACCAGATTTCGGCTCTGGGGGTTGAGGGTTCGAATCCTTCCGGGTGTACAAAAAAGACTGCTCTAGGGCAGTCTTTTTTTGGTTGTGGGGAATATTTCCATCTTGAGTTCACAATGAGAGACAGTTTTATGGATCTTCTGTCCAGGATGCTTCTATCTCTCCGTTAGCGTTTAAATACATCAGTAGATATCCACCAAACATCAAGTCGGCTACAGGAGCTGTAATCTTTCTAAGAAATCGAAATTTTTTGCCTTCATAAATTAAGGTTCGTCCTCCAAATTGTTTTGAAAAAGCTGGTTTGGCCAATTTAAACACTCTTTTGGCCCGTCCTGAGGCTTTAGTCAAACCAGGTATTGACACATCACTAAGATCAGTATCTAGAAAAACAAGCTTTCCATTTATATAGGTATAGTGATAAGGATAGAGCATATACTTACCCTTTTCCATTGTTGATCCACTCAAATACATCCAAATGGAATGACTAGTTGATGGCTGACAATATTTTCCTCCATCATTCCAGAAGTCAAGGCATCCAGCATCATACTTAAGGACATAATACCCATATTCCCCACCGAGCGTCTCAGTTCTAGTCTTTGGCGGTGTACCATTAATATCACTTGTGATATAGCTATGGATCATATTTCGAATGGAAGAGTCCGAAACAATAAAAGGGGAGGCTTTCCATCTTACATCAAGATATTTTTCAATTGACTCACCATTAAAAAGTGATTTTCGCCAATCTTTTCTTGTCCACTCACTTTGTGGTTGTGCATTTGTGATAACGCTTGAAAGCATTATCACAAATGCAATTAACCAGCTTTTGTTGTTAATTTTTATAGTGTCGTACATTAAGTTGGCGCATTGACCTGTACTATGCTATCAAGCTAACATCCATCAATTCCTTTCCAACAGCATGTATGCCCTCTAGTAGCTTTTCGGCCTGCTTTCCAGAAGGTTTTTTCTTACCATTGACATACTGTGATAGTAGCGTAGGGTGAATCCCTACACGTCCAGCCAAATGCTTTGCATTGATCACCTTGAAATAATCAAAGAATTGAGGAATATCCAGCTCCAAAATGATATCAGTACTTTTTACACTGACTCCTTCTTCCTCGAAGTACAGTTCAGCCGCTTCGAGTGCATTACTTCTAAGCTCCGGAATAGTTGATCCTGTCGTGAAAATTGGATAATCCTCCGAATATGAGGAAAAACCTGTTTCGGTTTTTTCCACAGTAAATACTACTTGTTTTGCCTTCATTTCCCTTTCTGTTTATCCCTAAATTCAATACAGGACTATTTCAATCCTGCGTCTTTCATAATCTTCCGCTCTAACCCCTTACCCATTTCTTTGCTGCCATGGTTTGGGAATACAATTTGACCATCCTTCGTTGGATGCCTCAAAATGACATGAGAACCTTTTTGTCTTACAGCTTCCCATCCGTCTTTGGTTAGCATTCTGTAAAGTTCCGAGGTTTTCATTGTGTACTTGTGCTCACATAGTAAAGGTAAATAATAGTTTACCTAAATGAAAGCAATCAGGTAAATGAAAGTTTACTTTTAGAAGGCAATGAGATACAGTTTTATGGATCTTCAGTCCAGGATGCTTCTAACTTTCACAGTCTGCAATGGCACTATGAAGAAGGTATAATATGTCGATTGACAGATCTGCCAGCAAATTCACACCATGCTGATTGATTCAATTCAGCTCATTCATAATGAATGAAATGTCAAAGCATTATTTCAGTTGGCCCGTCGATCAACTCGACATGGCAGCAATCATGACCGATGGTATAAGTCTGCTCGACGATTAGGTCGCCATTGATATAGCCACGGAAGATTACTTCTGTTCCGGATTGCTCGATGGAATCAAATTGAGCATCAGTCATGATGATGTAAAAGCCATCACCCCAACCGATATCGGCATGGGGCCTGATGACTTCACCGGTGCTCACAAAAGTCGTTGTTGCTTCATCAAGCAAGACAGCAGCATCATTTTCGGTAATGGTCACTCCAAGGGTTACCAATTGCTCCGTGCAAAGCAGGTCACCGCCACAATCACTTCCAGGATCTGTTTCACACGCGATGAATAGTATAAAGGGAGTTAATAGGAGTAAATTTTTCATATCAAAGTTTAATTTCAATGGGTCCTTCCAATAATTGAATATGGCAACAGTCATGTCCGACCAAATAATTCTGATCTATGACCCTATCATCTCCCCTGAACCCACTAAAACTGACGTCAGAGCCGCTTTGTTCTACCAGGTTCATGTGCTCATCACTTAATAGGGTATAGGTGCCAAATTCGTTGAAGTCATCGATCTCTTCATTTATTTGAATAACACCGTCAATCTCAACAACCATTCTGGTAAGTTGTACCGGTTCATCATTCTCTGCAATGGTGATGATTATGTGTCGAAGGTCATAAGTACAGGCGATCTCATTGGAATCACAGTCTTGAACCCTGGAAGATTGCTCACAGGCTAAAAGAGCAACAAATAAAGCGGTTATCATTACATGTTTCATGAATAAACAATAACCAAAAATCTTGCCAGACTATTGCAGCATCGGCACTTCGATCAATAGCAATTCAGCATCCTTCAGCGCCGCAATTGGAACGCTGGGAATTTCCCAAATGCCAACACCATCCCGCTCATTCAATTCGAGATCAAAGGCTGAAAGTTTTCCGGCTATTAAAAAGAGATAGACACCATTGCTTGAGTTGGTCAATGCATAGTCAACAGTTTTTCCTTTCTCCAGTTGAACCATGCTGAATTTGGCATCCTGATTGATCCATAAAGCACCGGGTTGATCTGGCGCAACTAAAGTTTGAATGGCATTGTGACGATCAGCCTGCGCAAACATCTTTTGTTCATACCGTGGCTCGATGTTCTTTTCTTTTGGCAATACCCAAATTTGAAGGAAATTGACATGTTCGGTTTTGCTGGCATTGAACTCCGAATGTGTAAGCCCAGAACCGGCACTCATGATTTGCACTTCCCCGGTTTGAATTTCTTCAACGGTTCCAGTGCTATCCTTATGAGCCAGAGCACCTGATAACGGAATGGATACTATTTCCATATTGTCGTGTGGATGGGTGCCAAAGCCATTGCCGGGAGTAACAATGTCATCATTCAGTACTCTCAATGCACCAAAGTGCACACGCGCTGGATCATAATAATGACCAAAGCTGAACGTGTGTTTGGAATCCAGCCATCCAAAGTTGGCTGTGCCTCTTGTATTCGCTTTATGTTCGACGTATTTCATGTGATTTTAGATCAATGTGTAACCTTTGTACGCATGAATATTACATGTAGTTACATATAAATTTAAAACATTCAGATGTGCAAACGTTTGCAACAATTTATTCGAATAATTCATGCTAAATAATTCATGTTTATACATAAATCTTCCGGTTTACTACCGTTAGTTGTGTCAGAGAATCAAGCGGTTATACCTTAGCATAAACAAACGAACAACGCCATGACAAATTCAAGCGTAAGTAGTTTACTTAGCAATGTTGGGTTGAACCAACTACAGGTCAAAGATGTTATAAACTACATCCAGCACCTAAAAAATGTTGAGAGAGTTGCCCCTGATAATGCGAAAAGGCAGGCAATGAATGAGATAAGAAAAGCGTTACAAGAAGAATATTCATTTTAGTTGATTTTGGTTTAGACGAGGAGCCCCGCAAGGGGCTCTTTCGCTTTCTAGAATTTCAATCTTGCTTGCAATCTCAAATCACTTCTGATATTTCCAGGTGTCGTATCATTTCCAGATCCTACTGAGGTGACGTTACGGTAGCGGAATCTGCTGTATTTTGCCCAAATCGTAATTTTTCTGCTTAAGGCATATTGCAATACTGAATAATATCTTGTTCCTGTACCTGATAAGGCTGGAATAGCAAATCCATATAAAACGTCCTTTTCGGTGATGTAATGTCGGTTTTCATAATCGTCTGAGTCGAAGAGTGCAATCCGGCTACTCAGTTTCCATTTTTGCCATTTAAGATTCAAGTCCTGAATGATTGCCATTCCGGTGGTTTTTGATTGATCAAGTGCAAAGTCACTCAACTGCAGCCTTGATCTCAAGCCAATCTGCTCATTTATGCCATAATTGACATTAAGCCAGATATTTCGTTTGCATGTAGCACTAAGTACGGAGTGGTTGCCCTCAGCTATGCTACGCTGCTTGTTTTCCTGACGGAACTGGATATAAAGTGAAACATTACGACTGGGTAAGTAGGAGTATCTCACCAGATACTCCGATCCTCTGGAGGGTGCGTCAATTCGATACTTTAACCATGGAAATGAAAAGCGATCATAATAGGCTGTTACAAGATGTTCCCGAGCAGGTGAAAACTTAATCCCCCAGTAAATTCCCGTTTCGTTAATGGTTCGACTTCCTTCACCGAATCCATTTCCATAAAAGGAATGATAATCTCGATCATAGCTTCGGCCCACCATTGCAATATCAATGCTGGGGCTGAGACTAGCGATCACTCCATAAGTATGCGCCATTCCCCCAGAGACTGAACGAGCAGATTCACCGAAAAACATGTAATTCTGCCAATTCCACGAAAGGCTCAGTGAACCAACGTGATTACGACTTCCGCGAAATTCATAAAGGTTATAATCGTTTAGTTTACGCAGATATGGAGTTGAGAAATTACTGCCTAGGTAAGTTCCTGTGATACTAAAGTTTCGCTTCGGAGAGAATGTGGATATCAGTCCAAATGAAGATTCTGTCAAGATATTTTTATTGGAAATTTCCCGTTCGGTTCGATGAAGTCCAGATGTGAGCAGTGAGGACAGGTAGTCCTCCTGGTCTGAAATAGTGGTGTCAGATCCAAAAGATCCATCTTGTTTTAAGGCAGACCCGATCATGGTAAATGTCAATTGCTTCTTCGATACGGTAGTGGCTATTCCTCTAAAATGTCCTGATTCCATTGCTGAAGTATGTGGCCTCACTCCACCAGTTCCCTTCATTACGGTATTGATTGTTTCAGCTCCTTTGCCTGGACTGAACCCAGATCCAAAAACTAACCCCTGACCAAACTGTGCTCGAAAATCTCCAATCACCAGATTATCGAGTACACCTTGATTTTGTAGTTGCATATGTGCTGATTGATAATCAAATCCTCTTGTTTGTGGATTCCATGCTAGTGATTCACCCATATCTGTTTCTAGGGTTGCTCCAAAACTGAAGTCTCCTGGATTGGACATCCTAAATCTAGAATAATAGGCAGTTGGGCCGCCGGAATAGATTTCGTTTTCGATACCTTTTGATTTTTGTAAGCGGTGATTGATACGGGTAATAAGGTATTTGTTGTCAGATTCGATGATCCTTTGACCTAGTGGTCTGCTATCCGCCATTTCATTGACCTTAACAAAGTGGCTAAGCATATCAAAGGTGTGCCGATCAATTTCAGGAATAGCTTGCAATTCATACAGGCTAACAAGTTTGCCATATCGTTCCCGATGATCGATGATGGCGTTGATTTGCCTGGGACTTAATAGATACAAAGAGGCCAGTTCATTTTTTGATGCTCGGTTTAAGTCTAGTGGCCGGGCGTGATATTGGTAAAGCACTTCATAGGCGTCCTCGTAATTGAGGTCTTCTGATTGAATCTGGAATATATTTTCTATAAACCGCTCAATATTAAGCGCTTCGCTTTGAGCTAATAACGTGATAGGAGAGAACAAAATAAAGATGCCCAAATATTTCATCGTTGGCGAGGTTTATATGCCAAAGACAGCTCATGAATTACCCCGATTGGATTGGCGTAAGAAAAAGCATAATCGAATTGCAGCTTCCCCGGAGATATCCCAAAGCCAAAGGCCATAGATTTCGAATGAGAGGAAAATCCGGTCCGCAACTTTGCTAACGAGTGAACAGCGTATTCTAACCCAAATTTTAAATCGCCTGACCGATCGATTTCCTTTTTAAATTCAATGTTCAGCATCAAGCCGTCTTGCGGGCGATAGGACAGTCCTGTTTTCATGATAAAGGGAATTTCATCCGAGAGACTCAGCTGAGGTTCATTCATATTGCTTATGCTTGCGGCTAAGTGTAGTTTGGGAATCAGTGTCACCAGGCCGCCAAAGTCATAAGTCATGACTCTTCTTGTATCCTGGGATTCAACGTGATACTGAATGATGGCAATGTTACCGCCGAGGCTTACCGAATGGATTTGCCTGCTAAGTGCCAAGCCGAGTCGTTGTTGGTTGAACAGATCATCCCCAAATCGGAAAAAGTTGAGGCCTCCTGTGACCCACTTCGCATGGTGGACATAACCACCAGTCATTACTTGAAATGCCTTGGAGGAAAATCGGCTGAAGTATGAAGCAAATGCTGTCGATTCATTGCCAGATAGAGCGCCAGGATTGTTAAAAACACTCCAATGATCGGTTAGTGTTAGACTTGTTCCTCCTAATCCTCTGTGACGAGCACCTGCTGTGAAATGACCGTCTTGCGCTGATAGATTCAGGAAGGTGAGGTATGCACACATCAACAAACAGGTAGGTTTCATAATACGCAAAGTACTTTTTTCGTTTATTTAGCCAAAAGAATTCAATAGAAAAGTGAGAATCTGGTTGACAGTATTGGGATTTGTTTGGACATTTTTAGTAGCAGCTCAGGATACAACCTATTATCCCGATGGGGCAATCAAATCGATTGGGGCATTTGAAAATGACATGCGGCAAGGCAAATGGATGATGTATTATGAAAACGGGCGGTTAAATGCAGTTCTGAATTATACGGATGATTTGCAGTCGGGAAAGCAAACGTATTACTACCCATCCAGTCAATTAATGCACGAAGAGTATTGGACAGGCGGTATACTCACAGATTCTGCAAGGTATTATCATGAAAATGGCATTTTGGATAAATATGGTAGCTATGAGAACGGCATGTATCAGGGTAAATGGTTGTTTTATTACGAATCAGGAATCTTGCGACAAGAAGGATTCTACGATTTTGGATTGCCTAGTGGTTCCTGGAAGTTTTATTATGAGAATGGGAAGCTTTGGCAAGCAGGAACCTTAAAGGAGGGATTGGAAATGGGTGAATGGAAATATTTTGATGAATCAGGGAAAATGACCTATTCAGGACATTTTGAGAATGGTGAAAGAAGGGGCTGGTGGTACAAGTATACCAAATCAGGGAAGAAGAAGGAATGGAAACAATACTGATTACATATCAGCTTTGATGTTCAATCTAAAGTGCTCCTTAAAATTGAAGAAATCGTTTATATCCTGTTCCGTAGTGTGAGAATACTCAAATCTTAATACAAGGTCATACATCAACACCACATCTACGCCCAGACCTGCACTTCCGAGCCATTTGTCTGTTAGTCGTTCACCATTGGGGTAATTAGGGTAATTCTCAACGTAACCAAAGTCTGCAAACAATTTGGCGTACATGTCCAGCTTGAATTTTGAGAACTGTTTGACAGGAATGATGTTGCTGATATCACTGCGATGTTTCATGAATTGCTTTCGGGCTGAGTTTCTACTCAGGAAATATTTGGGACCCTCAATGAGATCTTCTTCGAATCCTCGGATAAACCGGCCGTTATAACCCAGCTCCATATAGTTAAAATAGGGTTGTTCGTTGGGCGTGGAGATCATGCCTACAAGGCTGTTGGCGAGATAAAATCCTTTACCCAGATCGGAATATTTGTTGATGGTTCCCTCGATAGAAAACATGTTAATATCCTTGAAGATGCCAAGGCCTGTTTTTTCAGCAAACACTTCAAAGTAATAGCCATCGGTTGGGTAGGTGCGTCTGTTCCGATGATCTTTGATGTAAGTATAGGAGGCAATGAAATTGTTTTGTTCCTTCATCGCATTTCCAAAATAATTGGGATTGAGTAATACAACCGAATCTGTTACTGTACTTTTTCTAAAGTTTAGTTTAGCAAAATGGAAATCATAAAATGAAGGTCGATACGAATAGGTTACACTGCTGTTTAAGGAACGTCTATTGATTTCTGATTTACTTGTTTCGGCCCAGACATGATCAATTGTTGTATAAGGCATTTTCAATCGTTCTATGTAGGAAACGTTAAAGGCAAGACCACTTTTTTGTGCTTTGTCAATGTACGGCATTGAATATGACAATACCAGTTTTCTTTGCGGACCAAGCTGACCAATGAATCTCAGCTTTTCATTTCTTCCTCTGAAATTGTATTGATCCAGTTTCACACCCCAATTGAGTCGACTGAAAGATGCTCCATGGTTTTTAATCCAATCTGTCATGTTACGATCTATCAAATCGAAAATTGGAGCGGGATAGAAATACCAACGTTCATCCACCCTGACAAGCAATTCGACCTGTGTAGTACCAGATTCCAATATCTGCACTTCTACCTCATTGAATAGATTGGTATTGTAGATTTTCTCCTGATCTTTAACGGTAATTGCACTGAGTTCGGACAAGTTATATGCTTCTCCTTTATTGACGCTCAACTCACGCAGAATGACTGATGCCTTGGTCTTGTTATTGCCAATGATGAAGATTTCATTGACGGTCACGACACGAGATGAATCAGGGGTAGCCTGACCAGCAACCTCGAGTATTGAATGAACCAATAAAATCAATAAAAGAACCTTCTTCACAATCCGTAGCTCGAGGTATTCAGATAAAATCTTAGACTTATTTTAAAAGCAAACGCAAACTGAATCAATTTTATTGGGAGCACCAAATCTCTATGATAGATTTGCGTTGTGAAAAACATCATCAGAAGGATTTTCATTCTACCCGTATTGTTCTATCAATATGCTATCTCTCCATACTTTCCTTCTAGTTGTAGGTACACACCCACCTGCTCACAATACAGCAAAGAGGCAATCTTGAAACATGGCATTTTTAAGGGCGGTTGGCTGGCAATTAAGCGCATTTCGTCATGCCATCCATGGGGTGGTTATGGTCATGATCCAGTTCCTTGATTTTGAGAATATTTATCAGTCGTTTGAACTGTCAAAAATCAGGAAGTGTTCAACCTAATCCCTGCGCCCCGTGGCGCTATCTTTGCGGTGAACTTGACCTAATTACACAAACATTAACATGACTAAAGCCATATACATCGCCACTGTTGAGCCGAATAGTGGTAAATCCATTGTTGTACTTGGTCTGATGAGGATGCTGCTCGGCCGAATGGCCAAAGTAGGCTATTTCCGACCAATAATTGACGATCTGGAAAAAGGGGAGTCTGATAATCACATCGCAACCGTAAATTCATATTTCGATCTCAATTTGGAAGCAAAACAGGTTTATGCTTTTACCAGAAGCGAAGTTGTTGCCAAGCAGAATGAGGGAAAATCCAATGAGATCATTGAGGAGATTATAGAGAAGTATAAACAGATTGAGGATCAATTTGATTTTGTGCTGGTCGAAGGAACAGATTTCTCGGATGAAGGAAGCATTACTGAATTTGATGTCAACATAGATATTGCAAAGAATCTGGGCATTCCTACCATTATTGTGGCTTCAGGAGAGGGAAAAACAACGAGTGAGCTGATTTCCAATATCAAGCTTGCGCATAGAACATTTGACAAAAAGGATGTTGACGTGCTGTGCGTGTTTGCCAATAAGGTTCAAGAAGAAAATGTAGAGGATGTCAATAAGAAATTAAGAAAGACTTTCCCCAAATCTGTTGAAATTGCTACAATACCTCGTTCTGCTGCATTGGGTTCACCTACAATCGGGGAACTCGTCAAAGCCTTGAAGGGTAAGTTCCTTTTTGGTGATGAACATGTGAGCCGATTGGCTGAAGGGTTTACAGTGGGAGCTATGCAGCTAAGAAATTACCTGCCCAAAATTGGAGATAATGGATTGGTTATTACTCCTGGTGATCGAGCTGATATCATTCTGGGAGCATTACAAGCGCATACATCGTCAAACTATCCGAAAATATCAGGAATCGTATTGACTGGCGGGCTAGTCCCGGAAGGACCCATCATGAAGTTGATTGAAGGAATTTCAGAAATTATTCCAATTATTTCTGTTGAAAAGGGCACGTTCGAAGTAGCCAATATTGTAGGTGCGGTCAAGTCAAAAATATCTGCCAATGACCTGCAAAAGATCGAAATTTCTATTAATATGTTCGAAAAGTACGCGCAGGTTGAAACACTTTCAGATCATCTCGTTACCTACGAACCCAAAGGGATGACACCCTCCATGTTTCAGTACAATCTACTGAAACGTGCAGCAAAGGAGCGTAAGCATATTGTACTCCCCGAAGGAAATGATGAAAGAATTCTGGCAGCAGCAGTAAGGTTGGTAGCAGCGGATGTGGTGGATGTCACACTCATTGGAAATCGAGTGGAACTTGAGAGCAAGGCAAGACAAGCCCATATTCCTTTAAATTTCGAGAAAGTCACAGTATTAGATCCGGTTGAAAGCGACTACTTTGATGATTATGTTCAGACGCTGTATGAATTGAGAAAGCATAAAAACGTGACGCACGAGATGGCGCGCGATCTCATGACTGATGTATCGTACTTTGGTACCATGATGATTCATAAAGGGCATGCCGATGGTATGGTTTCAGGCGCAGCTCATACTACTCAACATACCATCCGGCCAGCACTCCAGTTTATCAAAACCAAACCGGATACCCAAATTGTTTCTTCAGTGTTCTTTATGTGTTTGGAGGATCGCGTATCAGTTTTTGGAGATTGTGCGATCAATCCTAATCCTAATGCTGAACAACTGGCTGAAATTGCCATTTCGTCTGCGGAATCGAGTAAATCATTTGGGATTGAGCCCAAAGTAGCGATGTTGTCCTATTCATCGGGAGCTTCAGGAAAAGGAGCTGATGTAGATATTGTCAGGGAAGCAACCAAAATAGTGAATAGCAAACGTCCGGATTTATTGGTGGAAGGTCCCATTCAATACGATGCTGCTGTTGATATGAACGTTGGGAAAAGTAAAATGCCTGACTCAAAAGTAGCCGGACAGGCGAGCGTTCTGATTTTCCCGGATTTGAATACAGGAAACAATACCTATAAAGCCGTGCAGCGCGAAACCGGAGCGATTGCCATTGGTCCAATGTTGCAAGGGTTGAATAAGCCAGTCAATGATCTAAGTCGCGGCTGTACAATAGATGATGTATTCAATACAGTAATCATAACAGCCATTCAGGCACAATCGGAATAACTACACCATGAAAGTCCTAATCATAAACTCTGGTAGCTCATCCATCAAATTTCAGCTCATACAAATGCCTGTTGGGGATGTTTTGTGTGTGGGTTTGATTGAACGCATTGGATTATCCGATGCACAGTTGCATTATAAATCAAGTCAGGTTAAACAAACCAGAAACCTTGAAATAAGAGATCATCATCAAGGCCTTCAGGCTATATCCGACATTTTGATGGATCCTAAAATCGGAGTGGTCAATCAGCCGGATGAAATTGAGGTAGTTGGTCATCGAGTTGTTCATGGAGGTGGAACTTTCTCAGCAACTACCTTGATCACAGCAGCAGTCAAAAAGGAGATAGATCGTTTATCGGTCCTGGCACCCTTGCACAACCCCGCGAATCTGGCTGGTATTGAAGTTGCAGAAAAAATATTTGCATCTGCCAAACAAGTAGCTGTGTTTGATACTGCTTTTCATCAGACGATTCCGGGATTTGCACATCAGTACGCGATTCCTCTGGAGCTTTATGAAAAACATGGTATTAGGGTCTATGGATTTCATGGGACCAGCCATAAATATGTTTCGGAAAAGGCAAAAGAAATGGTGAGTGATTCGACTCGTTTGATCACGATTCATTTAGGAAATGGATGCAGTATAACGGCCATAAAAAATGGTAAAAGTATTGATCACTCTCTCGGGTTCAGTCCGGTTAGTGGGCTGGTAATGGGAACGCGCAGTGGTGATGTGGATCCTGCGATTATCTTTTACCTGGTGAAGACGCTTGATTACTCGTTGGAGGAAGTCAACCAGATGCTACAGAAAAAAAGTGGCATGTTGGGACTGACAGGGCATAGTGATTTGCGCGAAATTCAAACCAGAGCACAAAATGGTGACAAGGCTTGTAAACTGGCACTAGCGATCAATGCTTATCGCATTAAAAAATATGTTGGGGCTTACGTAGCAGCGATGAATGGTTTGGACGCTGTGGTATTTACTGGTGGAATCGGCGAAAATTCGGCAGTGATGAGAGGTTTAATATGTCAGGATCTTTCATACATTGGACTTGAACTTGATGCCAATCGAAATGAAGTAAAATCAGACGAACAGCGAGATATAGCTTCAGATCAATCTAAGGCAAGAATCCTCGTGATACCAACCAATGAGGAACTGGAAATTGCAAAGCAGGCCTATGCACTAACAAGCTGATCAATAGGATTAGCTAACATTACATTTGAATTACAACATGGCCTTGACAGAATTCAGAATTCCCTTATCGAACCTTTACTGATAATGATGAAAAAGATTTATTGATCCGGACTTTGCAGTCTGATCATCCAAGCTTTGGCGATCAGCTAGTTGCCTTCGAAAAGCATGTTGGTAAATATATTGAAGCCAGCTATTCACTGGCGACAAATGCAGGTACATCAGCTCTTAATTTGGTGGTAAAGTCGCTCAATATCAAATCAGGAAATGAGGTAATTCTACCCCATTTTCGTTTATCTCCTCAGCCAATTGTTTGCAATATGAAGATGTAACACCCGTCTTTGTAGATATTGAAGAGGAGACACTTGGCATAGACCCGGAGTTGATTCCGTCTGCGATAACGCAACGTACCAAAGCCATATTACCTGTTCATGTGTTTGGACACGTGTGTAAAATACCCGAAACATGCGAAATAGCCAGAGATCATGACCTGGCAGTCATTGAAGTTGCTTGTGAAGCATTGCGTGCCAAAATTGGGAACACTTATGCGGGCACTTTTGGAGATGTAGGTACATTCGGGTTTTACCCCAATAAGCAAATAACAACAGGGGAAGGAGGTATGTTTAGTGACTAACAGATCAGATATCTTCAGACATGCGAGAAGTGTTAGGAATCAAGGTAGGGATGATGACAACCTGCAGTGGCTAACCCATGACAAGCTGGGATACAATTATCGAATGAGCGAGTTGAATGCGGCACTGGGAGTTGCACAAATGAGAAAAATTGAATGGATTGTAACGAAGAGAGCTGAACTTGCCCAACTCTATTTGAATAAATTGAAAGAAGTTCCGGATGTCATATGCCCAACAGTACTCCATCAACCAAGTTGGTTTGCATTTGTGGTTCGTGTGCCTGAAAAAGTAATGGATAAACTGATCACACAGATGCATGAATAGGGGATACAAACTAAAGCCTATTTCTATCCATGCATCCATTTACAACCCTACTACGCAAATAAATATGGGTACTCTAGCGGAATGTTTCCAATTGCAGAAATGATCAGTCATCAGGCACTGGCACTTCCATTCTATACAGCCATGACGGAAGCTGAAGCTGATGAAGTGATGGCAGCATTATCAGCTTCTATGACGAGCGGTTAGCTCCAAAACCAAAGCTTGATGGCAAGCGCAGAGACAGTGACAATCAGAATGATTCGAATTAGTCTGTCACTTTTATCAACAGACCACCTGCTGGCAATCCAGCCTCCAGTCGCATTTCCAATGGCCAATGTGAGGCCGTATTCCCATTTCACCTGATCTTCCAGGATAAAAACAATCAAAGCTAGTGAGGTATAGCAGAGTGCTACGAATACTTTGATGCTATTGGTCTTGGCCATTGGGAGATTGTGAATACCTGTGAGAATGGCAATCATTAAGAATCCAATACCAGCCTGAATAAATCCACCATAAACACCCACTCCAAAGAATAGGATGATGCTGATCGTGTTTTTCTTTTTTGAAAATAGCTCAACTCCATCTGCCTTAAATCCGGGTTTGAAGACCGTGAGAATGATAACGATGATCATGATGATGGCCAGGATGCGATTAAACAGTTCGCTAGACATGTCTACGGCGATTTGTGCACCAAGTACTGCTCCAGCCATTGCGGACAGAGCCACCCAGATAGAGTAGGGGTAAACAAATACACCCTTGCTTCTAAAGCCCTGAACTGAAAAGATATTTTGAAAGAAAATAGCCACTCTGTTGGATGCGTTGGCCATTGCTGATGGCAAACCCATGAAAATCAGAATGGGTAGCGTAATCAACGATCCTCCCCCTGCGACAGTATTAATAAATCCAGCACCAATCCCCACTGCGATCAGTAATAAACCTTCCCAAATGCTCATATACGCAAGGTTAAGTCTGAAACCTTACATGCCAAAGGATCTTTGCAAATAGACAATAAGTGTTCAATTGATAGATTGGAAATTGGATGTTGCAAAGAAGAAGCTAATTCAGCTAAAGGTATCAAGGTAAATTTCCTTTCCTGAATTCTCGGATGCGGAAGCATGAGCTTTTCTGAGGTGACTATTTTATCATGATAGAAAAGTATATCAATGTCTATGATTCTTTGCCCCCATTTTTCCGTCCTTATCCTACCCATATCGTGTTCACTTTCCAGGCATATATCCAATAGATCTTCAGGTGATCCTTCAAATGTCACTTCCAGGACAGCATTTAAAAACCAGGGTTGATCGCTTTTACCCCAAGGTTCGGATTCGTAAACGCTGGAGCACCGATTAATCATAATACCCTTCTCCTTGAGGCATTCAACTGAGCGTTGTAAATAGGACAATCTGTTTCCCTGATTTCCACCTACCAATATATAAATACCACTCATGCTTAGGATTTTGGCATTGATGCCTTGAATTAGAGCTCGACAAAAACAATCTACAAATCTATCCGTCTAAAACTATTCAATAATTAGATTTGCTACCAATTCAACAAACTATATGGCGTTTTTAAGGAACCTGCTTGCCACCCTTGTGGGACTTACTCTTTTTACATTTTTTGGATTCATTTTCTTTGCTGGGATTGTTTCAGCATTGGAATCAGATGAAATCCCTTCGGTCAAAGAGAATTCTATTCTTTACTTGAACATGGGTGGTGTCGTAGTAGAACGATCCATTGAAGACCCATTGGCGGAAATACTACCCAATTCGGGTCCAAGAATGATTGGGTTAACTGATATTCTTAAATCAATCAAGTACGCCAAGGAGGATGCAAAGATCAAAGGGATCTATATGGAGCATCGCTACCTTGGAGCCAGCTATGCTTCCCTAAAAGAAATCCGAGATGCATTGATAGATTTTCAAGAGTCAGGAAAGTTTATATACGCATATGGAGAGTACGTCTCAGAGGGCGACTATTACCTGGGATCAATTGCTGATTCAGTTTACCTACATCCAAATGGATCATTAGAGTTTAATGGACTAAGCGCAAATATTACTTTCTGGAAAGGTTTATTTGATAAACTGGAGGTAAAGCCCGAGATATTCAGAGTAGGAAAGTATAAGAGCTTTGTTGAACCATTTATCCGTAAGGATATGAGCGACCAAAACCGTGAACAGTACATGGTTTTGCTCAAAGGCATCTATGAAATCTTTCTCGAAGGTATTGCTGAGAGCAGGAAGATTGCCGTTGATGATTTAGCTGATATGTCGGAGAACCTGCGTATCCAGTTGCCCATTGATGCATTAGAAAATGGTTTGATAGATGTGACGGGTTATGAGGATGAGGTCAAATCAAAGTTGGCACAGCGAATAGGTGTCGATGAAGCCAAGGATATTAATTTTATTTCGCTGGGGAGTTATAAAAAGACTGTTGGTTCTGGTAAATATTCAAATGACAAAATAGCGGTAATCGTTGCTGATGGCGATATAGTAATGGGTGGAGATGACAATACGATCGTTGGTGAGCGTTTCGCACGTGAGATCAGAAATGCGAGAGAAAGTAGTTCAGTCAAAGCCATTGTTCTACGCATAAACTCTCCAGGCGGAAGTCTTGTTGCTTCCGATCTTATCTGGAGAGAAGTATCACTGACCAAGGGTGTCAAGCCTATTATTGCGTCCATGTCAGGTGTAGCTGCATCAGGGGGGTATTACATTGCTATGAATGCAGATACTATTGTAGCGCAACCCAACACAATTACTGGATCAATTGGAATTTTCGGCATGATGTTTAATCTTGAAAATTTTCTTGAAAACAAGTTGGGAATTACTCATGATGTGGTCAAGACAGGTGAGCATTCTGATATTTATACAGTAACCAGACAATTGAGTGATCACGAAAGAAGTATCATCCAGCGAGGTGTTGATGATGGATACAAAACATTTATTACAAAGGCGGCTGAAGGTAGGGGAGTTACTCCCGAAGATATTGACGAAGTAGGTGGAGGTAGAGTTTGGACAGGTAAGCAAGCTTTGGAGGCCGGACTTGTGGATGTTCTAGGTAGTTATCAGGATGCTATTGAGCTTGCAGCTGAGGCAGCCGGATTAGAAACATATAGAGTGAGATACTATCCACAGCAAAAACAACTTCTGGAACAGCTGATGGGACAGATGAGAGATGAGGTTCGATCAGGGGTCTGGAGTGATGCGGGTGAGCTCGGAGCATTTGCAGATGAAATAAAAATACTTTCCGGCATGAAAGGGCTCCAGGCTCGCATGCCAGCTGATATAACAATTCAATAACCAATTAAATGAAGTCTGATATGATCATGAGAAATGACTGGAGCAAAGAAGAAATAGCTGAAATCTACAATCGACCAATTTTGGAGTTGATATATGAAGCAGCTACTGTTCATCGTCAGAATAATGATCCAAGTGAAGTTCAGGTGAGTACGCTTTTGTCTATCAAGACTGGCGGCTGCCCGGAAGATTGTTCTTATTGTCCTCAAGCAGCCCGATACAATACCGGAGTTACTGCTCACAAGTTGTTGGATGTAGATTACGTGCTTGATAAGGCCACTCAGGCAAAAGATAATGGTAGTTCCAGATTTTGCATGGGAGCAGCCTGGAGAGAGGTACGTGATAACAAGGACTTTGATAAGGTACTTGAAATGGTGAAGGGAGTCAACGCCATGGATATGGAGGTTTGCTGTACACTGGGAATGATTACTGAAGATCAAGCAAAAAAGCTAAAGGAAGCTGGCTTGTATGCTTATAATCACAATATCGATACGGGCGAAGATCATTATCATGACATCATTACTACCAGGAAGTATGAAGATCGGTTGGATACATTAGACAATGTGAGAAAGGCGGAAATTTCCGTTTGTTCAGGAGGTATTATTGGAATGGGGGAGACTACAGAGGATCGCATTTCCATGATTCATACTTTGGCAACTATGCCTCAACACCCTGAATCTGTTCCAGTGAATGCATTGGTAGCAGTGGAGGGGACGCCTCTTGAGAATCAACCCAAAGTACCGGTTTGGGACATGGCAAGAATGATAGCAACAGCAAGAATTGCAATGCCAAAAGCTCAGGTAAGACTATCCGCAGGTCGGGTAAACATGAGCGTAGAAGACCAGGCGCTATGCTTTATGGCAGGAGCAAATTCCATCTTTGCTGGTGAAGAATTGCTCACCACACCAAATAATGGCGTTGATCAAGACAAACAAATGTTTGAAATCCTCGGATTAAAGCCAATGGAGGCATTCAAAAACAAGCCTGTTGAGGAGATAGTTAATTAAGCGGTGAATCTAAAAGGCTAGAAATAGTCAAGCTCAACACTGTTAGCGTAAACATCAACCATGGCATCAGGAGATTTCGCTTTCCATAGGTAATCTTCGAAAGCTTGAGTGTCTTGGTAACGGATGTTCAGTGCAATAACCAGTGCATTGTTGAGCGCCGTTAGTGCATCCTCTTCACTGATTTTGCCTTTTTTGATCTCCTTTTTATAGTACTTGGAGATTTTCTTAACCGAGTTGAAAATGGCTGGTTTTTCAATGACCGTTCTTTCACTATTGCTGATTTGATCTTTCTCTTTGTAGGTGTAGCTCTCCTTTAAGAGTTGCATTTTGACGGCTATGTCCTCTCCGAGGAAATGTTCTTTTACATCTTCCATTGCCAAAGGCTCCTCCAGCTCTTCCTGGTTGTATCGAAATGTAAATTTGTCCTGTCCTATAGCTGCAAATACTCCAAAGCAAAGGATAAGATTTATTAAGATTCTCATGGGGTAGTTTTTCAATTAACTTCGAAATTATAAAAATCTATTAAAACAGAGAAACCTACTGGTTTTAATATCAATTGTCAACCTGTGAAAGTCAAAATAGTATAACAACATAAAAAAGAAAAGCCCTGACCGTCTGTCAGAGCTTTTTGAACATGAATGAAGTATGAAGAACTATTAACTATGAATGCTAATTAGAAATCCAGTTTTACCTGAGAGGTGTAAAGACTTGTAAGCTGTTTAGGATCTTTAATGTCCCAAAGCAGATCTTCCAATTCTTCAGTACTCTGGTATCGGATGTTAAGCGCAATATTCAGGGCATTTACCATCTGCGTAGTTGCATCCTCTTTGGTAACCGTGCCGGTTTTCAATTGCTTTTTGTAATACTTGCTTAATTTCTTGATAGAGTTGTAAATAGCCGTTTTTTCAACTACCGTACGCTCTGATAGGCTAATAGGGTCTTTTTCCTTATAAGTATAAGTTTCTTTGAGTAGTTGTAGTTTTGTTGCAACTTCCTCACCAAGAAAATGCTTCTTGATATCATTTACTTGTTGAACTTCATCGAGTTCTTTCATGTTGTAATTGAATGTGAAGTCCTGAGCAGTAACAGAAGATGTTAGTGCTATGAACAATAGGGCTGTCATTGTAATTGCTGTTTTCATAATTTGTCGCTGTTTGAAGTATGAATTACATTACAAAATTGACTAAACATTAAAAGCTATTCAATAGTAACATTGAATAAATACAATATATTTATTAATGGGATATAATATTGAAAATATTGTTTTTTCTAAGTAGCGTTCTTTTAAGACTCTTTCGAAAAATACAATCTTATAATCCGATGGAGGTCAAAACCAAATCAAACTGCAATGGATTTCGATCACCTTGATCGTTGAGTAAATAGCTAGCCCTCACGCCTAAGTCCATTTCAAGACTCCTGAAGGCACGAAAATCAAAAGTTAATTCCCCGCCAACACTGCTAAAGTAGTTGGTTGTTCTTGGGGTCGAAGAAGTAAAAAGCCTCGAAGAGGCTGAGGAAAGATTGAGGAACTCACTCCATGGTGTGGCGTTAAGTGTTGCAATACCCATATCGTAGAAGCTATTTAGTTTAACTCTTTTGATAAACATAATGGGGCCAAGTGCAAGGTCAGGATAGAGAAGAGGTAAAGCATAATTGATTCCGATTCGTGACATTTTGCTATGAATTTCTCCAATGTATCCTCTGGCGTATCTGACATTGTCCTGAAATTTGTAAACAGATTCGAATGGTTCGGAGTGGTAATCAAGATTGATTACTACGCTATGATTCCTAAAGATTGAAGGAAGAAATGTGCTGGATCTAAAATTCACTGAGTAACTATCGTTTGCAGCCGTCATCAGTGTTTTGTTGATATTTAATGTCATGGCAACTCCTAAGGTATAATTGAGCTGCTGAACAGGTGTTCGCTTAAGCGTGTAATAATCAAGCGAAAAAGTGTAAGCACTAAAAAGCTCATTGGTGCCTGGCTCAAAGTCGATGAATGTAAGTTGTTTGGCTGTTATACCATTCGTCAGCCATAATTTTGTTCTATAGTTTCGATAGGTGAGGTTCCATGGCAAGGTAAAACTCAACCCAACATTATTTTCAATCCAGTCAATACCGCCTGTAACGAATTCAAATTCTCGTTGCTCTGGTTCAATAATGGCTGATACAGGTCTTGATCGATTTGCTCGTTCTAGATCTAAACTAATAACTGGATAAAACTTACCATATGACGCGGTTGCCTGATATGAATATGTTTCCTCATTGATATTGTAGCTCACTTCACCTATTGTGCTGAAGGTAGACATCAGGTTGTTGGCATAAACCTGTATGCCCACATTTGGATGGAAGTAAAGCGGATTCCAGCTATGGACTTTTGGGATTGTACCTTTAAAAGCCTTGATTTCTGATTGATCATCGGGTAGATCGTTTAGGATATCAGTTGTATTTGTGCCTTGCTCAAAGAAATAGGTTGGTTTTTTTAGAGATGTTTGATGCTGCCAATTGGACGGGTTCAACTCAATCATCTTAAGGTCATAGCCATTGGAGGTGAAGTCACTGTATACAAGTTGCTTGCCATTAGGACTTACAATGGGCATGGTCGCACCAAAATGTGAAGATGTTATTTTATAAATGTTCCGGGTGCTTTTTTCAAGCGCATAAATATTGTCAGTTCCATCGAAAATACCGGCAAAGTAAATGTGGTCATCCGAATTTGAGAGGTATCCAATCTGTTCATGCCAAAAAGGGGTGATGATGCTGGGTAGTCCGGACTTTACGTTGATCAGCGCAATAGCGTTTTTGCTATCCTTTCTAACAATTACAGCGACATTATTTGTGTCAGCCCATCCTGGAAAACTATATTGATAATTATCTGAGTTTGGAATTTCGCTAATCAAAACCCCGGTATTTGCATCCAAAACATGTAGCTGTTGAGAGTAATCAGGTGTAGTGCTGACAACCACCAACTGTTTAGCTTCAGGCGAAACATCAGGGGCGAAATACTTTGTCTGGGTGGTAAGCTGGGTCGTTTTCTTTGAAAGTATATCATAAGACATGACCACACTGTACTCCTTGTTTGCCCATCTGGGATCATAGGTGTTTTCTGCCCAGTAGATTTTATTATCTCGATGTTTGAGCGTGATATTATGTCTCGAATTATATCCAATTTTCAGGATACGGGCTTCATTTCCATTGAGATCTGTTTGGTAAATGGTCGGGGCAAGATCATACCCTGATTTCTGGACAACAAGTTCTGTGTCGGATATGAAGGCAGCATTTCGATAGCTGGTAACACTTTTCTTTTTTGACTGATTAATTTGATTCACTCCTTCCTGACTACTAAGAGGTTCAGCAGACCATGTTTCAGTCAGTTCTTCCACCATTTGGAGATAGAGCTTTGGAGTCTTCAACCCTGTCTTCTTTTTTAAAGCTCTACTAAACGGGAATAATAATCCCTTGTAGCGAACAGACTTATCCAGGATGTCTTCCCATGCGTCAGGTCCGTATTGATTACGAAGATGGGTCGTGAGGTAATATCCAAGTGTATAATGATTGGGAACAAACTGCTTCAACGATCCTGCTGCTGCTTTGTCATATTTGAACGGTTTGGCGCCAGACAAGAAAATGGATCGATATTCGTTTTTGAAGGCAGGCATACGGCCTCTTCCTGCATTGGTAAGAGAGGTTTCGGTGTAGACCGCATCTCCTTCAAAGAACCATCTCGGCCATGCAAGTCCGGCCATGGTAGCCCAGGCATAATCCCCCATTACCCACGATGCTACTTTTGAAATACCTTTTCGTGCATTATTGAATTGCTGAACGTGTCTGTACTCATGAATCGCCAGCATATCCAGCCAGTCAACTGCTCCTCCAAAATTGTATTGTGGCGCAGTGGTGTAAAACTCCGATCTGTACGGACCCACGGTCACAAAGCCATTTGGTGTAATGGATTGGTTTTGAAGAATGATGTCAACTTTTCTTTCAAGGTCACCAATGGCATAGAAGGAGTTATCTGAGAGTTGTTTGATAATTTGGGTAACGCGTTGAGCCTGCGCTTCCTGTCCAGCTTGGAAAATTACATTTGATTGATCAGTATCAATTTGCTTCCATTCAGTTTTGGGTGGATTGAGACCTAAGTCGTGTGATTGAGCAAGTGCAAAATGCACGATCATTAGCAGAGCAATTCCTAAAAAAGATCGATTCATTTAAAACGATAGTTTAAGTGCAGCCCGCCATAAAAATGAGGGAAGGCTTCAGCTGTTTCCTTAGAGCGAACATAGTAAGTAAGCGTTGCATCGATAACAGACCAACTCACCATTACCCCAAATTTTTGTTGAAAAATCCAACGTGATGAAGCTTCTGTATGTGTACTCTCAATGCCAAATAGATTGCCTTCTATGGTGGCATTGTATTGGTTAAATTCCAGTCCTGGAGCAGCAAATACATAAAATTCTGTGGGTTGTTTACTGTCGAATGTGGCACCCTCGTTTCCCAGTTGTCCGTTGTAATGGACGGATCGATCAAGGGGTGAGATAACTCCAAGTCTGAACAGAATCTCCTGTCTTACATTAGAGTAGATCGTCCCAAAAGCAACATTGGATTCAGTAGCCATGTCAGCAAACTCCCCGGCCGCTATAGTTTGCACATAGGTGCCGTAAAAATTCATCACAGGACTATTGTTGATTTGATAATCCCAGCCACTTGGAATGGGCATTTGCAAGACCCTGTGCCAGAACTGATGTATTTCGGCTGTTTTTGTTGCGCCACCCATCCAGCCAAGCTCAAAACTTAGCTTGAGATACCTGGCTTGTGCCAAATAAAATTCATGATCAATGAAGGCTGATAACAGACCAGCATATGGGCGATCAAAATCCAGTGTATCACTCCACGAAACCAGTCTCGGGGTATACATGCGTTGATTGAGCGAAAAGGATCTAATCAATTTGAAATTTTTGTCAACAGGTATCCATTTACGATAGTAACCAAAAAGACCACTCGTATAGTATTGATCTCGATAGAGAGAGGTGAATACATCATTGTCTACTACCAAACGCACCTCATGAGTCAAGGGTGTCTGATCCTGTGCATTCAGCCGACCAAATGATAAAGTGAGAAAAAAAACGCACCAAATTTTACGCATGGAGGGCAAAGATAACGGGTGCCCTTGTAAATTCGCCTTGAATCATTATCAATGGACAAAGTACCGGATAGCATATTGGCTGCACTGCAGAAAAGAAGATCTCAGGGCAATTTCAGAACACTGAAATCGAATGTAAATGGGTACGACTTTGCTTCCAATGATTACCTGGGACTTGCCAGAAATGAGCAATTGCAAAATCGGATTCACAATAAGACAGTAAGTCAAATGAATGGTAGTACTGGCTCGAGGTTGATCACAGGCAACCACGAATTGTACGATGAGACCGAAGCGTATTTGGCAGAAGTGTTCCAAGATCAGGCTGCTTTAATTTTCAATTCCGGATATGCTGCCAACCAGGCATTGCTATCAGCTGTTCCTCAAAAAGGAGATACCATTTTGTATGACCGATTAGCTCATGTATGTATCAAGGAGGGTGCATGGTTAAGTAAAGCCACATCCTATGCTTTTTCGCACAATGACACACAGGATCTTGAAAGAAGGCTGAAGGCAGCAGTAGGTATCAAATATGTTGCCATTGAATCAGTTTATAGCATGGATGGGGACGAGGCACCTTTAGATGACATACTCAGGTTGTGCAAGCAGTATGGTGCCTATTTGATAGTTGACGAGGCGCATAGTACGGGTACCCATGGTCAAAGGGGAGGAGGATGGCTTTTGCAGCACGGTGTGAGCGATAGCGTATTTGCGAAGGTTTATACATTCGGCAAGGCTATGGGCGTGCATGGTGCCGTTGTAGTTGGAAGTCAGGAACTGTGTGATTATCTCATCAACTTTGGACGTAGTTTTATTTACACTACTTCTCTGCCACCACATGCATTGGTTGCCATAAGGGAATCATTTATCTATCTGGGTGAGCACATTGAGATCCAAGATAAGTTAAGAAGTAAAATAGAGCTCTTCAAAAACAGTATGAAAGAAACAGCTGATATAACAAGCATTTCTAATTCAGCTATTCAACCAGTTTTAGTGGCTGGAAATGAACGATGTAGTCACTTGGCGACCTACTTACAGGGAGCGGGTTTTGACATCAGACCTATTCTTGCCCCCACGGTGGCAGCAGGTGCAGAACGATTAAGAATTAGTTTACATGCGCATAATGAAGATCAGGAGATTGTTGAAATGGTAAAGGCGCTTTCTGAGGGTCTAAAAACTATAAAATGAAATGAGATATTTTGTAACGGCGATAGGTACAGATAGTGGAAAGACAATCGTTAGCGCTATGTTGTGTCAAATGTTGAATGCAGATTATTGGAAACCCGTTCAGTGTGGTTATCCAAGAGATACTGACTCGGTTAGCGCATTGACTGGCACTGGGATAACCTTTCATCAAGAGTCTTATTTACTGCAAATGCCCGCATCTCCTCATGCGGCGGCAAAAGATGAGTCAGTCGAAATTAAATTAAGTGGTTTCGAAGTACCTGTTACCAGCAATGACCTTGTGATCGAGGGAGCAGGTGGTGCTTTGGTGCCATTGAATGATCAGGACTATGTGATTGACCTTGTCGAGCGATTTGAGGCACAAGTAGTATTAGTAGCGAACCTTTACCTTGGAAGTATTAATCATACTCTTCTCACGATTGAAGCATTGAAGTCCCGAAAATTGAGCGTGAAGGGGATCGTTTTCAATGGTCCCTCGAATGAAGAAAGCGAGCGCATTATCTTACAGAAATCAGGCTGGAAGTGTCTGGGAAGAATCAATCATGAAGAGAATGTTGATACCGAGATGGTAATCAGATACGCAGCATTATTAAAGAAAAATTGGCATGAAGAATTGGCTTGAAATTGATAGACAAAATGTATGGCATCCGTTTACTTCCCTATTGGCAGAGGATCCGATATTGATTGAAAGAGCACAAGGTGTTTGGCTTTATAGAGAGGACGGTGATAAAATATTAGATGCAGTGTCATCGTGGTGGGTCAATAATCTGGGGCATGCAAATCCCAAAATAGCTCAGGCCATTGCAAAGCAGGCCATCAAAATGGAGCATGTGATTTTCGCTGGATTCACACATAAACCGGCCATCAAGCTTACGCAACAGCTACTTGATTTATTGCCAGATGAACAATCACGTGTATTCTTTTCTGATGATGGCAGTACCTCTGTTGAAGTAGCATTGAAGCTGGCTATTCAGTATTGGCACAATATGAGCCGAAAGCGAACAAAAGTAATTGCCATTGAAGGAGCCTATCACGGTGATACCTTCGGGGCTATGTCAGCTGCCGACCGAAATGTCTTTAACGAACCTTTTGCTGAACACCTTTTTGATGTACAATTCATTCCGTTTCCGGCAGGAGATGGTCAGGAGGCTATCCAAAAAATGAGGGAAATAGTAGATGATGCAACTGCGGCGTTTATTTATGAGCCGCTTGTGCAGGGTGCCGCGGGTATGAGGATGTACCAGCCTGAAGTGCTGGATGAACTGATTGGTATTGCCAGAAGTCGAGAGGTAGTGTGTATTGCAGATGAAGTGATGACTGGTTTTGGTAGGACAGGTGAAATGTTCGCTTCAAATTATCTAACACAAAAACCTGATATATTCTGCCTGTCAAAGGGCATTACAGGAGGATTTCTTCCTTTGGGCTTGACAGTTGCGAATAAAAGAATAGAGTCGGCGTTTGATAATGATGACAAACTTAAGACCTTTTATCATGGTCATTCTTACACGGCCAATCCAATCTCATGTGCTGCAGCCAATGCGACATTGAAGCAGCTCACCAAGAAAAAGGTTAAGGATAAAATTGAGGCGATTAACACGGCTCACGTAAAATTTGTAAGTGAGATTGAGTCTCTGGCGGTGGTAAAGGAAGCGCGTGTAAGAGGGACAATTCTGGCTGTTGAACTTGAGGCCGATTCATCGGGCTATCACAGCAATATCAGAGATGAAATCTACAAATATTTTTTATCAAGAAACATTCTACTCAGGCCATTGGGTAATGTCATCTATATACTTCCTCCATTTGTAATAAGGAAAAGTGAATTGAGAATGATTCATCAGGAAATCAAAACATTTTTAGAATCGATGAGCTAGCAAGCGGGGAGACTTTTGCAAGTTATATAAGTTATGTGTAACTTATATGTTCACTAAAGAGTCCGACCATGAAGCATTTTCTATTTTCAGCACTTTTTCTGTTTGCCTTCCTATGTTTTGCTCAAGATTTTAAAGTTGGGTTTAGCATGGATGACAGTATTGCCCAACGCTGGCAAGTAGAGCACAAAATACTCAAAAGAGGGGTTGAGAATCAGGGGGGTGAACTCATTGTTCGACTTTGTCAAAGTAATGAACAACTTCAGGTCAATCAGTCCAAAGAACTCATAGATCTTGGTGTTGACGTGCTGATCGTTGTGCCCGCAAATGCTGCCAGCAGTAAGGAAATTGCTGAGTACGCAAAAAGCAAATCAGTGCCTGTTGTCGCATATAGTCGCATGATGACCAATGCACCTATAAGTTATTATTTGTCCTTTGACGTTAGGGATATTGGGGTAAAACAGGCAGAATATGCCTTATCAAAAGTTCCCAAAGGTAAGTATGTGGTGCTGAGTGGTCCACTAAAGGACAATAACAGTAAACTCGTAGCTGAGGGACAAATGTCTGTATTGCAGTCGGCGCTCTTAAGTAGTCAGATTGATTTGGTGATGAATAAACACCTTCAGGAATGGACAGATTTTGAGGCATATATGGAGATGAACGCTTTTATGGCTGAATACCAGGGTGATGTCGATGTGATTATTGCTGGAAATGATGTGATTGCTGAAGGAGCGATTAGGGCCATGAATATTACGAATCAAAGTAACACAGTTGTTATTGGGTTAGATGCGGAGTTAACTGCTTGTCAAGGAATGGCAAAGGACATTCAAGATATGTCGGTCTATCTCCCAGTTGTAAACCTTGCCAGCACCGCTGCGCTATTGGCATCAAGGATTGCAAAAGACGATTACAAATCCATTGTTCAGATGATCAATGCACGAGAAAATAACGGCCTCATAGGGGTGCCATCCATTTTACTGGAAAGTGTTCAGGTCAGCAAAGAAAATCTTGCAAATGCCATAGATCAATATGGTATTCACTCAATGGAGCAGGTTTTCAACGAGAAATAAGGCATTATCTATCGAGTCTTTTCTCTTCGAAAGTGACGTCAGCGTTTTTGCGATAGTGGATGCGATGATAGACCAAGCATTCGTCTGCGCCAGCTTCGAGAACGGCCTTCTGAGCTATTTCCGAAATCATGATCAATTGATCATAAGGGCCTTCCATTACCGTTTCGAAAGGTGTGATGATGTGTTTAATGCCAGACTGCTGAATGACCTCAATAGCCCTGTCAACCAGAGAGTAGGTGTCATGCGATTTGCTTTTTGGCACAATTTGTATCCCAAGTGTAATGATATGATCTGTCATGATAATTCTGTTGTTAAGTGTTCGGAGATCAACCATCCAGCTGTCCAGCAAGCCTGAAAGTTAAAACCACCAGTAAGGGCGTCAATGTCAATGACCTCCCCTGCAAAGTAAAGCCCGGGGAATCGCTTGGCCTCCATACTCTGGAAATTAATTTCAGATAGATCTATGCCGCCGCATGTGACGAATTCATCTTTGAAAGTGCTCTTACCGCTCACTTCAAAGACAGCTTGCGTTAGCTCTTCAATGAGTTTGTTCATTTCCTTCTTCGAAAGCTCTCCAATAGGCTTGTCTCCTATTTGCTGAAGCCTAAGGAGTCGTTCCCAATATCTTTTTGGGATGTCTTCAATACGAATATTCTTAAGTTTTTTGGTCGGGTTTTGACCTTTGATTGCTCTGAGCTCATTTCCAAAATCATCAAAAGACTTTCCGGAGAAATTTATAATGACATTGAACCTATATGCTTTTTCTGCAAGTTCTCGTGCGCCCCATGAAGACAGTTTGAGAATCACCGGTCCGCTCATTCCCCAATGCGTGAACAGCAGCGGACCAGATTCCTGAAGCTTCGTTTTTGTTATCCTAACAATTGCCTGAGGGAAGACCATTCCTGCCAAATCAGCAATGCGGTCGTCCTTGATGTTAAAAGTAAACAACGATGGTGCTCGTGGGGTCATCTTGATACCTAGCGGAT
The DNA here is from genome assembly GCA_049115695.1 of Cyclobacteriaceae bacterium. GTDB lineage: Bacteria > Bacteroidota > Bacteroidia > Cytophagales > Cyclobacteriaceae > JAGDZR01. The sequence goes on along the minus strand of JAGDZR010000006.1, from coordinate 48,179 downwards.
CAAAAATAGACCAGGTGGCTTCAGATGACCCAGTTGCGATAATGACTCGGTCATAGGTCTTTAATTCATCTCCTTTAAACTTCAGCTCCCATTTCTCATTCCTTTTATCGAGTTCGATCAATGGCGCATTCGGAACAATGCCAATGGAGAGCTTTTTGGTTTGATCAATGAAGCAATCAATTATGGATTGAGATGAATTGGATTTTGGGAACACCCTTTGGTCGTGCTCAGCAACGGTAGGTACGTTATGCTCGCTGAGCCATTGGCGCATTTCTTTTGTGCCAAATTGTTGAAAAGACTTGTAGAGCTTCTTTTCACCTCTGGGGTAAAACTTCACCAATTCTGAAGCCTCTGAGCGGTCATTAGTGACGTTACACCTTCCACCACCAGAGACTTTTACTTTTTGTAGCAGCTTACTGCCTTTTTCGAAAATATCTACCGAGTATGAGGAGTTTTTCTCCTTGATGTTGATGGCAGTAAAAAAGCCTGCCGCCCCTCCGCCAATGACCGCAATGCTAAGGTTGTTTTTATTCATGAATGCGTGCTGTCAGGAGCTTGGTCAAGTATTTTCAGATAAAGCACGTGATTTCTAAGAGTGGAGTCAGCTGCCAAAGATGGATGCTCAAAGGCTCCAATTTTTTCCATGCCTATTTTCTCCATTACACGCTGAGATCTTACATTATTCCAAGTTGTAAATGAGTGCATTTCAAGCAATCCAAATTTGCTTTTCGCTATATCCAGACACTTAAGCGCCCCTTCCGTCGCATAGCCATTACCCCAGAACCGAGTAGCTAACCTCCAGCCTATTTCATAGGCAGGGGTAAAGAATGCTTCGAAGTTTACTTTCTTAAATCCAATGAAGCCAACGAATTCCTGAGTTTCTAATTTGTCAACTGCATAAAATCCATAGCCTTCTTGAGTAATTAATTTCTTTTGGTTAGCGACAGCTTCCCTGGATGCGCTTTCAGACATCAGCGAGGGAAAGAACTCCATCACATGCTGATCAAGATTCATTTCAATAAATGGCTTCAAGTCTCGGTCTTGCCAGTTTCTGAAACCCATTCGATCCGTATGAAAGAGGTAGTCATCCATTATATTGATTCATTGCCCTGTCAACACCTATGGTGCAAAACGCCAAAGTCGCATCAACTGCCCGGTCCATGTTTAAAACCAAATCATCCATTTCTGCTGATTTGAAAGGAGCCAAAACATAGTCCACTTGCTTTCCTTTTGAAAAGTCATCTCCCACACCAAATCTCAATCGGGTATAATTTGCGCCACCGGTCAGTTGCTCAATATTTCCTAATCCATTGTGTCCACCGGCAGAGCCTTTTTTTCTAATTCTGATTTTACCATAAGGAATAGAAATATCATCTGTAATGACGAGTAAATGTTCCTTGGGGATTTTCAATTCGGTTAACCAATAATTGACGGCTTTGCCACTGAGATTCATATAAGTGGTTGGTTTGATCAGATAAATTGATCGCCCTTTGTGCTTGATCAGCGTAATAAATGCATGTCTGTCCTGCTCGAATTTTGAATCAAATTTGTCAGCGAGTCGATCCAGTACCAGAAATCCAATGTTGTGTCTCGTAAGTTCATATTCTGGGCCTATGTTGCCCAAGCCAGCTATCAAATACTTCATATTGCGTGCAAACAAAAAAATCCCACCCAAATATGGGCAGGATTTTCAATTGATGTTATTTTATTCTTACTCTTCTCCGCTTTCTTCAGCTTCACCTTCTCCTTCACCTTCTCCTTCATCTCCATCTTTCCCTTTCATTGCTCGTGGCACTTCAACAGAAGCAATAGATACAAGTGGGCTGGTTAGAATTTCGTATGATTGAGGCTCAATGGCACCTACTTTGATGGTTTTACCAAGCTTTAATCCCGAGATATCAACATTGATGAATTCCGGCATGTTGCCAGGAGTAGCTTTCACATTTAGGTGAGGCATTTTCATAATTAATCTACCTCCTTGCTGTACACCTGGTGCATTTCCTTGCAGTTTCACAGGGATTTTCATGGTCACTGTCTTGTCATCGGACAACTCCAGGAAGTCCACGTGAAGAATGGTTTCGCTAACAGGGTGGAACTGAAGATCCTGCATGATTGCTTTTCGCTGATCTCCTTCGATGTTCAACTCAACGAATCGAGCTTCTCCAGTATAAACGAGATCTTTGAAAAGAATCATTGGCGCATAGAAGTGAACTTGCTCATTTCCACCATAAAGTACACAGGGAACAAAACCTTCACCTCTCAATTTCTTGGATTCAGCTTTGCCGAGATTTGCTCTTTTATACCCTATAATCTCAACAGTTTTCATAATTTATATGTAGTTATAATATTGCTTAAATTGATTATCCCTCAATGAATAGTTCACTGATGGATTCATGGCTGTGTGTTCTTTGAATCGCTTTTGCAAACAGTTCAGCCACAGATAAAACACGAATCTTTTCGCCTATCTGCTTTTTAGGAATGGTATCTGTAATAACGACTTCCTCTAAAGCGGAAGCCTCAATTTTTTCATAAGCTTTGCCAGAAAGAACACCATGTGTACATACAGCTCTCACTGATTTGGCCCCTTTGTCTTTGATGATACCAGCTGCTTTGCAGATCGTTCCTGCCGTATCGATCATGTCATCTACCAACACAACATCTTTCCCTTCGACATTTCCAATCACCTGCATGCTGGCCACTTCATTGGCTCGCTTTCTGTGCTTGTCGCAAATCACCATTTCAGCATTAAAGAATTTAGCGTAAGAGCGAGCTCTAGCACTACCGCCAACGTCTGGTGCAGCGAAAATCAGATTTTCCAATTGCAATGATTTCAGATAGGGGATAAATATCGCTGTGGCATTTAGGTGATCCACTGGTAAATCCAGAAATCCCTGAATTTGTCCCGCATGCAAATCCATTGTCATTAACCGATCTGCACCGGTTGCCGTGAATAGGTTCGCTATCATCTTCGCCGCAATGGCAACACGTGGTTTGTCCTTTCTGTCCTGTCTGGCATAACCATAATAAGGAACTACAACCGTCACATATTTCGCACTTGCTCTGCGAGCAGCATCGATCATAAGCAATAGTTCCAGGATGTTATCAGATGGAGGTGTGGTGGACTGAATCAGGAAAACATCGCTTCCTCTTATTGATTCATTAAAACTAACGTGCAATTCGCCATCACTGAATTTTTGCGATGTGTAATCCCCAAGAGGAATGGAATAGCTATCTGCAATCTTCTCCGCGAGAGATTGAGTGCCTTTACCTGCAAAAATTTTGACTGATGACATGATTAAATATTAAATCCCGGTTGTGCCGGGATTAATAAAAGTTGTTGGCCTACTAGGGCTCGAACCTAGACTCTTCTGAACCAAAATCAGACGTGTTGCCAGTTACACCATAGGCCAATAAAAATGATACAGTTTCAAGTGTTATATCACCACATTTGATATCCTTGAGTAATCATGATTGCTCAATTGGACGGCAAAAATAGAAGTATTTATCAAATTTAAAAAGAAGCTAACATCAATTTGAACAGAAAAAGAAAATTAGACTTTATCCTGGACCCATTTTCGTGCATTTACGAAAGGTTCGATCCATGGGCTGACCTCATGCTTAAGCTTATCTCCATAGTGAGCCCAGTTCCATGGGAATATGGTGCGTTCCAGGTGTGGCATGATCGCCACATGACGTCCATCCTTTGAAGCAACTGCTGCTGCTGCAAAATCACTACCATTCGGATTTCCAGGAAATTGTTCATACGCATACTTTACAGGAATGATGTAATCAGATTCAGGTCCATCAAACTGAAATCTGCCTTCACCATGTGCCAACCATATACCCAATTTGGTATTGGATAGTGATTCAAACATGACCGTTTTATTAGGCAATATGTCTACGTTCACGAAAGAAGATTCAAACTTTCCAGAAATATTATGATGCATTTTTGGATGAATATCTTTCTCAGGATAAACCTTCTCAAGTTCCATCATGACCTGACAACCATTGCAAACGCCTAAGCTCAAAGTGTCTTTTCTTGCATAAAATTTATCAAGTACCTCCTTGGCCCTTGGGTTGAACAAGAACGAACCAGCCCACCCTTTGGCCGAACCAAGTACATCAGAATTGGAGAAACCACCGACAAATACAATCATGTTGATGTCAGATAGGTCTTCGCGACCTGCTACCAGATCAGTCATGTGAACGTCCTTCACATCAAATCCTGCCATCCACAGGCTATAGGCCATTTCCCGATCACCATTGACACCTTTTTCACGGATTATGGCTGCTTTAGGCGCAGGGTGATTTTTTCGATTTAGATCAATTCCGTATTGGCTCAATGAGCCTGTAAATGATTGCGGGAATTGATAGGCTAGCGGCTGATGCTTATAATTTTTGTACCTGTCATTCGCAGTTTGTGTAGTGCTCTGTGCTTTGTCGAGTAGATGTGATGTTTTTGTCCAAATGTCTCTCATTTCATCAATCGGCAACTGAACTGATGCTTGATTTGATTGAATGGAAAGGGTGCGATCGGAATTTGGCTGCCCAATTACTTCAAATGCAATGCCTGAATCCTGCAAAGCATCAATGCCATCCCCGTCGACCTGAAGAACAATAGCTGGCTTTTCGGAAAAGAGCAGCTTGATAATGTCTTCCTCTTCAAAAGAGGAAAGGTCGATATTTAGTCCTCCAGTGGTATTTGGGAAGTTCATCTCCAGTAATGTGGTAATCAAACCACCGGCAGAAACGTCATGGCCTGCGTAAACTTTCCCCTCCACGATCAGCTTTTGAACGGTATTGAATGCCTGAAGAATAGTCTTGATATCTACGTCTGGAGTTTTGTTCCCAAGCGCATTTTGTATTTGAGAGAAACTGCTACCTCCCAGTTCAAACTCACACCCCGAGAAATCAATGTAAACTAGTTGTGAATCATTGATATTATTGTTCAAAGCCGGTAACACTGTTTTCCTGATATCCGAAACCTCACCAACGGTGCTAACAATGACTGTTCCTGGTGAAAATACCTTTTTACCATCAGGGTACTTCTGAGTCATGGATAACGAATCCTTTCCAGTAGGAATGTTTATGCCCAAATCACACACAAACTGGCTGATTTCTTCAACGGCCTGATAAAGTCGAGCATTTTCACCTTCATTTTTAGCTGGCCACATCCAGTTCGCGCTCAGTGAGACACCCTTCAATCCGTGTGTAAGTGGTGCGAAAACCAGGTTAGTGAGGGATTCGGCAACTGAGAGCCTTGATCCAGCTCCAGAGTTGATCAATGCTGATACAGGAGAATGACCAATGGAGGTTCCAGCACCTTTTAAGCTCTTGAAATCTAGTGCCATGACAGCTACATTGTTAAGGGGCACCTGTATTGCTCCGACTGTTTGTTGTGTGGCAACTTTCCCCGTCACCGATCTATCAACTTTGTTTGTTAACCAATCTTTGGATGCAACAGCTTCTAGCTGAAGAATACGCTCTACATATTCTCTGATTGCGTTTGAATCGTAGGTAGGTTCTCTGAATGTCTTGGACTGTGGAGTGTCATTGAGGATTGTCTTGGGTGAGGCGCCAAACAGGTGATCCAGGGTAAGATCAAATGGTTTTTCTCCTTTGTTGTTTTCAAAAACTAATCGGTTGTCTCCTGTGCTTTCACCCACTTCATAATAGGGTGCTCTTTCTCTTTCAGAAACTTTTCTGAGGTAATCGGTATGTTCCGCCTTAATTACCAATCCCATCCGCTCCTGAGATTCGTTACTCATTATTTCCTTGTCGGAAAGGGTAGGGTCTCCAATTGGAAGATCATTTACGTTGATTTTTCCACCTGTATCCTCAACCAGTTCTGATAGACAGTTGAGGTGACCGCCTGCTCCATGGTCATGAACAGAGACGATTGGATTATCAGGTAGTTCGGCCATAGCGCGAATGGCGTTGGCAACCCGCTTTTGCATTTCCGGGTTCGAGCGTTGAACGGCATTTAGTTCTATGGCATTCTGAAACTCTCCGGTAGCAACTGATGAGACAGCACCGCCACCCATTCCAATTCTATAATTATCACCACCGAGCACAACGATTTTTTCTCCTGGCGAAACTGTTTGTTTTTTGGCTTCTTTGAGCTTTGCAAAGCCAATACCACCGGCCAACATGATCACTTTATCAAATCCATAAGTGGTCTCGTCTTCCTCATATTCGAATGTCAATAGGCTACCACAAATAAGGGGTTGCCCATATTTGTTACCAAAATCACTTGCTCCGTTAGAGGCTTTTATGAGGATGTCCTTTGGAGTTTGATAAAGCCATGGTCTTGCCTTGATGTCTTCTTCCCACTTTTTACCACCTTCCAGTCGTGGATATGAAGTCATGTATACGGCAGTGCCAGCCAATGGGAAACTACCCTGACCACCCGCTAATCTATCCCGAATTTCACCCCCGGATCCTGTCGCTGCTCCATTAAATGGCTCAACAGTTGTTGGGAAGTTGTGCGTTTCTGCTTTCAGGGAAATGACAGATTCAAAATCGGAAGTTTCGAAGTAATCGGAAGCATCCTGTTTTTGAGGTGCAAACTGTTCAACCGAAGGGCCTTGTACAAAGGCTACATTGTCCTTATATGCCGAGACAATAAAGTTAGGATTGTCTTTTGATGTTTTTTTAATCCACTGGAAAAGTGACTTCTCTTTTTCCTCACCATCAATCACGAAAGAACCATTGAAAATCTTGTGACGGCAATGCTCTGAGTTGATTTGTGAAAATCCGAACAATTCAGAGTCTGATAGCGGGCGACCAATCTCAGATGAAACCTGATCCAGGAACTCAATTTCTTCTTCGCTAAGTGCCAACCCATGGGTCTCATTATAAGCAGCAATATCGGCTACATATTGAATATCCTCCGGTAACTGTTCTAAGGTGAATACCTCCTGATCAAGACCGTCATACTGTTGATGCAGCATGGGATCAAAAGGAGTTTCAGTTGTTTTTCTTTCGAACCGCTCTATTCTTATGATACCGGCTACCCCACAGTTTTGAGTAATCTCCACAGCATTTGTACTCCATGGGGTTATCATTTCTTTTCTTGGACCTACAAACACTCCTTCGATATTTTGAATTTCAACTGGAGATGCTCCAGAGAATAACCATTTGAGTGTTTCCAAATCCTGAGTAGAAAATGACTTTTCGTGCCCAACTGCTAAGTAAGAGTTGTCGGATTTTTTAAAGAATTGAATCATTCGAGAAAGGTGGTTTCAGAGAAAGCGCAAAAATAGGGTAACCCAGTTATTTTAGGTTTGCATTCACCCAAATATTTGAGGGGTCAGTCTGCTGGCTTTATCAATTAGCTCATGATGCTTGGCGTCAATCGTCTTGATAAGTTGATAGTTTACTTTTTTAATAATCTGTTCTTTAGGGATAATGCGGTCTTTCGATCCCAGGTATAGCTGAATTTGACCAGATTTGGAATTATTCAGTAGCGTTGTTAATTCACGCTTATCAAGACCAAGGGGTTTGAAATAGGTCCAGGATTGATAGACTTTAATGCGGTTGGCTTCTTCTCCAAGCACACGATCTATAAATCGGAGCATTGACGGATTAGAAAGTCTAAGCTTTTTGGCAAATCGATTCCATTTATCAAAGAAATCTGGATGATGCATGATATGCCTGAAAAACCAATTTCCATACCAACTAGTTGAAATAATGTACCAACGGTTCTGATAGATTCCATCAGGGGCAAGCAACAGGGCCACCTTTATCCGACTCGCAAAGTGTTGAACCATGGCCAGTGCAAATCGTCCCCCCAGGCTAAAGCCGGCTATGCTGAATTGCTCAATTCCTTCCTGATGGAGAAATGCGTCGATGAGATCAATCCAATTGCTTTTTGACAGTGGTTGGTTGGGCCGTGTGCTGCTTCCGTGATAAAACAAGTCAAAAATATAGAGCGTGTGTGATCCTTCAAGAATTTTGATCCATGAGTCAAACGCAGTATGATCTTGGCCAAATCCATGAAAGAGCAGAAGTGCATTATTTCCATTCCCCTGTTTGGAATAGAAAAGTGTTTGATTGTGATATTGTATGAATGGCAAGGAAAGTCTTTGTTTTCAAAAGTAATATTAAAAAAATAGCCATTTTCTAAAAACCTTTTCAGAATTTCGCCGTTGAGAAACCGAGGAAACTACTGGAGCTCTAATAGTTTCCAGTGGATTCAATCAGCTAATTGATAGTACAACTAATGAAGGAAAAGATTGTTGAGGTAGCAGAGTCATTGTTTATGAGGCTTGGTATTCGCAGCGTGACCATGGATGACGTGGCGCGTGAATTATCAATATCCAAAAAGACACTGTACCAATCATTTGCCCATAAGGATGAATTGGTGACAGCCGTTGCACGGTTGCACATGGATCGAGAAATAGAGCAATTCACCAGTATCGCCAAGGACGCAGAGAATGCCATTGACGAATTGCATCGGATTGCATATTGCATGCGACAAAATATTCTCAAAATGAATCCGTCTACGCTATATGACATACAGAAATATCATAAAACGGCCTGGGGCATGTTTCAGGACTTCAAAACTGATTTTATCAAAACCAACATCAAACATAATCTGAACAGAGGGATCACTGAAGGATTCTATCGGCCAGAGATTAATACTGAGATCATTGCGCAATTTAGAATCGAGCAAGTCGAAATGATGTTTGATGGACAGACGTTTGCCAGCAGTCAATTTGACTTTGTTGAAGTGCAGATGCAGTTGTTTGACCATTTTGTTCATGGTTTGCTCACCCACGACGGAAGAGCACTTTATAAGAATTTTCAACAAGTAGATTTAAATATTTCACATTCATGAGAAAACCAATCCTAATCGCATTATTGCTTTTGGCGATAGCAGTCCCTGGTCTAGAGGCTCAGGAAAAACTGATGACGCTGGAAGAATGTGTCAACTACGCACTTGCCAATTCGGTTTCGGCTCAGAATGCCATGCTTGATCAGGAGATCGCGAAAGCAAAAGTAAAGGAGACGATAGGGATCGGTCTGCCACAAGTAAGTGGGAGTGCCAGTCTTACCCACAATCCGGAGTTGTCACGATTTTTCACCACTTATGATACGACAAGTTTCTTCTCGGCAGGATTAGCCGGTGTTCCAGGAATTCAGATTGGTGATGTAGCTGCAGCAGAAAACTTCTTTCAATTGAAAAGCGCTGGAGATGCCAACGTAATGATCAACCAATTGATATTCAATGGGTCATATATTGTAGGGTTACAAACCGCAAGCATCTACAAAAGCTTTGCAGAAAAGAGCCGTCTACAGACAGAGGAAGAGATCAAAGTAAACGTCAGCAAGGCGTTTTATGCTGTTCTGATCAACAAAGAGCGCTTGAATTTATTTACAACCAACATCGCTAGGATTGATTCATTATTGAATGATACACAAGCCATGTACGAGAACGGTTTCGCTGAAAAAATAGATGTAAGCAGGCTCAAGGTGACTTTGAATAATCTTAAGGTTGAGAAAGAAAACTTTGAGAAGCTGGATGAGTTGGCAATCGCATTGTTAAAGTTCCAAATGAATTATCCGTATGAAGATGGGCTTGCTTTAGCAGGAGAGATTTCGGATGATTTGATCAGTTTGACTGAAGAAACGCTATTGTCGGCTCAATATGACTATAGCTTGCGTCCTGACTATCAGGTGTTGGAGGTAAACAGGGAGCTCCAAAAAATGAATATTCGAAATATCTATGCAGAAAGTGTTCCGTCAATTGGCGCATTTGCAAAGCTTGGATATTCTACACAGTCACCGACATTTGGCGGCTTACTTAAGACTGAAGCGACCTGGGATGAGGTAGAAGGAGCAGGACCCGACAAGTGGTACAATTACTCAATGATTGGGCTGAGCCTGAACTGGAGTTTGTTTACGGGCCTTCAGCGCAATTTCCGACTACAACAACAAAAACTTGAACTACAAAAGATTGAGAATTCATTCGATATGTTGGAGTCTTCCATCAATATGGAGCGGACGCAATCAATCACCAATCTGAAGAACGCTCAGAATAGTTTGATGTCTCAATCTGAAAATATGGAACTGGCTGAGGAAGTCTTCAGCGTCACGCAAACCAAGTTTCAGGAGGGAGTAGGAAGCAATCTAGAAGTAATAGAGGCTGAAAGCTCACTCAAGGAAGCTCAGACCAATTACTATGAGGCGTTGTACAATGCCATCATAGCCAAAATAGATTTATTAAAAGCAATAGGTACACTAGACAAATTTTTCGAACAACCATGAGAACTGTCAATAACTTTCTAATCATCATCTTGCTTACTACCCTGGCTTATGCATGTGGTAGTACGGAGGCTGCTACCGATAAACTTGCAGAGCTGGATTCATTAAAAGAGCAGCAAAAGGAACTCAAGACCCAAATTTTGGAACTTGAAGCGGAGCTCATAGAGAACGGTCAACTGGAATCAACAGCCAAAAAGAATGCAGTGCTGATCACTACATTGGAGATGAAACCAGTTGAATTTGTGCATAAAGTTGAAATGCGAGGCACAGTGCAATCGCGTAAAAATGTCATGCTAACAACGGAATCTCCAGGTGTGGTTGATGCCATCTATGTCAAAGAAGGAGAAACTATCAGTAAGGGAAAAGTGCTGGCAAGAATCAACTCCGATATATTAAAAAACAATCTTCAGGAGTTGGAGACATCACTCGAGTTGGCCGAGGTTGTCTTTGAAAGACAATCTAATTTATGGAAGCAGAACATTGGTACGGAAATTCAATACCTGCAGGTGAAGAACCAAAAGGAAGGATTGGAGCAGCGATTGAAGACGCTTAAAACACAATTGAGCAAGACCAACATTGTTGCACCCTTTGATGGTGTGATCGATGATATTCCAGTCAGAGTGGGTGAAATGGCTCAGCCAGGTACCCCTGTGATTAGGTTGGTCAATCCAAATGCGATGTACATCAAGTCTGATGTTTCAGAAGCATTTCTGGGTAAATTCAAGGAGGGAGATAAGGTTGAAGTATCATTCCCGGCACTTGGCGAGACGCTCGATAGTGAAGTTGCAGCGGTTGGTCAGGTGATCAATATTGAGAATCGAACGTTTGAGTTGGAAGTGAATTTGCCAACAGTTGATTTTCCGATCAAGCCCAATCAGGTATCTGTTTTGAATCTTACGGACTACAAAAATGCAGAAGCTTTCACGATACCTAGTAAACTGATCCAACGCGATAGCCGTGGCGCATATGTTTACCAGATTGTAGTGGATGGAAACAATGCAATGGCTAAGAAGTTAAGAGTGGAACCAGGCATTACTTATCAGCAACAAACGGAAATTACCAATGGGCTCAAAGAAGGTCAGGTAATTGCTTTTGAGGGTTATAGAGAGTTGACTGAAGATGTTTTGGTCAATATCCAGAGAGATTAATTCAAGCCTAAAACAAAACTATCATGGCTGAAACAAAAACTGAGGAAAAGCAAGTGAACAAGCAATTTTGGCTCACTTCAATTGCTTTAAATAATAAGACGACAGTGTTGGTACTCACCTTGCTCATTGTAGCAATGGGCATTACCACCTACATCAATCTGCCTAAGGAGAGCTTTCCGGAAATCAAGCAACCCATTGTTTACATTGGAACTCCACACCCGGGTAACTCACCCGTTGATATGGAAAACCTGATTACCAGGCCAATTGAAAAAGAAGTCAATACGATTTCTTCTGTTGATAATATCAAATCAACATCTGTTCAGGATTACTCTACAATTATCGTAGAGTTTACACCGGATACCGAGATAGAGGATGCGCTGACCAAAGTTAAAGATGCTGTGGATCGGGTAAAACCAGAACTGCCATCAGACTTACAGAGCGATCCCAATGTATTCGAAATGAATTTTTCGGAATTCCCAATTCTCAATTTAAATCTATCGGGTGATTACAGTATAGAGGAACTCAATGATTATGCAGAATACCTAAAAGATCAGATCGAAAAGGTTCCGCAAATCAGCAAAGTTGAGATTCGTGGGATTGATGAAAAGGAAGTCAGCATCAACGTAGATCCGTATCAGATGGAAGCGCGTAAGGTCAACTTCGGAGACATTGAGAATGCCATTAGAAGTGAGAACATCACCATGTCTGGTGGAAGTGTCAGAGAAGGAGAGATTCGAAGATCAATTCGAGTAGTTGGAGAATTCAAAACGCCTCAGGAATTGCTCAATGTAGTGGTGAAGCATGAAAAGGGTAATATCGTTTACCTCCGAGATCTGGCGACTGTGAATTTTACCTACAAGGAAAAGCAGAATTTCGCAAGACTGAGAACACAACCAGTAGTTATGGTTGATGTAGTGAAAAGAAGTGGTGAAAACTTGTTGCTGGCCACTGAACAGATCGATGTAATATTGGAGGAAGCTACTGCTAATGTTTTTCCGACAGACTTAGTGGTAACGAAGACCAATGATCAGTCACAACGAACCAGAACACTTGTAGATAGCCTTGAAAACAATATTATTTCAGGTGTAATCCTGGTTGTCCTTGTTTTACTTTTCTTTTTGGGAACAAGAAACTCTCTATTCGTTGGTGTAGCGATTCCATTGTCAATGTTCATGTCGTTCCTTATACTCGGAATGTTTGATGTGTCCATCAACATGATGGTACTGTTCTCATTGATCATGGCGCTGGGCATGCTTGTAGATAATGGCATTGTGGTGGTGGAAAACGTGTATAGATTACGTGAGGAAGGGTATAACGCCATTGAAGCAGCCAGGATTGGGGTAGGAGAGGTGGCCATGCCAATCATCGCCTCAACCGCGACAACATTGGCAGCTTTCTTACCATTGGCATTTTGGCCAGGTTTGATGGGAGAATTCATGAAGTTCTTACCGATAACACTTATTGTGACTTTGGGAAGTTCATTATTTGTAGCACTGGTTATCAATCCCGTATTGATTGCGATGATGATGAAGCTTGATGCAGGAGGAGCACCCAATCACAAAAGAATATTGCGCTATTTCGTTATCGCAGTGGTTGTTGGTGTGGGATTATTGGCAGCAGGAGCCACAGTATTAGGTAATTTGACCCTGGCTCTTGGTTTGATTATTTTGGTGAACGTTTATGTGTTAACACCACTTTCAAGAAAATTTCAGGCCATATTCCTGCCATGGCTCGAACGTTTGTACAGAAATACATTGAGTTTTGCTTTACAAGGCTGGAAGCCATATGTATTCTTTTGGGGCACGATTGGATTATTGGTCGTTTCTATTGGGTTGATGGGAGTATTCCCACCAAAAGTGATATTCTTTCCAAAAACAGATCCTGCATATATCAACGTGTTTGTTGAATACCCAGTTGGTACCGATGTGGAAACGACAGATGCTTTCACAAGAGAAATAGAGGATCGTGTAATTGATTTGGTGCAACCCTATGAGAGCATTGTTGAATCTATCATTGCCAATGTAGGACAGGGCGCAGCTGACCCTCAAGACCCATCAGCCTTTGGTCAGTCAGATACACCCAATAAAGCAAGAATCACGGTAAATTTCAAGGAGTTTAAGTTGAGGAATGGCATATCCACCAAGCAGATACTGGATGAGGTAAGAGCCGATATGACAGGTTTTCCTGGTGTGACCGTAACGGTGGATCAAAATGCAGATGGACCACCAACAGGTAAGCCGATCAGTATTGAAGTAGTTGGTGAGAATTTTGCAACCTTGATCGATGTATCAGAACGCATGAAGAAGACCATCAACGAATCTGGTATTCAGGGAATTGAGAAACTTAAAACCGATCTGGAGACAGGCAAACCAGAACTGATCGTGAACATAGATCGCGAGAAAGCCAGAAGATTTGGCTTGTCCACGAATTCCATTGCAGGAGAAGTACGAACAGCTCTTTTTGGGAAAGAGGTTTCCAAGTTCAAGGATGGTGAAGACGATTATGAGATTCAACTTCGATTACAGGAGAAATATCGATATGACGTAGATGCGCTCATGAATAAGAGTGTGACATTTAGGGATCAGTCAACAGGAAAGATTGCCAGTGTGCCGATCTCTTCGGTGGCTCAGGCAGAGTTGAGCTCGACGTATGGATCCATTAGAAGAAAAGATTTGGATCGCGTTGTTACCATTAGCTCCAATGTGATCAGTGGTTATAATCCGACGGAGATCAACAATGATATCAAGCTACTATTGGCTGATTTTGAAATGCCAGCAGGTTATGAGTTTAGATTTAGCGGTGAGCAGGAGAAGCAGGCCGAGGAAATGGCGTTTCTAAGCAAGGCACTGTTGATTGCTGTGTTCATGATCTTCCTGATCATTGTTTCTCAGTTCAACAAAGTGACTACACCGTTCATTATCATGACATCTGTTGTGCTGAGTACAATTGGTGTTTTCTTGGGACTCGTTATTTTCAGGATGGATTTTGTGGTGATCATGACCATGATTGGTATCATTTCTTTGGCGGGTATAGTGGTAAATAATGCCATTGTATTGATTGATTTTATTGAGCTCAAAAGAGAAAGACGAAAAGCAGAATTGGGCGTAGATAAATTACCCTTTGAAGAAATAGTTCAGGCCATTACAGAAGCAGGTGAAACACGTTTGAGGCCTGTTTTATTAACAGCGATTACCACGATTTTGGGCTTGTTGCCTTTGGCATTGGGAATCAATATCGACTTTATGAAACTATTCTCTGAATACAATGCAGACTTCTTTATGGGAGGTGATAATGTAGGCTTCTGGGGACCCATGTCATGGACTATTGTCTTTGGGTTAACATTTGCTACGTTCCTTACGTTAGTTATTGTGCCAGTGATGTATTTGTTCTTTGCGAAGATCAATCGGAAACTAGGCATTAGTTAGGTCATTAATAAGGTTACAAGTCATGGAGGGCTGCTAGTTTAGCAGCCCTCTTTCGTCAATAAAAAAGCACATGAGTAGAGTTTATTTCCTTGTATTTCTTGTCTTGATTTATTTCGGCCTGGATTACTATGTATTTCAGATCATTCGATCATTGGTAGAGGACGCTCAGCCCATCACGCGAAAAGCTGTATTGATTGGTTATTGGGCTTTTACCGCATTTGCACTAGGAGGGGTATTGATGTACAATCAATTGGATCCTACAGAGTTCAAGCAGCTAAGGGTTTTTATAACTTCCGCTTTTTTCATCACATTCGTTTCAAAACTGGCAACTGCTATTGTGATGTTGGGAGATGATGTAAGAAGGGGAGTGACGTATCTCCTTAGCTGGTTTGGAGAAGGCGAACAACATGCACCAGATCGTGCTGATTTTATGAAAAAAGCTGCATTGGTTGTCGGTGCTATTCCTTTATCAGCTTTCACTTTTGGTATCATTTCAGGTGCGCATGATTATAGGGTAAGGAGGCGAACGATCAGTTTCCCTAATCTTCCAAAAGCCTTTGATGGAATACGGATAGGTCAACTGTCAGATATCCATACCGGATCATTTTTTAACAAGACAGCTGTTCAAGGTGGTGTAGATATGCTCAATGCCGAAAAACCTGACTTGGTGACATTCACAGGTGATTTGGTTAACAATCTAAGTGATGAGGCCAAGCCTTACCTGGATATTTTTAACAAAATCAAAGCGCCCCTGGGAGTCCACTCAACCATGGGCAATCATGACTATGCTGACTATAGTGGTTTGTCACAGGAAGCAAAGCAGAAAGATGTAAAACGCTTGCATGAGATGCATGGCTACATGGGGTGGAATTTGATGCTGAATGAGAACAAGCGTATTCAGGTAGATGGAGAGCAAATAGGTTTATTGGGCATGGAGAATTGGGGAGCAGGTCGCTTTTCGAAATATGGAGACATGACCAAAACTTATGCTGGTACCGAGGAGCTTCCATTTAAAATCCTGATGTCACACGACCCATCGCACTGGGATGCGCAGGTAAGACCACAGTTTCCGGATGTTGACCTTATGCTCGCAGGACATACTCATGGTATGCAATTTGGAATAGAAATAGGCGATTGGCGCTGGAGTCCATCGAAGTTTATCTATAAGCAATGGGCTGATCTTTACAATGAAGGATCACAATACCTATATGTCAATCGAGGGTTTGGATACCTGGGATTTCCTGGAAGAGTTGGCATACTACCGGAGATTACGATCCTTGAACTAAAAAGAAGCTAAGGCAGCCTGCTTCAATTGCTGCGCATCTCAGCATCGGGCTTTCAGAAGTCGTCCCCGGTTCCGGCGACTCCACTAAACGGTTCAATCCAAGGCTGGAGTGAGTACTGAGGATTCAATATAGCTCAAAACCCGAAAACGGAAAATCAGATATTAGTTTTTGGTTAGCTTTAAATAAAAAAATGTACCTCGTACGTGATGTATTTAAAGCTAAAGCTGGCAAGTCTAAAGAGCTGATCATGAAATTTAAGACCGCCTCACCCAAGATGATCACGCATGGCGCGCGGAATGTGAGGGTACTGTCAGACGTGGTAGGTGATTTTTGGACGGTTGTTTGGGAATTTGAAGTGGAGGCCATTAACCATTACTTCGAAATGAGTCAATCGGTTTATTCAGATGCTTCAATTTATAATCGGCTCGATGGTTATCAAGATTACATAATCTCTGGACATAGGGAGATATTGCAGATAGAATAAAAAAGGCTGCCCCATGGACAGCCTATTGATTCCTTGATTTGACTTCCTGTTAGTAATTGATTTTTAAACCTAACATTACAGAAGTACCCAATCTATCCGTTCCGAATCCTTCGGCGGCAGATTGATTAGTGAAGTTCCTAGCATTCACGAATACAGATGCCCAATTCGCCAGGTTATAATTAACATTGGCATTCATAATAAACTTGCCACTAATAGAAGAGGCAGGTTGGTTAGTAATTGCTCCAGTTGTAAAGCTGCTTTCTGCCTGTGTATGTAAGGTTGACGCACCATAGTAATATCCAGATAAGTCAATAGACAATTTAGAAGTAGGCCTACCGATGATGTTTAGACCTCCAAAAACTGAAGGCGTAAAATCGACATCAATGTCCTCAACATCATCTCTGTGTCCATCGAGCGTATAGCCAAACTGAGGTTGATCATACGCACCTTGCATGTTGTAGTAAGGCGAGTAGTCCACCGCATCTGATCGCTGAATGGTTATGTTGGGACGGAACTGAATTTTTTGATCCAAAAAGTTAGTTTGCAAAGCAAAAGTCACACCTTGCTGGTTGACCTGCAATGGTAAGTTTTCATTGAAAAAACCGAAATCGACAGTATTAGTGGTCGGGTCAAAGGTAGGTGTGTGTAGGATCAAGCTATAGAAGTTGTCAAAACGCTGTGAAAACGCTGTGATGTCCAAAACTGTATTGTCCAAAACTTTGGTTCTATATCCAACTTCATAAACTGTATTGCTCAATAGTGCAAGGTTGTTGTTGCCGTTCAATGTCAGCGTCATGCCTGGACCGATTGGACTCACAGTATTTATAAGTGTTGGTAGTAAAAATGATCCGTTGGATGATTTGCTCGTTTGTAGTCGTAACAAATGTGCGTCAGCAATTTTGTAGTTCAATATTGCCTGGTAGGAAAGAACACCTTCGTCAGGGTAGTTGAATTGATCGTATCTTCCAGCCAAAATGAGTCGTAAGTTCTCCATTGGTTTGATATCCAGTTTTAGAGAGCCAGCGTAATTGTTGATGGTCCCTTCCCCATTGAAAGTGCCATTTTCACCTACATCTAGTGTATACTCCAAATCGTTTGCATATGCAGATTGATAACTGATTGCTGGTCTTATGTTTAGCTTACCATCTAAAACGGATAAGTTGTAGTCGACATATAAATCCGTGTTCTGATAATTGTAGTGATTTATTGTTTGATCTCCAGTCAGTCCTTGCGTTCCTTTCAGAAAAGATCCCTGGATTGATAGATCCTTCAAGTTTCCTTTCAAATATATATTAGAGCTTGAGTTGCTGTAATTTGATATTGCAAGTCCAGCTGAGAGCGGATTTAATGCCATGTTATTGTTTGTGGAGGCACTCAGTGCAAAATTTACATCGCTGGAGTGGTCATATCTTAGGTTTGCTGTCGCTCCAAATTTATCGATGCTTCTATCTGGATAAGGAAATCGAAGTTCACTATCATCCGCTATTGAGTTGGTGGTCATTTCTTCGATTAATTCATATGTTTCCGAACGGGGATTGTAGTAAGTGTCCTCAAATCGATTTCTGTTTTCGTAATTGGCTGCTACATCAACTGAAAATTTGTCGTTGAATTTTTTGCCAATAACCGCTGATGCGACTCTGGAAGTTAATCCTCCTTGTAGGTTAGCACGTACATATGTTCCTACTTCTTCAGGAGTAGTTGTGATGATGTTGATAACACCTGAGACAGCATTTGGTCCATAAAGGGCAGAAGAAGGTCCATGAACTACTTCTATTCGTTCTACCTCGGCAAGTCCAACTGGAAGGTTTTGCCAGTAAGTACCTCCCTGCAGACTACTGAATACAGGTCTGTTGTCTATCATTACCAATATAGAAGTGTTGACCGTGCTGAAGTTGTAAGCAGGGAACCCATCGATACCACCTCGAATTGATACATCATAAGTACCATTGGAGATCTCTCTTACAATTAATCCGGGAACTATTCTGAGTGCGTCGGGGATGGATGTGGCACCCATTAGTTCAATCTCACTTTTGGAAACTACAAATGAAGAAACAGGCACATCAAAGGAGCTCTCTTCTTGTCTGGATGCAGAAACAATTACAATGTCCATTAGATCTTCTAATGACATTTCATACACGTTGACATCTTCCTCACTTGTTTGTGAAAAAGCTGATGCAGAGAATAACATCAGTATGGCAACTAAGATTCTTGAATTTTTCATGTTGTTTTTTCGATTTATCAGTTGATGCATGCGCAATTTCCAAACAACAGGTTATTTGAAAAATAAACAGTACAAGAACAGGATCAAGACCTGTCTCAAGGAGAATAATTCACGTTAAATGAATAGGTGGGAAACTTTTTAGAGCTTGCTTATTTCTTCTTGATAATCGAACTGGAGATCCTCATGCAGGGAGGAGACTGCCTTATTAATGGCTTTGAGTTGTTGATTATACATATTTTGTAATACCACATTTTGATGGATGCTTGGTCGCAATTGTCCCAGCTCCCGGCAAAAATGGATCAGTAGTTCAATTTCAGTTGTTTTTATTCCTGAATACCTAATGTATTTCTTTACCTGCCTGAGCACCTTGCGACATGTCTTTTTCATCCAGTAATAATTGCGGTTGTTAATCTGTTCAAAATCTTCACTGATATCTTCCTTTACAGAAGACACAAATTGCGCCTCATCACTTGATTCAAATAACAGATAGGTCAGGAGTTCTTTATTTTCCTTCTTAAATTTTGATAGGCGAAGACAGATGTCGATCAATTCCACATCTGATTTTTCCTGAAGGCCGTATTTGATTTCCCGAACGGTTGCTGCTTTCATGTGTGACAATCTAGAATAAAATTCAAGAATTTCATATTAATCAATAAGACTGACCATTATCATTTGGTCTCACTTGCAAATAATGAAAAAAATCGCAACTTTTGTATTGACCAAACGTTCAGTCAAAGATGAGTCCAAGATCAAAACAACAGTATGAGGAGATAAGAGAAGCTACTATGGACAAGATCATGAAGGCCGCATTGGAGCTTTTCGGAACCACCGGGTTTGATCGCACGTCCATAACATCAATTGCCAAAAAGGCTGAGGTTAGTAAGGGGCTCTTATATCACTATTTTGAAAGTAAGGAAGATCTGTTAGAAAAAATGATTTTCTATTACGCCGATCGCGCGGATTTTTCCATGGATCAACTAACCAATGGATCAGCTCATGAAGTATTGGCCAATCTAATCGATATGTTTTTCAAAGAGATGCGAGAGAACTATCAGGTATGGCGACTTTTCATGAACCTGACCGTCCAGATTGACAAATTCGATTTTGTGAGGGAAATGGCCATTGGCAAAATGTCAGCTTACACGGAACTATTTCAAAAGGTTTTTGAAGAGTTGGGATGGAAGGATCCAAAGGGAGAAGCCCAGATGCTAGGTGCCATTTTTGACGGCATGGGGCTGCAGTATTACATACTTGGAGATAATTATCCGCTCGATGAAATGGAACAAATACTAATCAATAAATATTGTAAAAAATGAAGAGATCACTAACCCTAATGGGTGTGTTGCTTGCAGGTCTTGCCTTTGCACAAACACCACAGGAAATCGTGGAGAAGGCAAATGAAAAAATGCAAGGAAAGTCCCATACTGGTACAATGAAAATGACGATTGTCCGGCCTAAGTGGACAAGAGAAGTCACGATGAAGTCATGGGGCAAGGGCAATGACTTTAGCTTAATGCTGATCACAGCTCCTGCACGTGATAAGGGGATGGCGACATTGAAGAGAGAAAAGGAGTTGTGGAGTTGGCAACCAAGTATTGACCGTATCATCAAGCTACCTCCATCCATGATGATGCAGAGCTGGATGGGATCGGACTTTACCAACGACGATCTTGTCAATCAGGCTTCTAAAGTCACAGATTATGATTATGAACTATTGGGTGATACTACTTTGGAAAACTTCGCTTGCTGGAAAGTAGCCTTGTATCCTAAAGAGGAAACTGCGGTGGTTTGGGGTAAAGTTGAAGCCTATATTTCTAAAGCAGATTATTTCCAACTGATGTTCAAATACTATGATGAAGATGAATTTTTGGTCAATACGATGGTGATGTCAGATGTAGGACCGATGGGTAATAGGACCATTCCACGAAAGATGGAAATGATTCCTGCTGAAAACCCAGAACAAAGAACTGTGATTACTTATTTGGAATTCTTCTTTGATGTGGACATCAAAGAAGAATTTTTCTCAGTAAGAAACTTAAAAACGATTAGATAAATCAGTACTAAGTATTAAGTGTAAAGACATAAGGCAGTTGGAACTGGCCTGTCTTGATACTTAATACTCGGTACTTAATTCTTCAATGATGATGTACTTAAAACTAGCGTGGCGCAACATTTGGCGCAACAAAAAGCGAACGTGGATTACAGCCTCCTCCATTGCTTTTGCAGTTTTCTTTGCCAGTGTAATGCAGTCCATGCAGCTCGGATCTTACGAGCGAATGATAGAGAACTCCGTGCGATTTCAAACAGGTCACATTGGAGTGCATGAGGTAAGCTATTGGGATGAACAAATCCTGGACAATAGTTTCGATCAAGCCGCAATTACTGATGATCTTCTTCGACACGATCATGTAGAGCTGATAGTTCCTAGACTCAGTTCTTTTGCATTGGCAGCCTATGAGGATAGAACGAAAGGTGTCATGGTCAATGGCATTGATCTGGAGCGAGAGTCTAAACTCACCATGATTGACAAAAAAGTAGTTGCGGGTGCATTGGGTGTGTCGGGTGGTGCTATGGTGGCTGAAGGGCTGGCTGACTATCTCAAAGTTGGGATTGGTGACACGATCGTATTGATCAGTTCCGGCTATAGAGGTGTAAATGCGGCCGGCAAATATCCCGTAGCTGCTATTCTTAAGTTCCCGGTACCGGAAATGAATAAAGGTATGGTTTACCTTGAGTTGGAAGAGGCACAATACTTTTTCGGTGCTGAGGGTCGCTTAACTACATTTTCATTGTTGATAGATGATCCTGCGAACACTGAAATAGTCAAATCAGCGATAGTAGCGAACATGTCTTCCTATCAAATGGATGTAATGACATGGAGAGAAATGTTGCCAGAATTGCTGCAAAGCATTGAACTTGACTATTATGGAGGGCTTATCATGATTTACATTCTCTATGCTGTCATAGGGTTTGGAATTTTTGGAACCTTCATCATGATGGCAAAGGAACGTACCTATGAGTTCGGAATACTAGTCTCTATTGGCATGAAGAAAGTCAAGATCATGTGGATGGTGTTTATCGAACTACTCATGTTAACCTTTTTCGGTGTGCTATTAGGGCTTATGATTAGCTCACCCTTGATTATATACATGTTCAATAATCCTATTAGGGTGACAGGTGAAATGGCTGCTGCGTATGAAAAATTTGGCATGGAACCCATTCTGCCATTCTCAATGGATCCAACAGTATTCTATAGTCAGGGTTTCGTCATTTTTATCATTACTCTTCTCCTGAGTATTTACCCGATGTTAGCCATTGGTCAATTAAAAATTATAAAAGCATTAAAAGAATGATACTGTCACTAGCCTGGAAAAATATATGGAGATCAAAACGAAGAAGCTTCGTGGTGATCGGCGCAATCATTGTCGGCGTATGGGCCTTGATCTTTCAGTTTAGCTTTTATCAAAGTTTCATTGATGGCTATTCCAAGAATGCTATTGAGCATGATTACTCTCACATACAGATCCACAATGAAGACTACTTGCTGGAGCCGGATTTGAAATCATCGATACAACAAGTGGAGGTACTTGATAAAGTCCTGTTAGATACAAATGTGTTCAAGACTGTATCCAAACGCCAGATTGTAAATGGGATGGTGGCGAGTACCAAAACAAGTGCTGGCATTCAGATTTATGGCATAGATCCCGAGGGAGAGCAGGTAGCAACCCGTTTGGGAGATCAGTTAATGGAGGGCACATATTTTAACAAATTCAAGCGCAATCCAATTCTGATCAGTAACAAGATTGCTGATAAATTAAAGTTAAAGATCAGGTCCAAAGTGGTGTTGACAATGCAGGACATTGATGGTGAAATAACCTCTGCTTCTTTCAGGGTAGAGGGGATATTTGAATCCAAAAGTCCTCGTATCAACATGGGAGTTGTTTATGTCCGACTCGATGATTTACAACGACTCACTAATTATAAGGGTATTACCGAGATGGCAATGATGGTTGAAGATCCGAGTAACATCTCGTTGATCAAATCGTCTCTAGCAACCTCAGGTAATATTGTTCGGGGCTTTAAGGAAATTGCACCTGAATTCAGTTTGTTGGAAGAACAGACTACCATGGTCAAGCAGATCATGACCATGATTGTGATGCTGGCATTATTATTTGGCATTATCAACACCATGCTAATGGCCGTGTTAGAACGAACTAAGGAAATTGGTATGCTTCGGTCAGTCGGGATGAGGAAAGGTAAAGTGTTTGGAATGATTGTTTGGGAAACCGTGATCATGGGCGTCATTGCCGGGCCGATCGGTCTTATGGCTGGCTACCTGACCAATTGGAGATTTGCACAAGTGGGCCTTGACCTATCATCATACGCAGAGTCGCTGAAACAATTTGGGTACGATACGATTTTTTATCCTGCCATTGAGCCATCGATGTACTACGAACTTATGCTCACTGTGCTTATTACAGCACTCCTAGGAGCACTTTACCCGGCTTATAAAGCCATTCAACTAAATCCATTGGAAGCAATTAGAAAATTATAGTCATGACTGTTATACAAACTGAGAATATCAAAAAAGTTTATAATCCAGAGACCATTCCTGTTACTGCCGTTAATGGGGTGGATTTGAATATTGAAGAAGGAGAATTTACTGCCATTGTAGGACCTTCTGGTTGCGGTAAGACAACCCTGCTAAACATAATCGGAGGATTGGATCATCCTTCTGATGGAACAGTACTAGTAGGAGGAGAGGACATTGGGAGTATGTCACAATCTGAATTGACAGACTTCAGATTAAATAACATTGGTTTTGTTTTTCAAAGCTATAATCTGATTCCTGTGCTTACAGCCAAGGAGAACGTTGAATTTATTATGCTGCTTCAAAAGGATGATAAATCAAAACGCGACACCCGTGTTGATGACTTGTTGGATAGAATGGGGTTAAAGGATCAAAAGAATCGAAGGCCTGCAGAACTATCTGGTGGTCAGCAACAGCGGGTGGCAGTTGCAAGAGCATTGGCTTCCAAACCAAAGTTCATATTGGCTGATGAGCCTACGGCCAATCTTGACTCACACTCTACGGCAGCTTTGCTGGACCTGATGGCCAAGATGAATGAGGAAGAGAACGTAACCTTTATTTTCTCTACGCACGATCAGAGAGTAATTGACAAAGCTAAGCGTGTGATCACGCTTGAGGATGGTAAGATCAAGTCTGATGAAAAGAAGTAAAAGAATCGAATGGATAGTTGCGAGACCATGGCAATGGTCTCGCAGCTTTTTCCTGATAATTATATTGATCGCAGCTAGTTTCAACCTCGCAGCTCAGGACGATGAAAGAAACTGGACGTTAAGAGGGTACGTCAAGGACATGGTGACCATGACCAGGTTGACGGTGGACTATCCTTTTTATGAGCTGGATACTTTCTATGTTGACAATCTCATTCATAACAGACTCAATTTTCAGTGGATTTCCAATGACAAATGGTCTGCAAAAATTGAATTGAGAAACCGACTGCTGGTTGGGGATACTCCTAAA
Organism: Cyclobacteriaceae bacterium; assembly: GCA_049115695.1. Taxonomy (GTDB): domain Bacteria; phylum Bacteroidota; class Bacteroidia; order Cytophagales; family Cyclobacteriaceae; genus JAGDZR01. The sequence goes on along the minus strand of JAGDZR010000006.1, from coordinate 23,798 downwards.
GGCTCACCCGATCTAGATACCAATAATGATTTTTTCAATCTGTCATACAATTGGCAAAATGACAATCTGGTTTTCAACTCAGTGATTGACAGAGCTTATGTGCAGTATTCCGCTGATGACTGGATTTTATCGGTGGGACGTCAACGGATCAATTGGGGTGTCAATGTAGCCTGGAATCCCAATGATATTTTCAATGCCTATTCATTGGTGGACTTTGATTATGCCGAGCGACCAGGATCAGATGCTATCAGGTTTCAGAAGTTCATCGGATATGCTGGTGGATATGAATTGGCTGTGAAACTGGCAGATGATTGGACTGAAGTAACAGCAGCAGGTCTATATAAGTGGAATGTCCAAAGTTACGATGTACAGATTATGGGCGGGATTATGCAAAACAATATAGCTACCGGAGCTGGCTGGGCCGGAAATATTGGCCTGATGGGATTCAAAGGAGAGTTCAGCTATTTCTATCCCCTGAATGACGTGGAGTCAGATGGGTTTTTAGGGTCGATGACCTGGGACTACTCTTTTCCAAATTCTCTTTATTTCAACGGATCCTTTTTGTACAGTACCTACGGAACTGATTCGTTTGGAGGGACTTCCTTTTTTCAAACAACAAGCCCAGGAGATGTAAGGTACTTGTCTAATACCGAATGGACCACTTTTCTCCAGTCTTCGTATACCTTTCATCCGTTGGTTAATGGAGGGCTCATGCTAATATATTTTCCTGGATCCGATGACATTTTTTATTTAGCTCCAACTCTTACCTTATCTCCATGGAAAAATTTTGATATTGATGCTATAGGTCAAATCATTGTTGGCATGGATGATGTGAGCATGTTTGCAACCAATATCAGAGCTATGTATAGCTTTTAGGATTCCAATTGGTAATTCATAATGATAAGTGCTAATTTGAACGCACAAGGCAAATTATATGACAAGCAAAGAGCGGATTGGTAGGTTACGTCAGTTCATAGAGGTCGATTTATGGAAGGTAAAAACTTCTACACTACCTAAAAGCAAAGCATGGTTCTATCGTCAGCTGCGCATTTGGATCATTGCAATTACTGAGTTCAAGCGTGACAACATTACGGAAAAGGCATCCGCGCTGACTTATTTTTCCCTATTGTCCATTGTTCCTGTTATGGCAACTGCTTTTGGCATTGCCAAGGGCTTTGGTTTGGAAATATATCTGGAAAGGGAGCTTGGTAGGTTTTTTTCCGGACAGGAAGTAATCCTTGAAACCTCACTTGAGTATGTTGATAAGATGCTTGCTAAAGCCGATTCAGGTGTGATCGTGGGGATTTCTTTTATATTCATCATCTACGCAGTTATCAGATTGATGAATAATATTGAAATGGCTTTCAATGAGATTTGGGATACGAGAAGTCGAAGCTGGCAAAGAAAAATCTCCGATTATTTGGCGATCATTTTGTTGGGGCCTGTATTCCTCATTATGAGTGGTACTGTATCTGCGTTTATCGCTATTCAGGTAAGAGGCATGGCCAAGTCCATTGAGCTGTTTGGTTACTTTGAACCAATAGTGCTTTTTGGCATTAAGCTGATTCCGTATATCATCATGTCGATATTGATGACATTATTGTATTTGATTTTCCCGAATACACGGGTCAAGTTTGTTCCAGGAATTGTTGCTGGAATTGTAGTAGGGACAGTATTTCAGTTAACACAGCTTGCCTGGATCAACGGCCAGGTATATTTACTTAAGTCTTATGTTGTCTATGGTTCTTTTGCTGTGCTACCTCTATTTATGATTTATATCCAATTGAGCTGGATGATCGTATTGTTTGGTGGTGAATTGGCTTATTCTGTTCAGAATGCGAATGAGTGGGAATACACGAGTCGTAAAATGAAGATGAGCATTGATCATAAGCGAAAGCTGACGATTTTGGTTATGTACCACTTGGTAAAGAACTTTGAGATGAGAGGCAATAGACCTTTGTCTATTAGCAATTTGTCAGGTTTGGTACATGTTCCGTTGAGATTCGTAAAGGAGGTGATTCGAGAACTCGAGGAGGCCAAACTGGTCAACAAAATCAGCGATGACGATACCGAACGTTTTCAGCCGGCATTAGATATCGCTCATATAGACATTCATATGCTCGTAAGGAAAATTGAGATGACAGGGTATGATGACCTAATGACCGAAGATGATGATAAATTCAAAGAAATTGAAAAACTGTTGGATCAGGTCAGTACAGAATCCAAGGCATCATCAGCGAACAGGCATTTGAAAGATTTATGATTGCCTTCGCTTAAATGACCAGGTAAACTTAAATTCAGCCACCTCTGTTCCATCAGCCATTTTACCGATAGTTGTAAAAGTTACTAATTGTGGATTGTCATCTGTTTTACATTTTTCTACCGCAATGAATGCTTGTTCAACATCATCACATGTAAAGAAGACTTTAGCCGTAGCTTTCTTTTTAAATTGAGCTTTGCAGTCTACGATGATGTATGCAATACTGGGTTTTTGTCCCTGAACTGCAAGCATGCAAGTGGCTGCAGTCGATAATTCAGCTGCCATTGCCTGCACAGCAAAATACATAGACTTGAATGGGTTCTTTGTAAGAAACTTGAATGGAACTGATGTGACGCATTTCGAAGCTGAGAGATCAACAATGCGCATACCTGCAATGAATCCCATTGGGACTTTTAAGAAAAGAAAAAGTCCGAATTTCCAGGGATTTCTCACCTGTTTTCGGACTTTCTCTTGAATGGGGTTTAATTCGCTCATCTACCAGAATATAGCATATAGTACAGCTAGTAAAATTAGGATAGTATAAGCAGAAATGTTAAAGATGTTGTCAGTTCTGAAAGTTTCACTCGTAAGTGGTATGCCTTTAGGATCATCAGCATCGGGAGAAGTGGTCAAACTAACACCTGCGATAATGACCATTGAAACAACCAGCGAGTAGAACATTTGGTCCATGAATGGCAATCCCAAGATTGGTGCTTTCAGGAAGAAGGCAATAACAACTGAGGAAATTACACCCACGATGGCAGCCTTGTTGGTGGTTTTCTTCCAGAAAAGACCCATAATGAATGCAGCTAATATGCCCGGGCTTACAAGTCCTGTATATTCCTGTATAAACTGGAATGCTTGATCGATATTGCCCAGTAATGGAGCCATGAAACATGCGATGACCAAAGCAACCGCTGCTGCGGTACGGCCAACATTTACCAGTTTCTTTTCACTTGCATTCTGACTGAAGTATGGCTTGTATATGTCCATTGTGAAAATGGTGGCTGTTGAGTTCAGCATAGAAGCCAATGAGGAGACAATAGCAGCAGCGAGGGCAGCTACAACCAATCCCTTAAAACCAGGAGATACAAATACGCTAATCAACCACGGATATGCTTTATCGTAATTGACAGATCCGTCAGCTTTTGTAAATGCTGCGTTAGCCCCTTCAATCATGGCGGTACCATCTGGATTGGTATACATCACATATGCGATGATACCTGGAACTACCACGATAAATGGAATGATCATTTTTAGAAAGGCAGCAAACGCAATACCTCTTTGTGATTCTTTCAATGACTTAGCCGCGAGCGTCCTTTGAATAATATACTGATTGAATCCCCAATAATATAAATTAGCTACCCACATACCTCCAACAAGGACAGCTATCCCTGGGAGATTTTTAAATTCGGGGTTATCCGGTTTCAAAATCATATGGAATTTATCTCCAGCCACATCATAAATGTGTGCGAGTCCATTAATTACTCCTCCTTCGGGTGTTACGGCATTCAATGCGGCAATTGTGGTAATTAAACCACCTATCACTAATAATATGACCTGGACAACATCTGTCCATGCCACGGCGGATAATCCACCATATAGTGAGTAGCCGGCAGCAATTAGTGCCAGTCCAACGATGGCATAAATCATGTAAGCGCCATCTCCGGCACCCATAATCGTATCCAGTGCCTTTGCGCCAAGAAATAGTACCGAACTTAGATTGACAAAAACAAATAGTCCAATCCAGAAAATAGCCAGGATCGTCTTAAGTGTTGTGCTGTATCTTTCTTCGATAAATTGAGGAATTGTGTAAAGCTTTTTCTCTATGAATATTGGAAGAAAAAACTTTCCAACAATGATGAGAGTAAGGGCCGCCATCCATTCGTATGAGGCGATTGCCAAACCAACAGCAAAACCAGATCCTGACATGCCTATGAATTGCTCCGCCGAAATATTGGCCGCAATAAGAGAAGCACCAATCGCCCACCAGGGCAAAGACTTTCCAGCAAGGAAATAATCTTCTGAATTTTTTTCATGTCCCTTTTTATCTCGGGATACATAGAGCCCAATGCCCACGATAAGCAGGCAGTAGCTTACAAAAACAATAATGTCAATAGTAGTAAAGTCCATTAAGACAGCTTGATTATGTTCAAAATTGTCGCATGTTAACTAAGAATAATTAGTTTTCCAATGTCGGATGATGAATTGGACAATTATGCCACCAAAGTTGAGTAAATACCTAGTTGGCAATAGATGGGCTGAGTTCCCCGGAACTATCTTTTTCGATGATCTTTTTCTTCTCCTTATTCATAAAGTAGCTTTCCAGCGCACCTTCAAAAAACTTTACCACGAAAAATAATATAAGGAGTATGACAAGTGATCCGTATCCAACATATTGATCACTAAATGTTTCTGATACGAATTTGTCAATTTTAGGCTGGAGCCAGATTTGCTCCATCATAAAAAGGCCTAAGGCAATAACCAGCATAAATGTAGCCGCTCTTCTACCGACCCTGGCTTTAGCTAACTGTTCGACGGTAGTTGCTAATTCCGTATTCTTTTCTTTGATTTCATCGTTCTGCTCACGGATTTGAACATTCGCTTTGTCTAGTTTCTTCTGGAGTCTATCGCTAACACGGGTGATTACTTTAGCCTGTGCAACGAGTTCCTCGTAGTTGTCAGAAAAGTGATCGAGATCTTCCTTATATATCGCGTGAGCATCGAGTTTGTCTCGAAACATTTGAAGGTTACTAACCTCCTCATGATATAACTCACGTGGTTTATCCATATTTGAACTTAGTCTTCTATTTCGATGAAGTTGAAATCAAGGTCCAGTAGATCACAATAATCTTCACCGGCTTCCATCATGTCGTCATCATCTTCTTCGAAATACCAATTGATTTCTAATGACTTTCCTTCTTCGTCAATTTTAGACAATCTTTTGAAAACATCGAATAAACATTTGGATGAACTGGTATTAAAATACTCAAACGCGAAATTTGCTACAAAACTTTCCTTGTCGCTGGCTATAAACTCGTCCAATCCATCGATAACTCCTTGATAAAATTGAATAGAGTTTTCAGGACTAGATCTGCCCTTCATTTCTAATACCCCCTCCTCCGGATCAAAATTGATCAGTGGTGTTGTTCTCGTTGGTTCAATGAAAATCTTATCCATATTCACTATCCGCAAGCAATGATAATATTAATTTTTATTAAAGGTCTCTTGGCAATCTTACCTGAAAAGTAAAATAGGAAACCTCATCACTGATTGGTTGAAATTTATACCTTAATTTTTGTCCACCAGTTTTTCTGGCTATGTCAATAAAACCAAGCCCTCCAGTACCCTTGTCAGAGAACTCTTGTTCGTTTAACACTTTCTTGTACAATGCTCTTAGTTCCTCTGGTTCTACCTCATTGATATCGTCCAATCTCTTTTGAACTTTTTCAACTTGTGAAGTAGGAAGGTAATTACCGGTCTGTAAGCTGTAAAATCTCTTTCTCGCTGCAATAAGTACCAGTGCCGAATTTGCGTCATAGGTACTTATTTTGATTTCATCTGCATTTACCTCATCCAGGTGGTAATACAAGTTTTGAATGCACTCTGTAGCTACATTGTAAAATTTCTTTTTGACCTTTCTGTTTTCTTCCAACTCCTCTAATCTCTCCTCAAGGGTGGAGATCATAGATGTCACAAGATCGAATGTTAGCTCGCCCTTGTACATGAGGATGATATTTTGGTCATAGATGTTTTTGTAACTTCTTAAATAATCCATTTGGTAAAACCTGTTGGTTAATGGTTAAGTGGCGTCCACTAAGGGCGGAACTAATTATTTAATTTTGAATCCCTAAAGGTAGTCAACTTAAAGTAACGCTTGTACTTTTCCTGCATATTAACGCTTTTTTTCATCAAATCTCCCGTTCGGAGAAATTCTGCAAAAATTTTACCTTGATTAAGAATCCTTACAAAGTTGTAAAAAAAACAGTTACGTTGCGTCCGGTTGACTACTGAAAAAATCCCGAACATGTCACAAAATCAGGATTAGTTTTATATTGAGACCTCTATATTGTGTGAGTTTATTTAATTTGACTTTGTTTTTTTGGCAAAAAGAATCCGACCATGAAAAAGAACCTATACGCTATTGCCTATGTACTCACGGCAATGATCGTACTTACCAGTGCGGCATATTACATTTTGGTGATACAGAGCGATATGCTCAAGGGACTCGATGAGGCACCCAGATATATTGAAATTTCCGCTCGACAGGAAGCATTAGGTGAGCAAATCACCAAGGCTGCTTTGGGGATGGGATATTCAGAGAATGCAAGAAATTTTCAAATATTTCAAACAGAACTAGGCCGAATTCTTCCCGAATGGAACAAACGTCATGAAGCTTTAATCAATGGAAGCTCAGAGTTGGGCATTTCAGCACCGGCACCCATTGGGGAGTATCCTCAGCTGCAGGAAGATTTGAAGTTCTATTATACTGAAATGAAAACCAACGCCGAGAATCTGATCGGGATCGGTTACACTACGAGCATCCGAGACCCAAGCTACATCGCTTTGAGAGGGTCCATCGAACAATTGGTTCAAAATATCAGAAAGTATAAAGTTGCCACAGGTAAAATCACAGACTACTTTGTTGAGCAAGCAGGTGTCACCAAAACAGGATTCAGTTTGATTGAAAAAGTTGTAGTGGGTGTTTTCCTCGGAATATTATTGATCCAGGGCTTCTTTGTTTTCAGACCAATGGTCAAGCTTGCTGGAGACAATTACTTATCAGCCAACAAAGCGTTCCAGAAAGTTAAGAAATCGGAGGAGCAATTAAAGATAAGTTTTGCCAAACAGAAACATATTAACAAACAGTTAGTGGTTTCGCGAAAGGAGCTTGAAGGGAAGAACAAGAAACTGCAAGATTCAGAGGCTAAATTGCTAAAGAGTACGGAAGAGCAAATTGCAATTAACGAACGATTGATTGGCGCACAAGAAGAGTTGAAACTAGCACTTCAAAAACTCCAGGAGTCAGAGGAAGAAATCAGAGAACTTGCCGACAAACAATTGATAGATAATGAGAAGTTGTTCTTGGCAGAGAAGAAACTGAAGGAATTGCTGAAAATTGAGCAGGACAGTAAAGAGGAGCTTAATAGAGCCATTACTTCTTTGAAGGGAGCTCAGTCACAACTGGTACACTCAGAGAAGATGGCTTCTCTTGGTCAGCTTACTGCGGGTATTGCTCACGAAATCAACAACCCGATCAATTTTATTTCCAGCGGAATGAACTCTATCAAAATGTCCATTGAGTCCATGAAGGAAATAGTGGAGGTGTATTCGGGACTTGAAGACGGAGCTGACCCCAAGGAATTGATTGAGGAAATCACGGAACTCAAGGAAGATATCGAGTTCGATGAATTGATGGAAGAATTGGATGAACTCATCAATGATGTGAACTATGGGGTGGTTCGAACCATTGAGATTGTGAAGGGGCTGAGAGTATTCTCGAGACTGGATGAAGAAGAAGCTAAAATGGCAAGTATCAACGAGAACATTGATGCTACGCTGGTCTTGCTTAAAAACAAGACAAAGAATCGGATTAAGGTATCGAAATACTATGATGAAAAGATGAAGGAAATCGAATGTTATCCTGGTCAGCTTAATCAGGTATTCATGAACATTCTAAACAATTCGATTCAGGCAATTCCGGAGGATCACAGTGATCCGGAAATTACAATCTATACTGAAGAAGAAAAGGATCAGGTTGTTATACGACTCAAAGATAATGGCGTAGGTATTCCTGATGAACTCAAAAACAGAATTTGGGAACCATTCTTCACGACCAAGGAAGTAGGTGTTGGTACGGGTCTGGGTATGTCCATTACATTCGGAATTATTGAAAAGCACAATGGACATGTTGATTTGATATCAGAAGTAGGAAAAGGAACTGAATTTGTGATTACTTTGCCAAAAGTTATGAGCCAGAAGGCCAGCGCCAAAACAGAAGCATTAGCTCAGGGAAAAAATTCATAATTGATAAGCCTGTAAAACATAGAAATGGAACAGACAATCGATAAATCAACCGGAGGATCAACTTCAAAGAAAAAGAAGTATTCGGTGCTATATGTCGATGATGAGGAGACGAATCTGCGGGTATTTAAGTCTAATTTCAGACGATTTTATAATATATATACAGCAGCTTCTCCACTTGAAGCAATGGACTTGCTCAATGAGGAGGAGATCGAGATGATCATCACCGATCAGCGAATGCCGGAAATGACCGGAACGGAGTTTTTGGAAAAAATTCTTCCCGATCATCCAGAATCAATCAAGATTATCCTGACGGGATTCACCGATATTGAGGCGATTAAGGATGGGATCAACAGATGTGGTATATATAAGTATATCACCAAGCCATGGAATTTTGATGAGATGAAGGCTGTCCTGGATAAGGGGCTTGAGGCTTATCAGGAAGCCAAGGACAGTGAGGAGCATATCAAAGATCTTGAAGATACCAATACTGTTCTGGAACGAAAAGTCCTTGAACGCACAAAAGAACTTAATGACATCAATGAGCGTTTGATTTCCTCTATCAAATATGCCGGCCAGTTGCAGATGTCTATGCTGCCTTCTGATAGATATCTTGATAGGCTTTTCAAGGATCACTTCACGATGTATCGAACCCGATATTTCTTTAGTGAAGAGTTCATTTGGACGACAAGTTTGAATTTTAGAACGGAAGACTACACAGCTGCCGCTGTATTGGAGTTTGATGGTAAAGGTATTGTTGGTTCCTTGAAGACCTTAATTGCGGATTCTATTCTCAATGAGCTAGTACAGGATCAAAAAATATTTCACTCCGGAGACATTATTAAATATCTCAAAGAAGAATTGGATGCTGCCGGATCTAAAGAGTTGTATTGTGATTTGAGAGCTTCGGTGGTTGTGATTGATAACAATGCCAGGTCATTTCAGTTCAGCGGATTGAATCAGGACATGATTGTCTTCAATGGAGAAGAGATGGTAGTTCTCGAGGGGGATAGTGAAGATCATTTGGCTATGCTTCGTGCCGATCGGATAGAAATCAAAGATGATCAGACGTTTTACATGTTCTCAAATGGATTCCTGAATCAACTTAATGATGATGGGGTTAAATTCTCGAGAGAGAAGTTTGAAGAGTTACTCAAATCTGTTCAGGGTAAACCCATGGCTGATCAATGCAAGTTCCTTGAGCAAACCATTGATGATTGGACAACTAATGCCGGGATGAGTGATGATATTTCAATATTTGGTTTCAAATTAGGGTAGAATGGAAGTGAGAGCAATTAGCTATAAGAATTGGTGCACCGATAACATTACCCCACAATGTTGGCCTAGAATATTACTCAAAAACATGTCGGCGATCAAGGACGCTGGTTACAGTCTAAAAGAATTTGAGAACGCTAATGAATCCTTGGTCATTCCTCAGAATTTACTGGAAGCCTTCAACGCTACTTTGTCAGAACTGTACGATATGCAAATTGAGGAAGGGGTACTTAGTTGAGCACCCCCTGTAATTAATTGACCTTTCTATCTAGTTTATTTCAACACCAATGACGCAAACGTCATCTGTCTGAGGTGTATCCTGCTTCCACGCCTCGTATTCTTCTTCAATCTTTTTGGCCTGATCTGTCATGCTTTCCTTTGAAGTATCAAGTAGTAAGTCTCGGAATTTTTTGACCATGAATTTTTTGTCCTGCTTGCCGCCAAATTGATCCTGAAAGCCATCAGAAGCCATATAGATTTTATCACCAACCGATAACTGTATTTTCTCAGCACTTAGTTGGTTTTCAATGTCTCGCTCTTCCCCAGTCATTCCACCTGCCATTGCTTTTACCGCCTTGACTATCTCAAGGTTGTTTTCACGTACCAGGTAAAGCGGAATACCTACTCCAGCAAATTCCATTGAAAGATCATCAAGACTAATCACGCAAACCCCAATCTCCATTCCGTCTTTCTTGACCTTATCCTTATCTTCTTCTCTGTAAAGTTCGAATTTGATGGCCTTATCAAGTCTGGCTATTATTTTCTTAGGTTCAAGGTAGTTTTGGTAGTATACAATATTTGTTAGCTGATTACTACCCATGATAGACATAATCGCACCTGGTACCCCATGACCTGTACAGTCAGCACAGGCAATGATGAGGTAATCATTCCTTCCTTTTCTCACTCTTTCAAACCAGTAGAAGTCTCCACTCACAATGTCCTTTGGCTTATAATAGACCATTGCATCTTTCGAAAATCTCTGAAGGCCACTGATATCAGGAAGCAGTGATCCCTGAATCCTACGCGCATATGAGATTGAATCTTTCATTTGCTGATTAGACTCCTCAATTTGCTCTTTTTGAATTGAGATTTCGTTTTTCTGTTCTTCGAGTTTCCTGTTAAGATCTCTTTGATCTTCTATACGACTATTGAGCGTTTCAGACGCCCGCTGAAGTTCTGCGGCAAGTATACCAACTTCATTCTTGGAACTAACTTTAATGTCTAGTTCAAAATTACCTTTGCCCATTTCACTGGCCACCTCAGATAATCTTGCTATGGGTTTAACAAAATTGTGAGCTGCAATCAGAGCTAAAACGATTGAAACCAACAATACTGGAATAATGACCCAAATAAGTTGATTTTTAATCTTATCGAGCGGTGCGAAAACGACTTCATTCGCCGCGCTTAACACCATGGTCCATTTTTCACTTGTCAATAAGTCGAGTTGCTTTTTTCTTGCCACTACATAAACTGATTCATCAGTTTTATGGTAAGTAAGTTCCTGCCCGGATCCAATGTTTTTGATTTCATCGAAATTGTTGAGCCTGGTTTTTAGGGCTGCTTTTTGATCTACGCTGGAAAACAAAACCAGTCCTTTCGAATCAATAAGTTCAAGACTTAAAGTTCTTTCCTGATCGTCACCGATGGAAATGTTATTAGCGATGGCTCTCAATTCCTGTAAAGGAATATGGGTAACCAACACTGAACTGATTTCACCATCCTGACGAACTGCAGTGGCTAGTTTGATTACTGGATTGTTTGACTTGTCCAATGAGATATTTGCCGCGCTTGGGGAAAGATCAGTTAGGTTTCCCCAGAATTTAATGGGATTTGGGTTGTCGGAAGAACCTGTTGATGCGATGAGCTCATCATTGAGATCGTATAACATGAGTTCCTGCAAATACCTGTTGGACGACTTTGCATTTCTCAACATTCCGCTGATCGCATCACTTGATTGGTCCGGAGACGTTAGCTCTGAAGACCCTGCGATAGTTGTTAATTCGCCTACACGAGCAGTAATAAACCCATATATGTCATTGACGGACTGATTTGCCTTGTACCAAACTGATGATGAAATTTCCTCCTTGAGTGCGTTTTGGTATTTGTTGTTTGTGAAATAAAACAACGTCGAACCGCTTACTACGACTAGGAAAAGACAGATCAGAGTGAGTTTTATATATAAGTTCATACTATGCCGATGGAATCTCTTTTGACGTTAAAAATAAGTCTTCCAATGGTTTGACTGTCCATTTTTCAGTTAAAAATTTTGTAAGATGTACAATTGACAGTAGCTTTCATTTTTCAATTGATCACCACTTTCGAACAGATTTAGTTCAGCAATGAGTCGTATATCTATCTTTATTCTCCTCTTCACGATAGGAGCAAGTTATTGTTCAGCACAGAATTTAACCGTTTATCGATCCAAAGTTTCAGTACAGACAACAACTGATAAATTGGTTGAGATCATTGAGAAAAAGAATTTGATATTCTTTGAAACAGTTTCTCACCACGCAATCGCCAGTGAGCGTGGTATGGATATTGACAGTACTAATGTTGTCCTATTTGAAGATCCTGTGCTCACCTCGCAACTCATCGGATGTTCTCAAACAGCTGCGTTGGACTTACCTATGAAAATAATGGTTTTTGAGGAGCATGGAGATATTTACATCGGATACGTAGATCCGCAGCTTATGCGAAGGCGTTTTTTAATTAATGGATGTCATGAGACGTTAAATCAAATGACCTCATTGATGGTCCGTGTCGTAAATGAAACTTTACGAAGCAAATAATTGATCATTCCGAATCGATACTCACACTAAAGGTGAGATTTTCCCAGTGAAAGTTTAAAGCATTTTCACTTAACTCAAATTTCATTTCTTCGCTGAACTCACTTGAACGATTAGGTTCAATGGGGAGTCTCAATGCATCATTATCTTCATTATAGTAGTACGATCCCCATAGTTCCCAATCCTTGTTGAAGATAAGCGTCCATTGTCTTTCATCGGGAATTGTGAAAACAGAATAGCTCCCTGCTGTAAGTAAGGTGTCATTAAGTATGATGTCTTTGGAAGTTTTGAAAACGGTGGCTTCATTGGCTCCCGTTCGCCACATCTTTCCGTAAGGCACGAGTTTCCCCCAGATCGTTCTTTCTCGAACCCTCGGACTACTATATCCTATATACAGGGAGTCTCCGTTTAGATTTAGTTGATCAAAGGTGAATGGGGATGGGCGTTTTTCTTTTTCTGTTTGACCGCAACCAGTAATGATTGTACCCAATATTGCAACCGCAATAATGAAAGAATATTGAAATCTGTGCTTATTCGAACACATAATTGTACGCATTTGAGTCACATTGTTTGCTGGTGAAATTCATAATATGCTGATAACCAGCGATTAGTGTTGATGGGTACGTTTTTTGATCTGCCAAAATATAGAAACTTAATCAAATTTGTATTATGAGCATTATTGGTATTGAAATCCCTCAACTAAACGAAGAACAGGAGGTTGAGGTTGAGGTAAGGGTAAACGGAATTAAAAAACAATATCACTATCGAGTAGAAATATTCTATTGGGAAGAATGTTCCTACCCTAGTGATGATCGTGTAGAATGTATTAAAAACTTAGTTGCTGATTATGATAATGACTGGGATCTAGCGCATATTGGTATCCCGACAGATGACTATATTCCCATTACCTTCAGGAAGAAGAGGTCTTAATTATCGCTAGAACGGAAGATCATCATCCTCAGAAAAGCTCTGGTTGATCCATTCAGGATTGTCACTTGCCGGAGGCGCATCTTGATCAGGAGCTGCTGAGGATTCCCCTGGTTCAACTCTCCAAGCCTGAAGACTGTTGAAATATTTAACATTTCCCTGAGGATCAGTCCATTTCCGGCCTTTTAGGTTGAATTGTATGTTCAGTTCAGCACCCACACTGATCGAGTCAAGTTGATCACAATTGGCCTGAATCATTTCAAATTTGATGAATTCAGGAAACTGCGGGTTTTCAACATATTCCACTACAAACTCTCTTTTACGAAAAGAATCAGTGACTTGTTGTGTGTCAAATTTTTCGAGCAATTTCCCTTTAATATTCATAATGAGTCAAACTAAATGGTCAAATTTGATGTTAAGGTGCAAATATGAAACGATCCAAAAAGATTTTCTTCATAATCATGGCAATTTTCTTTTTAATCATGATATTAATCGGCATTGACATTAGTCAGAGGACGACATGGCCCGGTGCTAAAAAGAATTTACAGGAGCGAGTGACCAATCCATGAGAGGCAAAAAAATAGACATCACCAAACTAGATCTTGAAAGAGAGCGTGAAAAAATCACTGATATTCCAGGGTTGATAGCGTTTGCTCATAATGTAGGTAGTGCTATTATAAAGCCCGAGGACAAAGGGAGAATCAAAGGAAATGCTATTGCAGCTATGCATGATCAGACAGATCGTCAATACAGGCAGCTGTTTGAGCAAATGCAAACCTTGATGGAACAAGCACAGTATCTCAAGAAACGGGTTGATATTTCAGAGCGGATCTATCAATCTGAAATGGGATTTAGCCCGGTAATGAATAAAGTCTATTACCTCTATCACAAAAAAAACAAAAAAGACGTTTTATCCATGGTGAGCCCTGACGAGTGGGGCAAGAGTTTCCCATATGAGGCATTTATTGCTGAAGTCAAACTCATGTCGGACCACACCTGGGAATTACTGAAAGTAGAGGATGAGACTTTCTATAAAGACAATTGATAGCTACTAAACTTGCCAAAATATGAATTATCGTCTATTTACTTATTACGCAATAATACTTGTGATGTTGATTTCCTGTACTTCTGATAATGGGGAAGACATGAAATTAGACTGTTCTGAATCTGATCTGTCTCTTTCAGTTATAACATCAACTGATCCCACTTGCAATACCGCAGGATCATTTGAAGTAGCCGCAACAGGTGGTAAATCGCCTTATCGGTATGCAATTGACACTACTCAATATCAAACTTCCGGTGTTTTTGATGATTTGGAGGTTGGTAGTTATTTAGTTTTTGTAAAAGATGAAAATGGATGTGTATCTACCAGTGAAGTCACTTTTCAAAGTGATGAAGCTATTGGAGTGACCCTATCTGTTTCGGGATGTGGCAATGATGATGGTGAAATATCCGTGGATGCGTCTGGTGGAAATGGAGAATATCAATATGGGCTAAATGGAGACGAATTTGGATCATCCTCAACATTTCAGTCTCTGGCAAGCGGTGAATATTTTGTGACAGTTAGAGATGGAAATGGCTGTGAGACTAAGTCAAGTACTGTGAAAATCGGAGTGAGTCTGGATGCTGATATTGTACCTATTATTGAGCTCAACTGTGCAAAATCAGGGTGTCATCTGAACAACCAGAGTCCGTTAATGGATACAAAAGACGCAATGATTGCTGCAGCTTCTAAAATACAAAACAGAACAACAGCTGGAACAATGCCTCCTTCAGGCCCATTGGATCAGCACGATATAGAGCTGATCAGTGACTGGGTGGATTGTGGGGCTCCAGATAATTAATGATGAGGTTTTTACTACTATTAGTGCTTGTTTTGGTATTCACCGTTGGGCAAGCTCAACAATATGTAAGTACCGAGTCATACATTCGATTTTATTCAGATGGAGTGGTTGAGGATATTGAAGCAGTCAACCAAAAAGGTAAAAGTGTGATTGATATTTCATCTGGAGAAATGGCGTTTTCAATACCAATTGATGCTTTTCAGTTTGAAAAAGAACTGATGCAGGAACACTTCAATGAAAATTATCTGGAATCGGATAAATATCCGAAATCTACTTTCAAAGGGGTCATTGAAAACTTTGCAGCAAAAGAAGGGTCACAACGAGTAACAGCTATTGGAGAGCTGACCATTCATGGTGTGTCCAGAGACATTGTGGCTGAAGGAAGTATTATCAGTGATGCGAATGAGGTGACAATTGAGTCAGTTTTTACGGTTCGGTTGGAAGACTATAAAATCAAAATACCAAAAGCCGTGTTTTACAATATAGCAGAAGAAGTAGAAGTAACCATTAAGTTTACCTATGCGCCATATAAGAAATAAGCTCACCGTGATACTTTTGATGCTGGTCACCACAACCTATGGTCAGGACGAATTAATGGATCTGTTGAATGATGGAGAAGTAGAGGATAAAGTTGTGACAGCCACTTTCAAGAGTACCAGACTAATTAATGGGCATAACATCGAAACAAGGCCAGCTGGTGTCCTTGAGTTCGTAATTAGTCATCGCTTTGGTGTGATTACAAATGGATTTTATGATTTGTTTGGACTTGATTATTCTTCCATTCGATTTGGACTGGAATATGGCGTGACAGATAAATTAAATATTGGTGCAGGAAGGGCCTCATTTAACAAAACCTTTGATGGTTTTGCGAAATACAAGCTACTCCAACAGTCCACCACAATGCCTGTAAGTATGACCGGATTTGTGAACATGACCGTTCGGACTGATGATTTCTACCCAGATCTAATTGGGGAGACGTTCAAATCAGCACATCGCATGGCCTATACGTACCAACTATTGTTAGCTCGTAAGTTTAATTCGGATTTGTCATTGCAGCTGATGCCAACAATGATTCACAGAAATTACGTGTTTACATTGGAGGAGCCAAATAATCTGTTTGCTGTTGGTTATGGAGGAAGGTACAAGGTGACCAACAGGGTTACCATTAACTTCGAGCATTATCCATTATTGAATATGGAAGCACCAGGGTTTTCGAGTGTCATTGCATTTGGCGTAGACATTGAGACTGGCGGTCATGTCTTTCAGCTGCACCTTACCAATGCACAGCAAATGAATGAACCTGGCTTTGTGGGAATGACAACCGAGTTGCCAAAGGAATTGCATTTTGGATTTAATATTTCAAGAGTATTTCAGCTCAAGAATTAGGATTTAAATGCTCATCTTGAGAGACAGGTAGAGGTTTCTGCCCGGAGCATTTACTCCTGAAGAATAGGTGCGGTAAAACTGATCGAAAATGTTGTCTACACCATATTCAATATTTACGCCTCCATCATACATCTTCAACCCTCCATGAAAATTAACAATGAGCCAACCAGGACTTCCGTCTGCGGTATATAAGTAAGCCTTATCAAACTTTTCTGACTCAGGAATATTGTCAGAACTCTTCTTGAAGTTGTAATCTGAAATGAGTTTGAATGAGAGGTTGTTTAGTTTATAACCAAGCATTGTTTGCCCAAAAACAGGTGTGCTATGTCGGAGCGGTTCCTGGTTGGAGAGATCTCTACCTTCATTAACATTTAGAATGGTATGACCCGCTATCTGATCGGTCAATTTAGCTTTGATCTTGACCGTCCCCCCATATGACCGAGCCCGGTCAGTGTTGACGGTTGATCTGATTTCGGAGTAGCTGATGGCGATATCGTTAAGTGCCTTATAGGTATCTGATTCCAAATCCACTGGTTCGTTGTAGACAGACATAAGGTCGTCCAACTCACCCCTTACAATAGCATTATTAAGGTAATTGTGATAAACGACTACACCAACCTGAATGTCTTGAGTAATCCGACTCTCAAAGCCCAACTCCTGGCTGTAAACATATTCAGGTTTAAGATCAGGGTTGGGCACTACGATGGTTTCATCATCAAGTTCAAACAGCTTACCCACATCATCTACGTTGGGTGCGCGAAAACCAGAGGAAAGTTGGCCGGTTAGTTTTACGGTTTCAGATGGTTTATAAACCAATCCCGCATTACCGGTTATAGCGTGGTTGTAAATGTCTATGCTGTTGAAAAGGTTGTTGATGCCTACTGTCTCGGCTTTTAACCAAACTGTATTAAATCGGGTACCCAAGTTCAATCGGAGTTTCGATGTTAATGCACCTGTATAGCTTGTGTAGGCTGCAGCACTTTGAAAAGAACTATGTCCATTGGGATACCTGGTGCTTGTTTCACTTTTTGCTTCTGTGATGATATCCTGCCTGAATGCGGATGATGATACGGTATTGTCAAACATGTCAATCCCGTAGTGCAAAGTCTTTTTAGCCGTCAGAATTTTTTCAAAGTCAATAGAACCGGTGAAAATTTCCACTTCTTCCAGACGATTTCTTAGACTGGTATTTCCAAACTCCCTATCATGCCGGCTTTCCTGATAATTTTGATACGATCCGGTAATCTTCATTTGATCGAACAATGCAGTTGGTTTGTAGTGAATAAAACCGATTCGATTCATCAACCATTTTTGTGGACCATAGTACCATTCTGCATAACTCAAAGAATCACTGTTGTTCAGCGTCTGAGTGAGACGATCATAGCGAGGAATATTGGTAGTGGCGGAGTAATACAATCCATAGCTGAGCTTGCTGTACTCACCTAATTTGAATGATAACTTATGGGTAGTGTTGGTTAGGTCAAATCCGGTGGGTGTTTGCAGCTGAGGTTTTGGGTTTGCTATCAACTCATCTTGTCCGTCAATGGTGTTGACGTAATAGTTTCGATCGAAATAGCCTTGAAATGCTTCGGACTTATTTTTACCGGCCTTCAGATCACCGAGCGAGGTAAAGCTGTAAGAACCCCAATACGCGATTTTTTTAAAGCCAACATTGAAGTCCGCATGTCCACTGTATTCGGATGCTGCAGATCCGGTTCTGAGTTGTGCCACACCTTTTATCAAGGGCTTTTCTGAATTGCTAAAAAGAGGAGATTTCGTAGAAAAATCCATTACACCTCCTAGCGCGTCACTGCCGTAGATGACGGAACCTGGTCCAAATATTACTTCAGTTCTATCAATGATTTGAGGATCAATGCTAATAACATTTTGCAGATTACCGCTACGGTAAATGGCGTTGTTCATGCGCACACCATCTACTACAAGCAACACTTTATTGGCTGCAAAGCCACGTAGCATTGGACTGCCACCTCCAAATTGACTTTTTTGAACATAAACCTGTCCTGAATTAGAAAGTACGTCCGCGGAAGTTTGTGGATTATGAAATGAAATTTCTTTGGCATTAATACTCAATACAGCCTGTGAGATTTCAGAGGCGGATTGCTGCCATTTATTCGCCGAAACCACCACTTCTTCAAAAGCAATGATGCTGGGCTCCATGATCAACCTATTCTTAAGTTCTGTTAGCTGCACCCTGGATACTTGTTGGTTTTGATAAGCCGGGTGCTGAAATATCAGGGTTTGAGCATTCGCAAAATCTACCAGGTTAATGAATCCACTTTCATCTGTAAACTGGCTTTCGGTAAGCTGTTCATCGTAGACATACACATCCGAAATGGGTCGACCGGTTTCTTTATCGATGACAACAATATGCTGACCCAAACCAGTAAAAAGGCTAAAGCAAAAAAGAATCAGAAAAATAGCACGAATCATTCGGGTCAATATTTCGAATATTGCAAGCAAAAATACTGCCGCGATTTTACTGTATTTTTTCTTTTTTCGATTGAGAGTTACATTTTTGGGTATGCCACTAGTTAAACGGTCAACATATCGATCCAGACCCTTCTACATGATCAATGGTCATCTTGAAACGGTTATTCCATCGATGTTTTTTAAAATTGAAGGAGTTACATATCGACGAGAGCGTTTGGAGCTCAGTGATGGAGATTTTCTGGATCTAGATTGGTCAGAGGTTGGAAGCAAGCGTCTTTTGGTTATTACGCATGGATTAGAAGGAAGTTCAGATCGATATTATGTCAAAAGGAGTGTAAAGTATTTCAATGAAAGAGGTTGGGATGTTTTGGCTTGGAACTGTAGAAGTTGCAGTGGCGAAATGAACAGACTGCCTAGGTTGTATCATCATGGAGATACAGCGGATTTGGATACTGTTATCAATCAATCGCTAGAGAAAGACTATGATGAATTGTGGTTGCTTGGTTATAGCATGGGGGGGAGTATGTCTTTCAAATATCTAGGAGAACTAAAGGTTGACGATCGCATTAGGGGAGCCATTGGATTCTCCGTGCCATGTAACCTCAGAGATAGTGGGGAGCAATTGAGAATAAAGCGAAACAGGATTTACGAAAAGAAATTCCTTGATCGATTGAAAATCAAGATGCATCAAAAAGCCAAAATGGGAATTGATATTGATGTTAACGGACTAGATGAAATGGAAGAGTTTGATGAGTTTCATCATAAGTACACTGTTCCGCTTCACGGCTTCTCAAGTCTGGATGATTTTTATGAAAAGGCCACCTGCGACCAGTATTTGACAAAAATCGATAGACCCATTCTTATTGCGAATGCATTGAATGACCCCATACTAGGGGAGAAGTGCTATCCTGTTGACTTAGCTCAAGCCAATGAGCATATTCATCTGGATCTACCAAATGTTGGAGGACATTGCGGGTTTAGCTATTTTCAGAAATGGTACAGTTGGATGGAGGTTCGAACTGAACAGTTTATTAAAAGCCAGACTTAGTCTTTTTTGGGTTGGAAACTGAGTGAAACTGAGTTGAGACAATACCGAAGACCTGTTGGTCTGGGGCCATCTTCGAAGACATGCCCCAAATGTCCACCACATTGACTACAGACAACTTCAACCCGTTTCATTCCCAATGAATTGTCTTCAATTTCACCGACGGATTTTTCGTTGATCGGTTTCCAAAAACTAGGCCAGCCAGATCCAGATACATATTTGGTTTTTGAGTCAAATAGCGGGTGCTTACAAGCACGGCATAAGTAAGTACCATCTTTTTTGTTATCCCAATACTCTCCCGTAAATGCGTATTCAGTCCCTGCTTCCCTGAGCACACGATACTCATCTGGCGAAAGTCTGTCCTTCCATTCTTCTTCTGTTAGATCCCACTTGGGGTTTACAGTTATTGATTGAGGTGTTGTTTTTTGGGCCTGACTGCAAGCAAACAGCCCAATTAGAGATAATGTGAATATGTATTTCATAGGATTGCGCATTACTACTTCATTAACCAATTTAGTAGCAAAATTGTTACGAAAACAAAAGAGCACTTTCGGAAGCCGAAAGTGCTCAATAAACTAGTGAGTAAAATTGAATGTTTTAATACTTGGCCATTGATGGGTCTATTTCATCAGCCCAAGCCAATATGCCGCCTTTCAAATTGACCAGATTTGTGAATCCCTGGTCTTCTAGCATTTCAATAGCGTCAGCACTTCGTTTCCCACTTCTACAATGCACCACTACTGTCTTGTCACTGGCTATTTCATCAACATGATCCAACACCTGACTGAGCGGAATTAGCTCTCCTTTGAGATTAGCAATGTCATATTCGTATTGCTCTCTTACATCGATCAACTGAAAGTCTTCCTTATTTTGGATCATACTATTCAGCTGCTTTACGTCTATTTCGTTCACTTCTGCTTCTGTTTTTTTATCTGTTCCAATCCCGCAAAATTGTTGATAATCTATTAATTCTTTGATATCCGGCGTATCGGGATTTTTATGAACCTTCAAGGTTCTTGTTTCAAATGTCAAAGCATCAAAAAGAAAGAGTCTTCCAGAAAGAGTATCCCCAACACCTGTGATTACTTTGATTACTTCATTGGCCTGAAGACTACCGATGATACCTGGCAACACGCCAATCACACCACCTTCAGCACAACTAGGAACAAGTCCAGGAGGTGGAGGTGAGGGGAAAAGATCTCGATAATGTGGTCCATCCTGATAATTGAAAACACTTACCTGCCCATCAAATCGAAATATCGAAGCATATACATTGGTTTTACCCAGTATAACGCATGCATCATTCACCAGATATCGGGTTGGGAAATTATCGGTCCCATCGGCAACCAGGTCATAGTCTTTGATAATGTCCAATGCATTATCAGAGGTAAGCATGGTATTGTGTACAATGAAATTGACATGAGGATTAAGACCTTCCAGTCGCTCTTTGGCTGCCTCAACTTTAGGCCGACCAACGTCCTTTACTGAAAATAGCACTTGGCGTTGAAGGTTGCTATCATCCACCACGTCGAAATCAAGAATGCCAATAGTTCCCACCCCAGCTGCAGTTAGGTATTGAAGTAAAGGAGCACCAAGTCCCCCAGTACCCACCACCAATACTTTAGCGTTCTTCAGTTTCCTTTGGCCATCTATGTTGAACTCTGGAATAATCAAATGCCGACTATATCTCTCTAGTTCAGCTTTCGAAAAACTTATGTTGTTACTCATTTGCTTCCGCCTGCTATTGCTGGTATGATTGAAACTGTTGAATCTGTCTGTACGGAGGTATTCTCTTTGTCCAGCACATTGATGTCTTCATCTCCTACATAAATCCTTACAAACTGACGAATGCTTCCATCGGTGTTCAAGACGTGTTGTTTCAGATCTGGAAATTGTGCAGTAAGTGATTGTATAGACTCTAGTACTGTAACACCCTCTACGGCAATTTTGGCCTGATTTTGAGTGAATTTTCTTAATGGTGTTGGAATTACGATTGTTGCCATTATTCGCTTATTTCTAAAAGTTTTTCTGTTTTTAATATTTCTTTTTCAAATTGAGATCCATCGTCTGCGAGTCTCCATGAAGTTGTATCAATGTTTGTTCTTTCTTCATTGACGGAGGTAATGATGTAGCTGAAAAACGGGACCGCCTGCTTCAGATCATGTGCTGATGGTATTGCAGGATGGAGTGGGTGAGAGTGATAGACGCCTAAAAGTGTAAGGTCGTTATCATCACCAAATTGTTCAGCCTTCATGTAATCGAGTGGACTTACTTCAAATCTTCTGCGCTGATCACCATCTTTACTATTGTGGATGGGATTGGCAACTGTTATGCTTCTGTCATCACCAGTTTCTTTTCCATAGAGAAACCCAACGCATTCATTTGGGAATGCTTCGCTGGCGTGTTTATGAATGATGTCTAATGCCTTTTCGGAAAGATTCATTGATTAAAAATTTGTGTCATTACTTCACTGTATTTTTCAGCATTGTCGGGAAACATTGTGACGATGACCCCTTCATTAATTTGATCTGAAAGTTTGATGGCACCTGCCAGGTTAGCGGCAGATGATGGACTTACCAAAAGCCCCGTTCGGGAAGCTATTTGAGGAATGAGCTGATACGCATCTGCCGTATCAATGCCCCAATCTTCATTAGCAAGCCTTGAATCGTAAATGCCAGGCACTATCGCTGTTTCCAGGTGTTTCCATCCTTCTAGTCCGTGCATGGGGCCATCAGGTTGCAAAGAGATCGAGGTGATCTCATGGTTCAGTTTTTTAAGCCTTCGAGTTGTTCCTGTAAAGGTCCCTGTCGTTCCCAAAGCACTTACGAAGTGAGTGATGGTGCCATTTGTTTGGTTCCATATTTCATGCCCTGTTCCTTTATAATGTGCTCGCCAGTTGTTTTGATTGTTGTACTGATCAGCATAGAAGTATTTCTCCGGATTTACATGATACATCTCTCTTGCCACCTGCTGGGCGTCATCTGTGCCTCCAAATTCTGATGTAAGCGTCAGGTTTGCGCCTAACCTCTGTAAAATATTCTTGCGCTCCTGAGATGCATTCGCCGGCAAACAGATTTCTACTTGAATGCCAAGAGCTGCAGCAATCGAAGCATATGCGATCGCTGTGTTACCACTTGATGCATCGAGCAAAACCCGTCCATTACCCAGTTGGCCAGTTTGTATAGCGTTTTGAATGATGTCATAGGCTGGACGAGCTTTCACACTGCCTCCCATTTGCTGCCATTCCAATTTGGCATAAATCTCTACATTGGGATTGCTGTGCAGTCCGTCAACTTTGAACAAGGGAGTATTTCCAATGTGACTTGCTAATGAAGCCGTTTTGGTGCTCAGTTGTTCGTCGATTGTAAGTGTATCTACCATAAAAACAAAAAAGCCTTTCCCGAGGGAAAGGCTTGATTTATTATTTCTTTAATTTCTATTTCAAATCAATGCAATTCTTCCACCCGGGACCTTTTTTGGTCTCGACAACAACACGCTGTACATGCACAAGTGAAAAAATTTCTCATTACGGTTCCTTAACGGGTTGAACGCTTAATTTGTTTGCAATTGTAGCTAATTATTTTCATTGATTAATGCGAAGACTGCTAATTTGATAGCACAAGCAGTGATATTGATGGTAAAATGTCATCAAAATGGCAAATTCATTGAAAAAAAGAAAGCCCCGGAACTTCCGAGGCTTTCTAAAATATCTGATATGGAGTTGTTAATTATTTAACAGACTCCATGTATTCGATCAATTCAACAACTTTAGTAGAGTAACCCCACTCATTGTCATACCA
>JAGDZR010000005.1:0-260062 GCA_049115695.1 Cyclobacteriaceae bacterium | reverse complement strand
ACACAAATCCATCATATGAATAAGTCAATGTTGGGTTTTCCGAACCATAAATCTTGGTCAAATCTGAAGCTGTGACAGTTAGTACTGCCTTGGTCACATCAAGTTCTCCCGAAACATAGCTGAAGGCATAATTATCGTCCTCTCCCGAAGAAAGCATAATTGAATATGTACCTAAATCACTGCCAACCTCTGCTTCAGTTGTAATGACAGGCGGATTGTCCAAATCCAGTGAATCATCATCCATCACAAAGCCTTCATAAGAATAAGTCAATGCTGGGTTTTCCGAACCATAAGTCTTGGTCAAACCTGTAGCTGTTACTGTCAGGAAAGCCTTGGTCACATCAAGTGCTCCTGACACATAGCTAAAGTCATAATTATTATCTTCTCCAGAAGTAAGTGTAATAGGATAGGAACCTACACTGCTTGCTAGCTCTGCATCTGTCTCAATAGTCGGTTGGTTATCCAAATCCAATGAGTCATCATCAAACAAGAAGCCCTCATAGTGATATGTGAATGCTGGATTGTCTGTGCCGTAAACTTTCGTCTCATCCTTGACCAAAACGTTTAATGTAGCCTTGTCAACTAACAGATCTATGGTATCATAAGTCGGATAGTATTGCAAATTCCCATTTTGAACTATGACTATCTGACCTTGACCAGCTCCGACAATCTCTAAGGAATCTTCCACAATTGAAAACTGACTGGATATTGATAAGTAATCCACAGGGAGGCCAGAAGTAGCAGACGCATTTAGTTGTATTCCATCATCACCATAGTTTAAGTCACCAAACTCATTTTCGACAAGAATATCCTGATGAGAAGCGGTACCGTAACCAATCAGTGCAAAATTCGATAAGATATGATCTGATGGAACGTCAAATAGTTTTGAGAATCTAGTTCCATTATCTTTCAAACTAAACAACACACCCCTATCATAAGCTCCTCCGAACCTTGTCGTACCATAGATTTTACCATCAATCAGGCTTAAACTATTACTAATCCTTTGCCCATCTGATTCACTCTCTAAATGCTTTATAACAATTAAAGTGTCTCCAGGAATATCATAATAAAATACAGATCCACCATCTGATGATTCACTAAAATTAGTAGTTCCAAACAAACGATCCCTTAACAATATCAATTCTCCACCTTGAGGATATTTAATACCATAATCCCTTCGCAAATCCGCCAGTATATTGAAATTCTCACTCTTAAGATCAAAACTGTATAAAACCCCACCATATCCTTCTCCTCCAGTTATTGTTAAACCATAAAGAATACTATCCTGAATGACAGGTCTCGTGAATGGCCCCATATTCTCAAACTCATGAAGAATTCGACTAGAGCCTGAAACAGTATCAAATTCATAGAGCACCCCATCGGAAGAAGTTACCCCATATAACTTACTTCCAAATCCAGTTAACCCTGCTCGAGGGTAATGTCCAAAAGAGCTGTCAAAAGAACAGACTAATTTGAGGCTTGAATCATTAAGACCATATTTAAAAATAGCTCCATTGTTATGTGCTCCTCCCGTGAATGACAAACCCCAAAGTGAATTCCCATATTTAAGAAGCTTACCAGTTGGACCACCCTCTAAGTGGTTAAACGTATGAAGCAGGTGAACTTCTTTATCATCAAATGAATATTTCAGCAATGTCCCATTACCACCAGATTTACCTCCATACTTAGTAGTGAAGTACAGTTCTGATTCAAATATGGCTTCTTGTGTTATACTCCTTCCAATTTCATTTTCAAAATCAAATACATCCGTAGATTCGATAAATTCTGAATCTATTCGATAAATTCTACCCATTCCTGAATTTCCACCAATGTAGGTAACGCCAAACAAACTATCAGCATAAAAGACCCAATCAGCTGTAGGAACTAAATGGTCTCCACTATCAAAATCCATCAGTTTAGTATAGTCCCCCGTCGCTGTATCAATTGAAAATAGAACGCCAGAATCATTTATCCCTCCTGTGGCAACTCCCCACAAGCTATCTCCTTCAATACTCAGACTTGTAACTTCTCCATTTCCGTCCTCCTCGGAAAAATAATGAGTAACCTCTAAGTTCAATGTCCCCGTATCAAGCCTAAAAATCGCACCCTTGTCATTCACTCCTCCATATGTTGTAATCCCCCATATATAGTTATTTAAGAACTTCATATCATATTGCACGAGAGCAAACTGCTGATAGTCCCAATTATGCAAAACTTCCAACCTATTTTCCTTTGGGTGAAACCTATATAAGACTGCTCCTTTGCTTCTTGTATTTCCATATATGTAGTCACCAACACTCAATAGACCACCCAGCGGGGCAGACCCTACGATTAAATGATCAAACTCATGTACGTACTCAACAGAAGAATCTGCTTTAATCTTAATTAAAAAGTTCAGGTCTTCTTCCCGACTGTCGGTTGTCATCCATATTTCACCGTCATGAATGACAAATGATCCCGTGGGGATTGTATTTTCAAAATGATGAACAACCTCGTAATCTCCTGCAGAACTAAGAACATAAAGCACTCCTTTGTCAAAATTTCCTCCGCTTCTTGTTACACCCCAAAATGATCCGTTATACCTAATTAATTTACCATAAGGGTGAGCACCATTTTCACCATCAAAATCATACTGTTTTTCAAAGATTTTAGAAGATAAGTCAAACTTATAAATAACTCCGTCATCATGTGTTCCACCTGAGTGAGTTGTTCCCCAAATGTCACCATCAAATTCAGTATAGCCACTAGGATGAATTCCATCAGGAGATTGAGAATTAAAAAGTGTATCAACTATTGTTCCATCTTCCTGAAAAGAAATTATATTGTTATTACTAGCCGCAATGAAAAGATTCTGAGCCTGTAGGCTCACGGCATTTAGTAAAGCACATAGGATAAGGTTAAATAGTCTTAATTGCATCAATTAGTTGTTTGCTTGGTCTGCAATGATAAATACAAAATCAAAATCGTAGTAATACAAAAACCGAATATCCAATTAAATCATGAATAAATATCTCATAACGCTATCGTTGTTTCTAATTTTTCACCTTACTTGGTGTCAATCCGGCAAAGTATTGGACGACTTGTCATTGCCTAGCAAAGTCCTCAAAATGGATCGTAAGTACGCCATATACTTACCACCTGACTATGACAGCTCCCAACGGAGCTATCCTGTTTTGTATCTGCTTCATGGTGCAACAGATGATCACACCGGATGGGTCCAGTTTGGGGAAGTGCTCCACATTACCGATAAAGCTATCCGTGATGGAATTGCAACACCTATGATTATCGTGATGCCCGATGCTGATACCAAGCAAATGGGATACTATAATCTTCCTGATGGCAGTTGGAATTATGAGGACTTCTTTTTTGATGAGTTCATGCCCTATATCGAGTCTACCTATAGAATCAAACAACAAAAAAGATATCGGGCTGTTGCGGGACTATCCATGGGAGGTGGAGGGAGCTTTACCTATGCGCTACATCGGCCCGACCTGTTTCAATCAGCGTGTCCACTGAGTGCCTTGACCGACCCTGCTGATCTGGAAGATGCAAAGCAATTTTTTGAGTGGTATAATATCAAAGAACCTAAAGAAGAGGGGTTGACCAAATTCCATCAACAGTATGGCGTTGTTTGGCAAATGGAAAACCTACCCATTGATGATCTCAAATCAGTGAGATGGTTCATCGATTGTGGTGATGATGACTTTCTCTATGAAGGAAATGCCAAAGTTCACATTGCCATGAGGCAAAGAGAAATACCACATGAGTTTAGAATAAGAGATGGAGGTCACACCTGGACTTATTGGCGCAAATCGCTTCCAGAAGTGCTGAAATTCGTATCGCAAGGTTTTCACCAGTATTAAAAGGTTCATACTGGAACCATTTGTGCTTCGATTATGCTTTCTAGCTAACGCACATGAGATTTTGGATTTGTTGTACCCTTATGGTGGGGGTGCTATCTGGCTGTAAAAATGAATTCACCGCTTCAGACATGGAGGGGCTTTGGACACTTGAAAGCGTGAATGTAGATGGATATGTCAAACCTGTTCCTGATATTTTGCTGAATTTCCAATCCAACAACAGGCTCGCCATTGCTCAACGTTCGGGAGATCATCTTGGTTTTTTTGGTATAAATGACGACTATATCAAATTCCAGACTGACGCAGATGGCTGGTTCAATACTGACTGGAAGATTCAATATTTTGGAGATCATATCGACCTCAAGGGAAGATATATGCCTTTTACAGTGACGCGTCTACGCTTTCGAAGAACGAATCATATCCCTGATTTCGAGGAGTTTGCAAATGACATGATCGGTGAATGGAAAATGTATAAGATTCGAACCAGCACTTCTATCGAGCAAGTGTCAAATATGAGGTTCATCATTACTTCGTCGGATGAATACTTCATTTACAATAAATCAGAAATAATTGAAAATGGTCGTGCAATCATCAATCCCAGACATAGGAAAATCTCATTTGAAAATGACGACACATTGTGGAATGCCTGGTTTTATGGTGATGAATTGAGACTTGAAAACAAGGCTAGAGATATTCAATATAGTTTGAGGAGGTAGTTACTGACAAGGTTCGCCGCTCCCGACCCATTTGATTGCATTTTTCAATAACAATAAGTGGTTGGGTTCTTCGAACGCTGCACCCGAATGACCCAGCGCTGAATAAAATGATTTCCCGCCTCCATCCAAACAATTGTACCAGACAATTGGATGGTCATCACCCATTCCAAAATCTTTATCGGTTAGTAAGAATCGAACATTCCCATTTGGATCAAAGGTATTCTCATCAACTGTATAAATGACGTTCGCTCCATTCTCTCGTGGATTATTGCTAAACACGTACCATTCTTCTTCCCTGATCCATGTACTTGTGAGATCATCACATCCATAAAAAGTTGAATCACATGCTCTTTGCATGGTGGCTGTCTGGAATTGAGGATTCATGGTATGGTGAGTAAAATTCGCGCCAATCAAAGTTTGTTCGTACCAAGGCCAATGATGTGAAAAATCTCCTGACCCATGGGTTCCTATATAACCTCCTCCGCTTTCCATGTACCTTCTAAAGCTTAAGCGTTGATCATCTGTCAGATTCCGACCTGTCGTATTGTTCCAAATCACAACATCCATATAGGATAATTGCTCATCATTGAAAATGGCTCCATTGTCTGATATCACGACATTCCAGTCATTATCCACCCCCATTTTTTCGAATGTAATTTTGGATTGCTCGATAGCTTCTGCGTGGCGAAATCCATTGGTTTTCGAAAACACGAGCACATTAAAGTCCGCCTGATTTAAAGAAAGAGTGGGTGGCTTACTATCATAGAAGGGAAGGCCATATTGTACTTTGTAAATGAAAATCCCCATCATAAAACCGATCAGAACAATCAAGCCAAAAAACGACCACAGCAGGACCTTCAACCACTTCTTCATGTTACAATACTTTTGTCAGAGGATAATGATAGGTAAACTCAGCAAGAACTGGGTAGCAGACCTTGATCAACGGTACTACTTTTACGCAAGCATGAATTTTGATACAAAATGAGCAGTCAACAAGAGTTGGATTATGACCGTATCGAGCAAGCCATTCGATTTATCAATCAACATGGTCGCTCACAGCCCTCATTAGATGAAATCGCTCAACATGTCCATCTGAGTCCATTTCATTTCCAACGACTATTTACAGAATGGGCGGGAGTGAGCCCTAAGAAATATCTACAGTACATTACCCTGCAGCATGCCAAACTTTTATTAAAGCACAATACTCCTTCAATACAACAAACAGTATTCGAAACAGGCTTATCCGGAAGTGGACGACTGCATGATCTCTTCGTGACAATTGAAGCTATGACTCCCGCTACCTACAAGCAAGGTGGTATGGGATTGCACATCGCATATAGTTACTTCCCCACCCAATTTGGGCAGGTACTTGTGGCATCTACAGACAAAGGTATTTGTCACCTCATGTTCGTCGAAGAAAGTGATAATGGATTAGATCGACTAATGCGACAATTTCCGAAAGCATCATTTCAACAAGCGGGAAACGGTTTTCATGAAGTCGCTATGAATTTCTTTCAAGAATACGATGACAACAAACTAATGGTCAAATTACACCTAAAGGGAACTCCATTTCAACTGAAAATCTGGGAAGCCTTGCTCTCTATCCCAACCGGTCAACTCACTACCTATAAACACATTGCGGAAAAAATAGATCAACCAAATGCTTCGCGAGCTGTTGGCACTGCTATTGGCAACAACCCCATTGCATTTCTGATCCCATGTCATCGGGTAATTCAACAATCAGGTGCATTGGGAGGTTACATGTGGGGTCCAACGAGAAAGTCTGCCATGATCGCATGGGAATCTGCAAAAGTTTATTAAGCATGGAATTGTTTCAGCATAATAGTGAGCGCAATCTCTTGCCATTTGATGGTGAAGTAAACTATTACGGACCTGTGATCGATAAATCAAAATCTACCAGCTATTTCAATCAACTGTTGGACACAATCGCCTGGCAATCCGATCGAGCTACCTATTTCGGAAAGGAATATATAACCAAGCGTAAAGTAGCTTGGTATGCAGACAAACCATTTCACTATACCTATAGCAACAACACTAAACTTGCTCTTCCGTGGACGCCCATTTTGACCGATCTCAAATCTCTGTGCGAGCAAAGGACAAATGAAACCTACAATTCATGTTTGCTTAATCTGTATCATGATGGAGCTGAAGGAATGGCCTGGCACAGCGACGGGGAAACAGACTTAAAACCTAATGGTGCCATTGCTTCCTTAAGTTTTGGAGCAGAGCGAAAATTTGCTTTTAAGCATAAAAGCACCAAGCAAACTGTGTCTCTGGTGCTGGCTCATGGTAGTTTACTGGTAATGAGAGGTACTACGCAAACTCACTGGATGCATCGTCTACCCCCAACTAAAAAAATTACCTCACCCAGGGTCAACCTCACCTTTCGAACAATCATTAATCAGTAAACATTTTGCACCAGTACTGAAAGATTACTTCTTGATGAACTTGAATGTACGAGTCTCACCTCCAATGATTTTACCGATGTAAATGCCCGTTGGAAGGTTCAGGTCTACAATAGTTATCTGACGCTTTCTTTGAATTTTCTGATAATACACCTGTCGTCCCTCCGTATCAATGATAATCAGATGACCAGATGTCTCACGATTCAAATCGATACGTAATAAATTATCAGAAACAGGATTGGGATACACACTTAAGTCAGGATTAATGACACCCGTTACCACCAGGTCATCCGCAAATATTTTCTTCACAAAGTTTACAGCATCTTCACCTACCCGCTGACCAATGATTCTCCCTGGCATGTCATCTGCGGGTGGATGTATCCCACCCCAAATTCTTGAAAGACTACACTGATCCGAAGCATCGTAGTAGGTTGCCCATTGAAAAACAATATCCTGACTCGGTCCCTCCTCGAATACCAAAAACTCATTTTTCTTCATTTCAAAACTGGCCATTCCTCCTGGAAAAAAGGCATCACCCGTCATGGCATGTAATACAACTGCTGCCGCCCGGGAAAAAGTCGAGTGTCCGGAGACATAGCCCGCAAAAGGTGGCGTTACGAAAGTTGGCCGCTGATATGGCCACCAGTTTTCAGCCAAAATCCAATCCACTCCAGCATAATCGAGCTCAGGGTTCCTTACATAATCAGGCCCTTTCCAACATTTGATTTTTATTTTTCCAATGTGCTCACCACTCTGTCCTGAGAGAGGGTCTTCTCGGTTTCTGACAAGTTCTATGGACCCCTCAATCAAGGGTAATCCATTTTCATTGAATCGGATATCCCCATCATTGGAGCCCTGCCCCAGTCCTGCCAAATACCTTAGAGCAGAAATAGGTCTGATGTAGTCATAATATCCTTTAACCCCCCAGGCCGCTATTGCAGCATCATGCATCGCCCCTCCTAGCGCCAGATAGTTTTTCACATCCCACTCCAGATCAGAAACTACCTCACCTTTCCCAAACAGCTTTTTTTCAAGTAATGGATGATCATTTACATAATTGAGAATGGTAAACCAATGACCTGGTGGCGTTTCAGAATCAGGTCCATCGGCCCAGAATTCTGCTAAAGTGCGTGTATAATCACCCCTTGGAACCCATTGAGGAGTATATGGCTTTTCTGTTTTTGGATTTACCTCATAACCAGTTCCTCGATCACCACCTACAAGATATTTGTAGTAGTCAGGATAGTCTTCAAATCTAGTGGGCAGCTCTCCCAGATTGCCCTGGCTTGCCGGAGAGATATCCCACATTACCTGGTCTGAGGGATCCAAATGACCAGACCAAATTCCTACCATTGAAAACCCCCAATTGTAAGCTTCAGAGCCAAAGGCAGGTGGTGGTCCGGGATCATGATATACCCAATAGGTATAGGGACCATCTGGATAAAATGTCAGGTCCTTTCTCCCGAGCGCAAATGGCAGCACTCTGCCCCACTCCGGACTCAAAAACTCTGGCATATCTTGGAAAAGCTGACCACTTTGATCAACAAACTCATTCAGCAGCAAAGGTTGCCACCGATCCAAATCCTCAATTTCAGGATTCCCTGATAACTGAGGTCGCAAGGGTTCATTTACCGGCTCATAGTGTTGATTGACATATCCATGCTCCTCATTTGAATAATCATTGAAACCATACGCTATCACCAAATTCGCCAGATAATTCCCCAATTCAGCCCATCCCCCGTTCTGATAATCCGTGCCAACCTTTGTCACCAAATAATCATTTGACTTCATGAGGTCCTTTGCATGATCGAGCATTATATTATAACCAGGAGAGGTTTCAAACCTATGTCTAAGTAGGGAATACATCGCGTAGCTTAGCACCTCCTTTCGCGCATCATCTATATTGGTCACAGTGTCAAAGCTGAATTCTGGAAACCTAACTCCTCCTAGTTCTCTTCCAAGGAAGTAAGGACCTGCATCAGCCTCAAACATTGCCCAACAATCATACATCATAGCCGAAGTATGAAATAAATTCCGCGCATGGACTGTAGGTCGGGCGTAATCATTGCGAATCGCCTCAAGCAACACTTCATTCCATTGTCGTGCGATGGAGTGCGTTGATTGGCCAAGTGCGCTAAAACTTAGCAAAACCGCTAGTACCAATAGTCTTGTCTTCATCCCTGATTTGCAATGCAATAATGATGCAATTCTGGTTATTTTTTTGAAAAAAATCAACCACCCTCAATAAACATCCCATTTCCCTCCTAAGTAATACTTATAAAGTACCGGATCATGCAGTTTATTCACCTTCACATCAGCTAATGTTGTCTTCAATACTTGTTTCCCAAAAGAAACCAGGCTGACCAATACCTCATCTGTCAACCACTGAGTTGCGATCACCAGTTCAGTTTCACTAAGTTCCTCTTTGTAATCCCTTCTTTGATCCTTAGCACCAATCACCCAGCCCCATTCGCCCAGTGTCAACACCTGATTATGTAAGGGGACAGACTTAAACCCTGCTGCTTCAATGGACTTCTGAATGCAATGAAATGCTGCTTCCGCATAATAAGGACTTCCAGCCTGAGTAACCAACATACCCTTCTCGCTCAATGCTTTATTGCACAACCAATAAAACTCTCGACTGTATAAGCGTCCCAGGTCGACTGTCCTTGGATCCGGAAAGTCTGCTATGATCACATCATACCTTTCCGTTGTTTCATCCAAAAAAGTAAATCCATCCTGGTTAATCACCTCTACTTTCGGATGTGACAATGATCCTTGATTGATTGAAGTGAGGACCGGGTGTGTCTTTGCCAACTCTGTTATTGCAGGGTCTAAGTCGACCAATGTTATTTTTTTAACGTTCGGATATTTAAGTAGCTCGCGAACTGCCGCTCCATCTCCACCACCCAACACCAAAACTGATTTAGGGTTTTTATGTAAATGCATCACCGGATGAACCAATGGCTCATGGTATAAAGCTTCGTCGAAAGTACTGAGCTGTTGATGGCCATTCAAAAACAGCCAATAGTCCCCCTGAGAATAAGTCAGGACTATTTTCTGGTATCGGCTCTGCTCGCTATATACTACCGGATCCTTGAATCGTATGCGATCTCCCCACTCCACAATATCATTGGAAAATATGCCTGTCAAACTGAGGATCACCAATACCATCACTCCGTAGGCAATTAACCAGCTTCTTCGTTCCTTGATTTCCCTCCAGATCACACCAATAAAAACGATCGCAACCATAAAATTGATCACGCCCAAAATCAGTGGTGTATAAGTCAATCCGAGAATGGGCAGCCCGACAAATGCAAAAAAGACCCCACCTGCCAAACTTCCGTAATAATCATTTTCCAAGGCAGACGAAATATTGACTTTGAGTGATTCAAATTGATCATTTAGTCGGATTACAAGTGGAATCTCCATTCCGATCAGCAGACCGATCAAGATGCTTAAAGAGTAAATGATAAATAGCGTATTGCCGTAAAAAGCAAAGAAGGTATAAACAATCACCGTGACATTCGAGGCAACCACGGATAGCGCAAACTCAATCAGCACAAATCGCTCCAACAGATTTGAATCAATGCGCTTACTCAATCTGCTTCCCAATCCCATGGAAAACAGCATGATCGACACGATCATCGTCCACTGGAAAACTGAATCACCTAAGAAATAGGTAGCAAGGGTAGAAAGCGTGTACTCTGACACAATACCCGCAAGTCCTGTTGCGAATAGAGCAACTTTGAGAAGCGTAGAGGTTTTCTTCACATCAAATTACAGCGCCCAAACAATCAGCATTGAGCCACCTATGTAAGCAAATGCCTCGACGACCGCAGCGCCTACATTCGGGTTTTCCTGATTGACGATTTCGTCAGTTAGCTTTTGGCCTGGTAATAAAATCTTATCGGTAAGAAGTCTGGCAATTGGCAAGAAAACGAGACCGATCAATACATCAAAAACGACTCCTTCCAAGGTGACAATCCAACTTTCAAAATCATGCATGAGCGCAAATCGTATCAGGTTCGCTATCGCAATGATGGCACCTGCATAGCCAACCCCTACTGCGATATTTCCTTTCTCAATATGCTCATGAATGTCATATGGGGTAATGAGATTATACACCAAAGTGGTAACGTAGAGTATCAACTGTCCCAATAGCCAGTATAGAACCCCTGTTACAATTGGTCCCCCAACTCCATATCCTTCACCATGAATGGCCCCTAATACTATGAGTCCGGTAGCAATGGCATTGGCGCCTTCTGCAATACCCGTTCCCACATTCTTTTCGTCAATGATTTCCTTCTTGATATCAAACTTTGAAAGAATCAACTTGTTATTGATCATTAACCCCAGGTTCAATAGGATAATAGACATGAAGCCATAAATACCAATGCCGATCAGATCCTCGACAAGACCATAAGATTCTCCCAAAACGGCACTTCCTATCGAGAGCAAAAGGCCTATAAAGTAACCAACATGTGCAAATGAAAAGGCCAGATTATCGTTTTCAACCAGCTCATAGGCAACTTTCACTTTAGGATTGAAAATCTGGTAAGCAAACTTGCCAATGAGAAATAAAACAAAACTCGCTGCGAGATAAATCAGCGAGGTAAGGATGCCGTCGAATATTGTGATCATTTCAGATGAGTGTTTTGCGGTTGAGATTTATTTACCAAAGCTACCCCCTCTGGATCTAGAACTGCTACTTTTAAAGGCCGAAGTTCCTGTTCTGGATGACGACCTGGCGGTACGACTTGCTACTTTATTCCTAAAAGAAGAAGGTTTTGAATTCCAGTTTGTTGATCTCGAGGAATTGTAAGCACTATTGGTTCCATAATAGCTTCTTCCTCCGGTTGTTGGGCCGTAATAGGATCTTCCAGTTCCATAATAGCTCCCCCTCCAATTATTG
This sequence comes from Cyclobacteriaceae bacterium, assembly GCA_049115695.1. GTDB lineage: Bacteria > Bacteroidota > Bacteroidia > Cytophagales > Cyclobacteriaceae > JAGDZR01. The sequence goes on along the minus strand of JAGDZR010000005.1, from coordinate 248,145 downwards.
TAATGTCCGTAATATGCTGGATAAGTTGCCATTCTGAACATCGAAGACATAAAGGCATATTGACCATAAAAGGCCCAAAAACTTGATCCGTTGCTATGCGTTTGCCAGCTACCATATTTTGTATTGCCTACATAGTTGCTGTATCCCGGAGGTGCCACAGTCTTAGTGAGATTTCCTGTGGTATCTCTTGCAGCAATTTCCATACCCATGTCATTGATATGAGCATTAAACTCTCGCTCACTTACCTCGAACCAATCCGTCACCTCCTCCTTAACATCCCCATTTTCCTCCTTGATGATCTGATATTGATGGTAATAAGTCTGAGCAAAGTTGCCTTGCGCATCCATATCATGGAGGATAACCGTCATAGGCACTTCTCTGGGGATATCCCTGACTATTACATCCAAAGGACTCTTTTCATACCTATTTCCTCCTCCACATGAGGTAAATAGTATTAAGCCGATTAAGAATACTGGAAGTGATCTCGCGAGTAATTTCATAGTGTAAAGTTATTGTCCCGGGATAATATTTGAAAACTGAAACTCCTTTAAAACAATACCAGCTCCAGCCTCAATGTTAAATTCGTCCCACTGTGTAATTGATAGCACTTTATCCTCATCATCATTATAGTATTCCCATGCGATCAATTCCTCCCAATCTTCAGTTTTTTTAGTCAAATCCCGAAAATATCCAGCCGAATCTCCTTCCAGGTAGTAAGTCTCTCCATCGTGATGCAATGTCTTAGGAGGCTTTTCATTCTTTTCAATTTCCTCGGCTACATCCTCATCAATCTTCCTCAGTTTGATTGAATTGGTAAATTGAATCACCAACTCATCATCATCTTCAATGTGCAGAAAGGCTACTTGATCTCCACTATCAATTTTGAACTCTTTGGTAAAGTTGTTACTTCCCCAATCGTATTCATACACTTCTTTCACCACCCATGACTTCATGTCATAGTCAAAAAGGAAGCCAAAGTTCAAATCTCTTAAACTGAGATTGGTTACATCATATTCCGGTTCTTCCTTTTTCTTTTTTAAAAAATCAAACATTACTCGGCGAATACTTTTTTGAACAAATACAATACTCCAAGTGCCAACAGTAGTAAAATTCCTACCTTGAACAGGACACTAAATGCAAATCCTAAAATGAAGGATGCCAATACAATGAGCAGAATTATTTTAAGTAAATCCATAAAATAAAATATCCCGGATGTGTTAACACCCGGGATGTTAGTTAATTACTTATCCATACCCAATTTAGCCTTCATGGCAGCAAGATCATCAGAAGCTTTCAGGTTTTCACCATCAAGCACATTGTCAATCTCATCATCAAGACTCCTACTTTCACCAGCTACATCTCCATAGGCTTCAGCGAGCGCCTCTTGCTGCTCTACTTTGTCTTTCATGCGTTCAAGCATTGAAACGGTACTCGTACTATCAATTTGAGCCATTTGTTTATTAACCTTCGCAGTTGCTTCGCTCACCTTCACCCTAGCTTTCAGTGTGCGAAGTTCATTTTCATAACCGCTGATATTAGCTCTCAATTGCTTTACTTTTTTATCGAGTTGAGTCACATTGGTATCAAATCTATCCATCTCGGTTTTGGCTCTGGCCATTGCAGTACTGAACTCCTCTTTGCGGGCTAAAGCCTCGCTTGCCAATCGATCTCCCTCTGCTGAATCCAAATCTCCGCTTTGCACCTTCTTCAATAGCAACATTGCTTTGCTTTCATAGTCCTGGGCTTTTGATTTGTTTGTTTGCACATCGTTTTTGGACCTGATGGCCATTGCCTTTACTTCTGCTAAAGCCTTCAAACTTTCATCCAAATCCTTTTTCAGGTCTCTGATGCCCTGTTCCGTCATTTTGATCGGATCTTCTAATTTGTCTATGGCTGAATGGGCCTCCGACTCCCCTACTTTGAATAATCTTTTAAAAACGTTCATATCTTTCTCCAGTTTATTTTTTACTAAATTCTATTAATTCATCTGTATACTCACTTAACAAAATCGCAAGTGAATTGAGTGTCGCTTCAATCTCATTCAAATCAAGATTTTCGCACTCATGCGTATTCCTAAAGAAAACTTTCTTACCTGAATCATCGATGGCAAATGCACCATGAATGATGTCTCGATTCTTGATTAATAACTGCTTATAAACTTCTGGTGACTCATTTGTCAATTCAAACAAGTATTGTTCAACAATCAGTATTGGGTCTGCTACAATCAGAACAACATTCTTCATGCCAGCTTCTTCATTGTCGACTACAAAAACACCATCCGATTCGTCTTCTTCTATGATGGTAAAATTAAGTTCCAGTAAATAGTCCTTTACTTTTTGAAAATTGGAATTCATAATAATTGATTAAATGGCTTTCTAGTTTTCTAAGTTAGTGCCGGCATCCATCTTATACTAAATTATCGTAAATCGATTGACACCTACATCCATTCCTTGTGAACGAATTTAGGTACATTTACGAAACAACATGACAAAAGTTGTAGCATGGCTCAAAAAATTAGCAAAATTTTTTCATTCGTCGGTCAGAACATTAAAAAGATTCGCCAGGCTAGAAAAATCAGTCAAGCCGAATTCGCTAGCTTGTTCAATCTTGCCAGACCTAGTATAGGTGCCTACGAGGAAGGTCGATCTGAACCCAAGATTGAGACTTTGATCCAAATGGCCAATCATTTCAATATCTCCATTGATGTGCTACTAAATCGTGAATTGACCGTAAGTGACATCTATAGTTTTGATAAAGTCAACAAAAAACTGGATCGAGTACATAACCTGAAGGAAACAAGTAAAAGAACAGCAAGCGTACCTATCGTCAATATCAACCAGTATGTTGATTACCTGGTCAATTATCAAAATAATGATTTCCTGAAGCGTCTGGACTTAGTGGGTGTGCCAATCGCAGCAAAAGGCATTACCAGGGCCTTTGAACATAAAGGAAGTGAGATGGAATATCAAATGCATGGATTGCACCATGGAGATATTTTATTCGCCAACTCAGCTGTACCTGCAAATTCTGACGATCTAATAGGAGATGTTTTGGTCATCGTGATGAATACTGGGATTGTTGTAAGAAGGTTACTAAAGATCGAAAATGGGATCATGCACCTACGAGCTGATGATCCCAACTATCACGTCATAACATGTGATACAAATGAAGTGTTCGAAATCTGGAGAGTTACTCATGTCTTTAGTCAACATCTTCATCCCCCAACCAGGATGGAGGAAAGGTTATTGAGGATAGAGGAAGAGTTAAGCAACTTAAAGAAGGGATAATTTGTATTAATCGTATCATTGCAGTTCAAAATGCAATTTTAACCCCGCCAAACTATGAAATTCGGAACCAAAGCACTGCACGCAGGCATCAAACCAGACCCATCAACTGGAGCAATTATGACTCCAATTTATCAAACCTCCACTTATGTTCAGTCTGCACCTGGAGAGCACAAAGGATTTGAATATGCCCGCACGCAAAATCCAACCAGAAGTGTTCTGGAAGAAAACCTTGCAGCATTAGAGAATGGCAAGTACGGCAGATGTTTTTCTTCCGGACTAGGTGCAACAGACGCAATTGCAAAAATGCTATCGCCCGGAGATGAAGTGGTTTGCACCAATGATTTGTACGGTGGTACCTATAGGTTGTTTACCAAAATATTCTCTGGATACGGCATCAAGTTTTCATTTGTCGACATGAAGGACCTGAAAGCTGTTGAAAAAGCATTGAGCAGCAAAACCAAATTGGTATGGATCGAGTCTCCAACCAATCCAATGATGAGCATCATTGACATTGCAGCTGTCTCACAATTGGCAAAATCAGTAAATGCCATGGTTTGTGTTGATAATACTTTTGCATCACCCTATTTGCAAAATCCTCTAGGACTGGGTGCTGACCTGGTTGTCCATTCTGTAACCAAATACATTTCAGGACACTCAGACGTTGTAATGGGTGCTATCATCACAAGTGAACAGGAAATCGACGAACAAATTGGTTTTTTCCAAAACTCAGCAGGGGCTATACCAAGCCCTAATGATTGTTTTCTGGTATTGAGAGGCATCAAAACACTCCATGTTCGCATGGATCGGCATTGCTCAAACGGCAAAAAGGTAGCAATGTTCCTAAAGTCCCACCCATTAGTGAAAAGTGTATTTTGGCCAGGTTTTTCAGATCATCCCAATCACGAAATTGCCAGAAAACAAATGAGAGATTTCGGGGGTATGTTGTCATTCACGCTTAAGGATGATAGTCAGGACACGGCATTTGAGGTCATGAAAAAGTTAACCCTATTTAGCCTTGCAGAATCTCTTGGTGGCGTTGAATCATTAGTTGGACATCCTGCGAGCATGACCCATGCAAGTATTCCGAGGGAAGAAAGATTAAAATCTGGCCTAACAGACTCATTGATCAGGCTAAGTATTGGTATTGAAGATGCTGAAGATCTGATAGCAGATTTGGAGCAGGCAATAGGCTAATTCTCCCGTAACATCTCAGCGGGCGTTTTACCAAATCGCTTCTTGAACACTGTGGTAAAATAGCTTGTATGACTGAAACCTACTTTGTAGCTGAGCTCTGAAGTAGTGGCGACTGCTTGTTTCCTTGCTAGTTCAAAGGCGCGTTGCAATCGTATTTCCTTTACGAAATTAGCTGGAGTGTATCCAGTTGTCTGTTTGAGGTATCTGTAAAGCTGCCGTTCACTAAAAGATCCTGCATCTGCCAATCTCATTACGTTAAAGTCTGGATCTGCAATGTATTTCTTCACCTCATTCTCGAGAACTGTGAGTAGTTTATCCTCATGAGCCTCCACTGTCCTATCCTCTTCAACAGTTATTTGTGCATCTCTGATCAGTAAGTTTTCAAGTTTGATGAGCAGCTCTTCCGGGTTAAATGGTTTGGTAATGTAATCCTCAACGCCAACTCTGAGTACATCCAGTTTTTCAGACTCATCTGTCACTGCAGTGAGCATGATCACTGGAATATTTTTTAATTCAGACTTGTCTTTTAAACTCTTCACAAAGGTGATGCCATCCATTCTGGGCATCATGATGTCCAGAACGATCACATCTGGAGCAGCTTCATTTTCTAGCCGATCAAAAGCCTCATAACCATTTCGCACTTGCACAATCTTATATTGCTCAGGCAAAAAACTTTCCAGAAAAGCTTTCATATCAGCGCTATCATCGACCAAGAGCACCTCCTTCACCAATCCAGTGACTATAGGCTCTTTTGCCTCTTGATTAGGTTCATCAGGAGTTTGAGAACCTAAGTCAACCATACCTGCAAGTTTTGTAGCTGCCGGAAGGTTGAATATAAATGTACTCCCAACTCCAATTTGACTATGCACCTTTAAGTCTCCCTTATGCATCAGAGCTATTTCCTTAGACAGACTAAGCCCCACACCGGTTCCCCCATATTTTTCACCTTTTCCGGATTGGTAGAAACGATCAAACACATAGGGTAAATCCTTCTTGGATATGCCATCACCAGTATCCTTGATAGACATTGAAATATGATTTTCTTTTTCGCTCAAAACAAGCTGAACCGCTCCGCCCTCAGGAGTGAATTTCAAAGCGTTTGATAGCAGATTCATAATTACCTTCTGCACTTTTGGCTGATCGACTTTTACAAACAAGGACTCACCTTTGATACTCGACTGAAAAGTCAGTTCTATTCCTGATCGCTCAGCACTCTCTCTAAAAAGTTCTACCGTTTTTGATAGCAAATCGACAAGGTTAACCGATTTGGGGTTGAGTGTTAACATACCCTCCTCTACCTTCGAAAGATCCAATATCTCATCCATCAATTCCTCCAGCAGATTCGCATTTCGATCGGCCATAGACAGCATCACCTTCTCTCTTCCTGTCAATTGGCTCAAGTTTAGCAACTGACGAAGTGATCCTGAAATTAACATTAAGGGAGTTCGTAATTCGTGTGAAATATTGATGAACCACTTAGACTTGGCGTGATCCAATGCTTCCAACTCTTTTTTCTTTTGCTCCAGGTTAGTTTGATTGAGTTCAGCAGTCTTTAAGGACCTAATATTCAACTGTCTGGATCGATAAAATATAGTAAGAATAACCAAAAGAATGACAATAGAGACAATCAGCGTATTTCCCAGGCGCTTTAGATTCGATTTTTCCTTCTCCAGTTCTGAAAGCTCATTTGCCATTTTAGCTAGTTCTACAACCTGCGATTCGATTTCAGATTGAGCATGCATACTCGATAATTTCCTTACGGCACTTTGACTGAAAATGGAATCCTGCTGCGTTTTATGCTGATGCAATAATTCATAAGCCTCCTTATACCTGCCTTGCCTATAATATGTAGCATGCAATACCTCCCGTGCATTGGCCCTCATTTGATTGTTATTCAACTCTTCCGCAAATCGCATCGTGATGGATGCTAATTGCTCGGCGGAATCTAGATTACCTAAACTAAGATGGAAATACGCAATGTTTTGATAGGCCAACCCGATTAGTGGCTGATTATCAGTTTTTAACGCAATCTCCAGCGCTCGTGTATAAAATTCTTTGGCCGATGCGTAATCACTCAACTCTTCCTTAACAATCGCAAGTCCGATATAATTATCTGCCAACCTTGACAAAAATTCTGTGTTACTCACAAGACTTATGGCCTTTTCATACGTCGCTGTTGCTTTGTCATAATCCTTCATGACCGTGTATTGTACCGCCAGGTTACCCAAGACACGTGAGTACTCTTCAGGCTCATCCAGGCGATCAAGCAAGTCAACTGCCAAATCGAAATATTTCATCGCCAATGAATCCACCTCTGTATAGTAGAAATTCCGAGCACTAGCATCAAGAGCCTTGGCTTCCGACAAAGAATCCCCTATTGATCGAAATAGATTTTGAGCCTCAAATGAAAACTTGGTTGAATAAACAAATTCCTCCTTTAGCGTGTAGCAATATGCCAACTGAAGATTGGCCTCACCCATCCAGCTAACGTCATTTTGATCTGTAAATATCCCAAGCCCTCTTTCGAAATACAGAATGGCCGAATCGTAATCAAAAGTTCGTTTGTAAAAATCCCCCCAACCAAACCAAAGTCTCCCTAAATTGTATTCAAAGGTTGATTGGCCGTCGAGTAAAGTGGATGTTCTTCGATGTAATTCTTTTTTGAGACTGATATCATCATGCGACAATGATGACAGCTGATCAATGATCTCGTATTCCTTTCCCTTTTGCGCCTTAGCCAAAAAGATTGGAATGATCAATAAATAAAGTACCAGAAGCCCAGCCCTCATTACTTTAGGTTTGTTTAATCACAGAAGTCTACTCTCTCACAATGGAAAACCCATGTGTGATTTTAGCAGACTCATTAATTGTTCCTGCTACCGAACAATATTTTGTTGTAGCTAATCCTACTATTCGTTCGGCTTCCTCTTCTGTTAGGTCTGGTGACGCAATGTCATAGTGAATGTGTATATCAGTAAAGGACTTTGGTGGCTTTTCCCTTCTTTTCCCAGAGGCTTTACCTTTGATATCAATAAATTTTTTCCTCCTCTTCTTTACCATTGAGACAATGTCTACCGCGGCACACGCCATAACAGCTGATAGCAATAACTCCATTGGTGATTGCGCTTTCTTGTCATCTCGCGCCAACATGTCAATGTCAACTTTATTTCCCGAAGCATTTTCGGTATAATACTCCTCGTCTGCTTTGTAATGAAGATCTACAGTTAAATCCATGTTTTCTCTATCGTGGCAATGTACTAATTGAACAACAAAAATCTGTTACTACATGCAAAAAGGAAAGAAAAATCCTCACACTTTATGATTAACCATCCATTTCCATTATTCACCACCAACAACAATTAGAAATGCACCTAAACCTCGAAGCTCTTATCTTACCTCAATCAAATAAACAAACAAACTCATGAGACAAGGTTTAAGCTTGGTGGCAATGCTGATAGTATTGACAGCATTTGGTCAGGATAAATGGGATGTGACCCAACCGGATGAAAAGAATAAATCAATCAACATTTCAGTGGATGAAGGCACCTGGATGAATTTGGATGTGTCTCCTGATGGAAGCACCATTGTCTTTGATTTACTAGGGGACATTTACACACTACCAATTACAGGTGGAGAGGCACAATTGATCAGAGGTGGACACGCGTTTGAAGTGCAACCAAGATTTAGCCCTGATGGCAAGCAAATTGCCTTTACAAGTGATGCTGGAGGTGGTGATAATGTATGGGTGATGAACACTGACGGCACAGACCCCCAGCAGGTAACAAAGGAATCTTTCAGGCTATTAAACAACGCAGTATGGACTCCTGATGGTAATTATTTAATAGCACGTAAGCATTTCACGTCTACCAGATCGCTGGGTGCCGGCGAAATGTGGATGTATCATGTAAATGGAGGAAATGGTGTTCAACTCACCAAAAGAAAAAATGACCAACAAGATGTCAACGAACCATGGGTAAGCCCTGACGGTCAGTACGTCTATTTTAGTGAAGACATGTACCCCGGTGGATATTTTCAATATAATAAAGATCCCAACAGCCAGATCTATGTGATCAAAAGATACGATAGAGAAACTGGAAAAACTGAAAACATCATCGGTGGTGCTGGTGGTGCCCTCAGACCTCAAATCTCTCCAGATGGTAGCAAGCTTGCTTTTATTAGACGCGTCAGAACAAAAACAGTCCTTTATATCCATGATTTAAAAACAGGAATACAACGACCCATATACGATGAGTTATCAAAAGATCAGCAGGAAGCATGGGCAATTTTCGGCACCTATCCTGGATTCAATTGGATGCCTGACAACCAAAGTGTCGTGATCTGGGCCAAAGGTAAAATCAGAAAGGTAAATACTCAGTCTGGTGAAGCAGCTGTCATTCCATTCAATGCTTCGGCTGATCACACCATTGTGGATGCATTGCAATTCAAACAAAATCCCGACCCTGAGGAGTTTAAGTCAAAAGTTATCAGAGGAGCCAAAGTTTCTCCAAATGGAAAATTGATGGTATTTAACGCCGCAGGCTATTTGTACGCCAAGAAAATGCCTGACGGTGAGCCTAAACGTCTTACCAAAGGAACTGATTATGAATTTGAACCATCCTTTTCACCGGATGGCAACACCATTGTTTATGTCTCATGGAACGATGAGAATAGAGGAGAAATCAGGATAGTTTCAACAAAAGGAGGATTTTCAACAAAAATTTCTTCAGAAAAAGGTATTTACCGAACACCTTCCTATTCACCCGACGGTAGAAAGATCGTCTATCATAGGGCATCAGGAAATGGTGCTCAAGGATACGCATATACCAAAAAACCAGGCATTTATTGGATGGATGCCAATGGAGGGGAAACGACTTTTGTTACGAATGATGGTCAGTCTCCAATATTCAGCAAGGATGGAAAGCGAATCTTCTATCAAAAAGGTGGTTATATATTTGGCAGCCTTGACAAAAGCCTAAGAAGTGTAAATCTGGAGGGAGAAGATCAGAAAATCCATCTTCACTCCAAGTATGCAGGACAGTTTACTTTAAGCCCTGACAATAAATGGGTTGCCTTTGGTGAGCTCTATAACGTTTACGTCATGCCTTTCTCTCTCTTTGGGCAAACGTTCGAGATATCGAAAGATCAAAAGGCATTTCCAATGGCCAAAGTATCAACTGATGCCGGGATTGACTTACAATGGACATCTGAAGGAGAATCATTGAGCTGGATGCTTGGCAATAGCCACCACACAGTTGCTCTGAAAAATGCATTTACATTCCTTGAAGGATCTCCAGATAGCATCGGAACAATTGAGAAAACAATCGTTGATGTCAATCTCACCTTATCAACTGACCGACCTGAGGGAATGGTCGCTTTTACTAATGCTCGTATCATTACCATGAAAGGAGAAGAAGTCATTGAAAAAGGAACAGTGCTTGTTGAGGAAAATCGCATTATCGCCGTGGGTGCAAATGTGGAAGTCCCAAGAAAGGCAGAAGTGATAGATGCGAGTGGAAAGACCATCATACCGGGAATCATTGACACACACGCGCATCTCAATGCTTTTAGATACGGCCTCAGCCCTCAAAAAGATTGGCCGTACTATGCAAATCTTGCTTATGGCATTACTACGACCCACGACCCATCCAGCAACACTCAGATGTCACTTTCTCAATCTGAAATGGTCAGAAGTGGCAGAATGGTGGGTCCGCGGGTATACACCACTGGCACCATTCTCTATGGAGCTGATGGTGATTTCAAAGCGGTTATAAACAGTTTCGAAGATGCCAAATTTGCCATTCACCGAACTAAAGCATACGGTGCATTTAGTGTAAAAAGCTACAATCAACCTCGACGTGAGCAGCGACAACAGGTCATCAAGGCTGCCAGAGAAAACAGCATCATGGTGTATCCCGAAGGCGGTTCTACTTTCTTTACGAACATGACCATGATTCTGGATGGTCACACAAGTATAGAGCACAATGTACCTGTAGCTCCACTATACGACGATGTGTTAAAACTATGGTCAGCAAGTAAAACAGCCAATACGCCGACGCTAATTGTTAATTATTCAGGAATGAGCGGAGAATACTACTGGTACCAAACAACCAATGTGTGGGAAAACGAATTTCTATTAAAGTATACACCCAGAAGTGTGATTGATAGTCGATCAAGACATAGAACAATGGTACCCATGGAGGAATATGATAATGGGCATATTCTAACTTCACAATCCTTGAAGAAATTGGTGGATCGGAATGTTAAAGTCTGTGTAGGAGGGCATGGCCAACTGCAGGGACTTGGCGTACATTGGGAAATGTGGATGCTTGAGCAGGGTGGCATGACTAATCACGAAGTATTGCGAGCTGCAACTCTTCATGGCGCGGAGTATATTGGTATGGAAGAAAATCTTGGCTCGATCGAAGTAGGCAAACTTGCAGATCTGGTTGTACTGGATCAAAATCCGCTTGAGAACATTCAGCACTCACAGCATGTAAGCTATACCATGATCAATGGTCGTTTATTCAATGTTGATACCATGAACGAAATTGGCAACTACGATCAACCTCGTTCAAAATTTTATTGGGAAATGGACGGTTACAATGACAACATGGATTTCCATGATGAGACACATGGGGTTATGCAACCAAATTGTGTTTGTGGACACTAGCACAACTTTATCCCCGCTTGCTCTCAAGTGGGGATATAAAATTATCAGATTGATTTCCTGGTGAATGTAAAAACATCCTATTTCCATTGCATAAACAACCAATATCTGCACTTTTCAAGCTGATTTATTGAAATATTCTCAATGATCAACTGGTTGCATTAGAAAAATGAGTTCACGGATGGTAATTAGTCGAAGTATGCGGTTAGTTTTGTGGCCTTAAAAATTTCAGAGTAGATATGATCATCCCTAAGGAACCGAAACTGACGAGCGAGCAGCTATCCGAGGTAAAAGCGATAGTTGAGGAGTATGGATGTAAGATTCAGACGATTGTAGGACACCACCGAACCATATATGCGGTGCTGGGAGAAGAACGAAAGACAATAATGGTCAATCGCATTCTCGGTCTAGACTACATTGATCGTTTTGATGCAGTTGATAGTCCTTTTAAATTGATGGATTGCCATTCTGAATTGGCACACCACAAAATTAAAATTGGTGATGTGATTGTTGGTGAGCAACCATTTATCATAGCCGGTCAATGTGCAATCGACCCGAAAAATCCAAATCTCTTTATCGAAACTGCTCATGCAGTGAAAGAGGCGGGAGCAAGTGCTATTCGCGGTGGAGTTTGGAAGCCGAGAACAATGCCTTATTCTTTTCAGGGGGATGACGCTTCAATTGAAATATTAATGGAAGCTCGTGCTCAGACTGGCTTGCCAGTGGACACTGAGGTAATGGATGACCATCAACTCAAAATAGCTGTAGAGGCAGGAGTTGATGTACTTCAGGTGGGCGCAAGAAACGCGCTCAACTATTCTTTGCTTAAGGCAATTGGAGCTATGACTCAGAATAAAGGAACAGCTGTCCTGCTTAAAAGATCAATGGGAATGGGTCCTGTAAACGAATTCATCGCAGCGGCCGAGTATATCGCAGCAGCTGGCAATGCAGATGTAATGTTCTGCCCTCGGGGTACTACTCCTACAATGGACGGTTATCGAAATCATCCTGATGAAAGCATCACGCCTCTACTAAAAGAAAAATCATGGGCACCTGTCATCGTTGATCCATCACATTCTGTTGGCAGAGCTAAATATGTACCTTCAGCCGCGTTGGCAGCTATGGCATATGGAGCAGATGGAGTGATTGTAGAAACGCATTGCAACCCACAGAAAGGTATTGGAGATGATCCAAAGCAATCACTGACACCAGCAACACTAGCTCAATTGATCACAGACATCAAAGCTATCTGGGAAATCAAGCACAGAGAAAAATCTGTATTGGCTTAACAATAGCTTGTATGATTTAGAATATGGAGGCTCGGTTTACCGGGCCTTTTTTTTGTGCCTTAAAAAATGCGTATGGTTTCTTGGGTCGCTCTAACCTCACTAAATATCAATCTGAATTTTTCACATCAACCACTTGCGCCATCACACTCAAAGCGATTTCAGCTGCCGTCATCGCTCCAATGTCCAAGCCGACCGGCGCGTGAATTCTATCTATTTCTGATTGATTAAATCCAGCTTCCACTAGCCGATCAATACGTTTTTGATGCGTCCTGCGACTTCCTAACGCTCCAATATATTTGACTTCTGATTTTAATAATACATGTAGGGCTGGATCATCAATTTTGGGATCATGAGACAGGATTACAGCATAGGTGTGTTGATCAAGGTCAACATTATTGATCACCTCCTGCGGCCAGCAAGCGTGAAGTTCATCTGGTGCTTCAGGAATGTGTGATTTATGAGTAAAAGTGTCGCGAGGGTCTATTACAATAGTTTTAAAGCCGTGCAAATGTGCAAGCTGTATGAGCTCGAATGTAATATGAGCAGCACCAACCATCAACATGGTCGGTTGCTTTGGCATCACTCGGACAAAGAGATCATCAACGACCCCTGATTGTTCCTTTCGGATCAGCGAACGCACCTCTTCATTAACATCATCGGGAAGTTGATCCAAATTCAAATATTGGGGTCTTTGCTCCATTTTAGTAATCAATACCTGTGACTGATCAGGGTTTGCAAAAACAGAACGCCAAACTTCCTTTTTATAAGGCTCAATGAATACTGACACCTTACCCCCACAACTCAATCCAACCTCCCATGCTTCTTCATCTGCTACACCAAATGTCATGAGTTCGGCCTTACCTTCGGACATGAGGTTCAGCGTTTGTTCCAGTACTACCTTCTCAATACATCCCCCGCTAACGGAACCATACATTCTCCCTTCTTGATCAACCAGCATCACACTTCCCGCTGGTCGTGGAGATGACCTCCAGGTTTTCACAACTGTTGCGATCATAAAATCAGATTGTTCCTGACTCAGGTCAGCTATTTGCTTGATTACTTCATGCATATTGGCCTACTATAAATGGTTTGCAATTAGATTTACAATTTAATTCATAAACTCAAGCAATTTGCTTTTTGATAACCACGGTAGGCAACTTAATTATCTGCGACTGGCTGTAACAGACAGATGCAACCTGAGGTGTACCTATTGCATGCCCGAAACCGGGATGGTATTCACGCAAAAAAGCAAATTACTGAGCTATGAAGAAATGGAGAGGCTTGTTGGCATACTTGCTGAAATGGGAATTTCGAAAGTAAGAATAACCGGAGGAGAGCCTCTTGTTCGCAGGGACCTGATACCATTCCTTAAGCGTCTTAAATCAACCCCTGGTATTGAATCGGTCCACATGACGACCAATGGTGCGCTCTTAACACCACATCTGGCCGCCCTGACTGATATTGGCCTTGACAGCATCAATCTTAGCCTCGACACTCTTAAGAAAGATAGATTCAAAGAAATCACAAAGAGAGACGAATTCGACCTTGTAATGGAAGCCTTTGATGGATTGGTAAAGGGTGGATTTAACACCAAGATCAACATGGTGGTGATAGAGGGGTTCAATGAGGATGAAGTCGTTGATATGGCTCAATTATCCATCGAAAAAAATGTGAGCGTACGATTCATTGAAGAAATGCCATTCAATGGAGGAGGAAAAGGTTTCACGCCAATTAAATGGGATAAGAGCTTCATCCATGATACACTTGAGAAGACCTTTGGCCAATTGTCTCCACTCAAAGGTGAAGCAGCAGAAACTGCCATCAAGTATCAAATCGAAGGGGCAAAAGGAACCATTGGCATTATACCTGCCTACACACGCACCATCTGCAGTCAATGTGATCGTGTAAGATTGACCCCACAAGGAGAACTTAGGACTTGTCTTTACGGTGTAGGTCTTTTTAGTTTTAGAGATTTCATCAGGTCGGGAGCCAGTGATGAGGATATCAAAGAAAAATTTCTACACTTCTTCAGATCAAGATCAAAAGATGGTTTCGAATCGGAAAAAATTAAAAATGCTTCCAAAGGGTCAAGAGAGTCGATGGCCACCATTGGGGGATAGCATATCTTTCACTAATCTTGAGTCATGGAATTCATCACTTATGAACAGGCCCTCGATATAATCGACCAGCATCCCTGGTATCCGGAGATTGAGTCTATTGAGATTAGTCAGGCAACTCAACGTGTCCTTGCCGAAGACATTGTTGCAGATCGGGACTTTCCTCCATTTGACCGGGTAACCATGGATGGCATTGCTATCAGTTATGCCGCCTTTAAAAATGGAATACGCGAGTTTAAAATAGAAGCGACACAGGCAGCTGGAGCACCAGCTCTTCAACTTCAGACACCCGATGGATGCATTGAAATTATGACGGGAGCGATGCTTTCGAAAGGAGCTGATACCATCATCAAATACGAAGAAGTAGAAATAAAAGATGAATTTGCTCAAATCATTACAGAAAATGTAGCGCAGCAGCAAAACGTGCATTTCAAAGGCCTGGATCAGAAATCAGGAGATGTCCTGATAAAGTCCGGACATGTTATAGGTGCCGCCGAGATCGGTGTACTCTCCACCGTAGGAAAACATCAGATCAATGTACTGAGCCAACCAAAAGCTCTTGTTGTTTCGACAGGAGATGAATTGGTTGATGTTTCAGACACCCCGCTGGCTCATCAAATTCGTAAAAGCAATGTTTGGAGTGTTTATTCGAAACTCACTGAATGGGGAGTGACGACTGACATGATGCACTTAAACGACACCAAGGAGGTTATATATCAATCGCTTAAGCAAGCCATCGAGCAATATGACTTTATTGTCATGTCCGGAGGTGTTTCAAAAGGCAAATTTGACTACATCCCGGAAGTACTCAATGAAATTGGCGTAACGAAACATTTTCATAGGGTTAAGCAGCGACCCGGCAAGCCGTTCTGGTTTGGCACTACTGATTCCTGTCGGATATTTGCTCTGCCCGGAAACCCTGTCGCGACTTTCATGTGCCTCAATACCTATGTTCGAAGATGGCTGTTGCAATCCCACCATCAGAAGGTGAATTCGATTAAAGTAAGTCTAACTGAAGATATCCAGTTCAAACCAGATTTGACGTTTTTTCAGCAAGTAAAAATTGATGCTTCATCCGGCCACCTATTGGCTACTCCTATCCGCGGCAATGGTTCAGGAGATTTTGCTAACCTTACCAACGCTGATGGTTTTGTCGTTTTGCCTCACGGGCAATCAACATTTAGTCAGGATGAACAAATTGATTACATTCCTTATCGTAACGTAGTTTAATGAAAAAATTTACGCACATAGATCAGCAGCATCCTTCGATGGTGGATGTATCTCAAAAAGACATAACGGAAAGAACCGCCATTGCTGAAAGTCGTGTCATCCTACCAGAAGATATGAGGCAGCATATCAGTGATGGCGAAATCACGACTTTAAAAGGTCCGGTCTTTCAAACGGCCATTCTTGCTGGTATACAAGGTGCCAAAAAGACATCCGAACTCATTCCCCTTTGCCATAATCTCTTCCTGAACAAGGTTAAGATAGATATCAAATTGATCAATGAATTAGAAGTAGCCATCACCTGTGAAGCCAAGTGTAGCGGTAAAACAGGAGTGGAAATGGAAGCGCTAACAGGTGCGAGCATAGCTGCTCTGACAGTCTATGATATGTGTAAGGCTTTCTCTCACGATATAGTAATTACCGGAACCAGGCTCATTCGCAAAACCGGTGGAAAATCAGATTACAAGCATTAGTGAAAATAGTTGCTGGAACGGATAAAGGGTTGGTGGTTTTCGAAAGAACGACAACCGTTTGGGAAATTAAAAAAATACATTTCCTTGGCTATCCGGTAGGCGCTATTTGCCTTGAAGACAGCAAATGGTGGGTAGGGATTAACCATAAGCACTGGGGACCAAAAATTCATGTCTCGGAAGATCAGGGTAAGTCATGGACTGAGTTGAATACCCCAAAATTTGGGGCAGACATGAACTTTGCATTGAGATCTATTTGGTCGATCAATTATCAAAATGACACATTACTGATCGGAACAGAACCTGCCGGATTATTCGCTTCAGATGATGGAGGTCATCACTATCGTGAAATAACCGGCTTACACCATCACCCATCTCGTCATGAATGGATGGGTGGAGGAAAAGGTTCCAACAATCCATTTCTTCACACCACACTAATCGATCATAGTGAAGCAAAACATTGGATGGTAGGTATCAGTTGTGCTGGAATTTTTAGATCCCTGGATAATGGCGCCACCTGGAATCCATCAAATACAGGCATGGAATCGTTTTATCCGAGCAAATCTGATGTCGGTTATGATCCACATTGCATCAAGCAATCACTGAGCAATCCTGATGTCTTCTGGCAACAAAATCACTGCGGTGTATATCGTTCAACCGATCGTGGCAAAACCTGGTCTGACGTTTCTCCTCCTGAATCCAAGTATGGTTTTGCATTGGGATTAAGTGCAAACGACCCACTTGAAGCCTGGATCATACCGGCTGAAAGTGACGACCTGAGAATTCCATCTGGTGGTATTTTGACAGTTTTACATACTACGGACGGGGGTGTTTCTTGGATGGCGCAAACCAATGGCTTACCAAAAACCCAATCATTTGATTTGGTTTTTAGAGATGCTTTTGATCTCAACGGAAATCAGCTGTCCTTTGGCACCAATAATGGTAACTTATACTTTTCTGCGAACAAAGGTCAGGATTGGGACTTGATCAATGTTCATTTAAGCCCAATCAGATCGTTAAGGATTCGTTAATCCACTTCTCCAGCTCCAACCAACTCAATTCAGCACAACTTCTTCGCTCTGGAAAATACCGAGCTCCCTTAAATGCTGACAATTGATCATCCACTTCAATGACTCCCCCATTCGGATCAATTATTTCGCGAAACACAACAACAAGCCGGTCCAAATCGGCAACACTTTTGCCCTCCAACTTTCGACACATGATCGATGTTGAAGCTTTTGAAATGGAGCATCCGAAACCCGTGAACCAAGCATCTTCCACCTGACCATTTATGACTTTGAGATGGATACTAAATTTATCACCACATGTAGGATTGTAGGCTGATAGTGTCACATTGGCTTCAGGAAAATCTCCTTCATGATAGGGATTTTTAGCCTCTTCCAGTATCACTGTTTGATATAGTTGCTTTATTTTATCCATGAAAAAAGAGCTGCGCAGCTTTCACATGGTCGACCAATGCGTCTACATCATCTTTTAAATTATATACCCCAAATGACACACGGGTAGTAGCCCCAACACCTAAATGATTAATCAAAGGTTGCGCGCAGTGATTGCCGGATCGTACCGCAATACTTTCATTGGCAAGAAAGGTAGCAAGATCATGTGGATGCAAATGTTCAAGCACAAAAGAGAAAAGCGAAGAATCAGGTCTACCCAATAATCGAAAGCCAGGTATACTGAAAAGCTTATCTATTGCATAAGCTCTTAGGTCAGCTTCATGCTTCCCCATCACAACTATCCCATTGGAATTGATCCAGTCAATTGCTGCACCCAACCCAACAATCCCTTCAACATTGAGGGTGCCTGCTTCATGTTTATCTGGTGAATTTTTAAATGATGCAGTTTGCGCATCCACTTCCAATACTATTCCTCCACCAAAACTAAGCGGCTGCATTGTCTCCAGCAGGTGCTTTTTGCCATACAACACCCCTACTCCAGATGGGCCGTACATTTTATGGGAAGAAAACACCAAAAACTCACAGTCCAGAACACGAACATCCGTCAATGAATGGCCAATACTTTGGGCTGCATCAAGTAGAACAGGAGTATTTTTTTGATGGGCGAGTTCAATCATTCGTTGGACATTGGTATGATGCCCCAATACATTGGATATGACTGTGGCTGCTACCAACACTGTTTCATTATCAATGAGCTGTCTTGCCAGTTCAAAATCTGGTTCACCTGAATCATCCAACTCTACGACTCTTAATTCAGCACCCGTGAGATTTGCCACTTGCTGCCAGGGGATCAAATTCGCATGATGTTCCAGTCCTGTCAGAACAATATTGGAAGTGGAGGTGCAAAGCGGCAGCACGTATGATCTAGCCAGTTTGTTGATCGCATCAGTAGTACCTCCAGTGAATACTATCTCATCAGTCTCAGCACCAATAAATTCAGCTACTGCACTTCTTACGTCATCAATACGATTCGATGCAGCTTTCGAAGGCCAATAAAGTCCTCGCCCCGAATTTGCATACTCAGTACTATAAAACTGAGTAACCGCATCCATCACTGATTTTGGCTTCTGAGTGGTCGCCGCACTATCCAGAAATATCAGTGGTTTTCCATTGGGGGGCGGTGTTTCAAATATGGGAAATTCCTCTTTCATCATTAGGGATGAGCTGACACCCATACTTCTCCATCTTCAAATAATTCCTTTTTCCAAATTGGCACAGTTACTTTCAAGGTGTCAATCGCGAACTCACAAGCCTCGAATGCCGCCTTCCTATGAGCTGAAGATACAGCTATCACTACGGCTTCCTCTCCGATCGGGACGGCCCCTGTGCGGTGATGAATCGCCACATTGAGCGCCCCGAGCTCATCAATCGCATGGTCAGCAATTTTATCGAGTTCTTTTACCGCCATTTTCTCATAGCACTCAAATTCCAACCCCTTAACCGCCTTGCCTTTGGTGCTGTTTCGAACAGTTCCTATAAAAACAACAATGCCCCCACAGCCATCATGAGACACATGTTGCTCACACTCCTGAACACTTAACTTTTCTGATGTGATTTTAATATTTTTCATCCTCCGCTAACAGGGGGTATAATTACCACTTCATCATTTGGGGAAAGTTGAAAATCATCTTCAACATAATCTGCATTGACGGCCAATTTCAATGAGGCCAACTTTTCGAAATCCTTGAAAGTCGCAAGCAGTTCAAGCCTGACATCCCTTACAGTTCCTGAATCTTTGATATTCATTACCAATTTTCCAGTTCCAACAATATCTCTGGCAATCCCAAAAGCTATCAACTCAATTTTCATCACTGCCAATTTATTAAATCTGATGGTCGATCAAAATCCTGAACAAAACTAGTAGAATCTACCGGCAGTTCCACCAGGTGTCCTTTATTCGATTGGATAACCGAAGCACAGCCTTCCATTTCGTCACATTCAAGCAATTGTTGCCGGTAACTTGCTGCAAAAATCACCGGATGCCCTGGCTGGTCACCAAAATAGGGCCTGACAATTCCATTTTGTTTGTTTTCGTCAAACCGATCGATCAATTGATTGTATTGATTTGTTGTGATCATAGGCATATCGCCCAGACAAATCATTAACCCTGAGCCATTTTGTGAACAAGCGTCAACACCAAGTTTGATCGAAGATGTCAACCCACTGCTATAACTACTATTGTGAACAACCTTACAATCATATGCATTGGCAATAGTTTGTATAACATCAGCATCTCTTCCAGAAACGATGACCAATTGTTGAATGCGAGCACGAGACACACTATCAATTGTCCATTCGATCATAGGTTTCCCATTTTTATCGAGAAGTAATTTATTGTTGCCCATTCGAGAGGATGCCCCTGCAGCTAAAACAATGGCAACCATTAGAGAACTTTTAATTCCGTTCCTTCAATTTCTGAGATCAAGCCATGCCCAAAAGCTTTTGCGGGCGTTTGATACCCGGGAATGGCCCTCCCTTCAATTATCTTCTGCATGATCAGCGTGCTTGTAAGAGCAGTTAATAAATACCCTTCTCTGGTTCGCAATTCAGCTTTTATTGACTTGCCTTCACTATCCGTGGCTTCTCCCCATATATAGCTGCTTCCACTTTCTCGAGCTGCTTTATCCGGTCCGGTAAATCGCTTTCGAGTTTGGTTCTTGAGGATTTTTTGTACTAAGCCTAATCCCATAACAGGCCTAAACCAATCCGTATTTTTCATCTGTTGAATCGTCCGAGGCGGTAATGCGGTATAAGTTGTAATATTTGGAATTCCGGTACTACGATAGGCCGTGGCTACATCACCCCATGGAATGCTGACAAAAGAGAGGTTCTTACCCTCAACTTGCCACCATTTGATTTTATATGCATTGGGTACTTTTCTAATTTTTCCATTCTCTCTCACTGCACCTCCCTTCGGGATGGTTTCGACCATGGTGAGTGCTGTACCCTTTGACCACCCACCACTGCTTTTAAATCCCAATTCAAGTGAAGTGGCGTCAGGCATTTTCTCCTTCAAAAAAACAGCCATACAGTCTGTAGGCACTACATCAAACCCTGCACCGGGAAGGAGCATAATGCCCGCCTGATTCGCCTGTTCGTCGTATGTCGCTATTTGTTCAAATATTTCAACCTCTCCGGTAATGTCTATGTAGTGAACGCCTGCTTGAATACAAGCTTCCACCATTGGTTTTGCCGTGTCAGAGAACGGACCCGCGCAATGCAGCACGGCCTTTACCTTCGATAGTGCCTCTACTAACAAGCTTGTATCTGATAAATCAAAAGTCATGGAGCTATATCCTGTTGCTTCCGATAGCGCCTCCAATTCTTGTTGGTTCCTCCCCGCCAACACTAGATCATGTCCTTTCTTTTTTGCCTGCTCAACAACAAGCTTTCCGGTATAACCGTAAGCCCCGTAAACCATATACTTCATAAGATAAAAGTACAAAGAATTGATAGGTTCGAGGAATGGGTGATCGATAATCAGTGGGTTTCTGTTTCCTGAAATATGATATTCCGATGAGTTAAACTAATCTTGCACTTCAATTAATTTCATATGAGCAAAAAGGTACTTTTAACGGGGGGAACTGGATTCATTGGATCACATACGGCAGTAGAATTAATCAATGAAGGATTTGAGGTGGTCATCATCGATGACTTGTCAAATTCCAATATTGAAGTATTGGATCGAATCGAGCAAATAGTTGGGGTTAAGCCGCTATTTGAGCAGGTGGATGTTAGAAATCTGGAATCACTGCAAGCAGTTTTTGCAAAATATGAATTTTCAAGCATCATTCACTTTGCTGCCAAAAAGGCGGTTGGTGAATCTGTTGAGAAACCAGTGTTGTACTATGACGTGAATGTCAACGGCATGCTCAACCTGCTTAAAGTAATGAAGGAGTTTCAGGTGCCTAATGTCGTATTTTCTTCTTCATGTACCGTCTATGGGCAACCCGATAAGTTACCAGTGACTGAGTCAACTCCATTCCAACCAGCTGAATCGCCCTATGGCAACTCCAAGCAAATTGGCGAAGAGATACTTCAGGACACCACAAAAGCAGATCCGAATTTACATGCTATTTCATTGAGATATTTCAATCCTGTAGGGGCTCATGAATCAGCACTGATCGGAGAATTGCCCGTGGGTGTACCTGCCAATCTTATCCCATTTATCACGCAAACTGCAGCGGGCATCAGAGCACAACTCAAAGTCTTTGGTGGAGATTACAATACACCAGATGGCTCGGCGGTGCGTGACTATATTCATGTAGTTGATCTTGCTAAAGCACATGTGATTGCATTGAAGCGAATGGAAAATGCGGCACAAAAAAGCAACTACGAATTTTTCAACATAGGAACTGGAACCGGTTCATCAGTGCTTCAGGCCATTAACGCATTTGAAGAATCCGCTGGCGTAAAGGTGAACTACCTAGTGGTGGATAGAAGAGCAGGAGATATCGAACAAATCTATGCAGACACTACCTTCGCCAATGATGAACTCGGCTGGAAAGCTGAAAAAGGCCTGAAGGAAATGATGTCATCTGCCTGGAAATGGCAACAAACGCTTCATTGATTCAGGCTTCAAAATAAAATACTGGACTCAAATATGTATTGAGTTCATAAGATCTTATTGCGATATTTCTGCCTCAACTCGTTCTTTAAGCGCTGCGTTCATTGCTTTGAAACCGCTAATCGTTTCATCGCCAATCCGTTTTAAAACCATTCCAGTAAGAATCCCTTTAAACTGTTCAGATTGAACAACTCTGACCTTTCCACCTGCGGTCTGCTGGATTTCAAACTTATGCATACCATCAAAAAGTCCGGGTATCAATAAATGTCCTTGCCATTTGAATTCCTTGTATTTGTCTACAGTCAGCACCTTTGGCTTAAAAACCATTCGCTTATCTCCATTCACCATTGTGTTTTTTATTTTCCTACCCTCCTCTGCTTTTCCTTCGCTGCTTACGATAAATGGATTCCAATCCTGCCAGTGCTGTAAATCGATTAGCACGTCCCAAACTTGCTCAGGTGTCGCATCTATCTCAATTTCCGTGTATATCTGCTTCTCTTTAACTATATCTCCCATGATGATTAAATTAAATAATAGTACATATTTCATGGTCACGAAGTAAATGTACAACGTGGGTATTGGACGTTAACAAAAGATAAGAAACCTATTTGCTCGTTATTCTTTTGCGAATTCTACTTAATGAAACTGGCGTAATACCCAAAAAGGAAGCTAGCATATGCTGAGGAACTCGCACGGCCAGCTCTGGATGCATACTTATCAAACGTAGGTATCGCTCTTCTGGAGAATCAAGCACAAATGATTTGAAAAATGACAAAAGGTAATTAAATCGATGCTGAGTGAGTGCCAGTGTAATCCTGGTAAGCTTATGTGAAGCGGCAAACATCCTATTTAAATCCAGTCGATCAACCTTCAGAAGCTCACAATCTTCGAGAGATTCAAGTATGAACCCATCGTTCCTATTGGTGATAAAACTGTCGATTGAACCGGCAATCATGTTTTCTGAAAAGAAAAACATGGTTCGCTCCTCACCTTCCTTGTAGGCATACAATCTCAATAACCCTTTATTGATAAAATAAAAAGCCCCAGCTGCGTCTTCTCTACCAATAAGATGTTCCTTTCGCTTAGCATTTATTGGCTTAAAACATTGCTCAATCAACTCAATTTCTGATTGATCAATCTCTTCTAATCTTTCAAAGACTTCAATTATCGACTGATGTTGATTCATTGCAACACAAACTCCATTTCCACAGATTCCTGGAGCATTCGCTCATCTATCGTAATATCAATACCAACGTCTGCCGCCAAAGTCATTTCTCTGCGGGCGCCACGATAAACGGGCGGCTCAACACTTTTTGAGTAGCCATAGCTGACATTCGAAACGTTTATTATAGACTTGTTGAGTGTCCCTGCAATTACCTGGGCACGCTCCCTTGCACTCGTCAAAGCTTCCTTTAGCAGCTCAGCTGACACCTTAGTTTTGGTTGATTCATAAAAATCAAATTGAACGTTAACATTTATGCCGGTTGCTGTTTCCAATGATTCAATCAATGCAGTTATCATTCGACCATTGGCCGGTATTTCAATCTTTCCATTAAAGCTCGCCACATAAACATCCGGTCTCTGAGCGTTATAGCTTTTATTGAAGCGAACGGCTATGGAGCTGATCTTCAACAAAGAATCTGGCAATCCGTGCTTTTTCAAAACCCCTTGAACGGAAAGCACCTTTTCCTGTGCCTGATCATTGGCTACTTCACTCTTGATATTTTCAACACTCATTGCAACATTAATGACCGCCTTATCCGGCTTTACCATCCTGGTTGCGGTACCAGACACTTTCACAGATGTGAATCCAGCCTGTGTTTGTCCATTGACTACAAAAACCAATAGCATCATTGGTACGCAAACCAACTTCAGCACATACTTCTCAAAAACTACCTTCATATTACTTTCAATTCTTAGCAAAATACATTCCTGGCACTTAGGACTCATTCTATTCATTCAAAAATATTCCCATTCATACGTTAATTATTCCTGCTCATCGTAATACAATCGTTTTCATTAGTCCACTCAAAATATATTGACTTCACCAAAATCAACACCCCATGCACGGATACATCATTAATCAGTTTGCGCTGTTCCTGATTTCGATTCGCAAACTTGATAGCTGGGAACAACTTGCAGGTTCTTGTGGTCTGCCCCTTCCCGTCGACTCCAAATCACAGTATGAAAACGCAGTTTTTGATGAATTGTTGAGTACCTATTCGCAATCAGTTGCAATCGAGGAAAGCGAACTTCTGAATGAGTTTGGAAGATTTTTAATCAAGTCGTTACTCGAAAGCAAAGAGCTGAACATACAACGAGACATAGTACAGTTGCTTATTGATTCAAAGGCGGAACTTGATTACTTACTTGATCCTCATTTTCATGAAATCATTCCTAATCTTCAAGCCATCAGAGTAACTGATTCACGTGTTGAAATCATTTACCACACCGGAAGGGATTTACCAGAGCTAGGAATTGGTCTCATTGAAGGTCTGGCAGAATATACGGGAGATCGTGTAGATGTAAGTCATATGCCGGTAATGGATGGTAGTCATCTGTTAACAGTTGAGATTATTTAATACTCGCCTGATAAATCAATAATTAATTCATAGGAACGTTATCCTCACATCCTTATGTTTGTGAACTAAACGCCTAAAGATGACGCCAAGTCGCACCTTTCTACTTCTGATGTTACTCATCGGAACATTCGCTTGCAATGATGATGAACCGATTACCATTGTCCAGGATCCCGTCAATAACTTTTTCTGGAATAGTATGAACTCATGGTATTTCTGGCAGGACGAAGTTCAACCCCTTGCTGATGATATTTCGCAAGCTGAAAAAGCTAATTTTCTCAATCAATTCAGCAGCCCTTACGCCCTATTCGAGGAGCTCAGGCATGAAGAAGATCGATTTTCATGGATCGTTGAAGACTATGAAGCACTGAATAATCTCTTTCAGGGAATTACTGAGTCTTTCGGTTATGAATTTGGATTAGTTAGACTTCAAGGTGATAGTGTTGTGGGATATGTACAGTATGTCATACCTGGATCTCCTGCTGATCAGTCGGGATTGAAACGAGGAGACCTCTTTTATGCTGTGAATGATGAAGTCCTGACAGCCGGCAATTATCAAAGGTTACTTTATAGCAACCCTACTTATTCACTCTCCCTTGGCAGCCTTGATAATGGAAAAATCACTGCAAAAAATCAAACTCCGGTAATTACAGCGATTCAACTTGAAGAAAATCCTGTGCATATGGCCAAGGTTATTGAATTTGAAAATAAAAGAATCGGCTACCTGGTGTACAATGGATTTACACACACTTATCACGCTGAATTAAATGCCGCATTCGGTTTGTTTAAGGAACAAAATATAGATGAACTGGTCATTGATTTTCGATACAACCCTGGAGGCTCGATTTATACAGCCATGCACCTGGGCAGTCTGATCTATGGAAATGGAACAGGTCAACAAACATTTTGCAAATTACTCTACAACACAAAGCGATCAGAGAGTAATCTGGTGCTTCCCTTTGTCAATCAGATGGATGTGATCAACGGTGATTATGAAAGCCTTAGTCAGGAAAATCTGAATGAACTTTTTCTGGATAGAGTTTACATACTAACCGGTTCAGGAACTGCATCCGCGAGTGAACTGGTTATTGCCGGACTATTACCCTACATGGATGTAAAAGTAGTCGGTGCAGTTACCCGAGGCAAAAATGAAGGATCTCGCACTTTATATGACTCACCTAAGTCTGATTACACAGAGAAGGAATCTTCCAATCTGCTTCACAAATGGGCCCTTCAACCTATCGTTACAAAGCTCGCCAATTCCGAAGATTGGAGTGATTACTCTACAGGATTCGTTCCTGATGTTGAGGTAAATGAAGCTGATTACATTGCCAATATTCTTCCACTGGGAGATCCTGAAGAACCATTGCTGAAAGTTGTATTATTGGACATTACGGGTAAAGGATCTATTGGACGTCTTGAATCTGGCGTGAAAAGAGAATTAGTCCATAGCTCGAGGATTGAACGGAAACATCAATCAGAAATGCATCTTGGCGGAATTGATTTCTAATTACCCTTCTGGACAATGAAATCCTCCCCGTTCATGTAAAACAAATCGTACCGTTTCATTACTTCATCATTTGACATGAAATTCGAATTGAACAACATTCAGTCAAATGATCAAGCACATATTAAGCATCTTCTTAGTTGCAATTTCTGTATCTACATACGCTCAGACTACTCTAGACTACTACCTTCCTGAAAATGTAACTTATGATCAATCAATTCCTACTCCACAGGAGATCATAGGCCATGAAGTTGGGGAATGGCATATTACGCATGACAGGCTTGTCTACTACATGCGTGCAATTGCTGATGCCTCTCCAAGAATTGCGATTGAAGAATTTGGTCAGACCCATGAAGGTCGACCTCAGGCGCTATTGATTGTTACTTCTCCAGAAAATCATTCAAAGCTTGACGAGATCAAAGCTGCGCACAAACGGCTAACCGACCCATCTCAATCCGGTAATCTATCAACAGCAGAAATGCCAGTCGTTGTTTTACAAGGTTTCAGTATTCATGGCAATGAACCAAGCGGCTCAAACGCAAGTATGCTCACTGCTTACCACTATGCTGCAGCTAAAGGTGATGAGATTGATGAGCTTTTGGATAATTCAATTATTCTTCTTGATCCCTCTTTTAACCCTGATGGATTAACTCGATTTTCTACCTGGGCAAATAGCAGGAGATCTAAAAACCTTGTTGCAGATGGAAATAATATGGAACAAAATGAGCAATGGCCAAGAGGAAGAACCAATCATTACTGGTTTGATCTAAATCGTGATTGGTTACCAGTTCAGCAGCCAGAGGCTCGCAATAGAATTGCAAAGTTTCATGAGTGGAAACCCAATGTATTGACTGACCACCATGAAATGGGAACCTACTCTACTTTCTTTTTTCAACCTGGTATTCCCTCCAGAGTCAACCCAAACACTCCTAAAAACAATATTACTTTAACTGAGAAAATAGGGACTTATCACGCAAAAGCACTAGATAAAATAGGTTCGCTGTATTACTCAGAAGAGGATTACGATGACTTCTATTATGGTAAAGGATCAACCTTTCCAGATATCAATGGAGCAGTCGGTATCTTATTTGAACAGGCGAGCTCCAGAGGTCATGCCCAGGAAAGCCCACATGGTATTCTTAAATTTCCTTTCACGATTAAAAATCAGTTTGTCACGTCACTGTCAACTACTGAAGCAGCCCTTGCTTTAAGAACTGATTTACTCGAGCACCAGCGTTCATTTTATAAAGATGCCATCAGCAAAGCGGGTGCACGTCCACAAAAAGGAGTCGTATTTGGCAGTGAAAATGACGCTGCACGATCTGAGGAATTGGCAAACATCATGATCCAACATGAGATTGAGGTGTATCGACTAGGAAAAGACATGAGCCTTGCTGGTACAAAATATCCAAGCAGAACAAGCTTTTTTGTACCATTTGATCAAGCTCAATACAACCTCATCAACATTATGTTTGAAAAGGTTACCACTTTCGAAGACAGCCTGTTTTATGATGTTTCGGCATGGACATTGCCCATGGCATTTGGACTCAACCACTCGTATTTAACTGCTAAGCAGATCGCTGGAGTTAGCAAAGGAGAACAATATTTTGGTGAAGCTGCAGTCGTTGATGATTTTGAGCAATCAAACTATGCGTATGCATTTTCATGGGATGAATATTATGCTCCCAGGCTATTATGGAAATTGCTCCAGGAAGACATTATCTGTAAAACTGCCTTTGAACCTTTTAGTCTAAACGGACAAGCATTTAATAGAGGGAGTATTTTAATACCTGTTCAAATACAGGAATCCCCAGAAAAACTTCACGCATTACTCTCAAAACTGCAAGTTGAGGAAGGCATCAAGATCTTCCCACTCAATACTGGCGCAACCGTGGGTGTTGATTTGGGAAGTCGCACATTTTACGGTGTGGATAAACCGAAAATCGCTCTTTTGGTTGAAGAAGGGGTTAGCTCATATGATGCTGGAGAAGTCTGGCATCTTTTAGACAATCGATTCGACATGGAAGTGAGCCTTGTTCCTATTCGTGTATTCAATAGAATGGATCTCAATCGATACAACACCATTGTGATGGTGAATGGCAGCTATGGTTCGATCAATGGAAGCGCCGTAACGAAACTGAAAGCATGGATTCAAAATGGCGGAAAGGTAATCGCCTTTAAGAGAGCCAACAGCTGGCTTAAAAGTCAGGAAATCATCAAACTGGAAACAGTGGCGTCTGATCGAGATAAAAGTGGACCAAAACCATATGCACTAATGAATGAGTATACAGGAGCTCAGCGGACTGGCGGGGCAATTTTTTCCGGAAAGCTTGACCTGACCAATCCTATTGGATTTGGGTATACGAACAACACCTTACCTGTTTTTGTGAATAGTAACACGTTCTTCAAGGCACCCTCTAATCCTTATGCTTACCCCTATCAATTCTCCTCAAATCCGCTGGAGAGTGGCTATGTGTCAGAGGAAAATCTTGAAAGGATTAAGAATAGCGCAGGCGTTATCGTATCAAGGAGTGGAAGCGGTCGTATCATTTCATTCTCATTTAACACCAACTTCAGAGCATTCTGGTATGGCACAAATAAACTATTCCTGAATGCCATTTATTATGGTCACATGGTGAGTAGTGGAGCATCAAGTGAGTGATATTACATCACATGCATACGATCGTATAGCGAAGATTTATTGGAGGCACTGACCGGTATCCAACGATCTTTTATTTGCAAACTCTCTTTATCAATCTGGTCAATTTTATCAAGGCTGACAATAAAGGATCTGTGAACTCGTAGGAATTCGCTACTGGGAACTCTCGCTTCAATGTGCTTCATTCGGTTGTGATGAAGATAGGTGCGTTCCTTTGTGTGAACCTTCACATAATCACCGTATGCTTCAAAGTAAAGAATGTCCTCTAAGCTTATATTCACATGATGATTAGTGGTTTTTATCAACATTTTGCGTGGTTTATTCTCTCTTTGATCTCCATTCCGAAGCGCACTTATCGCACTTCTGTATTGATTGCCAAAATCATAAACATGCATCATATAGGCATCCATTTCCAAATATTTGATGCGCTTGATCCTAATATCAAAAAATGACTCAAGTCCAAACAATGTGGTAAAAACACCTTCAAATGTCAATTCCTCCTTACTGGACAGTGATTCAAAAGTCTTATGGGATTCACTAATGAATTGTTGATCAAATATATTGATGGATATGGGTTGAGCAAGTGTATCACAAGATTCCAGGATCCTTCCTTTGAGATCAAATACAACCGTCTGGGACAACTTATCGAAATACTCTAATTTTTCTTGTCTAGCTACTTTCATGCTATAATTAATTAGTTAATGCGACTAAGGAGGCCGCTGATTAAACAACTAATAGATCACATAACTGGTTTGAAAGTACCCTAAGGAGATTTAAATATAGAAAATAACTATATGATTTTACTAATCTTTTATTGTAATTTTTTTATGCAAACGATTGTACCAGCTCTCGCCATACTTACGAATCAGTGCTTCACGCAAGAATTGATACACTGGAACTTTTAAAGACTTGCCCAGGTCACAGGCATCTGAACAGATGTGCCAACGATCATAGTTTAACGCTTCATGATCACCAGCAAGTTTTTGAATCCTGATCGGATAGAGATGACATGAAATTGGTTTTTTGAAATTGGTTTTACCCTCTTTGTTTGCCTGTTCGATGCTACACTTCAACACTTTTTGTTCATCGTAGTAGGCAAATGCGCACTCCGCGCCATTGATCGTAGTGGTCGAATAGTCCCCTTCTTCGTCAATCAGATACCCTCCCTCCGTATTGAGGACATCAACCGCTTCTTTAGACAAGTATGGTTTGACAACATCAAGCACCTCATCCACCTGATCCAGTTCATTTTCTTCAAGAGGTGCCCCTAAATCACCCTCCACACAACACGCACCTTTGCATTTGTTCAAATCACATACAAACTCTTCAGATATCAAATCCCCAGAGATGATTGTTTTATCCAGTATAACCATGATGTACAGGAATGTTCGATGTGCAAAACTATCAGAGTCTTGTCATTACTAACCTACCAAATAGAAATTATCAGGGTCAGGACTTCCCAATAATAATTGCATGAATGCAAAATACTCCGTACTTTGCATTGTTATGCGGTATGTAAGCCTCATCATCATATTAGTATTTTGCTGTGAAGCAAAATACATTCCCTCAGATGGAATTTATGCAGTAGCAGATCAAATGCCTACTTATAAAACGGGTATGGATGATTTCGCACAGTACGTCGAAGAAGAAATTTCAGATTTAGATGCTTATGAAAAGGGCAGTGTATTTGTCTCTTTTGTTGTCACGTCTAATGGCAATCTTGAGCAATTAAAAGTCGTAAGGAGCATATCTGAGGACCAGGATTTGCTGGCACTTAAGCTCGTCAAAGAAGCACCCGAGGGATGGAAAGCGGGCGTTCATGAGGGTAAACCCGTCAATGTAAAGATGGTCTATCCTATCAAGTTCGAATAGTCTCCTTCAACCGCTTATCTAATCAGTATTTTATTATTTTTTTTTCAAAATCGTAACCCTTCTACTCCGATTACGTGTAGGTACATATATTCATAATTAATGTACATACATATATCATGTTTCAAACAATCTTTTTAGCATTAGGAGTTATAACTGCAGTACCTTCAGAAGGTACTGAGAATTACAAAGTGGATGTTGCTTCAAGTACCGTCGAATGGGTAGGAGAGCAAATCACGAAGGACCATACGGGTGTGGTCAATTTACAAGAAGGAAATCTGGAAATTAGTGATGGGAAATTGACTGGCGGTTCATTCGTAATGGACATGACCTCTATTACCAACACGGATTTATCTGGAGAATGGAAAGAAAAACTGGAAGGACATCTCAAGTCTGAAGACTTCTTTGGAGTGGATAAGTATCCAACAGCTTCATTCGATATTACCAAGGTAAAGGGAAAAGGTCAAACTTACACTGTGACCGGAAACTTCACTGTAAAGGGTAAAACTGTAGAGCTTACATTTCCTGTTACACTAAAAAATGAAGGTGATAACATTGTTGCGTCAGCTGAATTTTCTTTTGATAGATCGAAGCATGACGTACGTTATGGATCAGATAACTTCTTTGATGATTTAGGAGATAAGGCGATTTACAATGACGTGCCACTGAAGGTAAAGCTTGTTGCTACCAAATAACAATCTTTAATAAACTCATTGCCAAGGGTGGATCAGAAATGTTTCCACCCTTGTGCTTTTAATTCAACTACATTTTTTGATCTCGTCACGAGTACCCTTCCTTTCTCCTTTGGATGCATGTACCCAATCACCGTAATATCATCATGATTTTCAATTTTCTCAAAGTCCGCTTGGGCAATGGTGAAAAGTAATTCATAATCTTCTCCTCCGTTAAGCGCACAAGTATTGGGATCCAGATTGAACTCGGCAGCCGTTTCATAGGTCTGCGCATCGATTGGCAATTTCTCTTCATAAAGGCTGGCGCCCAGATTCGACTGTTTACAGAGATGAAAAAGGTCCGAAATCAATCCATCTGATACATCTATCATCGCTGTTGGCTTTATACCCAGGTCCTTAAATTCATGAATGATATCCATTCGCGCTCTCGGTCTTAGTTGACGTCCAACCACATAATCGTACTTTTCAATATCCGGTTGCATATCAGGATTGCTCAGAAAGACCTGTTTTTCTCTATTCAACACTTGTAGTCCAACAAATGCACCGCCCAAGTCACCACTTACGCAAATGATATCCGAATCTTTTGCGGTGTTCCTATAGACAACTGTCTCCTCTTCAGCCTCTCCCAAAATTGTTACTGACAGCATCAATCCGCTGGTTGAAGCAGTAGTATCTCCACCAACTACATCCACTTTATAGGCTTTTGCAGCAGCATTAATTCCTTCATATAGCTTCTCAACGGCCTCAACAGAAAACCTATTGCTCAATGCAAGATTGATTGTTACCTGTTTAGGTATACCGTTCATGGCCGCAATATCGGAGACATTCACAGCCACGGCCTTGAATCCCAGATGAGCCAATGGCATATAGGCCAAATCAAAATGAACACCTTCAACCAACATATCTGTACTGAGTAGAGTCAGATTGCCTGCTCCCGGTCGCATGACAGCAGCGTCATCTCCTATGCCCTTGACGGTACTTTCATGTTGTTCATTGACCTCTTGAGCAATTTTTTCAATAAGACCAAATTCTCCCAACTCTCCTATTTCAGTTCTTTTCTCTTCCATTAGGTTTTTATTTCCTGACAAAGCTCCACTAAAACTCCATTTGTTGTTTTCGGATGAATGAAGCACACCAACTTATTATCAGCGCCACGTTTAGGTTCAGGGTTAATGATTTGAAACCCTTCGTCCTTTAGTCGAGCTATTTCTGCAAAAATATCATCTACTTCGAATGCAATGTGATGAATGCCCTCTCCTTTTTTTGAAATGTATTTAGAAATGGCGCTTTCAGGATTGTCCGATTCCAAAAATTCAATCTTGGTTTCTCCTATTTTGAAAAAGGAAGTCTCCACTGATTCCGTATCAACTTTTTCTAATTTGTAAGCTTCTTGTCCGAAAAGTTTACTGTAAAGTGCATTGACTTTACTCAACTCCTTTACGGCAATACCAATATGTTCCACACGTACCATATTACTATTCTTAGGTTATGAATCGATTTAGGGCTCAATTTAACCACTTGAATCACGGAATGTCTTGCTCAAAAGCAGGTAAATTCATGACACTGCACATCATTGGTATACATCCATTATTTTTGCATTGTAATATTGAAACCATTTGGCTTCAAACGGTGTTTCCCTAATCAAGACATTGTCATCATGATCACAATAAGCGAAAAAGCAAAGGAACAAATCATTACCCTTAGAAAAGAAGAGGGACATCAGGACAATCATCATGTAAGAGTGGCGGTCAAAGGTGGTGGATGTTCCGGGTTAATGTACGACCTTGTTTTCGATGATCAACAAGGCGACAAGGATGACGTTTTTGAAGACAAGGGCATTAAAATCATCGTTGATAAGAAAAGCTTACTGTATCTAATGGGAACGATTCTCGAGTATTCTGATGGATTGAATGGACGAGGGTTCCAATTTGTGAATCCTAATGCTACTCGTACCTGTGGATGTGGTGAAAGTTTTGCTATTTAACCATTCTCTTTAAACCTGCAATGCGTCCACCTTTTGATTGAGAAACTCCGCCAGTTGGTCCAACTCTTTAGAAATTTCGAAAATCGCCTCTGAATTCTCAGAATTCTGTTTAGAGACCACAAAAAAGTCTTTCAAAGTTTCGTTAATGAGTTCAATAGAAGCACTTTGCTCCTGACTAGCTGCACTAATATTACCAATCAATTCTGAGGATTTCTCAATATTGGGAATAAATGCGAGAATTCTATTGCCTACATCCTCTGTCTCCTTTGCTCCATTTTTGGCGGAACCAATGATTTCCTGAGAAGCTTCCTTACTGCGTTCTGCCAGTTTTCGCACCTCGCCTGCAATTACTCCAAAACCTTTACCATTTGAACCTGCTCTTGCTGCTTCGATGCTGGCATTCAATGCCAGGATATTGGTCTGCCGAAATAATTCTTCCATAACACCCAGCTTCTTGGAAATAGAATTGATCTCCTTAATATTATCTTCTGTCGCTCCGCGGATTCCCTGAAGTTGTTCTACTGACTGCTCTACCAGTTCGTTGGTTTCATAGGCATTGTTACTGGTATGCTTGGTGTGATTGGTTACTTCTTCAACATTACCTTCAATCACTTTTGCATTCTCAGCCTGTCTTCTTGCGTCTGCAGCCAGTTGTTGTGACTTTGCCTTCAACAATCCGCCCGATCTGGCCAATTGTTGGCTATTTTTCCTCAACAAGTCCACCATCTCTCTGAGATCTTTTGTTCGCTCTTCCACCATGAGCTCAAGCTTGGCTCGTTGTGCTTTCACCATTTGCATTCTGATCTGGAATCCTCCAAAAAATATCCCTAAAACAAAAAGTATAGTTAATGTTCTGAACCACCATGTAGCCCACCATGGAGGCGTGATCACAATTTCGATTTGCGCTCCCTCTTCGTTCCAATATCCATCATTGTTTGATCCAATGACACGAAACACATACTTACCTGGATCAACATTGGTAAACGTTGCTTTTCTGTCTTCTCCAGCATCTACCCAATCATCCTGAAGCCCTTCTAACATGTACTTGTACTGATTTCTCTCGGCCTGTTGAAAATTCAACGCGGTAAATTCAAATGAAAGAAAGTTTTGTGTATAGTCCAGTTCAAGCCGTTCAGTTAACATGATATTCTGCCTAAGCACACTTCCCGGGCCAATAGTTACTGATTCATTGAACAACGTAAAGTCGTTGATATAAACAGAAGGGATATATGTATTGTCGTTGATTTGTTCAGAGTAGAAACTATTTAACCCATCGATTCCTCCAAACAACAGTTCTCCTGATGACAATTTCAAATAGGACCATCTATTGAACTGATTACCCTGAAGTCCGTTACCTTGTGTATAGTTCTTAAATGTATTTGTCTTTGTGTTCATTCGAGATACACCACGATTGGTACTCAACCATATATCTCCCTGGTCATCCTCCAGAATTCCTTGAATTGCGTTATTTGGAAGACCATCCTCTTCACGGAAAACTGTGAAAGTTTTATCTTCTCTGTTGTACAGATTCAAACCACCTCCACTGGTACCCACCCATATTCGATTTTGACTATCTTCTAAAAATGAGTAAATGCCATTAGCAGACAGTGCTCCGGGTTTATCCGAGCTGAGAATTTGCTCATAAGTATTTGACTCCTTGTCATACAACACGATTCCTTGACCTTCAGTAGCAATCCATAGTGTCCCAGTATGATCCTGAATCATTGTCACAAAAGTCGCACTGACCAATTCCTGAGCTGCACTGGTTTTGGTTAAATACTGTTCAAAATCATCTGTCTCTGGTCGGTACTTGCTTATCCCATTACCCCATGAGATGGTCCACAAATCTCCATCATTGTCCTGGTAAACGTCAAAAATGTGATTATCACTGAGGCTATTGGGGTCATTTGGATCATGCATGTACCTCGTAAACTTTCCTGTACTGGGGTTGTATTTCACTAAACCTCCCGCCCACATTCCAACCCAAACATTACCATTATTATCCACCTCAAGCCCTAATACCTTATTGTTCGTCAATGAATTCTCGTCATTTGGATCATGCTTGTAGCGCGTAAAAGTATGGGTTGAAAGATCAAAATAATTCAAACCTCCCCCATCTGTTGCGACCCAAACATTTCCAATTGCATCTTCTGCCATATTTTGGATATTATTATGACTCAGACTTGTGGATAAACTGCTACTACTGAAATGCCTGAAAATATACTTCCCCTTGTCATATATATTGATGCCGCCAAATCTGGTACCCACCAACATGCGATCATTGATATCGAAATATACGTCCGTTACAGTGTTACTATTAATACTGAACTCGTTTGTCGATTCATTTAGGTAGCGTGTGAATGTTTCTCCATCCTCATTAAGAAGGCAAAGCCCTCCATCATCAGCTACCCAGATTCGTCCATCCGGACTTTGCGCTATATTATACACATAACCGCCAACCAACTTTGAGTCATCTTGAGGGTCGACCAAAAACCTTTGAAAGATTCCTGTTGATTGATCATATTTTGTAAGACCCGCATCAAATGTACCGATCCAAACATTATTTTCACTATCAATGAATATCGACATGATCTGATTACTGCCAATTGAATTTTGAGAAGACGGATCATTGACAAAATTTTCAAAAACATTGGTCTTAGGATCATACCTACTCAATCCACTGGCTGTTCCAATCCATAAAATGCCATTTTGATCTTCGTCCATACTTTTTACATGATTGCCAACAATAGCGTTTGAAGCAGAAGACGTGAAATAATTCTTGAAGTCATCCGTTTCTCGTTGATAAAGGCTCAAACCATTATTGGTACATACCCAGACGTTGTTGTTACTGTCAACGAATACATTGCTGCTACTCCTGTCACTTATGGATTTAGGGTTTTCAGGATCATGAAGGTATCTGAAAAATCGATCACTTTTTCGATCATAACGATTCAACCCATCCCTGGTGCTCACCCAAATGAAACCTTCATCATCTTCGGCTATGCCATTAATACTATTATTTGAAATAGAATAGTCGTCATTACCACGATTCTTGAAATTCTTGAATTCATAGCCATCAAACATGCTCAAACCATCTTCAGTGGCAAACCATAAAAAACCATACCGATCTTGTTTGATATCCCAGATATTGGCCTGAGCCAATCCTTGTTCCACTGACAAATGGTCGAATTTAATTTGTTGAGAACGGGCAATGGTGATACTTAACAGCAGCCATGCTGCCATAGATAATTGGGCATACTTCTTCATCATTTCAATTCGGGATAAACGCTCTAGGTTTTGTCTAGGTAGTCATATATTGACAATGAATCAGCATGAATCAGTTGAACAGGGATGATTCAAGATTCAACGAGAATAATATAGGCTGCACTCCCAATAAACAACACAGGTCAGCTACGATTGTAACTGACCTACCCTAACCCAATATTCACCTTTTAACCAATAAAAGCTCATTGATGAAGACCGCATTCGCTCTTCGCAGTATTCAGCCATCTCCCTTCTCTTCCATCTCCCTTCTCAGTACAGTGTGTACAACCAACGGAACCGTACCCTTGATAAACCAAAGGGTTTTGTGGCAATTCATTGATCATCATGTACATCTGCACATCCTCAGGCGTCATATCCAAAATGGGGTGGAATTTGATTAAATCATCCTTGGGTTCGAATAATCGTAGTTTATTTCTGTTTTCATTTTGAAACCTGAGCACCCCACTAATCCAAAACTTTTTACCTTCCTTGAGCTTCTCAACCGGATAAACCTTATTCACAAAGCAGCAAAAATCATCGTTGTGCTTGTATGATTCATTTTCAAGTGTGAACAGGTGCTGATTCATATTAGAGGACACATCAACAATATTGAGACCAAGTCGTGATGCCAGTTGATTCTTATAGTGAATGGTCTCTGGAAAATGAAAGTGCGTATCGACAAAGTAAATTGGATGCTCGGGCGCAATCTTACTTATCATGTGTAGCGTGATAGCGGCAGTCGTCCCCAATGAAGACGTTAATAAAATCTCCTCTGGATTGTTTTCACTAAATAATTTTTCCAGTCTTCCTTTAGGGTCCAAGGAGTCATAGGAGTCGTTGAGATCATCCAGCAATTGTGATTCACTACTCTTTGTCATTTTCAATTAGGGT
This sequence comes from Cyclobacteriaceae bacterium, assembly GCA_049115695.1. Classification (GTDB taxonomy): domain Bacteria; phylum Bacteroidota; class Bacteroidia; order Cytophagales; family Cyclobacteriaceae; genus JAGDZR01. The sequence goes on along the minus strand of JAGDZR010000005.1, from coordinate 210,404 downwards.
TTTTGTCAATTCATTTAGTTTTTTCACCTTTTCACTAAAATCACCACTGAGTTTATTTCTTATACTCCGCAGATTGTTTAGCAGTTCATCTGTTTCCTCAGGCAGAGTCTCTTCCATTACTTTTCGAAATTGCTTCGAAAATGTTGGTGACATTCCATTGGTACTAATACCTAGTTTCAGGTTACCGCGTTTGACAGTCGATCCAAGGTAGAAATCGCACAAATCCGGCGTATCTGCTACATTGGTCAATAAATGTCTTGCTTTTGCCCATGACTTCAACTCCGCATTTATTGCTCGATTATTAGTCGCCAAGATGACCATATCAATCCCATCCAAATCATCAGCCACAACTTCCCTTTGATGCCATTCTACAGTTTCATGTGCTTCGATAAGCTCAACAATTTCAGGCAAAGCTTCAGGCGCAACAATTTTGATGTTCGCGCATTCATCATTCTTTAAAAGACCTTGAAGCTTTTCCAACCCCACATTACCAGCACCTACCAGAAGGGTCTGAATTTGATCCAGTTTGACGAATATTGGAAAGAGTTTATTTTCTGTCATGCCACTGCTTCTTTTTGTATGTTCATCATGTTCTCAGAGGAATAGCACGCTGCACCTTCACCAAAAACTAAAAGTGCGGGAGCTTCCACGCCGCTCCCTGACAATTCATCTGCAATTGTATTAACTGTGCCCGTAATTACTTTCTCATTTAACAATGACCCATTACTGATAACCGCTACAGGGAGAGTTCCTCTATTGTTGAACTGATACTCAGCTACAATCCTTTGGATTTTTCTCAAGCCCATAAAAATCAAGGCAGTCGGTGCATCTCTGGCTGCTGCTTTTAGTTCACTGGTAAGTCTACCATCTGCTCCAGTTGCAGTAACTACCGTGAAGCTCTGATTAACACCTCTCTGAGTTAAGGGTACGCCGTATAAACCAGGCAACATTATACTGCTCACACCGACTACAACTTCTGTCTCAATACCAAATTGTCTGGCATGGGCCATTTCCTCCATACCTCGACCAAAAACAAAAGGATCACCACCCTTTAGTCTTACAACATGACCATTGGTCAAGGCATGCTCGACAATCAACTGATTGATCGTTTGCTGAGACACAGATGACTTTCCAGCTCGCTTGCCAACAGGAACATGTAGTGCATCTGGTGCGTATTGCAAGAGCGAACTATCCACAAGTGCATCGTACAAAACAACGTCTGCACTCATGAGTGCTTTTACACCCTTAATTGTTATTAAATCCGGATCTCCTGGACCGGCACCAACTAATGTAAGTTTAGGCAACTTCATTTATGCATTGTAAAAATCTCTAACCACTACTTTATCTTCTTCAAGGCCAATGGCATCTATACTTCTATAATCCAAAACCTTGTTTAGAAATGCTCCTGCCTGAGACAGGTAAGCTCTGGCAAACTCTTCATTAGGGGCATGCTGATTGATCTGCAACGCCTGATCTTTAAATGATCCGTCGAAAGTCACTTTCCCTTCTCCGATGATTTTACTTTCGAAATCATCAATAATTCCAGCATGCGTATTACAATGGATTTCTTCATTCAACAAGACCGCCTTTGCGGCAATGACAAAAGCATTGTAGGCATAGTAAATGACATTGGCCCAATTCTGCTCCTTCAACTGCTCCACACCCCAGGCATGTCTCTCTTTGGCATCATCAATGATACTGGCTACCAGGTCAAGCGCAACTCCCGCACACTCACCTACTCCGATCTCCGGCACAAACTGCTCCACTTTACCCCAATCCTGAAACACATCGTCTGTTAGCTTTTCAAAATCCGCTAGACCTTTCAAAAGATCGTAGAAATATATTTTACCCTGACGTCTGAAGTATTCATTGAAATATTCTGTTTCCTGACTGTTGGTTTCATAGTCATCCAATAAGGTTCTTAGTCCTTGTGGGATTTGCTTTGTTGGCAATTTGATAACCTTTTCTGCCACATATCCCTGACCATCGGGATCAACACCTCCACCTATAACTACTTGCATAGCCGGTGCTACCTTCCCGTCTTTCTTAATGGAGCTACCATGAAAGCCAATATTTGCCACCATGTGCTGACCACATGCATTCATACACCCTGATATCTTGATCTTGATCAAGCGTTCATTAATCAAATGCGGATACTCTTCTCGAATCACGCCCTCCAACACCGTCGAAAGAGCAGTGGAATTGGTTACACCAAGATTACATGTATCAGTACCAGGACATGCGGTAATGTCAGCCAACGTATCAAATCCGGCATCAGCCAGTCCTAACTCCTGCAACTCAGCATAAATATTTGGTAAGTTTTCTTCCCGAATAAATTTATAGACGAACCCTTGATTGACTGTAAGTCTAATGTCATCACTTGCATATTTTTCAGCCAATAGGGCAATTTTTCGAGCCAAATCTGCTTGAATATCACCCAATGGTACTCTTACTTTCACAGCAAAAAATCCTGTTTGTTTTTGTTCAAAGGTATTTCCTTCCAACCACTGCTGATATGCTTTCAAATCCTTGACAGGTAGCGGTGTATTTTGCTGAAAAGTTGGAAGCGCAGGTGTCTCCTCTACCGGATCAATGGCAACTGTCTGATCTGCCAATGCACTCCATTCTTTTTCGACCAGCTGTAAAAATCCATCTATTCCTAATCCCTTTTTAGGGTCCACCAAAAACTTCAATCTTGCCTTATGTCTGCGCTCCCTCTCACCATATCTATCAAAGACCCTAAGACCAGCGGCTACAAATGGAATGATTTGATCAACTGGTAGAAATTCATACGCCACCTGCCCCATGATTGCCTGGGCTCCCAATCCTCCACCGACGATTATTTTAAATCCTCTTTGACCGTTTTTGATTCGCGGTATAAAACCAAAATCATGAATATAAGTAAAAGCGGCATCCTCATCACTTGATGAAAAAGCAATCTTTATTTTTCTACCCATATCCTGGCAAATTGGATTTCTCAGGAAATACTCAAAAAGTGCCTGTGCATATGGCGTTACATCAAAAAGCTCATTCGGATCAATACCAGCAAGTGGAGATGCAGTAATACCCCGGACAGTATTACCACAAGACTCACGGCCGGTTAAACCTACGGTTTCCAGTCCTTCCCAAATGGCAGGTGCATCGTCCAGCTTCACATAATGCAGCTGAATGTTTTGTCGCGTTGTAATGTGAAGATTGCCCTTGGTGTAAGTCTCTGACAGATCTGCCAAACGTCTTAGTTGATCAGGAGATATTTTACCATACGGTACCTTTATTCTAAACATTTGAACGCCCTGCTGACGCTGACCATAAACACCTCTGGTGAGGCGATATAATCGAAATCGTTCATCTGCTATTTTTCCTGATTTGTGATCTGCTATTTTGCCCTGCAGCTCAACAATATCTCGTTGAGCGGCAGGTGTAATAGGTAAAGTATTTATTTGTATCATTGGTAAGTGTGTGTGTCAATTCAATAAAAAACCCCTGCAGTCTTTCGGCTGTCAGGGGTTTATGTTGTTAATTACTTATAACGTTATTCCTTAAAGCCTACTCCTCCATCTATGCATGCAACATGCCTTCCAACAGCAACAACAAACGTTATGCAAAAATCTATTCATGGTGTCTTTTAACGTTATCAACGTGCATCAAGGTTTTATTTTTTCAATTTACTTGCCTGCAAAGCCTGTTCTATGTCCGCGAGCACATCATTCACATTTTCCAATCCAACTGATATACGCACAAGTCCGGGTGATATTCCTACACTTGCTCTTTCTTCCTCCGTCAACTTGCTATGTGTCGTGCTAGCTGGATGTGTTACCGTGGTTCGTGTATCACCCAGGTTTGGGGTAAGGCTCAACATTTTAAGATTATCCAAAAAAGCAGCACCTCTACTCAGGCCTCCTTTGACCGTAAATGTGACAATCCCTCCTCCATACTTCATTTGTTTTTGCGCTAACTCGTGCTGTGGATGACTGCTAAGAAACGGATAGCGTACCTGTTCCAATTCATCATGGTCCTGTAAATATTCCGCAATCTTGAGGGCATTTTCGCAATGGCGCTCCATCCTCACAGCGAGTGTTTCCAAACTTTTACTTAACACCCATGCATTAAATGGGCTCATACTTGGCCCACTATGTCTTGCAAATTGTCTGATTTCCTCAATGATATCCGCATTTCCTAATATTGCTCCTCCAAGTGTTCGTCCCTGACCATCAATAAATTTTGTAGCAGAATGCGTCACGATATGTGCCCCAAACTTGGCTGGATTCTGAACATAAGGTGTTGCGAAGCAATTATCTACATTCAGCAAAACATTATGCTTCTCAGCCAGCTGTCCCAATAGCTCCAGGTCTACAATATCCAAACCCGGATTTGAAGGTGTTTCGACGAATATCATTTTGGTATTCGGCTGAATCAACGATTCCCATTTCTCAGGACGGTACAAATTGAAATAAGTATGCTCTATACCCCACTTTGGAAAAAACTTGGTGAATAGCTGATGTGTTGATCCAAAAAGGGCCCTTGATGCCAGTACGTGATCTCCCTGACCAAGCAATGCAGCCATGCTCGTGAACATCGCTGACATACCCGTCGCGGTAGCAATACCGTCCTCGGTCCCTTCCAGTGAACACATTTTAGCAATGAACTCATCTGTATTAGGATTAGAATACCTTGAATAGATATTGCCCGGAATTTCATCATTGAACATTGCGCGCGCCTCTTCTGCACTTGCAAAAGTGAAACTACTCGTCAAAAATAACGGTGTGGAATGCTCTCTGTGTAGGGCGTTTTCTAATTGTGTACGTATTGCGTCAGTCTCAAAATTCATGGAATGATGGTTTTTGTAGGATTAAAAGTAAAGCGGAATAAATCCTACAGCGTGCAACAACAGTTACAACAGATTGAAATGCCTGGTTGTGCTGTGGAAGAAAATCTAATAACGTATGTCATTTTCATCTAATTTATATTCACTTTTCAGTTCAGGAATTAGCACCTTGATTGGGTACCAGGTTGCTAGTGCATCTACGAGCCTGTCTCTCCGCACTTCTGTATAAATTATCTTATCAGCTACCTGAAAGATGCAACAAATGTAGAATCAAAGGATTCAAACTTCCAAACAGATCTGAAATATTTTTCAATTATCTCATCATTCGGTCCAATTTATTGCATGAAATTCAACCAAACAGGAGTTGAGAAACAAAAAAAGCGGGTCATTGACCCGCTTTTTAAAAATGTCACTTAAATGATTTAAATATCAATCAATTTATCAAGAACTTGATGTCCTTTGACTCCCTTCCATTCTATCGAAATATCGCTCACCTTAGCATGTTGTTCAAAATCAGCAAGGATCTCAACAATATCAGGATGCATACTTTGCGTTTTGGTAAGGTCCAATAAAACAGATCCTCCATCAGGAATTTCCTTGAGTGTTCGCAGGATACTCGCTTTGTTCAAAAAGCTGACCTGTTCAGAAAGTACAATATTGATTGGTGTACCTTCAACGTAGGGTCGTTTCTCATATGGCGTCTTGAAATTCTTCCAAAGTATTTCGAAGATTGAAACGACCATACCGATACCGATACCAATCAATAGGTCAGTAAACACAATCGCTACAATCGTGATGACGAAGGGGAGAAATTGCATTCGTCCCATCGCGTACATTTCTTTGAATAGTGAAGGTTTAGATAACTTGTAACCCACAACCAATAGGATTGCGGCTAAGCTGGCATAAGGTATCATATTCAATATGCCAGGGATGAACATTACGGCAATTAACATTAATACACCATGCGAAAAAGCAGATGCTCTGGAAACACCTCCTGATTGAATATTTGCTGAGCTTCTTACAATCACCTGAGTAACAGGCAATCCCCCGATCAAACCTGAGACCATGTTACCAGCTCCCTGGGCGATCAATTCTCTGTTAGTTGGCGTAATTCTTTTTTGCGGATCCAGTTTATCCGTCGCTTCGACACAAAGCAATGTTTCCAAACTGGCAACTATGGCAATGGTAAATGCGACAGTATAAAGTTTAGGGTCTGTAAATGCCGAAAAGTCAGGTGTCGTGAACTGACCAATAAAGCTCATGAAAGAGTCCGCAACTGGTATAGATACCATGTGTTCACTGGTCAGTACTAAATCTTCCCAATTAGCAAAAAACAAATTCAGCAGAATACCTGCAATCACAACCAAAAGTGGTCCTTGGACAACTTTGGATATTGCTAACTTCTTAAAAAATGGTCGCTCCCAAAGAATAAGAATAGTTAAGGATACAGCTGTGATGATAATTGCACCCGGACTAATTGAATCAAGCATGTAGATAAACTCACTAAAAGTGTTGTGTCCATCCTGTTGAGCGAACGCCAAGTCTCCCTCAGGATCCTCGTCATATCCGAATGCGTGTGGGATTTGCTTTAAGATAATAATGATTCCAATGGCCGAGAGCATTCCCTTAATCACCGTACTGGGAAAATAGTAAGCAATTACCCCTGCTCGTGCTATTCCCAAAATGATCTGAATAAGACCCGCTACAAAAACAGCTGCGAGAAATAACTCAAAGGAGCCAAGCTCTTCAATTGATGAAAGGACAATTACAGTTAAGCCTGCTGCTGGCCCACTAACACCAAGTGAAGATCCACTGACCAAACTAACAATAATTCCACCTACAATTCCCGCAATAATTCCAGAGAAAAGTGGCGCCCCAGAAGCTAATGCAATTCCTAGACAAAGGGGTACTGCAACCAGGAATACGACTATACCAGCTGGTAAGTCAGATTTAAGATTAGCAAAGAAACCTTGCTTATTATTTAAAGACATTTTTACTTATTTAGGTTATTTCGATTAATTCTCACGTCTATAAGCGTGAACCATCTTATAGAGATGGCAATTCATTAATGATTAACCTAATTCGGGCGGAGGCGTTACAATTTCGTAATAGGGATTCCCCCAGGGGATGAGATGATCATCGAAAAACATTCCAGCCAAGGCGTTGACAGAAACAGCCGATTCCGCATAATGCCATCTGTCTGACTCCTGTTCTCCCTCCTTTTCCTTTTTCTCCTCTTCAGACTCTTCTGTTTCTCCTTCTCCGCTTTCAACCAGTTCCATTGTATCTCCCCCAAGCATCTCAAGGTACCTGGATACAATGCCGTTATTCGTGATGAATAACATCAACGCAACCCATCCGATCACCTTAATGAAGGCTAACATGGACTCGGTAACAATATGAAAAGTGGTTGAAACAATTTATCTGGCTCGGTATTGATGGTTATACTGACTTCAAAGGAAAAATGTTTTAAGCATTCATGAAAATATTAACCGCTAAATTGATGTAAATCAGCGGGCAAAAGGCTAAAAAGTAACAAAGAATTACAAAACAACCTTTTTTAAGGCTGTGAAAAGTAAAATCACAATTCAACCATTACGGCTTCAATTCAATCAGAATCAGTGTCAGTTTGGCATAAATCATTTGATTGAAAAAGAATTCTGATCCAACTTGCACCATATGAAAATCACGGTGTTTGTAATTGTATTTTTATCCTTATTACTTCTAAGCTACAAACTGGTACTCGAACTGCAAAACAGGTCATTGGACGATAAAATGAATCGTATTACGATTCCCGAAATCAGCACTGATGTGACGCACAAGCAAATTCTATTGAATGGTTGTGACATTCACTACTATGTTTCCGGAATTGAAGGGAAGGAGACAATTGTCATGTTACACCCTGCATTTTCAGACCACAGTGCCTTTCAGCAACAAGTCGATTACTTCTCGAAAATATATCACGTGATAACCATCGATATGCTTGGACATGGTCATTCTTCTCGACTAAGTGGCGCTGATTTAATTGATCAATCGGCGCATCATATTGAAAAGATCTTAACCGAGGAAAACATCAGTAAAGCCCACCTTGTTGGTGTCTCCATGGGTTCTCTGGTTGCACAGCATTTTGGAGTACTTTTCCCTTATAAAACACATTCTTTGACTGCAATTGGTGGTTACAGCATCAATGAAGTCAATGAGGAAGTTTCAAGAGCACAGCGATCAGTCAATTTAAGTTTGATTACCAAGGTGATATTCTCAATGAAGTCCTTCAGGTATGCTTCTGCTCACATGTCAACTTACTCGCCGAAAGGAGCCAAATTATTCTTCAATTCCGCCCAAGGATTCAAGAGATCATCATTTCCAATTATGCAAGGATTAGCCAACATTATAAAAGACCGAGCCATTTCACAGTATCCCTACCCCGTACATATTATCACTGGCGAACATGATATACCCTTAGCTCACCAAATGGCCAAAAAATGGCACGAGCAATACACCCATACATTCTACCATACTATCCATGGGGCCGGTCATTGTGCCAATGTTGATAAACCTGACCTGTTCAATAAGCTCTACTTAGACATCCTTTCGACCCATCAATATGATACAACTCAATGATCATTAGGACCATCAGTAAATTGACTCGTTGAAGGCACTATTGAATATTCACATTGAATACTATGTCAACATCTGTTCCGCCAACACTAACACCTGAAGTAGCGGATTTCAATCCATCTGGTTGATGTTTCAACAGGATTCTAAATTCACCTTCGCCTTGCTGTCCAGTTGTCCATGTCGTCTCCAACCCTACAGGTAATCCATTTTCATCCTGATCCATATAGTTTACAGCATCAGCTCTACCATCAATATTTCCATTTCCTACAGGATCTTCAAACATACCCTCCGTAAATCCGAAGAAAATAATATGTTCATCCGCTTCCTCCTCAATTTCACCTGTTATGTCTTCTTTTACTCCTGCTAAGGTGTTAGCAAAGGTGATGGCCAACGAATAGGTCATGTCCACTGAAAGCTCAATTTCATCAATCACTGGGGCGCCTGTTCCTTCTCCATCTGCATCATACCAGGTTGCAACTATTGGCGCTTCACCGTTATCTGGCGTAAAAGTCAGAATGACTTCAGAGATGACTTCTTCATCGTGGTGATCATCAGGATCATCATCAGCGCAGCTTACCATCAGTCCCAATCCAAGTAACAAGAATAAATAGCCTATTGAGTTGTTGATTTTCATGTCTCTGTGTTTAAAAGTATTTCGATATAAATGCAATATTATTGCATATACAATTTTCACGCAACACAATTGCACTTTAAAATTTATAGCCTACAGCAACGGTGAAATTTCTCCCTGGTGCATCTGAGAAATACCTCAAACGGTCCATGTATACCCGGTAAGTTGAATTCAACAGATTGTCAACGGTGATTGAGATATCAATCTGATTCTTTTGATAATTCAGTTCACTTCCTACTAACACATAGCTTTTAGGAGGAGCCATGAAATCAAAAATTTCATTTGGCCTGAGTTCCAAACTTCCATTCTGAAAATCAATTGGATTGATCACTGTTGGTGCATGCCACTGTCGACTATTGTATCGCATATTGACATTTGCACTCCATGCTCCTTTTTCATAATCCAGAGCATACTGAATATTGAATGGTGGTATTCCCAAAAAGGCCTGCTCTGTTCGTTGCTCTATTGCATAGACGTATGAAATTTTCATTTCTGAATACAACGATTGTTTATGAGAGTAGCGAATATCCCAATCGCTCCCCAGAAATAGCGCAGTAGTCTGATCATATATGAAGTAGGGAAAGGTACCAGCAACATTGGTTGTGATCCCGTAGGGTTTTAAAAAAATGTAGTTATCTATTTGATTGACGTATACAATGAACTCACCATTCAATTTTTTCTGATTCACCTCTAAGCCTGTCACCCACTTAACGCTTTGTTCTGAAGGAACAGGTCTATCCGTTTGATCAAACACACTGTTTAATGGTGTTGAAATGTTAGGATTGAACTGATATCTCCAAAGTCCGAACTGGATCCTGGAATGATGATAGCCATATGAATACAATTCTGAAACATTGGGTGATCGCCATGCAGAGCCAATGTTAGAGAATAACGATATGTTTTCATTCACAATTCTCTTTGCACCCAAGGTGAATGTTGCATTGGCATAGTTGACTTTATTTGAGTATGAGGTAACTTCTCGGATGGTATCTGCCGCCACTAAGCTTTGAAAATCAAACCTGGCACCCACATCGATTGTAGTCCTGTTCAAATCCAATGACTGAATAGTAAAAACCCCGGAGTTAATGACTTCATAATCCGGCACAAAGTTTACTGGGTTAGATCCAGGTATGTTGATACTATTCTGTGAAAAAAACTGAACTCCTACACTTCCACTCCAGATACCTTTTGTTGGTTGAATCCATTCAGAATCAAATGTATTGGAAAGTAGAACAAGGTTAATCACCGGCCGTTCGTTGAGCTCACCCCTTCGCACATCATATTCTTTCCTCAAGTTTCTTTGGAATGCATATTGAAATGTGAAAGCATGATCCCCTAAGAACACGGACAGGTCGGATTTTAACATGCCGTGTTCTGTTTCCTGTTTTGGGTTCTGTATTTCATAAGACGGCAAAAAGGTAGGACTGGGAATTCCGCTCCCCATTGCACGCTGTAGATCCTCTAAGTTTCCTACCAATGAACCTCTCAAAATACCCAGTTCTTGATCCAGGTAACTTCCTGAAATCTGAAGGTCAAATTTTGGTTGATGTAACAACGTATTGAAACTAGCACCATATTCTCTCTTGCCGGTGTTGGATAAATCATAGTCGGGCGCCTTCAAATCACCTTGATAAATCCCGAAACCACCTACATTCCAGGCAAAACGATGATAACCTTGTCCAACGCTTAGCTGACTGCTGATTGCTCTGCCATTTGTCTGATAAGAGGATCCTGCTGACCCATTTATTGATTGATCAAATTCAGGTCTTTTAGCCTTGTATAAAATTACTCCTCCCAGTGCTTCCGGTCCGTATTTGACTGTTCCAGCACCTTTCACAATTTCTATTTGATCAACATGAGAAGGATCAACCTCCGGAGCGTGCTCCTGTCCCCATACCTGGTAGGCATGTCTCACGCCATCATTTATCACCAAAACCCTATTGGAGTGCAAACCATGGATCATGGGCTTTGAAATATTGGACCCTGTACTTAGCATTGATACTCCTGAGACTCGTTCAGTTAAATCTCCTATGGAGGATGTCACCAATGACAACTTATCTACTGCTTGTTTTTGAACAGAGATGGACTGAATTGCTTCATATCTTGAGTTTTCAATTACCACGCTTTCCAGCTGGTTTTCATCAGGCGCCAGGTAGATAACTGGATCGGCGTGATGAAAGTCATGGTGATGAACGATTGGTTTATATCCAATAAATCGCACCTCCAGGTGAGTTTCTGTCTTGCAAACGCTCTCTATTTTAAAAAATCCATTCTCATCAGCCACTGCCCCATTGGCTTTGTCTACCAACTTGATTGTTGCATAGGGCAATGCCTCTTTGGTAACTAAATCAAGGATTTGACCCGTGATGATTTGATCACAGCCATCAGTTTGACCAAGCACAGTACCGAATAGCATTAAGGAAAAAACAAAACAAGATATGCGCATCTTATGCACACTTTTTGCATAAACCATCAATGATCAAATTGACATTCTCAACTTGATATCCCTCTGGCGCAGCAACAGCAGGAACAATCCTATCATCCAGGCATTCAATCTGTCCGCAACCATTGCATTTAAAATGGATATGATTGTGTTCATGATGGTTTGGGGTACAGGTTTCATGACATAAACCATATGTTGCCACACCTGTTGAATTTGGGATCTTATGAACTATCCCAGAATCTAAGAAACTATTTAAAGTTCTGTATAATGTTACGCGATCATGCTGTATCAATTGGTCTTCGAGATCTCCCTGAGATAGCGCCTTTTTTCGATCCAGAAAGAGCTGAACTACGTCCAACCTGCAATCAGTAATCCTAAGACCATGAGACTTCAGAATCTCTTTCAGCTGTCGAATATCTAACATGGTGCAAATCTAGTAAATGCAACTGAATTGCAAGTACAATACCTAAAATGGAATAACGACTATTTCCAATGGAAAGAACGTATTGATTTGATAAATTCACTACTTCTAACCAGGACCTCTATTGACAAAGTTGAGTCAAATTACCAAAGACATGAATTGTACCCATTTCCTAATGCGAGGCATTACCACTACCCTATTTTTTTGCCTAATGGCAACTTTGACAGCTCAATACAGAGCCTATCAGGTTCCGCAATTCGCTGAAGATTGGAGTAAGCCCGGAGCGCATCCCGATCACATCATTATAAACTATGGACAGGATCCATCGACCACCGCAAGTGTAACCTGGAGGACTTCAGTCAAATCAAAGGTTGGCTATGCTGAGATTGCAATTGCTACAGCGGCTCCTAAATTCTGGAGAAATGCTACAACCATCCAGGCCATAACGGAAACGCTGGATGCGTCGGAAGTCGATGACGCCCAAATAATATCCAATTATCATTCCGTGACTTTTCAAAATCTTGAGCCAGAAACGCTTTATGCCTATAGAGTTGGAGATGGGAAAATCTGGAGTGAATGGATACAATTCAAAACAGCCTCGGACAAGGAAACTCCATTTTCCTTCTTGTATGTAGGAGATGCTCAAAACTATATACTCGAACTGTGGTCCAGGCTCATCCGGGAAGGTTATCGAAAGGGGCCTGATGCCAGCTTTATTATTCATGCAGGAGATATGATTAACAATGCTCACAACGAACGACAATGGCACGAATGGTTTACTGCTGGTGGATGGATACATCGTATGTTACCTTCTATTTCGGTCCCAGGCAATCATGAGTATAGCAGAATTTCTGAAGAAGAAAAAGAGCGACAACTGTCAGTGCAATGGCGTCCACAATTTACGCTACCCGAAAATGGTATTGAAGGCCTTGAAGAAACCAACTATTTCATCGACCATCAGGGTATGCGAATAATTGCCCTCAATAGTTTACGAAATTTTGAAGAGCAGACTGTATGGCTGGAGAAAATATTAGCTGACAATCCCAATAAATGGACTGTGGTGACCTATCATCATCCGCTCTTCTCAGCCTCTTCAGGAAGAAGCAATGAAGAATTAAGACGATTATGGAAACCGTTATTTGACAAATACAAAGTGGATCTGGCGTTACAGGGGCACGATCATACCTATGCCAGAGGAAGAGTAGAACCTTATTTGGCAGAAGATGAGGAAAATCTTTTGGATGGCTTAAATAAAAGAGATTATACCGGAACAGTATATGTGGTTTCGGTTAGTGGAGGTAAAATGTATTCACTTCGACCCAATGCATGGGATGGTTGGGACGCAGAACGCGACCGTGCTGCAGAAAACACTCAGCTTGTGCAGCTTATTGAAGTCGATGGTGACGTACTCTCTTATCAATCCTTTACTGCAACAGGAGAATTATATGATGCTTTTGATTTAATCAAGCAGTCAGATGGAAAACCGAATAAGTTCATTGAGAAGCGAGCTTTTGCAGTGGATGCCAGGAGATTTGACAACACCATTTCGTATCGTGATCAACTCCCACCCAACATCAAATCTGAGATAGAGATGAAATATAAGGGATACTCAATCAATTGGGTCAGAATGGTAGACAATGATGAGCTAAAAGGGTACTACGTCGAGCTCAAAAAAAATAATTCCAAGTTAACACTATCCATAAGTGTAGATGGAGAAGTTTTGAAAGAGGAAAAGGAATAGGAAGCGTATAGTCTGAATTTTTAATCGCCACGGCCTTCCCAATATATCATTCGAAGCGCATGATATTACCTGAAGACTAGTGGTTGCGGGCTGTTGATCTGCGCTTAAATATCAACAATAAGACAAGCCCTCCAATTAGCATTCCAAGTGCATAAATTACATAAGATTGCTTATTGTTATTATCATTCTCGATTTCCGTAATCACCAGGAGCTGATTGGATAGCTGCTGAGTTAATATCTGCTCCTTTCCTCCATTCCAGATTACCTTTATCGTATCCACCATTTCAACCTCCGCTAAGCCAAAATGAGCAGTCGACGAATTTTGAGACAAATGACTTGCTCCTCCTCCATCGATTTCTCTGATCATCTTTTGATCATTTACTACCAACTCAACTCTTGCACCAATTCCATTAAAATCAGAGGAAGTCCCACGCAACCGTACCTTCATCCAGTTGCCATCGGCAAGGTCATTTCGAAACAATTTTGTTCTAGATTCTGTTGGATAATCAAGTACCGGAATTTGATTGACAACCAGGATATCCATGTCTCCATCATTTTCCATATCAAACACGACCGATCCTCGTCCTACCCCGTAATCAGCCAAGCCATAGGCCCTTGCCTGATCTGTAAATTGACCGTTTTCATTTTCAAAATAGAAATTGGCCATTGGTACACAATTTGGATTTAAATCTCCATTGGAAACAAACAAATCCACATCTCCATCATGGTCAAAGTCTGTAAAATTGGCTCCCCAACTAATTGAAACGAAATTCATACCAAGCGGCCTGGTCATATTAGTAAATGGCATTTTGGGTCCATTATTGACCATGAAGTGATTGAACCGAATATTGGTCACATAATAATCCAGGTAGCCGTCACCGTTATAGTCGCCAATAGCAGTACCCATTGCATTGATTTTGAGGTCAAGGTCTAGCATTTCACTTATTTCAGTGAACGATTCCTCCGGGTATTGATTTTGGAAAAAATAGTTGGACTCAGCTTTATAGCCAAAGTCATTATTGACCAACACATCAAGGTCACGGTCATTATCAAAATCAGTCAATGTGGCGCCAAACCCAAATCCCTTATGGGATAAATCATAGTGGCTATAACCATCTTTGAAGTTGTTGCCTGAATTGTTCAACAGAAGATAATCTTTGGATGTTTGATTGGCTCCAACGATCGTAGCATCACTTATCTGACTTAGACTCCCTTCGTATGCTATGAAATAATTACCTACGTATAGGTCCGGGTAACCATCAAGGTTTACATCTCCGAAGCTTGCACCTGTGCTAAAAGAGTTGAGATCCCCAAGACCAAATTGGTCAGTAACATCTTTAAATGTCCCATTTCCATTGTTCAAGAACAATAAATTCTTTTCGCGGGGAATTACTTTAATGCTGTCTTTGGACGTAATGGTGGTTACAAAAATATCCACCCATCCATCTTTATTCACATCTGCCACCGCCACTCCCTGTGTCACATAGTGTTGCGTTTCTTCAAGTCCTGAACCTATATAGACATCTGTAAAGGTTCCATTTCCATTGTTGTGATACAGCACATCTTGCTGCATCCCACTGGTAATGAAAAGATCCTCATATCCATCTTTGTCAAAATCTATGACAGCAGCTCCACCACCAAACATGCCTTCAAATACCTCAAATTTATGATCAATACCTGCTGAATCCGTAATATCAACAAACGGTGTTTGGGCTAGCATGCTGCCGTGCATGACTACTCCTGCGAGCACAAAAATCATGCGCAACAGATCCGATTTAGGCATCATTTCCTCCATTCAAGCTGATTAACATGATTCGCAATTCTGCGTCCTTCTTCCAACCCAACTTCATTATCCTGTGAAGTATGAATCCCACCATAGAATCTTGAATTTGCAGTTTCCAGTGCCACATCCCAAAACGAGGTAAAACTTCTTGCCTTGAAATCAACATCTCTAATATCATCACGTGCTCGTCCTACATGGGCACTGTCTGTGAATGCAAAAGATTCACCGAAAATATTTTCCAGAACTGTTGCCATTGCGGCGGCCTGGATAGCGTGTCCCGATGGAAACGAAGGGAACGGAGGATCAGGCCAAAATGATTCCCATTCCTGATCAATGTAGGTTGGAATAAAAGTATTGGGCCTTTCTGTGAAAAAATGAAATTTCCATTTCCAGCAGTTGATAAACGCATCAGCAACTGCCATCCCCACTCGAGCGTAAGTTTCCGCCGAAGTAATCAAATCCGAATCACTCTGCTCAAGCGCCATAGTGGCCAAGTAAAATGAATGTCCTGGAGGCGTAAATGTTTCATCTGGATCATCACCCCACCAAATGGCAATTTCCTTTTCCACCTGAGTAAGATTAAGGTCTTGCTGATAAACTTCCATAAACTGCTGATAGTATGGTGAGTGTTCAGTGGTATCGTAAGGAATAAAATCTGGCAATGGCAGATTTGCATTTTCTTTCAAAAAAGTTCTATTCTGTCCCCAATAGGGATGAAGCGGATGATGACTAAATGACTGAGCATACAGCGGTGGCTTCCATGAACCGGGACGAACTACTCCTTTGAACGATTTATCAAAATTCTTAAGATATCCTCTATGACCACCATCTTCTTTGGCCCATTCAGCTATTGACATTGCAACTGCCCGTCCATAAGCAATCGAACGATCTGTCACCACTGAGTTAACAGAAGATTGATACTGACTCAAAACATATTGCTCCAGCGAATCAATTTTAAGTTTGTTTTCATCCGACGTTTGGCGGTACACTTCCTTCAATATAACAGCCTGCCCTGCATTGAGTGCCAGAGGCCAGCATATCTCACCATCTACAGTAGGCATTCCATCCAGGTTATTCAATTGATCTCGCAATGATTGATGCGTATCAAAACCCTCCACCACAGACTCATACATTGTCAACCCAATATAACCAGCTGTACGCGATGCATACGTAGGTGAATTTGATGGGGTATATTTCATGAGATACAGTGAAAGCCTCGCCCAGGAAGTTGCCACATCAGCATCAGAAATTACTCGTGGCTGTTGCTCAGAACAACCCGCTATCCAAAACAACAAGCATACTAATAGTATATGTTTCATCGTCCTATTCATTTAACCTGTAAACTGCAACTGGGGCATCCACCCGATTGAATATGATGTTGCCATCAACACTGATGATATCCTGAACTTCACCACGTACATGAAAACCAGATAATGTTTGAGGCACATAGTGATAAGTTCCCTTCTTATCCCCACGCAACATCATCCCATAGTTGGCATCTACTTTCCCTAGCCTCAATTTCAAATAATGATCATTTCCTGCAAGCAGTACATCTTTTATATCATCGCCGTTAAAATCATCTACCCAAATGGCTTTTACCGCAGCATATTGAACCTCATCTGGAAGTGTCACCTGTGAAAATGACTTACCTCCTTGATTGATGAACACGCAGGTTTTGAGTGTATTGATATGCAACTTCGCAGCGTTTTGAATCTCGCTATTCGAAAATATATCCGACAACTCAGCATTTGAATATTGCGCATAGGAAGGGAATTTCGAGCGCATACGCGATAGTTGCCCCAACAATTCATCTCTTGTAATGTATGGGTAACTCTCATTTTCTATGTAGCTATTTAATATTGGATCAATAGACCCATTATCATCAAAATCATCGAAAACAAGTTCTAAAGGTTGATCTATTGTTGCCGTGAGTTGAGTATTCATTCCCATGTTTCCAACGATTAGATCAGGCAGTAAATCTCCGTTCAGATCGGACACGTCTAGCACGTTCCACATCCCAATCAATGGCTCACTAAAATAAGAGGCAGTATGGTTTACTAACTTGTTTCCGATTTTTTCAAAGATGCTGATTGGCATCCAATTGCCAACAACCACGAGCTCATCAATATCATCTTTATTCAGATCGACCCATTGCGCATCTGATACCATTCCAAGCCGATCAATGCCCTCGGCTAATTCGCTCGTTTCATCACTAAATCTTCCTCTGCCATCATTGATCAGCAGGTAGCTTCTAGGTGACTCAGGGTATCTACCGGGAATGACCCTCCCCGCTACAAACAAATCTTCAAAACCATCATCATTAAAATCATTGACTCGCACTACAGCTGTGCTTGTATGCATCTCCGGAAGTGCTCTTGTATTTTTATAGTATCCACCCTGACCATCATTCATGTAAAATCTGTCCTGCAAAAGTGGATCTTCAGATGTATAATCATGATAGCCGCCACTCGCTACATATATATCATCCAATCCATCAGCGTTGGCATCAAAGATGGTTGCGGCTACATCATGACTAGCTATATCCGTACGAAAAGATGCTACTTCAAGCTTTTCAAAATCACCACTATCATTACCCATTAATAAATAAGCACTTTCTCCTGCTTTTCCCCCCACAAAAAAATCAGTAAGCCCGTCTTGATTAAAATCACTGCTCTCAAAGCAAGTTTGGGTTTTGGAAAATTCGCTAATCAACAACGGTTGTCGATCAAAATCTCTTTGTGTTCGATTTGATGAAAATGCTAATGGAGACAATGATGTTGTCACTTCTCTAAAAATTGGATTTACCTGGTCATAAACCTGATTAGATGTCCTGGCATCTTTTTCCCATAATGTCAATTGCTGATCGGCGGTAATATTTTCAACTACTTGTATTAATCCTGATGGCCATCTGACAGATATTCTATTTACCAAAGAGTCATTTCCAAGGCCAAAATTTACAACAGGACTAACACCACTTAAATAACCCCGACTATTGTACTGTTCTATGGTCATGTTTCGATCTCCAACCTGTAACGCTATTTGAGCTCCCATGCCCATTGTGTTCTGGCCATCACCTTTCAATTTAATCTTCAAATAATGATTACCCTTTCGCTCCGTATTGTTACGATATATGAACGCCGGTTTACCAATGTTGTTGACGACCAAATCCAGGTCACCATCATTGTCCAAATCAGCATAAACTGCTCCACTGCTACTAGCAGGTTGACTTAGCCCCCACTCCTGTGTTGTATTGGTAAATGAAGCTTCAGAATTCTTAAACATGTAATTGCTAACATTCGATGCGGGCATGTTACTGATAATCTCCAGAACATCCTCTCGCTCCAATTTACTTTTGCCTTGTACATAATCATCCATGTACTTGATGAAATCCAAATTGGTATAGTCTCTGTAATAGCCATTCGTCACATACAAGTCCTTTAGTCCATCATTGTCATAATCGGCCAACAGCGCTGACCAACTCCAGTCAGTATTAGACACCCCTGCAAACTGACCTATCTCGCTAAATGTTCCGTCTCCATTATTGAGCTGGAGCATGTTCCGCATATATTGGTGGTGAAAACCACTCCTGACATTAAGATCAAACTTTGCGTAATTGTCCGGAGCAAGTAGCAGCTTCTGCCGCTTGTTATCTGCCGGTAACATATCAAGTGTAAAAATATCTATCAGACCATCATTGTTGATATCGGCCATGTCACTTCCCATTGAGAACTGACTTGTATGACCCAGTCTTTCATTCACTTCATTGGTGAATGTTCCGTCACCATTGTTGATATACAAGTAATCTGGCACTGCATAATCATTGGCCACATAAAAGTCCGGCCAATGATCATTGTTAAAGTCAGCTATTCCAAGACTTAAGCCGTAGCTAAGTGCTGAGCCGACAATCCCCGAAGATTGTGTTGCATCGACATATTGATCACCAGTTCTTTTGAAAAGACGCAGACCTCTCGACTTATCGTCCTTTGCCAGCATTGCTTTAGAGCTAACCTCATTCAGCACCGGGAGAGATTTGGGGTTATGATTAAGTAATAGCATATCCAGGTCTCCATCCTTGTCGTAATCAAAAAAATAAGCCTGGTTACTGTGTGCAGTGCTCGCCAAACCGTATTGAGCTGCCTGTTCCTCAAATAGAGGAACACCGTTTTCATCGTTTCCTTGATTTACAAAAAGCTGATTGGTGCGCTTGTCTGCAGGTAGCGCTCCTGAATAACTGATGTATAAATCCAATCGCTCATCCGCATTGATATCAACATACGTCACCCCTGTCTTCCAGGGACCCGGCCTACCTGTTACGCCTGCAATTGCGGTTACATTTTCAAATTGAAAATTGCTTTTATTTAGATAAAGAGCATTTTCTTCCATATTGGAAGTGAAATAAATATCGAGCCGGTCATCTCCGTTGAAGTCCGCTGTAGTTACGCCTCCTCCGTTATAGAAATACTCATACATCAAGATATTGGTATTGAGCCCTTCTACTAGATTGTTTTGAAAATTCACACCTGTCTGCTCCGGAGACAACAGATCAAATAGAGGGTCTTCTACCGGAACGGGAACATTCCTTTCAATCTTATTTTCACTACAACTCCAAATAAATGAGATCAATAAAAGCCATAATATCTTTCGAAGCATGTGCTGCTGTTTAGGTAAAAAAAATCCGTCCCCACAATGTGAGGACAGATTTTTAAAAATACCAATAATCTCTATGAACTAATCTTTATTCATATCCAGGATTCTGAACCAACATTTCATTTCTATTGATTTCATCCCTAGTAAATGGACGGTAATACATTTTATTATTCCAAGTTCTCACCTCATTCTCAGTATTGTCTACAACCGTATAGACATAATCGTAAACTGCTGGGTCATATCTGTAGGGCACATGTGGTGATTGTCCTGCCTTCAATGTTGCCTGAACATTTATAGCCTGAATACCACGCCCTACCGTAACATCTGGAATCAACCAACGTCTCACATCATGATAACGATGCTCTTCGTAAACCAACTCAATACGACGCTCATTACGGTACAGGTCCATCAACTCAGCACCGGTCACTGTAACAGCAGGCATACCAGCTCTAAATCGAATTTGATTCAACCAGTTGATCGCCTCAGCTTCATCACCTGTTTCCAGGCATGCCTCGACATAATTAAGCGCTATTTCTGTGTAGCGAATAAATGGCCATGGAATTACCTGCGAACTTGACTGATTATCAGCCAGTGCCGGATTTGGATCAATAAACTTTCTGGTATAGTAATGCGTACGGCTACCATTCCAGTTTTCGATAGGCGACTCGCGCGTATCAATTCCGTTGATTACCCCTCCAGCCCCATCATCATAGTAACCAGTCTGTACCTGATCTGCAGGATCTGTGGCAGCTACATCAGATGGTCTTGGCTTCCAGTCCGCTCCGTCATACAAAATGGTCGCATAAAAGCGTGGATCACGGCCATCATATGGTGCCGCTGCATGCGCAGGATCATTCCAATCAAACTGAGATCCATCCATCATTTCATAGTCATCAACCAACTGCTGGATGGGTGTATTACCTGCCCAGTTGTGATAACCATTAGGACCATTATTGATACCATAGTGCAATCCACCAAGTGGCCAGTTGTCCTCAACAGTGTACAATGGTGTCGCAGTTCGCTGAAAAATCAATTCAACTGATGCTGCTGCATCTGCTGCTGCACTACCTCCACCCATTGCAATGGCTACATAATTAGCTTCTCCTTCTTCAGGAGAAACTGGCGCAGACAATCCAAACTTATAACCATTTCCAGCATTCAACGCATCCAAGGCTGCAGCCTTTGCTGCATCCCACCTGCTTGCCTGACTACCAGATGTATAAGCCAATAGTTCTGAACCAAGTCCTGATGATACTGCAGAAGCTGCACCTGCATCGTGCTGGTCACTTGCAGCATAAAGCAATACCCGAGACTTCAATGCCATGGCACTCAATTGAGTTGCACGTCCATCAACCTCAGGCTGTCCTTGCAACATGGAGATCGCATTATCCAAATCAGCTACGATAAAATCGATACATTCTGCGAATGTATTTCTGGCTACTGAATACTCTTCACCCAAACCATACGGCTTGCTTATCAACGGCACACCACCATAAAATCTAACCAATTGATGATAGTAATAAGCACGAAGAAAATGTGCTTCTCCTTGCAATCTATCCCGCAATTGATCATCCGTAAAAGTAGATCCCGGCAATCTATCCAGTGCAACATTTGCCTGTCGGATAGCCAGATACATGTTGTCCCAATTGTAAGTACTGCTCCTCCATGCCATATTGGATGGTGTTTCAGAACCTTCGGTGAACGTATTGATGTTACGTCCAGCATGGGTAAACATGGCTTCATCTGTATAGGCAGCAAGTGCCTGCTCCTCAAATCCTCCGTATCCTAAATAGGAATATACATTGTAGATAAAAGCTTCTGCCAACGCCCCATCGGACCATGTAGCTTCACTAGATATCTTATCGAGCGGTTGAGTATTAAGAAATCCCTCATCACAAGAAGTGAAAAGCAATGAAGATAGCAATACTGAACTAATTAGTATTTTAATTTTTTTCATCTTCTTCTACTTAAAATTTAACACTTAAACCAGTATTGATCACTCTAGACAGAGGATAGAATACGCCATTGCTGGCTGTCGCTTCCGGATCAAACACTGTATCTCCATCAAAGGTGATCAGGTTCAATGCATTCACATAAATTCTTAAGCTTTGGAACACATTTCCATTTCCTACAACATTCTTTGGAACATTATAGCCAATTTCAATATTCTTCACTCTTAAGTAATCCTTATCCTGCATCCAGTAGCTATTCCATCCATAATTACCACCGGTATAGTAGGTATCTCCTCTACTTGCCAGCCTTGGATGCTCACTACTTGGATTATCAATGCTCCATCTATTTTCATAGTGTGCCTGCAGGAAGTTTCCAATGTCTCCTGACTCAGTCTGAATTCTGATCTTAGCCCCTGTAGCTCCCTGTAAAAGCAGCGAGAGGTCAAAATTGCGATACTGCAAATCGAAGGTCGCACCAAAGTTCAACGTTGGCTCGTTATTCTGCTCAATTCTCACTCTGTCGTCTCCATCGATCACGCCATTCCCATCATAATCCTTGAACTTCATATCTCCTGGCAACAACTGACCGGTCACGCCACTATAATCCAATGTATTGGCAGCTATTTCCTCCTGTGACTCAAACACACCATCAGATTCGTAGATTAGATAAGCGCCAATTGGCTTTCCTTCCTGCCACTGATATTCAGGTGCTCCTGGAATCTCATCCATGAAAACCACTTTGTTTTTGGCATAACCACCATTGACACCCGTACTAAAGGTAAGATCGCCACTGCTCTTGCTATACATCACATTGAACTCGAATCCGCGATTGTCAACCTTACCAGCATTAACCGGTGGTAACAGTGCACTTATTCCTGAAGATGCTGGTGTAGACCCGCTCTCTTGAATTAGGATTTGATCACGTCTGTTTTTAAAGTATTCAACAGTAAAGTCCAATGCACCAAGAATGGTCGCATCCAAACCAATGTTAAGGTTATTCGCTCTTTCCCATGTAAAACTCTCGTTGGCAAGTCTAGTCTCTACCAAAGTGGTCACAACCTCACTATTGATAGGATATTGTCCAAAACCATAAGTTGACAAATAAGCGTATTCCTGAAGGCTGTTTCCGAAATAAACCTGATCATTACCCATTTGACCAAATGATCCTCGCACCTTCAAATAATCGATCGCATTGACATTGAAGAAATCTTCATTAGAGACATTCCATCCTGCAAGGACTCCTGGGAAAAACCCAAATCTATCCGCTTCAGGGAAGATATAGGATCCATCATATCTCCAGATAAACTCTGCCAGATACTTTTCTTTATAGTTATAACCTACTCGACCATAATACCCCAATCGAGCTCTTTCATAAGCGCTTCCACCAGTATTTTGCTGTAGGGATCCTCCGGCAAACAGTTGATCCACCGCAGGTGAAATGTAATTTCTTCGATAGGCATTAAATCCTTCACCTGTAAATTCCTCTTTGGTTACACCAGCCAAAACATTCAAAGTATGATCACCAAAAGTCACGTCATACTTCAGCATTCCGGTAAGATTAGTATTAAGCACTGTACTGCTGCTTTGAGTAAGTCTGGGATCACTAAAATTTGATCTTACAGCCCCAACTAATTCAGGGTCTCCATCAGCTCCCATTGTCACACCATCCCAATAGTACAATTCCCATGGCGTCTCCCAACGCTTGTTTCGCTCCATACTTTGATCGACAGCTGCGCTTAGGGTAAGACGCAAACCATCAATCCATGGATTGTCAATATCTACAGAACCATTTGCCTGCAAGAAATCTTTAGGAATACTGTGATAACCTGTTGCATTGGTCGTGATTACATATGGGTTCTGACCATTTTCAATATCTGGGCCCGGAAGTCCATTAGGCCAAACTTCTGGCTCTGAGGGACGTCCACGCATTAGCATTCTGAAAATAGAACCAGCAGACTGAGTCGGATAGTTACGATCTTCTCTTCGCGTCATTACACCCATCCTGGTTTTGATGTAATCATTGATATCTGCATCTATATTCAATCTAAGGTTATACTGCTTGTAGTAAGTCGCTGTATTTTTATAGATACCATCCTGATTGATAAAACCTAATGAACCCATGTATCTAATATTGTCAGAACCACCTGCTAATTGCAGATTGTATCGACTCTGAGGTGCCCATGTTTTGAAGGCATCTCCAAACCAATCAGTATCAGGGTGTCCCCATGGGTCTGATCCGTCCTTGTGCTTAGCAACTGCATCAGGGCTATAGTTTGCACTCAAGGCAGAAACTCCTGCCGTAGGTGACGTATATGTTCCCGTTGACTGAATGCTTGACCAGGCAGCATCCCATTCGTCTACCGGAATACTTTTGTATATCGGAAGCTCATTCATGATGTCCGCATATTGGCCTGCATTCGACATTCTTGGCACCTGAGTAGGTTGTGACCATCCCTGATTGAAGTCAAATGATAAGGTTGGTTTGCCAGATACTCCTCGCTTTGTAGTTACAAGTATCGCTCCATTCGCAGCTCTGGCGCCATAAATAGCAGCAGATGCATCTTTTAGCACAGAGATGGACTCAATGTCCTGAGGACTCAATCTCCCAAGTCCACCTTCTCTATCTGGCACACCATCAATTACAATCAGCGGTGAACTATTTCCTAAAGTATTCGTACCTCGGATTTTGATAGTTGCTCCATCAGCACCCGGTTCACCACTCTCTTGAATAACTACCAGTCCAGGCAATCTTCCAGCAAGGGAGTTTGTAATTTCAACAGCCGGAGATTTTACCAATTTCTTTCCTTCCAAAGCAGCAACCGCACCTGTGACGGTAACTTTCTTTTGCTCACCATATCCAACTACTACAATCTCATCTAGTTGACTTGCATCCAAATCAAGCGATACATTTATCGTACTTTGACCGTTGATGGCAACTTCCTGACTTGCATATCCAACAAATGAAATCACTAAAGTTCCATCATCAGGGGCTACCAGCGTGTACTGCCCATCTATATCTGTAATTGTACCATTGGAGGTTCCTTTCACCAAAACTGTTGCACCGGGCATAGGCTCACCCATTTCGTCAGTAATAGTTCCAGAAACATTGATATCAACCAATATCTCTACGGTTGGCACTATTGCTTTTCTGGATTTGGGTAAAGGGCTTATGCTGATATTCTCATTGTGCTGCTTGAACTTCAGCTTAACTTCTTCGGAGAGCTTAATGAGTACATCAGCTACCGTAACATCAGTCATGCTAAGATCAAACTTATCAAGCTTGGTTAAGTCCTCATTGTTAAACGAGAATTGAAAATCAGTCTTTGATTCAATCTGATTGATAACATCATACACGCTTCCGTCCTCTACATCAATCGTTATGCTGACTTCCCGTACACTTTTGTGTTTTTCTATCATCCCGCTGGCTTGTGTACTTCCAGGAAATGACACATTCAAAATAAGAAGACATAGCGCATATTTGGCCAGGGTCCCCATCGAATGTAGTTTAAGTTTGTACATAGTCTAATACATTTAGTTCATACTTCGGTTTAGTTTAGTCTTCGGTTTTAAGTGATGTGATCGCTCAAAACCTGCAATTCAAGTTCAGTTCATAGGCAATTATTCAAATTCAATTTTTACGTTTTTATCATCAATAGAATGGGTAAACCCTTTGGTATACCCCATTACATCTAATACAAATTCAAGACTCTTGTTGTTGAAAGATCCCGTATAATGGTCCTTTATGTCATCAGCCCCTACGACTGAAATTCTCACACCATACCATCTTTCCAATCGCTTGGTAATCTCTGAGAATTTTGCTTCCGAAAATTGAAGAACACCAGACTTCCAGGCTATAGTTTGTTCAATATCAAATTGGCGCTTTTGTATTGGGACACCTTGAGAATATCGCACTTCCTCTCCGGGAATCAAATACAGTTCGCTTGATCCGTTTTCTAAACTAGACAGCACTTTTACCTTACCAGATGTTAACGATACAGTAATTGGCTCTTGATCATACGCATTGATATTGAAGGCGGTACCAAGGGCAATCGTAGAAACATTACGGGATGTCACATTGAATGGTAACTGCTCGTTGCGAGCCACTTCGAAGTAAGCCTCACCCTCCAGTTCGATATTGCGATCAGCAATCCCAAAATCTTCGGAATAGCTTAACCTGCTATCAGCATTGAGGTAAACCTTTGACCCATCCGCTAAAAAAATGGTAGACTTCTGTCCTGATGGGTTCTCCTTCACCACCACTTTTGGCTGGCTCTCTTCTTGAACCTGAACCGGCTGATTGTATTGTTTGATAGCAAAGCCAATAAAAAATCCGACCACCAGGATGGCGGCAATCTTCCCTACATTTCGCCAAAACACATTAGCTCTGGAAATAGGGCGTACGTAATGGACTTCCTCAGGTATAGCTTTTGCTAATCGCTCTTTTTCGATTAGGAAATCTTCATTAGACAGTCGCAGGGAGAGACAAGTGACAAGCTGCTTCGCTTGCAGTACTTTTTCAGATTGATCAGGATGGATGGCTAACCATTGTTCCCATTTCCTAACATCTTCAATATTTTCCCCTGTACACCAATTGACGAAGCTATCATCAATTGCTAACTCCTCGACGGAGTAATTCTCATAATTCATCAAATATTACCACAGTTGTATAGGTAAGTGTCTTTGATGTTAAGTTTTTACCAGAAAAAATTTACTTTTTTTTCAGCAAGGTGAATCAGCTACACGAAAAAAACGCTTTTAACTTCTTCATTGCCTCATAAATATGGTTGTAAACGGTTCTTTTTTCAGAGCTGGTAATTTCTGCGATCTCTTCAATCGTATGGCCTTCAAAATATTTAAGTCTGATGACCTGAAGTTGTTTATTGGACAACTCCTTCAATGATTCTTGCAGTTTCAAGGACTTCTCGATAGATGATTGATTTTTGATTAGCAATGCTTCATAGGAAAGGTCATGCCCTATGAAGGCATCATTCTCTGGTCTCCGTAATTGCGTTGAATAATTCCGAAGGAGCATTCTCTTAAAATATTTGAATAAATATGCCCGAACAAAGTTTACTTCCCCTAATTCGTCCCGTCGATCCCACAACTCAAGAAAAAACTGATGCAAGGAATCTTTCACTTGTTCTCTATCTGCAACAAGCTTGATTCCAAACACATAGAGCTCTTGATAGAGTAACTCATACAACTCCAAAAAACCATCTCTTTCACCATGCTTCAGCTGTTCCCAAAGCACAATTAAAGATTTTGTTGATTTTGTATTGAAATCTTCTGCCATGTATGAATTAATGACTACTTGAATGCGCTTCCAAAGTAACGCTTTATTGCGTAATCAATAAATATTCACATGGTTATCACAGACCCGTTTCAATTTTTTTTACTTCAAAAGACATTTAATAGGATTTCCGCAAAAATCAAGACGCCAGAAAATACGTCTCAATAAAGCACTTCACTTCTCAGTATGCCCTTACTTCAACACCTTTCATGAAGTTAATGAAGGCCTTGTTCACCACCTTATTGCCTCCAGGCGTTGGATAATCACCTGTAAAGTACCAATCTCCTAAATGACCCGGACACGCTGTGTGTAAGTTTGATACAGTTTGATACACGACTTCCAATTCGGCTTTCATTCCTTTTGGCCTTACGATATCGGTAATCTTCCTTGAAATGTCTTCATAGCTAAAGGGTTTGTAAAGCTCATTGACAAAGTTGGGTTGATCCGCTTCATCCACCATCGCTACACATTTGTCATAGACCTCTTCGAGCAGATGTTCCATGCCACGCTCTTTGAGCAAAGCAAGCACTGCTCTAAAAGCGACAAATTCCTTCATTTTACTCATGTCGATTCCATAACAATCAGGAAATCTTATTTGAGGTGCAGAAGATACAATGACCACTTTCTTGGGCTCCAATCGATCCAACAATGTCAAAATAGATTTCTCTAAAGTAGTGCCTCTGACTATACTATCATCAATGATGACCAGGTTGTCCCTGCCCTTCTGAATTACTTCAAAAGTCGTATCGTAAACATGTGCCACCAACTCGTCTCGATGTGCATCATCGGTAATAAAAGTTCTTAATTTCGCATCCTTCAATACAAGCTTCTCAACTCTGGGACTAAAAGAAAGCAATTCCTCTAATGAATCGGGACGAGGCTTATTATCAAGAATTACTTCTTTTCTTTTCTTAATCAGGTACTCATCAATTCCACTCATCAAACCTAGAAAGGAAGTCTCAGCCGTATTCGGAATATATGAGAAAACAGTATTTCTAAGATCGAAATTGATAGATTTCAGAACCTGAGGCACCATTAGTTTACCCAACGTTCTCCTCTCCTGATAGATATTGGGATCAGTCCCTCTTGAGAAATAGATACGTTCAAAACTACACGACTTTTTAACCCCTGGTTCCTTGAACATTTTCTCAGCATAACTACCATCCTTTTCGACGATGAGCGCATGACCAGGCTTCACTTCTTGAATATCTTCGTAATCACACTCGAATGCTGTTTTGATGGCAGGCTTCTCTGAAGCAACCACGACTACCTCATCATCAGCGTAGTAATAGGCTGGTCGAATCCCGTTAGGATCTCTCGCCACAAATGAAGCACCATATCCAACCATTCCAACCATGGCATAGCCTCCATCAAAGTCCTTGCATGATCTTTGCAAAACTTTTTGAAGATTAATTTCTTCTTCGATCAGTCTGGTAATATCCTGGTTAGAACGCGTGTCCTTGTATTTATGGAAAATCTGTTGGTTTTCATCATCGAGGAAATGACCGATTTTCTCCATGGCGGTCACTGTATCTACTTTCTCTTTTGGATGCTGACCTAATTCTACGAGTTTATCAAACAACTCGTCAACATTCGTCATATTGAAGTTCCCCGCCACTACCAGGTTTCTACTTCTCCAATTGTTTTGTCTCAGAAAAGGATGACAATTTTCAATATTGTTTTTACCATGCGTACCATATCGCAGGTGTCCCAGCCAAACTTCCCCTGTAAAGGAGACATTCTCTTTCAACCATGAAGCGTCATGATAACCTTCTCGCTGCTCCTTCAGTACCGTTTTAAACTTTTCACCAACTTTCTGAAAAATATCCTCGATGGGTTGTTGCTTTATTGTGCGATATCGACTGATATATCGATGGCCGGCTGGCACATCAATTTTAATATTTGCTACGCCTACACCATCCTGCCCACGATTATGCTGCTTTTGCATGAGCAAGTACATTTTGCTCACAGCATAGGTTGGGGTTTTGTATTTGTCGATGTAATACTGAAGGGGCTTGCGCAGACGAAGAAGGACAATTCCGCATTCGTGCTTGATTGAATCGCTCATGGTTTACTGGTGGTTAGGACAAAGTTATTCAATATATCAGGTAGTATAAATAAGCCTAGTAATCCAATAGCGAGCAATCCCATAACAAAGATATGCTTTTTCCCTATTTGCGGTTTTACTGCGCGCCCTTTTAAAAAGAAATAATAGTATGGAACCCTCATGTAAAAGAACAGCGCTAATGCCGAACTCATGATTCCTGTTATAAGCAGTGTAAACCAGGAGGTATCTCCAGTCATTTGATATTGACTCCAGACCCCAGAGAATAAAAACAACTTAGCGGTAAAACCTGCGGTCGGCGGAAGCCCAACCAATGCCGCAAAAATAATTACTCCAAGTGCACCATATACCGGGTATTCCAGGCCTAATCCTGAAGTATCTCTCAATCGCAGCAAATCAGCTCGACCATGCAACTGAATAAAATAAAACACTGCAACATTCATGATAGCATACACAACAGCATAGTAAAGAAAAGCGTTCATGTAGCCCTCACCCATCAACACCATGGGGAATAAAAAACCAGAATGAGCAACTGCTCCATAGGCGATCAGTCGCTTAACATATTTTTGATTCAATGCTACTAAAGAACTCCACAAGATCGTAATGACGGACAACCACACAAATATTTCCGAAAGCAGGTCAGCCGTAGCACCAGGTATCAACTGCAAGACATGATAGATCAATCCAAACCCTGCTAGTTTAGGGACTATTGCAAAGAAAGCAACTGTATCCGCTATTGCTTCCTGATAGGTACTTGGCACCCAAATATGAAACGGCCAAACAGACGTTTTAAACAATAAGCCAACTGAAAACAAAGCCAATCCCATGGTTGTCAATTCTGATGACGGTAAATCGGCCAGGTAAAATGACTGACTTGCTCCATACAGCAAGGAAATTCCGAACAGCATTACCGCAGAGCTAACCCCTCCATATAGCAGGTATTTCATTGCTCCTTCCGCTCCGTGTTTAGTAAATGCAAAACCTGACAGCAAGTATTGGCTATAAGATGCAAGTTCTATAGCCAGGTATATCAATAAGAGATGTGTTGAAGAGAGCATGAAAAACGAACCCACCAACACCGAAATCATTAGGAAATGATACTCCAATCGCTGACGATTGCTTAATCGGAATAAGAATAGGCTCAATGCTACTAATAGGAACAGCTGCTTGAGTCCGGAGGCAAATGGATCGATAATAATCGCACCGCTAAAATACGCTCCAGGCTCACCACCAACTAAGAAAAACGTAACGACCAACAGCATCATGGCTAAAACACGAATGGTCCAAACATGTTGTGTGAGCATCCCAATGATCAATAGAAGGATAGAGCCACCCATCAAGCACATTTCACCAGATAAAACCGGAAGGTGATCAAGTATCTGGAGAAGTGTTTCCTTTAATGTCACTGCTATTTATTTAAAATAAGGTTGCCCACCGTCGTGACATGATCTACAAACTGAATTACTGCTCCATTCATTGGATCCAGTAAGACCCTGGGGTATACGCCTAACAAAACGATCAATAGCAACAAGGGGATGAACATGATCCATTCACGTCTGGATAAATCCTTGATCTGAGGTAGCCATTCCTCGTGCCGGACCCAGAAACTACCAAAAAACATCCTTTGAAGTACCCATAAGTAATAAATAGCTGATATCACGATACCCAGCACTGACACAAAACCAATCCAGCTATCCAGTAATCCATTTTGTGAGACGGATCCAAAAGCTCCCATGAGCACTAGTAATTCTCCAACAAAACCTGATAACCCAGGTAGACCTAGAGAGGCAAAGAATACGATGACCACCACGAACGTATATCGTGGCAATCGAGTTGCCAATCCACTATAGTTCTCTATTTCTCTATCATGTGTCCGATCATAAATTACACCCACAACAAGGAATAGTGCCGCTGATATTAGCCCATGAGATACCATTTGAAACATCATCCCCGACACTCCTTCTGCAGTAAGGGCAGCTAATCCCACCATTACAAATCCCATGTGGGACACAGAACTATAGGCAATTAATCTTTTCAAATCACGCTGGGCCAATGAATTCAACCCTCCATAAATAATAGAAAGGACACCAAATCCAGCGATCCAATTAGCATAATGAATGGCACCTTCCGGAAAAATACTATATGCAATACGCAAAATTCCATATCCGCCGACCTTCAAGAGTAATGACGCCAAAATCACGGATATCGATGTTGGTGCCTCAACGTGCGCATCAGGTAACCATGTATGAAAAGGCACTGCAGGAAGCTTAATGGCAAAACCTATGACCAACGCCAGAAATGCGATCAATCTAATGGACTGTCCCCAAAGCATTTTACTCGACCCTGGTGCCAACAGACTATCTGCATCATAGTTGCTGCCATCCATCATATAAAGCAAGTTGAAGGTATGAACATCTTCCATGCTCGGATCCAACACGCTCAAATAGAGCCCAATCATAACAATCAATATCAAAAGAGAGCCGACCAATGTGTAGATGAAAAATTTAATAGATGCGTATGACCTTTTTGGTCCACCCCATATCCCAATAAGAAAGAACATGGGCAAGAGCATAAGTTCGAAAAACAGATAGAACAAGAAGAAATCCAGGGCCAAAAAACAACCATAGATGCTTGTGCTCAACAAAAGGTATAGCACAAAATATCCCTTGACCTGTTGTGTGATACTCCAGCTTGAAACAACTCCAATCAGGAGTATCAATGAAGAAAGCATGACCATTGGGAAACTAAACCCATCTACACCCAGATGATACTCAATCACAAATTGCCCTACTTTCCCTAAGTCGAAAGAAAACCACGTTGACTTTTCGACCATTTGAAAACTGGCCATCATACTTTCCCCAACAAAAGAGTAGTCATATTTCATCCCCATCCAACAAGTGGCAATAAATTGGAGCAGGGAAACGATCAGAGTTGTCCTTTTGATGAGTTCATGCTGATCATCCTTCAAAAAGAATAGCAACAAACTCCCTACAAGAGGAATAAAAACAATCAATGAAAGCAGGTGATCGCTCATAAAAGGCTAAACAAGGTTAATCCAAATTAATATCAAAATAGCGCCCATCGCAATCCAGAAAAAATGCATCTGTACACGCGACGATTGATAAAACTTTAAAATATTTCCAACAGCATTTGAAAACCATGCAACAAGGTTCACAAACCCGTCCACAAACAGCTTATCAATCAGATCAATGCCTTTGGAAAACACTACAACCCCCATGCTCAACCAATCTACCGCAGGATTGATAATATGCTGATCTATTTTGGCCACCTGCAGTGAAGAGAAATGGGTAAGCTGTGTTAAATATTTATGATAAATCTGATCCAGATAAAAGCTATTGACTGAGAGCCTCGACCACCACCCCGGATTAGCATGTGCAAACATCGACACAACGGCGTTGGGTCGATAAAAATAATAGGCAATTCCTAATCCAGTAATTGCCAAGGCAATAGAAACTGCAGTGATGAACCTCTCATATCCAAATGATTCGTGAACATACGACTGGAAAACATAGGATAACCATCCAATTTCATGACTTATCGGATTAAATGAATACCAAATCCCGACAGACCCCATGGCAAGCAAAACAAGAGGAATAGTCATATAAGCAGATTCTTTTTTGACTAAATGACTCCCTGATCTATGCTGACCAGTGAAAATCAGGAGCCATTGACGCCCCATATAAAAGGCCGTCATGGTCGCTGCGCCAAATGCAGCCACTGGAATCAACCAAGCGAAAGCACCATAATTAATCGCCCATTGAACAGTACCAATCAATATGCCCTCTTTAGACAAAAAACCGGTAAAAAGTGGCACCCCGGCCAGGGCCAATGCACAAATCCCAAAAACCATGGAAGTAATAGGCATCACTGATCTCAACCCACCCATGGCAAGCATATCCTGCCCATCTGCTTCTTGGTTGTGTTCATGCATATAATGAATCACAGCACCTGCGGAAAGAAACAAACCAGCTTTGAAAAACGCATGGGTCCAGAGATGAAATGCTGCCATTTCGTGTGCGCCAACACCTACTCCCATGACCATGAAGCCAAGTTGAGAAATAGTAGAATAGGCCAGTACTCCTTTAATGTCATTTTGAATGAGAGCAGAAAAGGCACCAATCGAAGCGGTAATAGCTCCAATAACTGTAGCTACTATCAACACAACCTCATTAAACAATACTTCCGTTCTCACAAGAAGATAAACACCCGCAGCAACCATCGTCGCAGCATGAATAAGTGCTGATACGGGTGTTGGTCCGGACATGGCACGCGGCAACCAGGTATAAAATGGAAACTGAGCTGATTTACCCATCGCTCCAAGTAAAAGACCAAATCCAATGATCATGGTCCATGGACCAGATAATTCAGAAGTCAACCCAGACAGCATCAGGCCATTGTTGGTGCTCCACAACAAGAGTATGGCAATTAGAAAACCAACATCTGCTATTCTGTTTGTAATGAATGCGATCCGTGCAGCAAATGCGTTCTTTTCTTCTATGAACCAAAAGCCTATCAATAGGTAGGACGAAAAGCCAACCAGTTCCCAAAAAATGAACACCACAAATAGGTGATCTGCTGCTAATAAACCAATCATGGAAGTGGCAAACAGACCTAATAATGCAAAATACCTGGATTTATCCTCTTCATGCTCCATGTATTTGATACTGAAAAGGTGTACCATAAATGACACAAATGACACCAACACAATCAGTAAGGCACTCAACCGATCTATGTACCAACCAAACTCAATATCTGGGAGCCATGAGAATGGAACTAACAATGCATCATCTACTGTCCTAAAAGCGAGCATGAGAGACAATACCAATGTCAGTGCAGACACACTTGTTCCCATGTAACCTGACCATTTGCCATTAACCAACATTGCAACGGCTCCCCCCAATCCAGGGAGTACGATCATCAAGGTCAATATGACGACCGGCTCATTCAATATCGAAGGCGATTGAGTTGATCAAGATTGGATGACTTATAGTATCGGAACACGTGTAACAGAATAGCCAGTGCTACAGCTGCTTCAGCTGCCGCCAGTACAACAACAAATACTCCAAAAACCTGTCCATTAATAGATGGATCGTTTGCGGCAAATAATATAAGATTGAGATTGGCAGCATTCAAGATCAACTCGATTCCGATCAACACGAAAATGGCGTTCTTTTTAATAATGATAATCAAAAGCCCCATTGCAAATACAAATGCAGCGAGATATAGGCCATATGTCAGCGGAATCATACTCATCTTCGACTGCTCTTTGCGTAGTATCCAGCTCCAATGAGCACTACCAATAATAAATAAGCCACCAACTCAAATGCCAGAAGATACTCGGTCATAAAACTGATGCCTATCAATGAAACCTGCTTTTCCACTCTTTCCCCAACTTGTAATTCCATATCTGTTTTTTGATATACAAATAACATGATCAAAAGAAACCCAACAGCTGATACAATGCCTGGAAATATCAAATGGTGTCCGGTCAACATTTTCCCATTTTCCGGACGATTCGTCAACATGATCCCAAAAATCATTAGCACCAATACACCTCCTGCGTAAATCAATAATTGCACGACAGCAAGAAATTCCGCATTGAGCAGTACGTACAAGCCTGCAAAACTCACGAGAACCAGCACAAGCATAAATGCAGCATGTATGACATTGTTTGTAAAAACAATCCCTAAGCAAGCCATAACTATAATTGCCGCGAATACGATAAAAAAAGCATCAACCATCATTTCCCTCTGGTGGTTTTTTCTTGACAATTGGACTTGGTTTATAAATCGGTTTTGACTCTCCCTTTTTATCTTCCTTTGGCTTCATTACCGGTTTTATTTTTGGACGAAATTTTGGTTTCCCCTCCTCTGATTTTTGATCTGCTGAAGCAACTGGTTTTACAGCCGGCTTCACTTTTGGCCTAAACTTAGGTTTAGGTTTTTCAACCTTGTTCTCTGGATCGGCTTCCTGATTCGGTTTTGGTACCGACTTGACCTTAGGCCGGAACATTGGCTTTGGACCCCCACTCGCTGATGGTTGAGCGATTTTTGGTTTCACTCCAGCGGCTTTTACGCTTGATTGTTTTGCGATCTTTTCTTCCTTTTTTGCTTGAAAGAGCTCAAACTCCTTTTTCTTTTCCTCGATAAGATCCTCAGTCATGTTTCCAAATTGGAAGGTATGATCAGCGATGTTATCCGTACTGAAATCAAACTCTTTGGTCATGGTTAAACACTCCGTCGGACAGACGGTGGTACAAAGTCCACAAAAACAACATTTGGACATGTCTATGTCAAACTTCGCAGCATAGATTCTTTTCGACGTTCCATCGGATGTTTTACCAAATTCTTCTGTTGCACGAACAGGTTCAATATCTATGCAGTTGACAGGGCAAATCTTCGCACATTTATCACAGACAATACAGTCTTCTATTTCATTATGTAGCTTGTATCGTCCATTGTCTGGAACCGGCAACTCCTCATATGGATACTGAACAGTGAATAATCCAGTATCCTGTTTGAAGTAATCATCATTTTCCACGCCGAGAGGTTCTCTTTGAGACTTTGCTTCCCATAGATGTTGCATGGTGAGCTTCAACCCATTACTCAGCGTCTGAACTGAATTACCGATATTTTTAAAATACCCACTCATACCATCCACAATCTCCAAATGCCACATATGAATACAAGCAATAGTGCTGCTGGTGTCAGATACTTCCAGGACAGACTCATCAACTGATCCACTCTTAATCGTGGATAGGTCCAACGTATCCATACCGCAATAAACACCAAAACCATCGCCTTACTTAGCAACCAAAATGTACCCCAAATCGGCCCATTGGTCCAATCGGCCAATGTCAGCCCTCCAAAGTTTGGAAGTGGACTATACCAGCCTCCCAAGAATAATGCTACTCCGAAAATACAGACCAACAGCAGCATGGCGTACTCGGCCAGCATAAACACCAAAAATCTAAATCCACTGTATTCGGTGTGATAGCCTCCAACCAATTCAGACTCAGATTCCGGAAGATCAAAAGGAGCGCGATTTGACTCAGCTAATCCAGCAATATAGAACAACAGAAAAACGATAAGTAAGAAAGGGTTTCTGAAAACATTCCAGCTAATGAATCCACCTACACCCCCTACTTCGAGGCTTTTGATACCCAAAAAGAAATTATCCTCCTGAGATAAAGGGCCTTGTTGTCTGATGATTTCCTGTAGATCGAGAGACTGTGCGGTCATCACCACACACAATACAGTCAGACCTAGTGGGATTTCGTATGAAACAATTTGTGCAGCAGATCTCAATGCCCCATAAATAGAATATTTATTATTGGAACCCCAACCGGCCATCATTACGCCCATAACATCCAATGATACAATAGCCAGTAGGATGAAGATACCTGATTGAACGATCGCTCCATCAACTTCTGAATTTAGAGGCAGAATTGAGTATCCAGCAAAGATGAATACGAACATTACAAGCGGAGCATGCAGGAAAATAAATCGATCGGCTGCAGCTGGCACTATGTTTTCTTTTTGTAACCCTTTAAGAAGGTCAGCAATAGACTGAAGGGTTCCTTTGGGACCAACATAATGTGGCCCATATCTGTCCTGCATAAACGCAGCAATCTTGCGCTCGCCATATACCGCAAATACGACGAACAATAAGAGAAATGGAAGATAGAATAAAAATGTGATCATCCAGTTTTCGGTGATAAGCGGTTCAAATAAGGTGGCGAAGTTAATCGAAGATTCTGTCTTGCCATAGTTATTACTTCAGGACTAAATACCTAATTTCTAAAATGCCCCCAATGCGCTATTAACCACAAACTTAGCTTTTAGTTCATACCCTACTAAACATTAAAGATAAACACCACAGCATCATTTTGGCACGGCTCTTGCCTAACCATCTATATGTTTTGAATTAAACGTGGTGATTTAACTGGTAAACAACCCGGGAGTCCTTCCAGTTAAGATTGATCATAAAGGTCAACTCACCTTTTTCAACTTAAATAAAATGGACATGAGAGCAATTATACTATTAATCATATTATCAGGAATCGGACAAATGAGTATGGCTCATCCCACATCCAGAACATCCGTATTGGTAACGACAGAGTCTTTTCAAAGGGTTAAAGTAATCGTAAATGGACATCCTGTCAATCGAATTCCGAGCCATTCAGTGACCATCGAT
Organism: Cyclobacteriaceae bacterium; assembly: GCA_049115695.1. Classification (GTDB taxonomy): domain Bacteria; phylum Bacteroidota; class Bacteroidia; order Cytophagales; family Cyclobacteriaceae; genus JAGDZR01. The sequence continues at coordinate 172,771 of JAGDZR010000005.1, read as the reverse complement.
TGGCTTAGACCCGGTGAACATCATGTGCAAGTACAAGTATACGGTAAATACAACATCAACTATCTGGAAGACTACCTTTTCGTCGCACCTGGAGTGCGAACAGAGTTGGTTGTAAGTATTTTGGGAAAATACGGGAGAATGGGATTGCGTGTGTTTGAAGTCAGAGGACCAGGCCATCATCATCGTGGCACCCCTCATAGAACACCCAGCTATAGACATGAACGCTACCCACCAAAACACTTGCATGGACATGGTAAAGGGTATGGAAATGGTCATATAAAACATGACAAAGGTCGTGATCGTTATCAGCACAATGGTCGACATGGTGTTCAGGAAAATAGTCGCCAGGATGATCAAAGAGATCGACAAAATAATGGTCTTCGCCCAGGTAACACGACGTATCGTGGACGAGGTTCCAATGGATAAGAACTATTTAGGTTAGGTTGGATTGACCCTACTCTAGGGTCTGTAAAAACCCCGGTACACTTTGTGTCGGGGTTTTGATTTTTTATAGCGAAATAGATGCTTGCTGTCGAATATCAACTGCAGAGCTTCCGGCCAGGATCTGAAACGATCCGGACTCCAAAACCCAATCCATTTTACTGTCATCAAAATATTTGAAAGCATCTTGACTAAGCTCCAGGTTCACCATTACTGATTCGCCTGCTTTAATATTTACTTTCTCAAATGCTTTGAGCTCTTTTTCCGGACGTGGCAGATTAGATTGGTCGTCCTTCACGTAAATCTGCACAACTTCAGCGCCATCTCTGTCTCCAATATTTTTGACATTCAACTTAACTTCGACTTTGTCATTGACCTGATTAACCTCTAAACCACTGTACTCAAAAGTGGTATAGGAGAGTCCATGACCAAAAGCATAAGCAGGTTCCACATCATATGTGTCAAAGTATCGATATCCAACATAAATATCTTCCGTATGCTCAACTAACAAACCTTCTGCTGTTGGGTATTTTGCCAGTGCATGTGCTGGACTGTCATCCAATTTTACAGGAAATGTCATGGGAAGCTTACCGGATGGATTTATTTCACCATACAACACTTCTGCAATGGCCGTTCCTCCTTCCATTCCGGGATACCATGCCTGAACAATAGCCTTTGCACGGTCTCCCCATCCTCGCATATCAACAGGTCCTCCGCCCATTAATACAATAATGGTATTTGGATTAGCATCTAATATCGCCTCTATCAACTCTCTTTGACCAAAAGGGAGTTGCATGTCTGGTTTATCCAAAGCTTCAGCATCAAAAACATTGTCACCCCATTCATCTGAATACCCGTGCACAAAACCACCGAAGTAAATAGCCGCATCTGCATTCTTAACCTTTTCTACTGCCTCGGCAATCAAATCCGCATTGCTCGCACCTTCCTTTGTTACTTCATAGCCCTGTGCATGCTCTACTTGTACCCATTCACCCAGCAGTGTTTCCAAACCTTGTTTAGGTGTGATTTCATAATACGCTTTGACCTGTGAACTACCACCGGCACCTGCATGCTTCCAGGTCGCATTTGCTCCGACCACTGCTATTTTCTCCTGATCCTTTCGATCCAGTGGAAGAATTCCATCATTTTTGAGGAGTGTAATTGCTTCATTGGCTATTGCTCGGGCAATATTTTGATGCTTCTCGGTATTATATGCGCCTGGTTTTCGCTCACCAAACTTATTGATCCGAAACATTACACGTAAAATGCGCTCAACCTTAGCGTCAATTAACGATTCTTCAACTACTCCGTTTTGAACCAATCCTATGAGTGTATCTCCGAGGTGGAACTTACTGTAATCGCGGGCATTTGAAGGCATAGTCAAATCAGTACCCATTTCGATATCAATACCGGCTTTAACTCCTTCCATTGTGCTTTTTACAGCATTCCAATCACTCACTACTAAACCATCAAAGCCCAACTCTGCTTTTAGGATTTCATCAAGTAGCAACTCGCTCTCTGCACAATAATCTCCTCTAAACTTGTTGTAGGCGGCCATGATGGTATGAACTTTTCCTTCCTGAACTGCGGCTTTAAAACCTGGTAGGTATATTTCTCGCAAAGCTCGCTCGCTCATTTCCACGTTTACTTTCTCTCTTTCAAATTCCAGACTATTAGCGATATAGTGCTTGGCGCAAGCTGCAACTCCCTGCTCCTGAACACCCTTAACATATCCCACCACCATGCGGGAGTTTAAATAAGGGTCTTCTGTCAGGTATTCAAAATTTCGGCCATTCAGCGGCGACCTGATGATATTCAAGCCTGGCCCCAAGATCATGTCTTTTCCTCTAAAATTGGCCTCACTGCCCAAAACGGTACCAAACTGATAACCCAGATCAGGATTCCATGTCGCTGCAAGTGCCGTACCGACAGGTAGATAAGTACTGCTGTCATACACGTTTTGATCCTTATCCCAATCCCTGCCATGTTCATGTCGAACACCATGAGGACCATCAGACATCACCATTTCAGGGATACCAAGTCGCTCAACTCCTCCACTTGTAAATGAAGAACTGGCATGGATCATAGATACTTTTTCCTCAAGGGTCATTTGAGATATGAGGTCGGAAATTTTAGCTTCAATATCATCCGATATTGGAACTTTAGTTTCCGTATTTTGACAAGCAACTCCTACAATGAAAATTGCCATAAGGGCATAAATATTTCTGTAAATCTTCATACTTTTCGTGATGGCGCGTAAAATGCTTTTTTAATTAATTAGGTCAGAGTTCTGGAAAATAAAGCAATGGCAAGTGACATAAAAAATCAAAGCATGAAACTTCTCTGGTGAGGTAAAAATCTTCATACCATACAACTCACCAAAACACTTGCCTTTCAAAGCTTTATTTTCATGGCTAAGGTCACCATTTGTAAGATTCAAACAGAGGTGTATTTGTTCCAAACGACATGGAAATATGTGTCAATCATCTTAAACTGTCGCTTCAACCTATTTCTTCCAGAGTTTTTTACCAATTATTTGATTCATCACTTCATCTCTCTGACTTCTGCTAATTGGCACCTTATATGGACCAATTATGACTTCTCCATGTTCTACTTTTTCTACTTTGTCTTTAGCAACGATGAATGACTTATGCACTTTAATGAACCGTTCTTCATTTAAATTATTACTCACGGATTTCAGGTTGAGTAAGGTCATGAACTTTTGATCACCTTTCGTGAATATGGTCACATAGTTTTGTTGTGCTTGAATGAACAGGATATCATCATATTGTATCTTTTCGAATCTGCCATCGCACTTGATAAAGAAATGATCTTCCGTTCGAATAGTATCATGATCCTGATTGGAATTCTTCAATTGAAAAAACTCCCGGGCTTTTGTAACGGCCTGAAAGAATCTGTCAAACGTAATGGGCTTGAGCAGATAGTCCAGTACATCCAGCTGATATCCCTCTAAAGCATAACTGGGATATGCAGTTGTGAAAATGACGATTGGCAGGTTCTTGTTCATCTTCAGATAATCCACACCATTGATAACTGGCATCTGAATATCTAAAAAAATCAAATCTACTGAATGACTGTCCAGCAGCTCGTTTAATTCAACCGGATTGCTTCCCTCGCCCACAAGATTTAAGCAACTAATCTGATTGATGTATCCAATCAGTCCCTCACGTGCCAACGGCTCATCGTCTACTACTACACAATTCATGATTCGATCAATTTAATGGCACCTTCATTAACTGACTCGAGCTGTACACTAAGTTTGATCAAAAAGACTCCATCTTTTTCGTCCACGATCAGTTCATGTCTGTTCGGGTAGAGTAAATCGAGTCTTCTTTTCACATTGGACAACCCCAATCCTCCATACTCGACAGCATCATTGGATGTAGGCGTGGATGAAGTACTGTTCGAAATTGTATAGCTCATCTCATTGTCATTCACAATTAAATCAATTTTGATCCAATTGAATCCTTCCCTTGATTTTGACACATGCTTGAAGGCATTCTCTGCAAATGGCATCAGCACAAATGGTGCAATTGATAGATTTGAAATATGTGATGAGGGTAAACTCATTTTGATTTCAAAGTCATTGTCCAATCTCAATCTCTCAAGCTCAACAAAGCTTTCCAGGTACGCCAATTCTCGATTCAAAGGAATTTGTGGTTCGTTACATTCGTATAGCTGATACCTGAGCAGACTCGAAAATTTAGCTAATGAATCTGAAGCAAGCGAGGTGTCTTTATTGATCAAAACAAAAATTGAATTGATTGTATTGAACAAAAAATGAGGGTTGAACTGCGACTTAAGAAATTTCAATTCGGTTTCAAGCTTTTCTTTCTCAAGCTCCTGCTGTCTTTGTTGTGCTACCAGGTAGTTCTTGGCAAGCTTGATACTCATTCCAAGGGTCATAGTTGCCAATGATGATGGAAAAGCATGTATCTTAAATATCCACCAGATACTATCCGATGGGAAATTAAACAACATCATTACTGTAGTATCAAACAGCATGGCGCTCAGAAAATATCCGCTGATTATCAATCCGGACATGGTCAGCAACGTGCCTAAAAGTGCTGTGAAAAAGCCAACGTACTTTCTCTTTTCCAACAACCGGGGAATGAGATTGTATAGCACGAAATATATGCTAACGGTCTGAACCACAACATAAAATAAGTACTTGACTGTATAAGGTGGGTTGGAAACGTTACGAATTGTTTGAACAAAATCGCCTTCATGCACTCCCCACCATACAAAATGGTAAGAAGCCCAAAACACCAGATGATGGATCTTGTACCTGGCCAGCCAACTCAGACTATTTTTCAATTCCTTCATTCTTAGCAAATCTATTATTAATGACAAGAATTGACGTTTCAACTGTACAACTGGAAGTATTTAATTGATGAAATGCTCTATGGAAAGGACTAAATGAAATGCGGACTTTTCGAGCCCTCTTTTTCGTCTCATTTTGCACCGGAATGACCAGTAGTCATGAATTAGCTACAGAATAACAATAAAACATGAGTAGAGCGGATTGATTTGAAATGCTTTGTACAAGCAAAATCAAAACGATGAAAAAACTACTACTAATTATACTAGTCATCCATCAACTGGACAGTATGGCCCAAATCACTGGAATCATCTATGATTCCAACAATAAAGCACTTCCATTCGCAAATGTGTTATTGCTAAACGCCAGTGATTCTTCCTTTTCACAAGGGTCGCTAACCGGAATGGATGGTTCTTTCCAAATAAATAATGTAGCAAACGGCAGTTATCTACTGAGCATCAGCTTTGTGAGCTACGACAAATGGCATTCAGAGATTTTTGCCATCACCGATGATTCTCCAGGAAAACTGTTCAATAACATCATATTAGATGAAAACACTCAAGTGCTTGATGGAGTAGAAGTAACAGCTCAAAAAATAGTCCTCGAGCAAACCATGGAGGGCACTACAATGAATGTTCAAAGCAGCATGATGAGTAAAGGCAACTCTGCCTTACAAATATTGGAGCGATCACCCGGCGTAATTCTTGATCAAAGAAACAATGCGCTGACACTAAACGGACAATCCGGAACACTCATCATGATCAATGGAAAACCGGTCAGAATGCCTCAATCGGATATCATCCATCTACTGAGTGGAATGAGCGCAGACAATCTTGACAAAATTGAATTACTCACAAACCCGTCAGCGAAATATGATGCCGATGGAGGAGCAGGTATTATCAACCTGATCATCAAAAAGAATGAGAACCAGGGAACAAATGGCTCCCTGTCTGGTAGCCTTGGATATGGATGGGCGCCAAAAGAAACCTTGAGCGGAAATATCAACCGTCAAAATGGATCAACGAACCTATTTTCCTCTTACGCCTTCAACCATGACAAGACGAGATACAATTGGCATGCAGAAGGAAGTGGTGCCAACCCTCAGACCGGATATAGCAACACCATTTTCAGCAGTGAAGGCATCAGTAATAGAATGAGTCACAACCTCACATTAGGAGTTGAACATGAATTGGGAAATTCAACCATTGGAACGAGTATGATGTACAGCAAGTCCTCCAATCAAATCAACACAAAAAATGATGGGAAGTATGATTTTGAGAGAGATGATTACCTTCAGGCACTCATCGATATCAATCAGCATACGCTCATTGACAACCTCAATGTAAATGCCTTTACTGATAGGAAGTTTGAAAAGGGCAAACTCTTCATAAGCGGTGACTATCTCCAATACAACAATGAAACTCCTTCTCTGATCAACAACACATATCTCAATCGATTGGGTGAGCCAGCTGAGCCAGCCAACCCAATATTCAGAGAGGCGAACTGGGGGCAATCCAACACAAAACTTCATGTTGGAATACTGCAAATGGATTTCGAAAAAAACTTTGATAAGGTGAAATGGGAAGCTGGTATCAAAAGTTCCTATTCCACTACGATGAATCATGCAAGCACAGCATCATTCAACGGAGAAGTGTGGCAAACAGAGGACAATTTTGGCAACAATATGCAAATCAGTGAAAGCATTGCTGCTGGCTATAGTACGCTTCACTTTGATATTGATTCATTAACGAATCTAACTGCCGGGGTACGATATGAAAACTGGACAAGAAACTTTGGTATGCCTGAATTGGATGGGAACTTCCACAATTTGTTTCCTTCCCTTTTTGCAGGACGAAAGATTGGCGCTAACACCCAACTTCAATTGGCCTACAATAGACGTATCACCAGACCCCAGTACAACGATCTCGCATCTTTTTTTGTATACAATGACGCCACATCTGTATTCTCCGGAAACCCACTACTGAAGCCAACCATCACTGACAACTTCAGGCTAGGCCTGCAATGGAATGGCTACAATATTGCTCTGACTTATTCGAATGAGGCCAACCCAATTGTCTACCATCAGATCACTGAAAACGATGAGATTGGTCTATCTGTGGTGTCTCCACAGAATCTTGGATATCAAAAAAGCATTGGCTTACAGACCAACATCCCACTGGAAATCACGCCCTGGTGGTCCATCAACTTATTAGGAAGTGTTGGCCCCAGATGGTTTCACCTCATCCATACGCCTGAGCAGGTTGCGCATCAGTACATTGGCTACAACTTCAACGGGTCAAGTGTAATTCAGCTCCCCCTAGATATTTCGCTGGAAGTATCTGGATTTTACAACTCTGACAACTATTACGGATCTATGGATGCCGAAGGTTTTGGCATGATGAATGCAGGATTGAAAAGAGACCTGGGTAACAATAGAGGTAGCTTACAATTTACCGTAACCGATGTTTTAAAAACCATGCAATATGAGAACCAATATGGAGCTCTCACTCCGGAAGCCTACAACTCTCAATTTCATGTGATTTTTCAACCTGAATCCCGAAACAACCGAATTTTCAGACTCACCTATAGCAAGCGTTTTGGTAACAGTAAATTAAGAAATGCCCGAGGCAATGGTAACTCATCGGGCGAAGCGAAATCCAGGATCAGACAAAATTGATCATTAAAATCTTTTTTGAGTTTTTTGAGCTTTTGGCGGGCCTGTTCAAACGGAACAGGCCTTTCATTGAGCCTATTTCAATCTGAAAAACAGCTTCATAAAAAGTCTTAGCCCTTTCCATATCTATTGCAGGAATTTCAAACCAGTTTACAGGGTATACAGTGCTCATTTGCTTACAGTTTATCCATTCAAAATACGAACCATTTATCACAATTCAATCATAAGACAGGGCTGATTACATTAAATTGATTAGCAAATGACAATTGCATGAAACGACTAATTTGCTACATCACCATAGGACTGCTGTTCTTTTCCAGTCAGTCACAAAATCTAAAAAAGCTCGATCAATACATTGAAAAAGCCAGAGTCGATTGGGACGTACCTGGGATGGCTGTTGCAATCGTTAAAGACGGAGAGATCGTCCATGCTAAAGGATATGGAATCAAAGAAACAGGTGCTGATGAAAAAGTAGATGAAAACACGCTCTTCGCCATCGCCTCTAACACAAAAGCATTTGTGTCCTCGTCTTTAGCAAACCTGGTGGCAGAGGGCTCCCTTTCATGGGATGACAAAGTCATCGAACATTTACCTTACTTTGAGCTATACGACCATTACGCCACACAAGAAGCAACAGTTAGAGATTTGCTGTGCCATAGACTTGGATTAGGGACATTTAGTGGAGACGTGATCTGGTACAAATCAAACCAATCGGCTGAAGAGGTGATCAAGCGCATCAAGTATGTTCCCCAGGCATATGGGTTTCGAAATGGATATGGCTACAGCAATTTGATGTTTATCACGGCAGGTGAAGTGATCAAAGTAGCAAGTGGTAAGAGTTGGAGTGATTACGTGAAAGATTCATTTTTCAAACCTCTGGGTATGACCAGGACCATCACCAGCACAAATGATCTTGAATCAGTGGGAAACACAGCATCACCACATAAATACATTGATGGTCAACAGACACCCATTTCCTGGACCAATTGGGACAACATGGGAGCAGCAGGCGGTATTATCTCCAGCGTGAAAGACATGAGCCAATGGATGATCATGAATCTCAATAATGGTCTATGGCAAAATGATACGTTGCTAGATCCCATTCAGCAAAATATACTCTGGACACCTCACAACAATTATGTCATTTCTGAAAGCGGAAAAAAATGGTTGCCAAGTCGCAACTTCAGTGCCTATGGCCTTGGTTGGGGATTATATGATTACTATGGACGAAAGGTGGTCAATCATAGTGGTGGCTATGATGGCATGTATTCTCGGGTAGTATTGGTGCCATCTGAAAACCTTGGAATCGTCATTCTTACCAATGCAATGGAAAACATTTCAAGTCCCCTGGCCTATCAAATTATGGATGCGTATCTGGGAAAGTCAGGAACAGATTGGTCTGAGAAGTACCTCAAAAATCGAAACAGAGAAGCGATGAATGAAATGGCTCAGCGAAGAATTTCAAAAAGAAGAGAAGGCACATCTCCAAGTCTGTCTCCTATGCATTATCGTGGCAACTATTATGACCCGATGTATGGCAACATCTCCATCAATTTCTCTAAAGACAAATTGTACCTAAGGTTTGAAGACGCACCTGAACTATCAGCTAGTCTCTCGCATTGGCATGACAACACCTATGAGATTAAATGGGACAACACGCATGCATGGTTTGGATTTGGTACTATTCAATTTGTACTTGACAACAATCAAAATATCGCGGGAATAGAATTTGACGTGCCCAACTATGATATCTTCTTTGATGAGATACATGCAAAAAGAGTCGAATAGTAATAAGATAACTGCCTTTTGGTACAAAAAAAATGCTGTCTCCAAAGTGTTCTAGAGGTAAATAAGCCAAAATAGATTTCTCACTACGTCGAAAAAAACTAGGAAGGTGTTAAGGCAAATGTGTTGTTACCTGCTCCACTCAATGTCACACCAGAATGGTGTCTTTCAAAATCATGGTAATCTGCTAAGTAATAGATTTCTCCTATCGTCAAAATGACCAGGAAGGCGTTAAAGCAAATGTGTTATTACTTGCTCCACTCAATGTCAAACCAGATATGGTCTCTTTCTAAATTATGATAATCTTCTAAGTAATAGATCTCTCCTATCGTCGAAATGATCAGGAAGGTAAGTAGGTAGTTGTGTTTGCGCCGCTCTACTCAATATTACACCTGAGTGGCGTCTTTCTAATCACAGGAGCCTCTTTAAACTGGTTAAAACGTAAGGCGTTAATTGTATGCTATCATTCTTACTGAGGCTTTCCCCAGACTTTCAATTACCATCTTTCGGTACTCATCACTGTTTACAAATTCATTCATAAATGTGTTAAGCAATGGTGCCCAATCGTTAGACTTTGGCATGGCTATGGCCAATTCATCATCAGACTCATCTCCAACGGGATGTCTTTTGATAGCAGATCTATTAGGTGTTCCTAAATAGTATGTGAGATCTACTATGCTGAATGCATTTGGATCACCTTTGACCCGATCAAGTACTTCATTTGCAGATGGAAGTAACGTTATATTCATTGCAGGAAATACCTCTTGCTTAATCTGCTTCAATCGCTCATGATAAGTTGTATTGGCAATTGTATAAGCAGTCTTTCCTTTGAATGCTGAATTGATATCAGTCATATTCGTCAATGTGGGGATCCCGTTCTGACTGATCAAGATGGTTACATTGTTTAAGTAAGCCGGTGAAAACTGATAGCTGTTTTTCCTTTCTTCCGTAATACTCACATTACTCAATACAAACACGCCACCCGATGCATCTGCTGCCTGGGTCATCATTTGCTTGAAATCGTGGATATAAACAAAGTCCACATCAATGGAAATACCATGTTGAGACAACATCTCATCAGAAAACTTATCCATCAATTTGACAAGTAGTCCAGATTGCCCGTCATTTTCTACAAGGCCAATGGCACCATCATGTAAAAAAGTGAGTTGAGCTTTTTTGGAAGACTTTGATTCGGCAAATGTACTGCCGTTGTACTGGGCCATTACGCATCCAGCGATGACCATAAACAATAGGGTAAAAACAGGCTTCTTCATGGGGTTAAGGGGTTGGGTTAAAGCTTCAAATGCAATTAGTTGCTAATGCAATCAATTTTCAAATGATCCACTTTTAACGCCAAGAAGCAAGCGAACAAACAGCAATTAACTCATTCTTGTTAATTACTATCATGACCTGGTTAATATTGTATTACTAGCTGTACTCGAACATTCGCTCCATAGCGGGTAATGCCTTTTCTCTGATTGCTGCATCAACGTGCACTTCTGGTCGTTCATTCTTCAGGCACAGATACAGCTTTTGCATTGTATTGAGCTTCATGTAGCCACACTCGCTACAGGCGCAGGTATTTTCCTCATAGCTGGGCGCCATGATGATCTTTTTATGCGGCACTTGCTTTTCTATTTCGTGCAAAATGCCTCCTTCTGTTGCTACAATAAACTCGTCCGCCGGATCTTCCTGAACGTATTTGATCAGTTTAGTTGTTGACCCAACAAAATGGGCCACTTTCAGTAAATGTGGCTCAGATTCTGGGTGCGCTATAATCTTGGCATCAGGATGCTTCTGATGAAGTGCCAACAATTTATCAATACTAAATGCCTCATGCACCATGCAGGCACCATCCCAGAGTTTCATCTCTCTTCCCGTTTCTTTTACTAAAAAAGCCCCAAGATTTCGATCCGGGATAAATGCTATAGGTTTATCTGCTGGTTGTTTTCTCACAATATTCTCAGCATTAGAGCTGGTGCAGACAATATCGCTATAAGCTTTGACCTCAGCGGTAGAGTTGATGTAAGTAATAATGGTATGATCAGGATGCTCCTCTCTGAACTTTTTCAATGCAGAACCTTCACAGGAATCCGCCAATGAACAACCTGCCTCCATATCCGGGATCAACACCTTTTTATCCGGACTTAATATTTTGGCTGTTTCACCCATGAAATACACTCCTGCAAACACGATAATATCAGCGTCCGTATTGGCTGCATACCTGGACAGCTCCAGACTGTCTCCGACTTTATCTGCTATTTCCTGGATTTCAGGAACCTGATAGTAGTGAGCGAGGATTACCGCATTCTTCTCTCTCCTCAGTCTGTTTATCTCAGCGGCAAAATCTATAGTCTGTGCTTCAGCTTCCATTTTTTTAACAACAACCTGCTTATGTTGTAAACACTAATTGTGCTGCAAAGTTCGCGTGAAAAACTAACATTGACATAAAGTTTAGATGATTTCCCGAGGGAAAAGTCATCAACCCTGACATTCGTCAATGTTTTAGCTAATTGGTAACTCTAATTTTGCGGGTTTTAATATCTCTTCATCATGAAGCATATAAACCTCATGGCCCCTGCGGGTTCATTTGAAAGTCTGCATGCCGCCATCAATGCCGGATGCAACTCGGTGTACTTCGGAGTGGAGCAGCTCAACATGCGTGCTCGATCGTCGATCAATTTCACCACAGATGATATGCGCGAGATTGCATCTCTATGCAATGATAAAGGTGTAGCAACCTACCTCACACTCAACACCATCATGTATGATCATGACATGACCATCATGAAGTCGATCGTGCAGCAAGCCTACGAAGCTGGCATATCTGCGATCATCGCCTCTGATCATGCCGTGATGATGCATGCCAACAAAGTTGGAATTCCTGTACACATCAGCACACAAGTCAATATCACCAATATTGAAACAGTTGAGTTTTATGCTGCTTTCGCGGAAACAATGGTGCTTTCGCGTGAACTGAGCCTTAGTCAAGTGGCTCACATTTCCAGGGAGATCGAAAGGAGAAACATTACCGGACCAACAGACAAACTCATCCAACTGGAGGTATTTGCTCATGGAGCGCTTTGCATGGCCGTTTCAGGCAAATGCTATTTAAGTCTGCATTCGCATAATGCTTCGGCCAACCGAGGAGCTTGCATTCAAAACTGCAGGAGACCTTACACTGTCATTGACAAGGATGAGGGTGTAGAACTCGAGATCGACAATGAATATATCATGAGCGCAAAAGACCTCTGCACGATCGGTTTTTTGGATAAAGTCTTAGAGGCAGGAGTTTCCGTTCTCAAAATCGAGGGGAGGGGCAGATCTGCCGACTATGTCGATACAACCATATCCAGTTATAGGGAAGCCATTGATGCTATCCAAACAGGCAATTACACTGCCGAGAAGATTGCACATTGGGAACAGCAACTTTCCAGGGTGTTTAACCGGGGATTTTGGAGTGGCTACTATTTAGGGCAAAAGATCGGGGAATGGAATGATGCCTATGGATCAAAGGCTACTACTAAAAAAGTATTCCTGGGACGTAGCACCAATTTCTTTGGGAAGATCAATGTGGCAGAATTCAAATTGGAAACGGGATCGCTCAAAATTGGGGATGAAATCATCATAACCGGACCTACTACCGGCCTTGTCAGGACCTCTGTAAAGGAAATGAGATCGGACGATCGTAGCGCAATTGGTGAAGTAACAAAAGGAGATGTATTCTCTACTCCCCTCATGGATAAAGTCCGGCCTTCAGACAAACTCTACAAGATAGTAGATGCCTAAGATTATTTATTACAGAAGTAAGTGCATTGGATGCAATGGCTGTGTAGAAGCGGCTCCAGACCGATGGCGGGTATCAAAGCGAGATGGCCGCAGTACGTTGGTGCATGGCATTGAAAAGAAAAGTGTCTACTCTACCGACATTGGCTACCACGAGTATGAAGCCAACAAAAAAGCTGAAGCTAATTGTCCCGTACGCGTAATTCAGGTAAAAGAATAGAAGCAGTCAGGCGATCCAAAAGACCACCCTCCTGCTTCCTGCACTTGTCAAAAGACAATGCTTTTACCCACAATCAATTTTGGGTGATGTTTTGAAAGAGGTCTAGTTTCCTGCGGACTGAAGCGCTATGTGCTCGGCTAGTTTGGAAGAAATCTTACCCATCACCTCTCCATAACCAGTGTAATCCTGAGAAATTACATTTCCTTTCTTTCGTAGAATAAATTCAAATTCTTTTTCAACCTTTACCATTACACTTCCATAGTGCATCCCAGTATTATAACTTTTACCTGGATACTTTTTTCCTGGAGTCTTAGGAGTAGGGTTAGGTCCATGCATGGAAAGTCCTGTCTTAATAAAAGTCGTAGATTTTGTTGATGTTCTTGTTTGAACCACTGCAACTAAAACGGCATCAACCTCCAATAAATCTGTCAATTCTCCCATAGACTTGGACACTCCATAGTCTGCCGGCACAATGGTTGTCGGTAACATTCTGTAGCCAGCAGGAGCGGTTGCCATAGGAATACCCTCGTACTTCCATCTCTCAGCATAGGACACCATCGCATGCATCACTTTGGTCATTGATAATTCAAAGTTTTCATATCCTTCTTTCTTTTCGGCAGAATTAAGTACGGACTCAATAATCATAACTTCAATCCCATTCTTTTGAAAAGATGACTTGATATCACCCAAGCTCTCATTATAGAATTCTGTAGCAATTTTATTACCTCCGTCTTCTGTTAAACCAATGAACTTTCCTTCTGACTTCCCTAAATCATCCAGGTAAAATGACACCAATGCTACCTTTTTGACGGGTCGTTTGGCCAAATCAGGAACTATTCCCATACCGTCCTTTCCTACTTTACCGGCTGGTACATCTAGAGAAATTATTTTATCCAGTTTCTTCAGATTAACTAATTCCGTAAAAGATTTCTGAGCCATTGCTATCGATCCGGATAACAATACGGCCATGACAAGTGCTGTTTGTTTCATGTGTATGTATTTGTTGGTTAAATAATTATCTAAATCCTACTTTAAGTCTTAGTGCGCTGTGGTTGACCTGGTCACTCGAAATTGGCTTGAGCAATTCTGCTCTTACAAACCACCTTCCTCTGAAACACTCAACTCCCGTCAGCATCAACCAAGGCTTGTTGCTATCAGCAGATATTTCAAATGAATGAAGTGCTTTGTTCAGCACCAAAGTGCCTCTCACACCTGTTTTTGAATCCAGCGCATAATCAATTTGATTAAATACGCCTGCGCCAAAGTGGTAGCGTCCTATTGCAGATTGCTCTGATGCAAGATGAGAGACGGCAAAATCTCCAAGGGAGGGTCCGACCGCATAGATCATATTGCCATTGTCAATCACATTGACCCCAAAATGCCCCATACCTGCAGCCGCACCGTAAACACTACCAATATCACCTCCGAATTCCTGAAATCCTCCAGGTTGTGCTTTTAGCACCTTGCCTGCTCCCCACATAATCAGGTTTTCGATCAGTTCATTTTTGTATTCCCATCGACACGGCAATCCGAACAGCTCAGCATCATAACTGGCTATTTCCTGCCAAATAGACCACCCACCTATAGTTTCATTGATCCCTTGTGGATATTCGTTTGTAGAGGTTGCAGTATTCTCAGAAAACACATGCCACCCCACATAGAAATTGACTGTTTTCCAGTTGCTGTAAATGTCATTGAGTTGTGCCTTGGAGGCTGTGATTAGCGCCAGGTACCCTAAAACAAGTAGTGCGGATTTTTTCAAAATAGTGTTTTTATTTACTTAAGGTTACTTTAATGCTGACTTCATAGAGCTCACCACTCTTATCCCTCAACTCGTCTCCTGATAGCGTCACTTCTTCGAAAATCTCATAAGTATTTTTGTCTAACTTTTGAATAAACCGCTGTTCAAGTCCTCCAATCAATCGAGTAAAATCATCAGTGGTTTCCTCATCTATTCCGCTTGTGCTAACAAAGTCAGCATCAGGTGTTACGAAATCAATTTTTAAAATAGCCAGTGGATTATCTGTAACATCTGATCCTGTCCTTTCCAACCACCAATCAAAGGTGACTTCTTCGTGATATTGGCCAAGGCCGGTTGCATTGGGTTTGTAAATACCCTTCCCAGAATTGATTTCATCTGATAAAGAGATACCACCGTCCTCTCTGGTAAAGGTGATTTGACCAAACGACTCATCCAACCAAGTTGAATCGTTGATCACAAAGGCCATATGCATGTCATAGGTTTCCCCTGATTTACTGGAGAGTCCCTTTGTTACTTCAATAAGATTTTTTTCCAAGTCCTGTTTACAAGACATCAGCGTGGATACTATACCCATCACTAATAAAAACTTGAATTTCAACATGTGCAGTTTGTTTGATACAAAGCACATGATTTGGGGATATCTTTAAAATAGAGGGATTATGTAATCGTGATAGGTATAAATACCTAATTACGGGAATGGTGTAGGTTAACCACCAAAACGTTGCTAAGCAAAGTTATTTACATCGTTTATGATGCTCGTTCACCAACTCCTGTTTCTGAAAAGGTGCAATTCCGCGTGACCGTACAATAGTTTAGCAATCAATTAACCAGACCACTCTTCAGCGCAAACTTGACAAGCTGCGCTGTGTTTTTAAGGTCCAGTTTTTGAAGGATATTATTTCGATGGGCATCCACAGTGCGCTTACTGATAAATAGTTTTTCACCTATTTCTGTATTAGAAAGTCCATCTACAATTAATGTTGTGATCTCCACTTCTCTTTCTGACAACAAGGATTTCTTAGCGAACTCATCCTCAACCACTGTACCTACACCTAGTGTGATGGACATTACTTCTTCGCTGAAATATTTCTTACCTGCACTTACCTTCTGAATAGCCTCGAACACTTCATCCGCACCGCTACTCTTGAGCAAGTAGCCATGCGCACCAATTCTGAATGCTTTTTCAATGATGGGTTTTTCATCATGCACGCTCAGCACAATGACTTTCGGTTGTTGACTCGAAAATCTTCCAATTTCCTCCAATACATCAAAACCAGACTTTCCTGGCATATTGATGTCACACAAGACGATTTCCGGATTCTCAGACTTGATCAGAGCTAGCAAAGCATCCCCGTTTTCAGCTGTTCCTACTATTTCCACTTTGGTCTGCAGGCTTTCAACCAATCCATTAACGATCATCGGGTGATCATCGGCAATAGCAATCCTGATCATGGCAATGGAAGTTTAAGTTTGGCCAATGTCCCATCATTGGGAGTTGAATCTAGCTTCAGTTCCCCACCAAGCAATTCCAGCCTTGTTTTTATATTGATCAACCCAATTCCGTCACTTGATTGCTTGACATCAAATCCTTTCCCATCATCTTCTATCACCATGTGTAGCTGATGATTTCGTTCATAAAGGCTCACCGTGACCTGTCTCGCATTTGCATGTTTAAAAATATTCTGGACCAATTCCTGGCAAATCCTGTAGATCCCCACTTCAACATCTTTGCTATAGCGCTTCCCTTCAGGTAACATCGAATCAAATTCAGATTCTACTCCTGAATGTTCAAAAGTGTTGCTTACCATTTGTTCCAATGCCTCGGAGAGCCCTACCTCTATCAATGCTGCAGGCATCATCTGATGGCTAATGGTCCTGATTTCCTTACGTGTAGACTCCACCAGATCAGTTGCTTTGTTTAGCTTCAGCTGAATTTCACCAGAAAGTCGATCATGATCAATGGATTTCTGATTGATCAAAATAGCGCTCATTGATTGTCCTACTCCATCGTGTAACTCTCGCGCGATTCTTGCTCGTTCTTCTTCCTGCGCATCGATCACAGCCTTTATGGACTGTTTCTGCTCCGCAATTTTGGTTTCAGCTATTCTCTTCTTTTGATTGGATCTCAACCGGAGGTAGATGAAGAACCCAATACCTAAAATGATCACGATGGCATTAATGAGTAACAACAATTGATTACGCTGACTGGCTACTACCAAAGTTGCTTCTGCCAGTTCCTTTGCAGTTTTCTGAGTCTCGTATTCTATTTCCAGTGATCGAATCTGCCGCAACCTGCTTTCCTCGCGCAATGTCTCGCGACTGTCAACAAATCTTTGGAAGTACATCAGCGCCGAGTCAGTCTCTCCCAGTGCTTCAAAGGTTTTATAGACTTGCTCAAGTGCATTTTGAACATACACGGTCACATTTACCTCCAGGGCTATTTCATATGATCTCTTGGCATGATTCAAACTGCTATCAAATACTCCCAGACCCAAATAACTCTCCGATATCGCTCGATGGACATCCGCCAGTTCTTTTTGATTAGCTGTTTGCTCCAATCCAATTTTTGCCTGATCAAGCACCTCTAGTGCCTCGTCGTATTGGCTCAATCCAATCAAAGCATCTCCTGAATTGATTTGCGGGTAGGGTTTATACTGTTCAAATCCATTTTCCTCAAAGTATCGGGTTGAGCTTTCCGACATCAGTAATGCAGAGTCGTAACGTCCCAGTTCATTGTATACAGTTGCCAGGTTATTCTGCAAACTTGCTACACCCAATGTATTTTCCATTTCGTAGTAGAGCTCAATCGCACTCTTGTAGAATGGGACTGCCTGGATCAAGTCCCCAACATCTTTGTATACGATACCAATGTTATTATTGACTTTGGCTTGCCCGTTGAGATCATTAAGCCTTTCATATACCTCCAGAGCATTGAAATATTGCGCTATTGCCGCTTGATGCTGGCTTTGCTCATCTGCAACTATCCCTATATTATTATAACTCTCAGCTATTTCAAGTTGATCATTAGCTTTCAAGGCTAATTCCAAAGCTATATTGTGATAATACAACCCAGAATCATACTGACCTTTGGAAACCAATAGTCGTCCCAATAGGTTGTAAACTTTGTCTCGTTGTTTTGGCTCGTCAGACTTTGCTATCATCAACGCTTGCTCAGCATGATACAATGCTGAATCTACGTTAACATACTGTAGTTCATTTATCCGATTCAAATGGTGATCTAGCGATGAGGAATCCGATAAACCGACCAGTATTAGTAACAGGTATTTCATTCTATTGGATATAGGTTCAAATCCAATTCATCAAAGTAGGAAATTCGTTCAGGAATTGCCTCTTCTATTTGCGTCTTGAGCTCATCGGTAATTCGATCGGCACGAAATCGAATGGCCAGATAGGGTAAGAATGATTCAGCAATGTCTTCTCTTTCTGGATTATCTCGAGCATAGGTGGAAATAAACGCCGGATCATTCTTCTGTGCTTCAATCCACCCAGCTGCGTTGGCGTGATAAGCATCCAATGAGGTATGGGACGCCTCATGCACAAAAGTTTCCTCCAGTATACCTTGATCAATATACTTCTCACCTTGCTCAGTGTGAATGAGAAGATTATTGTTACCTCCTCCAAATAATTGATCTCCCTTATGAATCCATGAGGTTTCTACGTCCTTTCTTAATGCTGTTGGCAATCTCCCAATCACTTCAGCGTACTTCAACGCATGTGGTCTGGCATCTGCTTCAGAACCAAATTCAGCGTTAACTTGAAATTCAATCTCCAATCCATCATCAAAGGTCGCAACAAACAAGTAAGGCTCATCTGTGATCCAATCATTGACGCGACGATCAAACATTGTTCTTGTGGCTTGCCCCGTATATTCTAAACTAACAAATGTCGATGGATCATCTTCTATTATGATATCTGGATCAATAAATATCGTCCCCGAAAACGGTGGATCCGTTTTGATCACGGGCTTTTCGCCTTCATCAGTTGTATCGCAGTTGATCAATACTGTCAGTATCAGTAGCACTATCATTCTCATAGTTGATTGATATCTATCCGTCAATAAATCTAATATAACCTATTGAATCAAACTAAAGCTTCAAATCATGATTGATAGCTGAGAAGAGTTGACCATTAGTTCCATCATCTTCAACGAGTGCTGGGGCCATCGCTCCGGGCAGAACTGCTTCAACTGGATGCTCTGCATTTTCACCGCCCATATCTGTTTTTAACCATCCCGGATCCAAAGCATTAATGCGAACCCCGGTACCTGAAAGTTTTACAGCAATATCTGCGGTCAATTTATCAACTGCAGACTTGGAAGCACTATAGGGTGCCAATTCGGGCAAACCCTTTATACCAGAAGACATGTTGATCACCCTTCCAAATCCACGTGATATCATCCCGGGAATGAACGCACCACACAGACTGTGCATGGCCATTACATTTACTTTAAATGTCGTCATCCATTCTTCCCAACTGTGTTCCCAGATATTTTCATGAAACGGCATCATAATGGCCGCATTATTGTAAAGAATATCGATTGATACGTGTAAAGCGTTTACCTGAGCTATCAAATCTTTAACACTTTCCTCCTGGGACAATTCACCATGCACTACATAAGTCTTGACATTGTATGTTTCCAAGAGATTCAACGTTGCGTCACAACTCTCAACCGTCCTTCCATGCACAATGATATTACACCCCAGCTTTGCTAAACCAAGCACTATCTGTTGGCCTACACCGCGACTTGACCCTGTTACTAATGCATTTCTATCTTTTAAATCAATCATAGTCTTTTAGTCAGTTACATCGAACCAATTTTTGGCATTGTTGATACGCTGGAATGGTGCAAATGAAACACAATCGCCAGTAAAAGGCCCAACAGTATTACAGCCACCAACTGATGTAAAACACCAAGCACAACAGGCACGGCTAACATCAAAGTAGCTATGCCTAATGCAACCTGCACGCCCGCTACAACCAAAAGCCATTTACCTAATCGTTTAGTAGACGCTTCAGTTTGAGATATTTTATAGAGCGCACCCATTGCGAACAACACCACAAAAGCCATCCACCTATGAATAAATTGCACTACAGGGCCATTGGAGAATGGTGGAGCGATTGAAATCATGTCAGCCGTAGGCAAAACGGTCTCTCCCATGAACGGGAAATTATTGTAACCGTACCCAGCCTTTAATCCTGCGACAAAGGCACCCAGTACAATCTGAAAAAACAGTAGCCCAAGGGTAGCGTATGGGAAAAAAAGCCTCGGGCGCCACCTGTCTCTGGTAAACTCATCACGCAAACCCAATATGGTCCATAGTATAGCACAAAAAAGGACTAGTGCTGCTGACAGATGAATAGCCAAACGAAAATGACTAACATGGGGTACATCTACTAAACCACTCTTCACCATATACCAACCCAAAAAACCTTGAAAGCCCCCAAGTACAAATATGACCATCAGCCTGACCATCAGCTGCTTGTCCAGCCATTTTTTGATCCAAAAGAAAATGAACGGTATAATGAAAACAAGGCCAATTGTCCTGCCTAAAAGTCGATGCAGGTATTCCCACCAAAAGATACTTTTGAACGCTCCTAGCGTCATATTATAATTCAGTTTCTGGTACTCCGGAAACTGTTTATACTGCTCAAATGTCTGTTCCCACGATTCAGCCGTGAGCGGTGGGATTGCTCCTGCTATCAACTTCCAATCCACCATTGATAAACCTGAATTGGTTAATCGTGTGATGCCTCCGATTATGACCATTGTCACGACCATGATGAGTCCGGTCCATAACCAATAGATGATGAATTTATTCTTATTCATTATGATCAAATTCAGGGTTATAAAAGACACCCTTATTTTCTTTTTGCTCTAAAGATTGCTGTAGGATTAATCGGGAAACATCAGCCATGTTTTTCAATTCCACGCTTTGCCAGTTAATCGGCAATTTGTCCATTTTTAGTTGTAAAGTATCTACCTGAATAAGTCCCTCCCTAATGCCATGACTGGTCCTAACTACCCCAGCGTGTTTAGTCATGATACTTTGTAGCTCACTTTTAAGATCATCAACTGCTCCTGCCTCAACATCTGTTTCCACTTTCTCTTTAGCGACTACTGGTGCAGACTGTTTGGTGATGATGTCCTCATAGCACCAATGCGCAAAAACCAACGCTTCAAGTAAGGAATTAGAAGCGAGTCGATTGGCACCATGAAGACCGGTGCGAGCACATTCTCCAATAGCGTATAAACCTTCAATGCTGGTTTTCGCATCCAGACTTGTAGCAATACCACCACAAAGATAATGCGCTGCAGGACACACTGGTATTTGATCCGTTAACGCATCAACTCCGAGTGAAAGACACCTTTCATAGATATAGGGGAATCTCGATTTGAACTCGTCAGCTTCCAGATGTGTGCAATCAAGAAATACTGCACCTTTGAGACTTTCGCGATAAATTGACCTGGCCACAATATCTCTTGGCGCAAGCTCACCACGTTCATCCACTTCTAGCACAAATCGCTCTCCATTTTCATTTCTAAGATATGCGCCATATCCGCGAACTGCTTCTGATATTAAGCTAAGCGTATTCCCGGTATCAATATTCAAAGCGGTAGGATGAAACTGTACAAATTGCATTTCCTGAATGCGTGCACCTGCTCGTGCAGCCATTGCTATTCCATCTCCGGTTGCTATTTGGGGGTTGGTCGTTTTTGAATAAACCTGTCCAATACCTCCTGTTGCCAAAACCACCGCGCTCGTGGAAATCTGGGCTGTGGTACTCGCATCCTTTGTAAGATACTCAGCACCAATACATTTTCCATTCTCAACTATCAAATCCAGGACCAATGTGTGCCATCGGGTGTTTACATTGGGCAACTTTCGTACCTGTACCAGCAGCTTCTGCATAATGGCGTGCCCAGTCTGATCCTTCGCATGGATAATTCTGTTGGCAGAATGACCACCCTCTAAACCAAGATCCAACATCCCGGATGATTTCCGATCAAACTCCACTCCCCAGTCTAGTATTTCATTGAGTCGAATCGGGCCCTCTTCTATCACCTTCTTCACTACTAAAGGGTCACAAAGTCCATCTCCGGTAGCCAATGTATCTGCAATATGACTTTCAAAATCATCTTGCTTTTGATCCATTACTGCAGCCACTCCCCCTTGGGCATATCTCGAATTTGATTCACCAGGTTTGTGCTTGGAAAGAACAGTTATGGTTCGAGATGCATCTTGCTGTGCAAGTTTGATGGCTAATGTGAGGCCTGCGATACCTCCGCCTATGATGAGTACGTCCGAATTGTTTTCCATTGGAGCTATACTCTATCCAAATTATTAAATGATGATTTTGCTAGACGCATACGTCGGTTCTGCAAAAATGAATCGGAATGTTGAATTGATCAATTCGAATTGGAGAAATCTAATAATGTTTTCGACATTGAGCAATGTACAACTTATCCACTTCAACTCGATAAACCAATCTATGCTCGTGATCAATTCTCCTTGACCACCATCCTGACAAGTCATTCTTTAAAGCTTCTGGTTTACCAATCCCCTCAAAAGGCGTTCTTTGACACTGCTTGATTAACTCATTGACCTTTTTAAATATTTTTTTGTCATACCTCTGCCAGTACAAATAGTCATCCCAGCCATTGGATAAGAAAATAAGTTGCATTAGTCAAGCAACGTTCGATGAATGCCACCTCCCGCTTCAAACTCTTCGATACTCTCCTTCAGGCGTTGAGCGTTTTTCGGGCTACTTAGCAGATGTAATGTTGCTTGAATTCCTTCATAGTCCTGTTTCGACATCACCACAATGTCTTCCCCATTCGATCGGGTAACAAAAAGCGGATCTCTTGAACTAAAAACCTTATCCATAAACGACTTGAGGTTTTGCCTGAAATTTGAATAAGTTGTGATTTCCATAAGCAAATATAGTAAATTGTACAACAAATAGTACAATGTTGAATTTAACCAGCCAGTTTCCCTCTAATCATCTGCATGATCTGAGCATAATCCTGATTCTGTGGGGCAAGCCTCATGAGTAGAGCGCAAGTCAACCCAGCAGAATCATAATCTTCTAAATTCATTTGACCGAGTAATTTGACATACAGTAGCTGCTCGTTTTGCCCTGCAGTTTCAATTGCCTGCTCAATGATCTCCAGCGACCTTTCATTGTCGTCAGTCTGTTGCAAAATCAATGCGAAATTGTAGAAAGCCCTTATGTTTTGAGGGTCTTTTTCGCACGCCAATCCCAGATACTCTACCGCTCGTTCTGCATCTTGTATTTCGTTGTAAAGCAACCCTAACATATAGTAAGCATATCCATAATCGGGTTCCTGCTTTGTAACTTTCAAGTAGAGTTGTTCTGCCTCCTGCTGACTACCTTGTTGATAAAGCAACAAAGCCAAATTCATGCGTGCCTGATTGGCATAATTATCCATTTCAATCGCTTTCTGATACGCTGATATCGCCCCCCCTATATCACCCTGAGACTGACGATACAGTGCAATATTTTGTTGACCGGATGGAAAATCAGCATTCATATCGAGTGCATCCAGGTATTCAGATTCAGCCTTTGGAAACCCTTCTCCCTGACCAAGCCCATTCATGATCATATACCTGGCGGTGGAAGTTCTAATCAGCCGGATGGAATCCATCAGTAGCTCAGGCAAATACTCGCTAAAGTTTGCGCCAATTTTATCTAGTCCTCGAACTGCCTCATTCCGAATCATGGGCTTTGGATTGCTTAGGAAGTTTTTAATTTGATCAACCTGTTCGGGCGTCAGCAGCTGATCTGTATAATAGCTGATAGCCGTTGCTCTTGCAATTTCGGGGTATTGCTCACCAGACATCAGTTTTTCTAACGCTTCAGGATCTCCGTGATAACCGGCAAGCAGGTGATCTGAAAAATGATCTTTCCGCTCTGGCCCATACCATCGCACTACTGTCTCTGCAGCCCATTTGTTCGACTTATCACTATGACAACCTGTGCAGGCATTGGATGTTCCAAACTTCACTGACTGATCTGGTCTGGGGATTCGGAAACTATGGTCTCTTCGGAAGTCATTGCCCATATAGGTCCTTCCAGTCATATGACAATTGACACATTTGGACGATTCTGTATCGATGGCGTGAAAGTGATGCTCCCTGGAATCATATCTGGGTTCATGACAGCTCATGCACAGCTTATTCCCTTCCGCCTTCAATTCGAGTGAATGCACATTATGACAATCTTTACAAGAGACACCATTGTGATACATTTTACTTTGAGCAAAGGATGCAAAAACATAGTCCTCATCCTGAATCTGACCATCCGCTTCGTAAACAGGATGCACTAGCATACTTGGATCATAATGATCCAGGTAATCACCTTCATAATCAAAAACTTTTGTCAATTGCGATCGTCTGGAATGACATCTGGCACATTTCTGAACCAACTCAGTTGAACCAAGCGATTTGTTCATATACAAAACAGGAGGTTTGCCGGATGGTTTTTCTTGATTATAAAAATTCACATGATCAGAAGAAGGACCATGGCACCCTTCGCAACCAACATTTATCTCCTCAAACTGTGTTTGAAATGAACCCGAAAGTGAATTGTAATTTTTCTTTAACTCAGTAGAGTGACAATCCGCACACATGGTATTCCATGTCATAGCACCACCTGTCCAGTGGAGCCATTCTTCGGGTGCTATATCGAGGGTATCCTGCAGTTGAAACCATTGATTTATTTCAGTGTCCCACGCAACCATTAGGCACTGATAGGCACCATTTGGAAACTCAATCAAATATTGCTGAAGCGGCTCCACGCCAAATGTGTAAGCCACTTGATAGTCTTGATAACTTCCATCTTTTGATCGGGCATTGACCATGAATTGATCCCCATCTCTGTAAAAGCGAGTGCTGACTCCTTTATGAGTGAATATCACATCTGAAAAATCTCCTAGAACAGATGATGCAGTCGCAACTTGCATAGCCTTATCGTGGTGAGAGTCCTGCCAATCAGTAAATTCCTGTTCATGGCAGGATTGACATGTTTGCGTTCCCACAAAAGTAGGATTATCAAGTACTTCCTCGGCCGATGATCCAACCTGAACGACTTCATTGTATTGCTGTGAACAACCGATTAGCACCACCCAACTAAAGATTAAAAAAATGCGCATATCACAATATTGTAGATTGCAAAATAGGAGAAAGTCATGTAATCAAAGGGTCAGATGGGGGTATTGTTTTTCAATTGACCAATTGTTGGTGACTTACATTCAAATGAGGCCTAAATTTGCATGATGACCCAAGTAAGAGTTACCAAAAAATTTACCTTCGAAACGGCTCATGCACTGTATGGCTATGATGGCAAATGTAAAAATGTGCATGGCCACTCGTATATGCTCGAAGTTACTTTAATTGGCACGCCGATCACAGACGAAAGCGACCCTAAACTGGGTATGGTCATGGACTTTGGTGATCTGAAAAAAATTGTCAAATCAGAAGTAGTGAATCCATGGGATCATGCCCTCCTCCTCTATAAAAATGACCCGATACAGACCGGAATTCCAAAAGACCAGAAACTTCTGATCGTAGACTACCAGCCCACTTGCGAGAACATGCTTATCGATATGGTCACCAAAATCAGCAACAAATTGCCCGGACACGTCAAACTCCACAATATGCGCCTCCATGAAACTGCAACGGCATACGCTGAATGGTATGCCGCTGACAATACTTAAACTTTCGGTTCTATTTTAACTTCATCAAAGACTCAATAAAGTAATAATCTGCATAAGTTAATGGCACGTCCACTTCGCTATCTCCTGGTAAATGCCCCACACTATGCTCCAAGATAAAATTGCCGTTTGTGTTGAGTTTTGCAAGATAATTGGCTGATGAAAGACTATTGACCATCACTTTTGCTGCGGACAAGTATTGGTCTTTATTGGTCAGCTCACTTAATTGAATAAGCGCAGCAGCCATAATTGCTCCAGCAGAAGCATCTCTCAGCTCATTCGGTATTTTCGATGCGTTAAAGTCCCAGTAAGGAATCTTATCCTCAGGTAGGTTCTCATGGTTCAATAAGAAACCTGCAATTCCCTCCGCTTGTTCCAAGTATCGCTCTTCACCGGTGTACTTGTAACAGACGGTAAACCCGTACAACCCCCAGGATTGCCCTCTTGCCCAAGCTGATTCATCTGAATATCCCTGATGCGTAACTTTCATTTCAGGTGTCCCGTCATCATTGTAAGACACAACATGATAGCTGCTCATGTCTTCCCTGAAATGATGTGCGATGGTCTTATCGGCATGAGCCATTGCCACGTTATAGTAGATAGAATCACCAGATAACTGAGTGGCGACAAAAAGTAATTCTAAGTTCATCATATTATCCACAATCACTGGATAATTCCACCCCATTGGTCCTTCCCAATCCCAAGATTTAAGTGCCCCAATCTCCGGATCATAACGCGTAACCAATGATTTAGCTGCTTGAATTATGATAGGTGCATATTTCGCTGTATCTCCTGTTATCCTCAATGCATTACCAAAACTGCATTGTATTTTAAACCCAACATCATGATCAGAAGTATTCAACTTTTCCTTCTCAAGATGAACGAACCGATTTTCATATTCGGATCTCAATGACTGATCACCGCTATATTCATACAAATACACCAATGCCCCCGGAAAAAAGCCTGATGTCCACCATCTGGTATCCGACAAAATCAATTCCCCATCCTTGAAATTTCGCGGTAACATAGAGTCCGGCACAGCAGCAGACATTCCTTTGTATTGCGTCACACTGAAGTCCAACACACTATCATATGGCGATTTTGCCTTTGACTCTGTCTGAACTGATTCCTGTTTTGGTGTTGCACATCCAATTAGAACTACCAAAATAATTAGTATATACCTCATTTATCACTTAGTCCATTTTACATATTGCTTGCCCCATGCCAAAGCTCTTTCCCGAAAAACAGCTTCATCCTTATAAGCCTGATCCTGAAGTTCCCAGCCAGCAAGGAATAAGTAATCAAAGGCACGACTCGATTTTGGTCTTTGAAAATACGTCGTGGTAACTGGCGCATCTGATTCCGGTGCAGCCCCTGCAATCATTTCCGTACGTGTGATCACCGCCATTCCGAGGTATTTATCCAGTTCTGCTTGAGGATCATGTGTTGCAAAGACCATATAGTTATCAGCTTCGTCCTTCAGTAGATTTTGAGAATGTAATGTTACAATTCCTGTGGCAAGTTGTTCTGAATTTGCTCCAAAAATTTGATTCTCTGTAAGATAGCCAGGTAGTCCCTTGACAATACTTATTTTTCTTATAATAGTAAGGTTTGGAAACGATTTTGGAGATTTATAAACTAGACTAAAAGATGCTACGAGCGGTCCGTTCTCTATAATTTCGAATCGATCTTCTAATGCATCTCCAATAGGATAAAGCGTATCGTTTCGGTAAATACCTAAAGCACCCGCTCCAAGTGAGTTGCCAACCTTCAACACATCCATCCCCCAATCGAGTAACTCATGATAATTTCCTTTCACACTAATCTCATGTGCCATCATCCTGGGTGTCATTTTTCCGAAAATATCGAACCCATTTCGTTCGTCAAAATAGGTACGAAACCCGACCACATCATTTTCCCATATGGGTCCTTCTCCCTGATAAAGATAATCCGGTCCCTGTTGCATTTCAACGTGATCATCAGGTCGTATTTCAGAAGTAATAGATTGGTAAACCTTTTCCGATTCACGCTTTCCTAATCTTACCTGAACATGTGATTTGAAAGCTGGATATTTCGCTTCTTCAACAAAATCAATCCCTTTGAGCTGGTCAAATTGATTAGCATCCAACAGCACTGCAGACCAACCTGTTTCGCCTTGAACCAGCTGAGAGGTAATGGGATCTCCTTTCTGATTTATTCCAAATGGTAAGCCCGTTTCGTCTGGGTATACCTCCTCTATTGCTTTTCTATCTATTCGAATTACATCACCCAATAGATCGGTATCTGCGGTCAATTTACCCGTGTCAACCTGTGGTGTGCAGGAAGCTACGATCAACAATAATGGCAAGTACTTTTTCATAGTTTTCTTAATTGTTCAAATGCTATCAAACTTGTATAGGTCAGGTCCACCACGGACACCCAACTTCTTCTCATTAGTTGGCTTCAATGATTTCAAAGATTCTAGTTTCCTGCGGAAATTTCTTCTATCCACACTTTCACCCTTGATAATCTCATATATATCCTGAAGTTCTTTGAGGGTGAATTTTTCTTCTAAAAGTTGGCCCATAATTGAATAGTCTTCGACTCTATCCTTTAAAATCCTAAGGGCATCCTGCATGATTTTATGGTGATCAAAACCAAGTGACTCAACTTCCTCAATCGACCACCATTTTACATCAGACACATATTCACGGGCAACAATTTCATGATTCTCTGGTTTGACCAATGCATAATAGCCCGTAGTGATTACACGCTTGACTGGATGTCGATCAACATCACTATATGTTCCAATTTGTTGCATGAAAACATCTGTCACACCCACCAAATGCAACAGGACCAAGCTTGCTGTATTTTCAAGTGTCTGTCCCTTCTGTAGTGCTCCTCCCGGAAGCATCCAATTGTCTTTGAATGGTTCTATTGCCCGCTTAACCAGCAATACTTTCAACATGCCATCGGCAAAACCGAAAATCGCACAATCGGCAGTGACCGTAAGCTCATAGGAACCTTGCTGAACCTTGGTCGGCAAATAATTCATCGCCCCATCCATCCTCCGTCGACCACAATGGTCTCTCCTGACATATAATCTGAAGCATTACTGGCCAGAAAAACGGTTGGCCCTTTAAAGTCCTCAGGCTTTCCCCATCGGCCTGCCGGGATTCTTTCTAAAATAGCCTTACTTCTAACTGCATCATCTTGCAGGGCTTGGGTATTGTCTGTGGCAATGTAACCAGGTGCAATCGCATTCACCTGAACACCCTTACTCGCCCACTCGTTGGACAATGCCATGACGAGTTGTTTTACGGCTCCCTTCGAAGCAGCATAACCTGGAACAGTGATACCTCCCTGAAAACTCAACAAACTCGCCGTAAAAATCACTTTACCTGAACCTCGTTCGATCATCCCTTTTCCAATTTCTCTGGATAGAATGAACTGGGCACTCAGGTTCGTGTCTATTACATAATCCCAGTATTCATCAGAATGTTCTGCTGCCGGAGCTCGCTTGATCGTCCCCGCATTATTGATCAAAACATCCGGCGTACCATGTACTCCGACAACCTCTTTCGCAAAAGCAGTTAAGGCAGCTCGGTCTGAAAAGTCACATGAATATCCCTGGAATGATCTTCCCAATGCTTCAACTTCTTTTCCTACTAAAGATCCTTCACTTTCCAAAGTTGCGGAAACACCAATAATATCGGCACCAGCTTCCGCTAATCCGATAGCCATTGCTTTACCAATGCCTCTTTTGCATCCGGTAACAAGTGCTTTTTTGCCTTTTAAATTGAAGGCGTTTAGAATACTCATTCCTTGTCTTTTAAATATGTAATCATTTCACTGCATGCCTGAAGAAAGGCACCAGCAGCATAAACATGACTTTCATGTTCATAAAATGGATATGGAGAACCTGCTACTTGCTGGACAAACCCTAATCTACCCACCTCATTGACATTATTGGCAAGCGCTTTCCATCCAGCTACGGCAGCTGGTCCATAAATGTCATCTGATAAAATTCCATTGTTGATCCCCCAAAGCAATGCAAATACAAAAAAGCTACTACCACTAGACTCTCCAATGTTCAAGTACTCAGGGTCCACCAAACTCACTCTCCATAAACCATCATCTCCTTGAATAGATCTTAACTTCTCCGCCATCTCTTTGTACTGTTGGACATACTTGTCTCTTGTTGCAAAGTCCTCAGGGAGGTATGGGATAAGTCTTGCTAACCCGGCAATCACCCAGCCATTTCCCCTTGACCAGAATATCTTCTTGCCATTTTCTGTGCTTTGATCAAAGAAGCGATCATCCCGATAAAACAGTGAGTCTTCTGAAGAATATAAATAGTCAGAAGTAATCCACCAGTGCTTATCTAAATAGTCAAGATACTTTCCCTCACCGGTTGCCTTGGCTACTCGCGCAAAAGCAGGTGGCGCCATGTACAACGCATCACACCATGTCCACCACTCCAGATGATAAGGATTATCCTTGAACCGCACATCGGCTTTTGGCTTTCTATCAACATGAATGTCCATTGCCCACTGGATTTTATCAATCATTTCCTCATCCTTCTCCTCCAAGTACAGTTCAGTGAGCGGTTGAGCTATGGTCAATCTATCGGCATGATAAATATCGCTTATCAATTGCCAATCATAGAATTGACCAATATTGTAAATCTCGTTTCTATACCTATCCAAGCCCAATTTCTGATAGGTTTCCCAAATACCTGTATAGAAAGCACCATAGTGCCAATTCATCTTATGATATTTCCTTGGATTCATCAACTGCCAGTCAGCCACCTGGATCATAAGATTTGCAATAGTACTACTGTCAGGGTCATCGCTTAGTCCTTCTGGAAGGAGATTCGTTTGAATGGAAGATTGATAATCAGTGTAATGCGTGTACTTACTATTGGTCATCCACATTACCTGAAGCTCGCTCGTTGCGCCTCGAATGGCAAATGGACGAATATTATCCTTTGAAGACCCATCTGTTAATGCCTTAGCAGACCATTTAGATGGATTCTTTTTGTAACTCCATTCCTCTATTTCAAAAACAGAATCTCGCCGTACCGACAGGTAAACTTTGTTGACCTCCTCTTTGTCGATATTCATTCCCCCAGAGTAATTTGGCTCTTTTTCGACCGTTCCCTCCGCTGTTTTTGGAAACCAGCCTCCGGCGTTGATCAAATCATAATTGAACCATGACGATCCATCCCATTGTGCATAGGAATAAATGTGGTTTTCATCATCAGGAAACTTAGCATATGCCAGAACTGGTTTGCCCTCAGCATCCGCAGCAATGTCCCATATCCAGGCCTTTTGCTTTGAAAGTGTGGCATCATATACCTTGTCACAATCAGATGGCTTTATCGGATCTCCATCAAGATCTCCGATCTTTGTCCCGTCGGCTTTATAGAATCCACCATTTTCATAATACATATAGTAAATACTATTGGTCGCTTCATTCCTCGGATGTCCATCTGTAAGTGATATGTGTATCCTGCTTTTGTCATCGGCATAGTACTTCACATAGGGTCTTCTGAAGCCATAGGTTCTTTCTGGCATGAAGAAGATTTTGCCTTTACTCCAACTCTCACCATTATCGTCAGAAATACTGACCGTTGGTTTGCCATCAATCCCCCTCCAAAACAGGAACAATCTATTGTTCTCATCGCTTAAACGTATTGGGTTGGTATACGTGTAGCCATTATTCCCAAAATCATATTTTTCACGATCATTTATTGGAAGCGGCATTGACTCTTCCCATTGTTCGATGGATTCAGGAGAAATGCTTCGAGTCATAAACAACCCTCCTCCATGGAGATTGTAGGTCACAATCAAATAGCCTTCTGCGTCAAAAAGTATTGATGGGTTGTCATGATCATCCACTTCCAGTCCATCGTGAATTACTTTACTCTTGATCTCACCAGTAGCATGATCGAAGTACCCAATGGCGACATCACCATAGCTATCAATCCATCCGGCATAAGTTCTTTTATAATCCCCTTCATAATAAACTGCTCGCGGATCCGAAAACCAACACCAGGAACCATCGAAGGTGAGTGTTTGAAACGTTTCAGCATTGCGTGCTGTTTTTGTTGAAAAACTAGACTTGACGTAGGACTGAGCCATCACGCCAGAAAATGTAAAGGCGAGACCCAACCATAAAATTACAATTCTCATTTCATGTCATTTAAACTAATACCATCCATATCTGTAAAAGACTGGTTCTCACCCCCCATCCCCCAAACAAATTTATAAGCCATTGTACCTGCGCCGGAGTGAATGGACCACTCAGGGGAAATCACGGCCTCATAATTTTTCATCACGATATGACGGGTTTCATCTGGTCGACCCATCAAATGTAGAACCACCTGATCTTCGGGTACATCAAAATAAAAATACACTTCCATTCGACGCTCGTGAGTGTGAGGTGGAAAAGTGTTCCAAATACTTCCCGAGGCGAGTTCAGTATAGCCCATTACTAATTGACAACTCTGAACTCCATCTTCATGAATATATTGAAAAATCGTACGCTCATTACAACTTTCTTTTGATCCCAAATCCACTCGATTTGCATCAGCTTGATGGGCCAAGGTGGTGGGGTACTCCTTATGTGCGGGACAACTATTGAGATAAAACAAAGCTGGCTCATCGGCATTATTACTGTTGAAAATGACTTTTTGAGCTCCTCTTCCAACATACAAGCAGTCATATTTTGCCAGTTTATATTCAGTTCCGTCAACGATAATCACACCATCTCCTGCCAAATTGATAACCCCTAATTCCCGACGTTGTAAAAAATATGATGCCTTTAGTTGCTCATAATTCCCCAGTTCGATTGGCGCTTTGGTTGGCTGAGCAGTCCCGAAAATAAATCTGTCATAATGTGTATAGATGAGATTAAGCCTACCGTCTTCCACCAGTTGATCAGCAAGGAATTCTTTTCGTATTCTGCTAGTATCATAACTGACATAGTCCTGAGGATGTGATGCGTAACGAGATATCATAGTGTAATTAGTTCAAAAAATAATACTATGTAAATATGACACAGTTTTGTGAGTATTCAAAATTTACTCATCCTTAGAAAATATCTAAACCAGCAGAGCAACCTTTGGTAAATGGCAATGTCCTTCATGATATCAAATTCACAATGAAAGCAACATCTTACCGTTAAACTCAAATTGGTCTGATTTTTGTTCAACAGATCGCAAACCGAATCACGCTTAATGAAACGTATACTTACCTACTTGCTCCTCCTGGGACCGCTACTTGGAGTGAGTCAGTCCAAAACTATTAGCGGTTATATCAATGACGATGAAACAGGTGAAAGCCTAATTGGCGCAACCATCATAGATATTGCAACAGGCAAAGGTGCCATTACCAATACTTATGGTTTTTTCAGTTTGACCTCTATATCATCACCGCTCAATTTGCGAATTTCCTATGTCGGATACACCACACAAGAAGTAACCGTCGGAAATAACGAAACTACAATTACCATCAATTTAATCCCTGGTGGTTTACTCGAAGAGGTGGTTATCTCAGCTGAAGAAGAGTTGGCCATTGCACCACAAATGAGCAAAATTGACCTTCCAGTAGAGCAAATCCAAAAAATGCCTGTTTTGATGGGAGAAGCTGATGTGATGAAATCATTGCAGTTGCTACCTGGTATACAGGGCGGAACTGAAGGCACAAGTGGTATATATGTCCGTGGAGGAGGGCCGGATCAAAACCTGATTCTGCTGGATGGCGTACCTGTTTACAACGCCTCTCACCTTTTTGGATTTTTCTCTGTCTTTAATCCAGATGCAATCAACAACGTCTCGGTAATGAAAGGTGGATTTCCTGCCCGATACGGTGGACGACTATCCAGTGTAATCGACATTTCGCTGAAAGAAGGAAACAACAAACGGCTTAGCGGAAGTGGATCTGTTGGTCTGATTTCATCAAAATTCACACTTGAAGGACCCATTGCCAGTGAGAAAACATCTTTTCTGGTTTCAGCTCGCAGGACGTATATCGACATATTGGCTAAACCGGTCATTGCGGCCGTAAACAAGGCCAATGGCACCAGCGGTACAGGAGGCTATTTTTTCCATGACTACATTGGCAAAATCAATCACAGGTTTTCTGAAAAAGACAGACTATTTGTTAGTACCTATATGGGACTTGACAAAGGTGCTTTTAGCGATCAATGGGAGTGGGAAGAGGAGGAGTTTGATGACGAATCTGGCTTAAAATGGGGTAATATCATCAGTGCCGTAAGATGGAATCACTTATTCACGCCAAAGCTTTTTAGCAATGTGACAGCAACGTATAGTCGTTACCAATTCAATATATTCAACGATTATATCAATACAGACAATGGTCAGGATCCTCCTGAAGTCTATGAGTATCACATTAAGTATTCCTCTGGCATTCAAGACATTGCAGCAAAAATTGATTTTGATTATCTGCCCTCCTCCAATCACAGCATAAAGTTTGGGGCCCAGGGAACGCACCACACCTTCTCTCCCGGAGTGCTTGCATACAAGGAGGCCAATGTTGCCGACACCACGATTGGCGCCAATGATATCAATGCAATTGAATATTATGTATATGCAGAAGACGACTGGACCATCTCAAAGAAATTGAGGGTAAATATTGGTGCGCATTATTCAGGGTTTAGTGTGAATGGCAGGTATTACGATTCTTTTCAACCGCGCATATCTGCCCGATGGTTGCTAAATCAAAGTCTCTCAGCTAAAGCATCGTATGTACAAATGGCTCAATACATTCACCTGTTGACTAACGTTGGCATTGGGCTACCAACCGATCTATGGGTTCCTGCCACGGACAATGTTCGTCCTCAACTTGCTCAGCAATATGCCATCGGCTTGGCCAAGAATTATGGACCGTTTGAAATAAGCATTGAGGGCTATTATAAAGAAATGCAGAATCTCATTTCCTACAAGGAGGGTGCGAGCTACTTCAACACTGATGACAATTGGGAAAACAAAGTAGTAAGTGGTGATGGGTGGAGCTATGGCGGTGAGCTATTGATTCAAAAGAAAACGGGCAAACTGAGCGGCTGGATTGGCTATACTTTATCCAAAACAGAACGGCAATTTGACGAACTCAATTTTGGTAAGAAATACCCTTACAAATTTGACCGACGACATGATCTAAGTGTGGTTGCCATCTACGACCTTAGTGAGCGCATCAAACTGTCGGGTACCTGGGTTTATGGTACCGGGAATGCCGTGACAATGCCGCAAACGGAATATATACCGTTTGAAGGCACGTTTGGCTATGAGCACATAACTCAATCAGGCAATGATGACTATTATTGGAATCGAGCTAGTGCTACCAATTACGGCGAACGAAACAGCTATCGCATGAGAGCTTACCATCGTGGGGATGTTGGCATTACATTTCACAAACAAAAACCCAGGATTCAGCGGGAGTGGTCCTTTGGGGCTTACAATGTGTATAGCAGAAGAAATGCCTTCTTCATTGACTTTCAAAGCTGGGGAGACGAACCAAAATTTGTCCAGTACAGCATTTTTCCAATCATTCCTTATTTCCGATACGGCTTAAAGTTCTAATCATGAAGCGTCTTATTCCTATCATACTCATTTTATCTGCTTGTGAATTGATCATTGATGTTCCAAGGCCTGATATCGAAGAAAAACTTATTCTCTTCAGCTACTTCCAACCAGATTCATCATTCAGTGCCTGGATCACTGATGATCGATATGTCCTAGACGATAAAAAACTAGGTGGGATATCGGAAGTTGATCTGAGGCTTTATGAAGACAATCAATTGGTTGGGACATTTGCAGAGAGACAACCTCCGGCACATATGCTCGAATTTCAGGGTGTAAATAATGATGGCCTTATAAAAGGTTATTACACATTGGATTACATTGCTCAACCCGACAAACAATACAGGATAGAGGCGTCCAAACCAGGCTATCAATCCATTTTGGCAGAAGCCTCTCTTACATCATCTGATTATGATTTTGATGTTGTCGGTATTGATTCAATCGTTCATAATGAAACTTACTATTTTGAAGATGGCTCTGAGGACATAGTTTACTGGGCTGAATATTTTATCAATGTCGAGATAGATGATCCGGCAGGAGAAAATTTTTACCTGATTGACATGTACGAAGATGTTCCTGTGATAGAATATTACTTCAATCCAGTCCTCGAATTATATGATTATGACTCCATCGTTAGTATTGAGATTGCAAGACAAAAGAAGTGGTTTTACGGCACTGGTGTTTTGTTTGATCAACAGCAATTTAGTGGTCGTCACACCATATTGGATGACTCATTTTTTGATGGTAAAAAATATGTCATTTCATTGATTACAGATGTCTATAATCATCAACCCAGATATCCGACTGAAGGGCCGGTTTTACCAGCACCTATACCCTACATAGAAGTAAAGGCTATTTCTAAAGAATACTTTAGCTACTTGAAATCGCTGTACATCCAACAATGGAATTCAGGAGATCCATTCACAGAGCCTGTTTCAATCTATTCAAATGTTGAAAACGGATATGGTGTATTTGCAGGATTTCAGACCAAAATCAAACAGTTTGAGTTTTGAGATAACTCAAGGAATAGGTATCTGCAATAGGAGAAATATATTTCTCCTATTGACGAAGGAAATAATTATATTTTTCATCAGTCCTGAACAAATTTTCCGGGTCTTTGGAATGGTTGTAAATATAATAGTAGGTATCAGGCTGCATGATTTTCGTAGATTTCGATGACAGGAAGTTTTACACCCAATTGGTTCAATTTAGGTGTTAAAATAATCACTATTCATACCTATGAGCATATATAAAACTACGAACAAGAATTTACCCCCTACCACAAATCTCCTTATAGCTACAGTAGCCACATTTCTTCAAGTCTTCTGTTTGGGTGAAAGTATGTTCAGGATTCCATATCTCTGTGAGCAGTTGAGACAACACGTCCTCAAACTGATCAGTGAACTGTTCAAAGCTATTGATCGGAGTTTGCTCACGTCCTTCCTTCTGAATGAGTTGCCAGTTAAAGTCCTTTTGAAATAAGTCCCTACTGTTGAATAAGCCGGGCTCAATTCGATCATAATCCTCTTTCAGACCTGTCTGAACCAGATATGCATAAAAGAAAACCTGAAAAGCAGCTTTATTGCGACCCACGTCCTCAGGATCGATAAAAGACGCTACAGAGGTAAACTCTTTCTTGTCTTTACCGGTTTTGTAGTCGATGACCCGCACAACTCCCTGTCTGATGTCAATTCTGTCAATCTTGCCCTTAAGACCTATCACTTTTTTGCGATCCCGCCATTTGATGGGCATATCCAACGAGAATCCCTCTCGTGTACTAGCCTCAAGTCCAATGATTCGGAATGGTGCATAGGCTTGATCAAACTCAAGAATCTTTCTGGCTGTTTTGGCAATGATTTCTGCTGCAATCACATTGCGTCCTTCAAGCTTGAACTTCTTTATATTTTTGATCTGAAAGTGCTTGATGAACGCTTCATTAATAGCTCCTTCAACTCCGCTGGTCAAAAAGAAGAAATCTGCAGGCTGTACAACATCTGTTTTGTTTTTATTGCAAAACTGTTTGTACAATATCTCCATCGTATCGTGTAGGATATTTCCAAATACCATGGCATCCAACTCCTCCTGAATGTCTTCTGCCTCATACATTTCTTCAACATATCGGAAATAGAACCTCAGTTTACACTGAAGATATGTATCGAGAGCTGATGGCGTAAGCCGTGACATGTATTGGGTTTTGAACTCTGTGGTAAACCGGTCCAATTTCTCAAATACAATCTGGTCTTTTTTAATCTCAATGGGTTGATGCGTCCCAAGCTCTATTGGATTGGCGAGCACGCGTTTGTTGATGGTTAACCCTGACTCCAGCTCCATTTGTTGAACCAATCGACTGATCTCTCCATTGATATTGAACTCAGAAACTGAATTGTAATAAAACCATACGTTTTTGGCGCGTTGCATCAATCTATAAAAGAGGTAGGCATAAATGGCGTCATGATGTTCGTGTACCGGCATGCCAAATGCCTTTCTGATATTAAATGGAATAAAACTTCCCTTCCTGGGTGGTGCTGGCCAGGCATCTTCATTCATATTGAGAATGAACACATTATCAAAATCCAGATTTCGAGTTTCAAGTATTCCCATTACCTGTAAGCCGGCCAGTGGCTCTCCAGTAAACGGTATCTTCAGGCTTCTCGCTAACCGTCGGATCAATTTTACAAGAAAATCAAAACTGAGCGAATCCGACTTTTCACCCATCACTTCACGCAAGCTCACCACCATCTCATGAAATCTCGCAATGTATTCCAGCTCCAATTCGCGATTTTTACCCATCCAGAAGCTATGCAGTGACTCCAATACTTCACATGCATAATCAAGTGGACTGGTTGGTGAGCTGACCAGCGTTTGCAATAGCTGATGAGATAACCCTAAATCCTCTTCGTGTAGGTAAATAAGATTTCTTCTTCTGGTTTCGTTAACAAGGTTCTCAATGGATTTGGACTCCACCGGATGGATCAATGGATGCTCCAGGATCTGAAGCAAAGGTTTAAAGTAAAACGATGTTCCATTTATCAGGTGATCACGCCTGGTTTGATGGAGGACCAGCATACTTTCGATCAGGCTAAACACTGGTGTATCTTTGATAGGCATTCCCATCGTGATATTTACCTGGTCTATTCCTTTGGGTAATGAATGAAGAACGGGGAATAACATGTACTCATACGGAAGTACCACGACAGTCTTTTCTGGATCATAGTCTCCGCTCTCCTGAAGATTTGCCAGGTGTTCTGACATGGCCTTTGCCTGACCAACTTCGAGAGAGACACCAGTAGCCAGCATAAACTTGGACTTGCGAATGCCTTCAGGATATTCTTTGGGAAAATCTCGTGATAACAAACCGTCCTGAGCATACTGCCGCATAAAGAAACCCGCTTCCTGCTGTCGGTCTTGCATGTAGTAGGCATCAGTGTCCCAGAAGAGCTTGGCTCCATTTTCTCTCACCAGATACTTGATGATTCCTTCCTCTGCCAAGGTCAATGCATTGAAGCCCGCAAAAACCAATTGTCCGTCAAAGTTGTATTTATCAGACTCGAGATCAACCAGAAAATTGCGATAAATCAAACCACCATATCCTTCAGATGAATCATTCAGGGATTTCCGAAAGGCGTCATACACAGGTTTCAGGATTTTCCAGGTTTCGAGAAATGCCTCCTGTGCCTTCGTCGATTCTGGTAAAAAAGTCATCCAAAAAGACTGTATAATCGATTTATCCTCCTCTGATAAAAAATAGAATTCTTCGTCTAACTCTTTTTGCGATTTAATACTTGTAAATAGCTTTTCAGCATCTACAAGGTATTGATCGATTTCATCAAAA
Organism: Cyclobacteriaceae bacterium; assembly: GCA_049115695.1. Lineage (GTDB taxonomy): Bacteria > Bacteroidota > Bacteroidia > Cytophagales > Cyclobacteriaceae > JAGDZR01. The sequence continues at coordinate 133,590 of JAGDZR010000005.1, read as the reverse complement.
TCGCGAACGATCATTTCTCCCCAGAAGAAAAATTTATCAAATGTCTCAGCGCCGGGTCGCTCCTGCTTATAGATATCATACAACCTGAAAACAGCTGCAATCGTATCGAGCTTTTTCATTGGAGACTTACTCAATACAAAGTCTTCAAAACTGTAGATTTTCGGCATCCACACAGGCTTATCAATGATCTTACCCAAGGCCTTTTTCAAAAATAATCCAGCTCTTCTATTTGGAAAAACGATGCTCAATTCCTCGAATTCGTGCAAGTGCTCTGCCACCAGTTTTTCTGCTATCTCTTCAATAAACGTCTTCATTATACTACCTGGATTACATTTATTGGATCTACATATATCAAATAGCCAGACACGTTTTCATATCCCATATGTGATAGTATATCAACGTACTCTTCAACCTGCTTGTGATCTTTGACAGTTTGTTTTCCTGTTTTGAAATCTGCTACCAACCACTGGTCTCCCTTTTTCACCAGTCTATCGATTCTCTTCAAATTTCCTCCTGGTAGTAAAATCGGTTTTTCCAATCTCACCTCGTTTAAGTCAGTAAAAAAGGGCTCCACATCTTCATGTTGTACAATCAACTTCAACTCTCTTTTGAGTGCTTCATCTTCAAGCCGGTACATGTCTTCGATCGTCTCTATCAGACTTAAGTTTTGATGGAGCTGAATCCCCCATTGCTGTGCATCGGCGACATGCTCAGCTAATTGTTGAACTCCACTTAATTTAAGGCTTATTTTATCCCTCCAGGGTTGGGACTCATAGTACTGCAATCCGTATTCTTTTGCGGATTGTTTAGTATCCCTTCTTTCCTTCATGGGAAGCATCCCCACTTTGAATGTGCTTCCATCCCATTCAGTTGACGCATCGATTACTGCATTCACAAATGCCCCAATATGTTTAGCTCTTGGTCCTGGCTTTTCGCAAAAAGCATATAACCCGTGCGTTGGTCTGGTAAATGCAACATACAACAAGTTGAGAGCATCCATAAAGTTCTGAATGCGCTCCTCCCAATATTTAGATGACCATATGGTCTTTTGCAAAGACGATGAATATCTCAGGGGAATTACTGGAAGTCCCTGGGCTAAAGGCATCCCTTCTGTACTGCACCACATGATTTCCTCATTGTTGTAAGCCGTATTGTCTGTCTGCCAACTCAAAAAAGGCAAAATCACAATCGGAAACTCCAGGCCTTTAGCCTTATGGATTGTTAAAATCTTGACCGCATTGTTGTCATCCGCCACAAGAATGGCTTTCTCCTTTCTGACATTTTCCCACCAGGCAAGGAATGAAGCAATGTCTCCACGTTCATTTTTTGAATACTCTAAAACTGCATCCTGAAATCCCTGAAGGTAGGTATAGTCTTTATCGAACTTATGCAACTGAAAAAGCCTTATGATCGTTTCGATGAGCTCAAACAATGGTAAGGTTTTTAGATGTTCAACCTGATCAGGAAAAGCATCGGGCACCCATTTCTTCCAATGTTTGTAATCTCCAAACTGAGGATTATCCTTACCCTTCAGCTGATGATATTTATAAAGCCATTCTGCTTGAACAATTTTATCATTCTCATTCTGGATCCACTTGAGTAAGCTGATTATGAATGCTACAACATGACTGGAATGTAGAAATAAGGCTTCCGAACTGACAACATCATAGCTCAAGTTGGGTTTTGCCTCACTCATTTTATACTCCAAAAATGCATTCGCAATAGCCTTTCCTTCAGCCTGACTTCTTGTCAGAATTGCTATATCTCTAAGTAGATAACCGTCTTGCTGCATTCGCTCTACCAAATGAATGGTGTTTCTGATCGAATGCTCCTTCCATCCAGCCTCATCACTATCTTCGACAAAAGAGATTTGGACTTCCCCAGTCTCAGATTTGGTGCTCTTCTGACTTACGTTTTTGTAGGCATCTAAAACTTGCTGCAAAAGACCTTCAGCAAACTCATCCATATTGCCAATAAACGAGGTGGTTGCGTCTTTCAGGTTTTGAAAGAAGGTGTTATTGAAATTAACAATGGTCTGTGCACTGCGATAGTTCGTATCAAGCGTTTTAGGATCAGCTGCCCAGCCTATGTCAACAGCCGCTTTATGTTGTAACAGGGACCAATCGCCACCTCTCCACCTATAGATAGACTGTTTCACATCTCCCACCACCATACTAAATTTCCCTTCATCAACACCATTCTTGACCAGCGGTTTGAAGTTATTCCATTGGTAAACGGAAGTGTCCTGAAACTCATCAATCAAGTAATGAGAAAAAGTAGACCCTACTTTTTCATAGATATAAGGCGTATCACTTTCACCTATGATCCTATTCAGAAAATCTGGCAAATCAGAGATCAGCATGATATCATGATCGTCCCGATAGGCCTGAAGTTCTCTATTGATGAATGAAAGTATGCCCAGCGTAAACAGGTACCTGTCCATTTCGACTACTGAGAAGTAATGTCTTGACTTTGTTTCAATAAAGCCTATGAGTTCCCGGTAGATCGGCATTGCCTTATCCTGGACTGTTTCAACCAGGCCAAACTCGCCCTGTCTTGCTTTAACAATCCACTTGCTCAAATCTTCAGTAGCAGCCAGCGCTGTTTTCTTCAAATCGTACTTTTCCTTCTTGTCCTGATCTTCTGCCAGAACTGGCAACCACTTGGCTGGACCTCCTGCAGCGCCACTAAGATCGTCTATCGAATAAGGGCTTAAATTATCAAGCGTAGCTTTGGCCAATTTCCTACACTGGTTTTCAAACTTCTTTCGCTCTGCAGCCAGTTCAGATTTCAACTTTGTGAAATAGCCGGGACTTTCATCTAAGGCCAATATTTGGTCAGCATAAGGCTTGAATTCATCCCCGATGATCTCTTTCGCCAGCTTCATCACATCTGTTCTGAAGTCCCAAGGTTTGCCTTCCTCTACCCTGGACTCAGCAAATTGCGTTAACCAAATGCGCAGCTGCTTCATCTCTGGCTCAGCAACCTTACTCAGCATGTCATCAATGACTTCCTGAAGGACCTTATCAATGTCCAAGTCTATCCCGAACGATCCCTGGAGACCAATTTCCCTGGCAAATGATCTGATCACCTGATGAAAAAAGCTATCTATGGTCACCACTGCAAATCGGCTGTATTGATGAAGCACTCTACCCAATACCTTTTGTGCCTGATCGCTCAGCTTTACATCAGTCATTTCCAGACGTGCTCCAAGCTCCTGGATCAAATCCTTATCGCTTCCGCTTGCAATTCTTTTTAAGAAATCAAGAATACGCGTCTTCATTTCCCGAGTGGCCTTATTGGTAAAAGTCACTCCCAGAATTCGTTTGAAATTTTCAGGATGCCTGAGTGCTATGGTTAAGTACTCAAGCGCCAAAGTATAGGTCTTACCAGAGCCAGCAGACGCACTATATATAACAAATGGTTTCAATCAGTATTGGTGGTTTATCTTGGCTAATTTAATAGACGTGACCTTGCAGTGCACTGATCAAGTGCAAAGACTTTTATTTTTTCCCAAAGAACAGCCGGATGGGTAAACCAATTCGATTCGCCCACGCTTTTTCAGTATGTTCAGCCGTTTTGTCAAGCACCCAAAAAAGATCTTCCTCTTGAACAAAACCATTGTCTTGAAGCGCCTCCAGCATTTCATCAATACCGGGTTGTAATCGCTCTTCTAAATCAACGCCTCCATTATCTATATAAAGCATTAAATCTTTTTTTGGACCATCATAATCCATCACATCATCGACGTAATCATAGGGCCCAATTTTAAAGGCCGGTGACATGCAAATCGCTCCACCATACACGTCTGAATATTCCCATGCCAACATGAGAGATATGATCCCACCCATGGAGGAGCCTCCAACATAGGTAAATTTTCGATCGGGTTTAGTGCGGTAAACCTGATCAATCATGGGTTTGAGTTGATTTACCATAAAACTCATATGGGCATTTCCCTTTTGTCCCGGAGAATATTCATCTGACCTGTCAGCAGTATTGTAAACTCCTACTAGTATGAACGGGTCTATTATCCCGTGATCGATCAAACTATCTGCTGTTTCATCTATCCCCCAATCACTGCCAGAAAATGAGGTGTAAGGGTCTACTGTATTTTGCCCATCATGCATGTACAACACGGGATAACTCTTTGTTGAATCTATCAAGTATTCATCCGGCAGCCATACCAATATATCTCTTTGGTTCAATCCGTCAGGTTTGATGTCCTTATGATACCTGACTTCACCTCCGGTAATCCCTTGCCCATTTGATCTTTGTTGCCTCCAGTTGCTGACCTCAACAATTAACAGTGTGTCGCTATGTATTGTGAGAGAATAGTTCGGCATGGGTAATCCATCCATTCCAACAGCCTCGGACTGCCAACTTCCCCGCGTAAACTTATATTCAAGTGCATCATCCTTAGCAAAAGCACCTTCGAACTCCCAAATGCCATTTGCCATTTTTTTCATTCTAATCTCACCTGGGTCCCAACCTCCTAATAATTGATGGTTTCCAGCGATAAACACCTGCTCAGCTTGGATTTCAGCTTTATCGATTAGCTGGACTGTTAGCATAATTTTGGAGTCCCTTGCACACCCTGATAGCATTAAGGTTGTGACCGCCAGCACAAATACATTTTTGAGCAGACTAATCCTCATCCTGCATGTTGATCCATTCTTTGATCACTGATGCTAAGTCGCCCTTCTTCGCTTCAAGATCTTCAATACTTTCAAATCGAGCTACACGTCCTTCTTTCCCATCTCCCTTCAATAACCCTGAAGGATCATTGATAGAAGCTCCTTTGTGAAACATGAGACTCGCAATTTTTTTAGCGTTCAGGAAAAATGAAGCGATATTGCCTTTATAGATAAAAGTAGGGCTACTCCACTTGATTGTTTCTTCAATCCTTTCATCCACCTCAAGAATGGCATACCTCACCTCATTGATTAGCTCTGTCATAGGATGTCCCTTCTCTTTTAAAAAAGCATCCACTTCTGGATTGATTTTCATTTTAAGGTTTGTTTGTAACAATCTAAGAAAAATGCACGACCGCTCCCTTCACTGGAAGCATATTTTTAATATCTTCAACATCAAATTTGAGGACCATGTTTATTAAAGACAATGAATTCAATATCGCAAAGCTGGCTTATGTGCTTGTAACAGCTATTGCGTTAGTTACTATTCTTATATACACGGAGGAGTATGTCATTCCATTTGTTGTGGCGATGATCATCTGGTTTATCATTCATGAACTAAGAGAAAACATCCAGATGATTCCTTTTATGAAAAAGCACTGCCCCATGTGGCTGCAAAGCATGATTGGCTTTTTTGTGATCTGTCTGGTCCTGGTTCTGGTCATCAAGTTATTGATGTTGAGCATGGGAGAGCTTACCCAAAACGTTGAAGACTATCAAATCAACCTTGAAATAGCCGTTTTTCAGCTTAGTTCATTGTTAGAGATCGATGTAATGGAGCAAGTCATGGAATATACCAGCAGCATGGACTTCAGTGGAATGCTGAGTACTGCAGCAGATTATGCCACCACCTTGTTTGGAGATAGCTTTTTGATCCTCATTTATGTACTATTTCTTTTAATAGAAGAGAGTATTTTCCCAAAGAAGCTCGCAGCGCTTTATGGAGACACAAAGCGATATGACAAAACACAATTACTGTTTCAAAAGATGGATAAAACCATCAGTAGATATCTTCTGCTTAAAACTTTTGTCAGTTTGGTAACCGGACTCCTTAGCTATTTTGTCTTACTATTCTTCGGTTTAGATGCTGCTATTTTCTGGGCCATGCTCATATTCGTCCTCAATTACATCCCTACAGTTGGTTCTTTGATTGCTACACTATTTCCGGCTGTATTTGCCATTTTACAATTCGGTGAATTCGAAACATTTGCCTACGTATTGGTATTTGTCGGACTTATTCAAGTCATCGTAGGCAATGTGTTAGAGCCTAAACTCATGGGTAACTCATTGAACATTTCTTCACTAGTAGTCATCATTTCATTAACAGTCTGGGGTGCAATATGGGGTGTAATGGGCATGATCCTATCAGTTCCGATTACCGTCATGATGATCGTACTCTTTGAGGAAATCCCAAGTCTCAAATTCATAGCAGTGATGCTCTCCGAAAGTGGGCAACTGACTGTGGATGCTGTTACTGAACCTGAAGCAATACAAGCTGAGTAGTTATTCAGCAAAATATTATGTAGTTAACTGATGACCCGATTTTAGCTTTGCTATTATGAAAGGACTATTCACACTATTTATCACGGGTCTATTATCATTACATCTTGTTGCTCAAAATAATTTGAGCAATTTGAAAATCACAGAACTCCACTACAATCCGGCAGATGAGATTATAGGATCAGACACGATTGACGGGGATGATTATGAATTTATTGAGTTTAAAAATATTGGAAGTGAAACGCTGGATATTTCAGGCGTGCAGCTAGATTCCGGCATTCAATTTATGATACCAGCAAACACCCTATTAGAACCTGGTGCTTACTACGTAATTGCCGACAAACCTTCAAAATTCGAAGATCGATACGGAGTTCCTCCCAATGGGAATTTCAGTTCCAATTTATCTAACAAGGGAGAAAGAATTGTGGTAACATCAAACGGCTCAATCATCATTGATTTTGAATATTCTGACGGTGATCCATGGCCAGAGAATGCCGATGGTAAGGGGTATTCATTAATGTCGGTAAGCAGCAATCCAACCGGAGACCCTGAAGACCCTATGTACTGGATGGCTTCTCCTAATTTTCACGGTTCACCTTATGAGTATATTAGAATTATTACAAGCACCACCAGTCCGTTCATCACTATCAATGTATATCCAAACCCCACAACCGGACAGTTGAATATTGATTTGCCAGCATCCATGCAGTCGGCAATGTTAAATATTAGCTCGGTCTCTGGAAAAGGAATTATCCAACAGCAGTTTAAAAAGAGTATCAATTTGAGGTTGGATGAACTGAATATTGATTCAGGCATTTACTTTTTGAAACTCACCACGGCTGATCATTTTTTGGAGCGGAAAATTATTTATAGTCGTCAATAATTTTCAGATGATCCCTTTTTGTTTACGGGCCTGATAGATCCTCAGAAACATCATTTGTGCCATGTTGCGTGCGCGCTCTTTGGCCAAATGTGCTTTTTCACCTTCAAAGTTTTCATCCATTGTTTCAGTCCATAATTGCAACCAAAGGCCGAAATGAGCTTGCTCAATCGAATGGTTGAAAGCCTGATCTACTTCAATATGTGTTCGCATTGGATTACCCTTAAACTTGGCAATAAAGAACAAATTGGACTCCCAAAAATCAGCGATCTTAGCAAGGTGTATGCCCCAATCATCAATAGTCTCATTAAAAAATGGTCCCAAAGTTTCATGGACTCTCACTTTGGTATAAAATCGATCTAACAGCAGCTCAATATCTGCTCGACTTTCAATGTCATTTAAAGGCATCCGACAAAGCTAGTTATTGATAAAAATGTATGGTCATGAGGTTTGTCATATCTGAGTATTTTTTAATTTGTCAATTGACGGAATAAACCTGTAGTCTATGAAGAAGTACGCCTCACCCGATGACTATTTTGAACAACAAGTAAGTTGGAATGATGAACTCAATCTGCTAAGATCGATTGTTGGAAGCTCGGGCCTTAAGGAGACGCTAAAATGGAGTATGCCTACCTATGTTTACAATGAGAAGAACATTGCAGGAATAGGAGCATTCAAAAGCTATGTGGGTATCTGGTTTTTTCAGGGTGCTTTGATGTCTGATCCCAACAATAAGTTGGTCAATGCTCAGGAAGGGAAAACGCAAGCGATGCGTCAATGGAGATTTAAAAATTTATCTGACATAGAATCAAACCGAACACTCATTCTCGAATACATAGCTGAAGCCATTGCCAATCAAGCCGCGGGTAGGGAGATCAGACCCACAAAAAAGCCTTTGACTATTCCTGATGAACTTAAAAAGGAATTGGAGAAAAATGCAGATCTTCGATCAAAGTTCGAAGCACTAAACCTAACTCACAAAAGAGATTTTTCTGAACACATTGCCTCAGCCAAGCGACCTGCTACAAAACAAGCTCGGCTGGAAAAAATTATACCCATGATACTCGACGGGGTTGGTTTAAATGACAAATACAAATGACAGAAATCGAATCAATCATTGCATCATTTGAAACCATGCATTCAGATCGGCCCTGGTATGGTATTGGCATGATGCAAACCTTAAAAGAAATCCCCAAAGATATCATCAACCTCAAGCCACAATGTGTTTCACATTCGATTGCTCAACTGGTCCGTCACATCATCAATTGGAGATTGTTTACCATTGAAAAAATGAAGGGTAATCCAATTCATCTCTTTGAAGAAAACGCTGCGATGGATTGGCCCACAGAGGAGGTTACCTATGAGGGTTGGCATGAATTAATAGGTATAATCGAAACAACGGCAAATGACCTGGTCAGCGAGATGAAGAAGCTCACGCCCGAACGAATGGATCAAACCAGTCCTGGAAGTAATTACAAATTGAGGTACATCGTCAACGGGATCGTCCAACACGACATTTATCATCTCGGTCAGGTAAGGCAGTTGCACAAAATAATTGAACGCCATGATTGAAAATATTAGCAACTACGATAGAGATCAGGAATATCAAATAAATGGATATGTTGGTCCTTCTTACAACTTCTGGGAAAGTTTAAAAATGGGTGGGACCGGATCACAAAAGTTTGTGATCAACTCAGCTCATGAGATTTTCGAACCATTTCTTAAACATATTAGGGGAACCCGATACTGCAATATTGAATTGAGACCAAAGGGTATTGGACTGAGATTTAGGTTCAGACTAGAGGCAATTGGCTGGTTCGTCCCCTACAAACAATTGGAATTTCAACACGACCAAAAGCAGCTGTCACTTCGTGATAAGACCTCAGGATTCACAATGGACCTAATCCCAGCGCATCGTTCACCTGTTAAAACTCAATTTATCAATAAAATGAGAGCCTTTGCCGGATTAGCTTAAGCAATACGGTACAATTATTGTTTGATCGTAGAGCATAAAATGATGCAATATGAGAACGCTTACGATCATCGCCATATTATCCAGTATAGTAGCTTGCGAAACCACAGAATGCTGTGACTTTCCTATTGATTTTGAACTCCAGGGTGAATGGATACAAACTGAAAGAGGTTATTCCCCAGGAAGCGGTTATATCATAGATAAAATACCCCAGTCTGATAACCTTCTAATCACATTTGAAGACAATAATCAGTTAGTAACAAATATTGATGGACTGACCCATTTCAAATACTACAATGTTGTCAAAGACTCCACCATTGATGGAAGCATTTTAATACTTTCCGACAGCAGATCTGACTTCAAAGAAGCTAAAATTACGAACGAAGAAAATAGCTATATCATCGAATACCAAAACCAGAAGCTATTGCTCTACTACATGTTCTGCTTTGAAGGATGTCATATCGGACTAGAACGCAAATAAGAAAAGGGTCTGTTTAGGACCCTTAACCGTTTAGATGAATTTCGTTTCCCCTGGAGTTGGGACAGGATAATTACCATATTCGTCTGGCAATATTGGTGCGGCATCATCAAATGAAGATAGACCATCAGGCACCAAGTTCATGTCTACTTCCATCGCTTGATCCCAGGTAATTTCTTGTCCCGAATACGTTACCATTCTTCCCAAAATAGCGGTCATGGTACTTTTTGCCCCGTTTTCTGCATCAGCAAACTTATACTCACCGGCTTTTATGGCTGCAAACAGTTCATTATGCTCTTGCTGGTAAGGGTTTACATCTTCTTCACCTTCATGTAAGTATTGTTGTTTCCCTTTCAACATCACCTCTCCGAAATTACCTCCATTGGTTCGGATGCTCCCTTTTGTCGTCTGGAACACTTCCTCTACACGATTGAAACATCCTTTTTGATGACGACACTGGCTGGAAATCACCTGACCATCCGCATAAGTAAACTCTACAAAATGGTGATCAAAAATATGTCCGTGATCCTTTCCGTTACGTACTTCCCGGCCTCCCATACCTTGGGCCTTCACTGGGTAGCTGCCAATGAACCAGTTTGCAACATCAATGTTATGAATATGTTGTTCCAAAATATGATCACCACACAACCAGTTGAAGTAGTACCAATTCCTCATTTGATACTCAAGTTCGGTTTGTTGGTATTTTCTTGGTCTCACCCAAACACCAGCGCTATTCCAGTATACCTGACCTGAAACAATATCACCAAGTTTACCTTTATCGACAATCTCCTTCACGGCCCGATAACTTCCCTGATAATGACGCTGCAACCCAACTACCACATTCAGTTTTTTGTTCACTGCTTCTTTAGCTGCAGCCAATACACGCTTTACTCCTGCTACGTCGGTTGCACACGGTTTCTCCATGAATACATGTTTGCCCTGCTGAACAGCATATTCAAAATGAAGTGGCCTAAAACCTGGAGGTGTGGCCAATATCACGACATCCGCCATGTCAATAGCCTTCTTGTAGGCGTCAAATCCGACAAACTTAGCATCATCTCGCACCTGAATTTTCTCAGTTTCAGCATACTTAGCCGAAAGCCCTTTTAGGCTATTTTCCAGTCTGTCTGGAAATGCATCCGCCATAGCAACTAATCGGATACTTTCATCTGCTTCAAGTGCCTGGTTCGCAGCGCCTGTGCCTCTTCCTCCACAGCCTACTACCGCAATTTTTATTTCACCTGGCGCAGCAACATATGCCCCCGCTTCAGCAGACAATCCTTGTGAAACAATCAAACCCGTACCAGCTATCTTGGCACTGGTTTTCATAAAGTCTCTTCTATTCTGTTTTTTCTTCATCTTCGTAGATTTTGTAATTCCAGATAATTAATATTCTTCAATTGGCTTAAGCCAATACTTGTCCATATTCGTAGGCACCTCAACCGGCCGTACTATTCTAAATCCCACATGCTGGGCATCTGTCAGCCACCAAAGGCTTTTGGGGAACTGGGGGTCTCTTTTTTTCCAGTCTTTTGTGGAGTAACCGCGGGCTGCACTTCTTAAGCGATCAGCTGTTTCATTCCAACTCCCACCTCTCACTACATGTGGATAAAGACTCTCTTCCTCCAGATAAAGTGGATTCGTGGATGCTCCCTGATAAGGTGACACATAAGTGTCTATTACCCACTCTGCAGCATTTCCATGCATATCATAAAGCCCCCATGGGTTCGGTTTTTTCTGACCAGGTTTCTGAAAGGTATTGGCACTGTTGTCTTCATACCACCCATACTCATCCAAATCGTATTCATCATCTCCAAATGAATAAGGTGTAGTAGACCCTGCTCTGCATGCATATTCCCACTCCGCCTCGGTTGGGAGACGATAAAACTGACCGGTTTTGGCTGTTAGCCATTTACAAAATGTGGCAGCCGCGTATTGTGTAATACATATCACAGGATACCCTGGACGATTAAAATTCACATAAGGCATAGTCGCTCCGGATACAGCGTCAACACCTAGGTTTATGGACCCTTTCTGACCTTTAACATTGTCGATCTCACGATACAAAAAGAGTTCATATAAATCCCAGGTGACCTCCAAAGTGCTCATATAGAAGTCTCCAACCGTTACCTGACGCTGTGGTCCTTCATCATCCTGACGTCCATACTCTCCCTGTGGACTCCCCATTTCAAATGATCCACCTGTAATTGAAACCATATCAATGGTTCTATCTGATCCAGGAATTACAACTTTATAATTAGTGAAATTGGGTTCTACTACTTCTTTAGCTCCTGACAATAGCAAACCGCAAGCAAAACAGCCTGCAATTTTAAAAATCATCTGCCTATAAAAATCAGCCCTCATCTTTAAGAAAAAAAGTAAAAATTCACTTCTCAATTTAGTAGAAAATAGGCAATCATATTGTCCTGACTTCTGCCAATAATGCTAAATGCCATCGTTGATGACAATTCATTACAACTATCGGAAAATGAAACCCCTATGAAGTGGGTCTCCAGGATCAATCCAGAATTCATGTTGACCAGTATAGTAAGCTGTACCTTCTACCTCGGGGATAACGGCATCAACTCCGGCATAAGTCATTTTTTTATGGACTTTACTTGTAAACTGAGTTCCAAGGATGCTCTCAATAATCATTTCTTCTCCCTCATGCAGCTCTTGTCGTTGATGATGGATGGCCATTCGCGCAGAAACTCCGGAACCTGTTGGGCACCTATCCACTTCTCCTTCGGCAAAAACGCACACGTTACGACTGTCGACTCCCGCCGAAATCGGACCTCCAATAAAAATGGTTCCGTATAAGAAACTAAGATCATCCTCTTCCGGATGCTTGATTAAATCAGTTGACTCCATGACCGCATGTTTAATCGCCATGCCTGTACTGATGAGTTGCTGATAATTTGATGGGACCAGTGGGATTTTTAATTCATCAGCATTAACAAATGCGTAATACGCGCCACCATAAGCTAAATCATAATTGACAATGCCGATCTCAGGGACTTCCCCTAGCTGATCCAAAGCAACCACAAAGGAGGGCACGTTATGAAATCGGACACTCACAACTTTTCGATCTTTGATTTTCGCGTAAGCCGTGAGCACACCACATGGCGCTTCGATCAGGACACGCGTTTCCGAATCAACCATCTCCACCCAGCCTGCTTCAACTGCCAGTTTTGTAATCGCAATGGTCGCATGTCCACACATGGTGCTATATCCTTCATTGTGCATAAAGACCACTCCGAAATCCGCCACTTTACTAGGTGTAACAATTACACCGTACATATCTGCATGTCCACGAGGTTCATGCATGAGACTGGTTCGCAAGTGATCATAATTTTCCATGAAAAAACGACGATATGCAATAACGCTATCACCCACTGGCTCAGGGAACCCTTCAAGGATTATCCTTAGCGGTTCTCCTCCAGTGTGCATATCGATTGTCCTAACCCTTATTGTCTCGCTTCGAGGATTAACATTATTGGCAGAAAAGAATTGGCTCATATTCATCCAGTTTGATTCGAATTACACCGAACAATACTGAAAAACCAAACCGATCAAAACATAATATTGGGGGTTGTCAAGATCGTACTATGGTATCGCACCCCGATGGAAACCAAAAAAAGAGGACGATCAAAATTGATCGCCCTCGTATATCTATCGAAAGAAATTCATTAATAGTCCTTCAGCGAATTGATCCAGGCTGCAATCTTTAGCGCCTCTTTCTTGTCCACCTGAGGCATTGGTGCCATCGGTGTAGCATACTCCGGCCAGTTTTTTGGTTCCGGGTTGTAGATTAACTCAACAATTTTCTCATTCGTATACCTCCGCTTAGAGATTGCAGCAAATGAAGGCCCTACTACACGTTTATCTTTTTGATGACATGCTACACAAGTATTCTTTACCAGCAACGGCTCAATTTCATCATAGGTTGGTACTTTTGATGCAACTGGCTTTGGCTTTGCAACTGCCATAGCCTTCGCAGTTGACTTCTTTTGTGTTGCGCTCGATTGCCTAACTGTATAACTTCCCGGGGCTAATTTCTCACCCTCAGGAATATTGTTCAGGGTGTAATAGAATGTCTTGTGTAATAGATTTTGCCCATCTTCAGCGGACTTAATATCAGGAACAAAAAACTCGTGAACATAATATTGTCTGAGATCATCCGTCACCAATCTCACGCTTAATCCATCATCACTTACTTTCACTCCCTTTACTTTCACTTCTTCAATATTAGTTTGGGGGCTCCCATATACAGGATGATATTTATATATATAGCTTTTTCCATTATAGGTATCCAAATCCTTCGCACTTTCTTTGTCAACTGGCTTGGTAAAAGTTATTTCGAACCCATCTGCTTTAGCCTTCACTGTTTTCATTTCAAATGGCATTTTACCTGTCCACGTGACATACTGAAGTCCATGATTGGTAGTTCCTGCAGAACCCCAACCTCGGTTGGTCTCTCCCACGAATAAATTGCCATTATTGTCGAAATCCATTCGCATGACACCTGATTGAAAACCCGCTCTGAAATCAAAAGCAACACCTTGGTATTGATCATTCACTTTCTCTAAAACCACTCTCATGATTTTACTTTGACCCTGATCGCCAATGAATATTTGTCCTTCAAAAGGACCGAACTTTCCGTCAGTAGCATCCTGCTGTAGCTGGCTGTTGGATATTCCTAGAATGCCATGTGGCAATATGACCGCTGGCAGTTGAAACTCAGGGAAATGTTCCTTCATTTCATATACAAAGTCCGGATTTTCTTCATTGGGAATGTTATCCGGCTTAACATAAACGCCATTTTCTCTAATCTGACGCTTATCGGCCACAGCATAGAGTTTTTCCTCTGTAAGCTTAACAGGTGAATTTGATTGCTCAGTCCACCTCAAGCCACCTGGATGACCGATAAAGGCGCCTTTTGGTACGTGCCATAGTGCTCCGGACCCAATCCAATCTCCCTGATTATCGGTATAGAAAAACTCTCCATCAATCAAGCCAAAACCAGCAGGAGATCTCATTCCAGTTGCCCAGGGCTCCATTGTTCCATCACGAGAAATGCGCATCGTCCAACCTCTCCATAATACTCGACTCTCTCCTCTCCACCATTCTTCATCGCCAAATGCAACATTAGCCGTCACAAAAAATGTAGTATCAGGTGCTATCACGGGCCCAAAAGAATATTCATGATAGTGAGCCGAGAGTGGCCATGAGTAAACTGTCTCATAAACATCCGCCTTGCGGTCTCCATCTTCATCAATGAGTTTGGTAAGTTCACCTCGCTGTGCAGTATATAGCGCCCCATCAAGATACGCCAGACCGAGTGGCTCATGCAATCCTGTCGCAAATTGTCTAAAGGAAGCAGGTGACCCTTTGGCCATTGTCGGATTCTCAATGATCCATACATCGCCACGTCTCGTAGCTACACCCACGCTTCCATCTGGCAGAACTTCCACACCACCTCCTTCAAGTTGGATTCCCTCCGGAATAGGCACTGTGGTAATTCTATAATAGGTCTCCTCTGAAACCTTTTGTCCCATCGTGGTAATTGCCATTAGAGAAGCAACCACCAAAAACATATTTCTAACTATTATTTTCATTTTGATTACGCTCTAGTGATTACCAAACAATTGTATAAGAAATTGTAGATCCGTTTACCGGTACAATCAATTCACTCTTCCCATCAACCTGTCGAACATTGGCTCCAGTTGTTCTGATGTAAAACTCATGATCATTAACTGCAAAGAGGCCATTTCCCATGTCTCTGATACTTGATCCTTCAGCGATTTTATAAAAGAGATTTACCGTATTTGAAAGATTTTCGAAGGCAATTTCATGAACCAAAGACGCATTATCAGCTGCTGGATTGATGCTATTGGTAACAACTGCACCCTTGTAATCACTCTTAAAAATTGGCCTGTCCATTTCCCCAATTTGATATCCCTTCTGGATCCATTCCGATTCGGCATCAGTTGGGAAAGGAGCTGATTCATTGGTTAAATAAGCCAGAGATTGATTGATATGCTTCCATTGCACAGCACCTCTCGGTAAAAATGATCCATCTCCACGACTATTCCACATTGGCGTAGCATCGATGAATTCACCTCTCCATGCCGCTACCAGGTTTCCTCTTTGTAAATCATATACGTAATGGACTCCTGACCGATCTCCCACTCCAATGGTATGAGAAAGTTTGGGTGATGCACCACGATACTTAATGAATGCCCGATGCAATTTAGTATCTCCATCAACATCAACATTGATTGGTGCCCTTACCCCACTAACCTCCGGGTAGGAGTCATAGGAATGGAATGGCTTGAAATAAGTGTTCTTACTTTTTACAAATAGTCCCAGCGCTGGTGAAATCCAGGGTGCGGATTTATAATTGTACAACTTGATATTGTATGAACCAGCATCCAACTTGGATGAAACCTCCTGAGTTCCACGCCAACTTTTGGATGGAATATCTATCAGTGCTTCGCCATCTACTTCAAACCTGACTGCTCCACCATGTGCAACACCAAAAGTATATTCGTCTGTTTTCGGAATATTGATCAGTCCTTCATAAATGATTGCATATGCATCGTCTGATTGAGCTTGTTGAATTTCTATTTGTGATGCTTTTCCTTCAATCCTTACTTCTTCTCCCTGAATATCTTTTATCGTATTGAAATCTCCTCTGTATACCTTATAGGAGATATTTTTAAGCATCACATCTGATTCTCCTAAAAGCTTGTATTCGATATTCTTAAAAGCAACTGGTCCATGATCACCTTGAATCATTATGGGACCCATTGGAACTTCGTCTTTTGAGATCGGGCCCCCGGTAGGTAATTCAACTTCCACATTCTCGTGGATTGTAATTCCATTAAGTTCCACCTTGACAAATCTCGCATTGGCAGTTTTATTTCCCTGCTCATCAAATTTCGGCGCTCTAAATTGAATCTTGAAATGCTGCCATAAACCAGGAGCTTTAGCTGCATTGGTTCTCGGAGGTATTCCTTTTAGGATTTTGCCGGGTTCGGATTCCCAATTGCGATATATTCCTCCGATATCGCTGAATGAGGGATTTTCAACTCCGTAGCTATCCAGCAATTGAACTTCATAGCGTCCCTGCAAGTAAATACCAGAGTTAGATCCTCGTGGTATCATTACATCCAAATCCAATTCAATATCACCGTGCTCCCATACCGTAATTAAGTGTGATTTACGCTCTTCGTCATTCTCATTTAACAAAATCCCGGTTCCATCGACAGACATCACCGCTTTTTGAATGGGCGTTGAGGATTTCTTTTTTTTCTTTTTGGGATTTTCTGGAGCAATGTGGTGAATGTCTACGTCCGGACTCATCCAAACATCTCCTACTATACGCCAATTACCAGCCTGTTCTCTGAACTGGCTTAGGTCATTTAGATCAAGTTTTTGCTGCGCAGAGGCACCAAAACTTATGATGACAATTGCCACCATTACATAGTTTTTCATAGTTCTACCTTAGTCAAAATAATTCTTCGACTGAAAGATATAATCTTTCTAAGGTAAAACAATCCTATGACTACCTATCAGAACATGGACATACAAAAATTTACATCCAGTCAGTCAGTTCAGGCCGCTAATTCGGTACTCCCTACACGCTTGTGGCAATAAATCAAATTCAAGATAGGAGAAACATATTTCCTGGCTTGATAATTTGACTTTGACTGTCTTCGTAAGTTTTCGAGGATCGTGAGACCGCACTCTAAAAAATCGTCGTTCTCTTCCTCGCTGAGATTAGAAATCTCATTGAGATACTGGTTTAATTCGTTCATCTTTAGCTTGGTCGGTGTTTAAAAAATTCCTATTGGTAGCCCAATAAAAGAGAAAATTTTGAAAAAATCCAAACAAAGAGGGTGTAATTTTCGTAATTGCGCATACACAAAATAATCTACCAATAACGGGACGATAAGCAAATTTTAATGTACTCATCATTGAAAAATGCAATCGTTTGCATTTTATTCCTCCATCCATTCACCAAAAATCCAATTTCCCGGAGAATTTGCATTGGTGGATAAGAAGAACTCATGAAAAGCAAAGTTTAATTCCTGCTTAGAGAGGTATTGATCTCCATTACTATCCAATCGGTTAAAAGCATCATCAATATGCGTTTTGTCAATACTATATGTATCGAACATATTGGCGTACTCCTCTCGTGAGATTACGCCATCTCCATTTTCATCAAACAAATTAAAAATATAGTAGACGGTCCTGGTGATATATGCTTCAATCGGTGCGGCGCTCATTCGAGAAGGCTTGATTATATTTTTCTCAAAAAATCGAGACCATTCTTCAGCATTAATTTCAAGTTCACTATGCTTTTCAAGGTCTGTCAAAATTTGAATGAATATTCGATATGATTGGACCACTATGCTATCATACTTTCTTGACCCTTCATCCAGTCCGATTTTCTTGCATATTTTCTTTGCAACGTCTTTGAAATCATCTGGCTGGAGTACTCCATTTCCATTGTTATCCAGCACCTCGAAAAAGTGGTGAATTTTTCTTTTTTGTATTGGCGTGATCTCTCCGTTCATTGTAATGGAAGCTTTCAGTATAATAAAGGGAGACCAATATAGAAAGCTATCCAGTAAGCACCAACAATTATGTGTTGAAATGCGTACAATGTTCAGGTATTTGAACCTACCTAAAATATGTAAAGGTTCTAGCCGTCTACTTCATCATAATGACAACTACCATAAATTTAAGTGCAGACCAAATCCTGGCAAAGCAAGAAAGAGCTGATGATTTTATCGACATCAAGCAACAGCTCCTAAGCTTCATCAAAAGTCGAATCCCTGACAGGGACGATGCTGAAGATATTTTACAGGATGTATATATTCAAATGGAGACAACTTCTGAACCTATCCAACAACTATCAGGATGGCTTTATCGAGTAGCGCGTAATAAGATCATTGATAGATTTAGGAAGAAGAAACCGGAAAGCTTTAGTCGCATGTCCGACGAAAGCTCCATTCAATCCAAAGCTTCATTGACAAATGCGGCTCCAGAGGAAGTCTACATGAATAAGCTCATTTGGGATTCAGTCAACAACGCTTTGGCTCAATTGCCAGAAGAGCAACGACAGGCGTATGTCCTGAATGAGTTTGAAGGGCTCAGCTTTCAACAGATCTCAGAAGTCACAGGAGAAAAAGTGAATACACTTATCTCACGCAAGCATTATGCCATCAAGCATCTTAGAAAACAACTCCAAGGCCTCTACGATGAACTTTAGCAAGTACGGTTACTGGAAAATGGGATTCATGATCGTCTTTTTTATTTCCATTGCAGCGGGAATTGTAATGTTGCTATGGAATGCACTGATCCCAGATATTACAGGATGGACATCCATCACCTACTTGCAAGCCATAGGACTACTGGTCCTCTGTAAGATATTATTTAGTGGTGGCAATTGGAGCAAAAAAAACAGACCCCACAAGAAGTCTGAATGGATGAGTGAAATGAAAAACGCATGGCAAAACATGTCTCCTGAAGACAAGGAGGCCATGCGACAAAAGTGGAATTGCGGACCTACGAAAAAACAAGACTCAACCGAGGAGTCTGCTTAGTACTTCATTGTTGATATATAATAATTAACATCAGCGTCCAGTTCATTTCCTATAATACTCTGCCATTCTGATGATGGTGAAATCCGTTTGGGGAGCCCATCAATTTCAACATCAACCGGCATTTCAAAACCCTCCACAACATTCGTCCAACGATAAATAAGCTGATTGTCCTTTTGAGCATATTCGAGCACCGGAATCCGCGTATCTCTCAAGTATTGATCAAACACCGTTGACAGATCAATACCCAAAAAGGTAATCATATATTCTTCGACCTGCTTACCAGACACTGTCTGGTGATAAAACGCTTCTCCCAATCCTCTCAAGGTAGCGCGCCATTTATCATCATCATTCACAATGCTCCTAATCGTGTTGAGCATGTTGGCTCCTTTATAATAAACATCTGTATCTGAATGTTCTGCATTAACGCCATATGGACCAATGACAGGATATTGATTTGAAATGTTCATTCTGGTGCCTCGCGTATATTGCTGACCCGACTCTTTACCATAGTGATATTCCACAAACAAACCTTCGGAGTAAGCTGTAAAGCTTTCGTGTATCCACATATCCGCTGCATCCAGATGCGTAATATTGTTGGCAAACCACTCATGACCAGCTTCATGAACGATGATGAAGTCAAACTTCAGCCCCCAACCGGTCCCGCTTAAATCTCTACCCAGATAACCATTCTGAAAACCATTGCCATATGTGATGGAGCTTTGATGTTCCATTCCGAGATAGGGCGCTTCGACGAGCTTGTAACTGTCTTCATAAAATGGATATGGTCCAAACCAGTGTTCAAATGCAGCAAGCATTCGATGGTTTTCCTGAAACTGTTTTTTAGCCTTTTCCACATTGTATTTCAATACCCAATTATCAATATCAAGCTCCCCTTTTTCTCCCTGATATTTCTCTGTCCAATGGGCATAATCACCGATATTGATATTCACACCATAGTTATTGATTGGGTTACTGACAAACCAGTGATAAGTTTTAGTTTTCTTTTTCCGATTGTTATCTACTCCTCTTAATCTTCCATTGGACACGTCTACCAAATCCTGCGGTACTTCGATGCTCATTAACATACTATCAACCTCATCATACATATGATCCTTGCATGGCCACCATACAGATGCCCCAAGTCCCTGACATGAAGTTGCAATAAAATGGTTCCCCTTTTCATCCTTCTTCCAGCTGAAACCTCCATCCCAAGGCGCTCTTATTGCTTCCTGCGGCTCTCCCCCATAATGAACCTCGATTATTTTTACCTCGCCCACATCCTGAGTCTCTGCTAACTGAATAAAATGGGCATTGCCCTCCGATCGGAAAGCCAGCTCCTCACCATTCTGTATAACCCGTTCTATGCCCAATGGTGATTGCAAGTCGATCTGCATGATATCATGGGGTTTTAAAACCTGATATTGGATGATGTTCTTTCCTTTGATGGATTTACTTTCAGGCAACACCTCTACGTTTAAGTGATAGTAGGTAAGGTCCCACCACTCACGCTCCGGTGTAATGGATCCCCTCAAACTGTCCTGCTTTGTATATTCCTGAGCACTTAATTTAAACACCAAACAGCAAACAACTGCCACTAATAATTGCTTCATGATCCATCAGTTTAAGGCTAAACTGGAAAAACATTCAGATATTACCTAATGTGATCTTTTCAAGCGGTGATAGATTTATTTCGAATGTATTACTGCAACATTTTCCAAATCACTTTATCTTATCGATAGACTTTCGATAAGCCATTATGACAAAAGTAATAGACTGGAAATATCACTTGATTGAATTGGTCATTGTGATCATAGGTATCTCGATTGCGTTTTGGTTGAACAATCTGGCTGGTGCAGAGAAAGAAAAGCAGCTGGAAAAACAATATCTATCAGATATCCGGTCTGAATTGATCAAAGACACTACGCAGCTTGCCTATAACATTCGGTTCAATGAAATCAAAGTACAAGACCTCAAAATCACCCTTGGCATTATGCTAAATGATGAGTCGTATCGGTATACTGACTCGCTATCCAGGCTGGTCCCTCGTATTGGTAACTACGATTTTTTCTCTTCAGAGAGCTTTACACTCACCTCCATTCTTCAAAGTGGAGATATCAAAATCATCCGATCCGTAGAAATCAAAAAAGAACTTCAACGACTCCTACGCATATATGGACTCATTGACCAAAGTCAGAAAAATTTATTGAAGGCACTAGATGAAAACTACTTCCCTTTATTGCTTAGCGAAGTTGATATGCTCACCCAAAAACCAGTTAGGGAAGACTTTTATTATTCTCTGCCCATTCGCAACTATTGTGTATACACAATCAATGACACCAATAATCACATAAATGAATACAAGTTGGGTGTCAGACAGATTCAAAAACTACTTTCCTTGATTGATGAGGAACTTGATTAGTCAATGCTGAACAAAGAACTTAGTCAGTATGTTTCAATAATTCATTCCCAACACGCTGAATTTCTATTAATAATCTGAATAAGCAGTGGGCGTAAGGAACCAAATGTCTGCGCTGGAAACATTATTTTGATATTCAGGACGTGACTTCAATTCCTCCCAAATGGGTGAGGTACGAAAAGCCTGCCAGTGCTCATCCCTGCTTTGCTGATTATCAAATGTGGTCATGTACATCAAGTTAGGCATCTGAGAACCAGAAATAACCTCTCCATAAAACACTGCGTTGAACTGAAGCTGATCGAATAACTTAACTTCTCCTCCAGCATTGAACATATCGACTTTATTTTTGTAGATCTTCTCAGAAGAGGACTCGTAGCTTCTTAACTCATAAACCCTGTCTTCTCTTGGTCCTGATAACTCAGGAGTTGACATCTTTGGCATGTCTATGAATGCTTTCAAGAGTGTGGACTCAATACGGGTAAATGTAGGCGCATCATAACTCGCATCTATATAACCAGTCCCGGCCTTCAAATACACTTCATCTTTTTCTAATTGCTCCTCAATGCTCAGTACCTGACTCAGCTCTTTCAATGGAATTAGCACCCAGATCTTCCTTGTAGTATCAGATTCGCTTAACCTTGTTTTGAATACTCCAACAGGACCATACCCTTGTCTCTTTAGCGCTGGCAAATAAGCATCTTGTAAATATTGCTCCGTGACATTCTGCTGCTCTGCACTCTCAAAAGTGAAAGTCCTCAATTGATAATATTCCTGATTTCCCTGAGCAAATCCAGTCTGAATAATCAAAAATGCTATTGTGGTAACTAAGAACGAACGGATTTTCATTTTGATCAATATTTTTGAGTAGGACTCTTGATTAACAATATTTGGCTTTTTCTTTTAGTCGGGCTTCAATGGCCTTTCCAGTTGGAGTAGCTGCCAAACCACCAAGTCCGGTACAAGTTAGTTCATGCGCCATCATTTCACCAACTTCATTCATGCTTTGCACTACTTCGTCAAATGGAATCAAATGTTCATAGTTGGCAATGGCCATATTGGCACAGCTCAGTGCATTGGAAGCAGCCATCACATTTTTACCCAAACAAGGTGCCTCTACCCTATTGCCTATTGGATCGCATACAATCCCCAGGGAATTCTGCAGTGCCAAAGATGCTGCTCCCACCGATTGCTCGAGGGTGCCATCCATCATGGTCACCAGTCCCGCTGCTGCCATAGCACCTGCTGCTCCTGTTTCCGCCTGACAGCCTGCAACCTCAGCTGAAAATGTGGCATGTTCTGAAATAAATACTCCAATCATACCAGCTGCAAGCAAACCTCTAATTACTCGCTCCTTATCAAATCCCATTACCTGAGCTGCTCCAAATAAGCTTCCCGGCACAGTTCCGCAAGAACCGGCTGTGGGAGCAGCCACAAATACCCCCATTGAGCTCTTGACCTCCATCATCGCTGTGGTGTACAGCACCATGGTATTGAGCATACCCCCATCCAGAAGCCTCTTGTCTCTCATTTTATCTCGGAATCCTAATGACTGTACGGGTAAAATCCTATCCTCAAAATGTGTGCCTTCAAGACCAGTCTCTATGGCAGATTTCATCACTTCATAGATGTTCCCCATCATTTGTATCACTGACTCTGAGTCAATATTACCGCGCTGGCTTTCGAATGCCAGGGCCAGTTCTGAAAGGCTCAAACCTTCCTGTTGGCCATGGTTCATCATTTGCTCACATGTGAGAAATGGTACTTCAAGATCTTTTCGTGACAAAACAGGCAGCACTGCCCTAAGATTGCAGACATCTTTAACACCAGGAATTTTTGTAATGGACTCAATCAACGTGTTTGGAAAAGGACGAGCACTTTTTATTTGAATAAATCCAGTATGGATCATTTTAAAGTCAAACTCAAAGGCTGGCAGAAGACCATCTATGATGCCCAGGTCATACCCATAAACGAGCAGCTCATGATAATCACCATTCATCGATACTGTCACTCCATCGATTTCCTGTACTTCAATCATGCCTCCTCCGGTACTGATGGCTGAAACTGTATGGGTGATGCTATCATTACTGACACTCAGCCGATAATTATTGGGGTGTTGTGCGCCATAGCTTAAATAGTTTACTGTAATACTAATTCCTGCTTCCTGAATGTATCTCCGATAGTCCTGCATGCGGGGATCATCAGCCTGCCAACCTAACACCCCTCCATATAATCCCATATCTGTACCCTGACTTTCATGCGTAGTGACCAACGAGCCATTGGGATCATAATCAACAACCAGACTTTTCACATTCCCATGCATGAGATCATGAAGCAACAAACCTATTCGGCAGGCGGCAGCACTGTGCGAACTGGAAGGCCCCCTCATCACGGGTCCTATTACATCATTGAAAATACTTGAAATCGCCATGAGCTGAATTTAAACAATTCTGAATGGAAAAATTAAATTGTAAGCTGTAACAAAACTCCCAATCCATCGTCGACCCTAAACCATGAAAAACGAAAGCATCAAAACCTATCAACTTTACTTACTCAGAGCCATGTATTTGCTCATCACAGTGGGTCTCGGTTTTACGATATGGCCTGAGATCATTGATCCTGAATCCTCTCTCGCTGATTCACACTCAGTGATCAACGCTATTTTAGGTGCATTTTCACTACTCTGCCTGCTAGGATTAAGGTATCCGCTAAAAATGCTCCCGATTCTACTTTTCGAATTGTTGTGGAAAACAATTTGGGTGATCGCATTTGCCTTGAGAATGCATCTGGGTAGTGGTCTGGATGATTATGCCTCCGAAACACTTTTCGCCTGTTTAATGGGAATAGTCCTTACTCCTCTGGCTATTCCATGGAAATATGTTGCTCACAAATTCTTTAAGATTTGATTATCTACACGTACCTATTTCACATTTAGTTCGCAGTAAAGATTCACCAGAACGCTATCTTCAAAGTGATGGATATGGTAAATTTAGAATATGAAATATCTGGAGTTCAAAAACGGAGATAAAATGCCCATACTCGGGCTAGGCACCTGGAAATCAGATCCGGGAGAAGTATACCAGGCAGTAAAGACCGCTATTGACTTGGGTTATCGACACATAGACTGTGCTTTTATTTATGGCAATGAAAACGAAGTTGGGGAGGCCGTTAATGATTCAATAAGAGAAGGAAAAGTAAAAAGAAGTGACCTGTGGATTACTTCCAAACTTTGGAATTCATATCACGCAAAGGAAGATGTAAGACCTGGCATTGAAGCTACGCTCCAACTATTGAAACTAGACTACCTCGACCTCTATCTCATGCACTGGCCAGTAGCACTAAAATCCAGAATCACCTACCCAACAGCAGGTTCTGACTTTGTCCCACTAGAACAATTTCCGCTCATTGATACTTGGATCGAGATGATCAAACTTCAGGAATCCGGTCTAACAAAGCACATTGGCGTGAGTAATTTTAGTATCAGCAAAATCAAATCACTTACGGATCTGTCAGGTGTCAAGCCGGAAATGAATCAATGTGAGCGGCACCCGTATTTTCAGCAACAAACTTTGATAGAATACTGTAAAGGAAATGGCATCCACTTCACCTGTTATTCTCCTCTCGGTTCACCAGACAGACCTGCAAGAGTAGTCAAAGACGATGCGCCAATATTGTTAGAAAATCCAACCATCTCGAATATTGCAAGGGATCATCAAATTAGTCCTGCTCAAGTCATATTATCATGGACAGTAGCGAAAGCATTGGCGGTAGTCCCTAAATCAGTCAACAGCCACAGGTTAGCTGATAATATAGCAAGCTGCGACATCACCCTTACCAATCAGGAAATTGAATTGATTGATGGATTAGACAAAAATTATCGCTATATCGATGGCTCATTTTGGGCGATGGATGGGTCACCCTATACGATTGAAACACTCTGGGATTAAACTTTAAGCCACCACCCAGAAACCATCCGGATTTCGATGCGCTCTCACATGTGCGCCACCAACTGTCCACGTAAAATCAGGATTACGACATGCGCCGGAATATGCTCCACCACAAACCCATGTACCATCAGGGTTTTCAATTGCTTTTGCATAATTCCCGCCACATACCCATTTTCCATTTGGATTCTGATAAGCTTCATTATTTTGGCCACCTAACACCCAAGTACCATCGGGATTGCAATGTGCCCCGCGATAAGCACCACCACAAACCCATGTTTCATCCGGGTTCTGATGGGCTCCATCATACAATCCACCACATACCCAGGTATCATCCAAATTCTGTTTGGCCCCATTGTATCCTCCTCCACAAACCCAACTACCATCCGGATTCTGATAGGCTCCATCATGAGCTCCTCCACAAACAATGGTCCCATCCGGATTGACATAAACATGAGTGTTTAGTCCACCACAAACCCATCTTCCGTTTGGATTTTCGTGGGCCCCTTCATATGCGCTACCACAGACCCATGTTCCATCAGGATTTTCATGAGCTCCGTTATATCCCTTGATTTCTACCATTACCAGCATCACGTAACTTTTCCTTTAAAAAAGTTAAGTTGGAAATCTCAGCAACTTTATACAATGACAGATGTCAGTACTATTGCC
Source organism: Cyclobacteriaceae bacterium (assembly GCA_049115695.1). Taxonomy (GTDB): domain Bacteria; phylum Bacteroidota; class Bacteroidia; order Cytophagales; family Cyclobacteriaceae; genus JAGDZR01. Next base: position 107,426 of record JAGDZR010000005.1, on the reverse strand, counting down.
TGAGTTCTTCCATCTCAGTGATCAATTCATCTATTTTCCGAAACGTGCGCCCATAAATCAGGTTGATATCAAACCTATAAAGTGTGTTACTGAAATAAGCGACTAAGCCGACTAAGATCACAAGCCCTACTATCCAATATACTGGTAACCCCATCCAAAGGAAAGTATCAGGATTATTCATAACCTTTTCACCAATAGATGCTTGCTGCCCGATTTTCAAGAAGAACGTACCTAGAAAGACAGCAAGAAATAAGATTGGATATACAAACTGATAAATTCTTGCAAATCGTTTCAATGCCTCCTCCTGCCAACCTTGAAAGGATTTTAAATACTCATAACTATTGGAACCAGTATCAAGTTCAGCCAGGTTTTGGGCTTCTTTGCGTCCTATAACTACTAACAACAAAAGCGTCACGAATACGACAGCCCCTATAAGTGGAATGTCCAGAAAAAAGGTCAGCACCTGATAGATAAAGCCTCCAATCACAATCCACTGCAAATTTTTCTTACCAAGTCTTTTAAACCTATCAATAGCATGCTGAGACTTTTGATTGTACAAGTCATTTATTTTGGGTGCAACGAGCGTTTCTTGTCTTAAAAAACCCTCCTGCCAAATATTTTCAATTGATTTTTCCATCTAATAATTTCTTAAGCCGTTCTTTAATTCGGTTAATTCTTACACCAATGTTATTAGGGTTGCTTCCGATGATCTCCGAGATCTCCTGATAAGACTTCTCTTCGAGATACAGTAAGATCACTGCTCGATCCACCTCAGACAGCTGCCTGATGGCATCATAGAGCACATTGAGCGACTCATCGGCAAATGCATGTGTATCAACAGTTAGATTATCAGGAAGGCGATCTGAAACAAATTCCTGCTTGCTGTTTTTTTTCTTTTTAAGCAATGTCAGACATACATTAAGAGATAACCGATAGATCCAGGTACTCCACTTAGATGCTTCATTGAAATTGTTTCTACTTTTCCATAACTGTAAACACACTTCTTGGTAGTAATCCTCAAAATCTTCTTCAGTATTGGTGTATGCACGACATATCTTGATGATGATCCCTGCATAGGGCAAAATCGAATGTGTATAAAAATCGTTACTCACTTCCTTCCCTTGCGAACAATCTGTTTGATAATGTTGACTGAAGCGTCAAATGAAACCCCGCTCCAATTAGCAATATCAGACCTACTGAGTGATTTTGTTCCAATCCTCTCAGTAAAATTGTCACTGCTATGATCACCGACACCCATATAATGGCGGTTCTAATCTGTAGTTTTTTGATTGTCGTCTGTGCTTTCATATTTACTTTTAATCCATTAGTGGCCAAAATCCTAAAACATTACAGCTATTAAAAAAATATTTTATTCATAAACCAATCATTGTGCAAATGCGTTATATCAGTATCTCATATGCGCAAAAGGAAGGAAAAAGAAGACAGTAAGTTGACAGTCAAGGAACCGGCAGTTCCATATGCAGTTATGACTCCCACGATTGCTGGTATTGCACCCGCCGGCTCATTTGATTTCCCGAAATCAAAAATAGATCCCTCGACCCTGGATTATCTTAGAAAACTAGGTTTTACGAAGGTGATGATTGCTAAGATGTTAGAGCTCCATATCTCCACATATAATCGATGGGAAAGTAAGGGCGAATATCGATTTTCCAGATTACAGACAAAGTACATCGTCGATATACTTCAAATCGCCCGAGATGGAGAAAGGGTTTTTGGTTCCACTGAGACATTCAGGCAATGGTTGCACTCTTCGAATGCTGCCTTGGACAATGAACAACCGTTTCTATTGCTCCAGGATCCTTTCGATTTGGAGCTAGTTCGAGATGCACTTAGTTCACTATCCTGGGGAGCACCATTTTGATCTGATGCCATATTTTCGGTTATATGAAAAAAAGTTAGAACACGTCCCATTCGGGTATGGACTGAGTGCAGCACGATGGAATCATATAGGCGTTGGGATGATTTACATGTGTAAGTTCACCTCACTCAATATGCTGGAACATATCAGTATTAAAGGAAATACTGGTTCATCATGTGACTGGGAACTGGTCATTTATGAAACCGCATCAGATGATTTTGACGAACTTAACATTTCACAATTGACTCCTGGCTGGAATTCGATGCGCCATCGAAGACTCACTCAAAATATTGGCACACAATTCATCAGAGATCAAAAAAAGCTTGCTTTGCGTGTTCCATCTGCTCGACTCCCGACCATTAACTACCCAGCAGAACATAATCTCATTGTAAATCCAGCACTAAAGCCTCAAGACTATTTTCGAATCGTAGATCAAATCGATTGCTCCCATAATGTCAACAACTCGTATACTCATTAATTAGTTTGAAGGAATTTAGGAAAACACACCCTCTGGAAGTGTACCCGTACTATCCGAGAACTGATCCATTTGGATTCCTACAGTATTGAGCATTGTCAGCAATAAATTTGACATGGGAACGTGCTCATCATACTTGGTGTAATTCCCATGCTTAATGCCCATGTTTTTACCACCTGCCAGTACCAATGGATAATTGATTGCATCATGAGTAGTACTGCAGGCACTACCATAAAGTGTAAGCGTATTGTCCAGCAGCGAACCATATTCGTCCTCAGTGTTCTTCAGCTGATCAATGAAATAGCTGAATTGTTTGGTCAACCATTGATCGTACCGTCCCCATTCTTCCCAATGTCCTTCAGACAAGTCATGACTGATGGCATGATGCCCTAATTTCAAGCCTAAAGCCAGTTTTGGGAAATTTTCACCAAACCCCATTCCATCCTCACGGCCTTTCATATAGGTCACCACTCTCGTGATATCTGTCTTGAAAGCCAAAACAATCAAATCATAAGTTGTTCGCAAGTATTCCTCAGGATTTACAGCTGCATTTGCATTGAAGTTGAGGTGATCGGAGTTAAACGACTTCATCGGAACATCCAACCACTGCTCATTTCGTCTTACCTGATCCTCGACTTGTCCGAGACTGGTCATGTACTCGTCTAGTTTTTGTTGATCAGTCGTACCTAGTCGTCTATTGAATGACTTACTGTCTTCCAATAGCAAATCGACTAATTTCAACCCCTGTTGCAAGGATTTGCGTCTTGCATTAGTAGGCGTTCCACCTCCTGGCGTAAAGTATCTTTCAAAAATCTCTCTATGCCGATGCTCAGATGGAATCGGCTTTCCCGTCAGGTCAAATGACAGAGTCGAAACTCTGGATTTATATCCAATGCCTCCATCAGTCGAAAGAGAAAGATTCGGATATCTGGTCACTTTTCCAATCGTCTGTGCAGCTATCTGGTCAGCTGAAATACTGTTATTGTATGCGCTCCCTCTTAAATCCCCGCCAGTCAACCAGGTATCCCCTGCCAAATGTCCCAACAGGTGCCTGCTTTTTGGATGACTTAATCCCCCAAGAATCGAGATATCCTGTCGATGCGGTTCGAGAGACGACAAGGTGCGGGTAAACTGATAGTCCTTCCCCTCGCCTAATGGGAACCAACTCCATTTGCGATGATGGGGGTTATCTATTGGGGGAATACCAACACCATTTGGAAAGTACACGTAGCAAAGTCGTTTGGGTCGTTGTTCTTCGAATTTGGCTAGAGGCCGACCCATAGCTTCCAGGTAGGGCAACATTGCTGTAACCCCCAGACCTCTTAAAAATATTCTTCGATTTAAATGCCAGGACTTCTTTCCCATAACTTAATCTGTTTCGCCCAAAAAGGACGGACTTGTCACAATATACTCAATAACCGACTGAAAGCGATAATCATCCGATCTAACCTCATCCACTATGTCGAGGATTTCTTCTTCGTCAACGAAAGACACATCCCGACCAATCGCATAAGCAAATAGATGCTTGACAAGTGATTGGGTAAATACATCCTTTTTCTGATTCATTAAATAAGACTTGATCCCTTCAATCCCTTCTACTTCTGTCATGTCAGGTAGTGTCACTTTTGTGTCAATCGGTCGTCCTTTAGCAAGACGCTGGTATCTTCCAACTGCATCATAATTTTCAAAAACAATCCCATACTGATCAATTTTTTTATGACAATCCATACAGGAAGGACTATTGCGATGATGCTCCAACTGCTCCTTAAGGGTCATCTGATCAAACCCGGGAGTATCCGGATCAAGCTCCGGAACATTTGGCGGGGGAGGAGGTGGCGGACTGCCTAATATTTTTGACCTCAGCCAAACCGCGCGTTTGATAGGGTGTGCCTGAGTTCCATCTGAATGTCCATTAAGGAATGCTCCCTGAGAAAGAAGGCCTCCCCGATTCAACCCCACCTCCAACTTCACCGGTCTGAAACCCGTACCTACTACACTGTCCACGCCATAAAACTCTGCCAGGTTTTGATTGAGCATCGTAAAATCCGAATCGATGAAATTTAGAATACTCAGATTTTCGGTTAAAACCTGATGCACGAAATGATAGGTCTCGTTCGCCATGTCCTGCTTAACGAATCTTGAGAAGTCCGCATATTCACTGACATTGGTACTCATGGCTTCATGTCTGTCCACTCTTAACCATTCCTTGCCAAATGACTCTATCATATTCCATATCCGATCATCTGCTATCATTCGCTCTACCTGATCATCAAGGTTTCGCTCAAGTTTTCCCTTTCGAGCCAACTCCAATAACTCCGCATCAGGTGGGGCATTCCACAAGAAGTATGACAAACGAGCTGCAAGAAGATACTGTTCATTGTCCAATTCTTCATCCGAATTCGGGAGGTACAAGAAGTTTGGAGAGCAAAGAATCGCAATCAGCACTTCCTTTACACCATCTTCATACCTGTCAAAACCGGCCCTGATCTGTTCGTAATAGCTCATATAGCGATCAACTTCCTTGGTGACTAATGGGCGTCTGAAGGCCTTTTCGGCAAATCGCTTGATCACTTCTCGCGTATAAGCTATACTATTCTTCTCAGCTGATTCATGGAAAATACTCGTATAGCCTGGTGTCGGCCATGTTTCATAATAAGGTGCTTCAAACTCAAGGCTGTTGATCTTCAATGGCGGTCCTGACAATCTATTGTCCTTGATTAGATAGTCATTCCACAATCCAATAATCATAATATTTGATAATATTTCCGGGTCATTGAGGTCAATTTCAGGAATCGGCAGGTTTTCTAATCTTCCCCGAAAAACATACTCTTCAAAAGCTCCATTTGCTGCTCCTACATTGCGATGTGAATCAAAGGTCTGATAATCCATACCATCATCCGTACGTGTTCCTGCAAAAACCTTCATCACCGGTTGATCAGCTGCATATTTCTTTTGACTGAGTTCAGATTCCTCATCAAGGGCCTGAGAAATGGGATGAGCGGGCAGCAAATGCGTAATCTGCAATGACTGAAAACCGGTAAAGAATCGACCACCCAAAACCACCTGATGCTCTCCTTTATTTAGATAGACCAATGTCAATGGTGTAGTAATTGTGTCACCCACGTTTTCATCAAGGTGAAGTCTCTCATCCAATCGGAAGTTGTCTATCCGAAGCATTACAGATGGCATGCCATCCTGCCCAACATATGGATGCGTATAATCTAGTTGATAATAACCATCTGCAATCGCCTCAAATTTAAATTTCGCGATGGAAGGTTGAGTAATATCTATCGGAATGAACATTCCTCCTATGTCTTCTAAATTTCTTATTTCAGTAGCACTGGAGGGAGTTAGATATGCCGTTTGTTCATTGATGATAGGTCGTTCTTCCCGTAAACTGATTAATCCTTCCTTGTTGGTATGTAATTGCTCCCCGCGACTAGCCTTGACTTTAAATTGAAAATCTCCTGTCTCGGGAAATACTTTACGAAACAATAATTTCAGGTTAGGTGAAGGCCCCTGCCATGACTTGGGCGTTACCTCTTTGTGTGGTAAAGCCCCATACAATACAATACCATCTTCTACCACTTCATACCGATCATCAGTTGATCCTCTCATCCCCAATCCGATGTTGAGCTTGATTGAGTCTAACTCCTCCTCACTAAATTCGCCATCAATCACATTTCCATCCCGATCCAGTATTTCAATGATAAAATCTTCAGGATCAATAGGGGCACTCTGATAGCCTCCTATTTTCCCCGCCACTTTATCTTTCCCAATACCCTTACCTATTGTCACCCTATACCGCGTAACCGCTGGTCGTACTTCTGGTCCGATAGCCTTGTCTAATGCCTCTCTTGCAATGCGCTGATAATATTCCATGTGCAAGGGTGATATCTGCAGTACTTCACCATTATTGCTAAATCCCATTTCAGACTTAGCATCTTCCGGCAGGACATCCCCAAACCTGACAGGTACTTTTAAAAGTTCATTCAAAGTATTGGTATACTGATTTCGAGTCAACCTTCGCATGACCGTCTCCTGCTGACTTTTGCGGAGTTCGATGGCATATTTCAAAGAAGAAGTGAGCCATTCGACCAATGACCTACGTTCACCATCAGTTAGTTGAGTTTCCTCTTTGGGAGGCATATCTCCCATATTGATCATATTCAAGGTAGCTCTCCATTTATCAGCGTCCAGCCCATTGACGATATCTGCATCAAGAGTATTGAGTTGTAACCCACCCTTTTGTTTCTCGTCTCCATGGCATTCGTAGCAGTACTCTGTCAATATCGGCTGTATGCGTTCATTAAACTCTGGCGACAATTCTTCCATGGATAATACTGCATGGTCCGAAATCAGCTGTGCCAGTTGCTCGCTATCATCCTTTTCCAATAATTTACGAATTTCGGTTGGAAGTAACTCAGTTAGATAATTGGATCCATGTGTCAGCAAGCCTCCAAAATGTCCCGTTAGACTTACCATAAGAACATTGGCAGTTAATACCATTCGATAAGTCCTTGCCTCACCTTTTCTATTGGCTTGATCCTCCAGCACCAACAACCAAATACTAATCAGCGCTGTACCAACTCCCAACCATTTGTGCACATTGATACTCGAGCTATACCCGCCATCTGCTGCTAGGAGGGCTCCTGCCAATACAGTAGGAATCGCGCATAAAACTACCATCCATAACAGGGCTGACCTGATTTTACCTAGCTTGAATTCAGCACTAAATAGGGCTAACACTTCTAAACCAAACAAGGCCAGCAAAATGCCTATTGGTAGGTGTACGAACAATGGGTGCAACCGTCCGAAAATCTGCAATACCCATGAAAGGTTGTCAAGAGGAATGACAGCAATAAGAAGTAGTAAGGCTGTCAAAATGATTGACCACTTAATAGGATTGGATGTTGTTCTCAACTTTCTGGATATTATCAACTTCCAATTTATGGGATTCTGCATGCTATGCCCGTATCCTGAAAGTCAAAATTTGTAAATCGACCTCCTGAACCCTTCTATTCACCAATTTTAACAGAATAATAACGACTTCCCTCGCACTATTACGTTGATAAGTATCAAAACTGACTTATGAAACTAGAACACATCGCCATTTGGACGCATGACCTAGAAAAAATGCGGGCATTCTACATGAAGTATTTTCAAATGCAGTCCAATGAGAAATACGTCAATGCCAGCAAAGGTTTCTCTTCTTATTTCCTGAAGTTCGATGGAGGTCCGACCAGAATCGAATTAATGCATCGTCCCGATATTGCTGATTTGATGGGGGACCGTGGAGCGAGTTTTGGCATTACGCATCTTGCAATTTCTGTAGGCTCTAAAAAGGCCGTGGATCAACTAACTGAATTTTTGAGAGCGGATGCTTATGAAGTGATCGGTGAACCTCGTACTACCGGAGATGGATATTACGAAAGTGTGGTATTGGATTGCGAGGGCAACCAAATTGAAATCACAGTGTAGGCCATATAAAATAGTTTGAACAAATTTTCTATTGTAGAGTTTATCTCCAAACAATTCTATAGACATGAATAATTTAAGCCAATCTAGCCAGAGTAAGATTGTGAACAAAAATCAGCTGACTCGACTGGTTTATTCCAGTGTGAGAATGAAAAGCTGCACTGATGAGAGCATACAGGAAATCCTTGATACCTCTCGAAAGAATAATCCAAAAAGTGACATCACAGGTCTTCTGGTCCACACTGACAGACGTTTTCTGCAAATTTTGGAAGGGCCATATCAAAAGGTCATGGAGACATACCAGAGAATCGAGCAGGACACGAGACATGGAGGATCAAACATAAGATATTGTGAGCCTACATCAGAACGATACTTCAAACAATGGCACATGGCCTCTAAGAATATTTCGAAAGATGTTGAATTTGGGACGGATTTATTAGCAGAAGAAAAGGGTATTTACGAAAAATTGATGGATGGTGATTTGCAGTCATACAAAGATGAAGGAATGCGTATATTGAAAACTTTCCTAATGGTTTCATAGGGTTTTACGCAGAATTGAGGGATTTGTATGATGAGATATAATGTCACTAGGATAGTAGACTCTGAAACAAGTTCAGAGTGACAGTTGGCGGTACTTCCATGTAACTCAAACTAGTTCAGAGTGACAGTTGGTAATACCAGAAGAAACTGAGACAAGTTCAGGTTGACAGCACGTGATACTTTGAAGAAACTTTAGCAAGCTCGGAGTGACAGTTGGTGTACTTCAAAGTAACTCAAACAAGTTTAGAAGTCACAGTTAGTCAACTTAGATTAACTGAATCGAGGATTGAGTGGGTTAATAAACACTGGTATTGCGACCTCAACTTAAAACAGTTCAACAAAGTCATGCTGAACTTGTTTCAGCATCTGTTGACGCTTAAAGATACTTCACCGAATCAACTCACTCATCAACCTTACGGACTCCTTCACGCCATCCACTGATCTGACCAGTTTTTGCATTCGGTGAGCATGCTCATGATACTCCGGTCGGTTCACTTTATGAACTGCTCGTAACAACCGCCTCTTGTTCAATTCAAAAATCCGAATACGCTTGGCCATCCCCTGTCGAACAATCCCATCAATATTCGCTTGCTGCTCTCCCTGAAATCCAATACCCACCAAGGGCGTGCCCGACCACACTGTATTCTGAATAGTCCCTTGTCCCCCATGAGTGACTGCCACATCTGCCATCTCATTGACCAGGTGCGCTGGCAAGAACTCCGTCGCATAAAACTTATCAGTATTGGGTCCAAGTTCCTCTGGTTCTATTATCGTAGTTGTCGCACACACAATGTTCAATCGGTTATCTGATCGCAAAATGGAGATGATTTCTTTCAATGTTTCTGGATATCCCGAACTTCCCAATGAACAGAAGACATTGATGCCCGGTTGATCAAACACCACGTTCACCTCTACCGGAACAGGTAAATCCATATGCGAAAAAATGGGGCCGGTATATACATAGCCAACATCCAAATCTTCGCGAGCCAAACCGCTCAACTCAGGCATATCAGCCAGTAAAGTCACATCTCCTCTCACAAGGTCAGTGATGTTGTAAATAGGCTTCAGACCAAAATGAGCTCTGGCCTCATTGAATGAAACTAAAGAATTCTTTGCTGAGTCGCCCATCAACACCTTCTTCATGATCTTTCGCTTTACAAAAGCAGGAAGAACATATCTCATAAAAATGTTACGTTCCATCGTGTTGGGCATGTTGTACATCTCTTTCCTGATGAACGCGGGACAATTGACGGTCGGTACTTGCGTAACCATCGGAAGCTTGGCATATGGTACTGAAATCATACAGCTTAGATTCAGCCCTGCATAAACGCCATCTGGTCTAAAATCTTCAAAGGCTGCAAGGTCAGCCTCCACCATGTCGATCCACTGCCTTTTTGAAACAGGTAGCGGTGTACCCACTGGCGCTTTATATCGATTGATATCCATGATCACCTGGTGCTGATCCCAGGTCAATTCTGGCTGAAGATCATCCTCCTCCAGTCCCGCCTTTGCTATCATATGGTTGTGAACACCACCATGATTGAAGAACTTCACTTTTGCTACAGTAGCAGCCATTCCCTTAGCTGTTTCCAAAGCACGAGTGAAATCACCCAGATTATGTCCGTATGAAAAAAAGGCCCATCGCTTGCTCATTGAGCGAAGATAAATCTTAGACCACTAAACGAACTGGTGATCTTTCAGATGTAAATAATTCTGCTATTCCTTGTCATTGACCAAAACACCCTCAACCAAATAGTTGCCCGAAGAAGTGATCAGGTTGTAAACTTTTTGTTCGCTTTTGCCAACTGCCACGTAATCTACTTTAGCTTCAGTTAGCTCGTCAACTTCAAGAAATTTTAGCTGCATGCCCGGTACAATGTCTCCAGCTGGCTTGTGTCCCGATGCTGTCATTATCGGATGATTAACAGTAGCCTTCAGTCGAATTAATGCCGGTTGAATATTCTTGGTTGATGCAGTTATCCATGACAAGGGTGAAGCCAAGATTTTAACCATTGGGTAAACACCTTCGTGCTTTTCTATTGCTGTGACAGTTCCTTCTTGTCGCTCACCGTCTTTGAAGCTCAATATACGGTCACCTACCCGCACCTGATCTATTGATTTCCAGCTGTGATCTACCATCGTAACTCGAGAAGATCCCGGGAAACAGATGTCATAATCGCTTGATTGAACACTATAGTCATCTTGATCACCTCCACTGAGTTGCATGGTGGCAAATTCACGGGACAAAACACTCCCGACTGCAAAGGCAAAATCAGGATTGTCCCGACCTCCATATTTTAGATCATCATAATACTTGACCCACACCTCAGATTCTGCTCTGTATGGCAGGCATAAATGTTTGACCTCCCCGTTTTCAGAGTATATCATCAACAGACCCAACTCCTGCATTTCAGATCTACGAATAAAGGAATACAAATCAACCCTATTTTTGGTGCCATCTTTTCCTGCAACATAATAGGCAGGTTTCATCTGAAACCTATCCAGCACGTAATCGGAATTGACTTTGACATAGCTATCTTCATCCAGATTATCGATGCGGAAAGAAGTGACCAAATCATATTCAGCTACAGTCATCGGCTGTGACACAGCTGTAAATCCCACGGCCAACCACAGTACAAAAAACAACCTCTTCATCTTAACTCAATTCTTTAAATGCTTTCGCGAAAATCTTCATTTCTTCCATCGTACCCATGCTGACTCTGCACCATTCCTGATCACGGTATTGCCACTTCCTAATTCCCACTTCACGTTTGAACATCTCCTCCTGAAATCGCTCCCCTGACATGTATTTGAGCGGAAAGAGTACAAAGTTGGTTACTGAAGGAATATATTCATACCCTTCGTCTTCCAATGTTTGATACAAGAAAGCCTTGGACTCAGCAATCTTATCTCTACTCGTTTGCAAGAACTCCCCACCCTTATAGCTGGTCTGAGCAGCCAATACAGCCATCATACTAATGGTTCTAAATTCCGAACTGAAGCTCATAATCCGCTTGATGGTATCCTTTTGACCAATTGCATAGCCTATTCTGAGTCCAGCAAGCGCATGAAGTTTCGAAAAAGTACGCGCCACGATTACATCTTTCCCTTCTCTTACCAGAGAAACCATTGAATTTTTCTCGGCTTCATCTTTCAAGTCGATATAGGCTTCATCAAGAAAAACAGGCACCTTGTCTGATACTTCACGACAAAATCCTTCTAGTTCACTTCGATCCAAAAGTCGACCCGTTGGATTGTTCGGATTAACCAAATAGACGAGAGAGTGATCTTTCAAAGCGGATGCCATACCCGACAAGTCAAATTGATAATCGTCTGTTAAAGGCACCTGATCCCAGATTCCACCCTGCATTTCTGCTACTGCGATCAAATCCATATAGGTAAGGTCGGCTGACAAGATCTTCACATTCCCCTGCCCATATGCCAAAGCTGCAGCAACCAATATTTCGGTTGATCCCGCCCCGAGCATCACATTTTCAGGTTCTACACCTTCCTTTTCTGCAATCTCAGCCTGCAGATCAAACAATTCGAAATAGGGGTACTTAAATACCTGATCAACATTTTCTCGAATCACATCTTTCACTGCATCTGAAAGTCCAAAGGGGTTTTCATTGGCCAACAAACGAGCCTTCATGGGAGGTGGCCCTGTTTGAGCCATACCTGAGAAATCATGCTCATACTGAGCAGGAATGTAGGGCTTGCGATGAGTTGCTCCAGCAGAGCGCATTCCCATCATCATTCCGCCGGTGAGCAATGCTCCCGATTTGAGCCAGTTTCGTCGATTTAGTGTAAGTGCCATATTAGTAGATTTATTTCTTGGTGTCATATTGTGATTCAGTTTCATTCACGCGGGCATGTATCATGTCTACCGTTCGCCGTGCAGACTCAAAAGCCCCTGCCATCCATGCAGTCAGATAAGTAGTATGTTCTCCTGCAAAATAGACCCGTCCATCTGGTTTGATCAGTTCGGGATAAAAACGAGACCGGCTGGCCTGATTGTACTGTGCCCAACCTCCTTCTGTGTATTTTGTTTTGTGCCAGGCTAGAGAAAAGCTGTTTTCAAATGCTTCATCGTATTGTGGATGGATCAAGCGACCCTGGTCCAAAGCAGTCTTTTCGCGATCCTGCAAGGACATATTCGCCAACTTTACCGCACGCTTTCCAAAGTTGTAATACCCTACCAGAACCCCTTTCGCAGACATGTAATCACAATTTGGGTAAAATATCTGAGTGAGGTCCATATTGGTTCTGGATATTCCACCATAAATGGCATCATCCTCTTCCCAAAACCTTCGCTTAAATTGTAATCCGATCTTACCTGTCTTGTTATAGGGTACAAAATCTATTGCTCGGAGTACATTGGCTGAAAAATTACTATTCACACCACTTAACACCGGTAAAGGCAAAGTGCAGATGCAGTAGTCACCTTGTATTTCTTGTTCCTTCCCCTCTTTGTTATACGCAATACTTACCTGATTTTCCTTATTCGTGATTCGCACCACCTCAGCTTCTTTGATCAGAGATTCACTCACTTGCTGTTCTAGCGCCTGACTGATGCGATCCATACCTCCAACCGGTTGAAACAAGGTTTGTTGGAGATTGAGATCATAGTCAGGAAGATTTGAAAACGAAGGATCCAAATATCCGGATCGAATCAGGTCTAACAATTCGTATGCATCCGACTCTTCCCCTTTGCGCTCACCTGCCCCAGGATAGCTCTTATATCCTCTGCGCGATGTAGACGTATATAATTTACTGGTATCCAAGTCACCTTCTATACTTAGATACTCCAAAAACTTCTCTTTATCCTCTTTTGTAAAAGGTAAATCCAAGCTGTCAGTATCAACGGCCTTGTGTAACAACTCACCAACATAACCACGCATGTCATTGTGCAGCTCTCTTATTCTAATTCGGCTATTGGCCAATTTTCCATTATCTGATTGACTATAGAAATACCCGGATTCATTGATATTGTTGTAGACTTCCAACTTCACACCAAGTTGTTTGCAGTAATGAAGTGTAAGCTCATGATGATGCGGGATCCGTGCTGCGCCGGCATTCAGATATTGTCCTGAATCAAACTGACAAGTTTGTTTTACCCCGTCAATCTCTGTTTCATTGTCTCCTCCTCTAACTGTCCACACTCTTCCTCCAGTCCTTTCCCTTGCCTCTAGTATGGTCACTTTGTAACCCAATTGCTGCATCTCCCATGCACTGGTCATCCCAGCCAGTCCAGCCCCCAATATGATGATGTGCTTTCCATCTCCACGACCTGCTAACTCAAATCTCTTTGCTGGAGCATGAGGCACCATGCCCATGGCTTGCAATGCTACAAAACCCAGCCCGACAGAACGTGAAGATTGTTCGATGAATTTCCGGCGACTTACCACAACTATATAGGCTGAAAATGATTAAGATAGGAAGATATGGTTTTTACCAAAATTATCCTATTTATGCCTGATCAAATTAGATAGAAGGATGGATGGATAAGTCAATCAAAATACACAATTCAACTGTGGCGTTACTGATCAACACTACGCGAGCTGCTCGTTGAACGCTAGCGCTCTTTCAATCCAAAAGCTCAACTGCTCCTCCGTATCAATACCCTGCGCATAAACAAATATGAAACCTTTCATTTCCTTACCGGTAAAATCCATTACACGACAACCTTGCTCCTGTAGGAGATCGTCATAATTCAGTTTACCGACCCTCACCATTAATCGATCTTCCAAGGTCTTTCGATCTTTGTCAACACCCACGCACATTTTGTCATTGACCATGAAGATCAATCCTCCCATCATCTTCTTTAATTCATAAGAGGTTTTATTTTCGGCCAAAACGCGCTGCACACGTTCAGCAAGGAATTCATCAAAAGGCATAGACTCAATTTTTAACTTGGTCCATACAAATTAGGCATACTTCTCTACCTTTTAACAACCTTGATGGTTTGGCTCGACAATTTCAGCAACAAAATACCTGATTGGTATTGCATAAGACTTATTTCATTCAAACCAGGTTTGAGTTTTGTTACTCCCAAATATTTTCCCGAACTGTTAAAAATGCGCATGCTCTCTGCGGTTGGAGAATTGATGATAATATGATCAATTGCCGGATTGGGAAACACCTGATACTTCAAGTCGACATTACTCACATCTAGTATCAATGCAGTTTTGGTAGTCCAACTTGAGGAGAGATGATTACTCAGGTGATTGTCTTTTAGAACTAACACCGACAATTCATCAAACGCTTATGCTGGCCAACTATTTTCATCATATCTCACATGATCCACTACAATGCCATATGGGTTTCTGATTTCGATAGACTCTCCTTTATTGGACAATTTCCCATCCTTCTAAACCTGATAATTCTTTTTAGCCCATTCCGAGTGGTCCGATTTAGTCAAGAATAAGGTGTCTTTAGGATTCAAAATGGTCATGGGTTTGATCGTATGGGTAAAACCTCTTGTCACCTCATAACCCGATACAATCAACGGACTTTCAGACGGATTGAAGAGGGTAATATATTCCGGACTTCCTGTATTTTGCGCATCGACGAAAATCTCTACAATCATCAATTGATGTGGTAGTTCTATCTCCTGTTCTGGAGCGCCAATTCTACCAATTTCATCACCAACTGTATTTAAGCCTGAAATTCATTAATAACCAACTGGCCATAACAGGTGTCGAAACGACGAGGACAACCGCAAAAAGACTTAGAAATTTATTGATCATATAGGTCCAGTAATAACTGAAAGCGCAAAGCTATCTCAAAATATCTCAAATTGGTATTGGAAATGTGCCAGAAAATCTAATTCTCCGCGTTTGTTCTGACTACCTCAATATCACTAGCTGAGCTCGCCAACGGTGTTCCCAATAGGTCAGCTCCTGATTCGGTAATAACGAAATCATCCTCCACTCTTATACCACCAAAATCTCTGTATTCATTCAGAAGATCATAATTAATATGTCCCTCGAATTTGCCAGCCTCCTTGTTCATGTCAATTAAATCAGGAATAATATATATCCCTGGCTCGACTGTAAGGACAAATCCTGGTTCCAGTGCCCTACCTAACCTAAGCGATTTCAACCCAAACTCCTTGCTCTTGATCAGTTCAGGCGTGTAGCCCACAAACTGCTCTCCCAGGTTTTCCATATCATGCACGTCCATGCCCATCATGTGCCCCAATCCGCATTGAAAAAACATAGTGTGTGCACCTGCAGCGACTGCCTCATCGGCATCTCCTTTCATAAGTCCTATCTGAGTCAGTCCTTCGACCAGCTTTTTTGCAGCCAGCAGGTGAATTTCCTTGTACAAAGTACCTGGGGCAAGCGCTTCGATGGCGGCAAGATGAGCGCTATAGACCACATCATACAATTCTTTTTGGCGTGAATCAAATTGCCCTGAAACAGGAAAAGTTCTTGTCATATCACCTGCATAACCAGACCTGGTCTCACATCCACCATCAAACAGGAGTAAATCCCCTTGCTTGATTGTATTGCCGTGATAATGGTTGTGAAGCGTCTGCCCATTGATGGTCATAATGGGAGGAAATGAAAAAGCCACATGATGATCGAAGGCTGCTTTTGATGCAATCCCCACCAATTCATATTCCTTCATGCCTGCCTTTGCAGCTTGCATTACCTGCAAATGCATATCTGAAGTTGTGCTTGCTGCTTTGTTTAATTCAGCTATTTCCTCATCGGATTTAATCGATCGCTGAGTCACAACTGCCCTGATTAAGTCAATTGAATAACCCGTTACAGCTTCCTCATTCGAAATAGACAAAAGTTGGGATAACAAAACCGTATGATCATTTCTATAAGGTGGTAGATAGTGAATTCTTCCCAGCAGCTGATCTGGCAGTTTACCTAATGGCTTGGTTTGAGTGACCGCTACTTGCTGAGCCAAATCCATAACTGTAGGCTGAGGGCCTGTCCAAATGATATCATCAATGGTGAGATCATTTCCGAAAATGAAATCATCACCACTATCCGCATCTAAAACTCCCACTAATCCAGGCAATGAAATCCCAAAGTAATAGCGAAATGTACTGTCCTGCCGAAATGGATACCAGTTGTCTTTAAAGTTGATACTCGCCTCGTCATTTCCCAAGATCAAAAGCTTTCCTGATCCGACTGTTGCTCTCAATTGATCACGCCTGGCTTTATAAATATGCGGTTCAAATAACTCCATTATTGATTAATCGTTTTCGTATTTACAAATGAGAGGTTGTAAGACTGTCTTTTCTTCGAAGATCCCTTTTTGATCGTAGAGCGGCCATGGGCTGTTAGCAATGAAATAAAATTCATCTCCAACCCAAACACCTTGTGTTGGCTCTTGATGAGATTCTACGTGATTGGTGATAGCCTTTATAGTTTTTAGCATATTATTCCTTAGTTGATATTGCACAATCCGCTTTGGATAAGTTCCGTTGTGGATACATGTCCATACTTGATCTTTAACATATAACCCGTCGACTCCAACCAATGGAAATTTATCTTCTAACAAAACAGGTCTTGTTTCTAAAGTGGTAAGATCGAGTAAATGAAGGCCTAAGAGGTAATCTGAGAACGCCAATGTGTTTTCATCAACCCAATCAAGACCTTGCAACGAATAAAACCCATCCAAAAGTACTAGCTCTTCGATCTCATCTTGCTCGTAGGTCACCTGATAAAATGCTGGCGTTCGACTATCGGAAATGATTACTTCTCCAGACTTACCTAAAATTAAATCTCCAAAAAAGTGATTCCCTTCTTCAGTTGACCATGTTTTCAGCAGTTCTCCCGTGTTCAAATCAAATACATGAACTTTTGAAACCCCGATAAGTGAAGAATCAATTTTTATCATCTGTTCCGTGTTAGTGGTCACAGCCCAAAGTCTTTTATTGTCATGATCAACCACAAGCCCCATCACTGCTAGCAGCCCTTCAGCAAATATGGCTTCCTCGTCTTTGCAATGGCTCACAATTTTACCATGCCTGACACTTCCTATCAAAAATCTCTCGCTCGTAGAGTCATAGGTAATCGATTCAGGGTGTAAACCTGGATCCGACAGTGTAAATGCTTGCTGTGATTGATCAACCACATTTAACATCTCCCCATATGCATAAGCGTATTCCTCAGCGATCTTCGTATCAACTAATTTTGAAAATCCCGTTGTATCTGCTGACTGTAATTGCTGCTTTTTCAAATACAGAGCAAGCTCATTCTTCAAGCCCAGCTGATCTGTGCACTTAATGAGAAACTGATTGACGGCAGGGTGATTAATCAGAGCGTCCACCTCTCGAAAGGTAACATATGCACTATCATAACTCCCACGCTCAAATTGCGCTGATGCCTTGACATAAAGTTCATTCACTCCCTGCCCAAAAGTGACAGTATACCCCATCACGAACAACGCAACAACTAATACTTTCATATTCAACTAGTTTATTGAATAGAACAAGGCTAATTCATGTATCATCTACCTCCTGCAGGTAAATTTGTTCTCAAATAATTGGTTAAAGTTTCTCTCAGATGCCGTGTCGTTCCGACCCCCTCATAGATACCATGCGATCTATTCGGATATGCCATCATGGAAAACAACTTATTGTGCTTCACTAATTCATTGATCAATCTTTCAGTTCCCTGATAATGCACATTGTCGTCACCAGTGCCGTGTACAACCAAGAGGTTACCCTTCAGGTTTTTAGCATAGGTAATCGGTGATCCATTTTCATAACTTTCCGGCATATCCTGTGGCACACCGGAATATCTTTCCTGATAAATATTGTCGTACAATCGCTGATCTGGGACTGGTGCAACAGACATTCCTGTATGATATAAATCCGGATACCTAAACATCATATTTAAAGTCATAGAGCCTCCTCCACTCCATCCCCAAATTCCAATACGATCACCATCCACAAAATCATATTGTTTCTTAATATTCTCAAGTGCAGCAGCCTGATCTGCAGATGACAAAACACCTATTTGACCATAAACACACTTTCTCCACTCTCGTCCTTTGGGTCCGGGAGTTCCTCGGTTGTCTACACTCATGATCAAATATCCTTGTTGACTGAGCATCTGATGCCAGAGATAGTTGCTCCAACCATATGAATCCAACACGGTTTGTCCCCATGGTTCTCCATATACATGAAACAGTACCGGGTATTTTTTAGATGGATCAAATCCTGATGGTTTGATCATATAAGCATCTAGTGATACACCCTCACCATTGTCTACTGTAAAGAATTCAATTTCATTTAAATCGATAGTTGCCAGTTTATCCCTCAAGGCCTGATTATTCACGAAGGTTTTGATCACTTTATGATCTGGCAATGAAATCAGATCAATAATTGGTGGCACCCCAGCTTTAGAATAGGAATGACGAGCATATTTCCCATTAGGAGAGATTTGGTAAGTATGGGTCCCAGATTGGTCGCCGGGTGATAGACGTTTTGCCTCACCTTTTCCGTTAAGTCTGGTTCTGTAGAGGTAACGCTGGGTCGCGTCATTTGGTGAAGCCATAAAGTACAGCCACCCCCCTTTTTCATCGATAAGCTGCACGCTCACCATGTCATAATTGGCCGGACTAATCAGCTGCTCTTTGCCACCTGCAACTAAATAGATGGATTTCCACCCACTTTTCTCACTTACCCAGGTAAATGCGTCTCCTTCTTTCGTGAACTGAAAATCATCGACCGCCTCCAACCAGGCTGTTTCTTTGTCTTCATACACCACAGTAGTCACTCCATTACTTATATCGCAGCTTGTGACCCGATTGTGATTTTGAGCACGGTTGATATGTTGCACCAAAACTGATTTACTGTCAGGATGCCAAATCATTCTTGGCAGGTAGTTGTTACGAGGATCTCCTTCAAACAGCATCCAGGTAGTGGCTCCTCCAGTAGCATTCACCACTCCGATTTTAGCTTCTGACGGCTTTTCTCCTGCTTTTGGGTATTGAACAGGGATAACATAACTGTAGATATCGTCCGTATTGTTAATCATCAAAAATTCCTTGATATCAGTTGCGTCTATTCGCCAATAAGCTATTTTGGTTCCATCAGGACTCCATCGAAAACCATCACGACAGCTAAATTCCTCTTCATATGCCCAATCGAAAGTACCGTTGATGATCCGATCACTTCCATCCGTTGTGAGCTGTGTGATTTTTTTGTCCGATAATGTTTCTATATAAATATTATGAGCCCTTACATACCCCACTCTATCCCCAGATGGAGAAAATTTCGCAAACATGAGCGTAGATGGCTCTGCATCTGCTCCCCCCAACTTTGTCAATGACTTGTCCTTCAAGTCAAGCACCCAATAGTCTCCCTTTGTATTGTAACGCCATACCCGAGATGTGTTTGTGAAAATGAGTAGTTTGGTTTTGTCAGCAGACCATTCATACCCCTCAACAGAGAGCTGACTTGTTTCGCCTGCCGGAATCAACATTTCTTTAGATACTATGACCTCACTTTCACCAGTTCGGGTATCATTTCGAACCAGACTATACTGACCTTCTGCATCCTGATCTAAGGTTGTATAAGCATCACCACCATCAAACCATTGTAATTGTCCGAACCATTCTGATCGGAATTCACCAGAACTGTAGATGCTTTCAAGTGTGAGCTCGCTCTCCTGCGCATATACGGCGGTCAAAAAAAGAGTAAGCAGCGTGGAAATAACTGTTCGCTTCATAATGTAAAAATTTACTCCAATCTAAGCAGCTCACCGAGCTGAACAAAGCAATTATTACTGGAAGTGCCACCGTTTTACATGTAAGGTGAAAATTGAGACAGGTAATTCACAAAAACGTATCAACATTCCTACAAACATCACCTTCTGTTCATGCAAATCCCTTCCCCTTTACTAAGTTGCATGTAGTTCAATAAACAATGGAATTATCATGCGTATACTAAAGTCACTAACGATACTGGGAATTGTTCTGTTCATCACACAGTGCGCTACTGTTCCCATTACAGGAAGAAAGCAGGCCAAGCTAATGCCTAATAGTCAAATATTCCCAAGCAGCTTTGAGCAATACGCTCAAGTAAAGAAAGAAGGGACAATCATCACCGGAACGAGCGATGCTCAAATGGTCACCCGTGTTGGTCAAAAAATCCAAAAGGCAGTTGAAGGATATTTTAAGGACCAAGGGGATTTAGACTACTTAAAGGATTATAGGTGGGAGTACATCCTCCTTAAGGATGATCAAATGGTAAATGCATGGTGTATGCCGGGAGGCAAAGTGGCCTTTTATACAGGTATCATACCCATCTGTAAAGACGAAACAGGACTGGCAGTGGTCATGGGACACGAAATCGCTCATGCTATCGCCAATCACGGTCGTGAAAGGGTCAGTCAGCAGATGGCAGCTTCCACTGTGCTACAGGGTGCTGGAGCGGCAATGGGTACCGAAGTGGGTGGCATTAGCAGTGAGATTATCTTGAAAGCAGCTGGTGCTGGCACATCTGTTGGTATGCTGAAATTCTCAAGAACACATGAGTCTGAGGCGGATGAGATGGGACTCTACTTTATGGCAATGGCTGGATATGACCCTCAGCAGGCACCAAAATTTTGGGAAAGAATGAGCGCCGGTGGTGGCGGAGGTTCGCCTGAATTTTTATCAACACACCCATCACACGACACCAGGATTAGTGACCTAAATGCCAATATGGCAAAAGCCTTAGAATATTATAAAGCAAGCAAATAAATTATCGCTTTAGCGCGAATTTGCTGATTTCAATAGAGGTTGTGGAGTTTTCCGCAACCTCTTTTACTAACAGCCCAGTAGCAGGACCCATACTCATCCCCATCATCCCGTGACCTGTTGCAACTATCAGATTGCTATATTTTGGAGCACGTCCAATATAGGGCAAGCCATCAGCAGCGCAAGGCCTAAGTCCTGACCAAATTTCGAGTTCATCAAAATCCGGCACCTTAAACGCTGGAAAATATTCTGGGATTGACTTTTTGATTCCCATCACTCGCTTGTGATTAATGGACAGATCCAGGCCACCTATTTCCATCGTACCAGCGAACCTCAAGCCATCGTTCATTGGAGTAACTGCTACCTTCGCTTCAGTCAAAATCGAGCAAATCGCAGGCATCTCAACAGGGTCAGAAAGTGTCATCGAATAACCCTTTCCTGCCTGCATGTTCAAGTTTATACCCAGTTGCTTACTCAACTGAGCAGACCAGGATCCAGCAGCAATCACGAACTGGTCAGCAGGATAACGCCTCTCCCCTGCATGACAAGCAATAACTTGATCATGATTAATCTCAAACTGATCAATGCTTGCACGCTCAATCAACGTTACACCCTTTTTCTTGAGCACGTCTTGCATCGTATTCATAAATGTTGCTGGGGTCAAAAATGCATCCTGAGGAAAGTATACACCTCCAAATACATTCAAGGTAATGTTGGCATCAAGTTCTCTCAACTGATTGGATGTCATCACCTCGGCTTTCATCCCTATTTGGTGCGCCCGCTCTGCTATCTCAGCTTCTTCATCCAGGGCATGCTGTGTTTTGCAGTACATCACAAGCCCTCGTTGATTAACATTAAATCCTTTCAGGTCCCTCGTTAATTCAAGATAACACTGCTTACTAAGTAAATTGAGATTTGCGAGTACTTCCGCTGAACTGGTCACATGCCTGTCATTGGCATGCTGATAAAATTGCCAACCCCATTTGAATAAATCAAAAGACAATCTTGGCTTAACATAAAACGGACTTTCTGAATCAAACATCCATTTCATTCCCTTTGCGATCATACCTGGTTGGGCCAACGGCACAAAATGACTGGGCACGATCATGCCAGCGTTACCAAAACTCGTCCCTTCACCCAGCCGCCCCTTTTCAAGAACAGTCACCTCATATCCAGTTTGTTGGAGATAGTAGGCAGAACAAAGCCCCACTACCCCTCCACCTATCACAATGACACTTCCCTTACTCATATGACTTGAAAACCGAAGGCATACGGGTCGTCCTCGTCAATGATGATATTGTTATAGCCGGTTACCCGTGCCCAGCCCTGAATACTTGGGATAATCGCTTGATGACCAGCAAGGGTTGTTTCCTCCAGAACTCGTCCAATGAATTTAGAACCAATATAGCTTTCATGAACAAAGTCTTCCCCAACCTTTTGAATTCCTTTTGCAAAGCGTTGCGCCATTCGAGCGGAGGTTCCTGTGCCACATGGCGATCGATCGATTGCTTTATCCCCATAGAAAACTGCATTTCTTCCATCAGACGATTCATCCAAAGGATTGCCTGTCCAAAGCATATGGCTAACTCCGTTAATGGTATGATTTTCCGGATGCACGAATTGGTTCGCATACTTATCATTGATCATTTTCCGAACCACCTGACTCCAGGCAATCAACTCACTGGCGGAATGACAATGAATACCTTCAAAATTTTGTTGTGGATCGACAATGGCATAAAAATTACCTCCATATGCCACATCAAACGTCAACTCTCCAAGACCGGGACACTCAATGGTCAACCCTTCTGCCGCCAAGTATGACGCGACATTGGTCAGTCTTACCCAATCCACTTTCTGACCTGTCTGCTGATAATCCACCAACACCAATCCTGCAGGTGTCTCAAGTCTCAATTTGCCTGGAATCTTAGGCGTAACCAATCCTTCTTCAATGGCAATGGTAACCGTTCCAATCGTACCATGACCACACATTGGAAGACAACCACTCGTTTCGATGAACAAGACACCCATGTCATTATTTGAGTCTACTGGTGGGAATAAAATGCTTCCCGACATCATATCATGTCCTCGGGGTTCAAACATCAGCCCCTGCCTAATCCAGTCAAACTCATTCAGAAAGTGCTGCCTTTTCTCACTCATATTGGCACCAGTGAGATTCGGACCACCACCGGCCACCAATCTCACCGGATTCCCACAAGTGTGAGCATCTACACAAAAAAAGGTCTTCCTTATTTTCACAATTTATCCTTGCAAAGCGCACCATCGACCTTGCGCCAAATATTTAATGGATTATCATTTTGCAACTCCATAGGTAAAATATTTGAAGGTGCATCCTGATAGCATACCGGACGGGCAAATCGTTTGATCGCATCCGCTCCTACAGAGGTAAATTTCGCATCGGAAGTAGACGGAAAAGGTCCACCATGTACCATCGAGTGGCATACTTCAACTCCAGTGGGTACTCCATTAAAAATTACTCTACCCACCTTCTGTTCTGCAATTGTCACAAGATGGTCATATTCACCGATTTCATCATCGCTGCACATAAAAGTGGCAGTCAATTGCCCTTCTAATCCCATCATCACATTGGCCAATTCATCCTCATCATCACAAGAGACAATTAGCGAATAGGGTCCAAATATCTCTTCATGAAGCTTAGGATTTGAAAGAAAATTCTTTCCAGTTGTTTTGGCGACAACTGGTATTCCTGCGCATGCGCCCTCAGCTTTTTGGCCTTTTCCAAGCACTTGAACATCTTGCTGTGCCTCAGCCTCTGATGTCCCGCGCTGATAGGTCTCATTTATATGCTTGGTGAGCATAACACCACCAACCGATGCTTTAATTCCACCTGCTAATTGCGTTGCAAATTGATTCAGTTCATTTCCCTCGATCCCCAAAATAAGTCCCGGGTTGGTGCAGAATTGACCTGCTCCCAAAACAATTGATCCAGCAAGATTTTCGGCAAGTTTTTCACCATTCTTGCGAACGGCATCCGGGAGCATAACTACCGGGTTAATACTGCTCATTTCAGCATAAACCGGTATAGGTTCAGGTCTTGCAGATGCCAGGGCATGAAGCGCCATTCCTCCTCTTCTCGATCCTGTAAATCCCACTGCTTTGATACCTGCATGCTTAACCAACTCCTGACCTACATCTATTCCTCCAATTACGCTCCCATATACACCGGTTGGCATGTTGCATTTTTCAACAGCAGCATGAATTGCCTTAGATATTAATGAGTGTGTACCAAGATGCGCTTCATGAGCCTTTACGACTACTGGACAACCAGCTGCCAATGCAGACGCGGTATCACCTCCAGCCGTACTAAAGGCAAGTGGAAAATTGGAAGCACCAAAAACAGCAACTGGACCTAGTGAGATAAGCATCTTTCTTAAGTCAGACTTTGGTAATGGCTGTCTGTCAGGAATGGCTTGATCAATGGACGCTTCGACCCATGATCCTTCCCGTGCAACAGAGGCAAACAAACGAAGTTGACCAACAGTTCGTCCACGTTCTCCCTGGATTCTACCTGCAGGTAATCCGGTTTCGGAGGTTGCCATTTCTACTAATCCATCACCAAGTGCCTCTATTTCTTCAGCAATGGATTCTAGCAAGATGGCCCTTTCCTCACCTGATGTTTTGGACAAAACAGAAAAGGCGTCAACGGCTGATTCAACAACCGCATCAACCTCTTCTGCAATGCTTGAAACGTATTCTCCTGGTAATTTTTCCCCGGTAGTCGGGTTAGTTGTATTAAATGTGGTCTTCTTCATAATTACCGGTATTACTTTTTGGCGGAAAAATTACACCATAATCTGGAGATAATCTGGTAATTCGGGGCGTGAATCCAAACTCGTTTCAATTATTTTGATTACTTCTGCTCGTCGAGCTCCTGTTAACGGCAATCGTGGAGGTCGAACAGTTTCTGTTCCTAACCCAACCAATTGCTCGGCAAGCTTAATATTTTGAACTAATTGTGGGTCTATATCCAATTCAAGCAAAGGCATGAACCATTTATAAATAGCTAACGCTTCTTCTAATCTTCCTGCTTTTACCAATCTATATATCGCGACGGTTTCTTTTGGAAAAGCACATACCAACCCAGCAACCCATCCATGTGCGCCAAGAGCCAAACATTCAAATGCCAGTGTATCCACCCCTCCCAAAACCTTGAAGCGGTCTCCAAACCTATTTGTCATTCGAATCACATTGGTGGTATCCCGTGTTGATTCCTTCACCGCAGTAATATTCTGACATGCGCTCAGCTCTTCCATCATGTCCAAAGTGATCATGATTTTGTAGTCCACAGGATTATTGTATAGCATGATGGGTAAATCCGTGCTCTCAGCTATTGCCTTAAAATAGGCAACCGTTTCGCGATCCGTCGCTTTATATCTCATAGGAGGAAGCATCATCAGACCATCAGCTTCAACTGACTCAGCTAATTTTGCCACTTCGATCGCTCCCTTGGTGGTTTGCTCGGCAATGTTGATCACAACAGGAACCTTACCATTGGTAACAGCTTGAGTTGATTTGATCAACTCAGCCTTCTCATTACCCTCCAGTGAACTCGCTTCCCCCAAAGTACCCCCTAGAATGATGCCATCAACACCTGCATCCAACTGGGCTTGAACACCCTTTTGGCAGCCATCAAAGTCAATGGTTAAATCTTTGTTAAACTTAGTGGTGATTGCTGGATAAACACCTTTCCATTCTAGCCCCATGTCATTCTACTTTTAAAATGTGATAGAGCAAATGTAGGTGGCCCAAAACCCGATTGGATGGTCCATCTTAACGACAACCAATATTATATTAACATCAATAATAGCTTAAAGATGATAAATGAGTGTATATTACACCATGTTTTGAAAATGATCCATTCAAAAATGATGAATTAATGAAAGCATTACCCTTCAAAATACCCTACACTACAGCTGATTCCTTTTTGATTGAGGAATACATGAGCAAGAACCTATATGGTAAGCTGCATACACATCCAGAAATCCAAATCACCTTTGTTAAGAAAGGAGAAGGAACAGTCATCGCTGGTGACTATGTTGGAGATTTCACGGATCAGGATGTATTTATTTTAGGTTCGGATATTCCTCATGTATTTAAAACTAATCATCCAGGAGATGACGTCAATCATCCGATTCACGTGATCACCATCTATATGGGAAGTCGGTTATTGAGAAATCAGTTATTCGATATTCCAGAAATTGAGGAGTTCTCCATTTTCTTAAAAAACGCTAAACAAGGACTCAAAACCAACATTTCAGACCTGCCAAAACTTGAACCATTGTTCACGTCAATTGTGGGAAAGGATGGGTTGGCCAAATTGATCAACCTACTTGAAATCATTCAGGTGATGACAAGTATCAAAACATTTGATTCACTAAACCATCAGGGCAAAGTGCTCAGGGTGTCTGAAATGGATGGAAAGCGTCTTAACAATATTTTCGAATATACATTTAAAGAGTATTCAAGACACATTCCACTCGAGGAAATCGCAGATGTGGCGCATATGACACCACAGTCTTTTTGCAGATTTTTCAAACAGCGCACCACGAAAACCTACGTCAACTTTTTAAATGAATTACGAATCAATAAAGCAGCGCAACTATTGAAAGAGAAAGATAAAAGTGTTGCTGAAATTGCACTGATCACAGGGTTCAATAACCTTTCCCATTTCAACAGACAGTTTAAAAGGATGAAGAAGGTTACTCCCACAGAATATCGCGGTTAACTGTTCAGTAAATATTTATTAATTGATAAATAATTGTATTTTTTCCGTCTCCTGAGACAAATAAATTGCCGGGCATCAAAAAAAGCCATAAATAGGTAGATCATAATCCCTCCAATGATTAGTTTGGATTACCATTACCATTTTGATACTACTACTTTTTTTATTCTGACCTATTTCAAGCTATGGCACAAATTACACTTAAAGGCAATCCAATCAACACCAACGGCACTTTGCCGTTAGTCGATGGCTTGGCCCCTGACTTTACACTTACCAAATCAGATTTATCGGAATCTTCGTTATCAGATTACAAAGGAAAAAAGGTAATTCTCAATATTTTCCCATCACTTGACACGGGTACATGTGCTGCAAGTGTAAGAACGTTCAATAAAGCAGCAACAGAATTGGACAACACTGTAGTGCTATGTATTTCTATGGATCTGCCTTTTGCACATGCCCGGTTTTGTGCAGCAGAGGGTATTGAAAATGTGATTACATTATCGTGCTTTCGGGATATCACCAAATTTGCGGATTCATATGGAATCAAAATAATTACGGGACCGCTTAAGGGGCTTAATGCTAGATCAATCGTCACAATTGATGAATCAGGGCATGTACTTTACACCGAACTCGTGCCTGAGACTACCAATGAGCCTAACTATGAAGCTGCACTGGCAAGCATAAAATAGTTAAGGCATTTTTTATTAGCCAGTTCATACGTCAATTTGACCCATACATGCGACTGGCGTTTTTATTTTTTATTAATCAGATTAAATTGGTCTCGATTTTTGTTGGCATCTGTCCAATTGAGATCACCGATAACCTAAACCAAGATGCATGGGAGATGTAAGAAGTAAACCGAGCAGGAGAGCAAAAAAAGAGTACTCGATTCTTTATGTAGATGACGAAATGCCGAATCTGCGAGGTTTCAAATCTACTTTTCGTTGGTATTATAATGTCTTCACTGCGCTAAGTGGTCCTGAGGCATTAGAAATTCTAGCCGAAAAGAAGATAGATATTGTGGTTTCCGACCACAGAATGCCAGAAATGAATGGCACAGATTTACTGCGTCAGGTTTATGAAATGTACCCTGATGCCAAGCGAATGATTCTCAGTGGTTTTATCAAGCGAGATGAGCTTGGTGAGGCCGTAGGTAGTTTTGGGATTCATGAATTCGTCAGCAAACCTTGGGATTTTGACAATCTCAATGGCATCTTTCAAACACTTCTGACAACTGATGCAAAAGTCAAATCATTCGAAGTAAGTCATTAAAACATTAATACCGACCTCCACACTTCAGGCGCTTCAATTTTGAGCGCCTTTTTGTTATTCACCATTATTTGGTGTTCTCACCGACAATCCGACAGGAACAAAACCTGTTGGTGATAACACCAACAGGGGCAAGAACAATCTAGCAGGGGCATATACTTACGTCAAATCATTCGCCACTTCGATTAGTTGCGTCCCAAAATACTGCATTTCCTGCTCATTCAACGAAGCAAATCCTAGTCTCATTCCTTTATGTCCTATATTTTTCGAGTCAAATGTCCGCCAGTCCGGAATTGCAACGCCTCTTTTCATTAACGCCTCTGTCAACACTCCCCAGGAATAATCAGCTTTCAACTTCACCCAAATGGCCATCCCTCCTTCTGGTGTTGTGAACTCAAACAACTTGGCATTATTAAGAATTTCCACAAGCCTATCTCGTCTTTCATGATAGATTTTGATTGCCTTACGACTATGTCGTTGCAGATCGCCGTTTTTGATCATTTGAGACAAGCTATACTCAATTGCTTGCTCTCCTTGACGATCTAACACTCTTCGCAGTAGCGTTGCTTCTTTAATAAAGTCCGTTGGTCCGATCATGTATCCTACACGTACTCCAGGTGCCATCAATTTGCAAATACTCCCAATATATATCACGTGTCCAGAAGTATCCATACTGGCAAGTGGCAGACGAGGAGATCGCTTGTAATGAAAGTCATAATCGTAATCGTCTTCTAAAACGCAGAAATTGTGCTTCCTGGCTAGATTGAGCAAACGAATTCTTCTTTCAGCCGACATCATCGCTGTGGTCGGATGGTGATGATGTGGCGTTACATAAACCATTTTCATCCGATGTTTCTCACACATTGTTGTCAAGTGAGAAATATCCAACCCTTCCTCATCATGACGAAGGTCAATTAGCTTTCCCCCAACAAATTTCATAGTTTGATTTGCTGTTGTATAGTTCAACTGCCCAACACCAACTTTATCTCCTTTTTCTAGCATAAGGGTTGCAGCCAGATAAATCCCCATCTGACTACCTCGAGTAATGAGTATTTGTTGTTCCGAAAATTTCAACCCTCTGGTATGTCTTAAATATCCAACAAGCGTTCTCCTTAAATCAATATTCCCTTGTGCGTCTCCATAATTCAATAGTTTCAGACCAGAATTCCTACTCAAAACTGCCGAAAAAGTCCTACGAAACTCATTGATTGGTGCAATTCGAACATCTGGTATTCCTTCATCCACTTTAACTTTTACTGGAATTGCCGAATCCGATTCATACCAATTCAACCCTGTTCTTTTATATCCGAAAGAAGCTTGATCTGCTATCATCGATAAGCCCTTTGAAATCAAAGGTTTTGGTACAAACTCAGGAATGTCACCATTGACATGAGCCCCTCTTGAAGGTATTACTTTAATCCAGCCCTGAATTTGCAGCTCGTCTATTGAGCGAACTACAGTATTGCGGTTCAGTTCCATTATCGCTGCTAACCGTCGCGAACTAGGAAGTTTTGCATTTGGCGCCAATGTACCATCACTTATTAAAGAAGAGATTCCGTTTGCCAGCTGCATATATACAGGTATACTGCTTTTGAAATCGATCTTGATCATTGTCTGTAAAGGCAACATTCACCGGACTGTTTAGATTATCTAAATTGGACCATCAAGATAGTCCGGATACATTTTATTTTCGTTCTTTAAAAACATATATTTTCTATGAGCACATTTGAGAAAAGTGAATTAAACAGAGTAGTTAGAGGGCCTAAAAGAGCTACCTATGATAGGTCTGATGTTTACAAAATTCTTGACGATCACTATATCTGTCACCTGACATATCTATTCAACGGAACACCTATGGCCATCCCTACCGGATATGGCAGGCTGAATGACACGATTTATCTTCATGGTGCAGTTGCAAACAGATCTCTCAACGCACTACTAGATGCAAGCCAGGTGAGCGTGACGGTCACCCATCTGGATGGACTTGTTTTGGCCCGATCCGCTTTTCATCATTCATTCAATTATCGCTCGGCTGTAATTTTCGGAAAACCAAAACTCATCGAAGATGACGTAGAAAAAATGAAAGCGCTTGAAATCATTACTAATAATATCATTCCTGACAGGTGGGACGAAGTTCGACAGCCCAATGAAAAAGAGCTAAAAATTACAAAAGTCATTGCATTGGACATCACCCAAGCATCTGCCAAGATCCGTACAGGCCCTCCGGTGGATGATACTGAAGACTATCAGCTTCCAATATGGGCAGGTGTACTCCCTCTTTCATCACAATATGAAACACCCATTCCAGATGATCAGAATTTGAGAAATGTTGAGATCTCAGATGCCGTGATCAAGGCAAAATTCAACAACTAAAAGATAAAAAAACGCTGTTCAATAACGTCCAACAAGTCCTCAATTCCTGGTAAATTGCCAAAATGGTAGCCCCAAATTAGTGCCGACAAACTGCTTCCAATGAAAGCCAATTTTCTATCAGCGACAAATATTCACAAGGCACGACCCCATGGGTCCTTACTTATTGGCATTATTGAATTCTGCTCATCGTCACATTAGCTCATTCAATCTTAAATTATCCCAGATGACTCTTCTCTTTATTAAGGTGGTGAATAATTAACGTAATTATGCTTTTGTAAATGAATGAATCAACCCAAAATAAAATTGACACGAGAGCTTTGATTGCTTTGAATGTAGCTATTATATTCACTAGAATTATTCATTGTCAATATTAACCACCATGATAATCACCGTTATTAATCAAAAAGGAGGCACAGGCAAAACTACAACCACCGTAAACGTGGGAGCTGCGCTAGCGAAAAGCAAGCAGAATGTAATGTTGGTCGATTTTGATCCTCAGGGAAACCTGAGCTACTCACTTGGGGTTAATGATTTTGAATTTGGGGTTAGGGATGTTTTAAGTAGCAGTGTTGGCTGGGCTGATATTTTAGAAGAGCGTGAAGGCATGTACATAGCTCCAAGCGATCAGCGATTATCTGCTCTAAAATTTGGCACTAAAGATCCTGAATTTACGTTAAGAAAGTCACTAGAGGTTGCGCATGATTTTGATTATGTGCTCATTGATTGTCCTCCGTCTCTATCATTGTTAACGATCAACGCACTTGCAGCGGCAGATAGAGTATTGATTCCCATCCAATTGGATGTATTCAGTATACAGGGGTTGGTTCAAATTCTTGATACAGTCAATGAGGTAAAAATGACCTCCAATCCTGAATTAGAAATTTTAGGTGTTTTACCCGTTCTGGTTGACAATCGAAAATCACTTACCAGGGAAATTAAGCAACACGTCATCGATAATTTCGATGTGCATGTATTTAAAAATGAGGTACGAACAAATGTTAAGGCAGCCGAGGCACCTTCTTTCGGAAAAAGTGTCGTAAGTTATTCACCTTCTTCAAATAGTGCTCAAGACTATTTGAAGGTGTCAAAAGAAATAAAGAAATTGATCAAAGTAAAAGCATAACAATAGATGGCTTTAGGATCTAACATGAAAAAGTCTGATGATGACAAAAAACCAAAGGGTCTTCTGCAAGAGTTGAAGGCGAAAACCGCTGGTAAGTCAAAAACACAGGCGACAAAAAAATCAGTAAAAAAGTCTGGTAAGCCAAAGGGCCAGACCAAAAAAGCTGAACCTAAGAAAGTAGTTGCGAAAGCAGCAAAACCTGTAAAAGTGACTGGAAAGAGTCCTGAAAAATTGGACAAGGCTCAGGTCGATCAACCCATGGCTACTCAACCGGCTAAGGTTCAGGAAAAGTTCAAAGACGCTGCTATTTCACTTAAACCATCTCCAAGGAAAAAGGTCAGAAAGACCAAAGTTTTTCTTGAAGGAAAGTTGACAATCAATAATGTAAGTCAGTTCCACAACGCAATTACACCAGTGTTCGAAAACTACGATCTGGTCGACTTCTATTTGAAGGATGTTGTCGAGTTGGATCTGAGCTTTATCCAGATGTTGTTTTACTTCAAAACGAACTTTGCAAAAGCAAACAAAAAAACGGTAACGATAGATTCAGAGTTACCCAGTAATATTAAAAAAATAATTGTGAAAGCCGGATTTGTAGATCTGATGTTTATTCCAAAACTTGTTTAAAATGAAAAAGAATATTCTCATAGTAGACGACTCAGAGAGCATCAGGGAACTGGTAGGCAGCACACTGGAGAATGCCGGATACAACGTTATCAAAGGCGTCAACGGTAGAGACGGTGTTGACCAACTGCTAAAGTTTGAGGATGCCATTGCGCTGATCATTACTGACCTCTTCATGCCAGTTATGGATGGGATCGGTTTAATCAAGGAAGTGCGTTCGCTGATGGAATTCAAATATGTGCCCATTTTGATGCTCACTACTGAATCTCATCTTGACAAAAAGAAAGAAGCCAAAAATGCAGGAGTTACTGGATGGATGGTTAAGCCTTTTGAGGAAGATAAGTTATTGAAAATCGTGCATAAAGTAATTCGCTAATGGTCAATTTGAGGAATATATATCTCGAGGAAGCAGAAGATCTTTTTAAGCAAATGGAGCAATCGCTACTGATGCTGGAAAATTCTCCAGAGGACTCTGCGCTCATTGCTGATGTCTTTAGATCCATGCATACCCTCAAGGGCAGTAGTAGCATGTACGGGTCGACCAAGGTGGCGGACTTCATTCACAACATTGAGACAATTTATGATAAGGTGCGGGCTCACGAAATGACCCTGTCCAGACATGTAATTGACACTACATTTAAATCACTGGATCACCTTAGGAAAATTGTGCTGGATCCGGAAATCAGCGATGCAGCAGATGTTCAAAACCATGCCGAATTATCAGATCAAATCAAGAACATCCTTGAAAGCTCATCTGAAACCAGTACCGAAATGTCACCTGAGTTTCAACACCGAAACAAAACTTACCTGGTGCGCTTCGAGCCAAACGATAATTTATTTCTGGACGGCACCAATCCACTTCTTTTAGTGGATGAATTGGCTGATTTGGGAAAAGCCCGCGTCTATGCATACATCAATCAAAAAGCCATTGGTAAAGATTTTCATCATGATAAATGTTATACTACATGGGATGTAATACTAGCAACAGATGCAGGTGAAAATGCACTTAAAGATGTGTTCATTTTCGTAGAAGACACCTCAAAAATATCGGTCGATGTAATTACAAATGGAGATCTGGTTTCAAATTCTGAATTTGTTAGTCAGCTTCCTAAAAAAGACCTCACCTCTGAACCTTTTAAAATTGATACCCTGAAGAAAATCGCCGAAGGTCTTCAGAAAGAAGAATCAACCCCAGTGGAAGTCAAAGAAGAAGAAATACATGTAGCAGCCCCAAGCACCAAAGGGCCGGCAGTAGCTAAAGGAAAGACAATTTCAAGCATAAGAGTCCCATCCGACAAATTAGATGAGCTAATGAATCAAGTCAGCGAGTTGGTTACCACTCAGGCTGGTTTGTCATTGTACTCACAAAATAATCCAGATCCACTTCTGGAAACGATCTCTGAAAATGTAGAAAAACTTTCCAGACAGCTGAGAGATATTGCTTTTGGCATGACCTTGATTGAGATCAATAATCTATTTGGAAGATTTCAACGATTCGTTCGTGATGTCTCAATTCAATTGGACAAATCAGTTGAATTCATCACAGAAGGTGGCGAAACGGAACTCGACAAAACAATTATTGAGAGTCTTACGGATCCACTGATGCACTTGATCCGAAATAGTGTGGATCACGGTATCGAAACCAGGGAGGAACGTATCAAAAAAGGAAAGCCTAGCAATGGCTCAATTAAATTAAAAGCTTACTATTCGGGTGCTAAAGTGTACATCCAGATTCAGGATGATGGTAGTGGATTGGACACAGAAAAGATACGCAAGAAAGCAATCGAAAAAGGAATCATTACCAAGGAAGACAACCTCACAGAAAAGGAAATCTTCGACTTAATATTCACAGCTGGATTTTCTACTGCTACCAACGTTTCAGATCTTTCGGGACGTGGTGTTGGTATGGATGTTGTGAAAAAGAATATCATGGAAATAAGAGGAGACATTTCTGTCTCTTCAGAAAAAGACAAAGGCACCACAATTACCCTTGGATTGCCTCTTACACTTTCAGTGATTGACGGCTTACTCGTCAAGCTACAGGAAACGTATTTTGTTATACCCTTGGCAGTGGTAAACAAGTGTCATGAAGTATTGAGAACTGACCTTGAGAACGATTTTAATCAGCTGATATTACTAGATGGCGAGCAACTTCCTTTTGTTGATTTGAGACGAGAGTTTCATATGGAAGACGATAGCATGCCAGCAAAATCAAGTGTCATCATTATTCACAATGGAGAAAGTAAAATCGGTCTGTGTGTTGACAATATTGTTGGCGAATATCAGGCCGTTTTAAAACCCGTTGGAAAATATTATCGCCATCAGGAATTCATTTCCGGAGCGACCATACTAGGCG
Organism: Cyclobacteriaceae bacterium; assembly: GCA_049115695.1. GTDB lineage: Bacteria > Bacteroidota > Bacteroidia > Cytophagales > Cyclobacteriaceae > JAGDZR01. Next base: position 72,831 of record JAGDZR010000005.1, on the reverse strand, counting down.
ATGGCACCATCGCACTGGTATTAGATACATATAAAATAATCTCACATAAAGTAGTTAAACAAAAATTAACAGCACAATGAGCGTAGTAGCACCAAACGAGTCTGCGGACGATCAAGTAATACAATCCTACCTATCATTCAAATTGGATGAAGAGTTGTTTGCTGTGGATGTAATCAAAGTGATCGAAATTTTAGAAGTTCCGAAAATCACTAGAATTCCGCGAGCACCAAACTATATGGCTGGCATTATCAACCTAAGAGGAAAAGTACTCCCATTGGTAGATACACGCGTCAAATTTGGCCTTGAGCCAATCGAGTATGCGATTGATACTTGTATAGTAGTCATCGAGATTGAGGTAGAAGGAGAATTACTTCAAATAGGCACTTTGGTAGATGCGGTACTTGAAGTGCTGGAAATCAATCAATCCAAGATCATGCCTTCTCCAACCATCGAAGCAAAATATCGACTTGACTTCATTGAAGGAATGTTTCAAAGAGAGGATGATTTCATTATGCTACTTAATCTTAGCGAAGTATTCTCAATTGAAGATGTTCAATTCATGCAGGAAACAGACAAAATCGCTCAGTAATTCATAAAGCAATCCACCAACCAGATGTTAGAAAACTTGAACATAAGAACAAAAATTGGACTCAGCTTTGGGTTGCTGATGGTACTGACCCTTGCTGTACTTATAGTTGTACTTATTGACGCAAACAACATTGCAAATATTAATAAACGGATAGCAAGTCACCTGGTTCCCACTGAGCTAAAACTCAATGAACTTAATCTCCAGGTCACCAATGCCTATCAAGCTTATCGATATGAGAGCAATACCAGTGAAGCGCTCAACTTGATTGCAAAAACGTCGAATGATTTTCAGGAGTTGATCACCCATGTATCAAAAGCCTCTGATGAAATCATCCTAACCGAAGTGCAGTCTGTGATCAATTCGGCTAAAGATAATCTTGACCTTATGACTCAGGGGATGGAAAGTGGCAATGATGTCACCGGACCCTATAATACTTGTAAGACACAGCTTATCAAAGCTGCGGAACAGATCAACTTGATGTTGAACCAAGAGATTGAGTCATTCGATTCTAAGAATGGAAATGCCATTGCCATAATTGTAGGTGTTGGAATCGGGGCTCTGATCCTATCCGTTATCCTTATCATTTATGTCTCTAAGATTATTTCTGCGCCCATTGTTGCCTTTACTAAGGATATTATTGCTGTTGCTGAAGGTGACCTGTCAGTACAGGTTGAAATCAGATCCGGAGACGAAATTGGTAAAGCAAGCTCTGCGCTCAAACTAATGGTCTCAAAACTTCGAGCCGTGATTGGTGATGTAGTTGTTGTTTCTCAAAATATTGCTAATTCCAGTTCGGAAATGAATGCTTCATCTCAGGTAATGTCTGAAGGAGCTTCGGAACAAGCCAGTAGTGCAGAGGAAATTTCGTCATCAATGGAAGAAATGGCCTCCAACATTGATCAAAATACAAGCAACTCAAAGCAGACTGAATCAATTGCCACTGAAGGGGCTTCTAATATTACTGAAAGCAATCATCTCGTAAGTAAGACACGGGAGTCCATGCAGTCGGTCACGGCCAAAATTTCAATCATTGGGGAAATATCCAGGCAGACTAATCTATTGGCATTAAATGCAGCTGTTGAGGCCGCTCGTGCTGGTGAGCATGGAAAAGGCTTTGCAGTCGTGGCGGCAGAAATAAGAAGACTCGCCGAAAGAAGCCAGGAAGCAGCGGCAGAAATAGACCAGGTATCGCTACTAGGCATGGAAGTCGCCCAAGCATCTGGTGATATGCTCAGCGCAGTAGTTCCCGAGATCAATAAAACTGCTGAACTGGTAAAAGAGATTACAGCTGCAAGTGTTGAGCAGAGCTCTGGTGCAGACCAAATCAATAATGCAATACAGCAACTCAACAAAGTTGTTCAACAAAACGCAGCGGTCGCCGAAGAAATGGCAGCTAATTCCCAAGAATTGAGTGGACAAGCAGATCAACTTAAAAATACAATTTCGTTCTTCCGATTGGATAATCTATCGAAACCTGATGTTCAAACAATAACAGAGGTTGATGATAATGACTTTGATGATGCAGATAGTGAACTGGACACTTTAACGGACCTGCCTGTTTACAGCAGTCTGGTAGTTGAAGAACCCAAAATATCGGAAGACACGCCGACTGCTGATGAGCGTAAGGGCAAAAATGAGCCAACAGAGCCGAAGGGTATCGACCTGGATTTGGGACAAGAAAGGGATAATTTGGATAGTGATTATGAGAAGTTTTAGCGTCAAGACCTAATCCTGATGAACAATGTTAACCGCCAAAGACCATATGAATTTTGATTTTTCAATGCTTGAGAAGAGGAAGCTTGATGAGACTCAATTTAGAAGAATAAGCGAGTTCGTCACCAAGCATTATGGTATTCGTTTACCAATTGAAAAACGCGTGATGGTGGAAGGTCGATTACAAAAAAGACTAAAGGCGAGTAAAATTGAAGAATTCAAGGAGTATGTCGATTATGTCATGAGTGAATCTGGCAAGTACGAACTCCTTGAAATGATAGACGCTATCTCAACCAACAAGACTGACTTTTTTCGTGAACCCGCTCATTTTGAGTTTATGACAAATCACTTGCTTCCAGAATTTGTTGGCAAAGATAGGTTTGGTAAACTCAAAGTATGGAGCTCTGCTTCGAGCAGTGGAGAAGAGATTTATACCATTGCCATGGTAATGGAAGAGTTCAAGCAGCTCTCAGGCAACCCCTCTTTGGACTACTCAATTCTGGGTACGGACATTAGTGTTGATATTCTTAAAAAAGCTGTTACAGCTGTCTATAAATTAGACAGAATTGAAAACCTGTCTAACGAAATCAGAAACAAATACTTTCTGAGAAGTAAAGACCGGTCCAAACAAAATGTACGAGTAGTTCCAAATTTGAGAAACAAAGCAAAGTTTGAACGCCTCAACTTAATGGATGACTACTATAAGGTTGACAATGACTTTGATTTGATATTCTGTCGCAACGTTTTGATCTATTTTGATCGAGAAAATCAAGAACGCGTCATCAACAAACTTTGTCAGAAACTCAAAATTGGCGGCTATTTCTTCCTGGGACACTCCGAAAGCATATTCGGGAAAGATGTACCACTTAAACAAATTAAACCCACGATCTACAAAAGGATTTGACCATGAAACTAACAGATCAGGAATTACTTAAGGAGTTGGAGTCAAGATTCGCACAGCAGAGCAAGATGATCTCTGAGCAGAAACAGTTCATGGACGATCTTGAAAAAGTGAATGCTCGGCTAGTTGAATCCGAAAAGCTAAAGAGCGATTTCCTCTCCAATATAAAAAATGAAATCAACAACCCGATCACTTCTATGCTGGGACTTCTCAAGCTTATGATGAGTCAACCAGAAAAAGGAATTGATCTTACCAAGTTGGTTTTCAAAGAAACATACATACTCAATTTTCATTTGCAAAATGTATTCCTCGCTGCAGAACTAGAAGCAGGAGAAGCATCACCTGACTACTCAACAGTCAGTATTCATGATTTGATCAAAAAGGTCTGTGAGTCGCTTGAAGGAATTTACCATGAAAATCATGTGAAAATTGATCTCAATCTTAAGGGTCCATCAGAATTCGTGACGGATAGGTCAATGCTAGAAATCACTTTATCAAATTTAATTTCTAATGCCATCAAATTCAGTCACACCAATTCAAGCATCAATATTGAGTATAGACAAAACGAGCCTGGTAATATAGAAATCAGTGTCCAGGATTTTGGCGTGGGAATTTCGGAAGAAGATTCGACCAAAATATACGACCGCTTCAAACAATTGGATACAGGCACGACCAAACAATATGGTGGTCATGGTCTTGGGCTTTCAGTAGTTCAGTCTGTGGTAGATCTGCTAGATGGCAATATCTCTATGACTTGTGAGATTGGTAAGGGGTCAGTTTTTAAAGTTACCCTACCTGAAGGAACCATCAATTCTGACAATTCATTGTTTGAAGATGAAGACGAATTTTTATTCTCCGACACTAGCGACGATACACAGATATTTTGATCACAAATCCTCCACATATCAAAAAGCATTACCTCTACCCATCTAGCCTTTTCGTTGCAAGTGAACCAACGCTTGTGACGACAATTCTAGGATCATGTGTAGCCGTATGTCTTTATGATCCTGTGAAAAAAATAGGTGGCATTAACCATTTTATGCTACCTTTTTGGAATGGTGAAGGTTTGGCATCAGCCAAGTATGGCAATATCGCTATGGATAAGCTGATCGAAGACTTAACCAGGAAGGGTTGCAAAACCTCCAATATGATTGCTAAATTATTTGGGGGTGCCAATCAATCTAATTTCACGATGAAAATCGGAGAACGAAATGTAGATATAGCCAGAAAAGTTCTCAAACAACACAATATAAAATTGGTAGCCGAAAGCGTGAATGGAACCATCGGTCGTAAACTAATCTTTGATACTTCTACTGGCGAGGTAAGGATGAAGTTCGTAAATTCAGATAAACGGATTAAATAGCTTGAGCAGAAAAGTAAAAATATTGATCGTAGATGATTCAGCGTTAGTTCGCAATGCACTTTCCAATGTGTTTGCCACTGATGATGCATTAGAGGTCATTGGCACAGCCAACGATCCTTACGAAGCTGCTCATGAACTAAGAAAAAGTGTACCAGACGTCATAACGTTGGACATTGAAATGCCAAAAATGGATGGGCTTACTTTTTTGAGAAAGCTCATGCAACAACACCCAATTCCAGTGGTCGTTATTTCTACGCTAACGGAAAAAGGGACCATTACTGCACTCAAAGCGCTGGAATATGGAGCGGCTGGTATACTGGCTAAACCAAAAATTAACACAAAGGAAGAATTGGAACGAAGTTCAATAGAACTATGCAGAATCGTTCATGCGGCTTCAAGGTCAAATCTGACCAACCTTCCAATTCCTAATACTTACAAACCACCTGCCCAAGTACCACTGGAAAACAGGAGTAACAAGCATGTCTTTGCACTTGGAGCGTCAACAGGTGGGACCGAAGCTTTGAAAAAAGTAATTCAAAGTTTACCCGTTGATTGCCCGGGCGTTGTGGTGGTTCAGCATATGCCTGCCGGATTCACCAAGCAATTTGCCCAAAGATTGGACGCAGAATGCGCTGTAACGGTGAAAGAAGCAGAAAATGGTGATAGATTACATCCAGGACTAGTATTAATAGCGCCTGGAAATCAGCACATGTTGCTGAAAAAAATAGGATTTGAATACAGGGTAGAAGTCAAAGAAGGACCCCTTGTCAACAGGCATATGCCAAGTGTTGATGTGTTATTCAAATCTGTTGCAAGGCATGCCGGAATGAACGCAGCAGGTGCACTGCTGACTGGCATGGGAAGAGATGGTGCCAAGGGGTTGCTTGACATGCGAAATGCAGGAGCTCACACATTGGCACAAGATGAAGAAAGCTGTGTTGTATTTGGAATGCCCAAAGAAGCTATCAAAATGGGCGCAGCTGAAAAAATAGTACCATTGACGGATGTGGCTGCCACATTACTTGAAATGGTCTCGAGGAAATAGAATGAAAATTATATACCCAATATACATATGTTTAAAATAGTAAAAGAAGATGAACTCGGCCCAGCTGCCGACTTGATCCAGGATGGTCTTAAGGATGCATCTGCTGCTATGGGTGCCATTTTGCAAACTCCAATTGATATTAAGAAAATTAATTATGATGTGGAGAGTGCTCAGGACATCCTGAAATTTAGCAGCAAAACAGAAGATCCGTTACATCTCCTGCGCACCGAATTAATGGGAGACCTTCAAGGGGTTTGCTACCTAATTTTATCGCAGGATGAAGTGGATAAAATAATTACGTCATGTCTCGCTCCTGAAATGGTGAAGGACATGAAAGATGGATTCCTTACAGAATTGGACAACATGGTCGCTGCAGCAGTAATTACGCAGTTTTCAGATCAAACTGGTTTAACTTTGTTCGGACACGTGCCTTCTCTTATCATGAAGAAATCAGATGAAGCTAACAAGCACATCGAAGAAGAATCTAAAGAGTTTAGCTCAGTGCTACATTTCAAAGCTGTATTTCACGGCTCTGAATTAGACATTTCGCCCGATTTTATATGGATGGTTCAAGAAGAATTTGTCGATAAAATCAAAACATTATCTTAAACACTATTTTTACAACGAATACTAAATAACAACTTTTATTATGGGTCACAGAGTTTTAATTGTTGACGATTCACCATACATGAGATCATTGATCAAAACTGCATTGGAAGCGGAAGGTCATGAAATTGTCGGAGAGGCGGAGAACGGTGAAACAGCTATCGATTTAGCTGTCGAATTAGTGCCTGACTTGATCACATTGGACAATATCCTCCCAGATATGATGGGACTTGATATTTTGAAAGTTTTGAAAGAAGAAGAGGTAAGCTCTAAGGTCATCATGATCAGTGCTGTTGGACAACAGACTGTTGTAAATAAGGGACTGGAACTAGGTGCACTTGAATATATCAGGAAACCTTTCACTCCCGCCGATCTCGTAGCGACAGTCAATAAACTTGGCTAAAACCTAATAGAACTTATATTAATTAGGCTTAGCGAAAAGAATCCACGATCAACGGGATTGTGTTCCGATCGACTGGAGTCTATTTGCCACCAATTATAGTAAGTACTACCTTGCAAATGAGATCGAGTTGTAAACCCGTATGGGTACTAAAACTTAAACCATGAAATATATCAGAATTTTAAGTTTATTCTGCCTGACACTATTGAGCTATGCTTCATATGGGCAGGGAGCGGAAATCAAGTCTGGCATTGTCTACTATTTCACCCGATACGTGGAATGGCCGGCATCAAAGCAATCAGGAGATTTTGTAATCAATGTAGTCGGTAATGATGAAATAACCAGCCATCTTCAAACTATGTCTAAGGCCAAGTCACTTGGCTCCAGACAAATTGTGGTTCGGGAGGTCGGTTCAGTCTCAGATGCCAAAAACTGCCATATTTTAATTTTAGCAGGAGATAAACTGGATCAGTTTAATACTGCTGCACTTACAGCCGAAAACAATAATTTCTTATTGGTAACGGATGCACAGGGATATGGTAAAAAAGGTGCAGGGATCAATTTTATCACCAAAAATGGGAAACCTTCCTACGAGATAAATCAGACTTCCGTCAACAAGTGTGGATTGAAAATCAGTTCAAAGCTGACCACCCTTGGAACGGTAATCGAATAACAGCTTGAGCTACATGAATTTTTTTAAGAGATTTCAAATATCAAATTTCAATTCCTCAATTAGCACCAAACTACTGTTCAGTTTCGGGTTGCTAATTACAATTGTCATTGCTAGTTTCTTTTTCATATTCGGAGCAGTTAATCGTTCCGAAGACATTATGGCCGATTTATCGTCCCGAAAAGATGAATCTGTACAACAATTAGAGTCATTGAGGAATATCATCATTGATACTAAGTATTTGACTTCAATGTGGGTATATAACAGAACAGATGAGGAGTCAAAATCGGAACTGCAAACATATCATGAAGCCTATCCGCCATTAAAGGAAAATTTGATAGCTGTAGGTCAAACATGGACTAACTCGACTGACGAGTTGGATACAATTATGTACTTGGCTGACATGATATTCGAACAGCAAAAAATGGTAATGAATGCATTAGTCTCTTTTGAAGACTATGAGGACATTATCAAAATCATGGATAGTGAATTCTCTATTGAAAATGTTCAATCACAGACTACTGGTATTCTTCCTATTCTTGAAAGCCTGATCACGACAAAAACTACTGAAAGTGCCCAACTTGATGTGATTAAGAATTTCTCCTTTATCAGGACCACAATTGTTGTTATTTCCATCATCATTTTGCTAGTTGGAGGATTCGTGTTCGTAATTACACGAAACACTATTCTCAAGCCGCTAATGTCAGCCACCGGAGTAGTCAATCGGGTTGTTCAAGGAGATTTGACTGTTCAAATTGACAATTCGTCAAAGGATGAAATTGGACAGCTGATGAATCAATTTGGTGAAATGGTTGGAAAACTTCGTGGGGCCATCGGATACATTACAAAATCGTCCAGCGATATTGAAATGGCCAGTAGTCAAATGAAACGATCCAGTGAGTCATTATCCGATGGGGCTGACAAGCAGAATCATTCTGTGGAGAAAGTGGCTGCATCAATGGAGGAAATGTCCGCAAGCATCGGACTCAATGCATCAAATGCAGTTGAAACTGAAAAGATTGCTGTCGGTGCTGCCGATGATGTCGAACAAGGGAATGAATCAGTTGTCAAGACGCTCAATGCTATGAAGGTCATCACTGATAAAATATCCATCATTGGTGAAATTGCACGCCAAACCAATTTACTAGCCCTAAACGCTGCTGTAGAGGCCGCAAGAGCGGGTGAGCATGGCAAAGGATTCGCCGTTGTGGCTTCAGAAATCAGAAGATTGGCAGAAAGAAGTCAGGCGGCTTCCTCAGAGATTGATCAAGTAAGCTCTAATGGAGTTGATGTGGCGCAAACATCTGGTGAGCTTTTGCAAAATCTCGTTTCCAAAATTCAGAAAACGTCCGACTTGGTTCAGGAGATAAGCAGTGCCAGTCAGGAACAAAGCTCTGGAGCCAATCAGGTGAACACGGCTATTCAGGATTTAAATGTCATCGTAGGGCAGAATGCTGCCTCATCACAACAAATTCGTTCAAACTCTGACGAATTGGACCAGTTGGCCAAGGGATTGAAAGAAGCTGTTTCGTTCTTCAAACTGCGGTAGAAATAATTTAAAAACATATGTGAGGCACCTAATTAGGTGCCTTTTTTTTTGCCTATCTATCAAGCTTTAAAATAAATCTGAAGGTTTTTCTTCATTTCTTATTCATCCTAAATTCTTCGGTTTCAACCACCAAATTGGCCAATGACTTATGAAGCTTGTGATGACTATCTGCACGAATCGAACTTACATCCAAATGCATGCGCTCACGTTGACATTAACGATAAGAAAGTTTAATTAAGAGGAGAATGCAGGAAGCTAGTGCTTGCGCAAGCTTTAGCATTTTTGTAAATTTCAAAAGATCTCAAACGAGATTTAGTTTAACCAACCCGTTCATTTCATAATCAAATGAAAAAACTCGTCACCTACACACTGATTCCACTTATTGCTCCTGCGATTATTGTTGTCTTTATTGGTCAATATAACCTTTCTATTCCAGCGGATCGAGTTGTCTCTGTTCTCACTTCATGGGTAACTCCGGTGCTAGCCCTTCCATATATGGCAGGGTTAGTATTCATCATCAAAAGAAGGGTTCAAAAGCTATTGCAGTTGAGTGAATCAAAGCAGTATGCACAGTTTGGGAAAATGTACAAATCCACCTACAAAATATTTTTCATCTCCGTCGTTTGCTACGGCTTATTAGCAATACCTATCGCGCTTAGTGTAGGATCTCTCACCCAAGAAGTGATATACGCAACGGTCAATTCGGTGGCATTTATATTGATTTCGTCTATCCCTGTTTTAATTCAGTGGACAAATACGCTGGACAGCTTATTTGAGGGAACACCAATGGCCTCAACATATACTAGTCACGTAAAGTCAAAATTCCTGGGTATCTCTTCGTTCATTGCTATTGGAGGAACAGGTTTACTCATTTCATCGATCAGCAGCTTGCTATGGAGATATACCGAATTTCCGGAATACGGGATAACCACTGACACGATAATGATTAGGCTCACTGTCATTTCTATTGGAATAGTTGCCTTTATCATCATTCCATTGGCGATGCTTGGAAGTAATTTTTCAGCCCGACTTCAACAAATGACCCATTTTATCATTCACCTGAGCAATAAAGATTTAAAAGATCATTCAAATATCAGTTCAAGAGATGAATTCGGACTTGCTGGAGAATATTTGAACGCAATGAACGAGAATTTCAGATCCGTCCTGAAAAAGTTACGAGAAAACAACCACTACTTGAAGAACTCAAGTACAGAACTCAGTGGCATGTCTGGAGCAATTTCAGATGCGAGTAGCAATCAGGCAGCTAGCTCAGAAGAAATTGCGGCTAGCGTTGAGGAAATGTCAGCCAACATCGCAATGTCTACAGAAAATGCAACTAAGTCTGCAGCAAACAATAAAATATCTGCGGAATACATGATCCAAGGTCAAGCGCTAATGGACCAAACGCTTAAAAATATTTTATCAATTTCTGAAAAAGTTAAGGAGATTGAGGACATTGCTGGTCAGACGAATTTATTGGCAATTAATGCATTTATTGAAGCAGCGAACGCCGGAGAGCATGGTAAGGGATTTGCAGTTGTTGCGAGGGATGTTAGAGACTTGGCCGACAGAAGTAAGGAAGCGGCATATGAAATCACCAGAATGGCAAAGGAAAGTCTCAATAGCTCAACCGATACTAAATTAAAAATTGATGATGTCGTAGTTAAGATTAAAGAGTCATCTGATCTAGCCTTTCAAATAGAAGAGGCGTCCAAGGAACAGCAACAAAGTAGTGAGCAAATCAACGCCTCCGTTCAGACCTTTAACAACTCCTCTCAGCAAATGGCGACTTCTGCTGAGGAGTTAGCTGCTACATCAAATGAACTTGCCGATAAAGCTAAAAATCTTGAGATGTCCACCAAGGACTTTAAACTCTGAGCACTCCAATAAACATGGCGTAGCTCATTCAAATACATTTATTTTCAAAGTATTTTGACTATATCAAGTTAATTGGAGCAAATCGGGGCAAACCAATTCTCGGCCTCATCAACGTCTTTGAATCGCTTACCGCGAAAATCTGGATCGCATGATCCCCTAGTTTAAGTTCTAATAACAACCGTAAGCCTTTTTTGATTGATTAGGACATTTAACTTTAAAAGGGCCTTTTCAACCTATAAAATACCCATTCATGAGAATTCTAACTCCAGCAAGACTCTAGTTCAGCTAATTTTACTCTTTCGGCATGTCATTATGAAAAAAGCACACTTTGTACTGAACGGAATTGCATTGATTTCCTTCTTGCTTCCCCAATTGGTTATTATAGGGTTATGCCTGCTGAGCACGACGCTAACAGTCGCCATGCTTGGCTCAGCATTGAGAGATTGGCAATTTTATCTTCTGACACTACCTTTTGTAGTTTTACCCGTAACACTCACACATCGTTCAGTCAGTCAACTTTACAGAGCTACTGAAAAGAAAGACTATAAAAGTGCTAGTAAGTACTTTAAAAAAGCATTACTTGAGCTTGCCTTCCTTATGATCGCCCACATGGCATTAGTTTATCCAACAGCAGTGGTCCTGGGTGGAGAAGGTAAGAATCTCATACTTCTTATTTCAACACTTGCTATTTCTAACCTCATGGGTTATGCCACTCTATTTTATAGGTTTCATCTCTCTCTGGAGTATGTAGTACGCTACATTCCGAGAAAATATGTTCCCAGCTTTTCACTCAACTTGAAGGCAAGAGCGATTGGTATTATTGCCGTAGTGGGTGGTTTAGGACTAATTGTGATTTCGATCTACACCTTGCTATGGAGATTTACTGAATTCCCCGAATACGGTCTTTCACTTACATTGATTCTTTATCGATTGATAGGCCTTACAATAATCATTGCGGTATTGCAGATGCTCCCCATATTTTTCATTGTAGATCGATCTCTTATTTCTATTAGAATTCTTGCCAAGCAAATTAAAAGGTTAGGGCAAAAACAACTCGACCAAGATCTGTACTTGGCTACCAAAGATGAATATGGCGAAACGGGCTATCAACTCAATCAGCTAAGAGAAAGCTTCGGTGTGATTATCAGAACATTGAATCAGAATGCGAAAAATCTCAAGCAATCGAGCGCAGAGATTATGCAAATGTCAGAAACCATTGCAGACTCTTCAAATAATCAGGCGGCAAGCTCAGAAGAGATTGCAGCAAGTATAGAAGAGATGTCGGCGACAATCAATATGTCTACTGAAAATGCCTCAGGGTCAGCAAATAACATTAGAACTTCTGAAAGCTCTATGAGCGAAGCTCAGGAATTAATGGTAAGTACTGTCGACAAAATCATGGAAATATCTGAACGAGTGAAAGAAATCGAAGATATCAGTGGTCAAACAAATTTACTAGCCATCAATGCTTTCATCGAAGCAGCGAATGCAGGTGAACGAGGGAAGGGATTTGCAGTGGTGGCTCAGGATGTGAGAGCATTGGCCGATAGAAGTAAGGAGGCTGCCACCAAAATTAGTCTTCTGGCTAAAGAATGCCTGGACACTTCATCAAATACAAAATTGAAAGTTGATGATGTAGCCGATCGCTTAAAGACAAACTCAAAGCTGGCAAATCAAATTGAGCAATCCTCAAAAGAGCAACAAGCCAGTAGTGAACAAATCAATTCGTCAGTTCAGGAATTCAATAATTCATCTCAAAAAATGGCGTCCATTGCCAACAATATGTCTACTACAGCTGAACTTCTCGATCAACGTGCCAATGCCCTTGATGAGGTAATGGAAGGCTTTGTAATCTAGTAATCTCTACTGCTTCTTGAGTACTTGAAGCAACTCTTTAGCAATAAGTTCTGTTGAGTAGGGCTTCTGATAAAAACCTTTAATGATATGTTGCTTTAATAATTCATCCATCTCCGAATTCAAGCTATATCCTGTTATAATGTAGTACGGAATCTGATCATTTAATTCACGTGCTCTTCGAATGAATTCAATTCCGTCCATTTCAGGCATTCTAATATCGGAGATAACAGCGCTAATTTCAGGGTGATCCTGAAGGGCTTCCAAACCCTCCTCCCCACTTTCAGCAATTAACACCTCGAACAGATCGATAAACGTTACCCTGAAAAATTCCAGGTTGATAAATTCATCGTCGACATAAAGTATTGTTGGCTTCATACTCATCCTGGCTATTCAATTTATCCAAGCTCATCAATATTCAAGAAAATGAAATCTACTCGAAACTGATGAGTAATCTACCTCCAATAGTAGTGGGCTCTTCCATGAACTGCAAACGGTCAGGAACAGTGCCACTTGATCCTGTACTTACGTAATACCTTTTATTGCTGCCTAACATGTTATCACTGTATGCGATAAACCTGGCTTTTATCTTATCATTTACTGGCATCTTGTAACTAACTGATGCATTAATGCGAAAATCAAATTCATATGCGTCATAACTTTCTAATATGTTCCTTTCCCGTTCAAAATCAGCTCTTTGAATAGCAAACTCCTCTTCTAAATCTGCTGGAATTACCGTATTGGCATATGCATTCTCGTACATTCTCATCTCATCATATGAACCCTCATACCCATAAAACATCCGAGTATTCAAATGCATACCCAGGCGATTTTCAATCAAATCTTGCGAAACAAACAACCTGGAACTATGATTAGACCAATTGTTCAAATTATTACCAGTGCTTGTCAACTCCAATGGCACTACAGATCTTGGAGGATTGATCAGATAATAATAATCTGAAAAAGTAATGTTATTCTTTTGTGTTCCATCTTTGAATTCTTCATTCAAATCAAATCCTAAGGGTATTAAATAAGCATGATTGAATCCAATCTTTGTATTGGCTGTATTGTACATCCATTCTACCTCCATACCACCCTGACTCATGAGACCCAGCTTTTGAAGATCCTGTCCGGTAAATCCAATAACGTTCTCTTGAGAATAAAAAACTACTGATTTGATGAATATGGACTTGCCTAAAACGCGAGAGTAACCTAATTCAATATTGTTAATGCTTTCATACATGCTATCATCACGAGATTCCTTTAACCGATCATTTACACCTAATAGATAATGAGCTCTCAAAGGCATCATCCTCATGGAGCGTTGAAGTACCAATCTGAAGAAATCTTTCGACGCGGTTTCTCCAAAAAAGGCGACTCTTGGTGAAAACATCAAATTCCCATAGGTAGGCTTATCCAAACGAGCAGACACCAGTGCCGAGAGGTACTTGTTAACTGTATGATTGGATTCAAACAGGTAAGAAAATGTATGTATAGAGATTCCGTTTCCCACCTCCTGTACTCCCCTAGATTTTTGAAGTTGACTTTCTGGGTCGGCATAATATACGCTCGTTGTACTGTCACTAATTATGTAAGTCCCTTCCCTAACAAGTAAATGATCTTTCGTCTTGCCCCAGGGCGCATTGATACCAATGGTGCTCCACTCAAATCCAGTCACCACCTGAGTTAGATCATTGATACTCCAATCCAACAATGCCTTTAACTGATATCTTTGTTGGGCAAACGCATAATCCCTGGCGTTATTTGGGTGATCAATAGAATAATTCGTATTTCTAAAATCAGTTCTTATGTACTCCTGCGAATGGTACATGCCATCGAATCTTAGTTTGGCCTTTCCCACATTCAAGGAATACTGAGGAAACAGTCCGAAAGACCTTAGACTAACGTGTCGCTTATTATCATTACCAATCGAATCTCCTGAACTATTTGTAATAATAGTTTTAGGATTAAAATGGTGAGTTTGACCTGATTGAGTATACCTAGACCAGATATTAAAATTCCCTTTGGTTAAATTCCACTGCCCTTTAATCTGAGGTCGAGACCTCCCATCTGCAAGATAAGCTTGTGGTGGTGTAGGGCTTTCGGGATATTTTCCAAGGTATCTCACATTACCTGTAGCTCCAGCATTCATCCGGAAATAATCTGGATTTTCCTGGCCTTCAGTATCTCTAAAACTAAAGTAGGCTCCAACGCTTCCGTCATTGATCAATTTGGATAACCTTACATTTCCTCCTCTGGATCTATAGGTTGGATCATATGCCACTCCTGCCTCAACCTCATCACTTGCTGATTCATCAACAGTAATCACATTAATTACACCAGCCATGGCACCAGTGCCGTAGGTTACAGATCCTGGTCCACGAATCACTTCCACCCTCAATATATCGTTCATGTCCCACATATCAATTTCTGTGATGACGCCCTCATATACCAGGTTGGTAACATTGCGACCGTTAACCAGTAACACCAGCTTATAGTTTTCAGCAGCAATCAATCCCCTCAGACCGATTTTGTCGCCTTCAGAGTGCGTCATTAGAATTAATCCAGGAACATATATTTCTAAGAGTCCGGCCAGATTTCTTGCATTGGTAGTGACAATTTGATCTTTTTCAATTACCGTCACAGTCACGGGTAATTTCCGTCTTTCAATTTTTGAGAAATTCCCGGTTGCAACTTTTACAGAGAGCAACTCTTCGAGCGACATTGATGCCAAATCCGTAACACTCAATGTGTCAAGAACCTGAGCGCTACCATTGAGGAATATGCATAGAAATATAGTGGTTAGTATACTGGTTGGCTTTCCCATATTCAATGTTGCATGGATTCGAAAAGTGAGTTATGCATAAAGATAACAATGATTGATCGAATATCCATTAGGAAAAATCAGAGGAATAGATTGCCGTACAGGCCGCTTTCAACACTTGACAAACTTTGGTGTATTACAACCACTGGAACCGCTGATTTAAGTGCAAAGGCAACCGATAATCCATTCATATTTTCTGTTCGCAATCTTATTCATTGGAACCTTGTCTCAAGGGTATTCGCAAGCAACCTATGACAAATTAAAAATGGCCATGCTATTCAAGTTTGCAGAAAATATTGAATGGCCTGACACGATAACACAGGAAACATTCAAAATAGGATTTATTGGGAACGACAGCTCAACACTCTCATCGTTGAAAAATCAGCAACCAATCATTCATGGAATGCCCGTTCAGCTAGAATTTGCTACGCCAAAGTCCTCTGTATTTATCACATGCTATACCTGGACGAAAGTAGTTGCTCTTCATTAAGCACTGTTTTTAGTCAAAATATCGATAGGCCAACACTTCTTGTAAGTGAAAAATGTACGAGACGCAGTTTTATGATGCTCAACATCATTTTGGATGAGACCAAAGATTTGGTCTCATTTGAAGTCAATCGCAACAATATCCTTGGCGCAAATCTGGAAATAGATCCCAATCTATTGGTTTATGGTGGATCTGAAGTAGACATCAAAAAACTGGTCGTTGAATTGGAATTGGAACTTCAAAATCAACAAGACTTCATTTCAAAATCACTAAAAAAAGTCGAAGAACTACAGTTGACTATTATCAACAATGAACAAAAAAATCAACACCTCAATTACTTGATCAATCAGCTAACAGATTCGCTCAATTTAACAGAAAATCAACTCCATCTGGTTAATAATCAAATAGCTCAGCACCGTTTAGAGTTACGAGATCAACTTACCACTATTAGCGAGCAGGATGCCAACATTTTGCAACAGCAAACTGTCATCAAGCAGCAATCGCTGGAAATGACTAATATCCTGGATTTAATTGATGAAAGGAAAAAAGACTTAGATAATTTGATAACTGCCAGTATTGACCTAAATCAAACCATTTCTGACAATCAAAAACTTTTGTCTACAAAAGAAAAGATGATCGAGGATCAGCAAAATACTATTGCGCTGACAATCACCACACTCATGCTCATCGGACTACTTTTACTCACCACCATCTACTGGATCATAAAACGTCGATAATATACCGACAAAATCACAACACTCAACAGTGAACTAATGAGCTCTAATGAAGAGCTCAACAGCGTCAATCATGATCTTCAGCTACAGAAAGAAGTTTTGAGTAATAAGATCCATGAAATTGAATTGATGCAAGATCAACTGATTCAATCTGAAAAAATGGCTTCTCTTGGAACCTAGGTATCCGGCGTTGCTCACGAGATCAACAATCCCCTTAACTTCATTAAGTCCGGAACTGAAATCCTAAAAATGACATTTCACGAGTCATCTCAGAATGATGCCATGAGCTACGATGAGATCATCAGCAATATGAATTCAGGAATAGATCGAATCGTCAATATTGTAAGAAGTCTAAATAACTTTAATCAAGCAGATCAAAAATCTAAGGGACGGGTAGACCTGAATAAAATAATTGATGAAACGTTGATTCTTCTCAGGCATGAAATCCACAATAAAGTCGTTTTAGAAAAAAAGATTAATGATCAACTAATGATCATTGGCAATGAGGGGCAGCTTTACCAGGTGTTTAACAACATCATTATGAATGCAATTCATGCGCTAGGAGAAAATGGTAAGATCATCATTGATCTAAAAAAGCATAAAGATTTTTATGTGATAAAAATTAAAGACAATGGGATCGAAATCAACAAGGAGGACAAATTAAAAATATTTGACCCTTTTTTCACCACTAAAGATCCTGGAGAAGGGGTTGGGCTTGGACTATCGATTGTTCATCAGATTATTCTGGATCACGATGCACATATCAGCTATGACTCAGAGGTAAATACTGGCACGACTGTTTCACTTGAATTTCAAAGAGCTACAGATGAAGTCTGACCCAAAGCACATTCTAATCGTTGATGACGAATGGCCCAATCGAATGAATTTGGAAATTTTATTAGAAAATGATTATCAGGTAACCTGCGCCGAAGATGGTCAACAAGGGTTAGATTATTTACAGCAACAAGTTTTTCATTTGATCATCACGGATCTCAACATGCCCAAAATTGATGGCACTGCTTTTATTAAAGAAGCACATCAGGTAACTCCTGACTCCAAGATCATTGTACTAACAGGATACGACAAATCAGATGAAATAGTTAAACTTATGAAACAGGGAGTAATCATTCAATTTGCACAGAAACCTGTCAACATTCCCTGGTTGATCGATATTGTGCATAAGACACTTAAAGATTAAGCCAATAATTCAGCTTAATAACCAATCCTCTGTTTTTAGGTCCCCACTGCTCAACGGCATAGTTATCAGAATAGACAATAAACAAATCTGACATAGGCAAGTACCTCCATTGAAATCGGCTATTGATATTAAAATTGTCCCGTTGCGTGTTATATTGAAGAAATGTTGTCCAGAACATATTCCTGGAGAAATTCACTTCAGCTTTCGGGCCAATCAATAGTAATTTTTCACTACCATATGGGCTCGGGAATCTCAAATTATTTTGTTCGAAATTCATCGAGAAATTCCCCCATGGCTGCACCCTCAAATTAGCGCCCACTCCATAGCTGAAAATATTCCCATTGTAAAAACCTCCAGTCATGATGCCTCCTTCGAAGGAAAATATTCTTCTAGAGTCTGACCTGTATGTAATCTCCGCAGAGTTATAACTATAAGTACCTGCAGGTAAGGGTTCACCATCTGTAAAAGCAAACGGATATATAAGTTCTTTGTCGTTATGTGAAGCCTCCACAGACAATTGACTTGAATTATTCATTGACATGTTATAAGATCCTGAAAGCTGATGATTGATCCATTTTCCAGTTGTCGTGAGATCTGCAATGCTGGTTATGCCAAATCGATGCTGATTAATAGCTGGATTTTCAGGGTAAATGGTATACCCTATTCTGGAGTACCAATGATTGAGACCTATCTCAAAAGTCGTATCCCTAATTGCATCATAATGCGTTTTTCGGGGCATAAATCCTAGATCGGCAATGTATCCGTCACCTAGTCCTGATATGTTGGCATACCAACTAAATGCCCTTCCTTCGTATCCTCCTCCAATTTTGTAGAAATAATTTTCTGTGCTCCAAACATCTGTATAAGAGAGACCTCCACCTCCAAACGCCTCCCATTTACCGTCTACAGATCGGTATTGGTATTCTAAACCACCCATTCGATTATAATCATCGGACTGTGATTCTCCTTCAACGAACGCCTGTCGATTATGCATGTACCCTTTTACCACTGACCTGCCAAAAACACGTTGGTGAAATGCCATAGAAGTGTAATTGTTTCCAGGGTTTACATCTTCACCAGTTTGCATATTCATGACCCCTATTCTCAGGTTTTTATTGACATTACCACTCAGCCTTGCTCCAAAAAGTATGGGAATGGTATTGGCATCTTCATCCAAGCCAATCCTTCTTGAGAAAAATGGCCTCAAAGGAGGAATGCCAAAATCGCTGAAAATATCTGAATTCTCCAAAAAGAATAATCTCCTTTCAGGGAAACGAACACTAAACGTATTGAGATTAGTTACTTGCTGATCTACATCTACCTGCGAAAAATCCGGATTGACGGTCACATCCAAATTCAGACCGGATGTTATGGCTACTTTAGCATCAGCTCCGACTCTCCCTCTCAAATCCAGCTCCTCACCCTCCTCAATATCTTTGTATCCGGATCCAAGTGCATATGGAATAACGGATATGTTCTTTTTTGTCTTCTTTGGAGCTTTGTCCCAATTCATGACACCTGTATAACCCAAGTCAACACCCCTGAATTGTACAGGTACCGGCGACCAGGTATGGTACGCATTGGTTTTCATCTCACTTCTTACAAAATTGATACCCCAGCGTTGCTTATCCCCGAACCTTAAACTCTTGAAGGGGATCGCCATTTCAACCGTCCAGTAATTTTCGTAAGTCTTAGAATCAACATACCACTTGTTATCCCAAGCTGTATTCATCCCCGATGAACCTTGTGATCCTCTGCGGCCGGTTTGACCCGTGATCAAGGACTCGCTTTGTACACCCGCAGGATTAGTAGCAAACACAAAGCCATTCGTTCTTTCATTGACAGGATCAAGTACGATCGCAAATGCATCACCTCGCCACATTGCCGGATTGTCCCGTTTTAAAGATTGTACCACATACGGTCCAACTCCATAGCATTTAGCAGCCAAATAAATGAATTCGTCATCATAGGTGAGCTGCACCTCTGTTCTATTGATATCTTCCGCACGCTTGTCATCGACAGGAAAACTGTACCAGAAATCTGTAGCCACCTGGGCATTTGCCCACACCGCCTCATCCAGTTCTCCATCAATATTAATCTCTTCTGATGTCGCCGTAATGCTAATTTGATAAGTGTCCTGAAGGTTTGCACCATTTTGTGCGAATCCAGCCAGAGACATAAAAGTGACTACAGCAACTACAATTATCTTGTTCATTAAGGTATTTTGAATTCTTAAAATATCTACAAAAGTACCACCCTTGTAAGGCCATTTTAACAAGTATTTATATGACTGGTTGGAGAATGGGGTTTGCAGTCGATATTCAGATGACAAAGCAGGAAAAATTAAATGATGTAATACCAATTATGCCTAACCATGATTCCTGGGCAATAGATTTGCACGCATGTATTTAGCGATTTGTGGCAACATTGGGTCTGGAAAAACAACTCTTGCAGAAAAACTCGGGAACCATTACAAATGGAAGGTGCTGTACGAAGCTGTAGACAACAATCCATATTTGGCTGACTTTTATGAGGACATGAAGACATGGGCATTTCATCTTCAGGTTTATTTCCTCAACAGTAGGTTCAACCAAATTAAGACCATCGAAAGAAGTCCGACGATTCAAGACCGAACGATCTATGAGGATGCCCACATATTTGCCTTGAATCTATATGAGTCAGGCATGCTCAATGAACGAGACTATTCTACATATCTGACTTTGTATGAGTCAATGATTCAGCATGTCAAGCCCCCAGATCTCCTGATCTATCTCCGGTCTGACATTCCTAAACTGGTGAGTCAAATTCAGAAAAGAGGAAGAGCATATGAAAATGCCATTCGACTCGATTATTTGAAAAACCTCAATGAACATTATACCTATTGGATCGATGATTATAAACTGGGTAAGCTATTAATCGTTGACGTGGATGAAATTGACTTTGTAAATACTCCTGATGATTTTTCAATGATTGTTGAGAGAATCGATGCAGAAATTCATGGTTTGTTTAGTTGACCTGAATAATTCCTCATGATGGTCTTAGCAATCAAATCCTCCATTTCTGTTTTTTGTTGTTGCGTTGCGCCACTAAAAGCATGATTCACTCCTTCTAAAATCTTGATGTCATTTGTGACCCCAAGTGAGTCCAATTTTTCTTTCAACAATGTCGATTGGTCCAATGGAACAATTTGATCTACATCACCATGAATCATTAATGTATATGGATCCTCAGCATCAAGATAGTTGATTGGTGAATATATTGTCATCACTTTCTCAGCTCGCAGGGTGTCCTGATCTGGATCAAATCCAAAAAGATGTTGAGCAATATCTAAACATTCCTGTAAATGAGGAGGTAGTTTTTCTAACAGTGCATTAATACTGTCCATTGTTTGCATGTGATACATTCGTTCCAGGTGGTTCGGACCGTACACATCAACCACATACTCCAATTTAGGTTTTCGCCTTGGAATCCCGAAATCAGAAGGTTTGGCATAACCTACAGACATAGCAATATGTGCCCCGGCGGATTCACCAAATACTCCTACGTTATCCAAATCAAATCCATACTCTTCAGCATGATCTGTCACCCAAAACAAGGCGTCAAAACCATCTTCAATACAAGCTGGAAACGGGGATTGTCCATTTCTTGCCAGCGTATAATTGGGACTCACGACAGCAAATCCATTCTTTCTTAATTCATTGATGGCATGATTAAATCTATTGATATTAACTGATTCTTTACTACCTCCAATCCATGCCCCTCCATGATAGAAAATAACCACTGGGTTTCTACCATAAACTTCAACTGTCGGATTATATACATCAAGAGATAAGCCTGGCTTGAACTCCACATTGGAAATCACTTTACCTTTTATAATAGGTGCATCATTGGCGATAAAGAAGTATGCCAAATATCCTCCAAGTAAAAGGAGAATGATAGGTATTAGAATTAGTGTCTTTTTCATTAACCAATCAAGGGTTAAGACGATTCAACAGATGTGTCAATAATATCTTTTGGGTTCAGAATTTCACGATCATACCCATCCAACGTAACATTGATCATGGAAAGACCAATTTGAGTTGTATTCACAATGGAGTAAGGGGCCATTAGTTTGATCAACTTCAGCAACCACATAAAGTAATCATAAAAGAATTGATAAAGTTTTGTTGCCGAACGAATTCCCCTGAGCGGAATAATACCCCCAGGTCTGAACATAAATGCCTGCCTAAATCCAAGTTTCAAAATATCATTTTCCGTCTTCCCTTTCACTCTTGCCCACATGGATCGCCCCTGTTCGGACGAATCCGTTCCCTGCCCCGAAACATAGACAAAGGTCATTTCAGGGTTTACTGCATGGAGAGATTTTGCCAAAGAGAGGCTGAAGCCAAATGTCATGTGAGTATAGTCTTCTTCACTCATTCCTGTGGCACTTACCCCCATGCTGTGATAGCATGCGTCATATCCCTTGAGTTGATCTTCCACAGATTTGAACTCAGAAAAATCCTTATGGATCAGTTCTTTTAGCTTTTCGTGCTTTATACCCAAAGACCGTCTGCTTATTGATAAAACATCTGTAATCTCTGGATGGTCAAAGCATTCCAAAAGAACACCCTTACCTACCATTCCTGTTGCTCCAGTTACAATTACTTTCATGACTATTTTATTTGACTCATCACCGTCTTATCAAAAATTCTATCACCTAAGTTAACACGAATCCAAACCATAGGTTTTGCCCATTTTCCTGCACGATACCTGGTCTTAGGCTTGGCAGATCGTATGGCCTTTGAAATTACATTCGTAATTACTGACGATGGTGAAGCCGCATTCTTTTTGCTATACATTTCCTTAGTTGATTTAGCTAGCGCATCTACCAATGGCTTATACGGGCCATTTCCTGAGTTTTTCACCATTGGATCGAGCATTACATCACCAAACTCTGTGGCAATAGCACCTGGTTCAACAATGACAACATCTATTCCGAATTGAGCTAACTCCAACCTCAAACAATCACTCCATCCTTCAAGTGCGTGCTTAGTGGCATGGTACCAGGCGCCAAGTGGCGTATACATTTTGCCGCCCATCGATGAAATATTGATAATCTTTCCTGATCGCCTCCCTCGCATTTGAGGAATGACTGCCTGCGTGATTTGAGCTAACCCAAATATATTCACATCAAACTGGCGTTTGGCGTCTTCAATGGACACCTCTTCAACAGACCCATACAAACCATATCCGGCATTATTGACTAAAACATCAATGCGACCATGCTCTTTAAGAATTCGATCAACACCCATTTTTATCTCATCCGAATTGGTTACATCCAATCTGATGGCATGCCCACCAGCTTTTTCAATGTCCTGCATCAATTCTACTCTTCTGGCCGCACCATAAACGATATGACCTTCTTTGATTAACTGCAATGCCGCATCCTTACCCATACCTGAAGATGCTCCGGTAATTAATACTACTTTCTTATCCATGATCTATTTAATTATGTGAGTACTTACTTATTTTTGTGTTATTTTTTTAAACATCATATTTATTCACCAAAAAATCGATGTGAGGAGCCAGTTCAAATCCGTCCTGTAAATAATAACGCATTGCCAACCCTTCCAGCGTTAGCAACAGCATTCTGGCTTCCATTCGAGGATTCGAATAACCCAACTTCTCCAAGGCATTAGCCAATATCAATTCCAGTGGTTCCATCTTTTCCGCACCGTAATACTCCAATTCCCATTTTAATTTGAATTGAAGCTTCCAGAATGCATTACTTTCCTCTGTATCCATCATTTTATCACCTAAATGCAAGGTTTTCCTTACTACTTCTTTGGGATCTGATTCCAGTAAAACATCGGACTGAAGTACTTTGGCACGCTCTTCTCCCTCCTTCATGATGGCAGCAAGTAATCCCTCTTTATTTTTAAAATGCCTGAAAATAAGCCCTTCTGAAACGCCAGCCTTTTTAGCTACCTTATTTGTTGAAGTAGTATTATATCCTTCCTCGGCAAAAAGTGCCAAAGCGGCGTTCAATATTTTCTCTTGCTTTTCAGTCATAAATAAAGTGAGTGATCACTTACAAACAATATTACGTATAGGAATTTTAAAAGGTTACAGGGCAATTAAAATAAATTCCAATCCTTACTTATTGGTCCATGTCAACGAGGCTATTAACTATTTTATCCAGATTCAATCGAAAATCATAAATACTGATAAAATCACTTATCAGGCAATTTCTTCGATCATAAATCCAGCCTTTATTACTGTGTCAATGATCTCCTTGCTGGAAAGGTCTTCTTCTCCTTCGATAGTTAATATCTTATCTGGATTGTCCGTATCTACTTTCCAACTGTCAATATCATCTACCTCATTCAAAAAAGGAGTGACGGACTGTATACATCCTCCGCAGTTGATATTAGTTTTATAGGTTAATTTCTTCATTATCATTGTTTTCGTTGTACAAATTAACGGATTGTCAGGTTAATCAACATTGACTTTCCTCAGTCTAAGGCTATTCAATACCACAGAAATCGAACTAAATGCCATTGCGCCTCCTGCAATCATTGGATTGAGCATAAATCCATTGATGGGGTACAATATACCAGCCGCCACTGGTAGCGCAATGAGATTATAAACAAACGCCCAAAACAAGTTTTGCCTGATCGTTTTAATGGTGGCTTTCGAAATGCGAATGGCATTTACAATTTGCTGAAGATCAGACCGAATTAAAGTAATTCCTGCTGCTTCCATGGCTATATCCGTCCCATGCCCCATCGCTATGCCAACGTCAGCTTTAACAAGTGCCTCCGCATCGTTAATCCCATCTCCGGCCATGGCTACCTTTTTGCCTTTTCGCTGCATTTCTGCCACGTATACATACTTGTCCGCCGGTAGCATCTCAGACTGCCAATTGGTAATACCAACCTGTTGACAAACAGATTTGGCGACCTCTTCTGCATCACCTGTTAACATATGAACTTCAATATTGCTCTGTTGTAGGGTCGCAATGGCATTTGCGGAGGTTGATTTGAGCTGATCAGCTATACTCAGCATAGCAATGAGCTGATCATTCTTAGCAAAATAAATCAACGTCTGACCGTCAGCCTTCATGCTCTGTTCTTCATTTAGAGCTGATTCTTCAATGACCACCTGGTGCATCAATCGTCGATTTCCCACTGCATAATCCACCCCATCAACCTGTGCCTTTATTCCAAACCCGGACTGGCTTTCAAAATGATCAATCTCACCAGAGGAAGTAAATTCACTCAGGTATTCGACGACTGCATTGGCAAGTGGGTGTTCTGACAACTCTTCCATGCCTTTCAGGATCGGAGCATATTGTCCACTATCGCCAAACCATTTTACGGCTTGCACACTAGGTCGCCCCTCAGTTATTGTACCGGTTTTATCTAAAACGATGGTATCTATATGTCCAGCAGTTTCTAAGGTATCCGCATTCTTGACAAGGATGCCCTTCAGTGCACTTTTCCCAATACCGACCATCACGGCAGTTGGAGTAGCCAACCCCAGGGCGCAAGGACACGCGATAATCAACACAGTGATGGCCGCAATCATTCCGTGCATCGCCTCACCTCCAACCAGCAACCAAACCAGAAATGTAGCAATTGCCAAGACTACCACAACGGGCACAAATACTGCCGACACTTTATCAACAGTCTTTTGAATAGCCGGCTTACTGGCTTGCGCATGTCCAACTCTCTTGATAATGCCTGCCAATACCGTTTCTTGATTTGTCTTCTTCACCAGGACCTTTAAGTTTCCATTCTGATTAATGGTTCCCGAATAGATCATGTCCTTTTTTCGCTTCTCAACTGGTATCGACTCACCCGTGATCATACTCTCATCCACAAAGGAATCTCCCTTTTTGATGAGGCCATCTACAGCAATTCGTTCTCCTGGCTTAACTACTACCAAATCATTTACAACTACGTCTGCAAGCGATATGACTTGCTCTTCACCATTTCTAATCACTGTAACCTGCTCTGGCTGCAACTTCATCAGTTGCTTGATGGCATCACCAGTTTTCAATTTTGCACGTTCCTCGAGATACCGCCCTAATAGAATCAATGTGATAATGATTACGGCAGACTCAAAATACACATGAGGAGTCGCTCCGATTGCCGTCAGCACTTCTGGAAATGCTGTGTTAAAAACGCTGAAAACAAATGCAATGCCAGTACTCAAGGCAACAAGCGTGTCCATACTCGTTGTGCCGTGCTTGATCCTTCGCCAGGCGTTGATGTAAAACTCCTGTCCACTCCAGGTCATTACCGGCAAACTCAAAAGCAGCATAATCCAATTCTCGTAAGGAAAAACTCCCATCATGAACATGGCCATGATGAAAATAGGTGTTGAGCAAATGACGGCAATCCAAAGTCTACCTTTCAGGGTTTGAATTCTTTCCAATTCAGACTGTTCGATCACTGCCTTTCGCTCAGACTCATTGCCTACAACAATGTCATAACCTATCTCATGAGCCTTGGCTACAATCGCCTTCAACTCCAATTGGCTTGCATCATAAGCTAAATCGACGGACTTGTTCGGATAATTGACTGCTACTCGTTCCACTCCCTGAAGACTGCTCACATAGCTTTCCAAGCTAGTTGCGCAAGCGGCACAAGTCATCCCGAGCACATTGAATGACTGATTGATCTGACTACTTTCTGTTTTTTCTACTGTCATCTAGACTATTGGATGCTTATGTATTAACAATGCGCCCATACCTTTTCGTTCACATGACTTGTGCAAAAGTAAGACAAGACCTTTGCAACCATTTCACAAAAGGGCGACACTAGCGGGAACGGTTCCGGAAACCATTTCACATACATTGAATAGATTGAAAAAAATCTCGTTCTATGAAACATCTGTCTGTAATCCTGGTTTTGGCACTGTCCTGTGCTGAGGTAAAGCAACCTACAAATAGCGAAGAAAAAAAATACCTGCCCACCTGGGAATCTTTGAGTGAACATAACGCTGTTCCACAATGGCTGCAAGATGCTAAACTGGGCATTTACTTTCATTGGGGTGTTTATGCCGTTCCTGCCTTTAGCAGTGAGTGGTATCCAAGTAAGATGTACATCGAGGGGACCAAAGAATATGAGCATCATCGCAAAACATATGGCGATCAAAGCGAATTTGGCTATCACCACTTCATTGAAGACTTTAACGCAGAACATTTTGACGCCACCGAGTGGGCCAATCTCTTTGAAAAGGCCGGAGCAAAATTTGCCGGACCAGTTGCTCAGCATCACGACGGCTTTGCGATGTGGGATAGTGAGATCAATCCCTGGAATGCCGCTGATATGGGACCCGAGCAAGATATCACTGGTGAGCTGGCCAAAGCTTTGAGATCGAAAGGGTTGAAATTGGTTACCACCTTCCATCATGCCAGAAATCTACAACGAAATAGGGATCAACCTGATCAATGGGGCGAATTTAACAGCCACTTCACCTACAATCCAGATTGGCATACTTCCTCAACAGATCCGAAGTTGAGCAAGTTTTATGGAAACATTCCTGAAAAGGAATTTCATGACTACTGGAAGGATCAGGTCGTGGAAGTAATTGATAAATATCAACCGGATATTATCTGGTTTGATTCATGGTTAAGATTCATACCTGATGAGTACAAAAAAGAAATGATCGCCTACTATTTCAACAATGAGGCTAAAAACGACCAACAAGTTGCCATTGCATACAAACAGTTGGATCTCCCCACTTCAGTTGGTATTCATGACATTGAGCAAGGGGGACGAAGAGATATCACCGAAAAACCATGGATGACTGATATTACCCTTAGCTTCAAATCATGGGGATATATCGACGGACAAACTTACAAACCGGCCAGCATGGTGATTAGAAATCTCATTGATGTTGTCAGCAAGAACGGCATTGTTTTGCTCAACATTTCTCCAAAAGCTGATGGCACCATTCCACCCGAGCAAAAAGATATTTTGCTAGAAATGGGCAGTTGGTTTTCCAAACATGGAGAAGCAATCTATGATACAAAACCCTGGGCACTTTTTGGATTTGGGAATGCCAGAGCCGGTGAAGGTTCTCATGGCGGTCAGTCATCCACCGTTAAATACACAGCAGAGGATATTCGATTTACGCAATCAAAAGATGAAAAAACACTGTATATGTTCTGCCTGGGCCAACCACAACGAGGCAAGAAGATCTGGCTAAAACTACTAGCCAAACACAGATACGCTCCGCTCACTCCAATCAAGCGAATTACACTTCTTGGATCAGATACTGAAGTTGCGTTTGATCACGCACACACTGGATTGACGATTGTGACACCTGATGCTCCCATGAATGAATTCGCAACCGTTTTCAAAATGGAGCTGGAGTAAAGTCAGTGTATTGAGGATCGCATTCTCAGTTGAATGATCATGGCTGACAATACAGTCAAAGTACCGATTGACAGTATGGCATGTTGGATTCCAAATAAATCTGCAATCACACCCGACACTACAGCGCCAACTGCATAGCCCAGATCGCGCCAAAGCCTGAACACTCCAATACTCTGCGCTCTCTGCTCCGGATGAGTGTTATCCGCCATGGCAGCTAGAAACGTTGGATAAACGATCGCTGTGCCGATCCCCAAAATAACTCCCAGAATGGCAAGCCAAATGAAAGAATCTGTATAGGCATAAAAAAGAATGGTCACGCCTTGAAGTAGCATCCCCAGAAAGAGCATCCGCTTTTTATCAAAGTGATCTGCCAACTTCCCCGTCGCGATCTGACCCAAACCCCACACCACAGGATAAATGGCTACTAGTTTTCCAGATGCCGTCAAATCAAACTCATATTCAAGCAATAAAATGGGCAACAAACCCCAAATCATTCCATCATTTAGATTGTTGACTAGTCCAGCTTGTGAAATAGCGCCGAGGTTTGGATTGAGCCAGGAAGTCTCTCTAAAAACATGCTTTAGCTTTGGAATAGCACTTGACTTGGCTTCAGAAGCCACGTAATGGACCGTATCCTTCACGAGGAATTGACTACTCAACAACCCGATTGCAGCAAAACCAATCCCTAAGTAAAATGGGTAAGGTCTTAATCCATATTCAGCAGCAATCCAACCCGTAAGAAAAGCCACTAGTCCTACAGCGAGATATCCGGCAGATTCATTGAGGCCCATGGCAAATCCCCTATTCTTCTCTCCAACCAGGTCAATTTTCATCACTACAGTACTCGACCAGGTCATTCCCTGATTGATTCCAAGTAGCACATTAGCAAAAACCACTAATTCCCAGGAATTAGCAAAAATCAACAGCACTGGAACAGGCATTCCTATTAACCAGCCCCATACCAGCAACTTCTTTCGACCCCACCGACTGGCCCAAACACCTGTATAGTAATTGGTGATGGCTTTGGAAATACCGAAAACCACAATGAATGAGAGCACAGCCGTCTTGGCTGCTAAACCAAAGTCCACCTCTGCAATCTGAGGCAGAATGGTTCGTTCCAGTCCCACCATACCACCCACAAATCCATTGATGATCACCAATAGCGTGAATTGCCGCCAATTTTCCCTGAGGCCGAGTTGTTTATCCATCCTTTATCGCAAAGCTGATCAACATTGAGATGAGTTATTGCAACTCAGATAACACAGCAACTTTCACTTTGGTGTTGTTTTCCTCAATAGCTGTCCATGAAAGATACACATCTCCCCTTACGATCTCCAGTTGGGGAAATCCACTTCCACGGCTCTCGGACGTTCTTGCTACGATGATTTCATCACCTAATTTCCCATTTGGCGTTACCAATTGAGCTTTGATTACTGCCTCGTCCGTCTGCATATCCAACCAGCTGACAATGGCTTTATCTTTCGTAATCATGGCTAAATCAACTCTACCAACTGGTTGACTCTCGTCAATCAGAATTGGCTCAAAAAAGGTTTCTCCTGCATCGTTTGAGAAAATCACCTTGACCTGCGATTTATTGTTGGGCGAAGAAAACCAGGCAATCGCTAGTTGGTCATCAAATGCATCCATTCTGGGCCCATTGACCGGGCAACCGGCAATTTTCCAGTTATCCTGATAGATAACTTTTGGTGCAGTCCAGTTCCCGTCTACAAGTCTAACAATACTGATATCTCTAATTTCCAAATCGGAACGATCACGATACACAAATACAGGTCCAGTTGCGGTCATTGCCCCAGTTGTCTGACAACAATCACAAGTCTTGTCATCTAATTCCATTTCCTCAGAAATAATTCCAGTTTTAGCATTAACGCTTGCAGTGCGCAATGTCATACTGCCTCCTCCATGATCATGTCCTCCAGCAGAATGACGTCCATCCAACCATGCCATTTGATAGTTATCATCATTCACCAAAGTTGTCACAAACCCGTGTTCTGCCTGAATACCGTCCTGATGCACAACAAATGGATCGTTCCATGAATCATCAAAGTTCAATAATACGGTGACGTCATAGGCGAACTTGTCTGGTGCACTTTTCTGTAGATAATGCGCCATCATGCCATGATCTCCAGCACTGATCATCGGATAGTCCGCCCAATTGACGAACCAATCTGAACCACTGGCAATGAGCGATTTTTCTGACCAATTTCCTCCATCGTATTCTGAAAAATAGAATTTTGCAGTATCCTCGCTTTTTTCAATCCATGACATGAGTAGTTTATCTGCTCTTTTTGTTAGGTATGGTAATGAACTGAGCGCATCGGACGGGCCATCTATAAGGCTCAAACTTGGCTTTATGTCAATGGCTACTTTATCACTTCCATTTGTTTCACTGTCCTTTTTTTGCTCTGACACACCGCATGCTAGGAGTAGAAAAAGTGATACTACTTTCAATAATTTCCACATATTTAATTATTGATTTCCTCCTTTACTGAACCACATTTCAGCATAGCGTCTCCGAAGTAGGGATTTCTAATTTCTTCTGAGAGACTCAACCAGGATCCTCCAGTGTTTTTAAGTGCCATTGGACAATATTGAACAAATAAAGTTTGATCCAGTTCATTGGATTTCACCAGGTTTATCATGCCCTTTGTCACAATCTTAAATGCCGCTCTTTGAACTTTGATATCTTCTGATGACGCTATTTCTTTGACCGATTCTGCGAAAGCAGACTCATCAGGAAGCTGCTTCAATAAATTTTGCGCACTACTCGTAGCAGTACTGGCGTCCGATTGAACTAAGGCATCTTTTAGCTCAAGGTAGCTATCAACAAAATCTTGAGCCGAAACATTGTGAGTGAAACCAAACAATGTAAGTGAAAGGGTTAAACTGATTATTAATTTCATTTTCAAGGTGTATTATTATTAAACATTATTTCAACTCTTCTTCAACATTTCCACACGTAAGCATGGCATCACCAAAATAGGGATTGAGAATCTCCTCTGAATCACTGAGCCAGTATGCACCCTCATAATCAAGCGCCATCGGGCAAAATTGTCGATAACCTGCCACGGTAATATTGTATTTCTTTAATGAATGATATAATTGATCGCTTAGCGGAGATAATAAAGCTCTTGCACTACCCAAATCCTCTTCATTTATAATGCCTTTGATAGCCGACTCAAGTACAATCAAATCCTTCATCAACGCTGCATGAGCATCGCCTTTCACAAGTCTCATATCGACGTTAGACATTGCATCAAGTAATTTTTGAGCGTTGCTGTTCGCAGCTTCCAAATCGCTTTCTATCAATGCATCTTTCACAGGCAAATAGCTCAAAAACACCTTTTGAAATTGCGTTTTGAAAGTTGGATCGCTATCGAATACAATCTCGGACTCATTTACCTGTAGTTTTTCTAATTTTTGATCCTCTACATGATTATCGTCCTCTGGTTTTTTCGGGTTCATCATGCTTGGCAATCCGGCCAATTGGGCCGCTGCATCGATACTGAAAGCCCCATGCGTAGCAATCTCTTCTCCCTCCTTCAGTCCCTCAAATACAATGATTTGATCCCCCAAAGATGCACCCGTGATGATTTGTCTCATCACAAAACTCACCTCTTGGGATCCAGTATTCTTGATGTAGACAACAGACTTTTTACCCGTCCACATGACAGCCGATTTTGGAATAATGACCAGCTCTTCTCTTTCATCAATGGGATTGCTCACTATTCCAGATGCAAACATTTCAGGTTTTAACTCACCATTCCTATTTGATGCAACCACCCTTGCTCGAGCCACTCGGGAATTAGGGTCTATCACAGGATCAATAAAATCGATCGTACCTGTGAATGTTTTGCCGGGAACAGAACTCACCGTATAACTTACTTTATCACCAATTTTTACCCAATCCATATCGGATTCATAGACATCAAATAACACCCAAACCTGTGTTAAGTTCGCCACTTCAAATAGTGAAGCTCCTGCCATTACATGATCTCCAAGATTTACCCGTTTGGTTAACACAATGCCGCTTTGATCAGCCAATATTGGAAAATTTTCCTCCGGCTGTCCCGCTTCCAAAAAAGAGGCAATCTGGGCATCACTTAGTTTCCAATTCTTAAGTTTTTCTTTAGCGGCTAATAGCAATTGAGGATTGCTATCAGCAATTTGGTTCGCCTCCAACAGTTCGTTTTGAGCAGTTACCAATTCTGGCGAGTATATATGAGCAATTACCTGACCTCTCCTTACATATTCACCTGTGGTATTCACCAAAAGTTTTTCAATTCTCCCGGAGATATGGGTTGTCTGTGAAGTGATCTTGCTCTCATCTACCTGAATCTTACCTGACAATCTCAGTTCTTTGACCGGCTGTGTTTTATTAACAATTGCTGTTTGAACACTTGCCAATTGCATCGCAGTTGGAGACATCTTGATTTCCAATTTGTCCCCGTCAGACATTTCGTTGGATCCAACAGGAATAAGGTCCATACCACAAATAGGACATGATCCTGGCTCCTTTTGTCTTATTTGTGGGTGCATCGAACACGTCCAATCACTTGATATGGTTTCCATTCCGTGTTGATGATCCGCGAGATCAGCTTCCTTTTCCCCAGCAAAAAACACCCATCCCAAGCCCAAACCAAGTATCAGTGTGCCCAGGGCAATAAAAACTGTTGATTTATTTAGTTCTCCCATCTAATTCTGATTTTGCCGTTAAATATGCCAATCTGGCCAGTGCAATGTGATGATCTGCTCTGACAGAAACTTGAGCCATCTCGTATTTCAAAATTTGTTGCTGTACCCGAAGGATTTCTTCAAAGTCTTTCCCTGAATTGCTATATGCAGCATATAGCAGACTTAACACCCGCTTAGATTTTTGAAGCTGATTTTCATACAGTTCGTCCAATTGTGAAGTCTTATCAATTTCATACCCGATTGATTCATATTCACTCATCAGGTTATTCTCTACTTGCTCCATTTGATAACTGATTGATTGTTGTAGTAACCGATTCTCTTCGAGGGCGGAGGTGTATTTTCTTCTAAATACAGGAAGCGTCATACTAATCATTGGCATGATAGCATCTTTACCATTATTCGTCATGTCAAGATCAGGTCGCTTGTTGATGAATACATAATCCAATCCTAATCCCATTTGTGGAAATCCACTTTTTTGAACCACAACTTCCTGGGCTTGAAGCATTTGTAATTTGCTTTTTATTGCTGCTACTTTAGGATGATTCACACCCACAGAATCACTCTTTAAGGAGTCAATCAATGAAATAGAAAGTGTATCTGCTATAAATACCTTCATTGAGTCTTCTCTATTCAAAAGCCGATTAAACTTAATTTCCAGCGGTCTTACCTGTGCAGTTAGTAAGCTCATCTCGGTTTCAATATTTTCAATCAGAATTTCAACACGAAGTACATCCGTCATCGGTCCTTTTCCATTCGCAAAATTGGTAGTGGAAAGCTGCCTGTAAGTTTCAAGTATTTGAAGATTTTCTTCCTGTAGTCGTAAGTGTGCTTTTACCTTGTACAAAGGATAAAATGATTCTTTTACTTGAAAGAATAATTGATTTTTGTGATCCAGGAACTGCTGATAATAGATGTCAACATTACGTTGAGCTACTTCTTCCTTTAATTTGAGGGTTCCAAACCAAGGAAACATTTGATTGAGTGATATTTTAGCTCGCTGGGCACCCACTCTAGTCTCAACAGGGCTTACAAAGTATCCGAACGAAAGATTTGGGTCTGGTAAAACATTGACCTGAGAAATATGCTTTATGGCCGCCTCAAAAGAACTGTAGGAAGCTTTTAAACCCGGGTTGTTCTGAGCAGCCTCACTGAGGTAATCGTCCAATGTTTGCCCATGGAGACCAGCTGTTGTAATGCTCACGATCAATGCCAGATAAAAGCGCTTCATGATGTCATATTTTTAATTCTACTTTCCTCTCTCATGGCGTAAAGGACCGGAACGATGAAATAGGTAATCGATGCTACAATCATTCCCCCAAAAGCAGGAATAGCCATTGGAATCATTATGTCAGCACCTCTTCCCGTTGAAGTCAATACAGGCAATAGTGCAATAATCGTCGTTGCTGATGTCATCACTGCCGGCTTAATTCTTCTTTTCCCGGCTTCAATGACGGCCGCTCTTACTTTTGCTACAGTAGTTGTTTCATTCCTTTTAAAACTCTGATCGAGGTAAGTTCCCATCAAAACACCATCATCGGTAGCAATGCCAAATAGTGCAATGAAACCAACCCATACTGCTACCGATAAGTTGATCGTCTGCATTTGAAATAAATCACGAAGGTTAATGCCCAGTAAGCTAACGTCGAAAAACCAATCCTGTCCATAGAGCCAAAGCATCACAAAACCTCCGCTAAAGGCCATTGCAATACCTATAAAAATCATCAGCGATGTTGTGACAGAGCGAAACTGAAAATACAGAATCATAAAAATGATGATTAATACCAACGGAATAATAAGCGTTAGACGCTTTTCCGCCCGGACTTGATTTTCGTAGCTGCCTGAGAATTGATAACTGATTCCTGCTGGAACATTTAATATTCCCTGATCAATTTTGGACTGAATAACCGTTTGAGCCGCCTCCACTACATCCACCTCTGCAAAACCTTCCTTTTTATCTAAGAGCACATATCCTACCAGAAAAGTGTTTTCACTTTTAATCATTTGAGGGCCCCTCACGTATTCAATGTCTAACAATTCTCCCAAAGGAATCTGAACTCCGGTAGGTGTAGGAATTAATATCTGGCTCAACGAGCTAGGGTCATCTCTCAACTCTCTTGGGTATCTAACACGCACCGGAAAACGTTCACGCCCTTCAACAGTCGAGGTAATTTGCATCCCTCCAATTGCAGTTTCAATAGTTTGCTGCACATCGTCAATATTCAACCCGTATCTTGAAATCTCATCTCTATTGATGTTCAAATGAATGTACGGCTTGCCAACAATTCTATCAGAGAAAACAGCTTCTTCTTTTACCGAAGGAACTTCCTTTAAGATCGCTTCCAGTTCTCTCCCAAATGCCTCAATGGTTTCCAGGTCCGGGCCATATACTTTTATTCCCATGGGTGCCCTCATTCCTGTTTGCAGCATGACCAACCTTGTTTCAATCGGCTGCAGTTTGGGAGCAGAAGTAACTCCGGGTATTTTAGTTACTCTGATCACCTCAGACCATATATCATCGGGAGATTTGATTTCTTCGCGCCAGTTTCGGAAATAATTTCCATCACTGGATTCAACTAAATCTTTGGAAGTGATCCCCTGACGCAATGCCTGATCATTGAAAAGCGCTTCACCTGACCGAAGTACGAATCGACCATCTTCATCTATTTCAAAGCGCTGACGATGACCTTTTTCATTGACGGCAAATTCAGGTTTATAATTAATAATGTTTTCATACATCGATATCGGTGCAGGATCAAGTGCTGTTTCTGCACGACCCATTTTACCAACAACCAATTCCACTTCCGGAATATTGGCCATCAACATATCCAGTTGCTGTACAACACGCTTGTTTTGCTCAATCCCAGCATGGGGCATTGAAGTAGGCATCAATAAAAAACTCCCCTCATCCAATGATGGCATAAATTCCTTACCAGCGTTTTGCCAAATACTGTAACCGGAATACATAATGATCAAAGGAATGAGCAGAAAAACCCATTTAAACCTAAGACAAAAACTTAAAATCGATTCATAGAAATGTTCTAACAGTATAAATGCGCCTAGTATAGTTCCAAGAAAAAGTGCAACAAAGAAGTAATTCATTAGCAAAGACTTCCCCGCACCCAAAGGCATCCAATAATTTGCCAATAACCAGGTAATCGACACTAGCGAAATAAGAACATTCAAGTTGCTGATCAACCAATATTTTTTGGTCATATAGTGACGCATGATCCATGCAATCCCAAAGGCAATCAACGTTAATCCGCCCCAGTAAAAATCCAATATGGAGAATGCAATTCCTGCCGAAATCAACAATACAATTGATAGAAATCCACGTACATCCTTCTTCAATGAAAATCCAAAAAACCATCGCGCTATGGTTGGCAGAATAAACAATGAAACAATTAATGCGGCAATCAGTGCAAATGTTTTTGTGAAGGCAAGAGGTCTAAAAAGTTTTCCCTCTGCCGCTTCCATCGTAAAGACAGGTATAAAACTTACAATCGTAGTGGATACTGCAGTTAGTATTGCAGCACTTACTTCTGATGAGGCCTGATAGACGGTTTCTTTTAATTGCTGTGCGGCAGGAGCCTCTTTAATATGCTTGATTATATTTTCAGATAAAACAATGCCCAAATCCACCATAGTACCAATGGCAATCGCAATTCCTGAAAGTGCGACAATGTTGGCATCTACA
Source organism: Cyclobacteriaceae bacterium (assembly GCA_049115695.1). Taxonomy (GTDB): domain Bacteria; phylum Bacteroidota; class Bacteroidia; order Cytophagales; family Cyclobacteriaceae; genus JAGDZR01. The sequence continues at coordinate 36,240 of JAGDZR010000005.1, read as the reverse complement.
CCAAAATACCGCATGGCAATAAAAACCATGAGAACGGAAATTGGCAATAAACTGGAAATCAGTATTGATGCTCTTAGGTTAAACACCATTACAATCACCACCAGAATTGTAATCAGCACTTCAAGTGAAAGGGCCTCTTCCAGCGTACCCAAAGTCTCATTTATCAGAACAGAACGATCATAAAAAGGCACGATGGTTAACTGGCTCTCCACACCACTTGGCAGCACCTTTTTTGGCAGGCCTTTTGATATTTCCTCAATTTTGCTTTTTACGTTGGTAATGACTGCCATTGGGTTCGACCCATATCTGGCCACTACCACACCACCAACAACCTCAGCCCCATCTTTATCTAACAATCCTCGGCGAGTAGCAGGTCCAACTGAGACATTAGCAACATCCTTGATCCGAATCGGGACATTGTCCTGAACCGCCACAACGGCGAGCTCAATATCCTCGATCGACTTTATATAGCCCAAACCTCTAACCAAATATTCCGCTTGATTGATTTCGATGGTTTTTGCTCCAACATCCCGATTAGATTTTTGAACTGCCAACATCACCTTGTGCAGTGGAATATCATATGCTTTCATAGCATCCGGATTCACATCTATTTGATATTCCTGCACAAATCCCCCTATCGAAGAAACTTCCGAAACATCTTCAACAGCGCTAAGCCCGTACTTCACATAAAAATCCTGAATCGACCTGATCTCATGCAGGTTCCATCCACCTGTTGGATTACCCTCATCATCTCTACCCTCTATTGTGTACCAAAAAACTTGCCCTAAAGCCGTTGCATCTGGACCCAGTGCCGGCTGAACACCGTCTGGGAGCAATCCATTAGGTAGAGAATTCAGTTTTTCGAGGATGCGAGATCTGGACCAGTAAAAGTCTATTTCTTCCTTGAAAATGATGTAAATACTGGATACTCCGAAAATAGATGAACTTCTGATTGATTTAACACCCGGGATACCCAATAATGAAGTGGTGAGCGGATAGGTGATTTGATCTTCAATATCCTGAGGTGATCGTCCAGACCATTGAGTAAATACAATTTGCTGATTTTCGCCAACATCGGGTATAGCATCCACTGGTACCGGATCTACAGGGAGAAATCCTGAATTCCAGAGTGCCGAATCTCTACCAAAGGGGATTGTAATCATTCCCCAACCAACAAAAAGCAACAGCAGCAGGAGCGTTACAAGCTGGTTGTCAAGAAAATACCGAATAATTTTATTTACCATATCACTAAATCAATCTCAACGAAGATTAAATGCCGGACAAAGTTTGTCCATGAGCAGACCAAAATAGTCTGCTATATGTATGGTATCAAATAATGAAAATCTGTAGCAGAACTCGCCTATTCTGATTGACTATTGGGGGAGAGCGATCGGAAACCGTTTTATCCGTATTACGATATATTGTAACGCTGTTGTGAAAACTATCAGCCAGTTTGACCAAAAGTGACGGGCTAACTTCAACTGCATTTACATGAGTTCTGAAATCATCTTCCAAACTCAACTTGAGATACTTATCTTGACAACAGCGCTGCTTTGTGATTAAAAAGCCTTCCTCTGTAGCAGCTGATTCTTCCATTCCACATCCCACATCTGCTTTGCCCATGGCCATTTCAATCTCCGCAATAGTTCCTCCACAATAGTGGGTAGCCATGCTCAATCCTAAATTGCCAAATAGCATTAACAAACTTAATGATATGGAAAGCAGTCTTTTCACAGATGCAAGATACTTACTAATTCATCCATTGAGAAATCATTTGGTAGCAATGCCATTCCCTAATGACAGGATTTATTGTACTTCTCCAATTTATAATAATTGTACGGCAAAGGTGCCAGGAAACCAACAACCATTGCGAAAATCAAAGCCATCCAATATGTCGGGTTATCAAATGCTGCCTTACCTCCAGTTACCATAAAGTCCGTTGTATTCATAGCGATTTCCATACCCACCATTGAAATGAATGACATACCAAAAGCAGTTTTCAGCGCCAATGACCAACTAAAACGCTCACGATATTTCAATAATATGGTTTCTAGCATTATCGAAGTAGTGAGTCCGGCTATAATCGCCAAAATCATTTGCCACATCATGCTGGTTTGTGGATGATAAGCTTGCAAATAGATTATCATTCCAAAATCGCCAATTGAGCAACCAATCAAACAATTTAGTGTATTAAATGAAGCTCGTCTCCAGCTCTTGATATTTCGCCAGTCAACCTTGTTCGACATTGCCTTTTCATGCTCCCCATTAATAATCTTATACCCCTCTTTGTTTAAAATGGAGGCAATGTATTCCTCAGAGATTTCTTCACCACTCAAGGTCAGCATTTTCGTATTTTGATCGAGATTTGCAGACCATTCTTTGATTTTGGCATCTCCATTCAGATGTGGTGATAGTTTGTCCAAACAGCTTGTACAATGCATATCAGTTTCTACTTGAATTGTATTCATAATTTCAAATTTTGATTACAATACAAATGTTTCAATAGCGCAGCTGAAATGTCTTACAGAATTCGGGTATTGATTTACAAGATTCGGTCAGAGTGCATCCAATTTTCTTCTCATACTATTGCCCAAATTTCTGAAAGCCGAGGGTGTCATTCCTGTTTCCTTTTTAAACTGGGAAGAAAGATGAGCGACACTACTATAATTTAGTTTATGGGCTATTTCCGAAAGCGTTAACTCATCATACACGATGAGTTCTTTTACTTTTTCGATTTTATGCTTGAGGATAAATCTTTCTATGGTAATCCCCTCTATTGAAGAAAAGAGCTTACTCAATGCCGTATAATCTCGCCCGACTTTTTCAGCAATAAGGGTTGAATAATTAACATTTAGTGCATTTCCGCTTTGATGAATCTGTTCGATAATAACAGTCTTAATTTGCGAAATTCTTTGAGATAGCTTGTCCTCCAATAATTCAAACCCACGATCATGAAGACATTGTGATAACTTTTCCCTTTTGGCTTTCGTCAATTCTTGCTCTACCTTGACTGTTCCAAGACCGACAATATCGAAACGCACATCCAAATCAATTAAAATTTGTCTGACAGCTTCGATACAGCGATCACATACCATATTCTTTATGGCAAGCGTGCTACTCATTCATTGAACTTGAGATTTCTACATTCTTTAGGTCAATGGTCGAAAGCAATTCAAGCTCTCCTGCGTCGAACGCTTTACCTATCTCCATCAAATCACTGTTTTTATCTTTCGGCTTATAGTTACGGTAGTCCTGAACGATTACCCCATTCACTTTACGAGCATTATATGCTTCTCTAAACCTCACTCCCCCTCCGTCAGTGATATAGCTATAGGCGATAAAATCTGTGCTGTAATCTTCCTTATCAAACCAATAGAGAAAGACATCCTCAAAATCTTTACCGCCTCCTTCTTGTTGGAAGGTCACGCTAACTTTATGAAAGGCCTTTCCGTTGATGAGTTCTTCACCAACATATAGTTTATTCACTGCCTCATCGTTTAACCAAAGGGGTAAAAAGGCAAAATATATTACACTATTGACGGAATTAGCATAGGCACTTCGCTTCTCATCACTAATCTCAGCAATGGTGTCGTTGATAAATCGTTCAAGTCCATTATTGGAATAAACATCCCTGATGATAGCACCTGTAGAATCGGACTGAATCCTTGAGTAAATAAACAATCCATCTTGCCGCCTAAACTCATAGGACTTGTCCCTAAAATCAAATGATCCTTTCGAGGAATGGATGGAAGTTAAACCTGCTGCGTTTATTGCTGCATCAACTACCTCCTGAGCAGTTGGTTTTGGCGTACAAGCCATCATGACCACACCAATAAAAATGATTATTCCTTTATGCATTTATTTCAATTTTCCTTTTTGAACCGTTATTTCTTGCTTGAAGTTTTTCAATAGCCCTTTAGTGTATGCGTGGCGACATCAATGATGATGTGCCTTTTGCTCCGTTGGACTTCCATGTGCTCCATCCTTGCAACAGTCTGGCAATTTCTCATAAGCTTCAGCATCTCTCTGGATATCATCTGCATGATACCCCACTTTCGAAATTCTTGTTCTGATCTCCTCAGCAGTTGTTTTTTTGGGATTATAAACCACACTGATTACCTTATTCTCCAGGTTTAGATCCGAACTCTTCACTCCTTTTTCAAAAGCAAGGTCGTACTCTAAGGTCTCCTTGCACATTTCACAAATGGCAGAGGTTTGTACATCAATTTGATAACCTCCTTTAACCGCTACTGGCTGCTTTTGGGCGTTGGCCACAAATACCACCAATGTTGCCATTATGGTTGCTACATATTTCATATCTATCTCTTTTTAATTTTATATCTAAATCCCGCATAAATTACCCTACCTGCAACTGGTCCCCAAACCATAGAAGCATCAAAATACTCACCAAATGGATTGTCCACATCTACAATCGGATCTTGCTGTCTGAAATCCAACAAATTCTCCGCTCCTAAATAGACACTGCCCTTCCTAAAACCTCTACTTATCTGCATATTGATCAATGAATAGGCTGGAGATTGATTTTGAAACTCCCGTGCGGGTCCATCATAGTCCAGCATATTTGGCAATCTGGATTTACCTCTCCATTGCCAGGTAATATCTGCTTTCCACTTTTCGTATTTTGTGGCATAAGCTGCATTCGCAAAAAACCTATGTTGAGCCAAAAAAGGAAGATGTCTTAACTCCCCTCCTATCGTTTGCCTGACATCATAGTACTTGTAAGCAGTTTTAAAATCTATTCCTGCAAAAGGACTGGCGCTCAATTGTGTCTGAAAGCTATGCGAATATGAGTCGCCGTTAAGGTTAGAGAATACTACCTGATTGTGATCACTATCCATGTCCGCCACCAATTGATTGGTAAAGCCGGTGTAGAAATAATCCACAGCTAAATTTGTTGGCAGCCCTCCAAGGTTCATGTTAGAATTAAGGCTCACTCCAGTGTTCCAGGAAATTTCAGGCAACAACTCCTCTGTAAAGCTTATCTGTCTTGCAGAATTCAAAATTTGCAAATTATCCATCAGTGCATATGGCGTCCGGTATCCCTTGCCAATTGAATATCTCAATGTGGTCCCTGTCAACAGTTCATATCTCAGGTGTATCCTCGGCACCCAATACAAGCCGTACAAATTATGAATGTCTATTCGATTACCAATCACCAAAGACAATTGGTCTGATGGCAAATAGGAATATTCAAAAAAACCACCCGGAACTACCTCATTGCGATCCGTATTGAAGGTTTGATATTGTTCATCAAACAGATTCACCTGTAAATTTCCACCCGTCTTGTACTGATGAAAGCTACTCCCAATGATGTTTTGATGAATCGCATTCAAATAGACAGACTTTTCCTCGGCCTTGTAAGGATTACGGCCAAATCCGCCATCCATTTGGATCATGCTTATTGAATAAATAAATCCCCATCCCTGATAAGGTTTCTTTGGATAAAGTATGCCCAATTTCCCAAATAGTTCGGCACGCATTGTGTTGTTTACAAAACCATACAATGGGCTGGATCGGAAGTCGTCACCAAATCCAAATCCGGCTTGCCCTCCGGCTTTTTCATCCAACATAAAGTTGATACCTATTTGAGAGTTGATGCGATCTCCCTGATACTTATAGCGATTCAGCAGGTTAATCTGACGAGACTGGGGCAGGTCCAGAAAACCATCGCTGTTTCTATCAATTGAGGTAGGCAGGTAATTGGCATGTGTTAGCATCGCTGTACTCCACCTATCATTCAATTGTGCCGCAACATTTACATTCAATTCAGACCTGCCAAAGGAATTGACATATGCATTGAGATAAAGTCGCTCACTTATTTCGGGCTTTTTGAATTCAAGGTTGATTTGCCCCACCATCGATTCAAACCCATTTACCACACTGCCTGCTCCTTTTCCAACATCGATGGACTGCATCCATGTTCCTGGAACAAAACTGATCCCATACCGACTGTTCAGCCCTCTAACATGGGGTATATTCTCACGGATGATCTGTACATATCTGCCATCCAGTCCCAGCATCTTAATCGTTCGAGCACCTGAAACAGCATCCGTAAAAGACACATCCACTGAAGCATTTGTTTCGAATGATTCAGACAAGTTGCAACAAGCGGCTTTTAACAACTCACTTTCCAGTATGATTTCATTGGTTATGGGCTCCAGGTTATCAATAAAAGTCGTTTCAGATTTGATCACCACCGCCTCCAGCTCACCTTCAGCAGGTTGCATTGCGATCTGAATAGGGTCCATGGATTTGATTTCAATAGTGTCTGCTTTGTATCCAACAAAACTGACTAAAATTAAATCTCCTGGTTTAGCCGCTAATTGAAAAGCACCATTAATATCTGATATCACGCCAACTGAAGAGTTGGCTATTTGTAAAGTGGCCCCAATGAGCGGAGTATTGGTTTCATCTATAACCATACCCGAGATTTGCTGAGCATTAACCAGCAGTGGAATGAATAAAACGAAGAATATATAATATGATTTGAACATGATTTGACATAGTAAAAGTTCAACAAAGAACAACCGTAAACACTATGTCAATTTCAAATTAAATATACCTGAAGTATTGATTGATCATTCTTTAAAGGTAAGGGAGGAGAAGGGTTGATTTTTGGCGTTTTATCCACATCCATCAATACTAATTCAGAATTGATGGACAGGTAAGCTGCAACGGTGATGTAACTCACTGGTGGATCCAAATCCAATTTGCCGACTCCACTGAAATCATCCGTTTTGATTAAATCAACTTCATCTTCACAACAGGGCATTTCTTCACTCATGCCTTCCGTGCAGTTATCAGCTTGCTCATTGACAGCCACACTCATCAATCTCCCCAAGCAATAATGTTTACTTAGGGACATTCCAGCAGAGCTCATCAGCAGCGTAATAACCAATAGGCTATTCAATATGGATTTAACCAAGTTCATTCAGTAGAGCAAAGATACGAGATTCCCGGCATAAAAGTTATTTACCAGTCCAACTCCAAAATCATTCCTTCAACCATTATTCTTTTGATTTATTAGCAAAACGTATGAAATTGTATCCTCACCTATCCCATCTATGAATAATCGCTTTTGCCTTGTTTTACTGATTGTAGGAGTGTTCAGTTTTACGACAAGTAAGGCTCAATTCTCCCAATCCTCAGTACGTTTCAAGAATATCAATAATTCAAGTGGGCTTTCGCAAAATACAATCCGCTCTATTGCTCAGGATAGCAAAGGGTTTATTTGGATTGGAACGGAAGATGGTTTAACCCGCTATGATGGTAAAAAATTCACCATGTTCGGGTTCAATTCGAACAATGAGAGTTCACAGACCGTCAATTTTGTAACTGTACTTCATGAGGATACGGATGGATTTCTCTGGGTGGGCACAATAGGGAATGGCCTTTTTCTCTATGATCAATCAACGGAGTTATTCACAAAGAAGCAATTCCATCAAGAAGCTGAAGCTTTTGACAATAAAAATATTACAGACATCATCGAAGATGGCAATGGCGCAATCTGGATTAGCACAAGCGGAGGATTATATAAATACAATAGAGTCTCAGATCTATTTGACTTTTATTCAGAAAATGAATCCGATGGATTGACAAGCGACAACATCGTCTGCATGGCTCCAGACGAGGATGGAAATGTTTGGATTGGAACCAGGTTTGATGGGCTGATAAAGTACAATGGTCAGGAAGGGAAATTTTACCCTTGCGCCTCAATTGATGGTGTTGATGAAAAATCAGCAATTACCTCACTCAAAATCAAAGATCAAATCCTCTGGGTTACCTCAAGTCAAGAACTTTTTAGTTACAATTTGAACTCCAAAACAACGATCAGTCACTTCAAAACTGCATCATTCATTACGGATTTCTTACCGGATTCAAAAGGAAATCTTTGGATAGGAACGGAAGAAGGGCTCCACGCCAAATCCAAAGAGAATCCTTCGTGGGTTGAATTTCAAAACAATCCGCTACTCGATCAGTCCTTTAAGGGCTCAAGAGTATTCAACATATTCGAGGATTTTGATGGTGCGGTGTGGATTGGCACAAGGTTCAACGGCATCAACATCTATGATCCGCGAAAGCACAAATTTCAAACGATACGGCACAATCCAGAAAACAAAAAAAGTCTACCCTCGAACGTCATCAGAAGTTTTCATGAATCTGCCCCAAATGAAATTTGGATTGGAACAACGTTGGGGCTGAGTTTGTACAACCCCAATATCAACGATTATTCGACGTGGTTTCATGATCCAAATGATCCCAAAAGCTTGCCAAGTAATGACATTAGGGCCATCATCTCGGCAGATGACAACAAGCTATGGGTAGGTACAAGACAAGGACTGTCATTATTTGACCGAGAAAAAAACACATTTAAGACTTTTCAACACCAACCAAACGATCCATCCTCGTTGAGTGATGATCACATAAGGGCGCTGGCAGAAGATGACGAATATCTGTGGATCGGAACGCACAATGGTGGGCTGAATAGAATGTCAAAGAAAGACTATAGCATTAAGCGATACAATCAACCACAGGATGGCGCCATTTATCAGGCCAAAAGGATTACAAGCTTTTTGTTAGAAGAAAACGCATTATGGGTAGGAACCTCTGCAGATGGGTTGATGATGCATTCTCGCCAGCCTGATGCTAGCAATAGCTGGAAACAGTTTTTACCCGAATCTGATGGGTTACCTTCAAATATTATTAAACACATATTGAGGGATTCTCAAAATAGAATGTGGTTAGCAACGACCAATGGTTTCTGTCTGTTTGATGGCAATAAGGCAACCGAAACTTTCGGTCCGAAGGATGGACTTCCCAATAAATCCATGTATGGAATCCTGGAAGATGATCAGGGCAAACTCTGGTTGAGTTCAAATTTGGGATTGAGCCAGTTTGATTATGACTCTAAATCATTTACCAATTATGATGCTGAAGATGGATTACAATCGGATGAATTCAATACATCTGCTTTTCTCAAAGCTTCGAATGGAGCCTTGTTCTTTGGAGGAATCAATGGAATTAACTCATTTCAACCAGTAGAAATAGTGAGTGATGCTGTTACTCCCAGAATTTTACTTAGTGACTTTCAATTGTTTTACGAATCTCAAAACCCTGCCAATAATGGTGTGTTGGATGTGCACATTTCCGAGACGAATGAAATTACCTTGGACTATACCCAAAGGGTATTTTCATTTGAGTTTGTGCTCCTTGATTTTAAAAAACCAGATGAAAACAGGTTTCAATACCTAATGGAAGGATTTGATAAAGAATGGGTTAATGCGGGGACTAGAACTTTTGCGACTTATACGAATCTGCCAGCTGGAAGCTATGTATTCAAAGTAAAAGGCTCAAATAGTGCCGGAATCGAAAGTGCCTCACCAGCTTCCGTGAAATTGACCATTCTCGCTCCATGGTGGGATACAATTTGGTTCAAATCCTCCATTTCTTTCTCAATCATCTCAATCATCTTATTGATCGTTTATATCCGAAATCAGGCACATCATCACACGAAAAGAAACCTTGAAAAACAGGTAGCCGAAAGAACCGATGAGCTGCAAAAGATGAATGAAGAGTTACAAGCTTATGATAGAATGATTTCGCATGATCTCAAAGGCCCCATTGGCAACATCAGTCAAATTACCTCATTCATCAAAGCAGATACAGAAAACAAGTATTCTGAAACAACATCAGATATGCTTAAGCACCTTGACGTAGCAGTTGCTCAGTCATTGAGTCTTATCAACGATTTACTTTCGTTCGCTTCCGCAGGCAATGATAAAACCAAGAGTACAGGCATTGACCTGAATGAAGTAGTTGATAAGGCATTAGCATCCCACAAGCATACGATTGACAAAAGCCAGGCGGAAATAAACATAGATGAACTTCCCACGATCAATGAAGGTGTCAATATCAAGATCTATCAATTGTTCTATAACCTGATAGGAAACGCTCTAAAATTTCAACCAGCAGAAAATACCCCTAGGATCAACATTTTTCATCGACAAGACAATGGAGCCTCGGAAATTGTAGTAGAGGACAATGGCATTGGATTCGATCCAAAGCACGCCCAGGAGATATTCAGTCCTATGAAACGCCTTCACAATGAAGAATATCAGGGCAATGGTATTGGTCTTGCCACCTGCAAGCGAATAGCCGATTTTCAGGAATGGGAAATCAGAGCTGAAAGTCAGCCAGGAAAAGGATCCAAGTTTATCATCACTTTGTAAAATATCATTTAAGCAACCTTCACGCTTTCCGGCTTAATATTTTTCGAATAATCCAATTTAATAATGGGATTGTTTGAAATGTAGCAATTCACACTTCGGTTTATTGCAACCCTTACCCCCTTTACAATTCTTTTTTACAATTATCTGAAAAAACATCCTGATACAATTGCTACGTGAAAAACCAAAAAATCCAATTTATGAGAAGAGCGATTTTATCAATGTTTTTATCAGGACTGGTACTGTTTGCTTATGCACAGCGTACGGTTTCTGGAAAGGTGGTCTCAGCGGCCGACGGTTCGTCCGTCCCCGGGGTGACTATCATCGTAAAAGGTACCTCAAACGGGGTAACGTCTGACGTAGACGGTAATTACAGTCTCAATCTGGAAGAAGGACAAGACATCTTGATTTTTTCTTTCATTGGACTGGCAACTCAGGAGATCAATATTGGCTCCAGATCTGTAATTGATGTTTCGATGACAGAGGATGTCGAACAATTACAAGAGGTCGTTGTAACTGCATTTGGTCTTGAAAGAGATAAAGATCAGCTGGGATATTCCGCTCAGAATGTGAGTTCTGAGTCTATGATGAAATCCAGCGAGACAAATCTCATCAATGCCATGAATGGCAAAGTAGCGGGTGTCCAAATCACGAGCGCTGGTGGTGCTCCAGGTGCCTCCTCAAACATTTTGATTAGAGGAGCATCTTCGATTTCAGGAAACAATCAGCCACTCTTTGTGGTGGATGGTATTCCGGTAGACAATACTACTGATGCCAGTGATCCTGATGGGCAATTAAATGGAGCTAATTTCAATGATTATGGTAAAACTGTCGGATCCAACAGGGTCTCTGACATCAACCCTGCAGACATTGAGACAATGACCATTCTGAAAGGTGGTGCTGCAACAGCACTATATGGATTGCGAGCTGTAAATGGTGCGGTGCTCATCACAACGAAATCCGGCAATGGTGCTCAACAAGGTCTAAATGTTAACCTTACCACTTCGTACTCTATTGAAAAGCCGAATAAGTATCCTGAATTTCAATCCGCTTATACCAGGGGTCGAAACGGTGCTTATAGCAATGTGACACACTGGAGTTGGGGACCAGCTTATGCTGATAATCCGGTTTTCCCAGATGGCACCACCACCGACATTGATGGTGATGGCGCACTTGATGATGTTTCAGGTCAACAAATTCCACTTTTTGAGGACAACTACAGAAACTTCTGGCAAGATGGCAGGACAGCCAGAACCAATGTTTCTGTTTCCAATGCAGGACCAAAGAGTAGTTTCTACTCATCCTTGGGTATGACTGACCAGACGGGTATCATTCCAAACAGTTCGTACAAAAAGTACAACTTCAGTTTGAAAGGATCATTTGATGTCACTGACAAATTCAATGTAGGTGGATATGCCAGTTTTGTCAATACCACAAGAGTGGCTCATGAAGGCGCAAATAATGGATTTGGACAAGGGCTGGGATACTGGCATAACATGTGGGACATCTCTGATGATCGCCCCTGGAAAAACCCTGCAAACGGGCAAAAAACATGGTTCAGCAACTTTGTTCCAGATCCAAGATGGATTGCACATGAGGAAGCCGAAACCAGCACAGTGGACAGGGTGATTGGAAACTTCAATTTCAACTACGCCTTTGCCGATTGGTTGAGCCTTTCTTATCGAGTTGGGGTCGACATGTACTCAGACAACAAAGACCTGATGAGACCGATTTCCTCTCCTAACTCTACTAATCAAGCGGGAGACTTTTATGAAATCCGAATTGCAAGTAGAGATCTTACATCAAGCTTAATGTTGAATGGTAAGGCTGACTTGGGCAGTAATTTGGAGCTCAGCTACATGATTGGTAATGATGTTTGGGACAAAAATTATGACCGTATGTATACTTTCGGTGAAGGTCTGTCTATTCAGGGTTTTAGAGATATTTCCAATGCGTCTGTACTGCAGGCCAGAAATACCATCACAAGAAAGCGTATCATCGGACTATTTGGTGAAGTGGCATTAAGCTGGAATGACGAACTATTTGTTTCTGTAACAGGAAGAAACGATAAGTCTTCTACACTCCCAGTCGCCAACAATTCATTCTTTTATCCTTCAGTGAGCCTTGGGTATGTATTCTCTGAGCGACTGGGCAGTGGTGGACCACTAGAGTTTGGAAAAATCAAAGCATCCATTGCTCAGGTCGGTAATGACGCACCGGTTTACCTTACTTCAAACATTTACGCCAATTCTCCATCAGAGAGCCTAACAAGTGGCACAAATGTTAACATCAATGGACCTGCTCGTTTCTCTGTGTCTTCAACACAAGGCAACAACGAGTTGAAACCAGAGATTTCGACTACATATGACGTGGGTTTTGAAACAAGAGCATTTGGTGGACTGATAGGGTTAGATTTCACATACTACCAGCGAAACACCAAAGATCAGGTACTCTTGGTCCCTCTTTCATCAACAACTGGTTATGGTGCCATTGCACAGAATGCCGGTGAAGTAAGAAACCAGGGTATTGAAGCCATCTTGTCATACAACAACATCCTTAAGTCTGTTACCAGCCAATTCAATTGGAGTGGATTTATCAACTTCACAAAGAACACCAATGAAGTGGTATCAGTCCCTGAAGGGTTAGAGGAGATAGTAATGGGTTACAGTTATTGGAATGGAGCAACAATAGTTGCGAGACCTGGTATTCCACTAGGATCATATGTAGGGCCTGGATATAAGAGAAATGATAGTGGGGTTCTTTTGCTTGATGATGACGGTTATCCGCAGCTAGGTGATGAAAACATAGTTTTGGGTGATCCCAATCCTGATTTCATCATGGGTATCAACAATTCATTTGGATTCAAAGGAATCAGACTAGATGCCACGCTTGAAATCAGACAAGGAGGAGAAATCCTCAATGACTCTGAAGCTTTCTGGGTGTATTCTGGTATGAGTAAAACCACGGAAGAACGTTTCTATGATGCAAATAGTGAGAGCAGCAACGCTACAAGAGTATTTGATGGAATTATTGAAAGCACAGGACAGCAGAGCGATATTGCTGCCCCGCTTGACAATACCTACTATCATGGATTAAACTCTTTCGTTGATGAAGCACACATTGAAGATGCGTCATGGTTAAGGCTTAGGACCTTAAGCTTGACTTATTCACTCCCTACTTCATTGCTTGGTGATGGATTTTTCAGAAGTGTTGACATTTCACTACTCGGAAGAAACCTTTGGCTAAAGACAGAATACAGTGGAGTGGATCCTGAGGTCAATGCCTTCGGCGCGAACAATGTTCAGGGAATCGACTTGATCGGTGCTCCGGGAACAAAAAGCTTTGGTGCTTCTCTAAATGTTAAATTCTAAATAGCATATAAGATGAAAAAATTAATGAACATAAAACTTTCACTAGTGATGCTCATCGTGTTGGCTGTTGTGCCATTCGCATGTGAGACCGCTTTTGATGATCTCAATAAAGATCCGAACAATCCCACTGAAGCCAATATCGACTTGATATTTGCGCATGGGGCAGACAATGTGTTATTTAAATATGGCCGATTCACGAATGGTAGCGACTGGGACATGTGGGCTGGGTTGTGGACACAAGCTTTTGCAGGAAATCATGCATCTGGGGTAAATTACGATCAGTATGTCCTGAGAAATCCAGATGCACTTTGGGGCATTTGGTATGATGGGTTCCTGGATTTACAGACAGTGGTTCAAAGTGGTACTGAGTCTGAGGATTGGACGCATGTAGGAGCAGCACAAGTGATTACAGCTGTAGGGCTTGGATCACTGACCAGCTTTTACGGTGACTTACCGTGGAGTGAGGCACTTCAGGGTGCCGAAAATCGATATCCAGCATTTGACACTCAGGAACAGGTATATCAGGCTATTGATGACCTGCTGTCAGAGGCCGTAACCAATTTACAGAGAACTCCTGCTGGTGGTGGCAATCTGGCTGCATCTGACATATGGATGGGTGGAGATGCCCAGAAATGGTTAGGTGTAGCTTATGCGCTTCAAGCCAGATATGCCAATCATATGAGTATCAAGGACCCTGCGGGTTCTGCCACTGCGGCGCTCTCTGCGGTGGCTAATGCCAAAGCGGCGGGCTTTACTGAAGCTGGGGCTGATCTTACCTATCCTTATTCAGGAATAGGTAATTATCAGAACGGGTTCTACGACATGTTCGAAAACAATCAGATCATTGCCTCAGAGAACTTCATTGCGGCATTGGATGCAACCAATGACCCTAGGAAAATTGCCATCTGGAATGATTTCAATTTTGATGGAGATTTTCTTGGATACATTGGTAAGCAAAACGGGTTTGGTACTGACAATGCCAGTTATTCGCCAATCGGTCCTCGTGGATACTACGGTAAGCCTGACTCCAGACAACCTATCGTGACTCACTTTGAGTTACTATATATCGAAGCAGAGGCAGAAATGAGACTTGGCAATGCTGATGCGGCAGCAACAGCGCTCAATGCAGCCATTTCCGCTCATATGAATCTGATCACACCTGCTGCAATCGAAACCATCACAGGAGATGGTGGAGATGTTACAGCCTATACGGATCAGATTGCAACATACCTGAGCACCTATGCTGCAGAAACAGGAGCAACTGTGACCATGGAAAAAATCATGACACAGAAGCATACTGCGATGGTCTGTATGAATGGAGAATCTTGGGTGGATGTGCGTAGACACGACCATCAGTTTCCAAGCTGGTTAGAAATCCCTCGAGATAATGCTGGCGCTCCAGTAGCATCAGGATTCATTAAGAGAGTACTGTATCCACAGGAGTCTATTAATACCAATCCTTCGAATACACCCACAGACGTGACGATATTCGATGACTTATGGCTTTTTAGTAACTAAGAACCAGTCAAAAACTCAAATATGGAAGCTGTCTCAATGAGGCAGCTTCTTTTTTTGCCCTCCCTCCTAGCAAGCCAGCATTAAAGGGATCAAGCAATATTTTAGTGGGGAGAATGAACTCTATCAAGCTTTCATGAACCAAATATGGGGATTTATTTGCTGCATACTTCCGCATTTTCTTTTGCTTCTCCAAAACTCGCAAAAGAAAAAGAGACCAACGCCAAAAATCATTTTGAATAATCGCGTAAATGTCAGAATATCTATTTCTTATATTCAAAATGATTCACACTGGCCTTGGATGATCCACCCGCAGTTCGATACTTTTCATAAGCTTACGATAGTATGAAAATTAATGGGAAGTAAGAATTTGTACTATTTCCATTGTGCCCACAAGTTTTCGGATTGATCCCATTAAAGGACTTCTTAAATCTCTAAGAAATTAACAGAGCTCATAAAAAAGCCGAAAGAACTAAGTTCCTCCGGCTTCAAAGTTGTTTTGGATTGCTTTGGATCACACCACCGACTTTGATTTAGTTTGAGATTAACCCACCAGTATTTCCAATTGCGCATTGTGTACTTTGAGAAATTTGGATGGAGTCATATCCATGAAATATCGAAAGTCCTTGATAAAATGAGACTGATCATAATAACCAGACATCATTGCGAGTTGCGTTAAATTGTAGATCGACTGATACTGATGATAATTGTATAGAAAGCGCTTGAGCTTTTCAATCTTGCAAAATTCCTTTGGCGTAATGCTGAGGTCTTTCACAAATTTATGCTCCAGGGTTGATTTCCCTATTCCTAATGGCTCATACAGATCCATCACCTTTATTTCCCCATGACTTTCCTTTATAAAACCCATCGCTTCCTGTAGCAAATGATCAGGTTGCTGTTTATCCTGATCATAGGTCAGGTATTCAAATAAAACTTCTCTGCCAGCCTTGTAAGGACCCACGGCATCAAGTTTCACAAATGAGTCCCGAACAAAGGGCGTATCATAAGTATTGATGAAGTTTACATAGCCCGGTTTAATCTTAATTCCGGTCATGATCATATCTCCTTCGCATTGGAGATGGATACCCTTGCTACGTAAATTTCCCAGGACAATATCTCCTGTGCTGACAATAATCTTTCGATTTGACGAAAGTGTTGTTACAGTGATCTCATCACCTACATTCAGGATCAATTCCCCGTAGTTGTCCGGAATAGTATATATCCCTGACTCTCCTTCACCTTTCTTTATTTTGAGTTCCCAAATGTACTTGACAATCTCAGACTGAACTGTTGAGTTGAGTTTGTTATAGTACATGCTTTTTGCCTTTGTACTATAACACGCAACCCCCTACCTTACGACTATAAAAAAAGGTCCCAGGAAGTTAATAATCAGGATTCTTTACTAAACAATCGGGATTTTTTACAGTCTTGTATAATTACCGATAAGGGGATAGATCGATCTAATTGTTTTGGAGATTTCTTTTGAATTCATTGGGTGAACACCCCACTATCTTCTTGAAGGAACGATAGAATGAAACTTTGTTGCTAAACCCTACACTCTCAGCAATGCCATCAATTGTCCAATGATCATAGGACTCATCTTGCAGCATCTTTTGGGCCTCCATGATTCTAAGTCGATTGACGTAAGTGTTAAAATTCTCCTCAGCACATTCATTCACGCTTGTACTGATCATCTTTTCGGAAACCCTTAATGCTTTCGAAACATCAGACAACTTTACCGTCCCGGTTAGGAACATGCGCTCCTTGAGCATCCATTCGTGAACATTGTCAAACGTCTGATAGAGTTCCTGTTTATCTACCTGTGTTGTTGATCTATTTGACTCCACTGATTTTCGTTGTGATAAAGTGTGGATCACCATAATCGCATTAAACACCAATACCCCAGCACTGAGCCACAACAGCGTCTTTGGACTGTCATGAAAAAAGATATACACCAGGAGTAAAGGCAATGAATGGGCGAAGAACACAATAGTGATCTTTAAACCCTTATTACCCTGCAGACTTGGCAGTAAATAATAGTTGAACGCTATTACAGCACCCACAAATGCTATGATCAAACTCCATTTTACCATAAGGCAAGACTTTGTCGGGAACCCATTGTGTTTTCTTACAATTTCCGGTTTTCCCCCTTTTTTACAATTCCTTTAGTTGAGCAAACCCTTACTTCGCTACTATTATCCTCTTTATATTTTAATGTTTTAAAAAGTGAGCTGAACCTCCGAACAAGGTTCAGCTTTTTTTATGCGATAGGGTTTCTACCTCTATGGTAAAGACTACTTGAGTTTTATGTGAAAGTTTCATGATGTTTGAGATTTTGAGTTTTGACCTTAGTAAAAATACACAGAATAGGCGTTATGAAACAAGCCACCTTAGAATAGTTCAAATTCATTGATAATGCTGGCAAATCATCTGAGTAGAAAAATTAAGTCATTTACCTACATGAACTTAAGAATATCCCCTCATAGAAATTAAATCAACTGACTCCATCTTTGCATCCAGTTGGTGACTAGTAAATACTACCTGCAACGGGTAGCATTAAAAAAGCGGGTATCTCATATGGAGGTACTCGCTTTTTATTTTTCAAGAGGGGCAAGCACTCGGAAACCAAATCTCCATGACAAGAACAATAAAGGTTCTGCCTTATTGTTTCTGTTTAAATCAGGATAAATGTTCCCATACTATGTCTATCCATTCTGGCAGGTTGAGAATTCAGCCATCTAATTTCTTGAATTTCATATGAAGATTTCAAAGTCCTTCATTTACCCTTCTTGATTAGGTTCATGCTTTCTATTAACATGGAGTAGGACTCGTAAACTGATTCATTTTCATTCATCTTCAAGTTGGTTAAGATGTTGTTGAATTCTCTAAATTTCATAAATCCTCTTCTATTCATCAGGTTAATTCGCTTTTCAATTATTTGCGCGGAAAGATCTTTATCATACACCTCCATTACATATAAACAAAAGAGAGAATGCGTCATATATTCGTTAAAAATTGCATATTCACTTCGATAGTTCTCCTGAACTTCCTTAGTTGCCCAAAAATCTTTATCATCAATTAAACTCTTGATTTCATTAATTCTTTCATCACTTGCAGGATTCACATAGTTATGATCAATTTCCGTAAATACTATTCCAGACATTAGTCCTTCCTTTAAAGTCTCAGAATACCCATCATTCATGTCGATACTTTCTGGAGAATTTATGAACATGATATTTTCTTGAAATTCAGGTTCTCCAAAGAATCCCTTGTAGAATTTTTGTGTGGAATGAGATCCTTCTATAAGTGATGAAAAGATTATTCTGTATGAGTCCATTCTTTGAGGAAATTCATTTTCGAGCCATTCCCACATTTGGCCAACTGGAAGAAGTTCTGATTGTCTTGTCTCCAAATCCTCATAATAATCGGCATTCTGTTTGTAAAATTCTCGGAAGTCGGAGCTATTGACAAAATCCTGTACTAGGTATAATAGATTCCGGAATTGCCCACCAAATATTCCGCTTTCATCCCAAAAGACGTTCTTATATCTTGTTGTGTAATTGAGTTCATTCCTATTTAATTCAAAACAGATGCTATTCTCTCTAAACCCATAGTACATAGACCAAAAATTACCACTTGCACAATTGTTATTAAGAACTTCAATCAGTTTATGATCTCTAAATTGAGAAAAGTGTTTTTCAAGTCGTTTCGTATATTCAGTGTTAGGATGGTTACGCGTGCTATCGGAACAACTACTTAGATAGAGAATGACATTTGCCAGTTCATATACTTCAGGAATTTCAAAACTGATTTGCCCTTTATGGTCATTCACATACTGATCACTAAAATTCGAATTGCTGGCCTGAAACCTTAGAATACAAAGTGCTGTATCTGTCTTGGAGGTTATTGGGATTTTAACTAATTGTCGATAAGGAAAATTAACATGGGGAATATTGATTGTATCTAAATCCGTCCAAATTGTCATATAAACTCCGTTGTATCCACTTGTCCCAAGATTTAAGGTGTCCTCTTTAGAAATTGGGTGACTCCATATATTGCTGAACTTTGGGCTATTTATGTAGAACGTATCCTGAGCGCTTCGGAGTGTGTCTGGGAATAACATCTCAGATTCTAAATTTTGAGCCTCAACGGAGAGTGAAATGAGCAACCCCATAATTATCCCTGATATTGCTTTATCTAATTTCATTCAGTATTCAATTATTATTGTTTTTGTTGTGACAAATTGGGGCTTCAGATTTGACGAGCAGCCACATTGATCATAAAGATCTAAAATAGCACAATTCCGACATATATCACAATATTGTCTCATTGGACAAAATGCTGTTAAGGGGTTCAGTTCAGGTAAGTATTACATTATTATCGAGGATGGTAACGTATCCAGAGGATGAAGTAATCATACTCTTGTGGTAGACATCTCTTGACATGTACTCATTCAATGGTTGAGTAAAAACTACCGGCCCATAAAAGCTGGTTTCTGGCTCCTCCCAAACCTCAAAATCGAGACACCCTAACTCAATACCTTTTTGGAAGTTTCGATCTCGTGGTTGATGGTGAACCAGTTAACCTCATTCCAGACACAATGAGTATTCGTTATGTCCGATTGAGAGGCGATATTGAATATGACTATTTGTACCTCGTATTCGGGCAACCTGATCTCAATCCCAGAAGCAATTCTCTTACAATATTTCAATAATTAATGGACCAAGAGATTTTGGAAGAACGAACTGTTTCAGGAGATCATTTCGATTATTGGTTCGAAGAAGAAAGCACTTCTGCCACACTCAAATACAAACAATACAGAAGTTGTTTGGATTGTAAAACCTCAACTTTGGAAGTTGTTGATTTGCAATTTTTGATATTATCATGACATGCAAAACAGTTTAAACCGATTCAATACGCTCAGTTCTTTGTTCCACAATTGCTCTTTCAACTTCCTCATATGACGGCTTTTTTCCAGTAGTCAACCATTGGAAGTATACCTTCACTCTATTTCCCGCAGAAAGCAGCATTGGAAGCATTACTAGTGTCAGCAGTGTTGCCAATACGATCCCGTAAGCGATGGAAACCGCCATTGGAATCAGAAATTGAGCCTGTCTGCTCTTTTCAAAGATCAGAGGTGTTAATCCTGCCACGGTTGTTAGAGATGTTAGGAAGATGGCTCGAAAACGTGACTTCCCAGCCTCAATCAATGCATCGTCAAATGGTAAGCCTTCCTTCAGGAACAAGTTGAACTTACCTATTAATACTAGTCCATCGTTTACCACAATACCAATCAAGGCGATGATTCCCAGGAATGACAATATGTTTACGGGAAGATCATGAATATAGTGGCCCCATACCACACCAATTAAACTAAATGGCACCATGATGAGCAGCAGCAACGGCTGACTGAATGATCTAAATACAAAGGCAATCACTACATAAATAAGGAATACAACCACAGGCAAAACGGCTCCAGCCGATCCGGTTACTTTACCAGCCTCTCGATTCTGACCTTCAAATGAAGCTGATACAGATGGGTATTTGGATTGGATTACGGGGAGTAATTCCCCTTTAAGTTCTGCCATGATCTCCGTGGCACTGTTTTTCGGATCCTTTAGGTCTGCTGCTACATTAATCTCTCTTTTTCCATCGAGGTGGTTGATCGAAATCTCACCTCTGGCTATCTTGTAGGAAGCAATTTCCTTCAACGGCACACGTTGACCAGCGAGGTTCACTACCCTCATGTCATCCAGATTTTTGATACTCGATCTGGTATTGCGATCGTAACGTACCCACACTCTAATCTCATCTCGTCCACGTTGGAATCGTTGCACCTGACTTCCAAAGAACCCGCTTCGAACCTGATTGATTACATCACTCAGTGTGAAGCCCATGTTGTAAGCATTGTCCTTCAGCTCTACTTTAATTTCCTTAATTCCTTCAGGGTCATTGTCTGAAACATCTTTTAACAACGCATTGGTAGCCAAAGCATCCTTAAGAATCTTCTTAGCAGCTTTGAGCTCCTCGATATTACTCCCCAGAATAGAGACAGATACAGGTTTACCGCCAAAATTGCTACCAGACCCAAATTCTACACTTTCAACTCCATAGAGTTCGCCTACTTCATCATCAATCGCCGAGGCAATGGTGAATGAAGGGAATGCCCGCAGTTCACCTGGCAACAGGTTCAAGGTAAGACTGGCCGTGGATGTTCCAGGTCCAATTCTTTTGATCACATTCTGGATCACATCTTGATCCCCATCCTGTTTTTTGTTAAACTCCTCATTTACTCTCCATGCCGCTTCTTCGATCCGTGTAGCTATTGAGTCAGTAATGACTTCATTCGTCCCTTCAGGCATTCTGAGAGTGATGGACACCCTGTCGCTGGCAATGTTTGGAAAGAAAGTAAGCTTTACAATACCTCCGGCCATCGCCCCGACGGTTACTACCAAGAGTGCAATTGGAATTGCAAAGCCAAGGAATCTGTTTTTCAGAAAGAAGGTTAGGTATGGCTCGTAAAGACTATCTCTCATCCAGGCGATGAGCTGATCCGCCCATTTATTGAAAAAATAGGTCTTCTGCTTTTTTGAAAGTGCCTTGGAATGCGCAATGTGCGCAGGCAAAATGATCAATGCTTCAATCAACGAAATGGACAAGGTAAGAATCACTACAACTGATACTTCACTAAAGAATTCTCCAATTCGACCATCGAGAAAAAAGAAGGTCGAAAAAGCGATGAGTGTCGTCAGAATAGCTGAAGTAATGGCAGGGACAACCTCCATGGTTCCATCGATGGCCGCTTTGATTGGGCTACTCCCTTTTTCATAGTGATGATAAATGTTTTCAGCCACCACAATACCATCGTCCACCAGGATGCCAATCACAATGATCATCCCAAATAAGGAGAGCACATTGATGGTGACCCCCATGCTTCCTACGAAAATGAACATGCCCAAAAACGAAATAGGGATACCGATGGCTACCCAAAAAGCCAATCTAGGCTTAAGGAAGACAGCCAGAAATAAAAGCACAAGGATCATTCCCTGGAGTCCATTGGTTGTGAGCAGTTCTGTACGCTCAATCACTCTTTCCGAAGAGTCGCTTGTAACATCCAGCTGGACATTGTTGTGCTTGTCATTGAAATTATCGACATAGTCATTGGTCTTTTGGGCCACAGAAATCAGATCTTCCGAGTTGGTGGTACTCACTGTAATGTCCACTGCGGGTTTTTGATTGAGGTAGACACGATCAGGTGTCTCTGACCACCTATCCCTTACTGTAGCGACATCTTTCAAATAAACTTTTCCGCCATTCGAGGATGCCTTCACAACTACATGGTCCAGTTCAGCACCATAGTAGGATCTATTATTTACTCTAATCAGGTACTCTTCTGTAGCAGTTTTAATAGAGCCTCCGGTACTCAGAATGTTGGTTTTGGCAACAGCATTGGATACTTCAGAGAAGGTAATGTTATAGGCTCTTAATCTGTCTTCATTAACAGCAATCTCAATCTCTTCTGCAGGAAATCCTGTAACCTGTACTTGAGAAATCCCATCAATACTTCTTAAGTCTGTTTCAACCTCTCTGGCGATCTGCTTGAGAGATTTCAATGGAACATTCGCACCATTAACCACAAATGTGACAGCCTGAGTACGAAAAACTCCTTTGGATATTACAGGTGGTTCCATTCCCACAGGATACGATGGCACCCGATCCACAGCGTTCTTGATATCCGCCAACACTACATCAATCTCGTAACCTTTGATTACCTCAACTGAAATGGATGCTGAATTTTCAGAGGAAACTGAAGTGAATCTATCAACTCCAATTAAGCCTCTTAGATTATCTTCAATTTTCATCACAACCCCCTCTTCCATTTCTAAAGGAGAAGCTCCTGGATAGACAACCGTAATATTGATCACCCTGGACTCATTCAGTGGAAACGTTGAAGACTTGAGTCCAAAGATTCCCGCCACCCCTAGTACTGCCATAGCCAAGATGACCACATTTACAGCGACAGGATACTTGATAAAATGCGAAATAATACTTTTCATTATTTAGCGATGTTTTGTACTTCCATGCCTGTAAATGCGCCTGCCACTGGCTTGATCACGACATGTTCACCATCAGTTAGGCCTTTCACAATCACGCTTTCTTGAGTAAAGTAAACAGGGGTTACCTCCACCAATTCTAACTTGTCGTCTCTAACAACATAGACCTCACGATCATCGATCAACAAGCTTCTGTTTAGTTCAAATGCATTGCTTTCACTTTTGCCTATTACCTCTGCCTGCAGATACATTCCTTCTTTCAAATCCTTCCCTTTTAATTCAACAAACACCTGAACTGTCTGTGTGGATTGGTCTACACGCCCGTTGATACGCACAATTTTTCCGGTCCATTTCCTTTGGGTGTCATTTTCCACAACAGCCACTTGGTGACCCACTTCCAGGTATGGGTACACAGATTTACCTACTGCTATCTCCAATTCATACAAGCTCGGATCGATTAACTCACCTAACTTTTGGCCCTGTCGCACAAGCGTACCCGGAGTTACCAATCCTTCAGTGAGCATTCCTGAGAAGGGCGCTCTCAAGGTATACTTCTGATATACTAATTCAGCATTTTTGGTTGAGTAATAAGTCGAATAGATGTTCTTGCTTGTGACATAAAACTTTTCTTGTCTGGACGCTGGCTCAGGTAACTCTTGAATCGGTTTGTTAATATCAAACTCACTGACATAGGTATGCCACCTATCGTATGACTCAGGAAAATCAAGTCGCACATCTGCCAAAATAGAAGTAACCAGATTTTGCAAAGTGCTTTTCTGCGCCTGTAGCCCAGCCAGATAATCCGTATTTCGAATGCTAACCAATGTCTCTCCCTTTTTGAAAGAAGACCCAGGCTTAAAATCCTTCTTGGTTCGCTCCATAACACCTTGAACCTCTGCGTACAATTCAATGCGATTTTTTGCCATTAATAGACCGCTTTCGGTTACCAAAGTTGGAATATCTGTATTCTCTACTTTCTCAGTGAAAACTGACTGCAACACAACCTCAGGTTGTTTCGGTTGTACCTTTTCCGTGTTGGCCAGAGATCTTGCAAGGAAGAAGCCAATTACCAACAACACCGCTCCTCCTGCTATGCTTAATACTTTTCTCATTTCGTTAATTAGACATACAACTACTGTTGTAATTTAATGTTTGTTTGTACTCTTTTTAATAATTGAATCATGAGATTCACCTCATCATCAGAATGCCCGTCCTGAACAACCTCCACTATTTCCTTCACTAAAGGATGAATTGAATCAAGCATCTTAAGTCCTTCATTGGTGAAGTGCATGCTGTTTACACACTTGTTCTCCATTGAAGGGATTGTTGCCACCACCTTTTTAATGAATTACCCGGTTTTTAAAATGACTATGGCTAATTCAACTTCTTTGGAGCCGGCTTTTCCATTTTACCTCGTTTATGGATAATCAAGCCATTGAGGAAATTTCTTAGGATCTGATCTTTTGCCTCGATGAAATCAGGATGATCTTCTGACCTAAATAAATCACCCAGTGCTCCCTTTGATATTTTAAAATCAACAAGGGCAAGTATTTCAATAATTTCATCATTTCTCAACTTAAGAGCGACTCTTAATTTTTTGAGTATATCATTGTTGGTCATCCTTTATAAGAAATTTGCACAATGCAAAGATCAACAATTGAGGACGGAGAACTCAGTTTGACTAAAATAAAAAGTGCTGATTACTCGTGTGCGCTTTATTTGACGACTCCTTTCTCACTTAAGTTGGCAATAAATTTTAAACCCTGAATGAAACAAAATAACTTAAACATCACAAATACCTCAATATTTTATTTAGCTGTCAAATTTGACATTGTGATTAAGAAAAGCTGTTCAGTCATCGTATTGTTGTTAGTCATTTTATCAAGCTGCGATCAAAATCAAGAAGCTCCAACTCAATATCTTTTTGGAAGTTTCGATCTTATAGTTGATAATGAGCCCGTTCACCTCTTTCCAGACACAATGAGCATTCGTTATGTCCGAGCGAGAGATAGTATTGATGGATATTCCTATTTGAACCTCGTATTCGGACAACCTGACCTCAATGTCAGAGGCAATTTTCTCAATATATTTCAATATTTATATGATCAAGAGGTTTTGGAAGAACGGACTGTGTCAGGAGATCATTTTGATTATTGGTTCGAAGAAGAAAGCACTTCGGGCAGACTCAAATACAAACAATACAGAAGTTGCTTGGATTGTAAAGCAAACTATTTAGAAATAGCTGATTTATTTCAAATTGAAGAAGTGACTTATGTAAATGGATCGCTGTATGTGTATCTGTACAATTCCGATTACGGCAACCTACCCGGTCTAAAGGCCAGGAAGCTTCACGCACGTTTTGATACCATACCGGTACATATCTTTAACTAAGGTCATCTCGCATCCAGATATTCCCTCCATCCTTCAGCCGGTGCACGCTTCTCGCCCAAATATGTTAATAATAAAAAAAGCCCATCTTGCGATGAGCTTTAATATTGTGATCCGATCTACCTGTCGGGTAGACAGGCTGGGGATCGATCGGACCGACGTTCGGCCCAGACCCTCTCCATTATGCATAAAAAAACCCGATCTTAAATAAGATCGGGTTTCAGAGTGATCCGACTGGGGCTCGAACCCAGGACCCTCTCCTTAAAAGGGAGATGCTCTACCAGCTGAGCTATCGGATCTAACCATCTTTTAACAAGTTTTAATTAGGCGATTACCTAACTCCTTGCTAAAATTGAGGTGCAAAAGTAGGAATGCATTTTACATTTACAAAACAAAAATGAAATTTCGATTAATAATTTCTTCCATCTGCCTTGTTGGACTCCTCGGGACGCTTTCGGCATCAGGCAATACTTTGGAAGCAGACTCCCTGTTTGCTGCCAAGAAATATACAGAGGCCTACGAGCTCTATGAGCTTATCTACCTGGATGGAAATGCATCTCCTGCCATGTTGACCAAAATGGCCTTCATTCAGGAGGGATTGCAAAACCATGAGAAGGCTTTGTTCTTCCTAAGCAAGTACTATGAGCTCACCTCCAACAAAAAGGCCCTTCGCAAAATGGCTGAATTAGCTGAGTCAAATCATCTTACTGGTTATGAGTATGCAGACACTGAATTCTTACTGAACATCATTCATCGGCAAAAGGCACTGATCCTCCTCATTTCCGCAACTCTCTGTTTATTCATCTTGTTTTTAGCATGGCGAAAAAAAAATCGAAACGAATCAATGGCATTACCAGGTATTTTTCAGGCCATTGTACTCTCCTGGATGTTAATGGTCATAAATGATTTCTTTATCCGGGATAAGGCCATCATTTGGAGCGAACGGACATTATTGATGGATGGACCTTCCGGAGCAGCAGAGCCGTTGGAAATCGTTCAAAAAGGTCATAAGGTAACCATACTTGAAGAGGCTGACGCTTGGTTAAAGATTGAATGGAACAACCAGGAAGCGTTCATTCGAAAGACCAAAGTCAGAGTAATCTAGATCGTTATCTAAGCACCTGTATAAAGTTTTTATACTCAGTTGTAGTAAAGCGCAATACGTAATAATACACACCAGCAGCAAGGTCTTTGGGGTCCCACACAAAGTCCCTTTCGCTTGAGAAAAATACTCGTTGGCCAGCCCTGTTGTGTATGGATACATATTCAAATGCATCATCACAATTATCGATGGGAAGATTTTTGGATCGATCTACATGTCCAAACAAACTGAAAACTTCGTTTTTGGAATCACCATTCGGGCTGATCGCATTTGGAGGTAAAAATTCATCAAACCGATCACGGGTCTCTCTTATTTCAAAGCTAATAATGGTAGTATCAAATTTCACTACAGGACATCTATCGTCAAAGGCAATGAAGAACATATCGTACCTCTTCGGTTCGCCATTGTCCAGTAGATCGCATTCGGGCGTCCAGTTTAAGGTAGACTCCACCCGACTCTGACCTGACACAGACTCAAAGTCCAATGATGGAGAATTGGGCGGTCGATATCCGCTGTAAAATTGCAGCGTAAGCCAATCGCCCGGATCATTATCTGTTGCGACCAAATCAATGCTTATCGGTTCATTCACTTCGAGAATGTAGTCTGAATGCCTCTCAATCAAGGGTGACTCATTTTCGGGGATAGCTACATTTACTACATAAGCCAATGTGTCATAGTTCTTGATATCGCATTTGTCCTGATCATCAGCAATGAACAAAAATTCAAAACGGTTCTCATTTTCCGCATCCAGCAATCTACAATCTGCCTGCCAACTGAAAGGTGATTCCACTTGTCCTACACCCAATCCCCCTGAGAACGATGCACCATAGGCGAAGGGATTGAAATCCGTACCAGTCAATCTCAATAACACCGTATCTCCATCAGCATCGTCAACCACAACGTTAAAGTTTAACTGCTCTTTGGGAGCTATCTCAATCTCCCGCTCATCTCGCCCATCGATCGTAATAAGTGGTGTGGTATTGCCAGGTAAATCGAGGACAAAATCAATTTCGATAAAATCTTCAGGCGGCACATCACATTCATCGTAATCATCTGGAGCAATGCGGGCCCTGAATTGCTGTCGATAGCTAAAATCGTAAAGCAGACAATCAGTATTCCATTCTAATCTACTGGTTGACGATCCATTTACATCTGCCGTTTTTATTAAACTGAATCCATGATAATCGGGATGACTTAATCCCTCAAGTTCCAATATCCACTGCATACTGTCCTCATCACCATCCAGGGCGTGTAAATCCAATATGAAGCGCTCTCCTTCATTCACCAAATAGGTTGTATTGATTCCAGTTGTAACCTTCGGAAGCTCATTGGGAGGCGGCTCAACCTCCATGATCAGTCTTACTGTATCAAGTTGTGGCAAAGGGCAAGCATCATCACCCGCAATTAAATCCAGAATGAAGGGCTTGTTTTGGGTAGGTGGACAGCCTGGGGCACACACTTGTACAATTAGCGAATCAGCCCCTTCTCCAACCTCGAAGGTGTTAAACTCAAATATTTCACTTACATCCTCATCAAAATTCACCCCTTCGGCTCTTAAGCTGATCGTTTCCCCTGGTGTCATATTTTTGACTATGAATTCAAAACACTTATCATCAACCAAGTTGTACTTTAAAGTATCCACGCTCGACTGAAACCCTGGATTTCCAGGAATTTTAACACCAACTTGCGGCGGATCCGGAGGTAAGCAACCATCAATCACAAACATCTGAAATTCTCTCTGCACTTCCCCTATTTTCACTCCGTTCCTGAATTCTTCAACCAACACTGAAAAGATAAATAATCCAGTCTCTGATGGATTTACGGTCAGCAGTCCCCTTTTACTGATTGATAACGCCGGATCGCCGGGAATCATGTTTTCCAAACTATAGTCATTCCCAAAAAAGATCAGAGGATGAGGTTTGGGCTGAGGAATGGGGGCTGGGTTGGAAGAAGAAGTATTGAGCGGGTGTGCCAGCGAATATACCAGCGAATCTCCATCTGGATCCACCCCGGTAAATCTTGTATAGTATAGCTGTCCGACACAGGCATAATCCCTAAGCGGTTCAAACAATTGAGGCGAGGAATTAACAAAAGGCTCTCCATTTTTCCATAAGGGAGGTATTTCAGTAGCGTACTTCATGCCTACACCACTTGGATTGATAACATTCTTCACTCCCTCATTCCGACAGCATCTTTCCCAGACAATGTAGTAACCGGCTGGTTCCGCAAATTCTTCCGGCTCGAGTGACATGTAAGCAGTCCAAACCACCTTGGAGGTGACCAGTCGATCATCTTCGCACTCCGGGTTCGTGTAGTTTACAGTTCCATATTGAAATAAACTTAGTTGTTGCGTATGCACAACCTCATGAGTCCTGTTGTTGTAGATGTACACCGCAATTTGTGGTTCCGGCCCCTGATTTCTATTTTGGAGCTCATCGAAATACTGGATCACGTTAAGTCTATACAACCCAATCTCCTCAGTAATGAACTCAATCTCTCCACCCACTATGTGAAAAGCATTGAGTCTCCAGGCCAAAAGGAAACACACAAACAGAAAACTTATCCGCTTCATAAATTATGACTAAAGTAGAGGACAACTAACTATTCCCCAACCCTGACGCCACATCCTATTATTCAATTGTTACTTTTGCGCCCATGAAGCCGAAAAGGATTATTGAAAATGTGGAACTTCATGGGATTTCCGCAGATGGTCGGGCTGTTGCGCGCGTGGACAACCGTGTAATATTCATTCGAGGAGGAGTCCCCGGAGATATCGCTGACATTCAAATCACCGGTAAGGAGAAAAAATTCCTACTGGGCAAAATCATTAAGCTGATCACACCTTCAAAAGATCGTATTGATTCATTTTGTGAGCATTTCGACCTATGTGGTGGGTGCAAGTGGCAACACATGACATATGAAGCTCAACTTGCCCATAAACAGGAGCACGTCATCAGCAATCTGAAAAAGCTCAGTGGCCTTGATCTGCCTGAATCCTATGATATCCTTGGGTCAAAAAATACAACATATTATCGCAACAAGCTCGAATTCACTTTCAGCAATAATCGTTGGCTCACCTATGAGGAAATTCAAAGTGGTGAGGAGTTCTCCAGAAATGCACTGGGTTTCCATATTCCAAAAATGTTTGATAAAATTCTCACAATCAATCATTGTCATTTGCAGGCAGACCCATCTAATGCCATCCGGGTCAAGTTGGCTGAGTTTGCAGAAAGTGAGTCCCTGACTTTCTATGATATCAAAAAACATCAAGGACTTCTAAGAAATCTGATCGTCAGGAATAGCACAACAGGAGCGCTCATGGTAATCGTGCAGTTCGCAGAAGATGATCAAATCAATATTAATAAAGTACTCAACCACTTAAAGGAAGAGTTCCCAGAAATCACTTCTCTCATGTATGTGATCAATACCAAGCATAACGACACATTCTACGATTTACCGGTAGTGAATTTTGATGGGGAGGATTTTATCGAGGAAAAAATGGATGATTTGACCTTTCGCATTGGTCCAAAGTCCTTTTATCAAACGAATTCAGTTCAGGCCCATGAATTATACAAGATAGCGGCTGAATTTGCTAACATTCAAAATGACGAAGTAGTATATGACCTGTACACGGGAACGGGCACAATAGCCAACTTTGTTGCGCGCTCCGCCAAGAAGGTAGTCGGAATAGAATCGGTAGAAGACGCTGTGATAGATGCTCGTAAAAACTCAGAGATAAATAAGATTTCTAATACCGCATTTTTTGCGGGTGATATGAAGGATCTGCTTTCTGAAGAATTCATCCAAGAACACGGCACGCCTAATGTGATCATCACCGATCCTCCTCGTGCAGGTATGCATAAAAATGTGATCAAGCAGCTTAATCATGTGAAAGCCGAGCGCATTGTCTATGTAAGTTGTAATCCAGCCACACAAGCACGTGACCTTGAGCTGTTAGGAGAACTATATGAAGTTAAAAAAATTCAACCTGTTGATATGTTTCCACACACACATCATGTTGAAAATATTGTATTACTCGTATTGAAAAATTATGCAGAACGATCCAGAACTAGATCCTAAGTTTTTAGGCAAAATATCCTCCGACTTTATAAAAGTGGCGGATCTATTGAAGGAAGCCTCATACATGATCCGCAAAAGAAATTTCTCGGAGCATCCTGTTTTTCCTATGTCTATGACGGAATCACCCATTGGCTCATTACTCTACGAGCCTGGAAAAATGGAAAATAAGTGGTATTACAACGCATCCTTCATTGAGGAATTTGAACAAAGAAAATTAATAGAAAAAAAAGAGGAATTCCTGAAAGTATATAAGGACCCGGATGAGTTTTGCTGTCTATTTGTGTTAACTCCCGAATTCACAAATTTCCTATTTATCCCATATCCTGAGGATGGTATCGAGAATACTCCCCTTCCCTAACACAGCGCACATGAAACATGTATGCGTTTTGCTGGAAATTTATAACTGAAATTTGGCGAATACTTGCTAGTTTAGCGGAAGGTATGCTTCGGATTTCATTTTGTTCTTGTATTAGAAGATATTGAATTTCCTAGCATTAAACGATTTTAAACCACTAAAAAGCTGTATTATTAGGCAACTAAAAGTACTTGAGCACATGAAATTACAACTACTCGCCCTTCTATGTTTGTTAACTGTAGGGACCTTATCTGCACAAGAGA
This sequence comes from Cyclobacteriaceae bacterium, assembly GCA_049115695.1. Lineage (GTDB taxonomy): Bacteria > Bacteroidota > Bacteroidia > Cytophagales > Cyclobacteriaceae > JAGDZR01. Next base: position 4,865 of record JAGDZR010000005.1, on the reverse strand, counting down.
TTGGAGAAGTTAAAGACTCCCGGGACGATCAGACGTACAAGACCATCACTTTCACCATACCGCTTGAAGGTGGTGTTTCCGTGAAAAGAACCTGGATGTTGGAAAATGCAAACTACGAAACGGAGGAAGGTAGCACGTGCTATACTGATGAACCGGCATATTGCGAAAAATTCGGAAGGCTATATACTTTCGAGGCAGCTATGGCAGCTTGTCCTGAAGGTTACAGAATCCCAACACGAAAAGATTGGTTCCTGCTATTCTCACAATACAGTGGCTACACCAAAGCTGGTAAAGCTTTAATGGAGAATGGTGATTCTGGATTAGATCTTTTATTGGGTGGATCAGGTACTGAATTTGGATACTACACTAGTGTAGGAAAAGAAGGCAACTACTGGGATTCGGCAGATCAAGGAGAGCGACCTGACGGTATTGTCACGCTAAGTGCGGGACGTGAAGCAGTGGCTTTAGGAGGAATTGGTAAAAAGTTTTATAACAGCTGTAGATGTATTAAAACACATTAATTAGCGACATATAAATTTTAGAAAGGCTGCTCATCCTTCGATGAGCAGCCTTTTTTTATATCTAAGATAAGCCATCTTCTTTTTTGCAATGCCCTATCTGTTCTTGTAGCAAGAATCTCCCAATTACTATTAGCGAAACTGACCTGTATATCTCTAAGGAGGTCTATAAAGTCGCTATCTATTATTTGAAATCTGGGATATTTTGAACTGATGAAAGCGTGTCGGCGGCTGAACCCTCTCTGAAAATTTCAAACTCCACTCGTCTATTTAGTCGCTTATCCTCCTCTGTTAACTCATTCTCCACAATAGGCTTTGAGCTCCCATAGCCCTCCCACTCCACCCTTGAATCATGGACTCCTGCAAATAGGACAATATAATCATGAATGTTTTTCGCACGCTCCTTCGATAACCTCAAATTAAGATCTGCCGCCCCATATGAATCCGTGTGTCCTGATACTCTTAGCTTAAACATTGGATTATCATACAGAAAATTGGTTATTTTGTTCAGGTCAGCATACATACTATTCTTCAAGTCCGACTTGCCTCTGTCAAATTCAATCGATTCAAACTCTACTAAGGCAGCAATAGGTTCCGTAGTTTTCTCCAATTTTGTTGGCCCATTCAGGAAGAAGGCCTCTTCAATTCTAAAAAAATCGTCCCCTTGAATAATTAACAAGTAGTTGCGCTGATCGATTAACTCAAACTCAAAAGACCCATCAGGTTTCAAATATTTTGGGGCTACCTCAATACCCTCATCCAAATCAATAATCGACACAATACCAGTAAATGGCTGACCCGTTACTTCATCAATGAGCGTACCAGAGACTGTAGTCGTTGCACCTGGTTGCGCTTCCATTGGTAACGGGAAGGAATAAAGATCCAGCTTATTCAAATCGCGGCTATTTGACCTGGAATAGTAAAGGTCGTGGGATTTGGAATCTATTGTAAAATAAAACTCACTCCCCGGCCCATTTACCAATGGGCCAATATTCATTGGCTCACTCCACAGGTCTCGAACTTTATGTGATTTGTAAATATCAAATTCACCAAAATTGTACAGCTGTCCATTTGATGAAAAATATAACACCTGGGCCGATGGATGAAAATATGGACTCACTTCATTATTCCTTGTATTAATTACCGGACCCAAATTTTGAGCTGCTGACCAACGTCCGTCAGCTGCCTTGGCGGTGTAATAAATATCCGATAGCCCAAACCCCCCCAATCTATCCGACGCAAAATACAAGGTGTCTTCGGTATGAGACAAACTCGGATGTGAATCCCAACTCAAACTATTTACATTGACACCCAAATTTTGAATATCTGTCCAGGTACTATCTTCTGACAAGCTCGCCATAAAGAGGTCACAATCACCATAACAATCCGGACAGTCACACCTTGAGAAATAAAGGGTTTGACCATCTCTGGACAAGGTGGCCGATCCCTCGTTATAAACACTGTTAATGTCCACGGGTTCCGCTTTCCCCCAAACACCCAGTCCATCCTTTCGGGAAATAAAAAGATCCTCATTGACCCTGGTCTCCACGGTCATATCCATGGAATTTCGCTTGCTGGTAAAAAGCAAAATACCGTCAGAGAGACTAATTGTAGGACCATAATCCGCCGATCGACTATTCACAGCTGCTCCCATATTGAGCAACACACCCCTAGGTGGCCTTAAGGTATCAATCAGCTTTCGATGTTCTACTAGTTCATAATAATAATCGATGGGCACATATTGCGCTGCTTCCTGACGATTCAATGAATCGTAATAAATTTCTATTTCACTGATATTTATTCCAAGGTGATGATGTCGAAGGACCAAACGGTAGAGCGTTCGGGCCATTTCATAGTCGCCATATAGTTCTGTCATTTTGGCAAGTCGCCAAATTAGCCGAGTATCCTTGTAAAAATTGCGAATGCCAAAATTACTAACATAGTCCTTTAAAGCATCATATAGTTCCTCCCATTTCCCCTCCTGATCCAACCTACGCATGGTTTGCAGTCTGGCTTCATTATGATATTCTGGAATCCTATTGATGTTTTTAAACTCATAAATGTCCAGCACGACATTTCTAGGTAAACTATCAGCATCAATCAATATCTCCTTGCGCCTTTTACTCTTCTGGGCATGAACATGACCACAGAAGCAGAAGATCAAAAGTCCATACAAAATAATACCAGGCCTAGTCATATTGCGACGAATCGTCAGTCACATCAATAGAAATATTAAAGATAACACGAATTAAGCTCAATAATTGTAATTGGCATAGGGATTGAAACATTAGTTTGCACTTGAGTTTTAATCAATTTTGTAGCTGTAACTGTCAACATGACATATTTATATGTTTAAAAAAGGTCACAACCTCCTTCTTTCAGAATATGAAGAAGAGCAAGGTGAAATTATTCAGCTTGTAACCACAGACGAAGTACCCAAGATCAATTCAAAGGACATTCCTGAAGAATTGTCTGTTCTACCCATAAAGAATACCGTCTTATTCCCTGGTGTTGTCTTGCCCATTACTGTGGGAAGGGATAAATCCGTCAAGCTGGTGAAAAAAGCTTATTCGGGAGACAGGATAATTGGTGTTGTTGCACAGGAGAATAGTAACATAGAGGATCCCTCCGCCAAGGATCTTTACAGCGTAGGTACTGTAGCCAGAATATTAAAGCTACTTGTATTGCCTGATGGAAACACGACCATCATTATACAAGGACAAAAAAGATTTGAAATTACCGCCGTTACTCAGGAAGACCCATATATCAAGGTCAATCACAACGTTTTGGAAGATGAAGAGATAGATACTAGCATCGATGAAAATGCGGCTATTTCTCAGTCCTTGAAAGATGCAGCGCAAAAAATTATGACGCTTAATCCTGAGATTCCGAAAGAAGCACAGGTGGCGCTTGAAAACATTGAAAGCAATACTTTTCTGACACATTTCTTATCCAGCAATGTCAATGCTGATGTAGCTGAAAAACAAAATCTGTTAGAAACTAATGACTCCAAGGAGCGTGCGGAGAAATTACTTACACTTATGCTCAAGGACATCCAAATGCTTGAGCTTAAGGCAGAAATTCAAAGCAAAGTGCATACTGACATTGATGCTCAGCAGCGGGATTATTTCCTTAGGCAACAAATGAAAGTGCTGCAAAATGAACTTGGCCAGGAAGGACCTGATCAGGAACTTGAAGCATTGCGCAAGAAGGCCAAAGGCAAGAAATGGTCAGATGAGGTGGCCAAGCACTTCTATAAGGAATTGGATAAAATTAGCCGGATGAACCCAGCAGCAGCTGAGTATCCCGTAGCAATGAATTATGCTGAGCTACTGGTCGATTTGCCATGGAGCGACTACACCGAAGATAATTTCGATCTGAAAAATGCCCAAAAAGTGCTTGATCGTGACCATTATGGTTTAGATAAAGTTAAGGACAGAATCCTCGAGTATCTGGCTGTCAGAAAACTAAAAAATGATCTAAAAGGTCCCATTCTTTGCTTATATGGACCTCCTGGAGTAGGTAAGACATCTCTCGGAAAATCTATTGCAGAGGCACTTGGAAGAAAATACGTAAGAATGTCATTAGGTGGTGTGCATGACGAAGCAGAAGTAAGAGGCCACAGGAAAACGTACATTGGCTCAATGCCCGGTAAAATCATTCAGAATATCAATCGGGCTAAAACATCAAATCCCGTTTTCATTCTGGATGAAATAGACAAAGTAAGTTCAGACTTTAGAGGGGATCCATCATCAGCATTACTAGAAGTGCTTGACCCAGAGCAAAACAGCACCTTTAAGGACAATTATCTTGAGGTTGATTTTGACCTCAGTAAAGTGCTATTCATTGCCACATCCAATAGCCTTGAGACCATACAGCCTGCATTAAGGGATCGGATGGAAATCATAGAGATCACCGGATATACGCAAGAGGAGAAGCAACAAATAGCCAAAAAACACCTCATTCCCAAGCAGTTAGGAGAACATGGTCTCAGTAAATCCGACATGTCGCTTGATTCTAAGTCTATTGCCAAAATTATTAATGATTACACCCGAGAATCTGGGGTAAGGACGCTCGAACGGCAAATTTCATCTGTAATCCGAAATGTGGCAAAATCTATAGCCATGGAAGAGGAATATGAATCCAAAATTGGAGAACCACAGGTAAGAAAAATATTAGGTCCTGAAATTTTCGATAAAGAGACATATGAAAACAATGAAGTAGCTGGTGTGGCAACTGGTCTTGCATGGACACCTGTGGGAGGTGAGATACTCTTTATTGAATCAAGCTTAAGCAAAGGCAAAGGCAAACTGACGCTTTCAGGTCAGTTAGGAGATGTGATGAAGG
>JAGDZR010000004.1:186033-310006 GCA_049115695.1 Cyclobacteriaceae bacterium | reverse complement strand
GCGACCGGTGTCGAGCATACGATTGGAGACGCCCCACTCATTGTCATACCAGCTGACAACCTTGACGAAGTTTGGTGTCATTTGGATACCTGCTCCAGCATCAAAAATAGATGTTCTGGCATCTCCGGTGAAGTCATTAGATACGACAGCATCCTCAGTATAGCCAAGTACGCCTTTCATGTCACCTTCTGAAGCTTCCTTCATAGCTGCACAAATCTCTTCGTAAGTAGCATCTTTCTCAAGATTTACCGTAAGGTCAACAACTGATACATCAGGAGTCGGAACTCTAAATGCCATACCAGTCAGTTTACCGTTCAATGCAGGGATAACTTTTCCAACGGCTTTTGCAGCACCTGTTGACGAAGGAATGATGTTTTGGTAAGCACCACGTCCGCCTCTCCAATCTTTCATGGATGGGCCGTCAACGGTTTTCTGAGTTGCAGTAGCAGCGTGTACTGTAGTCATTAATCCTTCTCTGATACCGAATTTGTCATTCAGCACTTTTGCGACAGGTGCCAGACAGTTAGTAGTACAAGAAGCGTTTGATACGAATTGCTCGTCTTTGTAGTCGGTGTGGTTTACACCCATTACAAACATTGGGGTATCATCTTTGGAAGGAGCAGACATTACAACCTTTTTAGCGCCCGCTTTAATGTGTCCTTCAGCCGATTCTTTTGTTAAGAAAAGGCCAGTTGATTCAACAACGTATTCAGCACCGATTGCATCCCACTTAAGGTTGGCAGGATCTCTTTCTGCTGTTACACGAATAGTATTGCCATTTACTACCAACTGTCCATCTTTCACTTCGACGGTACCTTTGAAATTTCCGTGAGTAGAATCGTACTTCAACATGTAAGCCATGTATTCAACGTCTACCAGGTCATTGATACCTACTACTTCGATGTTTGGTCTGTCGGCAGCTACACGGAATACTAGACGTCCAATACGTCCGAATCCATTAATAGCGATTTTTGTTTTTGACATGATGTTAACTTTATTATAGTCAATTGATAAAAGGTGACGCAAAGGTATAACTAGAAATCACACGTACAAATTCCCGAAACAATACATTTTTCAGATTATTATATGACTTTTTTGGTGAGTTGTTATTTCGATGAGAAAATAGAAGATTTTCGTCGGGACCGAGTAATAGATTAAAACATTATCTATAAACTTATAGTTATCTTATCTAGAAGTATACTTGTTCACAAGGTATTTTACCTCGTTTAGCATAAATTATTCATGTGTAACCGCACTGATGTTATTTCGCTGTATTGGATGATAGTTTTGAGTTAATTATTCATAACGCACCAACTAAGTCAAGGAATTTTTCAAAAACATTTAAAAACATTTAACACTCATTCAAAAATGAATCTAAAAATAACAAAACAGCCGATTAGGTATTTAATCATTTTGATATGCCTGATTTTCTTTACTCCCAATCTGCTCGCGCAAGAGACGCAGGTGCTTTATTTCGGGCATGCCGGATATACGGCTAAAATCAACAACGACGATACCAAGGATAACCAGAGCGCCTTTAATACGGGAGGCTTCAATATGTTTGTTACTTCTAAACTCACTGATAGAATCTCGGTCTTGGGAGAGCTGTTCATGGGTTTTAAGGGAGATGGAAGTACGCTTGTCAATTTTAATATTGAGCGGTTGTATTTCAAGTATCAAGTAAAGGATAAGCTTAACCTCAGAATTGGCAGGCAATATACGCCTCTGGGTTTTTGGAATAATACCTATACTCAGGGAATAGTGTATCAGCCGACAATTAATAGGCCCTACCCGGTAAGGAATGAGAATGACAAAGGGATTCTCAGCACTAACAGTGTGGGTTTACAAATAGATGGAGAGGACATTGGAGGCATGCTATTTAGCTATTATTTAATGGTAGATAATACAACTGGAAGCGCTTCCATCAACACTGATAACACAACCAAAAAGGCAATTACAGGAAAGCTCAAATTTGAACCTATCCTGGACTGGGACGTTTTTGCATCGGCTCGTCATGACTTTATTGTAGCTGGAGGAGAATCTGTCCAAGGGGTTGTGCAAGCCAATGAGGTTCAACAGACAATTTTTAATGCAGGGATTGCTCATATGACTGTGATATCATCTTTTGAACTGTCTGTTGAATACTTTCATGTGATCAATAACATAGAATCAGTTAATAAATCTTCTAACAACTTCATGTATGGTTATGTAGGCTATCGAGTGAACCAGATAACTCCATACTTCCAGTACGGCTATCTTGAGTACGATGCGAGCGACCAGTACTTCGTTCCATCTGTGCGTAGAGCTTTTGTGACTGGGCTTAGGTATAATTTCACTCCAGATGTTGTTTTAAAAATGGAGTATAAGTATCGGAAAAAGGAATCTACCGATCCGAGACAGGATGTTATTTCTCTGCAAGTAGCTGCGGTATTTTAAAAATGAAGTCGTATTTAAATTCTGTAATGATGAAAAAAGTCAATTTGAAATATAGCTTCATATACATTGGTATCGTTTTGATGTCATTTAGTGCCTTAAGTCAGGAAACGGTCATTATAGTGAATAATGACAACCCCGTCGAGACAATGAAGTCCATTGAAGTGAAATTGTATTATATGAGAAAGGTCAAACAAGTCTGGCCTGATCTCGGCGAACAGATAGTGCCAGTGGGTTCGAGTGTGGATTCACCTGCACGAAAATTATTTCTTTCCAAAATCATGAAACTGTCTTCTAAGCAACTGGATGCTTATTTTAAGCAACGTCAATTTGCCAACGGAGAGGCTTTGCCACCAGCCCTTGGCTCGGATGAAGAAATTATTAAATATGTGAGCGAGAATAAAGGTGCCATCGGTTATGTGAGTCAGGCGGCATTTAGTGCGTCCGGGGGAGTTGTAAAGTCTGTTTTAAGTCAATGATTTCCGAAAATCTGACCGCATGAAATTTTCGCAACTAACCATCGGTAAAAAGCTGGCTGCCGGATTTGGTGTTATTCTTATTCTAGCCGCGACTAGTGGAGTTATTAATCTGGTTGTCCTACGGCAAAGCAGGGTAATTGACAATCAAGTAACTGATGTCAATTTGCCGCTATTAAACAAACTTGAGCAGTTGAATTATTTGTCTGCAAATTCAATAAAGCTCACTAATAGCTGGATTTATAATCCTAACGTGATAGACAGAGAGGAGCTTGAGCGAGTGCATGATATAGATGCTCCCGCACTCATTGAAGATCTGGGTAATATTATTGGAGATAATGTCTCATTTGATACTGTAAAACTTTGTGTCGCATTGTTTGAGGAAAATCTCACTCTCCAACGTGATGTGATGGGGATGATGGTTACTTCAGATGATTATGACAATGATGAAGTCTTGTTCACTGTCATTCCATTGTTCGATGATGAAATAGCACCAGGACAGGAACTACTTAAACAAAAAGTCGAGAGCGAAATTGATCGTTTAGATGGCATTACAAAAGTCCTAATCTCAGAGAAATATCAATCTTTTGATACTGTGGAATGGTCTATTATCATTTTAACCTTGATTGCATTAGTTGCTGGTATCGTTATGGGATTGATCATTACGCGCAATATTATGAATACGCTTGGCGGTGAGCCGGAAGAAGTAGCGTCAATTGCTGCGAATATTGCTCATGGTCGATTGGACCTCTCCTTTGATGATCGGGATTACTTGGGATTGTACGCTACCATGAAGGATATGGTGGACAAACTCAAAGGGGTGGTCACCAGCGTATCAACTGGAGCAGATTCAATTTCACAGGCGAGTACCCAAATGTCCAGTTCCTCGCAACAAATGTCTGCAGGGGCCAATGATCAAGCAGCTTCCTCAGAGGAAGTTTCGGCTTCAATGGAAGAGATGGTGGCTAGCATACAGCAAAATGCAACCAATAGTCAGAAAGGGGAGGAAATATCCATGAGGACGATGAACGATTTTGGTGAAGGAAGAACGGCTGTTGAAAATACAGCCATATCCATGAAAACCATTTCGGAGAAAATATCGATCATCTCGGATATTGCCAGGCAAACGAATATCCTGGCTTTGAATGCAGCTGTTGAAGCAGCCCGGGCTGGTGATGCTGGCAAGGGATTTGCGGTTGTTGCATCTGAGGTGAGAAGACTAGCTGAAAGTAGTCAGAAATCTGCTTCTGAAATTACTGAATTGTGTCAATCTGGAGTTGGCATAGCAGAAAATGCCAATGAACTTTTTCAGAATCTACTTCCAGGAATGGAAGAGACAGTGAAGTTGATTAGAGATATAAACAGTTCTAGTCAAGAACAGAACTCAGGGGTGGAGCAAGTGAATTCAGCAGTTCAACGGCTAAACAATATCACACAGCAAAGCGCAGCAAGCACGGAAGAAATGGCATCTAATTCGGAAGAATTATTGTCTCAGGCTGAACATTTGAGGGATACTGTGGAATTTTTTAAAGTTTAGTTAGACTAAAATTTTGTTTTGATTGAAACCTTTTTGGCAGAAAGGGGGTCTGTTTTAATCCCATCACCCCAATTTTTAGAGTTTATGTTGACCTTAATAAGACCCCTTGAAAGTAAAGAAGCAGATGTTGTGGAATCGAGACTTAAAAAATTGATGACAGCCTATGAAGTGCTCAATAAGAATATTTCAAATGATCCATATCTGCTCTCCTCAGGTTTGGTTTTTAAGGGAGCGGAAATTGAAACTTTTTTGGATGCATTGATTCTAGAGAAGGATACTTACGATCAATCCAGTACAGACAGCAGAGAAATTGGGTAAAAAGAGTAAAAAAAATCTTTTTGGTATTTGTGAAATAGGTTGATAAATCTATATTTGCACTCCCAAACGCAAACAAGCTGATGAAAGTCAGAGAATTTGCGAGAATTTGGTCCCTTCGTTTAGGGGTTGGGCGGCCGGCCAGGCACGTCAGGTTTTCGTTCTTGAAATGAAAATTGAAACTAGACGTCAACCGATTTGTTCGGTTGATCAGAAAATAAAATGGTCCCTTCGTCTAGGGGTTAGGACGCCAGGTTTTCATCCTGGAAACAGGGGTTCGATTCCCCTAGGGACTACAACCTTCAGTGGTAAAACCCTGTAGCAGAGCTTGTTACAGGGTTTTTTTATTTCTCGTTTTCGTTTTCGTTTTCGGAACCTTTCTCAAACGGGGATTTTCAGTCAAAAATATTTATGAAATTGATGATTTCCTCAAATGAATCAATTGTGTACTCGGGAGTTATATCATTATTTAGCATCTTTCTGCGAAATTCAATCTCCTGAAGTACTTCCTCGTGACTCCAATGTGTTACTTGTTTTAATAATTCGTAACGTAAGTCTGTTGATTTGTCCCCGTATTTTGCATAAACAGAGTGTACACCGGCTTTTTTAGCCATCAGGACATCTCTACTAATTTTATCTCCAACATAGATTGTGCTATTGAGGTGGCCATGAAAGTCTGATATAATTCTAAGAAGAACTTCCTTATTTGGTTTTTTAAATTTTGGAGGCAAGGTTTTGATTTTAGTTCCTTGTAGTTCGTAATTTCCCTCAGAAAATCGATTAAACGATGAAGGAAGTTCATGATCCTCCGGGCTATAAATAGTGTGAAGAATACCATCAAGATTTGTCTTTTTAATTCTATCGGAAGTATAGAATTCATTTGATTCTGTGAAGCCGATTATCTTAATGTTTCTTTCTCTGATTGCTAATAGTGTGTCTCTGACCTTGGGATAAAGAACTGTATTCTTCAGTCTTGTGCTGTGATATTGATGAAGAATTGATTTATTGTTTTTAAATGGTTGATTCCTAATGAACTCAATTTGAGATTTTGTCAATAGAGGTATTTCTTCTAATAGGAAAGAACATTCAGTGGTATGATATTTCTGATGCAAAATTGAAAATGCCTTTTTTAGAGAATCCATATCAATAGAAAATGCATCTGAAATATTTACTATGAATTCACTGAATGAGCTATGCCAAATATTCAGCCAGTCCCACAAAGTGTCATCTAAATCAGTTATTAATAATTGAATTGATCGCATTAATAAAATAGTTGAGCTAATTTTAGATTATTTCGAAATATAAAACTCAAATTTCTCTGTAATCATGGATGAAGATAAGAAAAGAGAATTAGACTTTTTGGTTGAACTATGGCGTGAAACTATTGGAGTGCAAAAGCATTTCAATGATCTTTCTTTAAAAGTGCGAAGTTACTTGGTTACTGTATTGGGAGGTTTAATTGTTGCCGTAGCTTACTTATACAAGGAGAATGTTCTAATCGAAATAAATGGATTTAGTTTTAATGCTGGGTTTATGCTTATAGCAGCTGGAATCGTTTTGTTACTTGCTATTAGGATAATGGATAGGAACTGGTATCACGAGCTGTTGAGAGGTGCCGTGAAAACCGGTATGGAAATTGAGAAACTCATTAAGTCCAAGTATGGAAATCAAGATTTGGTTTTTCTGACCACACAAATTAAGGAAGATTCTGAGGATGTTAGAATTAGACCATTATTCGTTCTTTCTAAACTACGTTGGGCCAAATTCAATAGTACTATTAGAATGAGGCTTTTTTATGGTTTCTTAGGTTTTACATATTTATTTCTAGCTATATCATTTGCGTTCTTAAGTCCGAAAAAGGCACAAGCTGGCGCCAGCGAAGATAAGAAAGTGCAATTAGTTGAGATGCCAGTCAAATTAAAGTATTACAATACAGTACTAGACACAGTAACAAATAGAAAGGTAGATCTATGGGTTGTTGAATAATTATTCAAGACGTTCAATCAACCATTCCTCCGTACTAGATAAAAACTTTAATTCTTCTTCTGAGATTCTCTTGCGTTCGGGGTGGCTATACTTCTTTCTAATATTATTGAATTCAACAAACCATTTCTTATCTGCATTTTTTACCTGTTCCTGTCCGGCTGGAGTGAATAACTTTGTGAATAAGTGTTTGTTTTCGTTTTTGCTAACAATTTCCCAATAATCAATAGTATCCAGATAGTTTTCCTCAGGTTCAGTCCTTTTTTCTTCAATGTGCCTTAAAGTACAGCTCTTTTGAACATTAATTGGTACCCCTTCTATCCACCAATTTTTGTTAGATATTCCGTAGCTCTCCTGTAACTTTTTGAAAATATAATTTCTGATTTTTAATTGAAGTCGGTCTCCTATTTCCTTTGCTGGTAAATTGAATTGTCCTGAATTAGTTTTTATCCAATCTTGTAATCCATCAGGGTTGAAGGAATCATCAAATTCGTTAAGAATTTTCTGATACTCGCGTACCACATGCTCGGTTCCGGCTGCGCCAAGGTTACTTCTAAAATCTTTGATTAAATCAGGGGCACAGTTTGAAAGGAAATTAGTTATTTCTTCAAGGAATGGTTGAATTTCATCAAATAGTTGAGCGGGTGTTAATCTTTGGGTTTCTATTTCCTTACAGGAAGTCAAGTATTCCAACAAATCGTTAAGTATTCGAAATAAAGAAGTTATGCCGATGTTCATAGCAATAAATCCACCCTCTCCTTTACCAATAGCCCATTGAGTTGGTAATTTCAATTCAAAATATTGAAGACATTGAGAAAAGAATTCCAATGATCGAACGAGTGTGTCTTTATGGGACTTACCTGTCAGATGTCCTATTTTTGAAATTCTCTTTTTGCGAATTACTCCAAAGAAATTGGTTTTGGACTTGAGCCCATACCTGATTAGGTATTCAAGAGTTAAACATCGCTGATCACTTATTGGTTCTTCTGCAAGTTGAATTCTTTTATATAGCGGAGATGATTCAGAGTCATTTAACAGACGAACTAACCTTACTGGTAAGGCTTCTATTACCTCATCATCATTAGAAGATCCCCAGTTGAAGTCAGACATTATCGATAAAAGAAGATTCTTTTTAACAGACTTCTGCTCGTGATTTATATCAACGAAAAGCTTTGTCTGTTCCTTTCCGGGTAAATTTTCAAATGCGACGACAGGAATGGAGTTACGTGATCTCCAATAAGACTTGGCGTACCCGTAAAGTCTATGTTGTCCATCAATAATAATTGCACTTTGATATTTTTTCGGAAGGTGCAGGATGCCAATTCTTGATAGTGAATCCTTTGGTGAATTATCAGCAAGATCAAAGTCCATGGTATGACGCCCACTGTTAATATTGATAATTATACTATTCGGAAAATAACCACCGTCATCATCGATGTACTTTTGTATACTAGTTATTCTGCTCTTTTGAACCATTCTCTGATATGTTTCAAAGGCTTCTGTGCTTGAGTCTCTTCTATGTAAAACACAGCCAATTTTAAGTAGAGTTTCAGGCTCAATTGAAAAGGAATAGTAGGTGTATCCCCCCATCTTCCCTTGGACTGCAGGGACGCGATTGGGAAGTTCAGGAATTTCCATGTTTTCAAAAACCTTTCCTATAAATTGATATTTGGCTGCAGGTCCAAGTAGTGAAGTAAGCTTTTGGAAATACTCAAGATCATCTTGGTTGAAATGTTTAATTCCATTATCCTTCAATCTAATTTTATCATTGTTGTTAACTATAACATTCTCAGTCCAGAAAATGTAACCGATTTTTGTATTGGCTTTAAAAAATTTTTTTATCACTGAATTGATCCTAGCCCTGTTATGAGCTATTTGGTCAATGTCTTTTTGAAAGCTTGAACTTGATTTGTTTATTGAGCTTTTACACTCGATTAACAGGACTGACTCTTTATCCCCAACAAATACATCGATTTGTTTACCGGTTACTTTTGGATCTGAAAACTTAATCCTAAAACTTCGACTTTGGTTATAATAATCAAATCCCATATCGGCCATTAAAGCCCAAACTCTATCTTCAAATAATTGATCATAAGGTTTTGGTTTGCTGACCTTAACCTTAAGGGTTGATTCATCAATTATTTCATAGCCTTTTGAAAGGAAAACTTCAGATTCTGATTTTGGAATGAGTTGAATGTCATTTGAACCTCTCTTTAGGTTTATAAGCCTTTTAGTCACTTGTTCATTATCAATTAACCCTTCTAATACAAAGTCAATTTGATTTTGAAAAGAAACTGTTTGATTCTTTACTAAGGGAGTTCCTTCAAGCCAGCTTTGAAATTGTTCAGTAGTTAGACCTAAAAAGTTTGGCAAATAGTAATCTTTACATAAATCCCAAAATCTATCTTCAATTTGATCCTCCGTCCATCCGATTCGATTAAGCCTTAATTTGATAATTGATTTGAAATGAAGTCCATAATGCCCAGAATTAAATAGTGCTTCGAACGAAAAGGGTACTTTGGAGCTATTCATGTATTCAGGTTCGGCTGCACCGGAATTGATCAATGCTCTTCGTATATTGGTGGAAATTTTGGAACCAGGAATCAGTTCATATATTCCTCCCATATTTTCATTCATGTATTTATTAGCAAAGTCATCTATTATTTGATAGTGGGTCGTAAATGCACCTAAACATGCAATAAGCTTTCCCAAATCAGGATTTTCCTTAATAGAGTGCCAAACCTTTGGAGTTTTATCATCAAGTGATTTAATTCCAAGAAAGTTCTTTAACACAGCAGTGTTGATTGACTTGTGACGGGTCTTATAGGATTCAATGTTATCTTCAATAACGATATTGATAAGTTTAACAGGGTCATACTTCGTCCATGAAGTGACTAATCTTTGAATCTCAAAAGGCTTAAGTTTCATTTATGAGACGGTTATTAGATATTCTGTCACTCGCCTTTTTTTATCCTGTGATCTACCCATTGTACTATGATTGTAGTCCAGTTCTTTTGTTTTGATCGAGTGATCTGGAATTTCCTGATTAATTAATTCTAGAATGTCTTGAATTGAGATCATTCCCGTGTTACTGTAACTTAGCACTAATTTACTTCTAACGGAATAAATTTTGCGAAACATAGTTCGAAATGCTTCTGATACTTCACTTCTTTTACAAAATGGTGATTGATGTCTATCCATTCTGTATCGTCCCTTAAATTTTACTTCTGGGTAATCATATTTTACTAAAGTTTCTAGAGCGTGGTAAAATCTTGAGTAATGGACAAAAACATAGGGAGGATCAGCATAAGTAATGGTTGGTTCATTAAGGGTTTCAATACAATCTACATAATCTCCAGTACAAACTCTGAAATTATGGCTTTCGCTGTTTATGCATCCTGATAATTCCTTGAATTTTTTAATGAATAGTGGCTGAATTTCCTTCATTCTGTAAATGATAATATCATTCATTGAAGCTTCATCATTTGCATCACGGTATTGTGCATAATGACCTGTACTCTGTGCATTGTATGCCATTGCAAACATCAAGCTAGACAACAATGAATAGTATTCGTTTTTTCCGTTATATTCTTCAATTGTTACCCTTAATGCATCAATCCAAAGACATTGTTCAAAAGACCAATAAGTCCCAGAATAGTTCTTTATGAATAGGTTATGCTCGAGTTCTTCAAAGTCAAAGTAAATCAGATCTTGCTGTTGCTGCTCCAACGCATTGAATTCGTTAAGAGGGATGTTATTGTAATAACCGTATACCAATTCCGGATAAACTTTCCTAACTCTTTTTGTATAATTAGTGGCTTTTTCCATGACATCATTCAAAACGCTATCCATATTCCAATTGTTAGCTGTTAGATAGGTTTTAGCAAGAATTGCAGAGTATTCCTGAATGTCATTAGATACCATATTTACTTGATTGCCAATTGCACCACTTAGGACGGATGTCCCCGCGAAGAGGTCACAAATTGTTTCATCAGTTCTGATTTCATTAATTGATAGTACTATTTCATTAATGAGTTCTTTTTTGGAACCCATGTATTTTATTATATGAGGGATATCTTTTCTTACAGAAAGCTTACTATTCACTGTTTCCTTTTGGTTTTATTATGAATCCGTTATAGGATAATATTGTAAGTTCATTTTTTACTAATCGAACCTAGTGAGATTAGTTTGTTAATATACGATTTAAACGTTTCTTTTTATTTGTGGTGATGATTTCTTGCGAAATGTGGAACTTCCTTGAATGGTATTATAACAAGTTCAGCAATTACTAAGGTGTGTTTCACCCTTCAAAATCATTTCTAAAATCGAATAATATAGCCGGGTCTGTGTCAAGTGCTAAAGCTAGTCTGACAACTGTTAAGATCGTGGGGGCTCTCAGGCCTCTTTCAATTCTGCCGACTTGACTTAATGTGGTGTTAGCTTTTGCAGCTAAACTTTCCTGTGAGAGACCTTTAGACTCTCTGATCTTCCTCAGATTGGCTCCAAACAGAGTTAAGTATACCTCGTCACGGAATTTTTCCACGACCCAAATAACTCCAATAGCTGATCCAATTATTAGAGCCAAAAGGCCTCTTTTTTAGGTATTATTTTGTTTTTTTGGAAAAAATGAAAGAAATGAAACAACTAACAGTTCCTTTAATTCTCACTCATTTGATCTTCCTAACTATGCTCGCTATACCTTGTTCTGGTCAGGTTAAGGTCAAGTTCATTGAAGTCAAAGTGTTGGATAACTCTAAAGTAAGTGCCAAAGTATTTGTGAGAAACTTAGGGTCAACGGTGATTATTAGAAACCAATACTCGAATGAGTTTCCTGATCCGGATATTCCGTTGAACTTTGCAATCAGATATAACTATATACAGACTGGTAGGAAACAAACTGTTGCTCCCAATTCAGTGACCATTAAAAACATTCTTGGAGGAAGTAGAATGATGCCTAGAAGGTATGAGTTTACTCCTACTGGCAGCGATGTTGGTGAGAATTGGGAGGTTATTTTTAGCATTCCTGAAATGAGTGATGATGTTGAGATACAGGTAATGGGTAACAGGTATCACATAGGAGACATGCCTCAGTCTGTGAAATATCGTCAGAAAGTTAAAG
Source organism: Cyclobacteriaceae bacterium (assembly GCA_049115695.1). Taxonomy (GTDB): domain Bacteria; phylum Bacteroidota; class Bacteroidia; order Cytophagales; family Cyclobacteriaceae; genus JAGDZR01. The sequence goes on along the minus strand of JAGDZR010000004.1, from coordinate 298,143 downwards.
AACAATTCGAGCAGGAAAAGGATACCAGAGTTTTTGATTATTCTCTAATTAATCCTGTTGGTTATCAAAAATTGTTAACAAGTATAGAAAAGAAACTGATTGACTATGAACCCACTTCAAAATCTTTGATAAGTTCTGGTAGTGTAAGGTATCAAGTAAATCAAGCGGGTGTGACAACCTGTGAATGTGAGTCTGAAATATTAGAATTGTGTGATTTATTTGATAAGAGTTTAGACTTAGTTGACTCTGAGAAATTTGGTTATTCCGTTAAATCGAAAGCTCAATATGATTTTAGAGTAACCAAAGGGAAATTCAAAACTAAATACAAAGAAGAGGAAAGAAAGCTTATTGTGAGTCCGGCAGTAGGCGAGAAAATAGAGAACCGATTGATTGCCAAATTGCATACAGGTGGATTATATCGTACGTCGATAAACAGTATTGAGATGAATCATTCCATTTCTGATCAATCTGAAATTACTGTTTCCAAACTGCCTACTGGTTACCTCTATATTGGTGGTGTTCTGGTGGGTATACTTATTTACGGTTTGTTAAGTAGGTAGATGGGAACACATCTTTTAAGCAATTTTTTTTGTTTGCGGGCACAACCTCCCGGCCGAACACCGAACGTTGGTAAGAAGACTCTTAAAAGAAGTTTGGGGAAAGAAAAAGGTCTTTGGACTTTCTTTTCTAAAGTAACCAACCTGAGACTTGGATATAAATACTCAAGTTAGATCTATTGATAACTTCAAATTCAATTTCATCAGCAAAATAAAAGTTGTCATCTAAATTAATTATGCCTGAAAGATCAAATCCATCTACTTTGAATTCTGTATTAGAATCCCACTCATAAAAAGATAACAACTGGTGAAATAGCTTTTGACGGATTGTTTGTCCTGGTCTTATTCTAATTTTTTCTTGATTGGTGTTTAAGCGAGTTAGTTTGCCCCATCTAAGTTCAACTTTATCTGTAATAGTTAGCAATAGAAAGGAGTGAGGTGCCAGTCTTTTATTGGTATCAGATCTAGCAACAAATTGATATACTGGATTAGAGGACATGTTTTAATTTTTTAGTTAAAACATAGGTTATCCTTAAGCAGGGCCAAAGGGCAGAGTAATTTGAGAAATTCCCTAGAACCTTCAGCCCTTTAGCCCAACCTGATATTTAGCAAACAGGGGGAGGTTCGCTGCTGCTCAGAGGATCAGATGGAGGGGAATCTAGAGGAGGATCAAAGTCTGGAAAGTCACCTGTCGATAAGTCATCATTTGGTGAGTCTCCTTTCTTAATAAATGTGATGAAACGGAAATCTCCACTCTTCTTTATCTTGGTTTGATATCCCTTTGCCTGACCATAGATTTCTAGCCATCTATTAAACTGACGAGGATTCAACCATTTCTCAAACTCAGTGTGGAGTCCAATGAACTCTAGGTAAAGGATTTTTCTATCACATTGTGTTTGAGATCTTTTGCTAACAATGAAATCATCCATAAACTCAACAAATTCAGGGTTTGTTGTGTTTTTTAATTTTCTGATTTCCAAGTTTATTGGTGAGGGTCGAAGCAATCCGTTTTTTAAATAATGCTTAATACACTCAATCATAAAGCCATAAAATCTCGACCATTCTGAATCGTCCCAACCAGCAAAGAATAAGCAATTGAACTCCTGTTCAGGAGTTCGGGTCTTTCCATAGTAGTTTGAAAACTCATATTCGATCTTTCTGCGCTCAAAACTGTTTCCAATACCGTTAATCATGTAATTAGTTGTGATCATGATCTTTGGTTTGGATGAAAAGTCCATGAACTTTCTGTCTTTATATTTCTTTTCTACCGTTATTCCATCGGTAATAACAGGAAAGAGCTTTTCGAAATCGAATTTCCGATCCAAGTCCTCAAAAAGAATAATATCCGTAGACGATGTAACCTGTTGAAAAGCAAAATTGTTAAACTTAAACGTTTTGCCATCTTCCTTGACCAATGTGCGCAATTGTTTAATGCCATTGACGGTTAACGATTTGCCAGTTCCTCCTTCAGGATTGTCAGAATCTTCTTCATCACAAAAGATAATTGCAACAGCTTCTGAGGGAGTTTTATGGCGATGCAGTAAGTAACCAATTGCCGACATCATACATTTGATTCTTTCAGAATCATTGTTCATACAATTCTTGATGAAAATCTCAAATTGGCACTTTCCTTCCTGTTCCGGATTAAAGTCTCTTTTTATGATTTGATCTTGCCATACGAGAAAACCTCTCTCAGGAAATTTGAAAAATTCTTCTGTCTCTTTTGATATCTTGACAATTCCATTTTGAAAGAAAAGAAATGAGAACTCCAATGTATCACTTAAGATTTCATCTTCGGTTACCGCTATTGAATCCAGTAAAGCTAGACCGGTAAGTTGGTGAATTGTTTGAAGCAGATTTTCCATTGCATCATCCAACGGTGTGCTGCATAGTCTAAATGCTTCTGCAATAAAATGCCTGATGTATCTAGGATCGATTTCTTGCATAATGCACTTGTCTATTTTGACGAAGTGAAATCCCGTTTGATCCAGATATCCATATATTCCATTTGCATTTAGGAACTCATATAATTTAGCCCATTTGATTTTACCGTTTTTAAGATCAACAAATTGTAACGGACTACCTATGTAATGGCTCATGATAGCTTTGATTTAAAAGGTTGAACATTGACTTGAACTAGACTATTGATTAATTCATGCTCGAGATAAAACACTCTATTCCCAATTCTGTATTTAGGTATTATGCCGAGTTGTGAATACTTGTGTAAAGTCGGCAATGAGACTCCAAGCAGCCTAGCCGCCTGAATTCTGGATAGAATATTGTTTTCCATGCCTATAATACAAAAGATGGATTTATTATATATTTGATTATCAGATGGTTAGAAATGTATCACATAAATTAAAATACTCAGAGGCAAACGTAAGACGCCTTATTAGATATGATAAACCCATTTTAGTTGAGGAGTTCATTAGTCAACTAAAGTGGGGTTATGACCTTTCCTGCCCAGATTGTAGGTATAATAGATCCGAAGATTATTACAAGAGGAAAGCAGGTCTGGAAATCTATATAACCGAATATTGGGATGATAAGTGGATGAATACTTTGAAGTGGAATAATGAAACTTTGTATGATGAGGCAAAGGAATTTTTATATCAGGACAGGCTGATTAAAATTGACTCATATCTTTTCAAATGTCCAAAATGTAATAAAACCTACAATCTTTATGATGGCGAGTTTAGTTTTTTAATTGATGATAAGCTTAATCCAGTTAAGTGGTTCATTCTAATATCATTTGCTGGATTGATTTCGGTTTATTCTGATGAAATGAATAATTATGCACGGGCCCTGAAGTCGGATGTAAGGACTGTAAAACAAAAGCTTGATTTGTTAGAGAATGAATGGGGTTATGAAATTTCTCCACAGTCAATGCATCTAGTCAAGTCCAGGTCTTATAATATTCTAGAATGGATTAAAAAAAGGCATTTGACTTATCCAACTCAAAAAATTAGAAGAATTCATATGAAAATGTGGGAAGGAAATTTAAATAGGGAAAACTAGTAGAATACAGGTCAGTACTATCCAAAGATGGATATTTCTAAACTTTAGGCTTTTCAGGCAAATTGGTTTGATTCCCATACACTGCTTATTAAATCAGCGTGTTCATAACCATCAGCTTTTATATATTGAAGAAATGCTCCTTCTGTTTGATGTCCAGTTATCTTCATGATGGTTATGGAAGGTACCTTCTTTAAGTAAAGATTGGTAGCAAAAGATCTTCTAGCTGTGTGAGTTGTGATCAATTTGTACTTTTCTAATCTTAACGTGATTTTTCTGCCAGCTTTATACTTGGTTTTAAGTTCTTTTTCATGGAGAGAAGGGATCAACTCACCAATCTCCTTAATGTACTTGTTCGTTTTTGCATTGGAAATTGCTGGAGGTAAATTATTCGGATACTTATTTCTGTACTTGTTTAGTATATTTTTTACTGAAGGGTGCAAGGGGATAACAACAGTTTCACCTGTTTTCTGAGTAGTGATCTTTATGTACCTTTTGTTGATGTTTTCTGGAAGTATGTTAGAGAAATCCGAAAATCTTAAACCTGTCCAACATCCAACTAAAAACAAATCTCTAACCTTTTCTAATCTCGGATTGTTGCTGAGGTCTAGTTTTTCCATTTCATAGAGCTCATCTTCGCCTAAGTAAATATTCTCTATTTCATAGGATGGAAATTTGAATTTCTTAGTCTTATACTTAAAACTCTTATTAAACCCTCTTTCAGAAGCATTATTAAGAACTGTTTTTATGACCTTAAGATGTTTTTCAATTGTACTTGGAGAGAAGTTAATCTCCTCGGTTAGATATTGGTAGTATTTGGTATAAAACTCTAGGTCAATAGATTCAAAGTCTAGTTTTAGGTTCTTGACCCTTTGGTATTCGTCTAAACGATCAATTGTGTTCTTATAATTTTGAATTGTGGTTGGAGATAGCTTTTTTTCAATCTCTTCTATATAGTTTTTGAAAAAAGTAAACAGATCTGTTTTTATAGTCACCTCACCATGAAATTCTGCTTTGAGTAACTGCCTTAACGTTTCTATTGAGGGAATTTGATTGCTGTTGTCGTTTTGGTACCGTCTAAAGATTGTTTTGCTACGATCCATTATCATATCCAAGCGGGCATTAAACTCAGGATACTCGGGGAATTTAGGAGATTGTTTAATTCGCTGAAAGTTCCTTTTAGTTTTATCCCCTTCCCAAAACCTAGGATCAACACTCTCACCTGTAGGAAAAACTAGTTTGTCATTATTGTATCTAATAATTAAGTGGATTGGGGCAGGATTGAGCTTACCCGGATTTCGTAAATTAAAATTGAACCTAGCCATTGGAAAAAAAGTTAGTTTTTTTTTGCAAAGTTCGAAAATAATATTCAGTAAAAACTCCTTATTAAGAAATAAAATTTGTTTTTTATCAATAAATACCGTATTTTATATTATTTTACTCTATTTAACCTTTGTGATTAAGTAAGCATGTCATGTCTATTAGTATAATACCTCCATTCAACGCCGAGCGCCAACTAAAAAGCCGTATTTCATCTAATTTTTTGATTGACTCAAATCACTTGTTAGGAAGAGCAATGTACAGTCATGAAAGTCCATTGGATGAATCTACTTCCTTTTATGCCAAAATTTATGTTGATATCTTGATGGGAACTGAGTGTGCTTTAAAGTCTTGCATTGTAAGCCTTTCGCACAAATCAGAATCACCAGAGGATGCCTATTTTGCTTCAAGAAAAGGAGGACATAGTATACAAAAGTTGTATGCTGAAGTTGCAACTAGGGCAAAAAATAGAGTGCAACTGTTAAAATCTTCTGATTATAAAATATTGATGCGTGCATGTACTTTGGGTGTTGGATACAGATATGGGATAACCACATTCATGTTTCTTATTCAAGAAGATTCATTCGAAAGAATTTTTAATCAGGGCAATGTTAGTTCAATAATTAATCCTGATTTCATATTGAGGTTTATGGATGTTGCTTTCCAAATTAAATCTATTGCTTGGGCTATGCACAACAAATATTGTGGTGAAAACAAGGCAATGTCAGGGAAAAACATGAAGAAGTATGAGGATAGACAAAAGAACTTTTACATTAATGTTAAGAATAAGCTTTAATTCCGGGAATACTATGATAGGAAGCTGTTTGAAATTCCACCCAATAACTTATTCGTTTTCGTTTATGTTTTCGTTTTGGTTTGCTTACATTTTTCCTTTTTTGCCTATTATTTTCATCCACAAAGCTTAAAAACCCTCGATAGAGGTGTTTTTAGAGAAATTAAGGTTAAATGAAATTAAAAGGTTGCGGTTCCCTAGGGACTGCTATAAAAGGCTTATACGTAAAGTATGAGCCTTTTTTGTTACGCAGGTGTCGATTTAACTCATTTCGAAGCGAGCAGCTCTGATTTTTCAATCAGATCATCCAGCATTTCAGCCAACTTGGGGCTGGAAGGTCTGGGTGCGTCGGCGCTCACAATATTCCCGTCCCTGTCCAGAAGAATAAACCTGGGAATCCCTTCAATGGCGTAATCCTTGACTATGGTAGAATTCCAATCGTCTTCAGCAAACAGCTGGAGTCCCCCCAATTGTTTTTCCACTATCATATTTTGCCATTTTTCATAATCCCGTCTTCTATCAATCGAGATGCTTACAAACTGGACATTCTTTTGACTATACACTACTTCCATTTCCTTCAGCGCAGGAATTTCACGTAGACAGGGGCCACACCATGTTGCCCAAATATCAATGTAGACAAATTTCCCTTTCAGGTCTTCCAGACTGAAGAAAGTGCTGTCAGGGTTCGGGTATTCAAACTGGGGTGATGGGTTTCCTTTAACCAGCTTGCTTATTTTATCATATTTCTCGGTAATCTCTCCTTTTTGCTCCTCATCGGTAACCATGGCTAAAATACCCTTGTAGACATCCTCAAGATTGTCAACGTTCGGAGACATATAAAAACTGGTCAGGGGCTCGGCTAATGCATGCTTGATGTTCTCACTCTTTAGCTGCCGTATCGTATTGATGGCCGCTAACAGGGCATCAGGATCATTCGTGATGCTTGAGTAATTCAGGTAATAGCTTCTTACCAAACCTTTATAAGCTGGGATTTCATCAAAGTCTTTTGCATTATCAAAGTCAACTGTGGCAAGAGGCTCTTTGAAAGTCTCAGACACTTTAAAATCATCTTCACCGGCATAATAAGCATGGGCGTCCTCGTAAGCCTGAATCCTTGACAGGTTTTCGTAATTGATTCCCTTTTGTTCTTTGCCAAAAAAATTTTCTTCCATGCCCTCTGTCTCAGTGAGATGCTGAAGTAACGTTGCATTAATTTCACTGGATTTGCTAACAAATGCCTTTTCATCTAACAGCATCATCTCCTTGTAGCTTCCTGAAACCTCCTCGTCCAATAGATATTTTTTAGCCAGATAATTATTCCGTTCAGCTCCTGTGCCTTCATAAGAGGCTGTTTCGTCAAACGCTTCTGTGTCAATGGTCATGTAAATATTTTCGCCAGGTTTCAGGTAAAAGGTAGTGCGTTCACCATGACTGAAGGTATAATAGCCTTCTTTTATCCTTAGCGTATCGGAAAAAGAACCATCGTCTTCCACATCGATGTTCTGAGAAAATTCGTCACCTCGAATGCTAATATTATTGCTAACAGGATTTTCAACCTTTCCGGATAGAAGGGCATAATCAATTTGAGTTTGTTGGCATGAGACCATTACGAGTCCAAGTGCAAACATTTTTGTTCCTTTGTTCATAATTACCTGGTTTTGATGCCTCTAACTTACCAAAATAGATGCTAACGGCATCCATTAGAATGGGAAGGTTATATTTCATAGGTATTGAAGTTGGAACCTGGAATTAATTCAAGAGGGAGTATACGATGTGTTGTACGGCTATTTCAGACCACTCATCCACTTTTCTCTGCACTTGTTTTCTCCCTATTGGCGCGGATTTGCAATCCGTGCCCGGGTAATTCCTAAAAAGATTCTCTGTCTTGAATGAATGCAGGATTGGAGGATTCCGCTGGCGGGGATTTACAATCCGTGTCCGTTCTGCATGGTAGGATCACAGATTCTTCTCTCCGCTACGCTACGATCTGAGTGACGCTCCTTTTAGTCACGCCAGCATGGCGTCTTTGCCACCCAAACACTACCGTCATCCAGGGTAAAGGATCTCAACTTTCAGAGTCATGATTTTAAGTGAATTTGATGCTAAGGCAATAAAGGAGATTGCCACACATGCTTTTATAAAGCCATTGTTGTGTGATATTAAATTTTCTGATGAAAGCTTAATTGTAACTGGTTTTTTCCCCAATTATTTGTTGTTTGGTTCATTACACCAAATTGAATTTTAAGTCCCTTTTTTATCATATAACCCAAAGCGGTGTAGAATCGATTCCGATCAAAAATTTCTACAGTATTTCCATTTCCTGCGCTTCTTTGGCCATTGATAAATAACTCATTGTATAATGCAAGGTATAATGTTCCCTTGTCCATTTCAGCTTTGTTCAATGCAATATTTAGAAATAGATTATAACGGTAGCGAGTTCTTAAATCTTGGTTTTCAACAAATCTTTGCTCGTACCGAAATCGGTGATTTGTATAGAGACGATTTCCAAATTTAACAGGGAATAGTGCTTCCTGGTAAATTCGACTCTCTGATGTAGTTGAATTATCGGATCCATAACTTCCCGTAGTTACATTTCCATAACCTAAAGTTAGTTTGACATCAGCCTTTTTAGGTTTATATGTTATTCCTCCACGTAACAATAATTGCTCAAGGTCTCCAGCAATATTCCAGTTGCGATATTGGACATCTCCTTGAACTCCCCAAGAGCTTTCCTTAAAAGTTGTGTTAAAAAAATACATATACCATGCACCTAATTTATCTTCATTTATCTGTGCTTCTCCTGATTTAGGAAGGAGCATAGAAATACATATGATTGATAAGAATATACTTTTTTTCATGTTTAAAATATCATACAACTCAACTATCAAGCTGTGAGTCCACGGTTGATAAATTAAAAGCTAAAGGTAACCGAATAGTGCCATCCCTCAAAAGATCAGATTGAACACGTTCAGCGAGCTCTGTTTCCAGAAGTCAACACTATCAATTACCTATTCAAGTCTAAGAAGGCACTATGCAGTGGGCAATGAGTAAGTACTGTTTGCTTAGCGCTCACCAGGCTCATGCCTGATACAGCCTGTTGTATTTTCGTCTTTTTTCGCCCCTCCTAATGCCGGAGTGGCACTCATTTTCTTACCAAAACGAACGGTTCGCCGAAACGGCAAAAGGCATTTCCAAGTGCTCTTTTTTTCGTAAATAAGATTATTCTTGAATACCCCACAGATTTTCAGATTGATCCATGATTTAGGGGTTCACATTAATATAAATATTTGTAAATATTTCCGTAGTATCATTTTCAATCTTGACTTCAATTTGTTGCCTGGTGTTTACAATTGAATCCAAAAGTTCGATTGTTAGGATTAAACCTGTTGAATCAAATTTTAGGAAAGCTTAGACTGCCTAGGACAAGAGGATCTATGAGTCCTCAATGAGTGACTATGAGGAAGTAGGATTACAAGCGCCCTTATTTGATTTCCAGATAATAATCTCTACCAGATAGATCTGATGGGGTAGGGAGGTTTTCTATTCTATCCTCACGAATATATGTTGATAGTTTTTCCCTACTTCCAATTGAAGGGTATGAAGATTACTTGGGATATTGGATAGCGTCAATTCGTCCTGACCGAGATTCAGAAAGGTGTTAGCAGCCTGATCTTGTTGTTTTAATCTCACAGAGCTAATAATCTCAAAAGGCAATTCCACAGGACTTATGCCGATTCTGTCGTAGTGAATGGGGAAAAAACGTTCTTTGCCTTGTTGATTTCCTTCCAGGATAAATTGCTGCTGACCATCTGAAGAAATTTGCCAATCCAATTCTCCAGAAGGAGAAATAATACCCTGCTGATCATTATAATCATTTGATTCAATAGAATAGATCCATCTCCAGTTTCCGACCATACCATTCGCGCCGATCTTTTGCCAAATCAATTCACTTCTCAAAAGATCACCAAAGAAAGTAGGAACATCCTGAACCAAAGGATCAATAAGGGATTGATGATGAACAAATCCCAATACATGCATGTATTCATGCAGTAGGGTGCCTGCGGTTTCCACATCCAAATGTCTGTTCATTTCTATACCAAGAACTGTGTTCACGTAACTAATTTCGGGATCTGCGGGCCAGGTAAAGGCCTTGGTGAATGCAGAGGTCAAACTGTGGGCTTGTTGCTCTGTAGCTTTTAGGATATTAAAAACTATATAATTGCCCGAATCGGTTTCCGAATTGCCCTTTAGTAGCAAATCCAATAACTCTTTGTTGCTGTAGGAGTCAAACCTGATGTTGTTGTCGTGAATGGTTGCGGATAAAACAGATGCTCTAAAGCGATCTGTGTGAATGATGTGTTGAATTAACTGAGCACAATGCTTAAGATATATTGCAGTATCTCCCGTATACTGGTTCTCTGCAATGACTACCCGGGTTTGAGCACGTGTTGCCTGAAGGGTCAGGATGAGTACCAATAAATAGAAATATAATCGCATGGAATTACTGTTCAAGCAATAAAACAGATGTGCAATTATATGACCTACTGACCAAAATAAATATCTCTTTTCTCTCGAAAATAATCGAAACCGTTTGCCTAATGGAAAAAGATCTGAAATGCGCACCTTTACCTGGTCAAAAGAATGAATTAATCAAAGGACAGTATGAATCAGCATTTTTCATGGGATAAGTATCATCAAGCACCCATGGTGGGTATAGTCAGGGGAGAGTCAAAGGAGACAGTGCTTAAAATCGCTAGGGCTTATCAGGATGCTGAAATGTTTACACTGGAAGTAACTTTGAACACACCTGGTGCCACGGATATCATTCAAGCCTTGCGTGCTCATTTTCCAGATCTCAATATTGGAGCTGGTACAGTGTGTAATGTAGAGGACCTGGATGAAGTGATCAGAGCTGGAGCGCAGTTCATTGTAACGCCCATCATTGATGAAGCTGTCATCAAACAATGTGTGCAGCTGGGTATCCCTATCTTTCCTGGCGCCTACTCACCATCGGAAATCTATAAAGCCTGGTCGCTAGGTGCGTCTGCAGTCAAACTATTTCCAGCCACAGATCTGGGAACGGGATATATCAAGGACGTGCTCGCGCCTTTAAATGATATTAAACTCGTACCAACTGGCGGAGTAAATTTGGAAAACATTAGGTCTTGGTTTGAAGTAGGTTCAGTAGGTGTTGGCATGGGTAGTTCTTTGATCAACAAGGAGTTAATCGCTGCAGAAGATTATGATGGGTTAACAACCTATTTCCGTCAATTCAAGGAGGCCATTAGGGATTTCATCCAGTAACGCTGAGGCTTGTCTAGTTTTTGTCCATTGCTCCCTTGGACACCAAGAGTTTCATTCGAGCTAGTTTAGACGAATGAAAAATGCGATCCTTTATGCGTTCATCGTTGCGATGGGCGGTTTCATTTTTGGCCTTGATGCTGCACTGATCTCCGGAACTGTCAGCTACATTTCACAGGAGTTTCAGCTTTCCGATCTTGAATTGGGAATGGCAGTGAGTGCTCCGGGATGGGGCGTATTGATAGCATTGTTACTCGCAGGTTATGTGAGTAACCGATACGGGCGCAAAAAAGCAATTCAAATAGTGGCCGTCTTGTACCTTATTTCAGCTGTAGGATCAGCATTTGCAACAAGCTATTGGATGTTAGTCTCAGCTAGGTTATTAGGCGGACTGGCGTTTACCTCACTTTCTCTGGCTTCCATGTACATTGGAGAAATCGCACCACCTAAACTCAGAGGTAAACTTGTTTCAATCACCCAGATCAACATTGGGATTGGCCTTTCGGGCGCGTACTTTATCAATTATTACTTAGTCAAATCCGTAAACGCCGGAGCGGCCTGGACTACTCAATTTGGTGTAGATGACAATGTTTGGCGTTGGATGTTAGGGTCCGAAATTCTCCCTGTAATCGCCTGGATGTTTCTCGTGACGCTAATACCAAAAAGCCCTTCATGGTTGATCTATAAGGGACGAAAGACCGAGGCGAAAGATGTTTTAAGAAAAGTATTACCTGAAAGCGAGATCGACGCTCACATCAGCGAGATGGAAGAAAGCATGCGCAAGAGTGCCGAGGATAGATCAATTAAATCTCAGCTATCTGAACTGATGAGTAAACCTATGCGGGTAACGCTAATCATCGCCGTTACAATAGCCATTGCGCAACAAGCGACCGGTATCAATGCGATATTATTTTATGCACCTACTGTATTCGAGCAGTTGGGAATGGGGACAGATGGAGCGTTCACCCAAACACTATGGATTGGCTTAACCGGATTAGTTTTTACGGTGGCTGGATTAATGTTGGTGGATAAATTAGGGCGGAGACCTTTGATTATTTACGGCATGCTCTGGATTGTTTTGAGCCTGGGGTTATGCGCCTTTGGTTTTAGTCAGGCAACCTATTCCTTGACTGTTGAAGATTTGACTGCATTGAATGAAATTCAAAATGTCAATCAATTGGAGTCGATGATTGGAAAGGTTTATGACAGTGACATTGCTTTCAAGGAACAATTAACCAACGCGTTGGGCTTGGAAGAAGCTCGAACGCATTCAAGTTCGCTGCTTCAATTGGCCGCAGATATGAATGGTGGATTGATCTTGTTTGGCATACTAAGTTTCATTGCCGCTTTCCATTTTTCGGTTGGACCCGTAATGTGGGTGCTTTTTTCAGAAATATTTCCTATTTCCACAAGGGGTATTGCCATTCCCGGTATTGCTTTCGTGACCAGTACTGTAAGTGTGTTGGTGCAAAACTTTTTCCCCTGGCAATTGGCCAATATGGGTGGAACTTCTATTTTTCTTTTTTACGCAGTAGCAGTATTGATTGGGATGTTAATTCTGGCCAAATATCTGGTTGAAACTAAGAACTTGTCTATTGAGGAAATACAAAATAAGCTGACCGGCCAATAGGCACTGACCGGCCGGTATTTTACATTACACGCGTTCGTAGTGGGCCGTGAAATGTCGAAGAAACTGAGGCTCATAAGTGATTTTAAAGCCCTTGGATTCCCTTCTCATTTTTAGAATCTCCTCAAATGTCTCAATCACATAGTCTATATGACTTTGGGTATAGACGCGCCGTGGTATCGCCAGTCTGACCAATTCCATTTCGGCCGGTCGAAATACCCCTTCCGAATCGTACCCACCAAACATCAGTGAACCAATTTCACACCCTCTGATTCCTGCTTTGACATAGAGGTCACATGCCAATGCCTGTCCTGGAAACTCGTGTACGGGAATGTGGTCGTATAGTGCTTTGGCATCAATGTATACAGCATGTCCACCGACTGGTCTTACGATTGGAATACCCATATCAGTGAGTTTGTTGCCCAGGTAAGTGGAGCTGGTTATGCGATAGTGCAAATAGTCCTTATCAAACACCTCTTCGAGACCTATTGCAATGGCTTCCATGTCACGACCGGAAAGTCCTCCGTAAGTTGCAAAGCCTTCTTTTATTATGAGCGTATTGATGCACTCAGCGGCCAGCTCCGAATCTTTCAAAGCAATGAATCCACCCATGTTCACTAGTGCGTCCTTTTTGGCACTCATCACAGCACCATCTGCTAGTGCGAACATTTCCTGAGCGATAGATTTATAACCTCTACCTTCAAATTCCTTTTCCCGCTGTTCTATAAAGTATGCGTTCTCTGCAATTCTACAACAGTCCAGGATGAATCGAACCTGATATTTGGTGCACACGTCTCTGACTGCTCTCGCATTGGCCATGCTAACGGGTTGGCCACCTCCGCTATTGTTGGTTACTGTGAGAATCACAGCACCTATGTTGGAAGACCCTTCTTTTTGGATATGCATCTCTAGTTGCTCAATATCCATATTCCCTTTGAAAGGATATTCCAGTGACGGCTGCTTCCCCTCTTTAATTAGACAATCAATGGCTTTCGAGCCCGCATACTCGATATTGGCGCGCGTGGTATCAAAATGCGTATTGCTGATAAACACCTTGCTAGGCCCACCCAGATAAGAATAAAGAATACTTTCCCCGGCCCGTCCCTGGTGGGTAGGGATGACATGAGGGTAGCCTGTTAGCTCTTGAATGACATTTTGCATTCTTTGCCAACTTCTTGCCCCGGCGTAAGACTCATCTCCTCGCATTACACCGGCCCATTGTTCAGCACTCATTGCTGAGGTACCACTATCGGTAAGCAGGTCGATGATTACATTTTGAGATTCAAGCAGAAATAGGTTGTTATGCGCTTTTTCCAGAAACGTATTTCTTTCTGCTTCAGTGGACATTTGAATGGGTTCAACCATTTTGATTCGAAATGGCTCTATTATCGTTTTGTGTTGCATTGTTATTGATTGAAAAGATGGGAAATGATGCCTGGGAGGCATATTTTGAAGGTAAGTAACTATCCTTCAGAGAATGAATCTCTCATCTTGATGTTCTGCAAACAGGTCAATGCCTTGATGCGGGAAAGACGATATAGCTTATGATTTTGAATCACGAGCAACAAATTTAACCCAACTTTATAATGAAGTCAATGGGCGAGCAATATAGGCGCGTTGATCACTTGTTGTAAATGACTGGCATCTGACCTTTCCATTTTCTCCAAAGCACTTTATCCGTGATGAGCCCGGACATAAAATGACCGACATTGATGCGACTGGTCTTCCCCGCATCAAATATCATGTTGCGAGTGGGAGATGGGTGCTCAGAGTAAGGAGTCACTTCATTTTCAGTAGTCAGATTATCCGGACGTACAATTACCCATTCGATAGATGCATGATTTTGACCAATATTACTTCTCAGATATTCAGCCGCCTGTTCATTATCCACATGAGGAGGTATCAACGTTCTTACTATAGCTAGTATCAATCGCTCAGAAAGTCCAAATTTTTCATCCAGGTTTTTGTTTGCATTCCCAGTAGTGTTCATGAGTACATATTTGACTGGAGATGATGGCTTATTGGCGATGACCGCCTTGCAGAGTTTTCTGACGGTATCAGTTACCAGCTTTCTGGGTTGGTCATAAATTTTTGAATGCCCTAAGCAGGATCCTATTGCATCACAACCAGCTACCAGATTTTCTAACTCTCTATCTGTAAGGTCGAACAAGGAAGTTTCTGTGAATTCAAGATTAGAGTGGTTTCTAATTTCTGCTGGTAGTCTGTCCTTTGACCTTACAACTGCCTTGACTTGCTGTCCTTGGTTCAGTAATTGAGCAACCAGGTGTTTGCCCGTTTGACCTGTAGCACCTACAATTAATATTTTCATGAAACTATCCCTTTTGCGATGATGACGCCAATCAGAGAAAGAAGTTACATTTTAAGACATTTATCGCGTGTCATTAAAGACTTGAATCAATATTCATTGCCTAAATTGAGTCGTGTTTGTACGAGGAATTGAGGAAGGAGATTTTAATCATTTTAAGCACATGACATTGTTGAAAAAGTACACCACCTTTTATTCTTGCATTTTACTTACGGGACTGGTTTCCTGCAATCAGGAAATTAAAAGCGACCAGCAGCCTGTTCAACCTAATGTTATTTACATTCTGGCAGATGATTTGGGGTATGGAGACCTAAGTTGCTATGGTCAAGCGCGTTTTCAAACACCAAATATTGACAGATTGGCGGCTGAAGGAATGTTGTTTACTCAGCATTATAGCGGTGCTACAGTTTGTGCCCCATCTCGATCGGCTTTGATGACAGGGATGCACACTGGTCATACTCCAGTTAGAGGCAATTATGAGATTGACCCTGAGGGTCAATATCCGCTTCCAGATACAATGTCCACTTTACCTAAGCTGCTAAAATCTCAGGGATACACAACGGGCATTTTTGGAAAGTGGGGGTTAGGATTTCCAGGTTCTTCCGGCGACCCAATGAATCAGGGATTTGATAGGTTCTATGGCTATAATTGTCAGCGATTGGCACACCACTATTACCCGAGGTATTTGTGGGACAATGATCAAATAGATTCAATACCTCAGAATGCAGGACAAAATAAAGATGTTTATGCTCCGGATAGGATTCACGAACGTGCTATGACGTTTATTGAAGAAAATCAAGAAGGTCCTTTCTTCCTGTATTACGCAGCGGTAGCACCCCATGCAGAACTCACAGCCCCTGAGTCTTATATGGAAAAATTCCGCGGGAAATATGAACCTGAGTTGGATTATAAAGGACATGATGAAGGTGAAGGTTATCGAGAGGGGAGATATGAATCTCAGCCTGAATCCCATGCTGCATTTGTTGCAATGATCACACACCTTGATGACCGGGTTGGTCAGATTGTTTCAAAGATTGATGAGTTGGGTTTGTCAGAAAATACACTCATTGTATTTACGTCTGACAATGGACCGCATCAGGAAGGAGGCGCAGATCCTGATTTTTTCAACAGCAATGGTGAGTTAAAAGGGTATAAACGCGACTTATATGAAGGAGGAGTGAGGGTTCCAATGATTGCAAAGTGGCCTGGACAAATCAAGAAAGGAGTGACAACAGATCATGTTTCGGCTTTCTGGGATGTGATGCCAACGGTCGCTGAACTCATCGGCGCAGAAAGTAATCAGACAACAGACGGCATCTCCTTTGCGCCTACTTTGATGAGCACAACGGGCCAGCAACAACATGACTATCTGTATTGGGAATTTCATGAAAGAGGAGGTAGGCGAGCAGTGAGAAAAGATAACTGGAAGCTTGTGCAGTATGGTGTCAATAAACGCCAGAAAGGAGAGTACGAGCTGTATGACCTAAATGTGGATTTGGGCGAGGAAACAAATGTTGCGACTCATCACCCACAACTCGTTATCGAGCTTACTGAAATAATGGAAAACGCGAGAGTACCATCGAGTGTTTTTAAATTCAAAAACGAAACCCTCCTTGCCGATGAATAGCCGCAAGGACTAAATATTTTTTTATAAATAATTCAATGCCATGAAGTATTTCATTTCTCTACTAGCTCTGGCGTCTAGCACGTTGGTTTTTTCTCAGGAGGTACCCTATTGGGAGAATCCTGAAGTTTTTGAAATCAACAGGGAGCCAGCACATGCGAGCTTTTATCGATATCCTACTCAGGAATCAGCTTTGGCAAATGCGAGATACTATGATTCACCACTCTATCAGTCACTTCATGGGGATTGGAAGTTTAATTGGGTAAGGAAGCCGGATGACAGACCAGTCAATTTTTATGAGGCTGGATTTGATGCATCTGGGTGGAAGGAAATAGCAGTTCCTTCCAATTGGGAATTGGAAGGATATGGCATTCCGATATATACGAATATCACATATCCATTTGAGAAAAATCCCCCATTCATTGATCACGAATACAACCCAGTCGGCAGTTATATCAAAACATTTGAAATAGATGAGGAGTGGGATACTAAAGATGTCTTTATCCATTTTGGAGGAGTCAGGTCCGCGATGTATTTATGGGTCAACGGGGAATTTGTTGGGTATAATGAGGGGAGTAAAACACCTGCTGAATTTGAGATTTCAAAATATTTAAGGGAAGGCGTCAACAAACTGGCTGTTGAGGTTTACAGATGGGCTGATGCTTCTTATATGGAGGATCAGGATTTTTGGAGACTTAGTGGGATTGATAGAGAGGTTTATCTATTCGCCAGGGACAAAACGACTTTGTTGGATTATACCGCAATTGCGTCTTTGGATGATGCCTATAACGATGGAGTTTTCAGTCTGGACTTAACATTCGGAAATAACAGTGCCCGATCAAAAACATTGAAGGCAAGCGTACAACTCATCAAAAATGGTGAGACGATTTTGAATTTGGACCAATCTTTTACAATTGCTGGCGATGCAGAGGAATCTGTAGCTTTTGAAAATACAATTGAGAATGTCAAAAAGTGGAGTGCAGAAACTCCTGAGCTATATGATTTGGTGGTGAGTTGGTCCGATCAAAAAGGAAACCTGATTGAAAGCACAGCATCCAAAATAGGGTTTAGAAAGGTTGAAATAAAGAATGCGCAATTGCTGGTGAATGGTATGGCAGTTTATCTCAAGGGTGCTAATCTGCACGATCATGACGAGCGCACCGGTCATGTAGTAGACGAGGAGCTGACCATATTGGATTTGAAGGTGATGAAACAAAATAATCTGAATGCCATACGATGCAGTCATTATCCGAAAAATCCTTTCTTCTATCAGTTATGTGATCAATATGGATTCTATGTGGTAGATGAGGCCAATATCGAAAATCATGGAATGGGTGCAACCAATCAGGGATTGGACAACAACATGGAGCAACAAGCCATTCATCCGGCCTATTTACCAGAGTGGAAAAACATGCACCTGGACAGGACGATCAGGATGTTTGAACGAGACAAAAATTTCACCAGCATTATCACATGGTCGTTGGGCAATGAAGCAGGAAATGGTGAAAATTTCGTGGCGACATATGAATGGTTAAAAGCCAATGATGAGACCCGTCCCGTTCAATATGAAGGAGCTAAGAATTATGACAACACAGACATCTATGCTCCTATGTATGAGCGAATAGAGGAGATGGAAGCTTACGCGAAAAACAAACCAACAAGACCATATATTCAATGCGAATATGCGCATGCGATGGGCAATAGTGTTGGCAACTTGCAGGATTATTGGGACATGATGGAGAAGTATGATGTGCTGCAAGGTGGGTTCATCTGGGACTGGGTAGACCAGGGGCTGCTTACCGAAACCGAGGATGGTAAACCATATTGGGCGTATGGCGGAGACCTTGGTGGTCAGGATATGTACCATGATGGAAATTTCTGTTTGAATGGATTGGTCAATCCAGACCGTTCACCGCATCCGTCATTATATGAAGTGAAAAAGGTATATCAGTATATCAAGTTCAACAATGTGAATGCAGCTGAAGGTCAGTTTGAGATATACAATGGGTATGATTTTATCGATCTTGGAGGTTTTGATTTTAACTGGGAACTCAGAGCTAATGGGGTTCAGGAGACCACTGGTAAGATTGAGTTAGGGACAGTGTTACCTCACACTTCGACAATCGTCAGTATTGATTTACCTGAGCTTTCTTCAAACGTAGAATACTATTTGATAGTTACGGCCAATACTGCAGCTAATGCACCATTGGTGCCGAAAGGGCATGAAGTAGCAAATGAAGAGTTTCAACTTACAAAGCGTAACCCAATTGAATATGATCGAACTGTCGAGGGAGAAATCATCGTGTCGAATAAGGATGGTGAGATGATTGTGAAAGGAGATGGGTTTGAAATGACATTTGATATCACTTCTGGAACAATGACAGCATTGGATTATGGAAATGGGAACATGCTGGTTTCATCACCCAAACCAAATTTCTGGAGGGCGCCTATTGACAATGATTACGGCTACAATATGCAGCGAGATTGGGAAGTGTGGAAAACTGCCTCTACTGATCAAAGTCTAGTATCATTCATTGCAAATAAGGAGTCAAAGGGCAAATTGAAAAAACTATCTAAAGGAAAAGTGGCCAATGGAACTGTTATTTTGAAGAGCACTTATCAACCAAGCGGGGTAGGGGGAGAGGTGTCCGTCAGGTATACAATCAATGCAGCCGGTCAAATGTTAGTTGAGACTTCAATTGATAAGCTGAAAGCTGATCTTCCACCTCTTCCCAGATTTGGGTTAAATATGGTATTAAATAAGTCTTACGCTGACGTAAGCTGGTATGGAAGAGGCCCCTTCGAAAATTATCAGGACCGAAATACTGCAGCTTTTGTTGGTAGTTTCACCTCGACAGTTGAGGAATTGTATTTCCCCTATGCACGACCTCAGGAAAATGGATACCGTACCGATATCCGAAACCTTAAATTGGCAAATAGCGCTGGTAAGGGAGTTGAGTTTATTGCGTTGGGTGATTTGTTAAGTTTCAGTGCTCATCACCAATACAATTCAGATTTTGATGAAGGCTTGAAGAAAATCAATCGACACGCTACTGATATTACAAAGCGTGATATTGTTAACGTCAATGTTGATTATATGCAAATGGGAGTGGGTGGTGATAATAGTTGGGGCGCCCAGCCGCATGAAGAATACAAGCTTGCTGCTAAACCAATGAATTATTCATTTGTGATTCAGCCAGTTCAATAGGAGCTAAAACCAGAGGCAAAGCATTGAGTGCTTTGCCTCGGTTTTGAATGGTACCAAACCATCATCTGGGTGGACAAAATAAACAGTGAGTATAATTTGTTCCTAGATTTTTGGACGTTTGGACGTATTGAAGCCAAATGTTAGGCCAAACACAGTTCCGTCTTTTCTTGGTGAGCAGTATATATTCACGGGAACGTTCAAATAACCAGATCTAAAAGTTTTACCGATGGCAATAATGAGACCAACTGAAGCTTTCATGGTACCTCTATGATCCAGTTGAAATTCCGATTTCATTTCAGGAGTAATTTCCTCTATTTCGTCTTCTAGCATCCACTTATCATCAACGATGAAACCTTTTGCTCTTTTCACAACTCTGAATATAGGTCCAAGGCCCAGTTCAAGGCCGCTGTTGCTAAATCTAAATCCGTTCATTACGGATATCGAGGGAATGAAAGTGCCGCTCTCAAGTCCGTTAACTGCAGGAATGATTTCCACAAGCGCTTGGAATTCACCAGAACTCAAATACTGTTGTTCGAATTGATAACCAAACATTGAGGATACAGGAAACATATTATATCCACCTTCGGTTCTTGAGGCTCTCATTCGCTCTCCAGTTGCTCCTAATGTGAAAGTAGATCCCATTCTGGGGCCATTGAGCTTCACTGTTGTTTTAGCAGTTGTGATCGGCAAGTTGTAGTTAATAAGCAGATCCACAAGATGAGGATCATTTGGAATGCCAAGAAGTTCATTGAGCGAAATCATAGCCATTGTTTGTATTTCCTTGTGCACCTCAAGGTATTCCATGACCGAAGTAGTTGTGATTTTCTTGGCCTTGATATCTACCATTCTTAAGATGAGTATGATTTTTCCGCCAAAAACCTCAGCACTTCCGGTAAGCATAAAGTCAGCTTTGAGATGATTTCCGGCCCTAACCACTGCATTCTTCCCAAAACAATCTGCTGGATTAATATTATTTTGACTTAAGATGTCACTAACATCATACTTGTCGAGCACCTCGTATCGATTGATCTTCTCGAGTTCAAGTCGCACTACACTGGCCATTGTTTCATTGTCAATTTCCAAGCCTTTGGTATCAATGCTGATTACAGCAATGCTAGGTCTATCTTGAGAAAATCCAAATTGCATAAGACAGATAAGTACTAAAGCAAATAGGGGTTTTAAAATTTTCTTTGTCATGTCTTTGTTTATTTAGCCGGGGACAAGGTCATGCTGAAAACTCGAAAACGAAAACGGAATAACGCCCTTTATGATTTATTAAGCCGTGGAAAATGCTTATATTAATGATACCTCACGTATATAGCCTGTATAAATTAATAATATATGCGTATGGTAGTTATTGATTTGTGATAATTAATAATATGATTTAAAGATATTATTGAATTCTGCTAAAATGAATAATGATGCTCAAATCGCATTTCTAAGGACAATTGAGGGATTACTTCCTCCTAATGTGTCATTGGTGAGCGAGCTTTCGCAAGTCCTTGAGATCAGTTCAGATAGTGTTTATAGAAGATTGCGCGGAGAGACGGTCCTGGGGTTTGAAGAAGTCAAAAGGCTATGCAGTAAATATCGCCTTTCTTTCGATGCTTTTGTGCAGTCCGAAGCGACCAATATGGTTACGTTTGGATATCATTCTTTTGATAACACGATTGAACAGTTCAAAGCATATTTTGAAAATCTGCATACTGAAATTAAAGCAATACGCCTAGCTTCAAATCAGGACAAACACGTACTCTATGCTGGACAGGGAATTCCAATATTTCATTACCTAAAGTTTACCAGACTTACTGCCTTTAAGATGTTTTATTGGATGAAGTACATCATGAACATACCGGAATATCAAAATGCAAGTTTCAAAGTAGAACAGATTGACGAAGAGCTGCTTGAGTATGGGAAGGGGATATTTCAACATTATCTTCATCTACCGTCCACAGAGATCTGGACCGATTCAACTGTGCTAGGTACTTTACATCAGATTCAGTTTTACTGGAACTGTGGAATGTTTGATACAAAGTATGAAGCTTTACTTCTATGTCAGGAGGTTAAGGAATTATTACTTCATGTACAAAAATGTGCTGCTCAGTCTAAAAAACAAGATGATTTCCAGAATCCGACAGAATATGGAACTGGTATTAATTTATATTTCAGTGAAATAGAATTTGAAAATAACTGTATCGTTGTTCGTGTGGGTGATACTAAAAGGGTTTATCTGGGACAGCTTAGCTTCGAAACACTGGCAACTGAGAATCTTAGGTACTATAGAGAAACGGAGCAGTGGCTGACCAATATTGTGAAAAAGTCCAATTTAATAAGTGGAGTAGCAGAAACCATGAGATATCAATTTTTCAAAAGAAGCTTGCGTCATTTGAATAGTCTGGAGCAACGAATAGAAAATGACTGAAACATATGTTTTGATAAACTAGATGAGTTGATTTAGTTCACTAAAATTATTGCGTGACAAGAGGGGTGAGAAGTTGTTTGTTCATATTGTGGCTGGACGAGTGAAAAGTGACACCATCACCAACCATCCGCTCAAGTTTAGGAAACGTCAGACTACTCAGGTTTGATCTAGCGTTGCGCATAGTTGTTCACGATAATGGTTGTTCTGTTTATTTTTGTGAACTGATAACGTTGATCCATTTTTTAAACTAAAGGAATCATGGTTAATATTTTTTTAATACTCCTGTCATACTCAGCTCCAATAATTCAACCCTCTTGCAATGCTGTGACGTTAGAAGCATTGAGGGATTTCGTGGCTGTTGAGAATGAACAATACGCACCTTTTTACAAGGACAATAATAGAGGCGCATTGGCCATTAATGCTGCCAAATACAAGGATCAACATGCCATTGCTGAAAGTATATGGTCAGCCGAAAAAGGAACCTTTGAGGTAACCATTACTACGCTCGGAGAGGACGATGGTGAGTCATTCTACAAATTACTGATCAATGGTAAGGAAATAGGAGAGGTGCAAAACCAACCTTCTGAAACCAATTATTTACCTCAAACACATTCATTCGGAAGGGTGCTAGTCAAAAACGGGGATAACATATCCATTGCATTCAATGCCCATACGAACGGTAAGATTCCCGAAGGTGAATCTACCGCCTATTCAAGAGGGCGATGGACCAAAATTACTTTTGAGTGCAAATAAACTTATTGAATCACAAATGTTTCTTCGCTTTCGCCTTTGTTTAGCAGATAGTCAGTTGCAAATACCTTGATGGTGTGCTCGCCCATTGTCAAATTAGAGATTTTGCCCGCATAATTTCGGATAGGTCCACCATCTAGTGAATATTTAAGGTCTTTGATACCAGAGGTTTTATCTGTGGCTGATAGATATACATCCATTCGATTCGAAAAGGCTGGAACACCGCCTACATTACCTGATGCGCCAATACTAAAGGTAACCGCTATTTCAGGGCCGTCATTGTCTTGATAAAAGGGAAGTTTGCTGACATTGCGGTTGTTCACATTATCATAACCGTAAATATGTAGTGTATTGTGTCCTTTGGCTGAAAGTGTAAAGGCTTCTACATAGGGTGTTTCTCCAATCTCATCGTTGAGTGAATAGCTCACTTCTCTGAACCCCGATTCACCATCTTCTCCTCCTAGTTCTATTTTAGTGCTAGGACCAATATAAAGTGTGTCATTTCTTACAAAGGAGTTGTCACCTACTTTATAATCTATTTGAGGTCCGGTCAAATCAACGTATACCTTACTCACATTGTGCTTGAATTCTTCGTAACCACCTTCACCTAGAAATCTTGATTTTCGGGAATCCTGGGTTGAGTTACCCAACTTGTCCATCGAGTAGAATCGGATATTGTGCAAGCCGGAAATGCTTGGTAAATAGATCGGATCAGTGTATGGTTGAAATTCCTCATTGTCGATCGAGTACATGATCTCCTTGACACCCACCTTGTTGTCAACAGCTGTTAGTTTGAGTTTGGTTCTACCGGAGAAGTAGATCTCATCCCCCACAATAAACCTATCGCCCAGTACATCTGCAACCATGATTGGCGCAGATTTGTCCAAATAGAATTCAAAGGTTTTAGGTACCTCTTCGTTGGTCACATTGTCAATTGCATAATAGGTGATTGTGTGATTTCCTTCAGTTAACCTGTCAAGGGGAAGTATTTTGCCATCATAGTTGACATATGATCCACTGTCGAATTTGTAGTAAACCATCCTGGTGCCTGCTAATGAATCGAAAGCCTCGATATAGGCTTTGGAGTTGACCCCAACGATATTATCTTCTGTAATGCCGTTAATTGTCAGGTCACTAACTGGAGCTGACATGTCTACGGCGAATCGTATTTCCTGAATGTCTTCTTTGTTTCCAACTTTATCGATACTGCTGTATTTGAGTGTATATATTCCTGATGTGCCAAATTGAATAGTCTCGGTGAAATTCGAAGGTGAATCGCCGTTTAAACCATAGCTAACCTTCTCAATTCCGGAAAGATTGTCCGTTGCAGTAATGTCAATGGTAAGCCCTGCTTTATAATACTGCGTCCCGTCATTGTCTTTGTATGAAACCTTATTGTCGTATTCAATTCTTGTCTTTGGTGCAATTCCATCTGCATAGATCTCAAACATCACCTCTGTTCCAAGCATTACTTCTTTTGTCTCAGGGTCAACAGCATTCCGGGTACGAATAAAGTTGATGCCTTCAGTGTCCAGGTATAGCGGATCCGCATATTTTTGAGACCTCTCACTTGTTAACCTTTGTGAATCAGACCCTTCTGGATTGTCTGATATGAATAGGTATACGGGTGCGTTTTT
Source organism: Cyclobacteriaceae bacterium (assembly GCA_049115695.1). Classification (GTDB taxonomy): domain Bacteria; phylum Bacteroidota; class Bacteroidia; order Cytophagales; family Cyclobacteriaceae; genus JAGDZR01. The sequence continues at coordinate 273,563 of JAGDZR010000004.1, read as the reverse complement.
ATTCCAATAAAGGTGACCAGCACTGTCAACATAATGGGATGGCTGAGCAAGCAGACTACCCGAAATTAAAATTAGGATGGTGAACAGAAAATGTTTCATGGTTGGTGTTGTTAGGTAGATTAATTCAGTAGAGGTTCCAGTGAGGCAAGATTAGTCTCAACTTGCAAGTCACTTTCGGTACGTTGTATTTCAGGGAGCGTGATGATAAATGTAGTGCCATCAGCATTGCTCTTAACATCAATTACCCCCTTGTGCTTGGTGATGTAGCCATACACCATGTACAATCCCAGACCGGATCCATCTCCAGCTTGTTTGGTTGTGAAAAAGGGGTCAAATATTTTACTCAAATGCTCTTCAGAAATGCCAGATCCCTGGTCAGAAATTCTGATTTCAATTCGGTCTTCGGCCTTTTGAATCGTTGTTTTGATTTCACTACCGGAAGGACTCGCGTCAATTGCATTATCAAGGAGATTGATAAAGGTCTGATGAATCATTTCCTTGTTGGCTTCTATAGGAAGGCTTTTTGGGCCTTCAGTAATGAGCTTGACATTACGCTCCTCAGATTTTGTCTGAATGACTTTAATGCATTCTCGTAGTTCTCGTCCTACATCCATAGGGATATAAGAGGTACCATACTGTTCGCTATTCCTCAGTTTCTTAAAAAGGTTGTTCGTTTTGTTAACACCTAATTTGATAGTTGATTTTAAATCATCAATGAGTTCTACATCTTCTGAATCAAGTGTGCCTCTCAATAATTCCTTATCATCGTCTAGAATTCTGCAAAGCATTTCAGCTGAACCTGCGACATAGTTGATGGAGTTGTTTACCTCATGCGCAATACCGGCTGTAAAGGCACCAAGTGAAGCCATCTTTCCTGAAAGAATTAATCTGTCTTTGGTTTCTTCAAGCTCACTTAAAGTCTTCATCAGATGCTCATTCGTAGCAACTAATTGAATATTGGCAGCTCTGAGCTCCTCTTTTTGTCTCTCTATTGCTTCGTTCTTTTTTTGTATCGCATCATTCTTTTCCTGCAGTACTTTATTGTGTCGCTTGGCACGGATAATCATGATAGAGATCAGCGTTGTGATTAAAAGGGCTGTGATGATGGTAATGATCATCAAATTCCTAAAGTATGCTTTTTCGGATGCCAGGGTAGCATTTTCCTGTTCCTTAGCCTGCATCTCCAATTCGGATACTTCTGCATCTCTTTTGAGCAGTTCATTGGCCATTTCACTTCTCGAAAGGTTAGTGTATAGGGATTGATTTACTGAATCCTTTTCGACAATTATCTGATCTTTTCGAAATAGCTCAAGTTCCTGTTTGAGTAGTTCATTTTCCTGTACGGCGTTTTGAGCGGCAATTTTTTCTTTCGCATATTTTTCCCTTAAGAGCTCAGTTTCGACTTTCTGGATTTCCTGTCGCTGTACTTCCTCATGAAATGATCGATAGAGTTCAAAGTATTTCATGGAGTTGTCCATGTCGCCTTTTTTCTCAAATGTCTCTGACAGCATGCCATAGACACTTCTCATTTGCTCCAAATCCTGGCGCTCTCTTGATAGGTCAAGCGCTTCTGTAAGTTGTTCAATAGCGTCATCGTAGCGTCTCAGCTTATTCAGCACCAATGACATATTGATTTGAGCCGAAATGATACCGTCTGTCTCCTTGTTCGCCTTTCGTGCTGCCAGTGTTTTTGTGAAATAATCTAGTGACAAGCCATACAACCCAACATCGGCGTATAACATCCCAAGGTTGTTGTTGATCATGGTTATACCATTTTCGTTTGCAACCCTTTGGTTGAGTTCGAGGCTGGTCTCGTAGTATTTTATTGCTTTTTGAAAATGATTGTTATTCCAGTAAGTGAAAGCTACTTCGTTGATAGCTCCAGATGCTCCTCGGTAATCTTTTTCTGATTTGAGAAGTTCATATTTTTCCAGATTTTGAATGATCACCCCAGAGTCAGCTTTGGATAATTGAAGTTCCTGAGCTGTAAGGTTGGTAATCAATAAAAGACCAAGAGCGAAAAAGGTGTGACGAATACCTGTATTCATTTGATGCATTCTGATTGATTTTTAAAGAGTTCTTGCTATTTGAGCACCAAACTCCATGACTAGTTACTATGCAATATGCCAAACTATGATTTTAATAATAAACCCTGGGGTTTGGGCTAGTCAATAATCCGTTCAGTAGGAATTATATTGTGTGGTTAGGGAATCAAGGGGACTGAGTAGGAAGCAATAAAAAACAGCTCCATCTGGAACTCTTAAAATTTGCGGGCGCATGTGTTTTTTTAATTTTTCAGGAAATTCCTCAATACATAATTTAGTATACCACCATGTTTGTAGTATTCAACATCTACACTTGAGTCTAGTCTTAATTTGGACTGAAAAGAGGTAACTGATCCATCTGCAGTTGTCGCAGTTACATTTACTATTTTACCTGCAGTCAAGTCAGAAGAAAGTCCGGAAATGTCATAGGTCTCATCTCCAGTGAGCCCTAATGATTCCTGATTTTCACCATCCATAAATACCATCGGCAACACGCCCATGCCTACTAGATTGGAACGATGGATGCGCTCATAACTTTCGGTAAGGACAGCCTTCACTCCCAATAATTTGGTACCTTTTGCAGCCCAGTCTCTTGACGATCCTGATCCATACTCTTTTCCTCCAATTACAATTAAAGGAGTTCCTTTACTATGATACTTCATAGATGCATCGAATACTGACATTTCTTCTCCGGATGGATGGTGGATTGTGTAACCTCCTTCCCGGGAAGCCAGTTTGTTTTTGATCCGGACATTGGCGAATGTACCCCTCATCATCACTTCGTGATTACCTCTTCTTGACCCATAAGAATTGAAGTTGCGCTGAGCAACTCCGTTCTCGATCAGGTATTCGCCTGCTGGGTGTTCCGGCTGAAATTTACCTGCGGGAGAGATGTGATCTGTCGTGATCATGTCGCCCAATTGCAAGAGTACTTTTGCTCCTTTGATGTCGGTTGGTTCATCAACATCCTCAGAAATATTCTTAAAAAATGGTGCCTCCTGAATGTATGTAGATTGATCGTCCCAGTCATAGATCTGTCCGGAGGGGGCATCCAGGGCACGCCATGTTTCATCTCCATCAAATACTGTAGCGTAAGTTTTGGCATAGTCTGCCGGCGTGACCACCTTGGACATTACCTCATTAATTTCAGCTTGAGAGGGCCAGATATCTCTCAGGTAGACGGGATTACCATTTTGATCTTTGCCCAACTCGTCATTGTTCATATCAAAGTCCATTGTGCCTGCAATAGCGTAGGCTACTACCAGCATAGGAGAAGCGAGGAAGTTCATTTTGATGTTAGGGTGAATGCGAGCTTCAAAATTCCTGTTCCCGGATAGAGAAGAGCAAACAATCATATTATTGTCAATGACAGCTTGTTGTACCTCGGGAATCATATCTCCGGAATTTCCAATACAGGTGGTACAGCCATATCCCACCACATAGAACTTTAATGCCTCTAGGTCGGTCAGTAGTTTTGATTTCTCCAAGTACTCGGTCACGACTCTGGATCCAGGGGCCAATGACGTTTTCACCCATGGCTTGACTTGCAAGCCTTTTTCCAATGCTTTCTTAGCAACCAATCCGGCCCCCAACATTACGCTTGGATTGGAGGTATTTGTGCAAGATGTAATCGCAGCAATCACTACGGAAGCTTCATCCAGGATGAAATCACCATGATCCTTTGTGCTCACCTCAATACTCTTCCTTTTTGAGCGGTATTCGTCGAGTAGATTTTTCATCTGATTTTTGGCATCTCTTAGGAGTATCTTGTCCTGTGGTCGCTTGGGCCCTGAGATTGTTGGTTCAACCGTATCAAGATCAAGTTCAATTACATCTGTGTATTCAATTGCAGCCTGATCATCTCTCCAGAGGAGGTTAGCCTTAGCGTAAGCTTCGACCATGTCAATATGCGCTTCAGGACGGTTTGTTTTAGCCATGTAATCAAGCGTTTGAGTATCAATGGGCCAATGAGTATCCGTACAGCCGAATTCAGGTGACATATTGGATATGGTAGCTCGATCCGTCACGGCAAGATTTGCAAGTCCTGGCCCGAAAACCTCTACAATTTTTCCAACCACGCCATAATCACGCAGCAATCGCGTGATGGTCAGGACCAAATCGGTGGAAGTAGTGCCTTCCCTCATCTTGCCGGTTATTCTGAGGCCAATCACCTGAGGTAGGATCATGTAAATAGGTTGACCAAGCATGGCTGCTTCGGCTTCAATACCTCCTACGCCCCAACCAAGGACACCAATCCCATTTACCATCGGCGTATGTGAATCTGTACCAACGAGTGTATCAGGGAATAAATAGCCATCTCTTTCGATGACACCTTTGGCAAGGTATTCTAGGTTTACCTGATGGCAAATTCCCATTCCTGGAGGGACAACACTGAAGTTGTCAAAGCCCTGCTGTGCCCACTTGAGCAGTTTATACCTTTCTTCATTTCTCTGGTATTCAAGGTCAACATTCTGCTGATATGAATTTGGTGTTCCAAAATATTCAACCATAACAGAATGGTCAATGACCATGTCTGCGGGTACAATTGGATTGGTCTTGCTAGTGTCTTTTCCTTTTCTGGCCACCTCAGAGCGAATGGACGCAATATCCACTACAGCAGGTACACCAGTGAAATCCTGCATCAGCACGCGCGCTGGCGAGTAGGGTATATCCTTCACCCCAGCTGTATCTTTCCAGTTCAAAACTGTATTAATGTGTTCTTCTGTTACGGCGAAACCATCATAATTTCTAATGACATTTTCCAGAAGTATCCTAATCGCGTAGGGGAGTCGGTTAACTACTGATTCCTTTTTAGAAAGGTCGAAAAGGCTGAAATATTTATGACTACCAAGTTGGGATGGCAATTGTTTTTCGATTCCGAGAATGTCTTGTGGCATAGAGTAGCGCTTTAGCAATAGTTAAAGATAAACACCATTGTTGATCTTTTTAGTTCTGTGATGTCCCGGAAATATGACAGAATTGATTGTCGTTGATGAGAAAGGTTGGGAATAGAAAAGCCCACCTGATCACTCAGAATGGGCTTTTCATTAGGATTCGAGATTTGACTATCTCACTAACTGTTTGCTGGAAGGTTTAAACTTAGTTAAGTCTATTCCCTCTACAGCAGCTTCATATTCTTCCATGTTTGGTGTTCGACCCAGTATGGTTGAAAGCACGACGACAGGTGTTGATGACAGCAGTGACTCACCTTTTTTCTCATCTGAATCTTTCACAACTCTACCTTTGAACAATCTGGTAGAAGTGGCCATGACAGTGTCTCCTGGTTCTGCTTTTTCCTGGTTGCCCATGCATAGGTTACATCCGGGACGCTCCAGGTACAACATTTTTTCATATTTGGTTCGTGCCGCAGCTTTTGGATCATTGTCATCAAACTCAAAACCTGAGTATTTCTGCAAGACTTCCCAATCTCCTTCAGCCTTCAATTCATCAACGATATTGTATGTTGGAGGAGCAACAACAAGAGGAGCCTGAAACTCGACTTTCCCTTTTTGCTGTTCAACATTCTTCAACATTTGGGCGAGTATTTTCATGTCACCCTTGTGCACCATGCACGAACCTACAAATCCAAGGTCTACTTTTTTCTCTCCACCATAGAAGGAAAGCGGTCGAATGGTGTCGTGGGTATATCGTTTCGAGACATCAGCATTGTTGACGTCAGGGTCAGCAATCATTGGCTCTCCGACGATATCTAGATCAACTTCTACCTCAGCATAATATTTAGCATTAGCATCTGGCGTCAATGCAGGCTTTTCGCCTGATCTGATTTCATTGATTCGCTTATCCGCTATGTCAATTAATCCCTGAAGCACTTTGTTGCTATTGTCCATGCCTTTGTCAATCATGATCTGGATTCTTCCTTTCGCAATCTCCAGAGACTCAATCAAAGTGTCATCTTCTGAAATACAGATGGATGCTTTGGCCTTCATTTCGGCCGTCCAGTCAGTGAAAGTAAATGCCTGATCAGAGGTAAGTGTACCGATGTGAACTTCAATAACCCTTCCCTGAAACACATTTTCACCACCAAATTGCTTTAACATTTGTGACTGAGTAGCATGGACTACATCGCGAAAATCCATGTAAGACTTCATTTCGCCTTTGAATGTCACCTTCACTGATTCAGGGATTGGCATGGATGCTTCTCCTGTAGCCAATGCAAGTGCCACTGTTCCAGAGTCGGCTCCAAATGCGACACCTTTGGACATTCGAGTATGAGAGTCTCCACCTATGATGATGGCCCAGTCGTCTACTGTGATGTCATTCAGTACCTTGTGAATTACATCGGTCATGGCATGATAGCTATCTTTCGGGTCGCGAGCAGTGATCAACCCGAAATCATTCATAAACTGCATCAGTTTCGGGATGTTCGCCTGTGCTTTCTTATCCCATACAGAAGCAGTGTGGCATCCAGACTGGTAAGCCCCATCTACGATGGGCGAAATAACCGTTGCGGCCATGGACTCTAATTCCTGAGAGGTCATTAATCCAGTAGTATCCTGAGAGCCTACGATGTTCACTTCAACACGAACATCCGAGCCGGCATGCAAAGTTTTTCCTGGAGTGGTGCCTACAGCATTTTTGTTGAAGATTTTTTCAACAGCAGTAAGACCTTGTCCCTGGTGAGAAACTTCTTTGGATGGAGCAAATACTGCAGGTGCTTCTATTCCCAACGTTTGTGCGGCAAAAGTTTGAAGCTTTTTACCAAACACAATCGCATAAGATCCTTCGGCTTTTATGAATTCAACTTTTTGTGGTGTTAATGAAGCCGAAATGTCCATTAATTCCACATCACCCTTGAACAGTTTTTTCTTCTTCGTGTTGATGGTCAATACAGTGCCAGTTTCTACTGAATAAGCTTGCTCTAATATTGGCTCGCCATCAGCATCAATTAACGTATTTCCATCAGCATCCTTTTTCTTAACCCAGTTCTTTAAGTCGATACCAATGCCACCCGTTACCCCTACAGTAGTCAGGAAGATTGGGGAAATTCCATTGGTACCCGCGATAATCGGTGCAATGTTGACAAAGGGAACATATGGGCTAGCTGGCTTACCGGTCCACAGGGCTACATTGTTTACACCTGACATTCTCGAGGAACCAACACCCATCGTGCCTTTTTCCGCAATCAACATCACTCGTTTGTCCGGGTGCGCATCCTTCAATGCCAAAAGTTCATTTTGCATTTGCTTGTTGTGCTCGAAAATGCACTGACCATGCAATTCGCGATCAGATCTTGAATGTGCGTCAGCGCCTGGAGATAACAAGTCAGTTGAGATATCACCTTCACCAGCAATAAAAGTGACAATCTCTATTTCTTCTTCTACTTCCGGTAATTCAGTAAAAAAATCAGCTTTTGCATAGCTTTCCAATAGCTCCTTCGCTACAGTGTCCCCACTTTCAAATGCTTTCCTTAATCGATCATAATCTGCATCATAAAGGAAAACCTGTGTCCTAAGTACATTGGCTGCCTGCTTTGCAATAGTTGCATCATTACCTAACGCCAAATCCAGGAGTACTTCGATGGAAGGACCACCTTTCATGTGAGATAGAAGTTCAAAAGCAAAGTCCGTGGTAATTTCTTCTACTTCCGATTCACCAAGAATGATTTCCTTTAGAAATTTAGCTTTAACACCAGCTGCACTTGTCGTGCCTGGCAAAGTATTGTAAATAAAGAATTGAAGAGAGTTCTTGCGATGCTCATTTTTCAAATCTTTGATTTGGTCGATGATTTCGCTTAATAATTGACCACCGTCAATAGGCTTTGGATGTAAGCCCTGGCTTTTGCGCTCTTCGATCTCCTTGATGTAATCGTGATAAGTATTCATAATAGCTTTATTCAATGTTTAAGGCCAGACTAGAAAGTGAGTAGTTTATTTCTAATTCCTAAAGAATTTTAACAGTTATGAGCGCTGCACCTGATCGTAAAGCCTAAGACCCCAGAGAGCTTTTAGCATTAGTTCAGATTGAGCATAAGCATTAAAATCGAGGCGCAAAAATAATAAGGAAAGGTCATTTGACGAACAGAGGCTTGATCTATTATTGCTGTAATGCAAGCACGATCGTTATTAAATTCATTTTTCACAAAAGATTTATTAACTTCACTTCACGTGAAAGAGGTCTAAGGAACCTTTTTTGCACCTCACTTAAGAGCGTCACCAATCGGAAAACCACAGCCAGCACAAAATATCCCTGAAAAGGGTGGAATTGTAATTTTTTGTGCCACTTATACTTAACGCTTATGAGTATTTTATCGAAAGTTCTGGGTGATCATTCAGGACTAAAAATCAAAAAGGAGTCTGTTGGGCTCTATTCACTTACCAACAAAGAAGGTCGGGTGTTGTACATGGGATCGAAAGATGACTGTGTTACTATGAAAAAGAAGACCATTGCTGGGGATTCGATCTTTGCCTCTTCCTGATTAATGATGAGCTATTGTTGATACCAAATGCCTTGATCTGAGATCAAGGCATTTTTTTATGTTTCCGAAATGATGCACCAAAACTTAAAATATTGATAATTAATTAGGTGTTTCAGTAATTATTTCTCAATGATAAGTGGAGTTTTTGAATTTTTATTGATCAAAACTTGTATGTAAGCGGAAGGATGGTTTAGCTTGCATCCGATTTCTAAATAAATGGTAAAAGCAGTTCAAATAGCACGTTCTTTAAGGCCAGTATCTCCGGCCAGGCTCAGGCCTGTGTTATAACTATTGGTCGCCTACGTGGTGATCACCCCCAGCTTTTCTGATTTCCATTTAATTAAATTTTTTAAACATGAGTTCAATAGAAGTAGTCATTGCTTCTGATAAACATCTTTCCTATGCACAGGAGATTTGTACTGTAATCGAAGAGAGCGCCAAGCAGCGAGGTACCGGAATTGCCAAGCGATCTCCCGAATACATTATCGAAAAGATGTCTGAACGAAAGGCCATCATTGCCTTATCCAAAGAAGGTAGATTGGCTGGGTTTTGCTATATCGAGTCCTGGGGAGGAAAACAATATGTGGCCAATTCCGGATTGATTGTACACCCGGATTTCCGATCAGCAGGTATTGCGAAATTGATCAAGAAAAAGGCCTTTGAGCATTCAAGAAAGATGTTTCCGGACGCTAAGCTTTTTGGATTGACTACTTCATTACCTGTTATGAAAATCAATTCAGAACTAGGTTATTATCCCGTAACCTACAATCAGCTGACTACAGATGAGCAATTCTGGAAGGGATGTCAGAGCTGTGTGAATTATGAAATTTTAATGAGTAAAAATAAGACCAACTGCATTTGCACGGGTATGCTGTATGACCCATCTCGCAAAAAGCAGGGCAAATGGGACTTTATTAAAAAATCAAAAATATATGAACGATTTATGCGATTGAAAAAGAATCGAATGGTACAAATGATCGTGCAGGTGTTGTCAGGCCCTGCGGTGATTGATTAAAGAGGAAAATTATGAAAAAGGTAGTACTAGCGTTTAGCGGTGGACTGGATACATCTTACTGTGCCATCCATCTAACTAAGGACTTGAGTTATGAAGTTCATGCCGTTACAGTAAATACAGGAGGTTTCAATCCTGAGGAACGTGATTTGCTCGAAAAAAGAGCATTGAGTTTGGGAGTTAAGACATACGAGTTCATCGATGAGACTGAGAACTTTTATCAAAAAGGTATCAAGTATCTCATTTTTGGGAATGTGTTGAAAAATAACACTTACCCATTGTCAGTGAGTGCTGAAAGAGTCTTTCAGGCAGTGGCAATTGCCAATTTTGCTCAGCAAGTTGGCGCAGATGCCATCGCGCACGGTAGCACCGGAGCTGGAAATGACCAGATTCGTTTTGACTTGGTCTTTCAGACCATTTGTCCCCAAGCGGAGATTATTACTCCTATTCGTGATATGACGCTCTCTAGAGAGGAAGAAATTGAATATCTAAAAGGACATGGAGTTGATGGAGATTGGTCGAAATCACTTTATTCTGTTAATCAAGGTATTTGGGGCACATCAGTAGGGGGCAAAGAAACACTTACTTCAGATCAATACCTTCCAGAAGAAGCTTTCCCAAGCCAGTTGGAAAAGCAAGGAAGTGAAACGGTCACTATTGAATTTGTTAACGGTGAGCCTGTCGGGCTAAATGGCAAGCAAGATACCCCGGTGAAGATCATTCAGCAGTTGGAAGAGATTGCGGCTGGATATGCGATAGGACGAGATATTCATGTCGGAGATACGATCATCGGCATCAAGGGACGAGTTGGTTTTGAGGCCGCAGCACCGGTCGTCATGATCAAGGCACACCACGCGTTGGAAAAGCATGTGTTGTCTAAGAATCAATTGTTCATCAAAGAACAACAGGCGAGTTGGTACGGAAGTCTAATGCATGAGGGACAATATCTGGATCCGGCCATGCGGGATATAGAGTCATTTCTTGAAAGTTCGCAAAAGCATGTGACTGGCACTGTTCAGTTGGCGTTAGCTCCCTATAGATTTCATGTTTTGGGAATATCCTCAAAGTACGATATGATGCAATCCAAAGTGGCCAGCTATGGTGAGATGAATAAAGGCTGGAGCAGTGACGATGCGCGTGGCTTTGCCAAAATATTTGCAAATCAAACAAAACTTTATCAGTCCGTCAGCCATGAAGATTAATGTAGGAATTGTTGGGGCAGGTGGCTACACAGCAGGAGAGCTACTACGCCTATTGATACATCATCCCAATGTTGGTGCTGTCAAAATGCAGAGTGAGAGTCAAGCAAGCAAACCCGTGACCGATACGCACAAGGATTTAATAGGTGAATGTGATCTGGTTTTTATGGAAAGTTTAGATGACAATGATGTAGATGTGATTTTCCTCTGTAAGGGTCACGGACAAAGTGAAAAAGTTTTAGCAGATCATCCTGAGTATTTGGGAAAAATTGTAATTGATCTTAGCCAGGATTATAGATTGGCAGGAGACCATTCTTTTGTTTATGGTTTACCAGAGTTTAATCGAACTGCAATAAAGTCAACTCAATTGCTTGCCAATCCCGGGTGTTTTGCGACATCTATTCAGCTCGGTATATTGCCAGCGGTTGCCGGCGGGTTTGTTGAAGGTGATATTCATATATCGGGGATTACAGGCTCTACAGGAGCAGGCCAGTCATTGAGTGCAACCTCACATTATAGCTGGAGGAATGCTAATGCCAGTGTCTATAAGGCGTTTCAACATCAACACTTGAATGAAATTGGGGAATCATGCTTAACTGTCAACAACGAATTTGTAAGTGAGATGCGTTTTATTCCTTATAGAGGAGCATTTACAAGGGGTATTATTACGACTTCATATTTTAAGACCAGCAAGTCAGCAGCGGAGCTTCAGTCGCAGTATGAGCGGTTTTATGCTGATCATCCATTCACGCATGTTTCATCTATCAATCCGGATGTCAAATTGGTAGTCAATACCAATAAATGTCTGGTGTTTGTAGACAAGATTGGTGATCAGGCCATGGCTATTTCTGTGATTGACAACCTACTAAAAGGGGCGTCTGGACAGGCAGTGCAAAATATGAATTTAATGTTAGGGTTCGATGAGCAAACCGGATTAGGATTAAAAGGAACAGGATTTTAAGAAAATTGAAATGAGCAAGATCAATGGAAAAGTAGCAATTCTCGGAGCAGGCAATTTGGGTATTGCAATTGGCGAAGGTATCGTCGAAAAGGATTTGTTAGATCAATCTTCAGTCATCCTTTCCAGGAGGAATCTAGCTCATTTGGATCATTTGAAAGCCAAGGGGTTTAGTGTGACTAATAACAACACTGAAGCTGTCAAGCAATCAAAATATGTAATATTAGGTGTTCAGCCTAAGCAACTGAGCAGTCTCACCACTGAGATCAAATCGTCCCTTACACCCAATCACGTGGTGATTTCAGTTATCACGGGCGTCAAGTTAGAGCAGTTAAAAGCATATGTTGGCGATGTGCCGATTATTCGCGCAATGCCAAATACTGCAATTGCAATAGGGGAGTCTATGACGTGTCTTGCCGCGGATGGGGCGGGTAAAGAGTACTTACCTGATGTAGAAAAAATGTTTCAGGCATTGGGATTAACACATGTTATTGATGAATCATTAATGCAAGCAGCTACTGTTTTGGGTGCTAGTGGCATTGCCTTTTTCATGCGGTATTTACGAGCAGCCACGCAAGCTGGTGTACAAATGGGTTTTCATTCTGATGAAGCTCAGAAAATTGCGGTACAGACTGCTAAGGGCGCAGCGTGCCTGGTATTGGAAAACGATCAACATCCTGAAGTTGAAATCGATAAGGTGACAACTCCTCAGGGGTGTACCATTGAAGGCTTAAATGAAATGGAGCATCAGGGTTTTAGTTCGTCGTTGATCAAAGGTGTTATGACATCTTTCCATAAAATCAAAAACATAAGCTCATGAAGACATTTGATGTATATCCGCGTTACTCAATTACACCTGTTAGAGGCAGTGGCAATTATGTGTATGATGAAAATGATCAGGAGTACTTGGACTTCTATGGCGGTCATGCGGTTATTTCTATTGGCCACACACACCCATCCTATGTTAAGCGAATTGAGGATCAGCTAGAGAGTTTGGCGTTTTATTCCAACTCGGTTCAAATGCCAATTCAAGAAGAGCTTGCTGAAAAATTAGGTGGATTAAGTGGCTATCACGATTACCAACTATTCCTATGCAATTCCGGGGCGGAGGCCAACGAGAATGCGCTCAAGTTAGCGTCATTTGTAACAGGCCGCAAAAAGGTAATTGTTTTTGATAGGTCCTTTCATGGCCGCACATCTCTCGCGGTAGTGGCCACCGACAATCAAAAAATAGTAGCACCGATAAATGAGAACGATCATTTTATTCGATTAGCGCTCAATGATCTGGATGCTGTGAAGCAACACCTCAATGAGGAGGTGGCAGCTGTGATGATTGAAGGTATTCAGGGAATTGGTGGGATCCGTTTAGCAGAGGATGATTTTTTGAAAGAAGTTGAGGAACTGTGTAAGGCAAATCAATCGCTTTTGATTTTAGATGAAATTCAATCGGGCTATGGACGAAGTGGTAAGTTTTTTGCCCATCAATATGCTGGCATCACACCAGACATTATTTCCCTTGCCAAAGGAATGGGGAATGGGTTCCCGATCGGTGGTGTGATGATTGCACCGAATATCGATTCATGGTATGGCATGTTGGGTGCGACTTTCGGGGGAAACCACCTGGCTTGTGCTGCGGGATTGGCTGTATTGGAGGTGCTGGAAAAAGAGGACTTGGTCAACAACGCCAAATTGATGGGAGAAAAATTGTTGGCTGAACTGAGCGAGATTCCACAGTTGAAAAACGTCAGAGGACGCGGATTGATGATTGGGTTTGAGTTGGAAAGTGATGCTAAGCCATTTAGAACACAAATCCTGAATCAACACAAGATATTCATGGGTTCCGCAAGTAATCCCAATACAGTCAGATTGCTTCCTCCATTGACTATTGGGGAAGTAGAAATAGAAAAGTTAATTGCCGCTTTTAAACAAGTATTGAAAAATGAAACAATTTCTATCGGTTAAAGATGTTGCTGATCCAGTGGCATTTGCCAAGGAAGGATTAGAGTTAAAAAAGGATCCGTTTCGAGATGAATTATTAGGAAAGCATCGCGTGCTGGGTCTCGTGTTTTTCAACCCCAGCCTGAGAACCAGGATGAGCACTGCAAGAGCTGCTTATAATTTAGGTATGAAAGTTATCACGCTCAATGTGTCTGCTGATTCCTGGCAATTGGAAACTGAAGATGGTGCCATCATGGATCAGGGCAAAGCAGAGCATATTAAAGAAGCGGCTGCCGTGATGGGTAATTATTGCGAGATTTTGGGCATTAGATCATTTCCAACACTAACTGACAGAGAAGCTGACTACAAAGAGCAGCTGATGCAGGCATTTCGTGACAACACCAGTGTCCCTCTTGTGAGCCTGGAGTCCGGTACCGTGCACCCTTTGCAGTCGCTTGCGGATTTGATGACGATCGAAGAGTTTAAAAAAGTTTCAAAGCCAAAGGTCGTGATGACTTGGGCGCCTCACATCCGTGCGCTTCCTCAGGCAGTACCCAATTCATTTGCGCAATGGATGAATAGAGCTAATGTTGATTTTACCATTACTCATCCAGCAGGGCTGGAACTTGCTGAGGAGTTTTCTGGGGAAGCGAATGTAATGCACAATCAACTCGAGGCACTCGAAGGAGCAGATTTTGTTTATGTTAAAAACTGGTCCTCATATCACGAGTATGGAAAGGTGCATGATGATCGCAGCTGGATAATGGACCTTGAAAAGTTAAAGGTTACCAATGGCGCCAAAATGATGCATTGTTTACCAGTGCGTAGAAATGTGGTGATCGCAGATGATGCATTGGATAGTGGGCATAGTATTGTGCAGGAACAGGCTTTGAATCGGGTTTACAGTGCGCAAATCGTTTTGAAAAAAATGTTACTGGAACTGTAGATGTCTGGCGAAGCATTATACATCGTTAAGATTGGCGGAGCAGTGATCAATGATCCCGAAAAGTTGGAAGCGTTTCTAATGTCTTTTGCGGCTCTTTCAGGTAAAAAATTATTGGTGCATGGAGGAGGTAGAGAGGCCAGTCAACTTGCCGAAACGCTTGGTGTCAAAGTAAAAATGATCGAAGGCAGACGGATCACAGATGATAACACGATTCGAATCGTTACCATGGTTTACGGCGGTTTGGTGAACAAGCGTATTGTTGCCAACCTTCAGGCGAAAGGATGTAGTGCGATTGGACTTACTGGGGCGGATGGTAACCTAATCCTTTCTAACAAACGACCGCTCAAAAACGGAATTGATTACGGCTGGGTGGGTGATCCCATAAAAGTGAACGATCAGTTAATTCAAACACTTTTAGAAGGAGATGTGACGCCAATTATTGCGCCATTGACCCATGATGGCGAGGGGCACGTACTCAACACCAATGCAGATACCATTGCCAATGTAATTGCATCGTCAATGGTTGACCATTATGATGTGAATCTGGTTTATGCTTTTGAATTGCCAGGAGTAATGCGCGATGTTAACGATTCAGAATCAGTTGTGAATCATATTGACCCATCTAAGTATACTGAACTAAAAACTTCAGGTGTTGTGGTAGAAGGCATGATCCCGAAATTGGACAATGCTTTTGAAGCAATTAATGCAGGAGTCAAAAGTGTGTGCATTGCCCATTACACAAACATTGGTAAAATTTCAGACAATTCATTCGATGGCTATACCAGAGTTACAAAGTAAGTACGAGGAGGCATTTGATCTGCTCAAGTCATTGATTGCTACTCAAAGTTTTAGTCGCGAAGAACATGGCACTTTTAAGATTCTGTGTGATTTCTTTAAATCTCGAGTAATAGATTTTGATACAAATGGCTTGAACCTTTGGCTAAAGAATAAGCATTATGATCCGTCAAAGCAGACTATTCTGCTCAACTCACATCATGATACAGTAAAACCAAATAAAGGGTACACCAAGGATCCTTTTAGTCCGATAGTTGAAGACGATAAACTCTACGGTTTAGGAAGTAATGATGCTGGGGGTTGTCTGGTGTCATTGATTCAAACATTCCTTCATTTTAATCAAACCGACTTACCGTTCAACTTGGTGCTGGCTGTAACAGCAGAAGAGGAGATTTCTGGAAAGAACGGAATCGCCAGCATACTCAATGAAATAGGTCAAATTGATATGGCGATTGTAGGTGAACCAACTTTGATGCAAATGGCAGCCGCAGAAAAAGGACTCATGGTTTTAGACTGTGAGGCAACAGGAGAAGCAGGTCATGCTGCTCGTGAGGAGGGTGAAAATGCTATTTATAAAGCAATGAGAGATATAGAGTGGTTTAGAACTTATCGCTTTGAAAACGAATCTGCTTACCTCGGACCAATCAAAATGTCTGTGACACAGATTGAAGCTGGCTATCAGCACAATGTAGTACCAGATAGCTGCAAGTTTGTGGTGGACGTACGCACTACAGATGCCTACACCAATCAGGTCACGCTTGAAATTATTCAGGATAGGGTGGCTTGTGATGTTAAAGCCAGATCAACAAGATTGAACCCATCAGGAGTACCTGAAGCTTCTGTGCTACGTCAGGCGGCTTTAAATCTTGGACTGGAATTGTATGGATCACCTACACTTTCTGACCAGGCACTGATCCCCGCGCCAAGTTGTAAAATGGGACCCGGAGATTCTGCGCGTTCGCATACTCCTGATGAGTTTATTTATTTACATGAAATAGAAGAAGGAATCGCTGGTTACATTCGGTTCATTGAAGAGTTAGTAGCATTGCAATAGTAAAAAGAAAGTCCTATGAAACTTTGGCAAAAAGACGCAAGCATTGATCAATTTTTTGAGCGCTTTACGATCGGCAAGGATCCGGAACTGGATTTATATCTGGCCCATTATGATGTCTTAGGATCTGAAGCACATGTTGAGATGCTGGCGACCGTTGGCTTATTGACAGGAGATGAAAGAGATCAACTCCTTGAAGGGTTAAATGAGATTAAAAAGATTATCGCCGAGGGTGACTTTGTGATTGAAGCTGGCATTGAAGATTGTCACTCTCAGATAGAGATGATGCTCACGGCCAAGCTGGGAGACGTTGGTAAGAAAGTCCATTCAGGTAGATCTCGAAACGACCAGGTGCTTACGGCGCTGAAACTTTTCACATTGGCTGAAATTGAGGCCATTGCAGAAGAAATCAATCAATTATTCATCACACTGATTGCGAAGAGTGAGGAGTCGAAGGATAAACTAATGCCCGGGTACACGCATATGCAAATAGCCATGCCCTCATCTTTTGGGATGTGGTTTGGTGCCTATGCGGAGAGTTTGATAGATGATCTGACCTTGTTGAAGGCGGCTCATGAGATCGTGAATAAGAATCCTTTGGGATCAGCAGCCGGATATGGATCCTCATTTCCATTGGATCGTAAGTTGACCACAAAGTTGATGGGTTTCGATCAGCCTAATGTCAATGCGGTCTATGCTCAAATGACACGAGGGAAAATGGAAAAGACTACTGCATTTGCTATTAGCGGCATTGCAGCCACGTTAAGCAAGTTTGCTATGGATGTGTGTCTGTATTCGGGACAGGATTATGGATTCCTGAAAATTGAGAAACAGTATACCACAGGGTCGAGCATTATGCCGCACAAGTCCAATCCGGATGGTTTCGAACTGGTTAGAGGAAAGTGCAATAAGCTTCAGGCGCTTCCTTATGAGCTGAATCTGATCTTGGGGAATTTGCCATCAGGCTATCATCGTGATTTGCAGGTGCTCAAAGAGCAATTCGTTCCTTCAATTTTCTTACTAAAGGATTGCGTTCGGCTAACCAGATTAATGGTGGAAGGAATGACTGTAGCTGACAATCTGTTGGATGATCCCAAGTATGATATGATGTTTAGCGTGGAAATTGTGAATCAGCTTGTTGAAAAAGGTATCCCTTTTAGAGATGCTTATCATCAGGTCAGTGGCAGCATCAAAGATGGTAGCTATGAGCCAGATCGCAATTTGGATCATAAGCATTTGGGTAGTCTTGGGAATCTTGGAAATGAAGATATCGTGAAGAGTTTCGAAAATGTGATGTCCTATTTTAAATAGGTTTAAGGGTTTTCGGCAACCGTTAATAATAATTCCGTTTAGGATTGGTCTCAGGCAACATAGATTTGGTTTAAATCAAGTTTTATGAAGTCCTTTCAATTTATACTCGCTTTAATTTTCGTTAGTTCAGCATTTGCTCAGCAGTTAACCACTCGATACGAGCAATCTGGTTTTACCGAAACTGCAACTTATGATGAAGCGCTGGCTTTTTATCAGTTACTGGATCAGCAGTCTGACTTTATCAATATCCAGGAGCATGGAACTACAGATATTGGGTTGCCACTTCATTTAATCACATTGGACATAGATGGGTTGTCTGATCCTGCAGAGATTCATGCAGCTGGGCGGGCAATTTTTTTCATAAATAACGCGATTCATCCGGGAGAACCAGATGGAGTTAGCGCCAGCCAGATGTTTTTACGTGAACTCGCACAAAAGCAAGATCAATATCCTGTGCTCGAGAAAGTCTCTTTAGCAGTAATTCCTTTTTATAACATTGGAGGCGTTTTGAATAGAAACGCTACGACAAGAGCCAATCAAAATGGACCCAAAGAATATGGATTCAGGGGTAATGCCAGACACTTCGATTTAAATAGGGATTTCATCAAAACGGATACACGAAACGCTAGATCATTTCAACAGATATTTCAGTATTTAGATCCGGATTTGTTCCTGGATACGCATGTCAGCAATGGTGCTGATTATCCATACGTGATGACACTGGATTACACCCAGAAAGACAAGTTAGGAGGGGAGTTAGGACAGTTTCTGGATGAAGTATTGATGCCCTTCTGTTATGAAAAAATGGAAGAAAAGGGAGTGCCAACCAGTCCTTATGTCAATGTGCATGGGCCGACTCCAGACAAGGGATGGGATCAATTCATGGATTGGCCCAGGTATTCATCAGGTTATGCAGCCCTGTTTCACACCATTGGCTTCATGAGTGAAACGCATATGCTCAAGTCTTATCAACAGAGAGTAGAAGGAACTTATGCCTTTATGCACACCTTACTGGAATTTCTGGATGAAAACGGTGATGATTTATTGCGCAACAGAGCTAAAGCAAAGGAGCGGATCGCTACTGCTGAGGAATTTGAGATTAGCTGGAAAGCTGATAAAAATAATCCAACAATGCTTGATTTTAGAGGTTACACGGCGGAATATCCAGTTAGTCGCATTTCTGGTAAACCCAGGCTTAAGTACAATCAGGACAAACCATGGACTAAGACCATACCCTATTATGATAATTGGGAAGCAGATATAATAGTAAAGGCTCCTACAGCCTACATTATTCCCCAACAATGGAGTGAGGTGATCGATTTACTCAAGAACAACGGGGTGGAAGTGGAGACCATGATTGAGGATAAGGAATTGGAGGTCGAATACTACATGATCGATGATTACCAAACCCTCAAGAATCCTTACGAGGGACACTATAAACACTATGACGTAACAACTTCGGCCAAAGTGGGAAGCATCAAATTCAGAAAAGGGGATGCTATTGTGAATCTAAATCAGTGGCGAAATCGGTTTGTAGTTGAGTGTTTGGAGCCAAGCGCCCCAGACTCATACTTCGCCTGGAATTTCTTTGATGCCATACTGCAGCAAAAGGAGTACTTCTCTCCATACATTTTTGAAGAAACGGCTGAAGAGTTGTTAATGAAGGACGATGAGCTTAAACAATCATTTGAGCAAAAGAAAGCTGCAGATTCAGCCTTTGCTGAGAATGCAATGTGGCAGTTGTATTACATTTATCAGCGATCCCCACATAGAGAACCAGAATATTTGAGATACCCGGTTTTTAGACTAATGGAGTAATCTGTTTAGCAGTCAAGCCTGATGAAGTTAAAACTCCACTTCAACTTCTAACTTTTCTCCTGCCCGATCAATCGTTACCATGGTCTTGTCACCAGACTGAAATGATGATAATGTCCTCATGTAGCTCATCATATCATTAATGGTGCTATCACCCATTTGTATGACAATGTCTCCCTTCACAATGCCCGCTTTTTGAGCTGGTTTGTCCTCACTTACACCATCTATACGCATCCCTTTGCCGTCAAACAAATAGTCTGGCACAACGCCGAGTGTTACAGTAAATCTTGGTGTGTTAGATGATTCATCTTTGGTCTTAATGAAAGCCAGACTTTCCTCATCATCCAGGTCCACCACCAATCTTTCAATCAGGTTTGCAACCTGAAGAATCCCGCCGTAATTGAGTTTTTCTGCATCATCACCGGGTTTATGATAGTCTTCATGTTGCCCTGTGAAAAAATGAAGAACAGAAATATCCTGAAGGTAAAAAGAGGTGTGATCTGAAGGCCCTGTTCCAGACTCTTTTTTGATCAATTTGATGTTGTCGGTATTGGCAATATCAAGCACGCCGGACCATACTTCCGCAGTACCAACGCCATGTACGGCCAGACCTTTGGTAGTATCTAGTCTGCCTACCATATCCATGTTGACCATATAATTAACCTTGCTTAGGTCTAAAGTTGGATTTTTCACAAAGTAATTGGAACCCCAAAGACCTTTTTCTTCGCCTGATATGGCAAAAAATAGAATGTCTCTGTTCAATTGCTTTTTACTAAGCACACGTGCCAGGTGTAACAAAGCTGCTGTTCCAGAAGCATTGTCGTCTGCTCCATTGTGAACCTGTTCTTCCCCTCTGTGTAGGGAACTGAAGCTGCCCATTCCCAAATGATCAAAGTGTGCGCCAATGA
The DNA here is from genome assembly GCA_049115695.1 of Cyclobacteriaceae bacterium. Classification (GTDB taxonomy): domain Bacteria; phylum Bacteroidota; class Bacteroidia; order Cytophagales; family Cyclobacteriaceae; genus JAGDZR01. Next base: position 253,149 of record JAGDZR010000004.1, on the reverse strand, counting down.
CAATGATCTCATCAGATGGGTTGTCGATCATGCCAAGTACGTTGTAACCTTTGGTGCCCAGACTATCGCCAATGGCGGCTTTTTCGTGCGGATTGTCGGATTTTTTAACGTAAAAAGGTTGATAGAAGCCATCTGTGCCTGCTGGAGATAACCCAATTTTTTTAAATTCACTAGTCAGAAAGTCTGCCGCTTTTTTTTCTCCTTCGGTTCCAAATTCACGTCCGGAAAGTGAATCTGCTGCCAAGTATCCGACATCTTTCTTAAGTGATTTTAGGGCGTCATATGGCGTTTCACATGATAGAAGAAATAATAATATGACCGAGAACGTAAATGATTGCTTGAACATTTGGACTAAGAGCTAGATTTGTAACTCGAATATAGGTTTACAAAATGAAAATATTAATACCATTTATTGCAGCGGTCCTAATTATTGGATGCGGGCCACAATCACAACCCAAAGAAGAAACGGTTGAGTTCAAGGATACATTACGATATGAAAACGAGCGTCATCTGAAAAACATTCGACAGCTCACCTGGGGAGGAAACAACGCCGAGGCTTATTGGAGTTTTGATGGATCCAAGTTGGTCTTTCAATCAGATTACAAGGAATGGGGTGTTTCCTGCGATCAGATCTTTGTATATGATTTAGAGAAGGCTGGTCCAACTTACAAACCTGAAATGGTGAGTACTGGATTGGGACGAACCACCTGTTCTTATTTCTTTCCGGACAATCAGACCATCGTATACGGATCAACACACCTGGGTGACTCATTGTGTCCTCCTACACCTCCGCGTACTGACAAATACGTTTGGCCGATCTATGAAGATTATGACATTTTTACAGCTGATCAGCAGGGCAACATACTTGCTCAGTTGACATCAGAACCAGGATATGATGCCGAAGCAACCGTGTCACCTAAAGGAGATAGAATAGTATTTACCTCGACACGAACTGGTGACCTTGAACTGTTTACCATGAACCTGGATGGATCAGATGTACGCCAAATCACAGACCAGCTTGGTTATGATGGTGGAGCGTTCTTTTCACCAGATGGTGCCAAATTAATTTTCAGGTCTTCCAGGCCTCAGACAGAGGAAGCAATAAAGGAGTACAAGGAGTTGTTGGCTCAGGGACTTGTACAACCGACTGAAATGGAATTGTATGTGTGCAATGCTGATGGAAGTGACTTGAAAAAAATTACAGATTTAGGTAATGCGAATTGGGCACCTTATTTCCACCCGTCGGGGGAGAAAATTATTTTTTCCTCAAATCATAATTCGAAAAGAGGATTCCCATTCAATCTATTTATGGTGAATCTGGATGGTACAGGGCTCAAGCAAATCACCTTCGATAAGACTTTTGATTCATTTCCTATGTTCAGCCCGGATGGTAAATATTTGGTATGGGCTTCCAATCGATTCAACGGCGGTAACAGAGATACCAACCTATTTGTAGCTGAGTGGGTAGAATAGGGTAAAAAAAGTAAAGCTTTATTGACCATAAACTGAACGAATCATTCTTCAGAAATCACGAAATTGTGCTTCACTATTTCCAATTTTTCTTTCGATGAGGATTTCCTTTGATTAATCAATTTGAGGGAAATAGAGTGTTTGCCAGGATTTAATCCCATTATTCTATAGGGAGCCCATTTATCAAGAGTAAAGGTAGTTGAGTCTATTTTCATTCGGATTTTATAATCTTCTTCTCCGATTACAATATTCAAAGGGTAAAAATCCAAAAGAACCTTGTCCTTTTGCTTGAATTTCACTTTTGAATTCCGGGCTGGCTGAACCATGATTAACCGGGGAGCAGTTAGATCGACGCTGTCTTGATTTCCTATGTAATTAAGGTCATATGCATCATTATTTTTCAAGCCAACTCCATTAGATTTTGTTAGATAAGTAAAAACTAAACAATCAGAATTCCGACTTGATTTGATGGAATTCAAAGAGTCAGAGTATATGTGCTTTGGTTTACCGTTGTTTACAATTATACCCAATGACTGTCCCTTTTTTGAATTGATAGTATTCTTTTTATCAATCTCTTTGGACTGTGCTCCAAGGACAAATTTTTGTAGCGAGTAATTAATATCGATCCCCGCGACGTTTAATGAATTTGAAGTTTCTATGTTCTCAATTTTAAGAATACCAATATCATCTGTATTGTCAATCTCAAGCAACGATATTCCATTTCTGATGATGGCCTGAACTTTCTTAGTTTTCTGCGAATCCTGATTCTTCTTCTTCTTTTTTTCAGAGGAGCATGCTGCTAACACTAGGACCACCAAAATAGAATAGAAGAGATGTGTGTTTCGAGTCATAATTCTTTAGTTTTTGGAATTATTCCACATAGATAAATTGATTTTATTAAAACTTCTCAGAAAAAATTAGTTCTTGATAGATTCATTCGACATTTTCAGCCCGGATGGTAAATATTTGGTGTGGGCATCAAACAGATTCAATGGCGGAACAAGAGACACCAACTTGTTTGTTGCTGAGTGGGTAGAATAAAAATGAAACCGTCTGACTTTAACAGTCATGCTAGTTGATAGCATCTCAGAAAGTCAGACGGTTTCATTCTTTACTCAATCTCTACTGGCTGAGAATCTTCATAGCCGAACAATTCCTCAAGTGAAAGTTCAGTCACATCTCCATATTTTGACAAGGCATTGAAGTCAAGCTTGTCTCTGTTGCCTACTAATACAGTGACGTATTTGCTGTCTTTAACGTACTTCTCGTGAAATGCTTTTACGTTCTCAAAGGTCATTTTTTGGACATCATTGTAAATGTCACTTCTAATGTCATAGGACAAACCTTTTCTTTCAGCACTCAGATAATTCCATAACACACTCGCCTTGGTAATTCGCTCACTCTCAATTTTATTTAAAATACCCTCCTTGGCAACATTAAATGCTTCCTGTGATTCTGGAAGATTATTGAGCAATTCCATCATAGCATCCATGGCTTCTTCCTGCTTGTCGGCCTGCGTGCCTACATAAGCTCTGATGTAGTTTGCATTATCCTCTTTTCCGGCTTCAGTGTATCTACTAAATACGGAGTAGGCCAAACCTTGGGCTTCCCTGATTTCCTGGAACACAATACTGTTCATACCTCCACCAAAATATTCGTTGTACAATCTGGCTTCCGGCGCAATTTCCGGATCGAAAGCCACACTTTTAGCAAGAAAAACGATTTCTGCCTGTACCATATCATAATCGGTCCAGTACACTTGTGGTTTATTGATGTTCAATTCATCAAAGGTTTTGAGATCAGGTATCTCTTCGAATGTTGCCGGTACGGGATGATATTCGGCAAGGAAAGAAGCAAATTGTTCACCTGTTCTCGGGCCGTAATACAAAACGCGGTGTGGCATTTTTGTAATGCTGGAAATGATTGGAGTGAGCTCATCAGCTTGCAATTCCTGTAACTCATAATTGGCTAAAACATTAGTAAATGGATTGTCCGAGCCGTACTTGGCATAGTTGGCTAAGCCGCTCCAAAGGATTGTACCCTTTTCCTTTTTTGCGTCAGCTCGAGACTTGATGGTCCTGTCCATAAGTTTATCCAGGGCATCCTGATCAGCTTTTGGATTTGCCAACAGGTCCTCAAAGAGCTTGGTCGCAGCTTCCATATTTTCATTTAAACCGGAAAGGGTCACATAAGTACGTTCGGTGGATGCAAATACATTGAAACTACAACCCAATTTGTACAGCTCTTTTTTAAGCTCCTCAGCTGATAATTGTTCCGTGCCAATGTATTCAAGGTATTGAACAGCGATTCCCAGTTTTGGATCAGCATTTTTACCTGCGTCAAGTAAATAGGTCAACTCAAATAGTTCGTTTTCCTTGTTCTGATTAGCCAATACCTCGACATTGTTTACTAACTGCTTTGTGATGTCTCTTTCATAGTCGACAAATACTGGGGTCAGCTTATTGACTTGCTGATCGGAAATGGCTTGATGAAAGTCTGACTTTACTTCTCTATTGAGTGGCACTTTGGTGATTTGTGGCTTTTCTACTTGTCGCTTATTAGGATCCTCTCCGTTTCGTTTGTACACGATAACATAGTTATCCTGATACAATTTGTTAGCAAAAGCAACAACTTCTTCTTTTGTCACTTTTTCCATTTTCTCAATGTTTTGGATGTAGTCACTCCAAGCCATATTATTGGTAAAAGCCATGACCATTTCATTCGCTCTTGCCTGATTGCTTTCCAACTGCTTCATAGCAGATTTCTTGTAGTCAGCTATGATTGCGTCAATTAACCAGTCTTCGAATTCACCTTTTTTGAGTAGGTCGATTTGCTCAAGGATCAAGTCTCGAACTTCTTCTAAAGATTGGTTTTGTTTGGCATTACCATAAACCGTGTGTATTGAGTAATCGTTGAGTCCGTAAACAAAGGACCCAGCATTTAAAACAGTTTGTTTTTGTTTCAAATTGATATCGATCAAGCCAGCTTCAGCATTATTGAGAATCATATCGGTAAGCTGAGCCATTACATAGTCCTCAGAATTCATTCCATCCAACCTGTAGGCCATGTACAAGAATTCTGCATTTGGACCCCAGACTTCCTTTACAACAGGTGCTGTGATTGGGGATTCTTTAGCCCTTGTCCATTCCGGAAGCATATTGTTTGGCTCCCAATCACCAAAATTCTTTTCGATCATTTTTACCGTTTCTGTAAAGTCTATATCTCCACTGATACATATGGCCACATTGTTCGGACGGTAGTAAGTGTCGAAATAGTCTTTAATGGCAGTAATGGAAGGGTTTTTTAAGTGATCAATTGTGCCAATTACAGTTTGAGTTCCGTATTGATGTTCTTTGAAGCTCCCAGCAAAGAGTGCCTCAAAAACCTTGCGGTAGTCATTATCCAGTCCTCTGTTCTTTTCTTCATAGACAGCTTCAAGTTCCGTATGGAAAAGTCTGTTTACGATTTTCTTGAATCTTGTTCCTTCCACTTCCAGAAAACGACCAAGTTCATTTGAAGGGATATCAACTGTATACACGGTGCGATCATAAGTGGTGTAGGCATTGAGCCCTTTGCCGCCAAGGAGTGAGATCATTTTGTCATACTCATTAGGGATTGCATGCTTGGCAGCCTCATTTGAATACGCATCAATTTTAGCATAGTAAGTCAGTCTTTCTTCCGAATCTGTCAATGTTCCATAATAGTTGAACATTGCCTCAATGCTGTCTAGCATGATCTCCTCTTCCTGGAAATTGACTGTGCCAAACGCATCATTACCCTTAAACATCATATGCTCCAGATAGTGTGCCAGTCCTGTGTTAGTGGCAGGATCATTTTTACCACCTGCTTTTACAGGAATAAAGACGTGTGTTCTTGGAGCATTTTTGTAATCACTCAGGTAGATTTTTAGTCCGTTTGACAGGGTATAGATGCGAGTGTTCATTGGATCACCTATGACATATTCATAGGTATATCCACCCTCTTCAGCTGTTTTAGTTTCAAAGGGTTTTTCTGGTGGCGCGCAGGACCAAACAAGTCCCATTATCATTGCGGTGAATAAGAATTTTTTCATAATGCTTGGATAGATGTAACGGTTTAATGTTGCAACAATTTCATTAAAAAAATTACTGATTCAAAGCAATATTACGTCTACCTAGGCTGATGCTGGTTTCAAAGAAATGTTGCAATAGGTCGGTGAATCGTTCAGGTGCCTTAAAAACCGAATGCAAATGGAGGTGGTAAATCATTCAATCCATCCAACATTATATGAATGGGTGATGGCTTTTGAGCATTTCATCTATTTTTAGCCCAGTCAAATTTGAATGATATGATTTTAGCAACAATTGATTGGGTAATTATTACGATATTTTTCGTCATTGTCATTGGTATAGGTTGGTGGGCTTCAAGGACGGCAGGCGATAGCACTTCAGAATTCTTTCTGGGTGGACGATCCATGCCCTGGTGGTTGTTAGGGGTTTCCATGGTTGCTTGTACGTTCAGTGCTGATACACCCAACCTGGTTACTGGAATGGTGCGTGAGAATGGCGTTGCAAAAAACTGGGCTTGGTGGGCTTTTTTAATAACAGGGATGGTCACCGTGTTTATCTATGCGAAATTATGGAGGCGGTCCAATGTGATGACTGACCTTGAGTTTTATGAGGTTCGATACAGCGGAAAAGCGGCTTCCTTTCTACGAGGATTTAGGTCCATTTATCTGGGCTTCTTTTTGAACTGTCTCATCATGGGAACTGTCACCCTTGCAGCTATCAAGATTGGAGCAGTGATGTTCAATTTGACTCCATGGGTGACTGTGGTAGGTGCGTCATTGGCTGTTGTGATTTATGCGTCACTGGGAGGTATAAAAGGAGTTATTTGGGCTGATTTTTTTCAGTATAGTATCGCCATGTTAGGGGCAGTTTATGCGGCATATGTGGCAGTCAGTCAACCTGAAATAGGAAGCTTGTCAAATCTCTTCTCTCACCCTAATGTTGCCGATTCCCTCAACATTCTTCCCGATTTTTCGGATACCTCTGCATTGGTAACATTGTTCATTATTCCAATCGCCATTCAATGGTGGGCAGCCTGGTATCCGGGTGCAGAGCCAGGTGGTGGTGGTTATATCGCTCAGCGAATGCTTTCCGCAAAAGATGAAAAGAACGCAATTGGTGCAACATTATTTTTCAATTTTGCTCATTACGCATTACGACCATGGCCATGGATCATTGTGGCCTTAGCCTCAATGATCATTTATCCTGATCTCGCCTCCATTAAAGCTGATTTCCCCAATATCACGGATCAATATTTAGGACATGATATCGCTTATCCGGTCATGCTGACACGACTAGGGCCTGGATGGTTAGGATTGGTAGTTGCCTCCATTATTGCTGCTTATATGTCGACTATTGGTACTCACCTTAACTGGGGGTCTTCATACATTGTCAATGACTTTTATAAGCGATTTGTAAAGCCTGATGCGGCCGAAAAAGAATTGGTTAAAATTGGAAGAATATCTACCGTGTCATTGATGATTGTTGCAGGTACTATCTCGCTCACAATTTTAGAGAATGCAACACAAGCTTTCAATATTTTATTGTTATCAGGAGCAGGCTCAGGAGCAATTTATTTGTTGAGATGGTTTTGGTGGCGAATCAATGCCTGGGCAGAAGTTGCGGCAATGGTTGCTGCTACAGTATCGGCTGTTGTGCTCACAGTCTTTGTTCCTGAATCCATGTTGGCCAACGATATTATTGATGTCCCTACCATGAGATTACTCTACGCTACAGGAATTACCACTGTAGCATGGATTACTACAATGTTTATGACCCAGCCAGAAAACTACGAGATTCTTAAAAGCTTTTACAAACTAACACATCCTGGAGGTCCAGGATGGAGTAAAGTTGTCGATAGAGCAGCTGCTGAAGGAGAAGTGATTGAGAGTAAAAGTTGGGATTTACCTCAAGGCCTGTTGATGGTTGTCTTGGGTGCATTTGGAATATATAGCGCATTGTTCTCCATTGGAAACTTTGTCTATGGCAACATGATGTTAGGACTTGTATTAGGAGCCGTATTTGGAGTAGTTGTGTTTTTACTATTCAAACTCTGGTCTCGACTCAATATCGAATAAGTACTTCTGAACTTTGTCTTTTGATTGGTAAGTATTCTCTGGTAACGAATTAAACTATATTTGCGGCCGTAAAAAGTAGAATCAGTAAAAAGAACCAATATAATGAAGACACCTTCTCTTGTCATACTTGCAGCCGGAATGGGTAGCAGATATGGAGGCATAAAGCAATTGGATGGATTTGGTCCGAATGGCGAAAGTATCATTGACTATACCATCTATGATGCCTTGAAAGTGGGATTCGGCAAGATCATTTTCGTAATAAGAGAGCAGATAGATAAAGAGTTTCGTGAGACAATCCTTGAGCCATGGAAGGACAAAGGTGATTTTAGAGTAGTATATCAGGAGCTTGATGCATTACCTGACGGATACAGCGTACCCGAGGGACGCACAAAGCCATGGGGAACAGCACACGCAGTATGGATGGCGGAATGTGAGGTGAATGAACCATTTGCGATTGTAAACGCTGATGATTTTTATGGCAGAGATTCGCTCAAAGCTATTTTTGATCACCTTTCGGGAATGGATGATGATTCCGCTGCAGGTTGCATGGTTGGATATGAGTTAAGGAATACACTCACTGAAAATGGGACAGTATCGCGCGGTGTTTGTGTGTCTGATAGCAATGGGCATCTTACAGGTATAACGGAAAGAACAAAAATATACCGTAATGGGAGCAGTGAAATTGTCTTTGAAGAAGCTGGTGAAAAAACGCATTTGCCTGAGAAGACACTTGTTTCCATGAACTTGATGGGCTTTTCATCAAAGGTTTTTGAGGAGATCAATGCTGGGTTTGCAGACCTCTATAAACGAACCACCGAAAATGTTAATGTAGAGTATTATATTCCTACTATTCTTAATAATTATGTCACTCATGGAGTCAAAGTGCCCGTGATACCAACATCGGATGCTTGGTTTGGTGTGACGTACTCAGAGGACAAGGAGTGGGTCTCAGAACAAATCATTAAGTTGGTAGAAGGTGGAACGTATCCTGCGGATTTGATGGAATAATGGAAGAAGTACTGTTGGCTTTTGGATTGACCGGTGAGGCAAAGCCTTTTGGTAGCGGGCATATCAATAGTACTTTCAAGGTGCAAAGTGATAAAGGCATCTTTCTCCTTCAACGTATTAATACCAATGTTTTTAAGGACGTTGAAGGGCTGATGAAGAACATACACAAGGTAACAGGGCATTTGCAAAAATCTCTGGTCGGAACTAATCAGGAAACCTTTTCGATTTTTTCATCTCGCTTTAGCAAACTAGTGTTCGAAGATCCAGAGGGAGGGTGCTGGAGATGTATGGAGTTTAAGGCAGGACTTTTGTCCTACGACATACCTCCATCTGCAGATTATATTTATCAAGGAGCAAAATCATATGGCCATTTTATTCAAGGACTCAGAGCACTAAACCCTGATGCCTTGGTGGAAACAATTCCGAATTTTCATTATCTTTCTTTTAGACTTCAACAGTTGCAAGCAGCGATAGATAGTCGTACAGATACATTGGATTGTGAATTGGAGTTATCAAAGGTGAAAGCATTAAGTGCTGAACTTCAGGTGCTTGATGAAATGAGAACTAAGCAGATCATTCCATTGAGAACTACCCACAATGACACCAAGTTCAATAATGTATTGCTTGATGAAAATGGTATTGGTAGATGTGTGATTGACTTAGATACGGTGATGCCAGGAATTGTCCACTACGATTTCGGGGATGGAGCACGCACTACTTCCACACAAGTGCCAGAAGACGAACCAGATCTTCAGAGGGTAGAAGTAGATCCATATCGCTATCAAGCATTCAAAGAAGGTTTTATGGAGCCCACAGCAGATTGGCTCACGTCATATGAGCAGGAGTATTTACCCATTTCAGGGGCATATATGTCGTTTATCATGTCGGTAAGATTTTTAACCGATCATATCAATGGCAACATCTACTATAAGGTGAACTTTCCGGAGCAAAATCTCCAGAGAGCAAGGTGCCAACTGAAATTGGCAGAAGACTTTTGGAAAAGACGTAAGGATTTGTAGCCCTGGTGTTTCGGCCCGTAATGGTATATCACCAATAGCATAGGCCGTTGTTATCCTACCGCCCCTGTGTGGTGTTACCGCCAACAGGTATAGAAGACAGTTTTCCGGTCACCATTCAAGTAAATAGGTTGTTGGAACGGCATGAAACGGTGTAAATAATAGCTTTTTTGGACGGGTGCAACAAGATTTAATGCATTTGCAACAATGCTTAATTTCTTGCTTAAACGGTTCAATCAATTTTGCATTGAATCATTTAGTAAAACAAAATTGAATATGCACAATCAAATCTTATTTTCCAGAAAACAGCGATTCAAGGTTTTCGCAACAAAAGAAAAGGACAGACCTGTAATCATTGAACGCCCACGTCGAAATATGCTCTTTGAGCTAATCAGAAAAAAATTTCCGAGTATCAGTTCGATGGAATTGATCATTTGTGAGTCTCTTGCCAGAAAAGAATCCGAACAACAAATGAGTGGCAAACTGAGTATTTCCACATCTAGCGTGAAAATCATCAAATCCATGATCCAGCAAAAAATGGGCGGAGTATCAGAACAGAACATGCAGAATATTTGTAGGAATGAATACATTCAGTCATATAGTAATTGGACAAAGCATTTACAGTAAACAAGTCATCGTATTATTTGACCGTTCTGTCTAATTTGTTGAACATTTATTTCATTAAGTGGGTTTAGGCTATAAATTTAATAGTGTAATACCTAAACCTGAATGGGGTCGAAATTCAAGAATCACATCACGTTATCTGCAGTTTTTGGTGCTGTCATTGTCATGTTGACACTGATCACCGGATTAGTGGGTTATTGGGTTTGGTTAGACGTTCACAAAGATCGCTATCGGGATCTTACATATGTCGCTTCTGTCATCGATCGTTACAATGAATTAAACTATTATCAGCGGGAACTGAGCTTGAGAAGTGTTGGTGAACGAATGTTAGATATCAAGGGTGAGGACCGTCATCGAAAAAGATACGATTTTGCTAATAAGCAGCTTAACATTTATGGAGAGCTGCTCGCTTTTGGTCTAGCTGATCTGAATGGCCAGCTTACGACATTCACAGGAACACCTAGTCAGGATTCCCTTCCAAGTTTGACGACATCTGAAGAATCTCGACGCTCTTTTTTAAGCGCGCGAAATGCTGAAGGTATAGTAATTGGTGAAACGTACTTCTTTGAAGATGTGGACAGCTGGATTGTCCCTATTCGGGTTCCAATTACCAATGATACTGGGGAGGTTGTTGCTGTTAACACTTCTGCTATAGATTACGAATCCATTGTAACCAACTTTGAAAGTTTTGGATTTGATTCAGAATATCAGGTACATGTGGTAAATGCTGATTTTAATACCACTCAGGTATATCATCCATTAGCGACAGATCGATTTAAGGACCTGCTAAGAGGCGATGCGGATATTTATGAGATTGCCGATAGCATGTCGTTTGATGGTTGGATAATGTTTGAAGGAATCAATTTATATTCAGGGATCGATGTGATTGGGGTGAAGGGTCAATCAAACGACTATAATCAATTGCTTATAGTTTCTGTTAGGAAATCCATTTTACTGGAGACTTTTTGGGACACATTCAGGTTTATACTGCTTGTGTATGCGCTGATCACTTCAATCAGTGTCTTAATATTCAGGTATGTTATTCGGAAGGAGCTACAACACAAAAACGCTTTAAAGGAAGAGCGTGATTACTCAGCCAATGTTATCAAAGGTTCACCGTCATTGATCGTTGGAATAGGTACTGATGGGAATTGTACTTTTATAAATGATTTTGCACAAGATGTGACGGGCTACTCGGCGGACGAATTAGTCGGGAGTCCTTACTGGTCAATTTTATATCCAGGAGATTTGTACGATCAAGTGGAAAAGCTTTTCAAGAAATTTGAAGATGGAGATGAAGTAGCCAACTATGAAATGGTACTTCAGTCAAAACGTGGTGATCATCGGGTTGTTGCATGGGGGTCAATGTCTATTCATGATCAATCTGGAAATTTAGTTGAAGTTGTTGGGTTTGGTACGGATGTAACGGAGTTAAAAGCGGCTCAAAAGGAATTGGATCACTACACTGAGAATTTGGAGAAGCTGGTGGATGAAAGAACCAATCAATTGGCAAAAGTTAATCATGATCTGTATGATTCCAACGAGGAGTTGACCGCACAGAGAGAAACATTGGAAGCTACCCTTGAGGAACTAAAACAAGCTCAATCACATTTGATCCAAAGCGAGAAAATGGCTTCACTTGGAGTGCTGGTGGCTGGTGTTGGTCATGAAATCAACAATCCACTAAACTTCATCAAAGGAGGTGTCAATGGCATTGAACACGCATTAGATCAAAAACAGTATTCCGATCTAAATGAATATTTAGATGTGATCAATGAAGGTGTTAAGCGAGTATCAGGAATAGTTGCCAGCCTTAGTCATTTCAGCAGACAAGGCATGACTATGGATGAGGATTGTGATATTCATCAGATCATTGACAATTGCCTTACCATTCTTCATAATAATTTTAAGCATAAAATTGAAGTGGTGAAAAACTACTGCAACGAAACATTGATAATTCAAGGGAATGAAGGTAAGCTGCATCAGGCTTTTCTTAACATACTTGCCAATGCCGAGCAGGCGATTGAGGAAACCGGAAAGGTCGTGATTACCACGAAATTGAATGAGTCGTCCCTTATGGTCACTATTGAGGATGATGGAGTTGGAATTCCCAAAGAATTGTTGAATAAGGTCATTGATCCGTTTTTCACAACAAAAGATCCCGGGAAGGGTACTGGTCTGGGATTGCCACTTACCCTTTCGATTTTTGAAGAACACAAAGGGAAGTCGATAATATCATCTGAAGTAAACAAAAAGACTACTTTTAGTGTTAACTTTCACCTAGACACATGAATCCGAATAAGCAAGTCACCATCCTGTATGTAGATGATGAGGAGATGAATCTCTTCATTTTTAAGAAGGCATTTGAAAAATACTATCACGTAATAACTGCCACTTCAGGGCATGAAGGGCTGGAGAAATTGAAAGAATACCACAATGATATTATTGTGGTCATTAGTGACATGAGAATGCCTCAGATGAACGGCGTTGAGTTTATTACTAAGGCGCGTGAGGAATTTTCAAATATTGTCTACTTTATTCTGACAGGGTTTTCGTATGACGAACACATTTATCAAGCACTCAATGATAATTTGATTCATGAATTCTTCACAAAACCTTTTGATACGAATAAAATAAGAAATGCAATTGATAATGCTATTGAGAAACTAGATGCTGACGAATCAACATAAATAAGTTAGTATAACAACTAAAATTTTAAAATTTTGTTACATTTGTCTGCACCCCAATAAGACAGCACCCCAAAAATGAAGCAGATATACGAAAACTACTCTGATGAGGATTTTCAGGTTTGGAAGTTGCTTTTTGACCGTCAGATCAAAAACCTTCAAAATGCGGCAAGTAGTGCCTATTTAGATGGGCTTACTCAAGTCGGCTTTTCCAGAGATAAAATTCCTTCATTTGACGAGACGAATGAGATACTTGAGGCACTTACAGGTTGGCGGTTAGCAGTAGTGCCTGGTCTAGTGCCAGATTATACTTTTTTTGAGTTGATGTCTAATAAGCGTTTTCCTGCGACAACTTGGTTGAGGAAAATGAATGAACTGGATTATTTGCAGGAACCGGATATGTTTCACGACGTGTTCGCTCATGTGCCTGTTTTGTCTAATCAGGCATTTGTGGATTTTCTGCATGAGCTAAGCGTAATCGGATTGGCGCATTGCGGAAATGATTATGCGATTGAGCTGTTATCCAGAATCTATTGGTTCACAGTCGAATTTGGTTTGATCAGAGAAAATGATAAGCTTAGAATCTATGGAGCGGGTATTTTGTCATCAGCAGGAGAAACGAAATTTTCCATTTCTCAAGAACCACCACACCATGAGTTTGAGGTTCGCACCATCATGGGAACAAGTTATCGCAAGGATGTATTTCAGGATAGGTATTTTGTGATAGATTCATATGAGCAGCTCTATTCTTCCATACCTGAGATCAAGCAGGTCTTGCATGAGATGTTAGAAGAAGCGCCTCAAATGGCTTAAGAATTTAATTAAAGAGGATATGTTCACCTTTTAAAGGCCGTAGAATTACGGTCTTTTTTTGTGTTTAACATATTCGGATAAATCTTGATGATTTCTGTTTAAACCAACTTTCTTTGCGGCATGGAAGTAGCCGTTGTGAAGTACAATGCAGGAAATATCCAATCACTCAGTTTTGCCTTGAATAGACTTGGTGTTACTCCGTTGATTACAGATGATGCGGAGAAGTTGGCCAAGGCGGATAAAGTCATTTTTCCAGGGCAAGGGGAGGCAAGCACTGCAATGAAGTATTTAAAGCAAAAGGGTTTGGATCGTGTGTTGAAAACCCTTACTCAACCATTTTTAGGTGTTTGTCTTGGTATGCAACTCATGTGTGAGCATACTGAAGAGAACGACACCAAGTGTCTGGGGTTGCTTCCAATCAAGGTACTCCGATTTACCAATCCATCTTTGAAGATTCCGCATATGGGTTGGAACACCATTGATCATTTAAGTGGGCCATTGTTTGAAGGCATAAAAGAGAATGATTTTCTCTATTTTGTGCATAGCTATTATGTCGAACCTTCTGATTACACGATCGCAAGTGCGACCTATGGCGAGAAATTCAGCATGGCTTTACATAAGGACAACTATTACGCCATTCAACCCCATCCTGAAAAAAGTGCCGATGCAGGCATGAAGATTTTGGACAATTTTTTAAAAACTTAATATGCATATAATTCCGGCTATAGATTTGATAGATGGGAAGTGTGTTCGCCTGGAGAAGGGAGATTATAGCAAAAAGAAAGAGTATCATGAGGATCCCGTGGCGGTTGCAAGTTCCTTTGAGCAGGCAGGTATCAAGCGGCTTCATTTGGTCGATCTTGATGGAGCAAAAGCTAAGCATGTAGTAAATCTTGATGTACTTAATAGAATTGCCGAATCTACAGCATTGACCATTGATTTTGGTGGTGGCGTGAAGTCTGATCAGGATATACAGCAGGTATTTGCAAATGGTGCCAGTCAGGTTACCGGTGGTTCTATTGCAGCCAAGGACAAGACAGTTTTCAGTAGATGGATTGATACATATGGCCCGGAAAAAGTGATCCTGGGAGCTGATGTATTGAACGAAGAGGTAATGGTTTCGGGATGGCAGGAAGGCTCATCTCTGGAATTGATGAGTTTTCTAAAGTACTATGTTGGGCAAGGCATCACTTATGTGATATGCACTGACATTAGCAAAGATGGAATGATGGCTGGTCCGTCGTTTGATTTGTATCAGAAAATAATGAATCAGTTTCCAGCAATCAAGCTGATTGCCAGTGGGGGAGTGACAACCATAACTGATTTGGAACGACTAAGAGAAATGAACATGTATGGTGCCATTGTTGGAAAAGCCATATATGAAGGAAGTATTAATTTGGATCAGTTATCGAAGTTTTAATCTTTTGAAATGCTAACGAAACGAATCATACCCTGTCTTGATGTAAAAGCGGGACGCACTGTCAAAGGTGTAAATTTTGTAGACTTAAGGGATGCTGGGGATCCAGTTGAGCTAGCTGCACGGTATGCTGCCGAGGGAGCTGATGAGTTAGTGTTTTTGGATATAGCTGCCACGTTGGAAGGCAGAAAGACAATGATCGAATTGGTGCGAGAGGTGGCAAAGGAAGTGCATATTCCTTTTACCGTCGGTGGAGGAATTTCTAGTATTGAACATGTGTCATTGCTATTGGACGCAGGAGCTGACAAGGTTTCTGTCAATTCCTCTGCAGTGAAGCGACCAGAACTAATCGACGAATTGTCAAACAATTTTGGTTCTCAATGCATAGTGGTGGCAATTGATTCCAGAAGCATTGATGAAGTAGATTGGGTGCATACTCACGGTGGCACCAAACCAACATTAATCAGGACATTGGAATGGGCAAAGGAAGTAGAGCAGCGCGGAGCAGGTGAGCTATTGCTGACTTCAATGGATCATGACGGAACAAAGGCTGGATTTGCTGTAGAGCTGACAAGAAAGATTTCAGAATTGGTATCAATACCTGTCATTGCATCAGGAGGAGGGGGTACTATTCCGCATTTTGAGGATATTTTTCAGGATGGATTGGCTGACGCAGCACTTGCAGCCAGTATTTTTCACTTTAAGGAAATTGAAATTGAGGATTTGAAAAAAGATCTTCAAAGTTTAAACATACCAGTTAGACTATGAATTTAGATTTTGCGAAGCAGGGAGGTTTAATACCTGCAATCATACAAGATGCCCAAACAGATAAAGTTTTGATGCTGGGGTTCATGAATGAAGAAGCTCTGGAGCAGACCAACAAATCGGGTAAGGTCACCTTTTATAGTCGAAGTAAGGAGCGATTATGGGTAAAGGGAGAAACGTCTGGGAACTTTTTGAAAGTAGTGGAGATAAAAGAGGATTGCGATCAAGATACATTGCTGATTAAAGCCAATCCTGATGGACCTACTTGTCATACAGGAGCTGATACCTGCTTTGATGAGAGCAATGACAATGATGTGGCATTTATATCATACCTGCAGAATATTATTAAAGAGCGACATGAGAATCCAACTGACAGTTCTTATACAGCATCTCTATTTAAGAAAGGAATTAATAAGATTGCTCAGAAGGTTGGGGAAGAAGCGGTCGAGCTGGTTATAGAGGCCAAAGACAGCAATGATGACCTGTTTGTTGGAGAAGCTTCTGATTTGCTTTTTCATTACCTGGTATTGTTGGAGGCCAAGCAGATTCCACTGTCTGATATCATCAATGAACTAAAGAAAAGACACCTGAAATAATGGATGTAGCGTTACTTAAAAAATTATGCGAAGCACCGGGCGCTCCGGGATTTGAAGATCCTATTCGCAAGCTCATTTTGAATGAAATCACACCTTTTGTTGATGCCGTTGAAGTAGACCCAATGGGAAATATCATTGCGGTCAAGCAATCAGGAAAGGAAAACGCCAGCAAGCTGATGATGGCCGCTCATATGGATGAGATTGGATTCATTGTCACGCACATAGATGATAATGGGTTTGTTCGATTTACTACTCTGGGAGGATTTGATCCTAAAACCCTTACTGCTCAACGTGTAATCATACATGGAAAAGAAGACGTTGTGGGTGTAATGGGGTCAAAGCCAATCCATGTAATGAAACCAGAGGAGCGCACAAAAACTGTTCAGTTGGACGATTTCTTTATTGATACCGGGCTGAGTGCTGAGGACCTTAATGGGAAAATTGAAATTGGAAGTCCGATTACACGTGAGCGTGAGCTTATAGAAATGGGGGACTGTGTCAATTGTAAATCGCTGGACAATAGAGTTTCGGTTTATGTTTTGATCGAAGTTCTAAAACAGGTGTCGGCACTTGAAGTGGATTTATACGGTGTATTCACAGTTCAGGAAGAAGTAGGATTGAGAGGGGCTATGGTGGCATCCCACACGATCAATCCTGACTTTGGATTGGCGATTGATACTACCATCGCATTTGACCTGCCTGGCGCTCAGCCACACGAAATGATTACCAGTTTAGGAAAGGGAGCCGCGATAAAAATCATGGATGCTTCTACCATTTGCGACTCGCGAATGGTTGCCTATTTAAAGAAAACGGCAGATGAACATAGTATCAATTGGCAACCAGAAGTGCTAACTGCCGGAGGGACTGATACGGCGGGGGTACAGCGGACTGGCAAGAACGGTGCAATTGCAGGGGCGGTTTCAATTCCGACGAGACATTTGCATCAAGTAATTGAGATGTCACACAAGAAAGATGTAGATGATGCAGTGCATCTTCTTGTAAAGGCCAGTCAGGCTATAGGGCAATACGACTGGTCTCGTTAGGACCCAACTCCAAACAACATCAAAAAGAAAGGCTACCCGATATGAGTAGCCTTTTTTATTAGTTGATTCTGATTTGCAGGTTAGTGCTCAGGTTCATCTCCGTGATCTTGCGCGGCATGAAACCCATGCTTGTAGCTGTGCGTGATTTTCTCTGTTTGAGCAAGTAATAGTGCAGAAACAATGAATACCATGTGTATTACTATTTCAATAATAACTGCCTCCGAATCTTGCTTGAGCTCAGATTCACGGTAGTTAATAAATGTTTTTAATAATTGCACTCCAGAGATCGAGGCTAAGGAGGTGGATAACTTAATTTTCAATTGCCCGGCATCAAGATCCTCAAGCCATAGCGGCTTATCCTCATGCATCTCAACATCAATTTTACTAGTGAAGATTGAATAACCACCAATGGTAACCATAATAAGCAGGTTCATAACCATTGAAATGTCAACCAAACTCAAAACTCCCAGCATCATATCCGTTTCTACCCACTCATTTAAGTGTGTGAAAACATGATACAATTCCTTAAAAAAGGTATATAAATACATAAAAGCCCCTAAGATGAGGCCAGTATATAAAGGGGCCTGTACCCAACGACTCCAAAACATGAAGCCTTCAAAGTAGTTTTCAATGTTTTTAAAGCTTTTAAAAAACGAACCTTTTTCTTCAGACATTTTAGACTAATTAGAATGAATCCGAAAGATAAAAAAAAACGAATTTCCAAGGTCGGGTTGACCTATAAATTTTTCGTAAACTGTCAATGTAACTTGATTTAATTATTATTTTCCAAGCGAAAAACATATGAGTTACTCAAATAATCATGTAATCCCTGGCGCTTCGAACTAAAGGAGATCATAATGAAGCCGGTAAATAAAAGAAGCAGGGAAAGCACTTTTAATAAGTTCCTGGATACGATTTGAGCAAAGCTAAGTGAGGTGCGATTCTTAGCTTCCACAGTAATTTTGGTCAGGATTTTGCCAGGAGTTGCGTTTAGGGATGAGCTTTCAAAGCTTATGTGATAGATAAAGTAGACAGCTATGGCGATATAATACAGCGTTTGATTGTCCGTAATGATCAACCCTACTAGATAGAGTAGGATAATCATGATCAGTAAATCAATATTATGAGCCAACAAACGACTTGAAAATGATGCATATCTTAATTTATCCAATGCTTTTAAGTAGTTATTTGTACGTATTCAAAGATAGAACATACAAATATCCGGATTGCTCAATATGAAAATAGTAATATGATTAGTTGAAATGATTATAAAAAATACCGATTTTCAATAAAATACTAGATTAGTTGGATGGATTATAATAATTACCATAAATAAGTATTAAATACGTAATAAAACTTGCTATTACTTGCATAATACGTAAAAACATACCCATCTTTGCTGTGGATAAAAACAATAAACCCTATCCAAATGAAAAAAGTGGTAAAATTTATGGCGGTACTATTAATAGTTTTTGGTACTGTCGTCGCAAGCGCGTCAATTGATTCTGCAAGTGCCACGGCATATTGCAAAGTCGTAACATTGGAAAATGAAAAATCATTCCGAGTGCTTTATCAGGGCTATCAATCGGAAGATGTACAAGTCCAGCTAATCAATGAGCAAGGAAAAGTGATGTACCAGGAAATGATGAAAAACACGCAGGAATTTGCGAAGAGTTATGATATTTCGCAATTACCTGACGGGGCTTATCAAGTGGAAGTAACAAGTGGTGGGATAGTATATGAGGAGCAATTCAGCATTAGTAGCTGGAATGCACACAATATCAAGATCATTTCGAATCAGCAAGAAGGAAAGATTGCTTTGATGGGACAGAACGATTCGGGAGATTATCTGAAGGTTTATATTCTTGATGATCAAGGTCAGATTTTGTTTAAAGAGAAACTTGAGAAAGGACAAGATATAGGCAAACTATACAACGTTCAACAGGTTGATTCAAAGCACATTTCGCTTCTTCTGTACAATGGCAATGAAGTTGTCAAAGAAGCAATCGTAAAATTGTGAGTTAAAATACTTTCTTCATACTTCATACATAGTTCAAAAAGGGTGCTCAACGAGCACTCTTTTTTTATGAGCTTCGTAATGTATGAGCTTCGCAATGATCAAAACAAATTGATTACGCTGTGCTAAATGATGTTCATTTATTTGGTAAAAAAATTCTTTTGGATAGCTTTGCAGCCCCAACTCAGGTGAGTATGTAAATGCTTGTTTGACTGGCAATAAAATGCCAAAGTGGCGGAACTGGTAGACGCGCACGACTCAAACTCGTGTTCCTTCGGGAGTGAGGGTTCGATTCCCTCCTTTGGTACATAGTTTTGAAAGGTCAGAATTTGATTCTGACCTTTTTATTTGGTCTCAATCTTAATCATACCATCGGACCAATCACCAAGCGGAATGAAATACCCGGCAATGCCAACAAACTCACGTTGATTACCAGTTACCAATTCTACTTTGTTTAGCGTGAACAAGTAGTAATTGTTTGATTCTGTTTCATAGGCGAGACTTGCAATACCCTGAACTGCCTTTTGCCAAAACGATGATTTTACTTCATTGCTTATGCGCTCTTTGACTTGATCCGTGATAAAATGATCAAAATCTTTCGCTGATGGGCATGTAAGAAAACCAACCAAAAGCACTATGATCAGAGAAATACTCATGATCATCATGACACGATTCGAAGAAGTATTTAAACCATTCATATCACGATGGTAATACATTACAAAATCAATCGCAACATCGGATGCGAGCGATAGCGCTAACGTACCGCATTCAGGGCTTACTTTACCGGATCGACCTCAATTTTCCCTTCACTCCTAGGTCCAAGTTCAACCACTTCCAGATTTTCGACTTTTCCTTTTGTAATTTCGAATCGCAGCATTGTCTTGACCTTATGAAATCCGTTTTTACCTACCGCACCGGGATTCATGAAAAGCAGGTTATTTTGCTTGTCAAATTCTACCCGTAAAATATGTGAATGTCCACATATAAGTAAGTCTGGTTGTTCCTGCGCGATAAGCTTTCTGATTTCCTTATTATATCTGGGAGGTTTACCCGCAATGTGAGTCAAGAGAACTTTTTTCCCATCAATTGTAAAAACCTGAAGTTCAGCAGTTCTTATTCTTAATTTTTGACCGTCGATATTACCCCATACTGGTCGTGTAGGTTTAAATCGCGCCAAATCATCGAGTACTTCTTCGGTTCCAATATCTCCGGCATGCCAGATCTCATCTACCTCCTCGAAATACTTATAAATGGATTGATCCAGGTATCCATGGGTATCAGAGAGCAATCCAATTTTCATATTTATTTAGACCAATAATCCCTAATCGCCATCAGCAGACTGCTCATATTAGCATCGGTTTCGATGTGACGGTCGACGTTGGGCATGTAGTAGGGTTTGCTTTGCCCTTTGAGACGGACAAAAAACTTGTTGTTGGCAAAGTGATTCAAGACGTATATAGAGTCTCCTATCGAATGATCTACATATTCATCACTACATACCGGACACGAATACAATCCATTTATTTTTGAAGACACTTTCGTTCGGATCAAAATATCCTCGTACCCCGAGCTTTCTGAAATGAGCTTTGAAGATTTATTGTATCTAATCATCCCTGATCGCAACGTCTTTTTTTCATTCATTAATTGACTGTTCATGTTGCTGTTGACCACATAGTTGATGGCCTTGCCTGAGCCTTTTAATGAGAATTTATAAGTTCCCTTAGAATTGTTACAACCATTTTCGATCCTCATCCAAAACTCACTCGATGTTTTTAGCTTTCGGATAAAGTCATAGGTGAAGATGCTGTCACTATCATTGAAGAAATAGTCCCCAAAAACAATTCTTCCATTCTCAGGAATGACAATGCGCCAGACGTTATAGATAGTCTTGCTGTTATCAAAATTGAGTGATACGGTAATATCAGTGCAGTCATCCGTTGTGATACCACTGAGATACATTTCTAATTCGTTTTCCTTTTTCAGGTCGATCGAGAACCTGACATTCATTTGTTCTTCAGCAGTAACAAAAGCTTTTTTGAATTGGCCGTCGAAAGGATTGCCAGCATCTTCAGATTTCCACTGAGCTTGTGATATAACTGCGCTTAAGAAAAAAACAGCAAAAACGAATTGTTTCATAGGTGTAAAGTGTTGAGTGCACCAATATTAATCAATCAGTTTATACTGTACTCAATCAACCGTGTATTTATAGGTGTTGATTTACATTTTAAGACAAACTGTATTAACACATTTTAATACGGACTATTTCTGGAATTTTATCATTAGAATGGAGAATTTCCTATCGATAAAATGTGCTTTTAACTGATAGTAAACTCATACATTTAATGGTAATGTCCATGTTCCTCAGACCAGACCTTTCCTGCTGGTGCCGGTCCATCAGGTCTGCTGGATTCTTGAGATGTATAAACCCCATATCCCGCAATAGCCAAAAGAGCAATAAGTAACGCAATATAGAAGAGCGATTTATTGCTGAGTTCTTTGGTCTTCTCATTTGATAAATGGCAGTCCTTGTATTTCTTGCCACTGCCGCAAGGGCAAGGGTCATTTCTGCCTACTTTTTTCATATTTACGGTTTTTGTTTTATGAAATTTAGAGAAGAAATTGTATCGATCAAAATAAAAAGTGATAGGTCATTTTAAATAGCATATTCGACCTGGTTACTGGCAGAGCGAGTGATCTTTGGCTGTGCTTGTATTGTGCAAATCCAGAGTTATGTCTGCCAGTTAAATGATAAGTTTGTTAGGGGAAATTAAAAATTCAAAGAGGTATTGATCAATGATTGATAACGTGGATCAGATTTCAATGGATCAAATCGATAGTCGTTGACCACCCATTTGGGATGAAAATGTCCGGGTTTGGAGAGAATGCCTGCTAATAACTCAAAAGCTTTATCGTGCTTACCGGCCTTGATATAAACCAGGGATAAATCAACCATCGGTTGAATGCCGTAAAACGCGTTCTTCGAAAGTGAAAGGAGTTCTGTCGCCCTGGTTGCTGCGGCAATGGCTTCTTGATGTCTACCCACTCCCGACAAAGCCAAGCCATAGGCACTATGAAATCGGTCATTTTCAGGCTCTGTAAGTAGCAGTGCTTCAATTTCCGTTACCGCCCTTTCATAGTTCTTCTTTGCAAGATCTGGTTGTCCTGATCCTTCCTGCAAGATGGCCATCGCCAATGACTGGGTTCTGAAATAAGATTTATTGTTGATGCCTGCCGGTTGATTTTCGAAAAATTCAATGCCCGCTTGATACGATTTGCTGTGTAAAAATTGGATGTATTGTGTGAAAGTAAACCAGCTGTGGTTTTTGTTCATGCGATTGGCATTTTTCCAGGAATCATCCGATACACCCGATTTGCTTATAAGGTTGAGCACGATTGCGATATGGTTCCAATCAGCAGTTGGATCTATGGTATTTCCTTTTTCAAATAAAGCGATGGAACTATCAAATTCTCTAATGAAAAAATGACCAAAACCCAAGTTAGAGATGGTGCCCAGGTCCAGGGGGTGATAGATATAGGCATCTTCAGCCACAGCCATATAGTTTCTCCAGTCTCCTTTGGCTTCATAGAGTCTTGATAGGGCAATGAGCAGGTCGATATCATTAGGTGCTTTCTGTAAGGCATCTTCAAAATAGGATAACGCAGTGAGCTTATCATTTTGCACCCAAAGGTTGTAATACCCGAGTGCCAATTTCACCTTTGTGTCTTGATTGTTTAAACCAATCGCCTTTTCAGCATAGTTGGAAGCAAATTCTTTGTGTGCTACTGTGCTATCCATTTTTAGAAAATACAATCTTGAGTGACATAGTGTCAATAGGGCATAGGCATCAGCGAAACTGGAGTCGTGACGGATAGCCTCTTGCAAATAGTCGATGGCGAACAGCCATTCCTCCTTATTAAAATGAGGCCGATTGATATAATACCTGGCCTGTTGATATATCTGATAGGCTTTTATGTTATTAGTGGGTTGTTTGTTTAATTCTGAGGCTTCATCAGAACTGATACTGGTCCTTAATAACTGGGCAATGGACAGTGCCACCTCTCTCTGGATCTGGAAAAGATCTTCCATGGATCCATCAAAACTTTCCGCCCAAATGTTTGTCCCATTTTCTGTATTGACCAGGGTCACAGATACGCGTAATTGATCACCTTGTTTCTGTACTTTTCCCTGTAAAATCATGTTGACACCCAATTCACTACCAAAGTCGGTGATGGAATACTTAGAAGGATGGTAAGCCATGGTCGCATTTTTTGAAAGTACGCGAAACTTCTGGATTTTGGTCAATTGTGTAAGAATGTCATCAGTCAATCCTTCACTGAAATAGTTTTGGTCTTCGTCATTACTTAGGTTTTCAAAAGGCAGCACAGCGATGGACCTTTCCATGTTTTTGACCTCCGCGTATCCGGAAATATTAAATAACCGATCGGAAACGAGGAGTACAACGGCTATGGACAGCCCGGCTATGATATACCTGTTGAGCCGATGGGACGTTTTTTGATTGATGGAGTCTTCCTCTGCTATCTCGTCCGTTTTCCTGAATCCCTGTGGGGTCCATTCGAATACGTAGGCAAAAACTACCCAGACTGGGAAACCAACGGTCAATGCGATCAACAAGATTTTTAACTGATTGGCTGTAAGACCGAGAATGGGAAAGATGATGTCAGCTGCTTCAAGGAACATCCAGGACAAGGCGATGTAAGAAAGAGATGCTTTTATGACATTCCTTCTATTCAGTTCCTTTAAAAGTCGATTCATTTAACTAATTGGTTTGGGAGAAATAAATTAAAACAGATTTGATGAGATTTCAATTACCTGTTATAAATAATCGGTCAAAAGAAATGTCCCATCAACCAGGCGCAATTCATGAACATTAAAATATTGAACGCTTGCACTTATTGGCTCTCAAAAGCCATAAAACAATGATTGATCTTCGGGCAAGAAATAATGAATCTTGTCTCTCTTGCTTCCAAAGTCAGTAGCGTAATTAAAAGTCCATCCAAAAAGTGTGCATCCGAAGTATTAGAAACTGATGATCCGAGCAAAGTTGGACTGAACTGATGGCTAAGCACTGATTGCATTGGCGGGATTACTGACGTTTTTAAAGCTACCAAAAGGCTGATTGAGCTGAACTTCCATGCCAAAGACCAGATCATTGTCAAAACCCCTGCTATTTGATGTAAAGTGTTGTGAGGACCAATATTAAATCAATGAGATAATGCTGCGCTCAACCTGCCGTGTATTTTACATATTGATTTACATTTTAAGACATACAGAATTTTAACACATTTTAACACCGACTTTTTTCTGAAATTTTTCATCAAATTTTATCATTGCGGGCAGTAAAAAGTTGAATTTTGAATGCGAATTGATCAATTCAATCAATAAAGAAAGCAATGGCGATAGTAGTTGAAAATCTCACTAAAAAATACGGTGAGCAAAAGGCTGTAAACGACATATCATTCGAGATCAAAACAGGTGAGGTAGTAGGATTTCTGGGGCCAAATGGTGCCGGTAAGAGCACGACCATGAAAATGATCACCTGCTTTATGGCTCCAACTGGAGGAGATATAAAGCTCGATGGTATTTCGATACATGCAGATCCAGAATCCATCAAAAAGAAAATCGGGTATCTCCCGGAAAACAATCCGCTCTATATGGACATGTCTATTGTAGACTATTTAGGGTTTAGTGCCGAAATTCAGGGTGTACAGAAGTCAAAAATCTCTTCACGGATTGGGAAAATGATTGACTTATGTGGACTAGATAGAGAAAAGCATAAAAACATTAATGAGCTGTCAAAAGGATATCGTCAGCGCGTAGGGCTTGCCCAGGCGATGATTCATGATCCAGAAATATTGATCCTTGACGAACCAACCACAGGATTAGATCCCAATCAGATTGTTGAAATCCGAAAGCTGATCAAAGAGCTTGGAAAGGAAAAAACAGTGATTCTTAGTTCTCATATTCTGTCTGAGGTGGAAGCAACATGTGATCGGATTTTGATTATCAATCGCGGTAGAATTGCGGCTGATGGAACATCACAGACATTGCGTCAGCAGGCGCAAGGGCAGGAATTACTTACCATCAACATAGAGGGCGAAGGCGAAATAGAGAAAGCATTGCTCGGACTTGCCACCGTTGAGAAGGTGAGTCAAATTGAAGGTAAAACTGGAGGATTTAGCATTCAGTCAAAACCTGATAATAGCTCGAGAAAAGCCGTTTTTGATCTATGCGTAAGCAAAAAATGGTACCTCATGGAGATGACAGGAGTTGAAACACAACTTGAGGATGTATTTAGAGAATTAACCAATTGATGCAATGAACAAAGTTTGGATAATAACGAAACGAGAGTTGGCGTCATTTTTTGATTCGCTGACTGCATATGTCATGATCATCCTGTTTCTGGGATTGAGCGGTTTGTTTACCTGGATCGTAGGGTCGAATATCTTTATGATGGGACAGGCAAGTCTGGATGTCTTTTTTGGCATTGCATTTTGGTCGCTGTTCTTTTTCATACCTGCCTTGACCATGAAGATGATTGCGGAGGAAAACCGGGCAGGAACAATTGAACTATTGATCACTAAAGCTGTTACTGATGGTCAAATTGTGCTCGGCAAGTTTCTCGCTTGTCTGGTGCTTGTTGCCATAGCATTGGTGTGCACATTACCCTATTACTATACGATCAGTCAGTTGGGTAATATTGACGATGGAGCAGTAATCGGTGGGTATCTGGGTTTGTTGTTTCTTTCGGGTGCATATATCTCAATCGGTTTGTTTGCCAGTAGTTTGACTACTAATCAAATTGTGGCTTTTCTGATTGCCTTGTTCATCGGAATTTTCTTCCAACTACTTTTTGATGTGATTGGGGGGACTTTCGCGGGAACGCTTGGATCAATTTTCAATTATCTCAGTTTGAGAGCTCATTTCGATTCGTTGAGTCGAGGGGTGATTGACAGTCGGGATATGATTTATTTCCTATCAGTAATTGTGTTGGGGTTATTATTATCTCAGACCATGCTGTCTAAACGTAACTGGCAATCCTAAATCAGAGAAAGATGAAGAAATCAAAAATATTCATACAACTGTTGGTAGTGGTCGCGATTGTTGTGGTCATCAACATGATTTCCAATAGCGCATATTTCCGTTTGGATTTTACAGAAGACCAACGATATACGTTGAGCAATGCTACTGAGAATGTGCTTGAAAACCTGGAAGATGTCATTGCTATAAAAGCATATTTCACGGAAGACCTTCCACCTCAAATGGCCTATGTGAGAACAGATTTACTTGATCAGCTGATCGAGTATGAGGACAGATCCAATGGCAATGTTGTATTTGAGTTTGTCAATCCCAATGAAAGTGAAGAACTGAAGCAGGAAGCTATGCAGAATGGCATTGCACCGGTCAGTATTCAAGTGGTGGAGAATGATCAGCGTCAGCAGTTACAAGCCTTTATGGGGCTGGTATTTAAGTCTGGAGATCGGACCGAAGTAATTCCAATGGTACAGCCTGGAGCATCTATGGAATATGACCTGACCACTTCCATTAAGAAAATCGCAGTGATGGACAAGCCCAAGGTGGGTATGATTCAAGGATATGGAGAGCCAGCTATTCAGCAATTTCCTCAGTTGCTTCAACAGTTGAGTGTACTCTATGATGTTGAGCCATTCAATATTAAGGATACATCAGCAGTGCCAGCCTACTATCGCAGTTTGATATGGGTGAGCCCGTCAGATACCATTGCACCATATGATTTGTCAAAGTTGGACAGATATCTGGGAAATGGAGGAAAGCTGTTTCTGGCACATAGTAATGTGACCGGAAATTTGCAGACCTCTATGCTTTCAAAAGCCAATGATATTGGTATTGCCAGTTGGTTGGGAACAAAGGGGCTGGCCCTGGGAGATCAGTTTGTGATAGATGCTCAGTGTGCGGGCGTTACCGTACAACAACGATCGGGCTTTTTTACCATGAACACTCAAGTTGAGTTTCCATATTTTCCTCAGATCACCACATTCGCAGATCATTCCATTACTGGAGGGTTAGAGGGTGTAATGTTACCATTTACAAGTCCTTTGGCCATTATCAATCAGGATAGCTCATTGTCTGTGAAGGGATTGGCATTCAGTTCCGAGATGTCAGGCTTGCAAGCCCCACCAGTTTACATTGATATTCAGAAGAAATGGACTGAGAGTGATTTCACCCAGGGAGGTCAGGTGGTAGCAGCATCAGTAGAAGGTATAGGGACAGGAAATGGAAAATTGGTGGTCATTACCAATGGACAGTTTTTAGTCAACGGTGAAGGACAACAAATGCAACAGCTGAGTCCTGATAATGTCAACCTAGCCGCAAATGCGGTAGATTGGCTATCTGATGACACAGGCCTTAATGAATTGAGGACTAAAGGGGTAACCAGTCGTCCACTGGATGCTGTCGAGGACAGCTCTAAGAATTTGTTGAAGTATGGTAATGTATTTGCGCCAATCGTGTTGTTGCTGGTTTATGCATTTGTCAGACGCACTGCATCACAGCGAAAGCGTCAGAGATGGTTACAAGGAAATTATAATTGATCATGATGAAACTCAATACACCTAAACTACTCATTGTCCTAGCCGTACTGATCGGTGTGTTTGCGGTAGTCAAGTTCACTGGCAATAAGTCAAGAAGTAAGTCTTTCAAGGAAACATTGGTTGAAATTGATACGGCTCGTATGACGAGTCTTGAAATAACTGAAGGTGAGCAATCAACCATACTGACCCGAAAAGAGGGTCAATGGATGGTAAGCACGGAAAATGGGGATAAAAAGGCGATGCATACAACCATTAGGAGTTTGGTCTCTACCCTTAAAACAGTGAGACCTGCTAGAATTGCTTCACGATCAGCAGACAAATGGCAGGATTTTTCCGTAGACGAAACTTCAGGTACCAGGGTCAAAGTATTGGAAGGAGATGAGACTACATTGGACATTATCCTTGGTCGATTTGGGGTTGAGGGGCAAAGGTCGTTTTATACCTACGTGCGACTATTTGAGGATACAGATACCTATGTCGCAGATGATTTCATGAAAATGAGCATTTCCTCAGACCCATCAGAATTCAGAAATAGCAGTATCGCAAGGGTTGATAAGGATAGCCTGGTCTCAATTTCATTTAACTACACTGACTCGGCTTTTACGTTGGTTTCGGAAAATGGCAACTGGTATGCAAATGGTGTTCAGGCAGACTCCAGTCGAATGTTTGACTACCTTAAGAATCTTACCTATATCACCAGTAGACAATTTGCGGAAAGATCTGATCTAACTTCAACCTTGTCAGTGGTCTATAGTTTTTCTGATCGGGCTGATATTAGCATTGAGGCAATTGCTATAGAGGAGGGGTATGTTTTGCAATCATCTGCCAATAAAGACGAAGCTTGGATGGATGACCAAATTTTTGATAAAGTCTTCAAAGGTCCATCTGAGTTGATGAATTAACTTTCAAGAAAAGCACCTCCAAATGGGCATTTTCTCATCTAGGGGATGCCCATTGCTTTTTTAGGATATTTCCTGATAGCGAAAAGTTTAGATTCTGCTTCCATAGGGATGATTTCATTCTAGATTTGCTGTTTGTAATTATTCCCTGTCAAACACTGTCAATAGTGTAAAATACAGCACCAATGGATGTTGAAGTCTTATCACGTATTCAATTCGCTTTTACCATTGCTTTTCACTACATCTATCCACCGCTAAGTATTGGCCTTGGATTGATTATGGTCATTTTTGAGAGTAGGTATGTGCTCACCAAAAACAAAGAATACGAGTTGTTGGCAAGGTTCTGGACCAAAATATTTGCTTTGACTTTTGGAGTAGGTGTTGTTACCGGAATAGTCATGGAGTTTGAGTTTGGGACCAATTGGGCCACTTATTCCAAGTTTGTTGGGGATGTTTTCGGCAGTGCGCTGGCAGCTGAAGGGATATTTGCCTTCGCGCTGGAGAGTGGATTCCTTGGAGTGCTATTGTTTGGGTGGAATCGTGTAAAGCCGGTAGTACATCTTATCTCCACAATAGGCGTGTTTTTAGGATCGATGTTTTCGGCAGTTTGGATTGTGATCGCCAATAGTTGGCAGCAGACCCCTGCGGGATATCATCTGGTAGGTGAAGGATTGAATGTGAGAGCCGAAATCACAGATTTTTGGGAGATGGTCTTCAATCCATCAAGTGTAGATCGGTTGACACATGTTTGGATTGGTGCATTTTTAGCAGGAGCTTTCCTTGTCCTCAGTGTGCATGGTTATTATCTCTCAAAAGGGAGGTATGTTGAGATTTCTCAGAAGGCATTTAAAATTGCCCTCATTGTTGCGACAGTTTTTTCGCTGAGTCAGCTTGTTACTGGACACCACTCAGCAGATGGAGTAGCCGTCAATCAACCTGCAAAGCTGGCAGCAATGGAAGGACATTTTGAGACTGGCCCTGGAGACATGTACTTATTTGGCTGGGTCGATCAGGATGAGGAAGAGGTCGTCGGGTTAGCCATACAGGGAGGTTTATCGTTTTTGACACACTGGGATTTTGAAGCAGAAGTAATTGGTTTGGATCAATTCGAATTTGCAGACCGACCTGGTCAAATCAATGCTGTTTTTCAATTTTACCATATTATGGTTGCGATCGGCATGATGCTGATTGGGTTAACCTTGCTTGCATGTTTCTATTGGTGGAAAGGTAATTTGTTTGAGCAAAGGTGGTTGATGGTAATTTTTGGCTGGGCGGTGATATTACCTCAGGTGGCCAATCAAGCGGGTTGGTTTGCAGCAGAGATGGGTCGACAACCTTGGGTCGTTTATGGGTTGCTTAGAACTTCTGATGCCTTGTCTCAGGCAGTGACTGCCAATCAGGTATGGTTTTCGCTGATCATGTTCACATTTATATATGCTTTGTTGTTGATGTTGTTTTTGTATTTGCTGAACAAGAAGGTGAAAAAGGGACCGTATGACGAGACACATGATCAGATCAGACCATTCTCTAATGAAGTATCAAACCTATTTGCAAACTGATGGATACACTATTTGGACTTGATTATCCGACCTGGTGGTTTTTAGTCACTGGTGGACTTTTTTCGGGATATGCCATATTGGATGGTTTTGATTTCGGTGCGGGAGCCTGGCATTTGTTTTTTAAATCCAATGAGAATCGCAGAATAGCATTAAACGCTGTAGGTCCTGTATGGGACGGCAATGAAGTCTGGTTGGTGATTGGTGGAGGGGCATTGTTCGCTGGATTTCCCGTTGTTTATGGAACCTTGCTATCGGTCATGTATATTCCTTTTATGCTCTTCCTAATGGCATTGATATTCAGAGCGATTGCCATCGAATTCAGAGGGAAAGAACCCATGCGCTGGTGGCGAAGAACATGGGATGTCACATACTCCATTGCTTCTATGATGCTGGCCTTTCTATTGGGAGTTGTATTGGGAAATGTCCTGCAAGGTTTTGAAATAGGCATGGATCAACATTACCTGGGAGACGGTTTTTTTGAGTTTCTCAATCCTTATTCTTTACTATTGGGCGCAACAACTTTGACTTTGTTTATGTCTCATGGGGCCATATTCTTATTACTTAAAACAGACGGATCTCTCTATGATCAATTGATAAAACTTCAGCGATACGGTATGATCGCATTCATTGTTATCTTCTCAATCACATCTGTCTATACACTCTTATACATCCCACACCTATCCGCTCATTTGAAGGAGAACGAGTTGCTTTTCGGTTTGCCAATATTGGCATTTCTAAGCATAGCGAATATTCCAAGACTGGCACATAAAAAGAAGTTTAGACACGCATTCGTCTTTTCTTCTCTAACCATTAGCCTCCTGTTGGTACTTACGGCTATTGAGATATACCCTAATGTGTTGCTCTCGACCATTGATCCACAATACAATATTGACATCTATGCTGCTGCAGCATCTGAGAAAACACTGAAAATTATGATGTTTTTTGTTGCGATCGGAGGACCACTGGTTCTAAGCTATACAGTATTTGTTTATAAGACATTCTGGGGGAAAGTCGAGATTGATGAGAGTAGCTATTGACCTATAGGTAGTAATTTATTATCATTATGCCATGAAACGGATCTTGCCAATCTTATTGTTATTTTACGGAACAAGATTGTTCTCATGTACATGTTCGGAAATGGTTGTTGGACCTTGGATTTTCGAACCTGCAGAGATCTCTCACTATGTTTTTAAAGCCAAGATAATAGATGTCTTTTCAAGTACAGATTCCATGGGATACCATTCAAAAGATTCTGCTGAGGTTATAGTTGAAAATGTTTGGTATGGAGAAATGACTAAAGATACCTTGATGGTTCACTTATGGGGAAGAACATCATGCCAGTTGAATGTGAATATTGGTCAGTCATGGGTTTTTGTTGTTTATGATGTTATTGGAACGGACCCTTGTCTTTCCGGACAATATACTGAAGAGCAGGGTTTACTCCTTGATGAGTTAGCGAATCAAAGTCTTTTAGGAATTGGAAGGGGTTCCTTTTCAATATATCCGAATCCTTGTTTGGAGACGCTATTTGTTAAGGGAATTGATTCATTTAATTTCAAAATATTCAATACTAGTGGTAGCGTGGTTCTTGTTGATATATACCAAAATGGAATTGATTTGACTGGTTTAGAAGCAGGCCTGTATGTACTGGAACTTACCTATAAAGATGAGTTATTCAGGCATAAATTGATCAAGAGATCATATTAATCCAGATTGAACTCTGAGAATGGATTGAGTTGAACAATAGCTATAGCTCCTCAGCCAGAATGGCTAAAAAAGTCCTAATTCCATCCACATAATTCCCCAGGCGAATATTTTCATTCGGACTATGCTGATTGTTGTCACGGTTTACAGTTGGGACAGTGACAGCTGGAATTCCCAGTGTATTCACAAATGGTGAAATTGGAATTGATCCTCCACTGGTTCGGATGCGAATGGGAGTTTTCCCAAAGGCACTTTCCAGTGCTTTTGTAAGCCAGACACCCACTTCAGCGTCAAAGTCAGTGCGATATGCTTTATAAGAGACTTCATAATCAAATGACACGATTTTTGGATACTTCATTCGATCTGATTCAGTTGGGGACCCTTGTGTGATATAGTAACCTTGCTGCTCAATGTGCTTTCTAATCAGTGAAATTTGTCGTTCAGGATCATTCTCAAGGACAAGTCGCACGTCTATTTCGGCAGTGGCGTTCTCAGGAATAATGGTTCGGGCTTTATCGCCAACCCAACCGGCACTCATCCCTCTCACGTTCAGAGAAGGGTATTGAATAGCTTCCTGATAGTTGTGTCCGACTTGATCGATTGCTGCAATGCCGATACTTTTTTGAATCATTTGCTCGTCATCTGGTACTCGGCTGAGTATTTCCCGCACTTCCTCACTTAGTGAAATCCCATCATAAAATCCGGGGATCACGACTCTGCCCATTTCATCTTTCATGGTTGATAATAAGTGACTTAGCTTCCATGCAGGATTCGGTGCGTAGTTGCCATAATGTCCACTGTGTTGCGCTTTTCTGGGTCCAAAGACAGTAAGTGTAATGGTCGCAATGCCTCTCGCACCAAAAGTCAATGTCGGTTCATTGCTTATGTGCCTTGGTCCGTCAAAAATGATCAACATGTCCGCGGAAAGCTCTTCCTGGTATTTCAGGACTGCTGCAGGAAGAGGAGGAGAGCCAAGTTCTTCCTCAAAATCCATGATGATTTTAATATTGTAATTCGGTTCGATTTTGTGCGCTTTTGCTGCATCTAGCGCGGCGAGGAACATCGCAACTGGACCCTTTGCATCAGATGTTGATCGGGCGAATATTCTCCATTCCGGATCATATTCCTGTTCAAGTATTTGAGAATCAATCTCCCTCCAGGAGCCATCAGTCTGTTTAGTTTTCAATGCCGGTTTCCATGGACTATCCTGATTCCAAAAAGAGGAATCTACCGGTTGGCCATCCAATTGGAGATAAATCAATACAGTTTTGTCAGCTTTTTTAGACGATCTCTGAGCTAGCAAAAGAGGAAGTCGCTGGGTCGTCAATCGTTGTGTTTTGAATCCTCTTTCCGAAAATGCCGCTTCGCACCACTGCATGTTTTGTTCAATGTCGGCCGGATTGTGCGCATCATTTGGCAGGCTCAATAATTCAAAAAACTGACCCCACGACTTTTGGGCATATTCACTTGCGATTCGCTCCAATTTCTCCGGTTGACCAATTAGGTTCATCGACAGTGTAGCGCAACCGATAGCAAAGAGGAGTTTGATGTAATTCATGGGAGTAAATTTGATTTTAAGCTATATGATTGAAACCATAACTTCTATGAATATTCCTTGAATGGTTCAAGGACATGCTTAAAAAGTTGGATCGAATGTTGTGTGTAACCTTGGAGACAATGAGTATTAGGAGATTATAACATCTTTGAAAGGACAATCGTTAATTGTCTTGACGACAACCACTCATGTCAAAAATTAGCCCATTCAACTCAAGGGTTACGATTTGGGTCGGTAAATGTATAAATTTGAGATTATGAAAGTTTTCAGAGTATTAATACCCGTTTTCCTCCTTATTGTCTTTGTTTCAGCCAAAGCCCCTGAAGTCGCCCCTCAGTCTGAAATTAATTGGGTTTCTTTTGAAGAAATGGTGGAGCTGCAAAAGGATGCACCTAGAAAAGTTATCATTGATCTGTATACTGACTGGTGCGGATGGTGTAAGAAAATGGATAAAGACACTTATTCAAAGGCTCAAATTATAGAGTATGTGAATGAAAACTTTTACGCCATAAAATTTAATGCCGAGCAACCACAGGAGGTGAATTTCAATGGTCATACATTTAAGTTTGTTCCGTCCGGAAGAAGAGGATATCACGAGTTGGCAGCAGCATTGACCAACAACCAATTGAGCTACCCAACGACGGTTTTTATGGATGAAAAATTTCAGATCATTCAGCCTGTACCTGGTTATCTGGATGCCAAAACATTTGATACCATTGTGACTTACATTGGAGGAGATAAGTACAAGAATACGCCTTGGCAGGATTATCAAAAGTCATATAAAAGCGCGTTATGATGCAACCTTTCTTTCTTTAGGACATCTCTAAAGAAAAAAAAGACATGAAATATAGATTATTCTTAGTTGCACTTGGCCTGGCAGTTGCATTCGTTTCAATTGCTCAGAAAGAAACACGTTCCCTTTCATCATTTACATCAATCTCTGTTGGAGAGGCCATTGATGCTGCAATCGAAGCTGGTAGTTCAGAACAGGTTATTGTAGAAGTAGATGGGACTTCTCCGGAAAATGTGATTACGGAAGTCTCAGGAGATGAGCTGAGAATTCATATGAAACAAAGCTTGAGAGGCTACAATAATGTGGATGTGAAGGTGTGGGTTACTTACAAAACTATAGATGAAATTGATGTAAGTTCTGCTGCCAGTTTGATGACAAATGGACCTATTAAAGCTGATCGTCTTGAAGTTGATGTCAGCAGTGCTGGTAGTGCTCGTTTAGAAGTAGAGGTTTCCGAATTAGAAGTGGATATATCAAGTGCAGGTAATTTAAAAGTCGTTGGTACGGCAGATGAGCAGGACGTGGAGGTAAGTAGTTCTGGTGATTATGAAGCTTTTGATTTGAAGTCGAAAATGGCAATAGTAGAGGCCAATAGTGCCGGTTCGGTTAAGGTTTTCGTTACTGAGAAAATAGATGCCGAGGCAAACAGCGGAGGATCAATAAGCTACAAGGGAGATCCTGAAAAGGTATACGCCGACTCCAATAGTGGAGGAAGGGTACGAAGAAATTAAATTGAAATTTTCACGCTCTGAGAAAGGCCTGTGCTAGATTTGCACAGGCCTTTTTTATTGGAATGAAGTACCCTTATATCTTCTTGTTGGCATTACTCATAATGAGTTGCGAGTCTGATCAAACTAAAGCAGAGCGCTTTTTCCTGAAAGGAAACCAGGAGCTCGAGCATCAAGACTATCAGAAGGCCATTCATTATTTCGATAATGCCATTTTGATGGACCCTCAGTACTCAGATGCATTCAACAATAGGGGTGTGGCAAAAATGGAGTCCGGACGTGCGCATGAAGCAATACAGGATTATAATGCAGCTATAGCCCTCAATCCTGGTGATTGGAATTGCCTGTTTAATAGAGCGCTGGCTTATGAAAGCATAGGCTGGTTTGAAAAGAGTCTTGCTGATTTGGCACGCTATGAAGAACAATTTCCAGATACAGCTTTAGTCCACTTTACCAGAGGGCTCGTGCATACTAAACTGTATGAATACGCCTCGGCAGAAATGGCTTTTAATCGAGCGGTTGAACTTGATCCGGATAATGCGGAGACGCAGATCAATCTGGCCACATTGCATTTTTACAAAGGCGAGTTAACCAAGTCGGAACAGTCATTGCAACAAATAGTGAAGATGTACCCGGATGAAGCAAACGGTTTTAATACATTGAATCAAGTCTATGTGAAGCAAGGGAAATTTGATGCGGCATTTGAAGCAATTGAGAAGGCCTTGGAACTGGAACCAGGGGAGCCGTATTTTCTAAACAATAGAGGATACACCTATTTGGAGGTTGATTCGATGGCGTTGGCTTTAGAAGACATCAATCAAAGTATTGTAATAGATCCGGAGAATCTTTGGGCATATCGCAACAAGGGGTTGTATTACCTCAAAATGGGTGAACCCAAGTTAGCCTTGAGTTATCTTGAAAAAGCCGCAGAGGATGTATTTGTTGAAGATGCTTTGTTGTATTTGGGAGATGGGTATTTAGCAAATGAGGAATTGGCCAAGGCTTGTCAGACCTGGAAAGAAGGACTAGAAAGATTGGAGTCGAAGGAGTTACTGCAAAAAATCGCGACCTACTGCAATTAAGATTGCTTACTCTTTCTCAGTTGCAACCCCTGCATGATCACATAGGCAATCAAGGCAAATATGAAGAATACCAGAAGCATCCAGGCAACACTTTCTAGTGTTCCGATGATACATCGATAGATTTCGAGTGTCCATCGCTCAGATGTTAGTATGATCGCATCAGAAGTTTCCTTTCGTGGGGTGATGTACTTTTCCAATTCCCAAATTCTGACGCCTCCGGAAATGCCGACTACATAGATGGCAAAGGTTAGGTATCGGACCCATGCCTCGCTGATGTCATCAGAAATGATTTTCGATGAGATGGTCTGAATAGGTTTTTTTGAAAATTCTGGTGATGACAAATGAAACCAAAATGGCAAGAGAGAAAGTAATCAATAAAAGCGCAATGAACATATCAGTTTAACGATAAAACCCATCTTAGATGTTACATAGATCATATACTGTCAATACTCGTCTTCCATATCATTGTCGCCAAGCAGCTTGTAGATGGAGACCAGATGGCTAAAAAGCACCACGGGCACTACAAATCCCGGGAGCAAAATGAATGGAAAATAGAATACGGCAATATTGGGATTGCTGAATACCGCTGGATCGAAGAAAACTGGAGTAGCGAATATTGCTTGCCAGACAATGTAAATCAGCAGTCCTAACGCTAGAAAATTCCAAATAAGTGCACCAATGCGACTTTTACTTCTCAAGCCCACCAGGAAAACCCCGGCAAAGGGAGCCGAAATGCCTGATAAAATATCATAGTTGTTTCCTTCGAATGTCAACTCCACGGGAATCACTTCTTCCTGAGATAACCACCACAGGACTATTTCAACCGGTACGCGTATGATGTGTATATAAGTGAGAGTGGTAAGCGGAAGTTTCATTAGAAATGCTCTTGACTGCTTGTTAGCAAACAGAATAACGATAGCCACAACACTTGGAAGCAACGCATATATCAGCCTCGGAGGCTTTACTTCAAAGTCAAGAAAGAAATCATTGAATGTGAGGATGCTCAAAACAAATAGCCAAACCGCGAGAAAGGTTACAGTTGCTGTTGGCGTGAAATTCTTCTTTTCTGGTGCGGCATGATTGAGGGCATAAAATAAGAACGCCATGGCAGCCACAACTATGGCAAGGAATGTATAACCTATAAATCCCGGGAGATTTTCCATTTAAAACTCAATATAAGAGAAAAATAAATAAATGGGATATTTTTGGTCAATGCCTGATTCTTTTATCCAACAGCTTCAAGAACAATTACGATCACCTCTACCGGGTAGTCAAGCACATGGCAAAATGAAAGCACGTTTTGATAGTCAAAATGGAGTGAGGTTTAAACATGAGGGTGAACCACAACCTGGAGCAGTGTTGGTAATGTTTTATAAGGAGAGCGGTCAATGGAAATTTCCTTTGATACAGCGACCTCCTTATGATGGTATACACGGTGGTCAGATTGGTCTACCGGGCGGAAAGGCCGAGCCGGAGGATAGTGATTTGATACAAACAGCTCTAAGAGAAACGCATGAGGAAATAGGGGTTGAGCCTGAAAAGGTGGAAGTAATTGGATCTTTGTCGTCCTTTTACGTGGGTGCCAGTCATTATCAGATCTTACCTGTTTTAGGCATTTGTCATTCAGTTCCGTCCTTTGTACCCGATCCAAAAGAAGTGGCAGAGGTGATAGATGCTCCCATACAAGATTTTTTAGTCCCAAAAGCAAGTAAAGAAAAGGAAATCGAAGTTCGAGGCGTTAAATTGATGGCACCCTACTATGATGTAAGAGATAAGTTCATTTGGGGTGCTACTGCCATGATGCTCAGTGAACTTGTAGAGATTATTCAACCCATTCAACACACATTAACTCAACAGTCAAATGAATGAACCTTTAATAACCAATGATGCAACCATTTTTGGCATCATCATGCTTATGCTGGGATTTGTCTTTACCACTTCTCAAAGTGAGCACCCCTTTTGGAAAAAGTTTTATGGAATAGTGCCAACCCTGTTAATGTGTTATTTTCTTCCCTCACTTTTATCATCATTTGGGATCATTGATCCATCTCAATCACGTTTGTATTTTGTGGCTTCCCGTTATTTGTTGCCTGCGAGTCTTGTCCTTTTGACCATAAGTGTTGATTTAAAAGAATTGCTCAAGTTGGGGCCAAAGGCACTTATCATGTTTTGTACAGGTACAGTGGGTATCATGCTAGGTGGACCAGCAGCGATATTGCTATTTTCTTACATAGCACCAGATGTCATCAATGCTCCGCCCCCTGACGAAGTGTGGAGAGGTTTGACAACAGTGGCTGGATCGTGGATAGGTGGTGGAGCCAATCAAGCCGCTATGAAAGAAGTGTTTGATGTGTCGGATAGCTTGTTTTCAAAAATGGTAGCTGTTGACATACTCATTGGAAATACGTGGCTGGCCATTTTGATGATTGGTATTGGTCGGAACGATTGGATCAACAAAAAGCTTAAGGCAGATGATTCTTCTATTGAAGCCTTGAAGGATAAGATGAAAGCCTATCAGGCCGAGATAGTTAAAATGCCATCCATGACAGACTTGATGAAAGTAGTAGCGGTGGGGTTGGCTTGTACAGGCATATCTCATTTCGGGAGCGATTTGATTACACCTTTTCTGTCTGAAAATTTTCCTGGATTGGCCAGATATAGTCTTACATCGGGATTCTTTTGGTTAGTGGTTATTGCCACTACGCTAGGAGTAGTATTGTCGTTTACCAAAGCCAGAAAGCTGGAAGGTGTAGGTGCCTCGAAAGTCGGAGGTATATTTATTTTCATTTTGGTAGCAACCATAGGTATGAACATGGATATCATGGCAGTTTTTGATGATCCAGCCTTGTTTTTGGTTGGGTTGGTATGGATGATGATCCATGTTGGTTTGATGTTACTGGTAGCATGGTTGATACGTGCACCCTATTTCTTTGTAGCGGTGGGCAGTCAGGCCAATGTTGGGGGAGCTGCTTCAGCTCCCGTGGTAGCTTCTTATTTCCACACGTCTTTAGCACCGGTGGGTGTGCTTATGGCTGTTTTAGGATATGTACTCGGTACATATGGTGCGTACATCTGTGGATTGATGATGCAGGGCGTTTCGCCTTAGGAGGATAGATTTCTCTATATACCTACAACCGTTTATCAGATTCGATTAACGCTACCGCGGAATTTCGATTAAATTAATCCAATGCAAATAATTGAATCATCTAAAG
The DNA here is from genome assembly GCA_049115695.1 of Cyclobacteriaceae bacterium. Classification (GTDB taxonomy): domain Bacteria; phylum Bacteroidota; class Bacteroidia; order Cytophagales; family Cyclobacteriaceae; genus JAGDZR01. The sequence goes on along the minus strand of JAGDZR010000004.1, from coordinate 213,448 downwards.
AGTACGACGTAATCATAGTCGGCTCAGGTGCTGGCGGAGGCATGGCCACCAAAATACTAGCGGACTCGGGGCTAAAAGTAGCAGTTGTGGAAGCGGGTCCTCACTTTGATCCTCGAAATCCTGAGCAACAGACACAGCTCAAATGGCCTTGGGAATCGCCCCGCCGGGGAGCAAGTTCGACTCGACCTTTTGGAGATTTTCATGGTTCCTACGGCGGATGGGACATTGATGGTGAGCCCTACACCAATGCTCAGGGAAGCGAATTCAGTTGGTTTAGATCCCGCATGCTAGGTGGACGTACCAACCACTGGGGTAGAATTTCGCTGCGATTTGGCCCTAAAGATTTTCAAAGAAAAAGCATCGATGGTTTGGGCGATAACTGGCCCATCGGCTATGAGGACGTAAAGCCTTATTACGATAAGGTAGACAAGTTGATTGGCGTATTTGGTAGCAAGGAGAACATTGAAAATGAACCGGATGGATTCTTTCTACCTGCTCCCAAACCGAGATTGCACGAATTGTATTACATCAAAGGTGCCCGAAAAGCTAACATCCCAGTCATACCTGCCAGATTGTCTATTCTCACCAAGAGAATCAATGATGAGCGGGGCATCTGTTTTTATTGTAAGCAATGCAGTAGGTCTTGTATGGCATATGCCGACTTTTCTGCAGGTTCTTGTTTGATTTTTCCAGCCCAAAAGGGCGGGCAGGTGGATCTCTATGTCAATGCCATGGTAAGAGAGGTCACTACCAATGATGAAGGAAAAGCCACGGGTGTTTCTTATGTCAATAAAGAAGACCGACAAGAATATAAGCTGAAGGGTAAAGTTGTGGTGTTGGCAGCATCAGCTTGTAGTAGTGCGCGGATATTACTCAATTCCAAGAGCCAGCAACATCCAGGTGGATTGGGCAATAGTAGTGGAATGGTCGGAAGATACTTACATGATAGTACCGGAACCAGTCGGGCTGCATTTGTTCCGGAACTCATGAATCGAAAAATGTATAACGAGGATGGTGTTGGAGGCATGCATGTTTATACGCCCTGGTGGATGGATAATAAGCAACTGGATTTTCCTCGTGGCTATCACCTGGAAATCTGGGGAGGAATGTCCATGCCATCTTATGGTTTTGGATTTAATGCCAATTCATTTAACAAGTTCTTTGGACTTAAGACGGGAGGTTATGGTAATCAGCTTCGTGAAGATGTTAAGAAATATTACGGTTCTGTCATTGGTGTATCGGGCCGGGGGGAGAGTGTCCCCATGTACGATAACTACTGCGAAATAGATCCTGATACTGTTGACCAGTGGGGTATACCAGTGTTGAGGTTTAACTATAAATGGTCAGACTTTGAACGAAAACAGGCCAAGCATATGCATGAAACATTTGACAACTTGTTTGAAGGTATGGGTGGTACACCATTGTGGGAAGCTCCTGGAGAGGACAGTGACTATGGATTGCTGCAACCTGGCAAGATCATTCATGAAGTAGGCACAACGAGAATGGGGAATGATCCTTCGGAATCTGTTACGAATAAGTATCAACAGCTACATGATGCCGAAAATGTTTTTATATGTGATGCGGGACCATTCGTTTCACAGGCAGACAAAAATCCGACCTGGACCATATTGGCCTTGTCATGGAGAACATCTGAATACATCATTGAACAAATCAAGCAACAGAATCTGTAATTATGGATAGGAGAGAATCAATAAAATCATTGTTGGTAGGCACCATGGCAGGTGGGGCTATAGTCACTGGATGTGAAGCTCCAGCTGAAGTTGCTGCAACCACTCAAGACGTTTCTGAAGCTACCGGGGTTTATGGGAGGACACCTGATGAGCAAGCAAGAGACCTTAGACTACTTCAGGAAGAATTTTTCTCTGAATCAGAACTGGACACCATTTCCACGTTATGTGATTTGATTTTACCAGGTACAGATGGTTATCAGGCAGCTTCAGCAGCAGATGTAGCTGGCTTTATTGAGTTCATTGCCAAAGACATCAAAAGTCATCAACTTCCTCTTAGAGGCGGTTTGATGTGGCTGAACAGCTTTGCCAATGAGGTGTTTAATGAGTCTTTTGTGAAGTTGACAACTGATCAGCAAAAAAGTCTGTTGGACCAAATTGCCTATCCTGAAGAGGCAGATCCCAATTTGAGTCAGGGAGTTAAGTTCTTCTCGCTCATGACCAATTTGACCTTGACGGGCTATTATACCAGTGAGATTGGGGTGAAAGAATTAGGCTTTGTTGGCAATACGCCTAATGATTGGGATGGCGTACCTCAGGACGTGCTTGACAAACATGGGTTGAGCTATGAGGAAGAATGGCTGGCAAAATGCGTGGATCCGGAGACGAGGAATGTTAAAGCAGAGTGGGATGAAGAGGGAAATTTGATTAGTTAAATCAAGATGTTGTTTAAACTGACATCCAACTTCATATCACAACTTTCGTATCTTTAACGTATGGATTATCAATCGTTTTTAGAGATTAGAGCTGATAAAAGGTTTGGGAAACCTTGCATAAAGGGAACTCGGGTATCAGTGTATGACGTCTTGAATTGGCTATCTAATGGAATGTCTAGGGAAGAGATTAAATCGGATTTTGTAGAGATTACTGATGAGATGATTGATGCATGTTTGGCCTATGCGGCTGATAAAGAAAGACGACTTATTTCAGTATCTTGAGTCTGCTTTTTGATCAAAATATTTCACCTAGAATCCTTAAAATTCTCACGACAGATTTTTCTAATTGCACTCAAGTCAGATTTATTGGACTGGAGAATACTTCGGACTTTGAAATATTCGAATTTGCCAAAAGAAATGCGTGAGCAGTAGTGACTTTTGACTCTGATTTTGTTGATCTAAATGCCCTTTACGGGACACCTCCAAAAATAATCTATTTAAACACGGGGAACTTGACCACAAGTCATATTTCAAATCTGCTGAAACATAATACATTAAAAATCCAAGCATACCTGGAGTCATCTGATGATAATATTCTTGAACTTATAAAAAAGTAAAAACTAGGGCCATGTCTTTCGACATGGCCCTGCCTCACAAACCTATCGTGAACCTAACCCCCTAGGCCGGAAATGAGGAAACCTGTCCGGCGTATACCAGGATGATCCTAAAAGCAAGACCACCTATTATTACCAGGGCAGGAGCGACAAAATGCGGTGTTTTCAATCCCAGAGATTCAGCGATCTCAATGACTATCGGAATGACTAGTCCTATCGTAACGACCAAACCCCAAAACGCTAATGCATAGCTGCCACCCAGAAACATTTCAGCGGTTGAAACCTGAATGGCCGTTCCGGCTAGCAATCCCATAAACATGTGAATGATGAGCAACAGCTCAATAACGATGAGCCCAATGTCCAAGCGTCTAAACAATTGGAGTTCTTTTCTATTGTGGCTTGACCATATGATCAATGCAGCAGCAGTAGAGAGTCCGGAGACGAGAAATAACAAACCGAGAACGGAATTATTCCATAGCGGTCTTGCATTGAAGGCAGATAACAAGATTCCAGTATATATACCAAGCACTAACGACAAGACCAGAATTGACCAAGCTACCCATTTTCGATGCTTGTCGATACGCGCTTCAAGTTTCGTGTACCAGTGTGCTGGAAAGCTTATAGTTGGATATAACTCCCGGATATATCGGAGGCACCACAACACAGAGAGGGGTGTAATCAGTAACAAAGTCCATGCACCCCATGACATAGGTGATTCCCATCTAATGATGGTGAAAAGTCTCCAACTTTGAGGAAGATTGTGCAAATCGATAAGCAAGCACAACAGACCTAGTACAAGTGCTGGAGGAACAAGAAGTGATACCTTACGAATTGTTGCACTTTGACCATTTTCTCCCCGAATCAAAAAGGAAAGGGAGTAAAAAATCATAATACCAGCAGCCAGTCCACCCAAAAACAGGTACACGGCGATTGGCCAACCCCATAACGTTAATTCCGGGTATACTGCGGGGTTGTTTTTTCCGATTACCAAATATTCTTCATTCATGAGATTTGCGATTTAGGTCAAATAAAAAATGCGTGGTGCTGTCCCTGCTTCCGGGAGTAGCGTTTTGTGTTGTCGCTGCTCAAGCAATTGACTGATTTCACTGGTAGAGTCGTCTATGTCCCCGAAATACATGCACTTCGTAGGGCATACGTCTACACAGGCCGGGTTTTGACCCTGAGTTATTCTCGGATGACAAAACGTGCATTTGTCAGTAGGTCCGGCTTGTGACATGAATCGTGCGTCGTAGGGACAGGATTCAACACAGGCGCCACATCCGATACATTTTTGAGATTTGACAAGTACTACGCCACCTTCAGCAACAAAGCTTGCACCTGTCGGGCAAGTGCGTACACATGGCGCATTGTAGCAATGATTGCAGCGCTCACTTCTGAACTCTAATTTTGAGTGAGGAAACTGCCCACTAACGCTCTCAGTGATCCAGGATTTACTGTATCCATTTGCTACTTTGTTTTCAGTCTGGCAAGCGACTACACAATCGCTGCACCCCACACATTTCTTAGTGTCTATTACCATTGCATATCTCATGACAACACCTCCTTTCTATCTTTTGTGAGTATCGTGACAAATGTGCCACGCATACCTGTTCCACCCATTATGGGATCTACATTTGATTTGGTGATAAGTTCCGTGTCGCTGATGCCTTTTCCATAAGAGCGGGTCAGTTGTTTTTCACTATGCCCAAATCCATGGATCATGTAGATGTTATCTATACCTATTCTTTCAGTGATGCGCACCTTGCCAGGGAATGTTGACGTCTTTCCTGCTGTGTTCTGCAGCCAGATTTCCTGTCCGTTTTTTAGCTGCCATTTTTGCGCCACTTTTGGGTTGATCCAAATGGCATTTTCATCCATGATATCAGCCAAAATCGGATTGTTGTTGGTTTTGGCAAACGTGTGCATAGGAGCTCTTCCATAGTTGAGTCGATAGTACCCTTCCGGCGGCTCAGGGTGCGGAGTATATTTTGGAAGTGGATCAAAACCTTCGTCCTCAAGCGTGAAAGAGTAAAGCTCAATCATTCCTGTAGGCGTTTCGAAAGTATGAGGTGTCTCCTCGTCCATATAATTAGCTTTCTTTGATTGATCGTCAATCAACATTCCTGTTTTTCTGATGTCTGCCAATGAGCTACCCATCTTCCTGAGTTGGTAATCAATTACCTGCCCATAATCATCATAGTCAAAGTGCTGGCTCAAACCGAGGCGTTCTCCAAGTTTTCGGACCATCCAGTCTGCTGGTCGCGAAAGATATTTGGGTGAAGCCGCCGGCATTCGAACAGCTACAGTACCAAATTTCCAGGGAGATGCTCTGAGGTCGTCGAAACGTTCCAGATAAGTGCACTCAGGAAGGACCACATCCGCATACCCTGTGATTTCCATTGGCATGGTATCTACCACGACTACAAGCTCCTGGTTTTGCAGTGCGTCAATTGTTCGTTTTTGATTGGGTATCGTGTGGATCAGATTAGTTCCTGTCACGAACCAGGCTTTGATTTGCTTTTCTGTTTGGTTGTCAGGATGTGATAAATCTATCAATGCCGTTGATACCCCTGTGCCTGCAAGTGAGTATTTACCGGTATCGCGCCATGTCCAATTCGGTTTGGGATACGATGGATGAGGGTAGCTTGGGACACGTGCTTTGGTGGGGAAGAAGAATCCACCTTTACGCCCCCATGAACCAAGTAGTGCATTAAGAATGGAGACCATTCTGCATCGCTGTGTATCATCTCCATACCAGGTGACATGACGACCCGGATGAATGATAGTAGCGGGAGCAGCCTCGGCCATAGCCCAGGCTGTTTCTCTGATTTGATCAGCCGTCAGGTTACAGATGGAAGCGGCCCATTCAGGTGTTTTATCCATAACGTGTTCCTTCAATTCCTCCAGACCAAAAGCATAATTATCAATAAACGATTGATCGTATAATTCCTCATTGATGAGCACATGGGTCCATGCGAGCAACAAGGCTATGTCAGTTGCTGGCTTGATAGGAAGCCAATGCGTACTATGTGAGGCAGCAGTTGATAAGCGAGGATCGACAGTAATGATTTTTGCGCCTCTGTCAATCATATCAGACATCTCCTGGACCTGGGTGTTGTGCATATTTTCACCTAGATGAGAGCCTATGAGAACGAGACACTTTGCATGAGCAATATCCAAGGGCTCTGGTGAATTGACTGCTTTGCCGAATGTTGCTTCAAAGGCTACTTCTCTTGGACCTCTACACTGTGCGTAGGAGGGAGCCGCAATGTTATTGCTGCCCAATGCTTTTACTAGTTTGGTGAAGTGTTTTCCTGAACTTCCGTGATTGAATAGTGCAATGGATTCACCACCGTGTTCATCTACTATAGTTCTCGTTTTTTTAGCGATAAAGTCCAGTGCCTCTGGCCAGGAAGCTTTGCGATAGTACTGAATACCGTCCTTTTCGGTCCTTAGCAGTGGGTATTTGAGCCTGTCTGGGTCATTGTACATGCCGATACCAGCTGAACCTCTGGGACATAGCCGACCATTGCATAAAGGATCCTTTTCATTGCCTGTGATTTTCCATATCTCCCCTTGACGGTCAAAATGGACCCAGGCGGCACACTTCCAAAAACAAATATCACAGTAGGTTGGAATCTTTTTAACACCATATTGGGTGTAGGTCGAAGGCTGACCCATAGTCAATTGGCTAGCTGCCAATGCACCTCCAACACTCGCTGAAGTGATTTTCAAAAACTGTCTTCTGCTTGTCATGATTTTTGGGGGTAAAGGGAGGTGTTCTGAACAATTCGTAAAACCATGGTGCATTGTAGAACTAACCAAACTCTGTGTTTTTAAACACCTCCCAATTTCACATAAGCAATAGTATTAAAGGACTTTGTTTGCAGGAGATGCTTGCCACTCAAGATAAGCGCCATCATACACACTGACTTTGGTGTAACCCAATCCCTTTAAAGTAGCATAAAGTATACCAGCTCGTACACTGGACTCACAGTAAAGAATGATAGATTTCGCTTTGCTGATCCCGGCATTTTCGAAAAGTGATGTTAACTCACCAACTGGTTTGATCATCCCCTGAGGGGTCAATACTTGTTGAAAATCAAAATTGACCGCTCCAGGAATACGACCTGGTCGCAGGTTGGTGGAGGCTGTTCCGGCAAACTCAGCTTCAGATCGAGCATCTACCACCATGTAGTTCGATTGATTAAGTGCTTGCTTCACACTGGCCATATCAGCGTATACCGCTTTATTAATGTTAGGTGTAAATGTTGCCGGTGTGATTTGCGATGGGTTTTTTGTAACAGGTTTCCTGGCGAGTCTCCAGCCCTTCATTCCACCATCGATTATTTGCACATTGGTGGCACCCATGTAATCTAAAATCCAATACATACGACCAGCGTATTTGCCCGATCCATCATCATATAATATGATGTTTTTGTTTGCTGCCAATCCCTTTTGCCCCAGGATTTTGGCAATATCAGTAGGGGATTTTAGCATGCTCATTTCACCATATAGGTCTTTGTGATCGATGTTCACAGCCCCGACTACATGCACTTTTTGATAGTCAGTGGGTGTGCGCATAGAAACGAAGATAGTATTGTCATCATTCATCAATTTGGCAGCATCCTTAGCTGCAATGAAGTCCAATTGAGCATTGGCAGAGAAGCCAATGATTAGCACAAAGAGTAGAGATATTATAGTTTTCATGATATTGGGGGTTAAAATTTTACTTGTACTTGCATGAGCAAGGCGTCATTTTTTATTTCTGTTGGATCTTCAGCTTTGTACAGGTAGTTGATCTGCACGCGAGTCCAGTCATTGAAATAGAAATTTGCTCCAAATGTCGTGGTTTGGTGAAGCAAGTTGTCATCCGCTCGATCAGCATGGAATTCCTCGTACTTTATGATGGGTTGAATATTGTCTGTGATGTTGTACATCGCCATGACCAGAAAACCATCACGTTTGATGGACCCGGTATGCACTTGCGCATCTCCGTCACATCCACCACCTGTCGTGTAGGAGCCAACATCTTCGCCAAATACATATTCAGATTGAAGTCGAATCCCTTTGTATAACAATTCAATGTCCGTTCCATATCGCCATTTTTCGTCATTGCTATCCGAATCAGGGACAGAGGGGTCGGCCAAACCATAAACAAAACTGCCGCCAACACTCAAGAAAGAGACCGGCTGCAGTTCCACCCGACCATAATAGTCAAAGAAACGGTTGTCATTTATCTTGCTGGCACCTGCTCCGTTCATCATGGCCACCTGATATTTGATTTTGTTATCGAGCATAGCGCCCAACACGGTGATACCCATGTCGCGGTTGGTAGGTCCAGTCAGATTGTTGACTACTTCCGATCTGTTGATTGTGTAAAGTCCGGAGCATGGTGTGAGCAGCTCTCGACCAAATGGTTTCTTGAATTGACCTATTGATACCTTCGCAAAGGAGAATCGGCTATAGCTTACAAAAGCGTCGATTAGATAGATTTGACCATCTTGATTGACGAATGGACTGGTTTCCAGCAGTGCATAATAGCTAAAATCATAGGGGATATTACCCATTACACCCATTCTCATTCTATTGAAACGCACAGTGGCATTCGTCTCTTCTTCAAAATTGAGATCCATTTGAGGTTGTAAAAAACCAAAAACAGTTACTCCCTCATCGGAGCTGGGTTCAGCACATCCTTGAGAATGAGCAATAATGCTCATACCGAGGAAGCCAAGGATGAATATTGAAATAATGTTTTTCATCACGATAGGATTTGGGGTAAGAAATCATTGAGAGGCCGGGTGATGGGCATCACCCGGCACTCACAATAGCTCGAGTCTATTCGGTCACCACAGGTAAATCCACTGAAGGCGGACTAAACTTGTGACTTTCAAGCTCTGAGTAAATCATTCCATTTGTCCCAAACTTGAGACTCTTGGCGTCATAACCTAAAACAGTGAGATAGGCAGTTAACATAGAAGAGGTTTGTCCTGTCCAGCAGTAACTAACAATCGTTTCATTTGGATCAAGATTTTTGATTTCATTATTGGCAAGTGACAATGGTTTAATACGATAAGCACCATTGATATGACCATAATGCTCTGTATCCGTTTCATCCCAGAAATTGTTAACGAAGTAATTATCAGGACTACTCAGTACTTCTGTATTGGCAATGCCCTGGAATCCTTTTTCTATCATGAATTGGACACGCTCTGCCAGGATAGCAGCTCCATCCATTTCGTCTGAGGTGAATGAAGGGAGTTCAAATTCCTGAATATCGGCAACAGCGCCCATACTCCAGTTAGCATGGCCTACACCAACATCACCAGTACTTCCGTTCCATGGTCCTTCTGTTGCACTGTTCCATTGGCTCATACCAAATTTGAGGACTTTTGCATCAGGATATCCACTTAGTCTTAGAGCCATTACGGCATGACCAGCCGATTGACCAGTATAGCAAACTACCAGAATCGGTTTGGTTGCACTAGCGGCATCATCCAATATGGTACCAAGAGAGGTGTTAACAGCACCCTCAATATGGTTGCCATCAAAAGCTTCAGCTGCGCGGACGTCCATTACATGATAATTGCTCAAGAAAGCAGGTACTTCTTCTGCGCTTGCAGGAGGACCTACTATCCAATCACTTAGCACATCACTTACATCCAGGTTGTTGTTCATCATGTATGTGGTCATGATTTCAAAGGGTTGATCTGCATCCGGCTCATCATTGTCCTTGCAGCTCATCAATACCAGCATAGGAATAAGTGCTAGTAACATTAGAATTCTAGATAAATTTTTCATAGCAAAAAGGGTTAAGATTTATATTCAGCAACCGCCCGCATCTTCTTCTGCTGCTACCTGGTGACCAGTGGCAGCTTGCTCAATGACGGGTAGTTTGTTTTGTGTTAATTCAGGAAAGGATTTGTGCCATGCTCTAAATCCCCCTTCCAGGGAGTAAACATTGGAAAATCCCAGTTGATCCAACGACTGTGTTGCCAGCGCACTACGATTACCACTGCGACAGTAGATAATCAAATTGTCCTCTTTTAATGGGACATACATGCCTTCATCTTCCCAGAACGCCTCATTAGCTATTCTGAATTCCAAAACTCCTCTTGGAATATTAACAGTTCCCGGGATGTAGCCTGCATCATGCTCATCATTGAGTCGAACATCGATTAAGACGTAGGGGTCTTCAGCATCCATCATTTTCTTAAACTCCTCAATAGTGATTTGTTTGATGGTTTGCTTGACCACATTTAATAGTGCATCTGTATCCGCAAACTTCGTTGGGGTACCAGGTGTTTGTGCACAGCCCAGACATAGCAAGACTGTGATCATAAGTGATTTTGATAGTAATGTCCTCATATGCTCCTTCAGTTTTAAAAACGGGTGACCGATCCATTTTCAATGATGCATATCAGGCCTGAATGCGTAAGTAATTTAGATTAAGATCAGATGAAAGAGCTGACATTTGTCCTGTGTTGGGTCAAGTTCGATTAATAACTTAGTCAATATAAAATTTGATCCAGATCAAATGTTGTCTTACAGTCCTTCCCGTATTCTTGTGAAATGCATGAATTGCTCGTGTATGTCTATCGCATTCAAGACACTTACCCCTGCACAATTAGCCCTGGTTGATCAACATCGAAGTGAATTGAGCTATCGAAAAGGGGAGATTATGTGCAAGGAAGGGGCCTTTCTGTCCAATATGTTATTTGTCAAAAAAGGACTTGTCAAGATATTCATTGAAAAACAAGGTAACCCAACAATCATCTCGATCGAAAGGAACGGACATTTTGTTGGACTTCCGTCTGTATTCAATGAAGGAGACCTAGTCTATCACTATACGGTAGAGGCGCTCACGGATACGGAAGTTTGCCTGGTGGACATTGGTACATTCATGAAACTGGTTGAGGAGAATCAGGCTTTTGCCAATCAAGTCATGCACATGCTGAGCAGCGAGGTGATCAGGGGATATCAGCACATGTTGAGTTTGACACAAAAGCAAATAAGGGGAAGATTTGCTGAGCTGATACTGCATCTGAAAAACAGCATTTACGAACAATCGGAATTTGAATTGACCATCACCAGAAAGGATATGAGCGATCTGATTGCCACAACACAGGAAAGCATTTCCCGACTGATCAAGGAGTTTAAAAAGGACAGGTTAATTGAACTGAATCATCAACGCATGCTCATTTTGGATGAAGCCAAATTGCATTATCTAAGCAGAGTAGGTTAAATTCCGAGTGTGAAACAGCATCATTTAGCAACTACCATACAAGCTTCATATTGCACCCTCAATGAGTTGACAGATCAGACCAAATGTGTTTGGATTGTCTTTCATGGGCAGGGCATGTTGGCTCAGTACTTTATCAAAAAATTTGAAGGACTAGATTCGGCAGAACACTTCGTTATTGCCCCACAGGGACTCAGTAAGTATTACCTGGAGGGTTATACAGGCAGAGTCGGAGCTTGCTGGATGACTAAGGAGGATAGGTTGACAGAAATCGACAATCAGCAGTCTTATTTGAAAGCGGTAGTTGAACAGGAGTTGGGAGATTTTAGGACTGAGAAATTGATCTTGTTTGGATTTTCACAGGGAGCAGCGACCGCTTGTCGGTTTGGTGCATTCTCCGGTATTCGATTCCATCAGCTGGTTTTGTGGGCAGGTTTGTTTCCAGATGATCTTCCGAAAGAAGCGGTTGATCACTGGTCATCAGATTTGGATATTACCTACTTCTTTGCAGATGATGACCCATTCATGCGTCCAGGATTGAAGGAAATGCAACAGCAGTTGATCGAACGAGCCGTTGGCAGGACTCCACGAACCGTTGAATACACGGGAGGCCATAGGGTTATTTCGGAATTGCTTGCCGAAATATGAATGGACTTTAGGAATGGCCCTTTGCGCTATTGCATTGTCAGGGTTTAAATTATATTTAAGCAAACAACTTAGCACAATGGATCAAACAACTTGTATGGCGATTGATGATGACGCCATTTTCCTTCGCAAACTCTCAGTTTTTATTGACGATATCGACTGGTTGAGCTTGAAGCACACTTATACAAACTCTGTAAAGGGTGCGACGGCACTGATCTCCAATAAACCAGATCTTCTTTTTTTAGATATGGAAATGCCTCATGCTGGCGGGGGCTATTTGATGGATTGGTTGGAGCCCAAAATCAACGAGATGGAGCCAAAACCCAAGGTGATTATTGTGACTTCACTGGAAGCGTCAAGCATAGAGGGACTTCCCAATGTAACAGGATACATCAATAAATTTGACCTTAAGTCTTCTGAAGTTTTAGAAGGTAGGTTGAAAGAAATTTTAGGAAGCTAATTCTGAGGCGGGAAGCCAAACGTTGAAGGTGGATCCTTGACCCACTTCACTGGAAACTTCAATTCTACCCTTGTTCATCCTGATAAACTCACGGACTATCTGAAGTCCGATTCCCGTGCCTTTTTCTCCCTGCGTGCCATAGGTGCTTTTGGGCTCGTGCTCAAAGAGCGTACGCGTAGTTTCGGTATCCATTCCCTGTCCTGTATCTGATAGTTTGATCTTGATGTCAGTACCTTCTTGTGTGCTGCTGATGTCAATGGTACCACCAGTTGGTGTAAACTTGAGACTATTGTGGATCAGGTTCCTGAGGATGGTGGTGGCACTGTTGCGGTCGACATACAATGTACTTGATGTAGATGGTTGGGATGCAAGTTTTATTCGTTTGGCGAGCGCCGTAGCTCTAAAATTATCGAACAATTCATTGATGATGGCATCCAGTTCGATTTCTTCAGGATTGTAGGGCATTTGACCTTGTTCGGTTGAGGCCCAGTTCAGCAAATTGTCCAATAGTTGACTGAGATTGTTGCAGGTGAAATCGATCTCCTCCATTAGCCCTTGTACATTGTCCATGTCACCCTTGGCCAGGTAGTGCTGAAGAATACTCGTGATGCCCTGAAACGAACTGATGGGTCCGCGTAGATCATGTGATATGATGGAGAAGAATTTGTTCTTGAGATCCCGTTGCTTTTCTATTTCATCTTTCTGCTCCTGTATCTGCTTGTTTTTAGCGGCCAGTTGTTCTTCCCACTCATTGCGCTGACGAAGTTGCAATAGTAGGGTGGTGACAATATGGTCTTTGACTTCCGGTGTTTCGCTTGTGATCCTGTTAAATGAATACTGGCTGAGGCAAAGCAATTTGGTATTTGTCGTGGCAGTAATGGAGGCCGACCTGGTCCTCTGATCCAGCAGTGCATATTCTCCCACGATTCCTGGTGGCTCGATTTTGGCAAATACATAGTCGCCATCATGCACATTGAGAGATCCGGACTCAACGATAAACATGCTATTGCCCACATCTCCTTTTGTGAATAATCGATCATTGGGCTGTAGTTCCATGGGCTCCATTGCATTTGCCAACCCTTCTAATTGATCGTCTTCCAGGTGGCTGAAGAAGATCACGTTTTTGAGTAATGCTAATCGTTGATTGAGTTCCTGGTGTTGCATGGTTCAGCAATTTATTCCCTTATGACTAGAATCAAAACAATATGAGATATGCAGAGATAAGGGACATTAAGCCAATGTGGTTATATTACATATTACCTGTATTTTGAAAAATCTCGCTATCGTCATGTTACTGCTCTTATTTAATGCTTGTTGGTTGCAGCGTTTCAGATGTTCGTTGAACATGTCATTTGGGTATATCATCGCAGCTTCCATTAATAGTTCGGGGATTCCTGAAAACATTATGGATGGCGCACAACATTTGATTCATCAATTATGAGAATGGAAAGTTGTTTTACATTGGCCTTACTACCTTAAGGATGAGAAAAGTTTTTTTTACCTCACTCGTATTTTTGGTTTGGAGCTTTCAGGTCATTTCTCAGAATATGATCATGGACAGCCTTATACATTCCCTGGAGCATAACCAAAATGATAGTTTGCGTGCCAGTACCTTGGCGGTGCTTTGTCAGTATTACAAATGGGATCATCCTGATTCTGCAATTTATTATGCAGAAAAGGCTCTTTCGCTAGCTAGAACAACCAACAACCTTCAGCCAGAACTCATGGCATTGGATGGTATCTCACTAACTCACAGGGCGCTTGGTAACCATGTCTTGTCTTTGGAATATAGTTTGGAAGGACTTAGAAAGTCGGATTCAGCCAAATCACTGAATTATATGTCTGTTTTCAGGGGAATTCTGGGCTCAACGTATTCTGATATTGGAGAATATGCTCAGGCAATAAATTATTTTAAGGAAGCACGGATGTATGCTGATTCGGCCAAGTTCTTTGAATTTGAGGTAGTTCCAATTGGACTAATGGCCCTTATCTATGCTCAAAGTGATCTGGACTCAGCCTTTTATTATGCCTGGCTTGCGGACAGTTTGGCCGATCAGCAGGAAATTAAATGGCCTAAGACATTTTCGCTGGAAGTTTTGGGACGGCTTTTTATGGAAAAGGAAAATTATATAGAGGCTGAAATCAAATTCAAAGAACGGCTGACGCTTCCTGAAGGCTCAACATCTCTCTCTGATCAGTCCACCAACTATGAACTGTTATCTAATGTATTTGAAAAAACAGATAGATTAGATTCCAGCCTGATTTACGCAACTCAATCATTGGATATCGCTCTCGAAACAGGTATTTATACCCGAATCATTGAAGCCAATCTGCTCCTTTCTCGATTATATGAAAAGAAAGATAAGTTTATGGCTCTCAAGTATTCAAAGGCCGCCAATGTTTTCAAAGCACAATTAGATTCTATTAGGATTAAAACAAGTGTTGAAACATTCATTGCTTCCAATGAAAGAGAACGACTGCTAGAAGTAGATAGAAACCAGGTTGTCTATGAGAACAATATTCAGCGACTTTGGATTTTTACAATTTCTATTGTTTTGCTTTCAGTACTGATAATAGGCATGATTTTTTATCGTAATCATCGAAATCGAAAGAAAGCCAACCTTGTACTCGAGAAAAAGAATCTGGAAGTTGGGAGAGCTCTTGAACAGCTCAAATCCACCCAAAACCAACTCATCCACTCGGAAAAAATGGCTTCCCTGGGAGAGCTAACAGCAGGTATTGCGCATGAGATTCAGAACCCGTTGAATTTTGTGAACAACTTCTCTGAGGTGAATAAGGAGCTGGCAGAAGAGATCAAAGAAGAACTCGACAAAGGGGATATTGACGAGGCAAAATCCATTGCCAATGACTTGATCGAAAATGAAGACAAGGTCAACCATCATGGCAAGCGTGCTGAGGGTATAGTTAAAAGTATGCTCCAGCACTCTCGTACCGGGTCGGGAGAAAAGGAATTGACTGACATCAATGCGCTTTGCGATGAATATCTGAGGCTGGCTTATCATGGTTTCCGCGCGAAGGACAAGTCCTTCAATTCCGAGTTTAAACTTGAACTTGACGAAAGCCTACCTAAGATCAGTGTAGTTCCTCAGGACATGGGCCGGGTGCTCCTCAATTTGATTAACAATGCGTTTCAGGCCGTATCAGAAAACCCGAGTCATCCTGAGCCTGTCGAAGGAGACGAGGGTACCATGACATCTGATGTAAATTATTCACCAACTGTCCAACTCAAAACTCAAAAGCTGGAGAACTCCATCCAAATCACAGTCTCCGACAATGGCCCGGGAATCCCTGAACATGTCCGGGATAAAATCTTCGAACCTTTTTTTACTACCAAGCCGACAGGTGAAGGTACCGGACTAGGACTAAGTATGAGCTATGATATCGTGACCAAGGGGCATGGGGGGATGATAGAGGTGGAATCCGGTATTGAGACTGGCACAAAATTTATTGTTGAAATCCCAAAGACATCTGCGATATGATAAAATGGATTCTTATAACTCCCTTCATGTTTATAGCCTTCAAAATGGTGGCTCAAAATCCTTATTGGGATATTCCGGAGAAGTCAGAAGTTAGTGAGCGAAGAATGGAATTTGAAAATTCCGAAAGCGATACACTGAAGATGTTTCTTGCCAGAGATCTGGGCTTCTATTATGAAAGCGGAGATTTCGATAGCGCCTTTTACTACCTGTCTATTGCTCATGAACTTTCTCAGAAGTTAAGTCAACCACTGTGGGAAGCAGATGTACGTACCCATTTGGGGATGACTTTATCCCCAAAGGCCCGTTTTCCAGAAGCATTAAGACATCAGTTAATAGCTCGGAAAATCCTAAGTGATTTGAAAATATCTGAGGATATTGTGGGGTTAAATCGACTGTCTGAAACAGCGGCCTTTGAAACAGCGAGGAAAACAATATTCGGAATGTCCCAAAATATTACAGGTATCATGTATATCATTATGGGAGACCATTATGAGGCTTATAAATTCTATCATGAGGCTCTTGTAACCGCGACTCAGCTTAATGACCCTTCTCTCCTCGCGTGGGTGTATTTTAATCTTGCAGAAGCAAGTTCTAGCTTCAATAGAGTGGATTCTGCTCAGTATTTCGGACGGATATCCCTGGACTATCTGCGCAAAGCTGAGTACAAAAAGTATAAAGGTTTTGTTTTCAATCAATTAGCGATCAGTCATTCAAAGAATGGTCAATATGACTCTGCGAAATTTTATTTTAAAAGATCAATTACTGAAAACATAAATCGTGACCTAACACCAATTTTAGCCTGGTCCTATGTGGGATTTGGGACTATGTATCTAAAACATTTGAATCAATATGATTCCGCAAAAATATATTTGAAAAAGGCTCGAATTCTCTTTGCAGAACTCAATATTCCAAATGGATTGATTGATGCCAATTATCAACTTAGTAATATTTTCAAAGCATCAGATATGGATAGTGCTTTCTACTATCTTTCGGAGGCTTATGCTTATAAAGACAGTTTAACCAATGTTCAAAAACAAAGTCTTGTCAGAAATTTAAACCTCGATGCGGAAATGGAATTACAGGAGATGGAGAAGGAGAGACTGCTAACAGCAAATAGATATCGAATCATTGGATCAGCTGGTTTTGTGACGGTGGTGATCGTGATTGCTATCCTTCTTTTCCGTAACAACAGACAAAAACATAGAGCGAATTTAGCTTTGGAAAGTGCTCTGAACGACCTAAAATCCACCCAAACCCAACTCATCCATTCTGAAAAAATGGCCTCACTTGGTGAACTCACCGCCGGTATTGCCCATGAGATTCAAAACCCGCTCAACTTCGTCAACAACTTCTCAGAGGTGAACAAAGAGCTGGCAGAAGAGATCAAAGAAGAACTCGACAAAGGGGATATTGACGAGGCAAAATCCATTGCCAATGACTTGATCGAAAACGAAGACAAAGTTACCCACCACGGCAAGCGCGCCGAGGGAATTGTAAGGAGCATGCTCCAGCACTCTCGTACCGGGTCGGGAGAAAAAGAACCGACAGATATCAATGCACTTTGCGATGAGTATCTGAGGCTGGCGTATCATGGGTTTCGTGCTAAAGACAAGTCCTTCAATTCCGAGTTTAAACTGGAACTTGATGAAAGCCTACCTAAGATCAGTGTAGTTCCTCAGGACATTGGCCGGGTACTTCTCAATTTGATTAACAATGCGTTTCAGGCCGTATCAGAAAACCCGAGTCATCCTGAGCCTGTTGAAGGAGACGAGGGTACCATGACATCCAGGGAGAGCGACTCTAAACCTCTTGTCACCATTGCCACCAGAACCATTCCCCCTTCTGAGGGGGGACAAAGGGGGGTGTTGATCACCATCACCGACAATGGCCCGGGCATCCCGGAACATGTTCGGGATAAAATCTTCCAACCTTTTTTCACAACAAAGGCAACAGGAGAAGGAACCGGACTAGGGCTCAGTATGTGCTATGATATCGTGACCAAGGGGCATGGGGGGACTATTGAGGTGGACAATACAAATCCTGTAGGTACTATCTTTAGCATCAATATTCCCAAAGAATGAAATCGTTTATCATAATGCTTATCATATCAACAGCGCATATGGCGATAAGTCAGGATGTGAACCAAGTTGACAAGGAAATAAGTAGGCTAAGACAAGAGTTGAGCATTAGTGAAGGCATTCAGCGAGTTGAAAATTACACTGCTTTGGCCGGGTACTATTGGCTCAATCAAGTTGACTCAGGACTATATTTCGCAAAAGAAGCACTTCTCTTGTCGAAAAAGATTGATTATGGCCATGGTGAGGTCATGGCACTTCAACTCCTAGGATTGGCCTACTCGGTTGTTGGCGATGAGGTAACGTCCTACGATTACATTAATCAAGCATTACAATTGGCAAAAAAAATCAGCCCAGACACCATTATCGGAATGGTCATGACTGCTTATGCTGAAAGTATTGAGAAAATAAATCCAACTCAATCTCTTAATTATTATAAATTGGCATATAGCCTAAACCAAAATAATCCTGGATTTCAAAGTCTTAATCAGATTCAGATAGCATATCATTTTTATGAACTAAATCAGCTTGATTCTGCCCTGATTTATGCCGAGAGGGCATTTGAGACCATGGAACAACTACCAGTGGGTATTCCCTATGTTCCAATAATGCTTGGAATGGTGTATAGGGAAATTGATGATGAAATATTGGCGCTTAGAATGTTAAGGTTAGGGGCAAAAATCGCCTCTGAACAAATAGCTCACACCAATGTAGCTTGGGCTTACCGAGAATTGTCTAAACTTTATATTAAAAATGAATCAACCATTGATTCTGCAATTTACTACGCACAACTTGATGTTGGTGAGGCACACTTATCAAAGAGCTATCTAGTGCTCAGGGATGCCTTCCAAAACCTTGCTGATATTTATGTGACAATTGGCGATTATGAGAAGGCATATCAATATGAAGCGCTAGAAAACATCTATAGTGATAGCCTTCAAATCGTAATAAGGGATCAGGCTTTAATTGACTTGGAAGGATTTGATTTAGCACTTAAAAACTTAGAGACAGAGAAAGCAGCATCTGAATATCAGTCAAAACTTCGAACCAACATATTTCTTGGAAGTTCATCCACTTTACTTGTGGTTGTGTTACTTATTTATCGAAACAACCGAAATCAACGTCGATCAAAGGAGAAAGTGGAAAAGGCATACACCAAACTTCAATCCACTCAATCCCAACTCATCCACTCGGAAAAAATGGCCTCCCTCGGAGAGCTAACGGCAGGTATTGCGCATGAAATCCAGAATCCACTGAATTTTGTGAACAACTTCTCAGAGGTGAATAAAGAGCTCGCGGAAGAAATGATAGAGGAGATGAAAAAAGGCAATTTTGAAGAAGCGGAGATCATTGGGAAAGACCTGATTGAGAATGAAAGCAAGGTATCTCATCACGGCAAACGAGCAGAAGGAATTGTAAGGAGCATGCTCCAGCACTCTCGTACTGGATCAGGCGAAAAGGAACTCACCGACATAAACGCCCTTTGCGATGAATATCTGAGGCTGGCTTATCATGGATTCAAAGCAAAAGACTCTTCATTCAGTGCAGAATTCAAACTGGAGCTGGATGAAAGCCTACCTAAAATCAATGTTGTGCCTCAAGACATGGGTCGTGTGTTGCTCAACCTGATCAATAATGCTTTTCAGGCAGTCAGTTATATTGAAAAGCCTTTAGTCACTGTCTCCACTAAGAGCCTCTTCCTCACTGAATCGTCGGACCGTCTTTCAAAAGGGGAGATTCCCCTCTCGGGAGGGGCTAGGGGTGGGTCAGAGCACATCCAGATCACCATCTCCGACAATGGCCCGGGCATCCATGACGACATCAAAGACAAGATTTTCGAACCCTTTTTCACTACCAAGCCCACCGGTGAAGGGACCGGACTTGGACTCAGCATGAGCTATGACATTGTGACCAAGGGCCATGGGGGTCATTTAGTGGCAGATTCCAAAGAGGGGCATGGAACGGCATTTGTAACTACAATACCTCTTTTATGAGACTCATAATTGGCCTAGTTGTTTGCTTAATATCCGTGGTTAATGTCGACGGACAGCATAAAGTACTAAAGCTAGACACTGCATCCTTCGGTAACAGGCAATCCATATGGTTGGCAGACTCAAGTCAGTGGATCTTCAAGTCTGGAAATAATATAAACTGGGCTCAACCTGACTTACCCACCACAGACTGGGATACGCTAAGGCCATCAAATATAAATTCCGATATGGCAGATGAAAGTGGTCGCTTTGAGGGTTGGTTCCGAATCAAAATCAAAATTGATTCCACACTATCAGAAGAAGAAGAATTTGGTGTGATCCAACGAGTTTGGGCAGCTACGGATATTTTTTTAGATGGTGAATTAATAACTTCGTTTGGAAACACAGGCTTATTTGGTGGTGAGTATCGAAGCTATGACAGGGACGTGACCAATCCCACAGCTTTGCCCTTAATCCCTGGGAAAGAGCATGTTGTTGCGATCCATGTTGTTGATGAAATAGCTCCTCTTTTTGGCAAGCTCAAATCAAATATTGAAGTTATTGGAGGTTTCTTCAACCTCACCCGATCGGATTATAGATTTAACATTTTAAGATTCCAGAGGACGTATAATATTGGTACCGGTGCAATGGTAAGTGGATCCGTAATCTTGGCGGTGTTATTTTGGATGTTCTTTCTCTTCAATAGAAAAGAAACACATATTCTCTTCATTGCGATATCAGCTACAGGGTTGAGTATCGGCCTTCTTCCGATGATTCTAGGTGAATTTGATTCTATCTCTTTTGAAAGACAGCAGTTATATGACTACATGAAATCATTCATATTTATGAGTATCACTATATTTTTTCCGATTGCCTTAGGTCATATTTTTAAGGGACGAATTTCCCGATGGCATTGGTACATGGCTATACTAGCCGTTATAAGCTGGAACATAACTGAGTTTATAGATTTTGGACAGGGTTTACTTGTGAATTTTCTTGGTTTTATCACGCTAACAGGAATTTTTTGGTCCTTTTACTATCTCATTTCTGAACGGAGGAATTTACGGGGAGCTAAGTGGGCAATCGTAATTGGGCAAATGATCTCTGTTACTGCTGTTTTGTTGTTGCTAATCGTATTATTGATTGAGACGTTGTTTTCCATCACGATCATGCGATTTGAATACCTGGGTGTTATACTTACATTTTTATTTTTTGTGTCTTTCCCCTTGTCACAATTGATATATGTCTGTTGGTGGCTAATAGAATCCAGACGAGAGATACAAACCAAAACTGAAGGGTTGCTTAAAGCAGAGGAAGAAAAAAGAATAATTTTAGATAACCAAAAAGCTGTACTGGAAGGTCAGGTTAAAGAACGCACAGCAGAATTAAATCACTCCCTGGAAAATCTAAATTCCACTCAATCGCAACTCATCCACTCAGAGAAAATGGCCTCCCTAGGAGAGCTAACAGCAGGTATTGCGCATGAGATTCAGAATCCACTCAACTTCGTCAACAACTTTTCTGAGGTGAACAAGGAAATGCTGGATGAGCTAAATGAAGCTATTGAGAACAATGATCAGGAAGAAATCAAAGCCATCCTAAAGGATCTGAAAGAAAATGAAGAAAAGGTTACCCACCACGGCAAACGTGCCGAGGGTATTGTAAAGTCCATGCTTCAGCACTCTCGTACTGGATCGGGCGAAAAGGAATTGACGGACATCAACGCGCTTTGCGATGAATATCTGAGGCTGGCTTATCATGGATTCAAAGCAAAAGACTCTTCGTTCAGTGCAGAATTTAAATTGGAGCTGGATGAAAGCCTACCTAAAATCAATGTTGTGCCTCAAGACATGGGTCGTGTGTTGCTCAACCTGATCAATAATGCGTTTCAGGCCGTATCAGAAAACCCGAGTCATCCTGAGCCCGTCGAAGGAGACGAGGGTACCATGACATCTGATGTAAATTATTCACCAACTGTCCAACTCAAAACTCAAAAGCTGGAGAACTCCATAACGATCACCATCGCCGACAATGGCCCTGGGATCCCGGAACATGTCCGGGATAAAATATTCGAGCCCTTCTTCACAACCAAACCCACCGGTGAAGGAACCGGTCTAGGATTGAGCATGAGCTATGATATCGTCAGTAAGGGGCATGGGGGGACAATTGGCGTCAAACTTTCAAGTGACTCAGGTACTACCTTTCTTATAGAAATTCCAGCATGAGATATTTACTAATTGTTGTCGCCCTGATCATCTCCTTCATCTGCCTTAGTCAAAAGAATGAAAGCATGATATGGGCGGAACCAAGCATACATGAAGTGGATAGTTTGCGACGGTTGACAGATTTGACGGATGCTGTTGATATGGAACGGTGCAGAAAGCTTTGCCTGTACTATGTGGAGGCGAATAGCGACAGTCTGGTCTATTTCGGCGAAAGGTTACTTGAGATTGCTCAAAAGCTAAAAGAACCTTTTTGGGAGGCGGAAGCTCTTGATTTCAAAGCAATCGCCTATGAAGATCAAAACAAAATCATTCTTGGGCTGCAATCCTTATTGCAAGCGAAAGAAATAATTGATGAACAACGTATGAGAAAGCCCATATGGGGGCTTGAAAAAATAATCGATGGTACCCAGGAAGAGGCCTGGACCATGATTGAATCAATAATATATGGGGATCTGAGTGTTTTGTATGTGGCAGCAAGAGATTTAGAGCAGGCAAAAATTAATGCGCAGATTTCCGTAAGTCTGGCGGAGGAAATAGGCAACCAAACCATTCAAACACCATTTCTTAACACACTGGGCCGATATTACATGTCAAAGGGGCGATTGGATTCAGCTATCCATTACTTCCAGAGGTCGATTAATGCTGCAAATAGTTCAGGATATTTTAAGTACACCTCTGACGCGTACCTTGAACTTGGTAATATTCACTACGGCATGCGAGATCAGACACTGGCTAGTCAGTACTTCGAAGCTGGAATTAGAAGTGGGAAAAGAGAAAATTCTTTGCAAATGGTGGCTGACAATACCCTGGCTCTTTCTTTAGTTAATCTTGACAACGGGTTAGTGGAATTGTCCAAATACTACATAGAAAAATCACTCGAACAGTATCAAACCATTGGCAATGCAAAAGGAGAGCTCGAAGCACTGGAGGTCCTTTCAAGAACTCACGAACGGTTAAATCAGTATGACAGTGCCTACTTTTTCCTGTCACGGTCAAAAAAATTAAATGATAGTATCAATTCAATTTCTCTGATTAATGAGTTTCAAAATTTGGCTTTCAGCGAAAGGCTTGGATTGATCGAAATAGAACAGGAACAGCAGGAATTTAGAAGTAACATACTTCTATACTCGCTCCTGGCATTCGCCATATTCATTATCGTTATTTCATTAGTTATTTATTCGGGTAGTATTAAAAGTAAGAAAGCTAACATACAGTTGACCATGCAAAAATCTGAGATAGAATACACTCTTACCCAACTCAGATCCACTCAATCCCAACTCATCCACTCTGAGAAGATGGCCTCCCTCGGAGAGCTCACCGCGGGTATCGCCCATGAGATTCAGAATCCACTCAACTTTGTCAACAACTTCTCAGAGGTGAATAAGGAAATGCTGGATGAGCTAAATGAAGCTATTGAGAACAATGATCAGGAAGAAATCAAAGCCATTCTAAAGGATCTGAAAGAAAATGAAGACAAGGTCAACCAGCACGGCAAGCGCGCCGAGGGAATTGTAAAGTCCATGCTTCAGCACTCTCGTACCGGATCAGGAGAAAAAGAACCGACTGACATCAATACCCTTTGCGATGAGTATCTGAGGCTGGCGTATCATGGTTTTAGAGCGAAAGACAAAGCGTTTAACTCAGACTTCAAACTAGATCTGAATGAAAGTCTACCCAAAATTAATGTCGTCCCACAGGACATAGGTCGGGTACTTCTCAATTTGATTAATAATGCGTTTCAGGCGGTCAAGGATGTTGATAAGCCATTAGTTACCGTCTTAACGAAAAACCTCTCCCTATCCCCCTCCAAAAGGGGAATGTCCCCCCTTGAGGGGGGAGAAAGGGGGGTGTTGATCACCATCTCCGACAATGGTCCAGGCATCCCCGATGATATCAAAGACAAAATCTTCGAACCCTTCTTCACTACCAAGCCAACCGGTGAGGGAACAGGATTAGGACTCAGTATGAGCTATGATATTGTGACCAAGGGACATGGGGGGACGATTGAGGTAGAGAGTAGAGAAGGCAAATGGACTGAGTTTATAATTCAATTGCCCATGTCTGAATCACAGATTAAAAAGGATTAAAAGATGACTCAGATATATGGCTGAAAAATTAATATACAAAGACATCACCGAGAAGCACATTGGAGCTTCGTTTGAAGTACACAACTTCCTTGGGAATGGCTTTTACGCTGTAGTTGGTGTTATCACCAACTACTTCTGACTTATATTTTCTGTGGGCATAAGACTAACAATTGCGGCAAAATATCAACGTCATGCGAAGGAGGTACGGCTGAAGCATTGTGCTGATCAACCGCTTTACGTCATTGCGAGGGAGCTTTTGGGCGACCGAAGCAATCTTGTGCTTTTAGGTCTAGGATTGCTTCGTTCCACTCGCAATGACGTCCAAGACCTATATTCAGTTTTTACGCCGTAGTTGGTTTTATCACCAACTACTTCTGGCTTATATTTTCTGAGGGCATAAGACTAACAATTGCGGCAAAATATCAACGTCATGCGAAGGAGGTATGGCTGCTGATTAACCCTTTACGTCATTGCGAGGGAGCTTTGGGCGACCGAAGCAATCTTGTGCTAAGGTCTATGATTGCTTCGTTCCACTCGCAATGACGTCCAAGACCTATATTCAGTTTATATTTAAGCATGCCTAACACCACTCGCCAACACGCCTCAACGTCGCGCAAGCTAGCAGCTGTTTTATTCAGTGACATTGTCGGCTATACAGCGTTGATGGGCAAGGACTCAGCAAAAGCGCTGGACCTGGTTCGAATCAGTAAGGACATCCAGAAGCCACTTGTTGAAAAACACCACGGTAAGTGGCTCAAGGAAATGGGTGATGGAGCCATGGCACAGTTTGGATCGGCATTGGATGCGGTACAGTGTGCCATTGAAATCCAAAAGCAAGCTAGGGCAGAGCTGGATGCCAAGCTCCGCATTGGAATCCACCTCGGAGACATTACGGTTGAAGGAGACGATATCTATGGAGATGGGGTAAATGTGGCGTCTCGTATAGAATCATTGGCTGATCCCGGGGGTATTTGTATATCTCAGTCAGTTCGAAGGGCCATAAAGGGAGAAGATATTTCAACAATTGATTTAGGAAATAAGGAACTCAAAAATGTAGATGAACCTGTTCAGGTTTTTGCTGTGCAGGGTGTTGGCCTAACAATACCATTAACAAAAAGCAAAAAGAGAATAAATAGAAATCAATCAGTTTTGATTTCCGCATTGGCAGTGATCATGGTTGCCGGGATCTATGTGATAGGAAGTAAATGGACTTCATTTGACACCCAAAACCGGTCAAAAATTGAACTTTCTTTAGATAAGTCCATTGCCGTGATGCCATTTAATAATGAAAGCTCAGATGAGGAAAATCAATACTTCGTCAATGGAATGATGGAGGATATTCGAAATAATCTAGCCAAGATTGCTGATCTGCGGGTCATTTCGAAAACCTCTACGGAAACATACAGAAATAGCTCATTGACTTCTATGGAAATAGGCGATGAGCTTTCAGTGGCTTATTTACTGGAGGGGACCGTCCAAAAAATAGGGAGTCAGGTAAAAATACATGCCCAGTTGATCTCAGCTAACAATGACGATCACCTTTGGCAAGAGACTTATGTGAAGGATATTTCCGATATCCGTGAAGTCTTTACCATTCAGAGTGAGATAGCTCAAATTATAGCCTTACAACTTCAAGCAGTTGTAAAACCAGCAGAAAGAGATTTAATCAACAGCCTTCCTACTATGAGTGCAGAAGCGTATGATTTCTATTTATTGGGACGAGATCATGCCATGGAATTTGAACGTACTACGGATGAATCTGAATATCAAAAAGCACTTCTTATGTTTGAAAAAGCTATGAAGATAGATCCGGAATTTGCAGCAGCTATGGTTGATTTTGGTTATTTGCTCATGTTGAAAAATAGGTTTTCCAATGAATTCTTTAGTGAACAATACCTGGACACGGTATTATATTGGTGCAATAAAGCATTGGATATTGATCATAATCTGGCGAACGGGTATTTTCAAAGAGGAGAATACTATATCCTAAGGGGAGAATTAGAAAATGCCAGGAAAGACATACAAAGGGGATTGAAAAATGATCCCAACAATGCTTTGGGCTATCTATTAATGTCGCAGACCTTTGGTCCGAATGATGCCGGGGTAGCTACGTATCAAAATCTTAAACAAGCTGAACGACTCAACCTAGGAGATAATAGGAAACCTATTCTTTTAATGCTCGGTCGATTTTATAGGAATGTGGGATTATATGAATTGTCTGAAAAATATTTTAAGATGGCTTTGGAGATACAGGAAGATATTGATTCCTATAGCGCTTTGTCTTGGACAGCCACTATACTTGGCAAGTTCGAACTAGGCCATTCCTATTCTAAAAAGATTATGGAACTTGGAAAGGACCATTTTACCATCTACATCAATTATGCCATGTCGCTGGATTATCTGGGACGATACGAAGAAGCTGATGAATACTGGCAAATCGCCGTACGTAAAATGGAAAAACAAAGTGGAAGTATGCTAAATACCTTGCATCGATATGCCTATCATTTATGGAAAATGGGAAGCGAGGAGGAGGCGAGGCGGCAATTTGATCAACAAGTTGACTATTGTCTACAAATGCTTGATAATGAAAGGTATGGTGGACATTCGCATTATGATCTTGCTGCGGTCTATGCTTTCCTTGGTGAGAAAGAAAAGGTGTTGGAGCATTTCCATTTGGTTTCGGAAGTTCAGTTTGCTGGTCCGGTTTTGGATTTTGTGGATTTCGATCCCTTGTTTGATCCTATTCGGGATGACAAGGAATTCCAGGATCTAGTGGATAAGGCCCAAGCCGGACGTAAGACGGCCAGAGATGAAATTGAACAACTTGAAAAGGAGCAGGGCAAACATTCCTTCGATCGGCTGGATTGATAAAGAATATATTTTATAGTTGATCCAATGCCCAAACCAAAACGCTACCTAGCAGCAGTACTTACGCCGTAGTTGGTGTTATCACCAACTACTTCTGGCTTATATTTTTTGTGGTCATAAGACTAACAATTGCGGCAAAATATCAACGTCATGCGAAGGAGGTACGGCTGCTGATTAACCCTTTACGTCATTGCGAGGGAGCTTTTGGGCGACCGAAGCAATCTTGTTCTTTTAGGTGTAAGATTGCTTCGTTCGACTCGCAATGACGTCCAAGACCTATATTCAGTTTTTACGCCATAGTTCGTGTTATCACCAACTACTTCTG